>CAVZGQ010000003.1:0-1106535 GCA_963774885.1 uncultured Acidimicrobiaceae bacterium
GGGCCTGGATCTCCTTGATGTCGACACCGGCGCAGAAGCCGCGGCCTTCGGCCCGGATGACGACGGCCCGGTTTCGGGCACCCGGCCGTGCTGCGTGACGGCGTCGGCGAGGTCGAACCAGGCAGCCACGTCGAGGGCATTGACAGGGGGGTGGTCGAGCACCACCTCGGCCACGCCGGGGACGGATCTGTCGTGAGGTGATGGGCATGTCCGCTCCGGGGTGGCGCGCCGCATGTCGCTCCCGACGTGCCACCGGCGCCTCCGGGCGCACGAGCGGTGCGGGCACGCGTTTGGCGTGGTCTGATACAGCAGCGAGGACAGTACCAGTCGCACCCAGCCGACAGACCGGAGGAAGCCGTGGCCATGTTCGTACCCGCCGGCGTCGTCGACGCCTTCGACTTCCGGGGACGGGTGGTGGTGGTCACCGGCGGTTCGCGGGGGATCGGGCGGGCCGTTGCCGAACGCTTCCTGGGCCTGCGGCGCCGACGTGGTGGCCAGCGGACGGAGCGAGGTCGAGGGGGATCGGGGCCCCGAGGGTCGACGATCCGACCGGATCCCGGCGACGGGGCGCTCGGGTTGTGTCCGGGTCGACCTGCGCGACAAGACGCCGCCCGCGCCTCGTCGCCTACGGCGGTCGAGCACTTCGGACGCCTCGACGTCCTCGTGAACAACGCCGGCGGGTCTCCCCAGGCGGACGCGGCCGCCGCCTCGTCGCGATTCTCGTCGTCGGTTGTCGGACCTCAACCTGCTCGCTCCGCTGCACTGCGCGACCGCGGCCAATGCGGTCATGCAGGACGCAGGAGCCCGGTGGTGCGATCGTGAACGTCTCGTCGGTGAGGGCGCTGCGCCCTTCGCCGGGGACGGCGGCCTACGGCGCAGCCAAGGCGGGCCTCCTGAGCCTGACCCAGTCGCTCGCCGTCGAGTGGGCACCCCGCAGGTCCGGGTCAATGCCCTGAGGCCGGGCATGGTGGCCACCGAGACGGCCGCCGACCACTATGGCGGGCCCGACGGACTCGCCGAGGTGGCGCGACGGTTCCCCTCGGCCGCCTGGCCCGGCCACGAGGAGATCGCCGACTGCTGTCTCTTCCTGGCCTCGCCCCTCGCCTCGTACGTGACCGGGGCCAACCTGGTTGCCCATGGAGGCGGTGAGCGGCCGGGCTTCCTCGTCGCCCTCGAGCGGCTGGCCGAGGCGGAGGGGGCCTGAGAGGGCCGGGCCCCTGGGTGACCCCCTATGCGGCCCCCACCCTATCGGGGAGCAGGGTACGAAGCCGCTCAAGTCGGGGGCCGAGGGGGACGATGCTGGAGGTGTGGCCCTGGTACCTGACGGCTGCCCGGTCTCCCGGCGGCAGGCCACCCGTGGCGCCTCCACCAGCGTGGAGGTCGGCGATGAGCGAGTCGCCCATGTTCACCTTTGTCGGCGTGCCCTATCTCGAGTACCTTCCGGTCGTCGACCTGGCGACGGGACGCCTGCTCGGGATGGAGGCGCTCGTGCGCTGGCAGCATCCCGAAGAGGGCAGGATCTCGCCCAACAGCTCATCCCCCAGGCCGAGGCGACGGGCGACATCGCCCCCCTCACCCGCTGGGTGCTCATGGAGGCATGCAACCAGGCTCGCCATTGGTCGCCCAGCATCCAGCTCGGTGTGAACTGCACGGTCGAGCAGCTCCGTCGAGGCGAGGTGTCGAAGGCGGTGGCCGACGCCCTGGAGAAGACCGGTCTCCGTAGCGGCCAGCTCACGCTCGAGGTGACCGAGGACGCGGTCGTCGACCCCGTGGCGTCGGCCGATCTCCGCATGCTCTCGGACATCGGGGTCCAACTGTCGGTCGACGACGTGGGGACCAACTGGTCGTCCTTCGAGCCCTTCCGCCGGCACAACATCTCGACGGTCAAGATCGACGGCTCCTTCATCGCCGGCCTCGAGCGCAGCCAGGGCATCAACCGGCTGGTGGTCGAGACGGTCATCCACATGGCCCATTCACTCGGCATGTCGGCAATCGTCGAAGCCGTCGAGACACCGGCCCAAGTCTCGATCGTCCGCGAATTCAACGCCGATGCCGCGCAGGGGTTCTTCTTCGCCCGGCCCATGTCGAGCGCGGACGCCGGTCTCTTCGGCGCCGGCCCGGAAGTCCCGCAGTTTCCGCGGACCGACATCCGCACGCTCGTGCGCTCGCACCCCGGCCCGATCCCCGGCCCGGATGACGTCGCCCCCACCGAGGACGTCGCGGCCGAGGTCTCGGCCGCCGCCGTGCAGCGCTTCGGGAACGGGGCAACGGGGCGATTGGTGGGTGCCCACACCAAGACCGACGACGACGCGACGACCGACGACGACACGACGACCGACAAGGACGACAGGACGACGGTCGACCACGACCAGACGACGGGCGACGACGACGGCCCGAGCGGCGGCGCCAAGGTGAGCACAGGTAGCGGTGACCCGGTGCGCGGCGGTGGTGTGGTGTTCGCCAACGACGGGTCTCGCGAGGAGCTCGACTCGCTGCCGCATCCGAGCGATGACGACGAGACCCTCCCGCACCCGTTCAGCTCGCCACTGGCCATCAACCCGATGCGCCACGAAGCCGTCTGAGACGCTGAGCCTCTCGTCGCACTCCTGAGGGCTGGCATCGCGCCGCGACGGCCTGAGCGTCCATATCCACGGCGGTCGGCAAGTCGCCGAGAGGAGCCGCCTGCCCGATTTGCTGTATACCTCTTGCCGTGCAAATGGCCGTGGTCAAGGAGTCGCGCCCCGGTGAGAACCGGGTGGCCATGGTGCCCGAGGTGGCTGCACGGCTGATCAAGGCCGGTGCGGACGTGGTCGTGGAGGCAGGCGCCGGGGACGCGGCGCGCTTCGCCGACGACCGTTATGGCGAGGCCGGCGCCACCGTGGCCGCCGACGTAGCCGGCGCCACGTCCGGGGCCGTTCTCGTGGCCCGGGTACAGGCGCCGACCCCGGTCGAGGTGGATGCCTATCCGTCCGGGGTCTCGGTCATCTCGTTCCTGCAGCCGCTGGCCGAACTCGACTCCGTGCGGGCCCTGGCCGAAAAAGGGCGCGACGGTCTACAGCCTCGACCTGCTGCCGCGAATCAGCCGGGCCCAGTCCATGGACGCGCTCTCCTCGCAGTCCACGGTGGCCGGCTACCGTGCGGGGCTCGCGCGCCGCCGAGCATCTGGCCAAGTTCTTTCCCATGTTCATGACGGCCGCCGGTACCGTTCCGCCGGCCAAGGTGCTGGTGATGGGGGCCGGGGTGGCCGGTCTGCAGGCCATCGCCACGGCGCGCCGCCTCGGCGCCGTGGTCCGGGCGTACGACGTGCGGGCCGCGGCCAAGGAAGAAGTGCAGAGCCTCGGGGCCAAGTTCGTCGAGCTTGAGCCTCGAGACCCAGGAGGGCGCCGGCGGCTACGCCAAGGAGCAGAGTGCCGATGAGCTGGCCCGCCAACAGGAGCTGCTGGCCGCCGAAGTGGCCGCGTCCGACGTGGTCATCACCACGGCGCAGATCCCCGGACGGCAGGCACCGCGTGCTCGTGACCGCCGCCATGGTGGAGGGGATGACGAGGGCGCGGTCATCGTGGACATGGCCGCCGACTCGGGCGGGAACTGCGAGCTGTCGGTTGCCGGCGAGGACGTCGTCGTGAACGGTGTGACGGTGGTCGGGATGACCAACCCGGCGTCGTCCATGCCGACCCACGCCAGCTTCCTCTACGCCCGCAACATGGCCAACTTCCTCGAGCTGCTGGTGCAGTGACGGCGAGCTCGCCCCGGACTTCGACGACGAGATCGTGGCCGGCACCTGTGTGGTGCGGGCCGGCACCGTCGTCCACGGGCCGACGGCCGAGGCGCTCGGAGGTGCGCCGGTGCCTGCCCCAGCCCGACCGGCACCGGTCCCGAGCGAACCGCCGACGGGCGCACCGAAGCCCGGGCTCATGAGCACCGGCATCGTCGACTTCGTCACCATCTTCGTGCTGGCCGCCTTCGTCGGCAACGAGGTCATCGACCAGGTCCCGAGCATCCTGCACACGCCGCTCATGTCCGGCAGCAACGCCATCCACGGCATCGTCCTGGTCGGCACCATCCTGATCATGGGCAATGCCCACGGGCGCGGCCCAGATGACCCTGGCCTTCTTCGCCGTGCTGCTCGCCACTCTCAACATCGTCGGCGGCTTCGTGGTGACCGACCGGATGCTCGAGATGTTCAAGGCGAAGCCCGGTGACGGGCGCGGACTGCGGCACAAGCCGACCGGAGACGGGGCGAGGCCGGCCCGCCGGTGGACGTGCCAGTGACCATCCAGACCTGGATCGACCTGGTCTACCTGCTGGCGGCCGTCGGCTTCATCGTCGCCCTGAAGGGCCTGAGCTCACCCAAGCAGGCCCGGAACGGCAACTTGCTCGGGGCGGCCGCCGCCCTCGTGGCCGTCGGTTTCACCTTCGCCGACCCCCGTCGTGCGGGCCCATACCCTCAACCTGGTCCTCACGTCGTGGCCATGGTGATCGGCGCCGTCATCGCCGTTCCCGCCGCCCGAATGGTGAAGATGACGGCGATGCCGCAGATGGTGGCCATCTTCAACGGCGTGGGCGGCGGGGCGGCGGCGCTCATCTCGATCGTGGCCTTCCTGATCGTAGCAACCTGGCCAAGCCGGCCGTCTACCGCATCGCCGAGGTGCTCTTCGGCGTGCTGGTCGGCTGTGTGTCCTTCTCGGGGAGCGCCATCGCCTTCGCCAAGCTGCAGGAGCTGATGACCGGGCGGCCGATCACCTATCCCGGCCAGCAGGTCATCAACGCCCTTGTCGGCAGTGGCCATCGTGGGCCTGGCCGTCGCCACCCTGGTCACCGACGAGCGTCCCGCTGCTCGCCGTCACGGCCGTGCTCGTCCCTGGTGCTCGGGCGTCATCTTCGTCCTCCCGATCGGCGGCGCCGACGTGCCCGTGCTCATCTCGCTGCTCAACTCCTTCACCGGCCTGGCGGTGGCCGCCTCCGGGTTCACCCTCAACAACAACCTCCTGATCATCGCCGGCACCCTGGTGGGCGCGTCGGGCATCCTCCTCACCCGGATGATGAGCAAGGCCATGGGCCGGTCGCTTGCCCAACATCCTGTTCAGCGCCTTCGGGTCGGTCGTGACCGCCACCGGAGGCGCCGACGGCATCGGGCGAGGCCCGTCCGGTGCAAGCGGGCACTGCCGAGGACATCGGCGTGCTGCTGGCCTACGCCCGCAAGGTGGTGATCGTCCCCGGGTACGGGCTGGCCGTGGCCCAGGCCCAGCACACGGCCCGCGAGCTGGCCGATCTCCTGATGGAGCGGGGCGTCGAGGTGTTCTACGCCATCCACCCGGTGGCCGGTCGCATGCCCGGACACATGAACGTGCTGCTGGCCGAGGCCAACGTGCCCTACGACGAGCTGAAGGAGATGGACGAGGCCAACCCCGAGATGGCCACGGCCGACGTGGCGCTGGTGGTCGGGGCCAACGACACCGTCAATCCGGCGGCCAAGAACACGCCGGGCAGCCCCATCTACGGCATGCCGATCATCCACGCCGACCAGGCCGCCAACATCGTCTTCCTCAAGCGGTCGATGCGCCCCGGCTTCGCCGGCATCGACAACGAGCTGCTCTTCGACGACAAGACGACCCTGTTGTTCGGGGACGCCAAGGACACGCTGACCAAGCTGGTGGCCGCGGTCAAGGAGGCGTAGCCTCATCGTCGTGGCCGCCGGCCCCTCACCGCGGTCGCGCACCCACCTCCTCGAGCAGGACGTCCTCCAGATTGGAGAACAGCCGTTCGAGCGCGGCGCTGTCCACCACCAGGAGCCGTCGGGTGCCGTCGCGGAGATCGGTGACCAGCTGAGCCTCACGGAGGATCCGCACGTGGTTGCTCACCGTCGGCTGGGCGATGGCGAAGGCGGTGGCGATCTCGCCCACCGTCCGAGGGCCGCCGCGGAGCGCGTCGAGGATCGCCAATCGAGTCGGGTCCGAGATGGCCTTCAGCCGATGAGCCAGTGCCTCGGTGCGGGCACGGGCCTGGGCCCCGGTGTTGTCGGTGCGCACACCTACGACGACGACACCGGGCAGGTCGATGATCAGGCCACGGTGCGTGAAGAAGGCGGGAACCCGACCAGTTCCCCCGGGCCGAGATCGCTCACCGTCCGGTCGAGCAGGTCACCGAATTGGCACTCGCTCCGCGCCACCTCGTGCCAGTCGGCACCCTTGGCGTTGAGCTCGCGTCGCTCGGCCACGGCGACCTCGACGGCCGGCCGACCCGACAGTTCCCAGTCGACGCTGATGGCCTCCCACACGTCCCGCACCAGGGCGACGTAGTCGGCGGCCAAGTCGGGTGAGTCGTGGAGCCGACGGAGCCGGGCGTGGATGGCCTGGCGGTCCCCCGGATCCTCGGCGATGAGCGGCAGCTCGGCCACGTCGACGGGCGGAGCTGCGCACAGTTCCGGGAGCCGGCTCAGCAACGTCTCGGCATCGGCGGAGAGGAGCAGGCCGCCGCGGTGGGCGAGCACCATCAGCTCCATGAACCCTCGACAGCTGACCGCCTGTTCGGGCTCCCACATGTCGAGGACCCAGCAACCAGGTCCGGGCGCTCCTCGTAGACCCGCCGGATGACGGGATGGTCCGCCTGCCAGTCCTTGCGCCCGGCGTAGCCCAGCACCCACTCCAACTCGGTGGCGATCGACGGCCCGACGGCCACCTCGAGGGCCGGCACCCGGACTTGGTCTCTCTCGATATATGGCATAGTCTGATAACTATATCAAGATATAATTGACAATGTCAAGGCTGACCCGTACAATGAGATACGTGAGCATGCCCCCCTGGTTCACCGGTCAGATGGCAGAGAGCCGTATGGCCGATCGCCGACGCGAAGCGGAGGCTCGTCGGAGCGTCAGCTTCACGTCAGCCCATCCGCCGGCCCCCCTGGTGGTGTCGTTGCGCCTCGTTCGCGGCTGGCCCGTTGGGCCGGTCAGGCGCTCATCGCCGGTGGGCGACGTCTGGCCGGGCCTGACGCGGTCATGGAGCGATCGGCAGGCTGAGCCGCAGGCGGCGCTGCCCGAGCCGGTTCCGCAGCTCGACGACGATGACCGGAACGCCGAACCGATGACTCCGGCGGTGGTCGGGTAACCCCTGGTCAGGAGCGGATCTGGCCCCGGCGTGACCGACGGGGATCGGGCGCCGGGTGCTCGGTCTCGAGCGGGGCGTCGGCCAGTCGGGCGAAGACGAGTAGCACCCTGGCTGGTCGGCCGGGTCTGGAGCACGGCGACGGCCACCATCCCTCGCCCGATCAGGTGGGAGGCGTCGTTGACGACGACCATGTCGCCGTCGGGGAGGTAACCGACCGCCTGGCGTGGTTGGCGGCCTTCCTTGACGAGCTCGACGAAGAGCATCTCACCAGGCAGATGATCGGGCGAGGGCTCGGGGCGACGGCCCGCAGGTCGACCACGGGCAGCTCCCACACACCGGCGAGCTCGACGACCTTGGTGGAGCAGGTGCCGATGCGCAGACCGATGCGCCGGGCGAGGGTCAAGAGCTTGAGGGTCGGATCGTCGACCTCGGGGATCTCCTCCCGAGAGATGTGCACCGAGACGTCCAGGGTGCGGAGCGCCTCGAGCGACTCGAGACCCCGCCGCGCCCGCCGCGGAGGACGAGGTCGGGCGACTCGGCCGCCGTCTTCACGTGGTCGATCACGAATTGGGGAACCACGAGACCACCCGGCAAGAGGCCAGCACGACCCAGCACCAACAGAAACCGGTCCATGACAGCCGAGCTGTCGGCCAGGAGCGCCGGGCCATCCGGTGCGACGGTTGCGGAGCGAGGATGTTGGACAGACCGGCGGCGTCGACGATCTGGCGCCCCTTGACCGAGCCCAGACGCCAGCCGAGCGAGGCCAACACCCACGCCACTGCGGCCGTGACGATCAACGCCGGGCCGGTGCTCAACAGCACGAAAAGGGGGGAGGCCCGACCACCAAGCCGAGCAGCATGCCCGTGGTCGCCGAGATCATGCCGGCGAAGACCTCGCCGGGCGGGGTGTTGCGGAAGAGGAGGACGGCATGTTGGAGGCCCTGGTCGAGGAAGCGCCCGGCAATGCCGCCGAGGACGTAGGTGATGCCGGCACCGAGCAGAAGCCCGGTGAGCGAGGCGCCATTGGGTCCCGCCCCGATGTGGCGGCCGACCTCGAAGCCGGTCAGCGAGCCGGCCAACACGAAGAGGAGGCGGAAGCCTCCACGAAGATCACCGGATCACCGACCTTCGCTACTCTTCCGACACGTCATTGGTGACTCACGGGACGGCCTGGCGCTCCGGTCGGCGGCAACCAGCGTCCGATTTATTGCCGCCCTGGTAATTGTCGGATTGATGCACTAAATCTTGAGGAGTGCCGAGCCCGATCGTCGGGTAGGGTGGCGCGAAGGCAGATTTCCAGGCGTCAGACCCCTAGCTCAAAAATGCGCAGAGTGCTAGGGTGGCCACCGAGAGAGCGCGAGGGCCGGGGCGTCGCCGACCGGCCGAGCCGCCGTTCTCCGACGACCCATGAAATTCCTCCGCCGAATCCTCGATCGCGAACCGCGCCATCGGCATGCTTCGGCGAGTCGCGCCCAGCCTGTGCCCGATCTTCCGCCGTCGCTGGCGGCGGATGTCACCGACGGCGACATCATCGAAGCGCGCCGTGCTGCCTTTCCGGCGACATGGCGCACGCGTGCCCTGGCAGCCAAGACTCGGGCTCGAGGCGCCGGCGTGGGCGGTCACCAGCACGGGCAGGGCCGGCGCCGGATCGGCCGTCATCGCCGCTGCATTCGCCGTCCTCATGGTGATGGCCGGCGCCAACGGGGTCCTCTCGTCGGCGAACGGTGCCACCCGCCACGACCCGACGATCCAGACGGGTGGGAACAGCGTGCAGGCCTCGGACCATCCGTCGTTGAACTTGCCGGCGGCGACGCCACGCCGGCACCGGCGCCGCCGTCGCTGGCCGGCTCGGCGCCGCTCCAGTCCCACGAGATCTTCGGGTACGCCCCGTACTGGACGCTGCCCGCAGTCGTCGGGGTTCGACGTCAGGACCTGACCACGCTGGCCTACTTCAGTGTCGACGCCAACCCCGACGGCACGCTGGACGAGAGCGGCGCCGGATGGAACGGGTACGAGAGCCAGGACCTGGCCAACCTGGTCACCCGGTCCCATGCCGCCGGCGACCGGGTGGTGCTCACCGTGACCTGCTTCAGCCAGGGCCCTCAACGCCATCACCTCCGACCCGAGCGCGCCGGCGACCGCTTGTCGGCCGCGCTGATCGCGCGCGTGTCGGCCAAGAACCTCGACGGCGTCAACTTCGACTTCGAGGGGGAGGGGAGCGCGGACCAAGCGGACTCACCGCCCTGATCACCCAGGTGTCGCAATGCCCTGCACGCCGCCAACCCGCACTGGCAGGTGACCATGGCCACGTATGCCAGCGCGGCGGCGGACAGCGGTGGCTTCTACAACATCGCCGCCCTGGCGCCGGCGGTCGACGGGTTCTTCGTGATGGCCTACGACATGAACAGCCAGGCCACGCCCGAGCGCCACGGCACCGCTGGTCGGCGGGGCGGCTACAACGACACCGAGGCCCTGCAGCAGTTCACGGCGGTGGTGCCCCGCATCGAAGGTGATCCTCGGGGTGCCGTACTACGGGTATGACTGGCCGACCACCGACGGGACCAGCACGGCACAGGCCACCGGTGGCGAGTCCCCGCTGAGCGACGGCGTCATCGCCGCGTCGGGGCATCCCACCTACTGGGATCCGACCACCGCAGACGGCGTGGACCTCGTACCAGGTGGGCACCCAGTGGCACGAGACCTATCTTCGACAACCCGACGTCGCTGGCCCTGAAGGCGCAACTGGCCAACTCGTTCCACATCGGCGGGGTGGGCATCTGGGCGCTGGGCATGGACGGCAACAACCCGGCCATGTTGGCCGCGCTGCTTGGGCAACGCCCCGGCGGCCAAGGACTACCAGACCGGGCCGACCACGACGACACGTCGCATCGACGACGACACCGCCCGGGCACCGGGTACCGGCTATTCACCATCGGTGTCTGGAACGGGGTCACGCGTCTCCCTCACGCCGATCGGCCCTCCTCCGACCGGAGCGGAACGGCCCAGTATCGTCGGCACGCTGAGCCGCTGTCCAGCACGACCGATCCCGCCCTCACCTGTCTGCAGGCGGGCCGCCGATCGGCGTGTGGAGCTACAGCAGCCTGCCCGGGGTGTACGTGGTGGTGGCAGCCCAACCCCAGGACTGCGCGTCGGCCATGTGGACGTTCACCCCGCCGACGGCCAGACCGGGAGTGGAACGTCGGCACCTACGTCTACGACGACCAGCACCGACCAGGGTCCGACCACGACCACGACCGACCCACGTCGACCACCACGACAACCACGACGCACCAGCTCGACCACGACGACCAGCACCAGCTCGACGACCTCGACCACCACCACGACGAGGACCCTGCCGCTAGCCCGTGGAGCACCGGCGCGTGGTGGCTGATCGGATGCGCGAGTGATCCGGTTTCCTCAGATCAAAGCGCTCAGGAGCGGACGACTAATCTCGGACGACACCCGGGGGTGTAGCTCAGCTGGTAGAGCGCTACGTTCGCAATGTAGAGGCCGACGGTTCGAGTCCGTTCACCTCCACCCGGAAAGTGCAGGTCAGCTGGGGTTTGGGCCACGGCTGACTCCCGTTCGGAGATGTTTCGTCGCGCGATCCGTGCGCGTAGGAGCGGCCAACACCGGCCAACAGCGGCCACTAACGATCGAACAGCCGACTCAATGCTGACTTCCGGGACACAACGCGTCAGCATCGTCGTTGAGACGAAAGGCGATGGTCGGTCGCTGCCTCGGGCTAATAACCAGAAGTTCGTGGGGTCGGGCCGCTCGAATGCCGCCGGGCTGAAGGGCTCCAAAATCTCGATCTGGCCTACCGATCGCGACTCGAAGGCTGATGCCGCCGCCGGACGGCGATCGCCGGCAACCGAATGCCGCCTCGTGGAAGGCGCCGAGACCGCGAGGGAGCGGGAATCCTGAGCAATGCCCAGTCCGCTGCGACGTCATCATGAGAGCGCAGCGGTCTTCGGCTACACGGCCACCGAGTGATACTCGTGGATCAGGCCTCCAAGCACGTCGTGGCGGTCGACGTGAAGGGACGGGGGAGCGGCGATGACCCGGCTCTCCGATACGGGAACCCTGAGGTCGATTCCCCGGTGCGGACGCTGTTGGTCGTAGTGCCGGACGTAGCGGCGGAGGACCCGTTCGAGGTGACATTGGCCCAGAACGAGCAGCCAGTCGAGACATTCCGTCCGCACCGTCCTCACCCACCGCTCCGCGTACGCGTTGGCCCGAGGGGATCGGACCGGTGTCTTGATCACCCGGATACCCTCAGAGCGGAACACCTCGTCGAAGCTGGCGGTGAACTTGGTATCACGGTCCCTGATGAGGAACTTGACCGAGCGACCGCGGTCGGCGAGATCACCGACCAGGTTGCGAGCCACCTGAGTGACGAACGCACTATTCGGATGATCGGTGACCCCGAGGATGTCCACCTGCCGGGTCGACAGCTCGATCACGAAGAGCACGTAGAGCTGCTTGAGCGACACGGTGTCCACCATGAAGAAGTCCGTGGCGAGGATGCTCTGTGCCTGGGTGCCCAAAATTCTGTCCAGGTCGGCCCTCGCCGTGGAGCTGGTCCGAGACCGTGCTGACGTAGGATTCTTCGCACCGAGGTCGCCGAGACGCGGATACCGAGCTTTCGCAGCTCTTCCTGGATGCGGACACATCCCCAGCGTCGGTTCTCTCGATCCAGTCGGACGATGAGCTCGACCAGCTCTTCGTTCAGTACTGCGCCCCTGACTGCCAATGGGGCACCTTGACTGCTCTGAATTGGCACTTCTCGTACGTTTGATTCCCAATGTGATCACGACAGCGAGCGATCAAGAGGCAGTCTGACGTATTCTCAGGCCATCCCCCAGACGAAATACGCGCCATGTGGTGAATTGAGCCTCGCCTACCAGGTTGTCGGTGAGGCCCCTATCAACCTGGTAGTCGCGTCGTCATTCATCAGCCACATTGAGCTGGGGTGGACTGTGCCGGAGGTCAAGGTTTGGTACGACCAGCTCACTTCGTTTTGCCGAGTTCTGCTGTTCGACAAGGCCGGTGTGGGACTGTCGGACCCTGTGCCGAAGGTCCGTTCACTCGACGATCGTGCGACCGAGATCGAAGCCGTGATGGACGCCGCCGGGTTCGACACTGCCGTCCTCATGGGTATCAGCGAAGGTGGTCCGGCCTCAACCTTGTTCGCCGCGACACGACCTGATCGAGTGCGGGCGCTCATACTCACCGGCACCTTTGCTATGTTCCCGCTGGCCGGCTGGGATGATCTGGATCGGGACCTTGACGAAATCGTCGACCGTCTGCGAGGGACGTTGGGTGATGCCTACGCGCCCTCTGCAGAACAGATCGCTCGGATTCTCCAGATGGGGCCACTGGTGCGCTCAGGCTGGGGGACGGGTGCGGCATTGCAGGTCCTGCTGCCGTCGGTGAAGTCACTGTCCCAGCTCGGGATGCTCGAACGAATGAGCGCGAGCCCAGGCATGGCGCGAGCCACTGTCGAAGCTATCTTCCGCATCGACGTTCGATCAGTGCTGCCAACGATCTCTGTGCCGACGCTGGTGATCCACGCCACGGGTGACCCTATTCCAATCCAAGGTGGCCGCTACCTCGCTGACCATATTCCTGGCGCACAGCTGTTGGAGGTCGACGGCCACGACCACGCACCATTCCTGACCGAGCCCGATCGGATCTCCCGGTCGATCGAGGAGTTCCTGACCGGCACTCATGGTGCCTCACGCCACTCAGACCGGGCACTGAAGACGGTGCTGTTCAGCGACATCGTGTCCTCCACGGCGCGAGCGGCCGCCATGGGCGACGAGCGATGGAGAGCACTGCTCCAGCGCTTCCACGAGCTCACAACCAGTCTCGCCGATCGCTTCGGTGGAACGGTCGTGAAGAGCACCGGCGACGGCCATCTGGCTACGTTCGATGGACCGACCCACGCTATTCGCTGCGCGGAGGCTCTTCGGAGCGAAGCGGAATCCCTGGACATCGAGATACGCACCGGAGTTCATACTGGTGAATGCGAGCTGATGGGCAATGACATCGGCGGTATCGCCGTGCACATCGCGGCCCGGATCATGTCGCAAGCGGCTCCCGGTGAGATTCTCGTCTCAAGCTCGCTTCGTGACCTCGTCGTCGGCTCGGGAATTGGCTTCGAGGACCGAGGGTCGCACGAGCTGAAAGGTGTGCCAGGACAATGGCAACTGCTCGCTGTCGACGCGAACGGTCCCGCAAAGGGATCATCCGAGGAGGTGCTCATCTCGCTCCCCACGCCTTCACCGCAGAGCGCCATGCGCCGCTCCGACCGTGCGGTCGCCACAATTGCTCGCCGTACCCCATGGTTACTTCGGGGTGCGGCACGCCTGGTTCCGTCGGGTAACAACTGACTCTTTCCAAGATGTGGATGCTCGCTTCAGCAAGCGCGGTTGGACTTTTGATGCGGACAGCGCACCCTGAGCCGGTGGCAGGGGCAGGCGGACCACAGCTGACGACAGAGCGGTCCCGGGTCGAGTGCTGCTCCAGCCGCCAAGGTTCATCTTCAACTCGCGGGTGGTCCCGAGCTCGCGTCGCTGTCCGACCGACAAGTCAGCAAACGTCCCGTGGCCGCGAAGAAGCTCCGGCGTTGACCCGGCTGACCTACATGTTCTTGGCCGAGCTGCCCGGTTATGACCGGGGGACCTCTGCGCCCGAAGACTGATTGGGGGCCGATTCCGGGATCCGTAGTGTCCGAAAACGCGATCACACGCCCTAGCAGGGACCCTGCGGAACATTGATCGTCTCGACTACCTTCGGCCCGATGCGACGGCACCGGACACGAGGGCAGCTATGGGCCTTCGCCTATCTCGCCGTGCGGCACCTCCTCGGGTTGGTCGTGTTGTTGTTTCGCTCCAATCGCTCCAATCGATCCAACCGGATCGAACTGCTCGTTCTCCGCCACGAGGTGGCAATACTTCGACGCCAGGTCGGACGTCCCGCCTACCAGCCCGCCGATCGTGCGCTCTTGGCGGCTCTCAGCCGATTCCTACCTCGCTCAGACTGGCGAACTTTCGGCGTAACGCCGGGCACGGTGCTGGCCTGGCACCGCCGGCTGGTGGCCAGACGCTGGACGTATGCCCACCGCTCACCAGGTCGTCCATCGATCGACGACGAGACCGCCAAACTCGTGGTTCGTTTGGCGGAGGAGAATCTAAGATGGGGCTACCGACGTATCCAGGGTGAGATGGTCAAGCTCGGAGTACGTCTTGCGGCGAGCACCATCGCCCAGATCTTGAAGGATTACGGCCTTGGTCCGGCTCGCCGGCGCAACGGCCCCACTTGGCGCCAATTCCTGCCTACTCAGGCGTCGGGTGTCGTGGCTACGGACTTCTTCCACGTCGACACCGTCTTGTTCAAACGCCTCTATGTCCTGTTCTTTATCGAGCTCGGCCGCAGGAGGGTCTGGGTCACCGGGGTCACCGCTCACCCCAATGCGGGATGGGTCACCCAACAGGCCAGGAACGTCACCGGCGACCTCGCCGACGCAGAGATCACCACCAGGTTCTTGGTCCGCGACCGGGACACCAAGTACGTGGCGAGCTTCGACAACGTGTTCGGGGCCGAGGGCGCCGAGATCCTCCAGACGCCCTATCGGACCCCGAATGCGAACGCCTTCGCCGAGCGGTTCGTGCGCACTGTGAGATCGGAGTGTCTCGACCACCTGATGATCGTGAACGAAGCCCACCTGAAGCGCATCCTGCGCAGCTACGCCCGCCACTACAACGGGCATCGCCCGCACCAGGGAATCGCTCAGGAGGTCCCGTCGCCGGAGAAAAATGCTTCCCTGCAGCTTTTACCCACTCATAGTCGACACCAGCATCAAACACGACGGATTCGTCGACATGACCGGCTGGCCGGACTGATCCATGAGTACGAGCTGGCCGCATGAGCCGAGGTTCGAGTTTTCGGACAGTACGGGTCCTATTCGGATCGCCAGCGCCGATAGAGGTCGATGAGATCTTGTTTCGCGTCGGGGGTCAGCTCCCCTGGATCGATTGCACCTGTTAACTCGATCGTTATCCTTATCTGCTCGAGGTAAGCGGAGCAGTTGGGACATCCTCGGAGGTGGTGCTCGAATCGCCGCCGCTGTCGGCGTGTAAGAGCTCCTTCCAGGTAATCGGTGACGAGCTCGACGGCCTGCTGGCACACGATGTCTCTTCGTCGGAGTGACAGCATCGTTAGTCCTTGTCCATTTTTGCTTCGAGGATCCCGCGCAAGCTGGACCGCCCCCGATGCAGGAGGATCCGTTGATTGCCACTGCTTATCCCAAGGGCAGAGCATGTCTCACTGTTCGTGAGGCCTTCGATGTCCCGTAACACGACGACTTGGCGCTGACGCGGCGGCAGATTACCGAGAGCGGAGTTGAGAATCGGCGTCAAGGCGGCTGCATCGACCCGATCATCGCTTTCCTCTGGCCACCGTTCGAGGGGATCTGCCCACTGACCCTGCGAGTCGAAGCGCGAGGGATCGACAGCGTGCAGCGCTTCGACCGGTGTGGTCGGATGCTCGGCGGAGCCGGCCGACCGAGCTCGGTTGACGAGAATACTGAACAGCCAGGTCTTAAACGATGACCGACCCTCGAAGCGGTCGATTCCACGGACTACACCCAGCCATGTGTCCTGAACAACCTCCTCGGCCACCGCATCGCTGGACACCAGGGAGCGGGCCAGGCGAAGCATGGATGGCTGGTAGCGGGCTACCAGCATCACGAACGCCTCTTCGTCACCGCGACAGAGTCGGTTGAGTTGCTCGATGTCCATCTCCACAGCTCGGAGCCTATGACCCAGGGGCCGGGTGCTGGTCGCGCCCACATGTAGGGCTCTCTTTGCAGTTGGATTCTGTCGATCGTCAGCCCCATGGACATGCTCTCATAGTCCTCGGGGCGTCAAAAGCGTTACGGGAGATGCCATCGGGTTTCGTTACGGGAACGAGCGTAACGCTTCTCCTCCGATCGGAGACTGTGTTTGGACAGCTTCAATCGTTGACAAAGGAGAAGTAATGAAAAGACTCACTCGTTTGGCATTGGGAGCCAGCGTGGCCCTTGGGCTATCGGCGCTGGTGGCGCCGGTCGCTGCTGGCGCCGCTGGCTTTTCGCCAGGGCCCTCCTCCGGCGGTAGCGGCACTCAAGCCGTTTTTGTCCAGAACGACAACACGGCCGGCAATCAAGTCGCTGTCTACATCCGGGCCGACAATGGCACCTTGACCCTGGAGAACACGTACAACACTGGTGGCCTAGGTGGGGCACTCAACGGTTCACAGGTCGATCACCTCGGATCCCAGGGCTCACTCAACTATGACCCGAGGAACGACGCGCTCTACGCCGTCAACGCCGGCAGTAACACCGTTTCGGTGTTCTCGGTCTGGGGCGATCACCTGACACTGCGGCAAGTCGTGGGTTCAGGTGGGACCTTCCCGGTCAGTGTGGCCGTGCACGGCAACCTGGTCTCGGTGCTCAACGCTCGAAATGGCGGGTCAGTGCAGGAGTATTATGCCTTCTTCGGGCATCTGTTCCCAGTCCCGGGATCGAACCGAGCTCTGGGTTTGACTATACCGACGGACACCACCGAGTTCACTCACACACCGGGACAGCTTGCCTACTCTCCAGACGGCTCCAAGCTGATCGTGACGACCAAAGCCAGCTCCAATGCCATTGATGTTTTCAACGTCGGCTTCTTTGGGAACCTGTCGCCTTCGCCGGTCGTCAACTCGGTGCCGGGAACAGTCCCCTTCGCTATCACCTTTGACCAGGCCGGTCATCTGGTGATCGCCGAGGCTGGACCTAGTGCCCTGGCTACCTTCACCCTCAACTGGAATGGCACAATCACCCAACTCGACTCGCTGGCCAGCGGACAGGCCGGTCTATGCTGGGTTGCTCCCGCCGGATCGCTGTTCTTTACGGGCAACACTGGTGCCAATTCGACGAGTGGGTACCAAACCAACGCCAGCGGTCAATTGAGTTTGCTTGGCGCAACACCAACCGACCCCGGAACGGTCGATGCCTCGGCGTCGACCAACGGTCACTTCCTCTATGTCCAGACCGGAGCCAATGGGATTGTCGACGAGTTCCAGGTCAACGCTAACGGAAGCCTGACTGAGATCGGCTCCGTGATGGTGGAGGGCGCTGCGGGCGGCCAAGGCATCGCCGCCTCCTAATAGCCGATCCCGAGCGAACGGCGACGTCCGAGTCAACTTGGGCGTCGCCGTTCGTCCGGCGGCTTAGATATTCACATCATGTCCGGGATGGTCAGACGTTATCCCTGCCCAGGGATCACGCTGAACGACAGGAACGACTCACTATGGTCACCACATGACCGATGCGAATCTGGATTTTTCCAAGCTGAAGGCGCTTTTCATCAACACGACCCTGACTCGATCTCCGGGCGTGAGCCATACCCAGCGTTTGGTCGACGTGAGCGCATCCATCATGGCTAAGCAGGGAGTCGTTATCGATCAGTTCCGCGCCGTCGACCATCCGATCGCAACTGGGGTGTATCCGGACATGCGAGATCACGGATGGAGGGACGATGCATGGCCGATTTTGTTCGAACGTGTGCAAGCGGCCGACATTCTGGTCATCGCCGGACCGATCTGGCTAGGCGACAACGGCAGTGAGACCAAGAAAGTCATCGAGCGGCTCTACGCTCATTCCGGTGAATTGAACGACAAAGGCCAGTGGCTCTATTACGGCAAAGTCGGAGGCTGCCTGATCACTGGCAACGAGGATGGCATCAAACACTGCGCTTCCAATGTGCTCTATAGCCTTCAGCACATTGGTTACTCAGTGGCACCGCAATCGGACGCCGGGTGGATCGGTGAGGCAGGGCCAGGGCCTAGCTATGGCGACATTCTCGAGGACGGCTCCCACGTCGGCGCGGAGAACGAGTTCACCAATCGCAACACGACATTCATGACGTGGAATCTGCTTCATCTAGCGAGGATGCTGAAGTCAAGCGGTGGATTCCCGGCTCACGGCAACCAACGGAGCGAATGGGACGCCGGAGCGCGCTTCGATTTCCAGAACCCGGAGTATCGATAGTAGGCCGCCCATAGCCGGAGTCATTACACGATCTCCTTGAGCGAGGCTCCGCGATCCGCGTGCTGGTCCGTCTCGGCGCGGCGCTCGTGCACCACAATGCCGAACGTGAGCCGACATGATCATCTCAGCCAAACTGTCCGCCCAACCGGATCAAGCCCAAATGAGCCGGGGGGCCGTCATCTGTCGCACCCCAGGATGTTGGGGTTGCCGAAGATGGCCGTCTCGATTCGAACTAACTTCCTGGCCAACGCACTTTCGTGCGCGATCCGTGCGCGATTGGGTGGAGAGTAGGGGCCAACAATGGTCACTAACGGCTCCACCGAGGTGGCGATCTAGCTGGGTTTTCTCGCAAATATCCTGGTCGGACCGTCGGCTACTCTGAATCCGCAATGTAGAGGCCGACGGTTCGAGTCCGTTCACCTCCACCCCGAAAGTGCAGGTCAGCCGGGGCGTAGGCCCCGGCTGACCTCACTCGGAGCCGTTCGTGCGCGATCCGTGCGCGTGGGGCGGCTAATAACGGCCAATATCGGTGTGAAATTCCGGTTCATGCTCGGCAATGTGGCTCCGGCACCTGTTTGACACTTGATGCCTGGACAGGGTTCGCCAGGTGCTTCTCACCACCTCCTTCGTGTCCATGGAGAGTCACGTCCACAGACACGAATGAGGCCGAAGATGCTGGTGGAGCTGGGACTAGCGGAACAACGGTTGATGGCAGTGCGTGAAGTCCTCGACGGGGCGAACACCACCGACGGGTGACCCGGTGGGCGTGACCCGATAGGTCGTTGACCCGGCCCCGCTCCTTCAGACATGCCGTTCGGCCACGGTCGAGAGCCGACGCCGACCCGGTGTACGGGGCCAGCCTTATCATCGCGAGGTTGGGCCTACCGCGACCATGGGTAGATAACCCGGTTGGCCGTACATCGCAACCGGGTGGTTCGACGACTGGAGGCTAGGCAATGGCTGGACGGAGCAACCAGATGACGAGCTTTACCTACCCGATCTACATTCAGGCCACGCCTGAGCGCGTCTGGCAGGGCCTTACCGACCCCTCCCTCATGAAGCGCTATTGGCGGCACCAAAGTGCTGGTGAGAAGACCTTTAAATCGGACTGGAAGAAGGGCTCCACCTACGACATGGCGCACGAGGAGGTCGGGCTTGTGGTGAGCGATCCCGAACAGGTGATCCTCGAGTCCGATCCCTACCGGCGGCTGGCTTACACCTGGCACACGATTACGCCCCAATGGGCCGCCGAGGTCGGGATGGACGAAGCCACCGCTGATGCGTGGCGGGCTGAACCCCGTTCCAAGGTGGCCTTCGACATTGAGGACCTCAGGCACGGGGTCGTAAAACTCACGGTTGTCCATGACGGGTTCGAGCCCGGTAGCGATGTTCTCCCGGCCATCTCTGAGGGCTGGCCGGCCGTTCTCTCCAGTCTCAAGACTCTCCTTGAGACTGATTCGACGCTGCGGACCTCCTAGGGGTGCGAAGCCAGAGCGAGGAGCACGTGGTCACAGACAGTCGGGGTGGCTAATCGCCTCAAAGCCAACGCGACGATGAGGAGGATTCCGATCGCTGAGTCATCCAATGAATACAACGCCACAGTGATCGGTGAATTTCGGGCCAACAGCGGACGAGTCGGCGGCATGTGGGAGGAAACTCCACTTCTTTTGCTCCACCACACCGGCGCGATGTCCGGTATGAGCCGCGTCAACCCGGTCGCGTACCTGCCCGACGATGGGCGCTACCTCATCTGGGCCGCGAACGGAGGAGCGCCCAAGCATCCAGCCTGGTATCGCAACCTAAAGGAGCACCCGGTCACCAGGATCGAAGTCAGTAGCGAGACGATTGACGTCGTAGCGGAGGAGGCTACGGGAGACGAGCGCGTCCGCCTCTTTGCGAGAGCAGCAGAGCGCTATCCGCAGCTTGCTGACATCTCGGGCAAGACCGAACGCATTATCCCCCTGATGGTCCTCTCGCCCACACACTCCTGAAGGCGGTCGCGCAGCCATCTATAGTCGGTGTATCTGCTCCGACCGCGGGGTTTCCCCACGGTGCCGTTCAACGCTCATCTAGCACCCAGCAAGGCAATACTGGTCGATAGTGCGCCTGTGCCGGTCATATGTCCTCGTCCTACGGACCGGTTTTGTAAGTGTCGTGGTAGTTCCACCATTGATATGGCGCAGTCAGCGGGTGCCCCTAGGGCGAGTCCTCCCACTCTTCGTGACGACCAAGCGCCGTGATGTCGAGGTAGTTCCAAGTCCACCCATATCCCCGACGGATGTTCGCGGGCGGGTTGAATCTGGGAATTGGCAACCGTTCCAGTTCAGGTATTCGGTGGCTTAGAGCCGATGGGTGCCGAAAACGTGATCCGGACCGTTGACCTGAACTTTGGGTGGCGAATCGTCATTCGTGATTCAAGAAACGGGTCCGGAGCAGTGGTCGGCAGAAGAGAACTTGAGGGCCCCGCGGCCCCGGATGGTCGCGACCCGGAACCCCACGATAAGGGATTGAACGGCGAGCAACGCTGTCGACGAGATAATTAGCTACTACAATCATTAGTATATGAGCGTAAAGTCCAAGTCTTTGGTGGTGGACCGGGATGTCATCGTCGATTCCGTACTGAGCGCCAGCCGCGTGCTGGTCGCCGTCGCTGCGCGCTCCCTCGGAGACGTGGCCGAGGAGGTGACGCTCACCCAGTACCGGACCCTGGTCGTCCTGGCCTCCCGTGGACCTCAGAGGCTTGCTGCTTTGGCTGACGCGGTGGATGTGACCCCACCGACCGCCACTCGTATGTGTGACCGGTTGCTCAAGAAAGGGTTGATCATGCGCCGCCACGACCGCGGTGACCGGCGGCTGATTCGCTTGACGCTGGCGCGAAAGGGTCAAGATCTGGTGGACGCGGTGACCGAACGGAGACGGGTGGAGATCACCCAGCTCCTCGAGGCCATTCCGGCTGAGCAGCAGGAGGCGTTGGTCGACTCCCTGCAGCGCCTTACCACCGCAGCCGGCGAGGTGCCGGAGCAGGACTGGTCTACCGGGTGGGACCTGTAATGAGGACGCCACCACGGTGACCAGCTTCAGCCGCACCTCATGGCGAGCCACCATGACCCGGTCATCCCGCTGGCTGGCTCGCACCACCTATCTGCAGAAGTGGCTGATCCTCGGTGCGCTCATCGGCTCAATGGCGGGTGTCGGCGCCATCGTGTTCTACGAGGCGCTGCTTGCTTGCACGCACTTCTTCTTGGGGACGCTGGCCGGCTACCACGTGCCTACCCCGATCGGTGAAGGCGGGCACGGAGCCTCGGCATCGTTCAACCGACCGTGGGCACTTCCACTCGTCGTCGGACTCGGCGCCCTGATTGGGGCAGTGCTGGTATTCCGATTCGCCCCCGAGGCCGAAGGCCACGGCACCGATGCGGCTATTTCGGCAGTCCACCACAACCCCAGGGGTATCCGCTTCCGGGCGGTCATCGTCAAGATCGTGGCCTCGGCCCTGACTATCGGATCCGGCGGCTCGGGAGGTCGAGAAGGTCCGACTGGCCAGATCAGCGCCGGGTTCGCTTCCCTGCTCGCCCGGGAGCTGGACCTCAGCCCGGCCGACGCCCGTATCGCCGTAGTGACCGGAATCGGGTCCGGGATCGGCGCCATCTTCGGCGCCCCGCTCGGCGGGGCGGTCCTGGCCACCGAGATTCTCTACCGGGACGATTTCGACGCGGAGGCATTGCTTCCGAGCTTCGTGGCCTCGCTCATCGGCTACGTCATCTTTGGAGCCGTGGTGGGATTCACGCCCCTCTTCGGCTTCGCTGGCACCTATCACTTTTCCGATCCGACGCAATTGGTGTGGTTCGCCCTGATCGGCATCTTGGGCGGACTGATCGGCCTCCTCTACGCCAAGGGTTTCTACGGCATTTCGGATCTTTTCGGACGAATGGCCATTCCCCGGTGGAGCAAGCCGGCCATCGGTGGGCTGACGGTGGGATTGATCGCACTGGCCATTCCCGAGGTACTGGGCACCGGCTACGGATGGATCCAGCAAGGATTGGGACATCAACTGTTGGCGCTGCCTCTGTGGATCGTCCTTGTCCTGCCCCTCGCCCGAATCCTGGCCACCGGACTTTCCATCGGCTCCGGTGGTTCAGGAGGAATCTTCGGTCCCGGGATGGTCATCGGCGCGTTCATTGGGGCATCAGTCTGGCGAGTGTTGGAGCCGGTGATCCCCTCCATGGGGCACAACCCGGCACCCTATGTGATCGTCGGAATGATGTGTTGCTTCGGTGGTATCTCCCGGGCGCCGTTAGCCGTGATGCTGATGGTGGCCGAGATGACAGGCAGCCTGTCCATCCTCGGCCCGGCCATGATCGCCGTCGGGTTGGCCTGGTTCATTGTGCGCCGTAGCAATGACACCATCTACCGCAGTCAGCTGAGGTCCAGAACCGACGCTCCCGCCCAGCGGCTTCTCATCGGCATGCCCGTTCTTGCCGACGTTCCAGTTGGCCAAGCCATGGTGGTCCCGCGGCTGGTTATCGACGGTGAGACCTCGATCGGTGTGGCGCAGCGTCTGCTCACGCGGGTCGGGGTGACAGGGGCACCTGTGGTGGACGAGCAAGGCCGATTCGAAGGGTCCGTCTCCCTCGCCCGCCTGGAGTCACTCTCCGCAATTGGTGAACGCCGCTCGGATTCAATCGTCGACGATGCGGCACCCACCGTGTCTGAGTTCGCCCATCTCGACGAAGCCGTCGAGGCAATGACGACATCCACCGAGCACTGGGTTGCGGTCCTGGATTCCGAGCGAAAGGTAGTCGGGATCATCGCCACCTCCGATGTGGTCCGGGGCTACCGCGTGGGACTCCTGGCCAGTCTGCAGAAGTTGAACGCGGCCGGGGACGAATCCGGATCCGATCGAATTCTCGTGGCCGCTGGATCCGCATTGGAAGGCCACTCCCTCGGAGACGCAGCCTTGCCGGCGAGCATCATCGTGACGACTATTCAGAGGCGCCGCGATCTCGTGACACCCAGCGGAAGTACCGTGCTCGAGGCCGGCGACGAACTGGTCCTCATCGGGGGTGCGGGCGATATCGACTCGGTTCGGTCCGCGGCTTCGGTGGCTGCTCACGAAGGCGATCGGTCATCCGATGTGGCAACTCGGCTCAGCGGCAGCCGACGACAACGTGAAGGAGGAATCGATGCCAGATAAGAAGGAAGCCCGGTTGGACATCATTAACGACAGTCTGGGGATCGACGAGACCGTCACCATCGACGTGCTCGCGCTGCTCTTCGATCCCGGAGGTGGCCTGAAGAAGAGGGAAGCCGAGGGAAATTTGGTCCTGACCGATCGTCGACTCATCTTCGGCACGGCAAAGCACGATATCCTTATCGACTTGGCGATGGGGGAGATCAAGCTTCCGGTCGTGGTTTCTCACAAGTTCATGATGGCCCGCCTCCTCGTCATGGACACTCAGGGGCAAGAGCACACCCTTGTGGTCAACAAGAGCACGGCCCAGGCGATAGCCACTGCAGTGAACGTAGGGGGGAAGGCATAAGGCCATGAAGCTCCTTGGCTCGGAGTGGGTCGCTGAATCCCCGGACTTTGGAGCGGGCACCTAGATCTCGCTACGTTGCCTTCGTCCGTAGGCTTCAATCGGCATAGATCTTGCGGCGTGAGCAAAAGGACTTGGAGATAGGAGAGAGCCCTGCGCGGTAGAACTCATCACCGAATTCGGGGTTCTGGAAATCGAAGCGCATACCGGCATCCCACCCGCTTCGTTGGTTGCCGTGTGCGGGGAAGCCACCGGCTGGTTTCAGCATCTTCGCCAAATGGAGCAAGTTCCACGTCATGAATGTCGTGTTGCGGTTGGTGAATTTCATTGTCCACGCCGACACGTGTACCATCCGCCAGAATGTCGCCGTAGTTGTGCCCTGGACCCGCTTCCCCGATCCACCCGGCGTCACTGGGGTGCGACTGAGTAACCAATGTGCTGAAGGCTGTAGAGCACATTAGAAGCGCAGTGCTTGATGCCGTCTTCGTTGCCGGTAATCAGACAACCGCCGACTTTGCAGCAATACAGCCGCTGGCACTTGTCGTTCAGCTCGCCAGAATGCGCATACAGCCGCTCAACGATTTTCTTGGTTTCGCTGCTGCTTCGCCTAATCAGATCGGCCGCTGCGATGACCAAGATGCCACCAGTTCGCACCCGATCGAACAGATCCGGCCAGGCATCCTCCGACCATCCGTGCTCCCGCATAGTCTGGATACACGCCTGTTGCGATCGGATAATCGACGGCACGGAACTGGTCCACGGCGACTCCCTGCTTGGCCATGATGGATGCGCTCACGTCAATCAGGAGCTGGGCGGGACTGTTCCCCGGAGATCGAGTCAACGTCGCGTTGATGAAAGTGCCTTCAGGCCTGCAAAGTCCAGCTATTCGCATCAGTCATCTAGCGACCATAGTGAGTATTGTGAGCTCGGGTCCTATGTCCGCCGAGGGATGGCTCAATGGCCAACCATCAGGATTTCTGCCACCAGCTAGCGCGACACTCAGAGAAGACCCGATTCTGTCAACTTGTCATGCTTGCGAAGAGGGCTCAACTCGGTCGATGCTCGCGGAGCGGTCGCCCTCCCAGGGTCGGGTCAGCAATGCCAGCGCCGGCATGATGACAACCGACAAGAGGCCGGCCGCGATCAAGGCGGCGGCGGTGGGGGCGCTTAGAAAGTGGAGGTTGGTACCGAACGTGGCCACGATGATCGGAAATGTCAATGATGTCGCCTGGAATGCTCCCATGGCCACGGAGCCTCGAGCCGTCAGCTCGCCTCTGAGCAGGAGCATCGATGTCAAACCTCGTACGACGATCATCCCGCCGAGGATTAGTGGCACCAACAGCGCCGTTTTCTCACTGTCAACGACGGCACGGATGTCCAGTTGGGCTCCGGTAACGATGAAGAAAACGGGAACAACAAAGCCGAAACCGATGGCACTGAGTTTGGCCAGATAGCGTTCCTGCACGGCGGGCGGCGTATCCTGATTGGCGACTCTCAGGACGATCCCGGCAACGAAGGTTCCGAGGACGGACGTCAGTCCGAATCCGTTGACCAGCGTCGTAAAGAGCAGGAGGAGCACAAATGCCGCCCGCACCCGGAGTTGGGAGGTCGTCTCGTCAAGTCGGGCCAGCGAGTCCCTGAACCAGCGAGAGCCCCACCACCACCTGATCACCACGATGGCCACGAAGCCACTGATGGCTAATCCGACGACGTAGAGCACCTGGACCGGCGTGGACTTGGGGTCAGCCGAAAACAGCACCGTGAAGAGCAGAAGGGATGCGAACTCGCCGATTGTGGCCGTAACGAGAACGGTCTGGCCGAATCGGGAGCCCGCCTCTCCAGAGTCCCGAAGGATAGGGACCACCACGCCGAGCGAGGTCGAGGTGAGAGCGATGGCAAGGATGCGTAGATCGCCGTTTGCTCCCGCCGCCTTCAACCCGATCGCCACGGGGAACGAAAGGCCAACGGCGAGGCCGTAGGCGACCATACCGAGTCGGGCTTGCCGGTTCCACAGAGCGCTGGGCGTGAGCTCCATGCCCGCCAGAAACAGAAGGAAGCCCAGACCCATCAAGGAGAGGATCTCCACCGGAAGATCCACATGGAGCCAGCCTGTGACCTGGGGGCCGAGGATGATGCCTGCCACCACCTCGAGCACGACCGGGGGAAGGAGGTCGCCTGGGACCAGCTCGGCCAGCATCGGTGCGAGCAGCGCAGCGATGGCGATGATCAGGAGCCCCAGATAGCTGAGGCTACTCGAGCTCACGGTTCCACCATGTGGAAGTCGTCGTTCATTGATTTGGAAGGCTCCAGTTCCCCGGTGCGGAGGCCAGCCAGCGCTCCAACTTCTGGGTATCACCATCGACTTGACTCCAATCTTCCGATAAACGGCACCTTCACGACGGCTGCAGAACACGCCACCAGTTCGTAGGCACGAGGCGCGTAGGAACGGCGGACGGGTGAAACCGATTTTCAAATGGATCCAGCAGCGATGATCCAGCACCGATTCATGATGGCTCACCTCGTTCTGCATCTTGAGGATGGACCGATCAGTGAGCTCAAGGAACTCGCGCGAGAGTGTCTTGGGCCAGCGCCGGCAAGGTGCTGCGCCGCCTTGGAGCATGTGGTACCGCCGTTCCGCATCGCTCCCTCGACCATCAGCACCCGGAACCTTGGGGGTCGTTCCAGACCAAATCGACGGGACCGATCGCACGCGGCTGACGTCGCGTTGCGGTCCTCGGTGGAATCAACCACGAGTACCGAGTCGCGGATGACCTGGACGGATGGGTATTCGGCACGAACCCGCCCCGCTTCGTGTAGCAGATACCCGAGTAACCTCGCCTTTGAGGTGCATCAGTCGGGGACGTCGTCAAGCGCCTCTGGCCAGATCTGGGATAACGATGATGAGTGGCCCGCAAGTACCTCATCGAGGTGTACAAGGACTTGAGGTCAAGAGTCAACGTGACGCTTGGCTGACTCCTCATTCACAAACCACGGTGACTCAGTCGAGAAGGATGGTCCCCCTCATCGTTCGGAGCGGCTTCGATTCGAACGACGGTCCGCCCCTCTCTGCTCCACCTTCTCCGGGCGTCAGTATTTCGAGATTTTCCGTACGCCTCGAAGTCGCGGCGGCGGTCACTTCAGATCGCGTCTCTGATGGGCCGATCAGTCGCACAAGCCCGACCTTCATCGGGACCTGCCAGCCTCCAATGACGGTGAAAGCTGCTCGAACGGTGTGCCGTTGGGCTCGCCGTTGAATGGGCAGCGACGTTCTTACCAGCTCTGAGTGGCACTCACGGGTCGGGTGGAACTCCGTCTTGCCGACGGTCCGACCGTGGCCCGGATGCTATTTCGATGGTTCCTCGTCAGTCCAGGCTCCGTTATCTTCTTGTCACGGTCTCAAGAACGGAAGCAGCCCAGGTGAAAGCAAGGGCAACCATCGGGACCGCGCCGGCAAGAGCGAATTGCGGAAGACGTGCCCAGACTCCATCCGGGATGGCCAATCACGGCAAGGACGACTGCCACGGCCCCCGATTGGGCTGTCTGCGCCCATCGAGCGGAGAACAATGCTCAAACAGGGCACTCGGAATAAGCAGACCGATAAGGATGATGCGGCTGCCTAGGTGTAGTGCCCTGCGACGTTGCCGACACGGCTAACCGGTGGTCCCCCGATGGCGGTGTGGTGACGATGATGGTTGTAGACGTGGAGCCAATGAGCAAGTCGTCGGTTCCTCTGGCCTTCTGAGGTCCAGGTCCGGGCATAGGCCCATTCCGCTTGGAGGGTGCGGTTGAAGCGTTCAATTTTGCCATTCGTCTGCGGTCGATAGGGCTTGGTGAAGGAGTGCTTCTTCCCTTGAAGTGCCTGGGCGAAAGCCTTCGACCGATAGCACCCTCCGTTGTCGCTGAGCACCCGTTCGACGGTGATGCCCTGGTCGGCGAAGAAGACCTCCGCCCGAGCCCAGAACTCCGCCGCGGTTATGCCCTGCTCGTCGGCCAGGACTTCCGAGTAGGCCAAGCGACTGAATCCGTCGATGGCGGAGTGGACATAGGCATAGCCAACCCTGTGCTTGGCTGGATAGTGCTCCTTCGACCGCCCGTGGACCCGCCACCCACCGCCCTGCGGGATCCGGCCCAGCTTCTTGATGTCGATGTGGACGAGCTCGCCTGGTCGTGACATCTCGAAGCGCCGGATCGGAGCCCTGGTCATCTTGTCGAGATGGTCCAGCCGGTTGAGCTGGTGACGAACGAGAACCCGGTGGACGGTCGAGGCATGCATCCTCACGATGCCGGCGATCCGAGCCGGTCCGAGACCACGTCTCTGGCGGAGCGTCACCACCCGGCGCTCGACCGACGCTTTGGTCTTCGCCGGGCAGCGATGAGGTCGAGAGGAGCGGTCCTCGAGGCCGGCAAGGCCTTCTACCTGGTAACGGCGCCACCAGACGTAGGCCCGATCTCTTGAGATCCCCATGGCCGAGGCGGCGTGAGCCACAGGCCAACCGCCTTCGATTCGTTCGCACAACAGCAGTCGACCCTGCGGGGTCAGGCGAGCATTACGGTGCATTTGGTTGCCTCCTTGGTGAGCGTGTTTCTGGACAGCTACACACTCGCCTTGGAGGCATCACTTATGGGTGGACCCTTGTCAGCAAGGTCCGTGGGCACTACACCTAGGAAGGTGTCTACGGCAGACACAACGAGCGCGATGGCGATGGACATTCCAAAAGATTCGGTCCGATGGCCAGCCAAGGGGTACTGCCGTAGCCCTCGGGAAGTCCTCCCAATCGTCATCTGGGGTGGGGCCGGCTACATCCTCTGGCTCATCCGGAGGCGTCATAGTAACCCTCGCTCGTCCGGTATTTCTCGCCAGCAGGCTATTACCAGGCGACCGATTGCCGAAGGGGTTGCTATCGCTGGACCGGATCTCTGTGACCTCACGCAATCGCAACAAGTGCCACTACAAATGCTGCATACACGCAAATGATGAGCCATCCCGACCACGGACGCAGCCCCTGCCCCGCATACGCCAGTACGAGTGTCAAAGCCGTGAGTCCCACATACCACCCACCGAGCACCAATCCCTGACCCGATAGCTGCGTTGTCCCAACAATGATCGCTGGGAGCAGCAGGCCGATTGCCACATTCAAGGTGTTGCTGTTGAGCCCCGTACTGAGCGCGGCCTCGCCCCTTCCATTGCGGGCCAAGTGCACTGCGGCCACCGCATTCGGGAGACTGGTCACCGCCGCGAGTACTAGTCCGCCTATGACGATCTCGGTAATGCCAAAGTGGATCGCGAGCGAAGTCGCCCCCCGCTCCATGGCCACACTTGCAACGACCACCACCAAGAGGGACGCGCCGGCCACCAGAACGTCAACCGGCCGGCCTCGTCGCGGACGAACGGCGACGACTAACTCGAGCTCCTCTTCATCGACAGCCATAAGCAGCCACCTTTTCGACGGCGCTGGGAGAGGGAGCCAGCGCAGTCCCTTCCGGTGTGTGCCGAGCAGAACGACGTAGGGCAGTAACACAACAAGGAGGAACATGAGCCCGACCGTTGGACTGACTACGCCGGTGACAGTGAGTAGGCAGACGACCGCTACCCACATGGCAATGGTGCCGCCAAGCTCGATGACCTTTCGATGAAGACGGAATCCTCCGGAAACCACGGCACCGAGACCCAGCAGGGCAGCAAGATTGAAGACGTTCGATCCGATGACGACCCCGGCACCGACCGCTCGTTCGTTGTGGCTCAACGCGGTAATCGAGGCCGTGATCTCGGGCGCGTCAGCTGCGAGTGCAGCCACCATTCCCAGTAGGGCCTCGGAAAGGCCGAAACGCTCGCCGATGCGTTCCAGGCGAGAAACGAGGATCCAGCTCATCGCCAGGCTGACAACCGCCCCAATAGCGAACTCCGCGATCGAGACTCCACTACCCACGTCGGCTCCGTTTCGCGATTGAGCACCTTGCCGACCAGGCTTCCCGGCTCTCCACGGGCCAATCTACCAATTGATTTGGTCGGATACCCGGGGGTGTGCACCCTAGGGGTGCCGAGCGACTTGGACCAGAGCGAGAACCGGGGGAAAGCGGCAGAATCCTTGGTGTGATCACACCGCCGAAGACCAGCTACGCCAGGACGCGTGACGATGTCCACGTCGCCTATGAGGTGGTCGGCGAGGGGCCTTTCGACCTGGTGTGGGCCAACAGCTGGTTGTCTCATATCGAGTTCTCTCGGGACAACCCAACGATCGCGCGCTTCTATGAGCACCTGGCATCGTTCTGCCGGTTGGTCCTGTTCGATTAGCGGGGTACGGGTCTGTCTGACCCGGTCACAGGGATCCCCACCATCGAGGATCGGATGGAGGACATCCGTGCCGTCATGGACGCTGTCGGGTGCGAGCGAGCCGCCCTGTTCGGGTCCTCAGAGGGAGCTGCCACCTGTTCGGTCTTTGCCGCCACCTACCCGGAGCGCACCAGCGCTCTGGTGCTGTTCAGCCCCTTTATCGTCGGAACGGCCGATGAAGAGTGCCCTTGGGCGTGGAGCCCCGAGTTCTGGGAACTCCTGAGGGTGGCCATGGAGGAGACCTGGGGGACTCCCGAAGGAAGCGGCGTTGAGTTCGTTACCCCAAGCCTGAGCGGCAACGTAAGCGCTGCGACCTGGTACGGGCGCTACCTGCGGGCGGCCGCCAGTCCGGCTGTGGCAGTGGCTCTCTTGCCCGTGAACACCCAAATCGACATACGACCGGTGCTCCCCACAATCCGCGTCCCCATGTTGGTGCTTCATCGAACCGACGAGGTCTGGGTCAACGTCAACTATGGGCGATACGCGGCGGCCCACATCTCCGGGGCCAATTAGTTGAGCTTTCCAGAACAGACCACTACCCCTGGGAGCAAGATGCCGACGAGGTTCTCGGGGAGATCGAGGAGTTTCTGACCGGCGACCGCAGCGAGCCGGAGTATGACCGGGTGCTCGCCACCGTCCTGTTCACCGACATCGTGGACTCCACTGGACGTGCCAGCGCGCTCGGCGATGCGGCCTGGCGTAACTTGCTTGACGCTCACGACGACATGGTCCGCCGGCAACTGGATCGCTTCAGGGGACGAGAGATCAAGACCACTGGCGATGGTGTTCTGGCCACCTTCGACGGCCCCGCCCGGGCGATCCGCTGTGCCCAGACGGTTCGAGAAGGCGCATCTCGCCTAGGGCTGGACATTCGTGCCGGGCTCCACACGGGTGAGATCGAGCGTCGGGGTTCAGACGTCGGAGGAATCGCCGTTCACATCGGGCAACGAGTATCGGCCCTGGCCGCTTCGGGCGAGGTATTGGTTTCGTCCACAGTGAAGGACCTGGTTGCAGGCGCTCGCATTGAGTTCGAGGATCGAGGCGAGTACGACCTGAAAGGGGTCACAGGCAGCTGGAAGCTCTTCGCCGTCAAGGGCCTGACCCGCCTGATATCAGCAGCGTGTATCGAAATGAGCGGGCGTCCGGGATGTGCTGATACCGGACGACCTGGGCATCCGTGCCGTCTTGGACGGCCTGGTCGAGTCGGCCAGGCCGGTGAGCCGAGTTGCGGTGTGTGACCACGACATCTGGCGCAAGCGATCAAGCGGACTCGAACCGATGCCATGAGATCCCGTTAGACCAGGTCAAGCACCTTGGCGAGGACCCCGAACGGTTCGAACATATTGTCATTACTTCCACCCCGAAAGTGCCTGGTTGAGACTTCTTGTCAGACGGGGTTTGTTCCCCAGCTACCGCCGGTGGGACTGCCTCGTCGATCTTGACGCTGAGGATGCACAGTGTCATGTCCGACGAGATCCGAGTGACCCATTCCGAGTGCCTCATAACGTGTTGACATACTGTCGGACCGAAGAGTCGAGCCTTCGGCAACCAAAGGAGGACCGATGAAGGACGCCTTCATATTGGGTGGAGTGCGGACGCCCGTCGGGCGCTATGGTGGATCGCTCTCGCACCTGAGGACAGACGACCTGCTGGGTCAGACCATGGTCGCTGCTTGCGAGCGGGTGGGCGTACCGCTGGAGGCAATCGAGGACATCACTGCCGGGTGTGTCAACGTCGCTCATGAGGGGATGGGGGACATCGCCCGCTGGGGCGCCCTCGCCGTGGGATTCCCCGATTCCGTGCCGGCTGTGACAGTCAACCGTTTCTGTGCCTCGTCGCTGACCGGCGCCATCAACATTGCCCACGCCATACGCTGCAACGAACTCGACGTGGGACTCGCAGCCGGTGTCGAGTCGATGTCGCACTCGGGTTGGGCGCAAATGAAGTCCGACACGCCGTTCTCACCGCGAGGACCGATCTTCCTCCTCGACACCATGTGGGCCGGTGCCGGAGGCCCTCCACATCCGAACCTACTTGCTCGCAACGCCTACATTTCGATGATCGAGACGGCCCAGAACGTCGCCGACCGATATGGCCTCTCCCGCGAAGAGATTGACGCCTTCGCCCTGCGATCCCAACTGCATGCGGCTGCGGCGAGAGACAGCGGGCGACTTGCACAGGAGATCCATCCGATCGAGATCCCGGCCACTCGGAGCAAGCCCGCGCAGGTGTTCGAGCACGACGAGTTCATCCGCGCCGACACCACCGCCGAGAAGCTGGCCGGACTTCCAGCTCAGCCGAATACCACGCAGATGACTGCTGGCAACTCGTCCCCCCTCAGCGATGGGGCGAGTGCAGTCGTACTGGCCAGCGGGGAGGGGGCGACTCGCCTCGGGATCGCGCCCCTGGCACGAGTGGTTTCGTCAGCCACCTGGGCGCTCGACCCCCTTTTCATGGGCATCGCGCCCGCCTTCGCTATCCCGCTCGCACTCAAGCGTGCGGCTCTCGAGCCGTCCGAAATCGGCGTCTGGGAGATCCACGAGGCCTTCGCCGCTCAAGCGCTCGGGGTACTCCGGGAGTTGCCCGAACAGCTCGGAGGGTTCGAAGTGCCGGACGAACGGCTGAACCCGAACGGCGGTGGAGTAGCAATCGGGCATCCATTCGGATCCTCTGGTACCCGCTATGTCCTGACCCTCGCCACCGAGTTGCACATTCGTCATTTGCGCTACGGCGTTCTCGGTGTCTGCGTCGGATCCGGACAAGGTGTCGCCTTGGTCCTCGAGAACCCGAACGCTGGACCTTGAGGCAGTAGCTGCACACCCGACCACAAGGACAAATAGGAGCATTCATGTCAGATCTAGAGACCAACAAGCGAGTTGTCATCGACTACTACAAGACTGCCTTCGACGGAAACCCCGAGAAAGCCGTCGCCGACCACTTCGGCAATCGGTATGTCCAACACAACCCCGAGGCGGCCGACGGTCCGGAAGCCTTCATAGGCTTCGTCCATTGGCTTAGGAGTGAGCATCTCGACTGCAACTTGAGATCAAGCGCGTTATCGCTGAGGAGGACCTGGTCGCCACCCACTCACACCTGACATTGGAGCCTGGGGAACCTGGCCGTGCGTTGGCGGACTACTTCAGACTTGAAGATGGCAAAGTCGTGGAGCACAGGGATGTCATTCAGGAGGTACCTGAGCGATCGGCCAACCAGAATGGGATGTTCTAGCGTCTCCAAAACGATGAGAGCGGCGCCGCTTCAATCGAGGCTCTCAAGGCACTCCCAGATGCCGGCGAGTGGAGCACCTATCCATGCGCCGGGCGATCGTACCGGCCGTTGTTCGAGTAGCCAACGACGTACTGGCAGGCGAGATGACCTTGGTCGAGGACTTCGCCGTAGCACTGGTCGACGAGATAGAGAGGCCGGCTCGCACTGGTCGCAGGTACACCGGCGCCACCAATTGAACCAGAGATTGTCAATGCGGGTAAGGGCGGACAAGGTCTTTGGGTAGAGCACCTAGGTTACGTTTCGCAATGTGGAGGCCGACGGTTCGAGTCCCGTCACCACCGCTCAAGGTGCGTAATTACACCGCAGCGCGCAAACAAGGAGGACGAACATGACCACGCACGAAGTGTCATCGACCACGACCGTCAACGTTGCCGGCATCGGTCCCGTTGAGCTGACCATGGCAGCGCGAGGCGACGGACAACCCTTTCTGGTACTTCATGGCGGCGCAGGTCCGCTGTCAGTCGCCGGGTTCGCGCAGCTACTGGCCGAGAAGGGCAGCCGCCTGGTGATCTCGCCGACGCATCCCGGGTTCGGCGGCACACCGCGGCCGGATGAGTTGAACAGCGTGAGCAAGCTTGCCGCTCTCTACCGGAGCTTGCTCGACGAGCTCGGACTCGAAGACGTGACCGTCATCGGGAATTCCGTCGGCGGCTGGATAGCCGTCGAGATGGCCCTGCTGGACTCACCGCGCATCAGCAGCATCGTGCTCCTTGATGCAGTGGGCATTGAATTGGAAGGCCACGCCGTCACCGACGTCTCTGGCCTGTCCCTGCCCGAGATCCAGGCACTCTCGTTCCACGACCCGACACCCTTCCGCGTCGATCCCGCCACCATCACCGACGCCCAGAAGACAGTCGTGGCGTCCAACGGCGCAGCCTTGGCCGTCTACGCCGGCTCTCCGGCCATGGCCGACCGTACGCTGCTCGGACGCCTCGGCAACATCTCAATCCCAACTCTGGTGCTGTGGGGCGAGAGCGATCGGATCGTCGATCCCGCCTACGGCCAGGCCTACGCCGCCGCCATCCCCGGGGCGCGCTTCGAAGTGCTGCCGGCTACCGGGCACATGCCCCAGCTGGAGACTCCCGATCTCGTGCTGCGAAGGATCTGGAACTAGGCGCGCGAGGCGCCCTGCGGCGAAGAGAGACTGCGTCGCGACTCGACTTCCACAGGGGGCTAGCAACCGTTCGGCGCCGACCGCTATTGCCGAGAAAGGTGTCACGGTCCAGATCATTTCAGTGCGAATGGCCAGGTTATTTCGGCGGTGATCGACCGCTGCCTGGGAACGCAAAGTCACGTCAGTCGCGACTTGAGCATGCCCACGGTTCCATTCGCCCCTAGAACTCACCGAGATTCGGGGCCACGAGATACTTCTCTCCGGTCGCTCGTTTGCTGTATTGCCTGAACACCAGCGGGTCGAGCATTCCCACCAGTGACACCTCGCCTGTGTAGGAACTCGCAAACGTGGTCTTCAGCCCCGCCGCAACGCGCGAGCGCATCCGGGTGAATACGTCCGGCTCGATGCTCCCCAGAAACGGCGTGAGCAACCATCCGCCAACGCCCCACGCGAAGCCGAAGTTCCTCGTTAGGGTGGTGGGACTGGGGTCGAGGCCACCATAGATGTACACCTGCTTGTGGACGTCGGACCCGTATCTCGAGTAGTCGCGAGGTGAGGCATTGGCAGCAGCCTCCATTGCCGTGAGGATCTGACTTGCCAGCTTGCCACCCCCCGTGGCGTCGAACGCCATGGTGGCCGAGGTCGTTCTGAGGGCATCGATCAGGTCAGTCATGAAGGACGGCGAGCTTGAGTCGCAGACGTGGACTGCGCCAATCGATCGAAGCAACTCCCCCTGCTCGGGTTTGCGAACGATGGCGATGAGTGGGACGTCCTCCTCGAGGCAGAGCTTCACCAGCATCTGACCCAGGTTGGATGCGGCCGCTGTATGGACGAGTCCTTTGTGTCCCTCCCGTCGCATGGTTTCGATCATGCCCAGGGCGGTGAGCGGGTTGACAAACGAGGACGCCCCTTCCTGGGCCGATGTTCCCGGTGGGAGGGGAAGGCACGACGAGGCACTCACTGCCCGGTACTGGGAATACATTGAGCCTCCGGCGACCGCGACCGTTCGTCCAAGGAGCGACTGCACCTCTGGCGAGGCTCCAGCGGCCACCACGGTGCCGGCTCCCTCGTTGCCCACCGGCAGTGACTTGCCGACCCGGGCGGCCAGGGCACGGAGTGCGCCCACGACGAGTGGCGCCGTGACGACGGGGCGATCGGGCGTCCCCTCGACCGCCGCTGAGGTCACATCCGCACCGGCCAGCAGCAGACCGAGGTCAGAAGGATTGATCGGGGCAGCTTCGACCCGCACGAGAACGTCGTCTGGGTCGAGAGTAGGTAAGGGAAGCTCGGTCAATGAGAGCTCAAGCGTGCCCTGCTCGGTCACGAGTGAGCGCAGTTCCAGCGAGCTCGTGGGAAGTGGCTCAGTCACGGTGATCCCTCATCTCTCTACCGGCTACTTCAAGGCTGGCGGTGGTGATCACGTCAGCGTATTCGCGTTCAGAGCAACGCTCTTCGACCCCGTGACGTCGTTACCTGGTTGGACGCCGAAGTGGTCGACAAGCGAGAGCAGTACCGTCTCGACGTCCTCAAATGGTTCCATGCTTCGTTCGGCTCGGCACAATGCAACGGCGCCCTCGGTGGCTGCGATGACGGCCACGGCCAGCGGTCGCGCTGAGTTCATGTCTGTGCCGCCGGCCACACAGAGGTCGGTGAGGAGTTCCGTCCAGGTTCGAAAGATGGTGCCGGCATGAGCGAGGAGAGCGTCGTCGCTTCCGGCGACCGTGACGGCGACGACGGCACATCCAGCGGTGAGTTGGGAGTATTCCAACAGCGTTCGCCAGAGGGAAAGAAAGCGCTCGATGACGACCGCTGAGGGCTGTCCCCGTGTCGCCTCCATCGCCTCGAGCCCCCGTTCGCTGGCCAGATCCAGCGCCGCGTGCAGCAGCTCTGGCTTTCCACCGGGGAAGTGGTGGTAGACAGATCCACGCGGCGAGTCGGTGGCTTCGAGCACCTCGGCGAAGGAGGTGCCTTCGACCCCCTTGGTGGCGAGGAGGCGCACGGTACCCGCGACCATCCGTGTTCGGACAGCCCCTCGAGGCGATCTGTTTCCCCCGCGGGAGCCGCTTTCCGACTCATCCATATCAACGTCCTCGATTTCTAACTATGCAGGATAGCATAGTCGTGCTACAGTCTATGTAGGGTTGCATACATAGCAAGGAGCCGCCATGCCGATGATCGACGTCTACGCCGCCGCAGGCACGTTCCAGCAGCCTCATCGGCTCGCCGCTGACCTGGCACGCACGCTGATGACCATTGAGGGCGTCCCCGACATCCCGATGTTTCGACAGAACACCGCCGGCTTTATCCATGAGATGGATGGTCCGTCTGTTTCCAATGTGAACGGCGACAGCGGCTACGTGCGGGTCCAGGTACTGACCAACGCCGGCGCTCTCGACCGCGACAAGCAGCTGGCCGTGGTCAGCCGGTTCACCGACCTGGTGGCGACGGCCGCTGGGGACCCTTCCCTTTCGGAGCGGACGTGGGTCCTGTTGACCGAGGCGGTCGAGGGCGGTTGGGGCCTTGAGGGCCACGCCAGCACAAACGAGGAGCTGGTGGCCGCGGCGAGAGCACAGATTGCCGAACTCTCGGCCCGCAAGTCCGACCATGGGTGATCCCAATTGATAGGGATCAGGTGTAGGGACCAAGACACGCGGACCCGATTCAGCGTCACTGTCGGGAACGGCCACCCTTGCCACAAATCGAATAGGGCGAGCTGCTCCGCGCCCGGTCGAGCTAAACGCGTGTGCAGCGTGGGCAGAGGGTGCGTGCCCTCAGCGGGCCAGGATGGTGACGGCGGCGATGCCAGGGGCCCCGTAGACCTGGGCATAGCCGACGCGCGGGTCGCCCTGGACCTGGCGGTCTCCGGCCTGACCGCGGAGCTGGAGCACAAGCTCGTGGACCTGGCGGAGGCCGGAGGCGCCGATCGGCTCACCGTTGGCGATGAGGCCGCCATCGGTGTTGACCGGCATGGAACCGGTGATCTCGGTGGCGCCCGTGGCCAGTAGCTTCTCCTGATCGCCGTTGGCGCAGAACCCGTTCTCGGCCATGTGGATGACCTCGGCTCCAGCATCGGTGTCCTGGAGCTGGATCACGTCAACGTCCTCGGGCCCGATCGCCGCTGTTTCGTAGGCGGCGCGGGACGCATACACGGTGGGGGCGACATCGTCCTCTACGGGGGCCGATGTGGTGTTGACCTCATAGGCGCCGTAGTTGCGTGTGCGGATGGCAGTGGCCTTCACGTACACCGGTGTATCGGTGTATCGGTGGGCGATGTCGGCGCGACAGAGCACGACCGCGGCAGCGCCCTCGTCGGGAGCGCAGAACATGTACGAGGTGAGCGGGTAGTTGAGCATCTGTGAGCTGAGGATCTCCTCCTCGGTGATCGGCTTGCGGCGGAACGCCTTCGGGTTGAGAGCGCCGTTGCGGTAGTTCTTCGCTGCCACCTTGGCCAGCGTCGCAGAGGAGATGTCGTAGTCGTGCATGTACTTGTTGATCTTCATCCCGAAGAATTTGGTGGTGACGTATTGCCCGTTGTCCGCGTACCAGGCGGGCACGTTGGTGAGCAATGGGTTTCCCTTGAATGAGCCCCGAGCGTGCTTATCTGTGCCTATGGCCATGACGATGTCGCCGGTGCCGGCGAGGATGGCGTTTGCGGCCTGCTGGATGGTGGCGGCGCCGGTCGCACACGCGCTGAACACGTTGACGAACGGGATGCCGGTGAGGCCGATCAGACTGGTGAGGGGATCAGTCCAGACCTCCCAGCTCCCGCCGAAGGCGAACTGGACGTCACTCCACGGCACGCCAGCGTCGGTCAGGGCCAACTCCACGGCATCGGCGCCCAACTCGAAGGCGGACTTGTCGCCGTGGCGACCGAAGGGGTGGAGCCCCACCCCGATGATAGCGACGTCGTCCATTTAACGCTCCTCGTTGTTCTGAGTCCCGACCGGAGCGAAGGCGAAGGTGATGATCTCGTTGCCGTCGCCGTCGACGTAGAACGGGATGATGCGCAGCTCGACCTCCATGCCGAAGTCGAGCTTTTCGGGGTCCGCTTCGGTGAGCCTCGACTCGACCCGCACGACGTCCTCAAGCTGCACCAGCCCCACCCCGTAGGGCTCGAAGGACGCCCCTGTCGGATCGTTCCTATAGTCGAAACTCGGCGGGAACCCCTGGGTCGTCCAGGAGACAAGGGTGCCGCGGCGTGGCAGGGGTAGTTCGGCCATGCCGGTGCCGCCACAGCGCGGACACCGGGATTGCACCGGGAACGTGACTGCCCCGCAACTCTCGCACCGGCTACCGATCAGCTGTGGGTCATCCGCCGGCCAGCTGAACACGTCCGCGATCGGCTGCTGCATCAACGCTCCTCCACCGTCAGATTCACCCCGGTCACGCTAGTCGTCAGAGGTACAAACATCCAAAGACCTCGAGAATCGTGGACCGTCGCCAGCGTCATCAATAGTCCTGCCTCCGCTACCAGCTAGCTCCGGCCCGATCACGAAACGCGGTCGGATCCAGTACGCCCGGCATCCGGCACGCACAGTTCCTCGACGACCTCAATTTCACCCAATCGCTGTGATTGCTTCGGACTTACGCCTCGACCCGATCGATGGCGGGATCAGGTCGTTCCCCGAGATATTCGACCCATACTCGCTTGGCACAGGGGTAGTGCTTGCTCGCCTCGACAAGGTCCATGAAGGCGATAATCGTCTGGTCTAGTCGGGAGTGAAGCTCCCGGTCGAGAAGTCCGCCGTCATCATCGAATGCTTGGTGCGCCTGAGCAAGGGAGAACATATCCGGGTAGACGCGACTTCCGAGGTGCTCGAGCGGGATTCGCAGAGACCACAGTCCTCGATTGCCGCCCGCCATGGAGGGTGAAGCGGAAAGTAGCAACGACTGACGCTCACTGAAGGGCTGCGGACGGAAGCGAGACAGCCAGTCAATCGCATTTTTGAGCGACCCAGGCATCGATGCGTTGTACTCCGGCGCCACGATGACGAATGCGTCGTTTGCTTCCAGTGCAAGACGCAGCGCGTCGGCGCCAGCTGGAAATCCTTCCTGGTCTTGGACATCCTGGTCGTAGTGAGGCATTTCGAAGTCGGCCATACATCGAACCACCACACTGCCCCCGTTTGCCTCGATGCACCGACCTGTCAGAGACGCCAGCCGAGCGTTCAATGAACTTCGGCGTAACGACGCCGACAAGACAAGAACTCGGACGTCGAAACGTCGCGCCTGCTCAGTATGATCATCAGCCATCGGGGTGACCTCCCTGGGTTTGTCCTGGCAACCTCGTGGACAGTGCTGAATATGCGCACCTGGCGTCTGCGTCACTGGGTTCATCATTCCTCAAGTTGCCGGCACTTTCTAGGGGTTCGCCGTCGTGCTTCGATTGGCGCGGTCCTGTGAGCCGCCCGCTGCAGGTGAGCTATTTGGGGAGCATCGTGGCCAGGCCATCGAGCACTCGCTCGAGCCCCAGTTCGAAGCCGTGCTCGAGGCGGTGGGGATCGTGCGGCGCGCGAGCGTCGAAGACGACGCGAGTGAGAAGCGGGTAGCGGCCGCTCGCGATCAGGCTCTCGATGTAGGGGATCTGTGTTTGCATCCACTGCTCCTGGTCGAGACCGGAGCGCCGGACCGCTTCCTGTTCGGAGAGCTCCTCGAGCGCGCGGCCACGGACGAAGGCGTCGAGGGTCTCGACCATCACCAGCATCTCGTCGATGTCTAAGCCGAGGCCGTCGATCGTGTTGAGCACCTGCTCGTAGCGCCCAGCTGTTTTTGGTCCGAAGTTGCGCAGGCCGGCGCTCGGGACGGCCATCCAGGGGTGGCGCAGGGTCATCGCCCGTAGGCCCTGAGCGAACGAGCGCAGGTCATCGCGCCAGTCGCCGCGGACCTCGAACTGCAGGTCGTTACCCATCACCGCGTCGACCATCAGCTCGATCAGCTCGTCCTTGCGGGCGACGTAACGGTAGAGCGATGTCGCTCCAACACCGAGCTCGACCGCCAGGGACCGCATCGAGACTGCCTCGATTCCTCGCCTGTCGGCCAGCGCCACCGCGGCAGTGGCGATCTCGTCCCGCGAGAGCGAGGGGGCAGGGCCGCGACCGGCCCGCTCGGGACGGTCCCAGATGACCCCACGATTCGAGTTCATTGCGAACAGTGTACTCAGTCTGCTACCTTGATTACTGCGAACGGCGTACTCAGTAAGGAGCAACCGATGGAAACAGGTGTAGACGTGGGAACGATGGTCCAGGTCGGGGGCCTGGCGACGCCTTCCGGCGGCGCCACGCAGCCAGCCATCTGTAATCCACTGCGCTGGTTCGTGTTCGCGGTGGTGATCGCCGCCAACATCATGGATCTGATGGACGCGACCATCGTCAATATCGCCGGCCCCTCGATCCGGTTCGCGCTCGGCGGCAGCGCCTCCACCCTGCAATGGCTGCCCGCTGGCTACACGCTGGCGTTTGCCGTGTTCCTGATCACCGGCGCCCGCTTGGGCGACATGTTCGGCCGTCGGCGGCTGTTCCTGATCGGCTCCGCCGGCTTCACCGTGATGTCCGCGGCCTGCGCGGCAGCGCCATCGATGGAGGTCCTGATCGTCTTCCGAGTGCTACAGGGCTCGTTCGGGGCGCTGATGATCCCCCAGGGGTTCGGGATGATCAAAGAGGTCTTCGCCGAGGACGAGATGACCACGGTGTTCGGCGCCTTCGGGCCGATGATGGGTCTCTCGATCCTCGCTGCCCCGATCCTGGCCGGCGCCCTGGTCGAGGCCAATCTGTGGGGGATCGGGTGGCGACTGGTGTTCCTCATCAACGTGCCGATCGGAATCGCCGCGTTCGCCGGCGCCGTCCGAGTGCTGCCGAGGACCGTCGCCCATCCAGGGATCCGTTTCGACACTGGGGGGATGGTGCTGATCGGCGTGGCGCTGACCGCGATCATCTACCCGCTCATCCAGGGCCGCGTCTGACGGGTGGCCGGCCTGGACCTTTGTTTCGCTGGTCGCCGGGGCGGCGCTGCTCGGCGCGTTCGTGCTGTGGGAGCGCCGTCGCAAGGGCGATCGTCTGATCGAGCCGGGGCTGCTGGCCAACCGCACCTACACGAGCGGCATCCTCGTCGCCCTCGCCTTCTTCGGGGCGTTTGGCGGCCTGGTGCTGTGCGTCTCACTGTTCGCCCAGCTCGGTGAGCACTTCTCACCGATCCACGCCGGACTGACCCTGATGGCGATGGTCGTTGGGATGATCGCCGGGATGGGCGTCGGGTTGGCGCTCGTTGGACGGCTCGGTCGCCACCTGCTCCATCTGGGCGTCGTGATTGTCGCCGCGGGCACGGTCGTGCTGGCCCTGACGGTGACCGGCGTCCACACCGCCTCGACGCTGGACCTCGCGCCAGGGTTGTTCCTGATCGGGCTCGGCGCCGGCACCAGCATGGGCCAGCTGTTCGACTTCATCCTGGCCGGAGTCGGCATGGACGAAGTCGGCTCAGCGTCCGGGGTGCTCGAGGCCGTCCAGCAACTCTCCAGCGCACTCGGCGTCGCCGTGCTGGGAACGATCTTCTTCTCGGCATTCGACGAGCATCTCCCAACCCACGCCTTGGCGATCACGGCGTGGGCGTGCCTGGTGCCGCTGACGGCTACGTTCCTACTCGTGTTCAAACTGCCGATGCGCGCCCGCGAGCCACAGATCTGACCGGCGGTAGGATGCGGTCAGAGCGACATCGATCGGGAGGGCAGCCAGATTGGAGTGCTACCCGTCCCCTCATGCCCGTTATTAACGCTGGTGGTGCTGCAAGAGTACGAGGACGAGCTTCGTATGGATCGCTCGATCTCCGCGAGGGGGACTACGTGGATACCGCACCCATCCCCGCTTCATCGCCTGCTGCGGCGAGGACATGGTGACCCCGACCCGCAACGTCCTCTTCGGCCTGGGACTGGAGGTCGGTGTCCAGCAAGTCAGCGTGATGCTCGACCATGCCCGGCTAGCTGACGACGCGGGTCTCGACGTCGTCAGCCTCTCTGACCATCCCTACTTCGCCGAGCGCCTCGATGCCTATGCCGCACTGGGATTCGTTCTGGGCGCAACCAGAAACGTCACCGGAGCGGTGATGATGACGAACCTGTTGAGCCGTCCCGCTCCCATCCTCGCCAGGACCGCCACGGGACTGTCAACGGTCTCTCGTGGCCGATTCATCCTCGGAGTCGGCGCGGGCGGAATGTGGGAGGAGATCGTGGCCCTCGGCGTCCCTCGCCTGTCGCCCGGCGACCGAGTACGAGCGTTGGAAGAGGCCGTCACGGTTGTGAGAGCCCTCTCCGGCGGCGGAGATCCAGTCACGTTCCACGGAGAGTTCTACCAGGTCACCGAGCTGACACCTGCGCCAGCACCTACGCCACCGATCTGGATCGGAGCACTCGGCCCCAAGAATCTGTCAGTAACCGGCCGACACGCCGACGGATGGATACCCGGTCACCTCGCCGACTGGCGCAGCACCCAGGTGGCCGAGTCAAGGCTCGTCATCGACGAAGCGGCTGCTTCGGTAGGGAGAGACCCCACCGCAGTCGACACCATCTATAACGTGTCAGGGCGCCTCACCCAGGACCCGCTCCCACAGACCCGAGACGATGAGGGTCGCTGGATCGGGGGCGGGGTGACGCAATGGGTAGAGGAGCTCACGTTCGCCGTACTCGAACACCGCGCCGCCGCTTTCATTTACTTGGTCCCTCCTGGCGACATCATCAGCGAAACGACGCTGAACCTCTGGGCCCACGAAGTCGTGCCAGCCGTCCGCCAAGCAATCATTGAAGACTGACGCCGTGCACGTCGTTCCCTTCGCCCCCGCAGCAGTCGGCTTTTGGGCATAGCGGAGCGCCCAATGATTTCTGGCGCCTGGACGTGACCGGGAACGCAACCCCAGCTACCGGCGACACCCGCTGTTGTCAACCGAGGTCCACCAGGAGCTATTGGCTACCCGACGTTCGGTCAACCCTTCACGTAGGAAAGCTTCTCAGAGACAAGCCCGTCATGCACTGCGAACACATCGACACCCCGAACGTGACCGCCTACCCACGAGTAGCGCCAGCGCTGCACCACCCGATCTTCCACTGCAAAGGTCTCTTCGACCTGGAATACAGCGTTTATGTCGTCGAAGATCGGCTGCCAGGCCGTGCGAAGGGCGTCACGACCCTCGTAGCGGGTGCCGTCAGGTCCTGGCTCGGTGGACTCGAAAACACAATCGTTGGTTACGAGCGCCAGCGTTGCCTCCAGGTCATGCGCCCCCCAAGCCGCACCAAACGCATCCACAACCGCGAGGGAATCCACTGTGTGTCCGGTCGACGATGACGGTAATTGAACCGCTATGCCATTGCCGGAGAGACATCCTCCAGGCCGGACCGAATCATCTCCCGAAGCTCAGGTGAATCAGCGTGTCCATGCTTTTCAACCGCATGTGCCACCGCCGCGTCGAGAGTTTCCTCTTCCGTCCCCGCGATAGTCAACGTGCAACCGATGTCGTTCGGTACTTTGCGGCAGTCAATCATTTTTCGGGCCATGCGAGGCTCCTCTCTATTTAGGCCGGAACCGCTCCGGTCACTTGGATTCGGATCTAGTGGCGTAATTGCTGGCACCGAACCAGTCGACAGTGACGACCAGCGAATTCCCAACCACCCAGGCGTCATGACCACTCGGAAGGGAGGTGATTTCGCCTGGACCTGCGAGAATCTCTGTTCCGTCGTCCATGAGGATCGCCAACTGACCGCTGACGTGGTACTGGAAATGGGGAGCTTCACAGCTCGCCGTGTTGGCGATGGGCTTCACGTCATTGGACCAGCGCCATCCGGGCTCGAAGGTGTAGAGGCCAACCTCGCCGTTGCCGATCTTTACGATCTCGGCTCTCCCGTGAGGAAACTCCCGAACCTCATCGGGTTGTGCAAACGCTCGATGCTCCGCGTTGTGCATCGCAACCGCCTCTCGTCGGTGGTCTGCCCCACTTATCAGTACCTTACCTACTAGTAGGTAGAAGTCAAGTGGTAACCTCTGGATGTGGTCCAATTATCGATGAGGATGAGCTGAATGAAACAAGCGCAACAAGCTAGGGCGGACACGGCCAACCAGATACTGGATGTGGCGGAGCACCTGGTCCAGGTACGCGGTTTCAATGCCTTCAGCTATGCAGACGTCGCCGGAGAACTGGGCCTCACCAATGCCGCTCTCCATTATCACTTCCCGAGCAAGTCGGAGCTTGGAGAGGCCCTCATCGCCCGCTATGCGTTCCGATTCGTAGGTGCATTGGCCGAAATCGACGAATCCGTCGGAGATGCGGTTGGCAAGCTGGATGCCTACGCCGATCTCTATGCCGACGTGCTACGGAGCCAGAGGATGTGCCTGTGCGGCATGCTGGCGGCCGAATACGAAACACTTTCAGCGGGAATGCAGGATGCAGTCGCACATTTCTTCGAGAACAATGAGACGTGGCTCGCCGGGGTGTTGCAGCAAGGTCGTAAGTGTGGAACGTTGAGCTTCGCCGGAACTCCACTCGAAGAAGCGCGCTCAATCGTGAGCAGTTTGGAGGGGGCCATGCTCATCGCCCGATCCTTCGGCGACATCAGGCGTTTCCAATCTGCCTCGAGCCGCTTGTTGACGGCTCTGCGCCCGTAAGCCACGCTGGGCGGAAGCGGGGCCAACCTGCCCCACTCGTGCCTGGTCGGTGGCAGGGGATAACCACCGCTGACCGCGCCTTCTGAGTCACTGTGATGGGTTGAGATGCCGGTCTGGTACGGCCATCTAGCTGGCGTTTCTATCAAAATCCCCAGCTCAGAGAATCGGCCGGTCCGATCCATTGACACAATGACCCGAGGATAGCTCCGGTTGGCTGGTAGAACATCGAGAGCGCGCAGCGCCGTGGCGAGGGCCGAGCGCAACCTACGATTCGGGTTCCGACCCACAATTTGGCAGGTACCCATGAGTAACGACGCCGACCCAATCCAAAGCGCCGGGCCTGAGGCCCTCGGCAGGTCAAGAGCAGCCTACGAGTGCCGTGAGATCGCCCCCGGGGTGCACTTTCTGGCTGGCTTCGGGAACACCACCATCATCATCGGTGCCGAGGGGGTTGCCGTCGTCGACCCCGGGCTGTTCACCAATGGCCCTCGTGTGGTTACCGAGCTACGGGCCCTCACCGATCTTCCCGTCCGTTATGTGATCTACACCCACGGGCACTACGACCATGCCTTCGGTACCCCGGCGCTTCTTGAGGATGCTGCCGCACGAGGGCACCAACCGCCCGACATCGTGGGGCACGTCAACGTGGCCAAGCGGTTTGAGCGGTATGCCAAGACCTCGGGGCACCTGGCAGGGACCTTCGACTCCCAATTCGCCATGTGGGGCCCGAATGGGGGCGACGTGGTCCGGAAAGCCCGGTACTTCCCGCCGACCGTGGCCTACGAGGACCGCTTGCACCTCGACGGCTTGGGCGACTTACCTCTCGAATGTCGCCATGGGCTCGGGGAGACGGATGACCACACCTGGGTCTGGCTGCCAGGGCTCCGGATCATCGTGGGCGGCGATTTCATCGTGTCGTCCCTGCCCAACGCCGGCACGCCGTTTCGGGTGCAGCGCTACGTGTTGGAATGGGCCGAAGCCCTCGAAGAGATGGCGGCGCTCGAGCCCACCGCCATCGTCTCCGGTCACGGGGGCGTCTTCCGCGACCACGGGGTGGACATGCTGCTCACCACGGCGAAGGCACTCCGGTACCTCGACGGCGAGGTAGTCCGTCGGCTCAACGAGGGCCAGTGGCAGGAGCAGATCCTGACTGAGGTGGAGCTCCCCGCCGAGCTGGCCTCCAGCTCGTACCTCCAGCCGCTCTACGGGTGCACCCCGTTTCTGGTCCGTGACCTCATGCGCCGGTACATGGGCTGGTACGACGGCAACCCGTCGATGCTGTTCCCCAGCACCCGGGCCCAGATCGCCGCCGAGGTGGTCCATCTGGCCGGTGGTGCCGGACCGTTGCTCGACCGGGCCCGGGCCCTTCGTGCATCGGGTGCCACCGACGACATCCAAAAGGCCCTCCACCTGGTCGACTTCGTCCTGTTCAACGGCGGCGACATGGTGACCGAGGCCCGTTCGCTGAAGGCCGACCTGCTCGAGGCCCGCTCGAAACAGGAACGGTCCTTTGTGGCTCACAACATTCTGGCTTCGGCGGCCCTGCTGGAACAGGAGAACGGGTCGGCTGTCTGAGTCGCGCAGGGTGGTGGCATCGGTGTGTCGGGAGCGGCGTCCGCCGGAACGGCTCGGTGAACGTGGTCAGAAACTCGCTGCCCCCGGTTCGGCCCCGGGTGTTCCGGGCCTTTCGGTCTGTCGGGCCGGGTCATTCGGGTGAGGCGAGAGGGGAGTGACCTCATCGGTGCGCCACACCCGCAGCGGCATCGAGGCGAGGACCTCCTCGAGTTCGACGCCGTCGTCGGCAGCAAATAGGCCAAGCGTGCGCCATTCGCCCGGTTGCAGCGGCGGGCGCCATAAACGCAGAAGATGTCCCTCCGTCGCCAGCTGAGCCGAACGTGCGGCCTCGCGGGTGCGGATTTCTTGGACGGCCTCCTCTGATGTTCCATCCGGAACGTGGGTGGTCATTGTGACGAGATACTCCATCGTGAGCGCCTCCTGAGCCGAGCTCGGTGAAGTGGTTGGGAAGTTGTTGGTGGAAGCTGCGATGTGCTGATGCCGCATTGAAGCGTCGGACCCGCCCGTCGTGGTCCGAAGGTCCGAGCTATCAGCCGGATACCTTCAGCGTACCTAGCCTCGGCGCTGCCGCCGCCTGCCCGCATGGCACTCCTGGTCGATCCGTGCGTACGTCACCCAGGTGTCGGCCAACGGGCCGCTTGTCTTGGATACTGCGACCCGACCGACGACCCGCCGGACAAGGTGAGGATTCCTCCCGCCGTCGACGGCATGCGGGTGACGTGGCGGTGACGTGGCGGTGACGTGGCGGTCGCGAAGAGATAACTCGTGACGAGAGGCTCGCCCAGTGTTGGGCAGGACGGGCCACGCTCGACCGCAAAGGTTGCGCGCCTGAGGCGACGAAAGAGTGGGAATCCATGCGATCCGACATCGGACCCGGCGGCACCTTCCCCGACTATGTCCTTCCGGATCACACCAACACGGCGCGCAAGCTCGGTGAGTTCCAAGGCCCCGACCCGCTGGTGCTCACATCGGCGCGGGCCTATTAGTGTCCGAAGATGAGGAAGCAAAGGGATAGCCATTGACGAAATGAGCTGCTTGAATTGTCGGGCTCGGACGTCCGAGACCTCGCAGAGAGACAAGGGGGAAGGGTCATGACGGAAGGGAGCCACAGTGGTCCCGTATTGTTTTGCTTCGACGGGTCTGACGGATCCCGAGCAGCCATGAGAGCCGCGGCGGACCTGATCGATCGACCGGTAGACGCTGTTGTGCTCACGATTTGGGAGACCGTCGCAACGCGCCTAGCTCTCGCCGGTGCCTTCGCGGCTGGCACCACGGGCGGCGCGGATCTGGATGCCGAGGAAGAGTCGTATGCGAGGTCAGTGGCGGAGGAGGGAGCGCTCCGGGCGAGCGAGCACGGATACAAAGCCTCACCGATGATTAGGGAGTCCTTTGAAGGGATCCCCAAAGCCGTCTTGGAGGTCGCGGACCGCCTCTCGCCACGCCTGATCGTGTGCGGGCAACGGGGTCGGGGCGCTCTGCGTAGCACGTTGCTGGGTAGCGTCTCGCACACCCTGGCGTCGCATGCCCGACGCCCGATCCTCATTGCTCCAGAACACCCCGCAGGCAGTGATTGAGAGTCCTTTCTGACCGACCCGCATCGTTAGAGCGGCCCTTCGCTATGGGGCGAGCCGCTCCCTCCAGGGGCCCAGGTCCAGCGCCGGGTACCGGAGCGCGGTCTGGTCGAGGAGCTTCTCGGTCCAGACCGGATGTCCCGGAGGAGGGAACCCGAACAGCTCGAGCTGGCGCGGCGTCGAGCCCTCCACGAACTTCGTCCAGTCGGGCCCGGTCGAGCGCGACTGTTGCTGGTCGTAGCCGATCCAGTCGACTGCGGCGTTCTTGAAGGCCACGGCGGCCAGGAACCGGGAAGTCCCCGGGGTCCCGAAGGGAGCGCCCCGATGGTAGACGTCGGACCGGTACGCAAGGTACGAACCGCGGACACCAGGTGCCGGCCGCTCGCTGGCGTACAGCTCGGGGTCCCAGTCTGGCAGGACCACCCCGAAGGGCGAGGTGACGTGGGCCGAGTCTCGAACCGAGACCAGTCGGGTGGGGTTGGCCGCCTCAGTCACATCTGAAAGGTAGAGGAACCCCTCCAGGTTCCACCACGGGGACTCGCTGCCTGGGGGAAGCCACGAGTGGTTGCGGTCGATGTGCATCGGCTGTTCGTAGTTCGTCAACCCTGAGAACTTCGCGCTGGCGTGAGCCTGGTACAGGCGAATGTCGGTGGTCTCGAGGGAGCGTTCGGCGAAGTTGACGATGGAGTCGTGGACGTAAAGCCGGTTGAGCATCCCCGAACCGGCGAAGGGGAAGGCCCCCATCCAGCGCTGCTGGTCCGCTCGGAACCCCGGGCCCTCGTCGGGCCAGACGTACTCCTCCTTGGGTTTGGGGGGCCGCCCCTTCCACCGTTCGGTCACGCCCTCGGGATCGGCGTGGTACTCCTCGGGGCTGGGAAACAGCAGCCGGAGATCGTCAGATGCGGCGTCGATCTCCGCCGTGCCAATGAGGCCCTCGAGCAGCACCCAGCCGTCTTGCTGCCAGGCCTTGACTTCCGCATCAGTGGCCAATCGTGAGGTCACGGTCTCGTCCTTCTCTTCGCCGGGTCGCCGGCCGCCCGTTGCCCGTACCCGCTGCGACCAGGACCGGTATCCCCGGCTCACGTCAGCCCAGGCCGATCATGATCCTGAGCAACACCACCCAGACCGGACCGAACTGTGTCGTTCCTTGGTCCGAGAGGGGGGCCGGTCAGCCCACGAGATAATACTTGCTAGGCACCCCCCTGGAGGCTCCGACCGAGGCAGCGTCCGGTCGATGGTCGTCAGGCAGCAACGCCGGGGTTACGACGCTGGGGCTACGGAGTCTCCCTCGGCTGGGTCGCATTCAGCCTCGTAAGGGATCGCCCGAGCTCGTGCACCTCCGCCTGCGTTGGTCAGTCCCGGTCAATCCATTGCGCCATCGCCGAAGTCATCGGGGGTGTTCAGGGACCCAAGGCTGACTCAGTCTGCGCTGCGCCCGTCCAACCTTCCTGGAACAACTCGATCGGGTCGCGGAGGTCGAGCATGCCAAGGTAGCCGCCACCGCGTTCGATGGCATCGTGAACGGCATAGCCCAACACCTCTTGGCACTGGCGAGGCAGGCGGCAGGCCAGCTCCGGCGGAACGGCAAGGTAGTTGTTCTCCTCAGTTCGCAGCCAGCCCAACGTGTAAGACAGATGCACGCCTCGGCGCGGCTCCGTGCCGACGTGGGCACCTCCGCCATGGAACGTCGAGCCGAGGTACAGGATCGCCGAGCCGGCCGGCATCTCCGCGGCGACGGCTTCGTCGTCGTTCGGGTATCGTCCGGCCTCCCATCGGTGGCTGCCGGGAAAGACGCGGGTCGCACCGTTGGCAGCCGTAAAGTCGTTCAAGGCGATCACCGAGGCCAACTGCAACTCGGGTTTGGGTTCAGGCACCAGGTTCCACACGATCTCGTCTTGGTGCCAGAACTGGTCTCCGGCCCCCGGCAGACGCTCCAACAGGTGGGCCAGATTCAGCTGATAGCGGGCACATGACGGTCCAAGGATGGTGTCGCACACGGCCATCAGGAGAGGGTGGATCATGACCTCGGTGGCAAAGGTGGGCGACTTGCCCGCCAGACCAGAGACGTGGCGGGTCTGGGCGTGGAAGATCTGTACGCCGGGGTTGAGATGACGCATGTCGGGGTCGGCCAGAGCGACATGCGGTTCGACCTCGGCATTGACCGCCCTGACCACGTCGCGAGACAGCAGATCGTGGACGATGACGGCACCGTCGGCCAAGAGCGCTTCTACGACTTGCGTGGCTCCGGCGTCGGCTTCAACCCGTTGGAGCCGTACGTCGTGAACAGGTGCCACCTGGTCCCCCTTTTTGACTGCACTCAGTCTTGCACGCCGGCACGACCACACGACACCCGGTTGGTGCGCCGGATCACCTCGTCGCAGTCGCCAACGCTCGCACGCAAGATCGCCTCGAGCGGGCATATCCGGCCGTGTGGATACGTCGCGCCCTGAGTACGGCATCGCTGTGTGGAAGGCAGCGCTTTGCCGCCGCCTGATCGGCCGGGTGGGACCTCCGAAGGTGCCTCTGGTCGGCGCTTCCCGGCTACCCCCACCTGCTCGGAGCCTGAGGCAGTACGGTCACCAGCCGGTCGGACGTAACGTGGGCTCATGCGCTTCGCTTTCAAGACCTCGCCGCAGGATACGACTTGGGCCGACATGCTTGCCGTGTGGAAGGCGGCCGACGACATCGAGTTGTTCGAGTCGGGGTGGACCTTCGACCACTTCTATCCGATCTTTTCCGACAGCACCGGCCCTTGCATGGAGGGGTGGACCACCCTGACGGCGCTGGCCCAGGCGACGACCCGACTGCGCATGGGAACGCTCGTGACCGGCATCCACTATCGCCACCCGGCGATCCTGGCCAACATGGCGACCACCCTCGACATCGTGTCCGGGGGCCGGCTGGAGCTTGGCATCGGGGCCGGGTGGAACGAGGAGGAGTCCGGGGCCTACGGGATCGAGCTGGGAACTCCCGGCCAGCGCAGCGACCGCTTCGAGGAGGCCTGTGAGGTGATCGTCGGGCTCCTCACGCAGGAGACGACGACCTTCAAGGGGCGGTACTACCAGCTCAGCGATGCCCGCAACGAGCCCAAGCCGGTTCAGCGCCCCCACCCACCGATTTGCGTCGGTGGCAGTGGAGAGAGGAGGACGCTCCGTACTGCAGCCCGGTTCGCCCAGCACTGGAACTTCGTGGGTGGCACGCCAGAGGAGTTCGCCCGCAAGCGCAACATCCTGCATCAGCACTGCGAGGACCTCGGCCGCGATCCTACGGAGATTCTCCTCTCCAGCCACGTCCGATTCGCCGGGGATGCGAAGATCGCTGCCGAGCAGGCCGCCGCACTGGCAGACGTGGGTGTCGAGCTGGGCATCGTCTACCTCCCACCGCCCCTGGATCCCGGAGTGCTCGAGCCGCTGGCCAGCGCCTTGCGCGGGCTCTAAGGCAGCGACTGACTGAAAGGGATTCAGCCTTGTGGTCGGGTCTTGGCTCTTCTGACGGTCGGGTGCCTCTGCATCCTTAGTCGGATCAGCGCCCGCGTACCGATGGTGACGGTGCCGATCTGGTGAGCGCCTTCGTGTCGCCGCGGCTTGCTGCAGCGCTGCCATTCGCCCGAGGCGAACATCTCCCAGCGGCATGTCTCGTCGGCCACACGGTGTTCCGGCATCCCGCTTCATACCCGACCAAGGCTGGTCGCAGCAAGGCGGCCGAAGCAGTGGACTCGTTGACCAGAGCCAGTCGGGTCAGCAGATCAGGCCTGCCAAACACGGAGGCCGTGCCGGCTGAGGTGGGTCGGGATGATCTGGAACAGTGGGTCGGTGTGGCGGAGAGCCTGCAAGAGTTGCCGCTTCGAGCGCGACTCCGGCCCGCACAGGATTGTGAGGCTTCCGCCCTCACCGCCGGCTCCATTGACCTTCCAGCCCAACGCTCCATTGGCGGCTGCCACCGCTACGGCCGCTTGGGCCCGAGGGCTCACGAGATCGGCGTGCAGGCGGCTCTGGGCGTCCATGTTCTCGATCATCGCCCGTCCCAGCGCAGGGAAGTCCGCGCCCAGCACGGCGTCTCTCGCCTGTTGGGCGGCGAGGCGGAGCTCCTCCAGCTGGGGAGAGCGCTCACCTTCCCGGTCCAGGCTGGCGATCACTCGGTCGTGTACTTCCGACGAAAGATGCGCACCCCCGAGGAACAGGAGCACAAGCCGCCGATCGAGCTCCCACCAAACCTCCTTCGGCACCGGTAGCTGTGATATCGACGCCTGAGGGTAAGAGGCGATTTCGATGTAGTTGATGCCTCCGAATGCGGCGCACAGTTGGTCCTGGATACCTGACTGGGTCCCGAGTCGGTCGACTTCGATCCGATGAGCGTTGGCGGCCACCTCGCGAGGGGTCATGCGGCCGGGCGTCAACGAGTCGAGGGCGCCGATCAACGCAACTGTCGCCGCTGCCGAGGTTCCAGTCGAGGAGCCGACTGGTGCGTCAGAATAGACGCTGATCTGCAGTGACACCTCGTCGGGTACACCGACCTCGTCGACGGCTGCCTCCAGCAGCGGATGGCGATTGGGCAGGACGGGAGGCTCGAATGTGTACCGTTCGCCATAGTTCTTGGCGTCCAATACGACGCGGCCGGGCAGCTGCCCGATCGGGTGAACTTTGATCTGGACCTCGACATACGGGGACACGGCGATGTTGAAGACCTTGCCGTGTCCGGCAAACCAGGTGTCGGTCCAACCACCGTTGTCGCAGATGCGAATCGGGGCGGCGGCGTTGACAACTCGAAGGGGAACGGGGTCGCCCATTCATTTCATCATGCCGGATCGGAAGCGTCCGAATCGAGCTGAGCGTGGTTATTCCGCCACCATGCTGTTCGCCAATCGGGTCGCCGGTCCGCCCACCACACCGTTGACGGGTCGGGTTCGCGGAGGTGCGCTGTCGGCCTCACAGGCCGGAGCGCGGGGTGATGCCGCCACGAGGAGGAACCTTTTGTAAAAACCCCAGCTCAGGGCCGGCGGATTGCCGTCTCGGCACTCACACGCACAGAACGCACGGTATTGGAACCAGGCCAGAAAGCTAGCGTTGCCCGATCACTACTGGACAGGGAGGAACGGTTTGACCTCATTCGGCGTTCCCCGAGTGGACTTCGATGCACTATTGCGGGCAGTTGGATCGTTGGCAGAGTTCCGTGACCTCGACGCGTTGCGCCATCACACCGTTGCGCTCCTGCCGTCGCTGGTGTCGACCAACGGGGTGGCCTGGAACGAGGTGGACGTCGAACACGGTCGGGTGGAAGCGGTGATGGAGCCCGGCCTGGTCACGGAGGAAACAGCTGCTGCCTTCGTCACCCACATGGGGGATCACCCGGTGATCGCCCATGTCAATGCCACCGGGGACCGACGCCCGTACGCCATCTCGGACTTCCTCGGGACACGTGAGTTCCATGCCACCGGGATCTATCAGCACTTCTACCGGCATGTGGGAGCCGAGGACCAGATCTCCTTCATCCTTCCCGACCCTCGCTTCGTGGTGGGGATTGCCCTCAATCGCGGTCGACGAGGATTCTCAGAGCGGGATCGCCGCATCCTCAACACCTTGCGGCCCCACCTGGTTCAGGCCTATCGCAACGCCGAGGACTTCTCCCGGCTCCAGCGCTCCGTGGCGGGCATGGAGGCCCTGGTTGAGCAGGGAGGAGACGGCCTCATCCTGCTCGACCGGAGCGGAGCACCGGAGCACTGGACGCCCCGGGCCGAGGACTCGTTCGCCAGGTGGTTCGAGAGCAAGCGATCGGCTCACTTGCCGGCGCCGGTCGATGCGTGGCTCCATGACCCGCAGCGAACCTGCGCCCCCCCAGTGCCACTGCTCATCGATCGCGACGGCAGCCACCTCATGCTCAGAGCGGTGCCAGTGCCCGACGGTCAGGCGCTTCTGGTCTCGGAGGTCCGCAGCGAGCAGACGGCCGCCCTCCTTCGTCGCCTCGGCCTCACCGGCCGGGAGGCCGAGGTCCTACTCCTCCTGACCGACGGGCACACCATCGCAGCGTCCGCGTCGAAGCTCGGGATTAGCCCTCGAACGGTAGAGAAGCACGTGCAGCGCGGATACAGCAAGCTCGGCCTGGACAATCGGGTGGCCGCCACGAACCTCGTTCGCCAGCTCGAGCGGGATTGAGGCAATCATCCCGCCCACGTTCCCGACCGAAGCTCGGGCGAGGAGCCTTGGCGGTCCATGACGCATCCTGCGTACGTGGAAGAACCCATTGATTCCCCATCTTCTCGGTCAAAGACTGACACGACTAGTGCACCCATAACCAGAGGGGATACCCGTGTGCTTCGTCCATGTCGGCTCGGGTGGCAAGGACCGGGCCGGAGAATGCCGGGCCCGGCGGGATCACTAACTTTCCCTTGAAGGATCAGTCACGTTCCCTTGAAAGCGCTCCGGCGGTGGTCACTTCTTATAGGCGCATCGAGTTAGCGAAAGGCACGAGGAATGAACCGATCATGGTCAGCGACCGGCGGCATGCCACTAGAGAGCCCGCAGCTCCGTTTGGTAGCGCCGACCGGCTTCGAAGCGAAAAAGTCACAATGACCGCCCGCATGCAACGCTTGCTCGCAATTAGCGGCCTGGTCTTCGTTGCCTTAATCGCGGCGTCCATCTTCATACTCCCGAACCAGCCGGACGGCCACGCAAGTGCCGCCAAGGCCACCGTCTACTTCCACGCCCACAAGACGGCGGCCGGCGTCTCGGCCCATCTGATCCTGTTGGCCATCTTCGTGGGCTTGTTCTTCTTCTGGTATTTCCGCAACCTGATCGCGGCGACTCCTGCGACCAAAAATCTCGCCACGGTCGGGTTTGCCGGAGCTGTAGTGTTCGCGGTCAGCGGTGCGGTAGCGGCGGCCAGCTATTACACACTGGGCGACGCGGTCGGTCATGCCGTTCCGTCCACCATCCAGGTCTTTAACTTGTTTCAAGCAGACTTTGCCGACGGCGTCGGCGAGGCCGGCGTAGCCGTGTTCTTGGTCGCCAGCAGCATTGCCATCATCCGCGGAGGCGGCCGCCTCCCACGTTGGGTCGGTTGGGTCGGCATCGTCCTTGGTATCGCATCGTTGCTCATCATCGGAATGGGCGTGCCGGCGATAGGACTGTGGCTCCTCATCAGTTGCATCGTCATGCTCGTCCGTGCAAGGACCCTGTCCCTACCAGCCGCAACTGAACAGGAACCCGCTCTCGCCTGACTGCCAGAGACCACCTCGGCTGTCGGTGCCGAATGAAGGCGATTCCGATCGTTGCTGCGTATGCTCAAGTCACTTATCAGGCTTGAGATTCAATGAGTCTGGTCGACGGATTATTGGATGGGAGCGCAAACGGGGGATACCCAATGCGACGAAGTGCTTAGGTAGAAAGCAGCCAGAGTCAGTGCGGAGTAGAGCGAACTCCATGGGAATCAAGCACTCCCGTTGTAGCAACCGGATGGCTGCATTGCTGTTATCCGCTCTGGCCAGCAATTCCCGTGCCATCGTGGTGATGGCCCATGGCCACGTTCCCGGTGGTCGCCGTAGGCCCAGCTCACTCCGTACGTGGTCCTTTATGGCTGTCGGCTCGCCGTGCGCGATCCAGTTGACTTGCGCCCATGTCGGTGCGAGGAGGCCGTTTGCCCCATAGATCTCGAGAGCTCGGCCATTGAGGAATGCGGCACATTCGTCGGCACATCGCTTCGCGTCGCGGTCGGACTTCGTGGCCCGGCGGAAGGAGAATGGGCCGGCCCTCCACCAACATGGACTCATAGTCGCCTCGCTCTCACAATCGCTGGCGGCAGTGACGTCATACAACATGTCGAAGTCACAGGTTGCTCGGTTCTTGCTCGCTCGAGTTGGTCGAGGTAGCGGGCTGCCCGTTGGATCCAACCATCATCTGCCGGTATTCCCGCTCCCTTGGGCATTCAAACCATCGCGATCAGGCCACACATCCGCCAGCGGCTTCCCGCCGAGCGACCAGCGTGGATCTGGCCCGTGGGGAGGAGGATCTCAGAGATCGCCAGCATTTCGAGCCGGATCGATTACGACCCATCATCAACCATTGGGTTAAACGCCGGTGATCTGGGCATACTGGCTCCGAGTTGTCAGTGCCGCTCCACCGCGGGGTCGAGTGCTCCGCCGAGCAACGCGCTCACCTCTTGGAGGGTCCGTGACCAAAATGCACTTCACCAAAGATCCGGACTGCGTCGCGGCGTGTAGGGACTTCGTCAAGCAGGCACTTTGCCCACGTCCCGTTGAACTGGTGGACCGGGCGACTCTGGTGGCAAGCGAGCTCGTGACCAATGTGATCCGGCACACCTCTGACGGCGGATCACTCGAGCTGGTTGTTGCTCCCGACCAGCTGCGCCTCGAAGTCAGCGACCTCAGTCACAATCAGCCCCTGGAACTTCCGCATGACGAGTCCGCTATTCGCGGGCGAGGTCTACCCATCGTGTCTTCGTTGTCCAGTGCATGGGGTGTTCACGAGAGCCATGCCGGAAAGACGATCTGGGCAACCTTTGACCTCCGCCACCGATAGACAGGAGGGATCACGATGGCGAAGTCAGCCACCGACGTCGCTTGGCACGGTCAAGGCGATGCCACCGGGGCATCCAAACCGCCCCTGGCCTCCAGTTGCCCGTGCCGCTGATCGGCAGCCAGAGGGCTGAGGCGGGTCGGCAAGCGCTGGATTTCAGGGGCGGGGACGGTCACCCATCCGCGGCCACCCCGGGGTAGGACGACCGAAATGTCAGCAGACCTGGAGCGGTGGAAGACCGAGCCGCTCGAGCGGGCTCTGCTAATTGCGATATGCGATTGATTAGCCGACTGGCGGCATCACATGTCGGAATAATGCCAACCGGATTGAAGGCGTGGCCCATGCCCGGAACAACTATAAGTTCTCGCAAAGGCCCTTCATTCAATCCGTCCGCCAAACTGAAACGTCTTGGGATAATCGGATCGGCACTACCGTGCATTACGACCACCGGGCACCTGACTGCTCGCAAGAGACTTCGGGCTGGCTCAGGAGCTGCCCATGGACCGATTCGCACGTTCATCATGCGTTTCGCCCACCGCCGGCCGAGACGCGTCCGGGCCAATCCGGCTGTCAGCAATGACCGGAGGTGCAATGGCAATCGCCAATCGCCGGGACTGGAAATCGCGACGACACCCGTCAGGGATCCGTTTTCTGCGGCATAGGCCAACGCAGCCACGGCACCCATGGAGGCACCGACGAGTACGACCCGGCTTCCGAGGGTATCCGCATATTCAACAGTTGCCGCCACATCAAGTCCCTCGAGTTTGCCCAAGGTGCAGGTCCCCCCGGAGCTTCCGTGGCCTCTCGCATCGTACGTGACTACTTGATAGCCATTGTCGTACAGCCGTACAGCCGTTCAGCCAAGGCCACCACTCTGGGCTCATCCTTATTCCCAGTCAATCCGTGACAGATCACAACGGTGGAGACTGATGGGGCTTCCGACAGCCAGCACCTGGTGGCGAGAGCAACACCGTCCGCAGTCCGCAAGGTGGGACCGTTTCGCCCGCAGCCTGGTTGTGCTTCCTCAGAATTCGAGAGCCAGCCTTCCGGTAGAAGCCGTCGACCACCTACACGATGTCGGTACCCCTGTCAATAACGTGGCAAACGCAGGGCCGGGTTCGACGGGTAATTCGACGCCCCTCTGGGTTTCGACGCCGGGACGATGGGGACTTCAGTAGTGAATGCGGAAGTTGCCGATGAAGGTGATTGTGTTGCCGTCCAGATCCGTAATGGCGGATAGCTGGACGCCCTTGTTGACTGTCTCGACCGCTCCCGATGTCAATCCCCGTTGGGCGAGTTCGGCCAGGTGCTGCTCCATCTCGTCAACAGCGAGGTTCACGAGGGCTGATCCAGCGCGGGCTTTGTCCATGGTGACCTGAACCCAACCATTGTCGGTGACGCGCCACTCGACCAGCCGACCCTCCATGGGAAGGTTGTCGGCTGGGCGGCCGAAGAGACGCTCGTACCATTGGTGTGCGGCGTCAAACTCAGCCACTGGGACGACGGCGAGAACATGCTCGATTGTCATGGTCACTTCCTTTCAGTCCGTCGGGCTCGAAGCCCAAATGCTGCGTTACCGCTGGTAGCGACATCGGCAGGGGAGTGGCGAGGTGGCTCAGCGAAGCCGGGCCTCGCCTGAGCAGCTCCACGACGACCAGTCGGCTCGGAGCGGCGAGTTTCGAACGCCCTGTTGAGGTCTTCCAAACGGTCAATCACCTACTTAAGTGTAACGGGCGCTTCAGATCAGTCAAGTATCAACTTAAGTAATCGTCGATTCTGCGGCGATGCTGTGGCTCAGGACACTGGACACTCGTGGATCTATGTAGTAACATACCAAGTATGCTAACGATTGCGAAACTATCGTGAGCGTCCGGCACGCTCTGTTGGGCCTTCTGAGCGAAGGCCCCAAATACGGTCTTCAGCTCAGGCAGGAGTTCGAAGCCAGGACCGGCGAGATCTGGCCCCTCAACGTCGGCCAGGTGTACACCACGCTCCAAAGGCTTGAGCGCGACGGGCTCGTCGAATCCGACGACGATGCCGATGAGGGCCCGCAGAAGGGCTTCCGTCTCACCCCGGAGGGTCACGATGAGCTGGCCCAATGGCTCCGGACGCCACCCGACCTCAGCTCTCCTCCCCGGGATGAGCTGGTGATCAAGGTGATGGTGGCACTGCGGATGCCCGACGCCAACGTCCACGAGGTGATCCAGGTGCACAGGCGCTACCTGGTCGAGCTCATGCAGCAGTGGACACGCCTCAAGGAGGACGAAGCTGAGTTCGACCTCGGGTTCGCCCTGGTCGTGGACGCCGAACTGTTTCGCTTGGACGCACTGGTCAGGTGGCTCGACGGCGCCGACGGGCGGATCAAGCGTGCAGCATCCGAGCCTTCCCGACCGGAGTCCTTCCCGATGCCGAGGTTGCGACGGAGAGTGGGGGTACGGCCATGAGCATGCTCGAACTGCGGAATGTCTCGAAGGTCTACGGCGAGGGAGCTGCCCGGGTCGATGCCCTTCAGGACATCGAACTGTGGGTCGACCCCGGCTCCCTCGTGGCGGTCATGGGGGCCAGTGGATCGGGCAAGAGCACGCTCCTGACCATCGCCGGGAGCCTTGAGGCACCGACCAGTGGCGAGGTGATCGTCGGTGGGGCACTCCTGTCGAAGATGACCCGAAACGACCAGGCTCGGATGCGACGCCGTTTGATCGGGTACGTCTTTCAGGACTACAACCTGCTGGCCGGATTGACCGCGGTGGAGAACGTCTCATTACCGCTTGAACTTGATGGCGTCTCGGCCAAGAAGGCTCGCACTGCGGGGATGGCCGTCCTCGAGGAGCTTGGTCTCGCTGAGAGGGCCTCGCACTTCCCCGACGAGCTGTCGGGAGGTGAACGCCAGCGGGTCTCCATCGCCCGGGCCGTCGTCGGCGACCGTCACCTGCTCCTGGCCGATGAACCATCGGGGGCCCTTGATTCAACCAACGGTGAAGCGGTGATGCGGATGATCCTCGGAGCCTGTAAACGCGGGATGGCCGCGGTCGTCGTCACCCACGATGCGCAGCTGGCTTCCTGGGCCGACCGGGTGGTCTTCCTTCGGGACGGTCGCGTCGTCGACCAGACCATGGCGCCGCCGAGCCCCGAGTCGTTGCTCCAGCCTGCCCCGCATTCATGACCACGACGCTCGAGCGACCGCCAACGCAGGAACTGCCAGCCAACGGGGGATTCCCGGCCCGCCGTGCCGTGGTGCGGTGGGCATGGCGACTATTCCGGCGCGAATGGCGCCAGCAGTTGCTGATTCTGGGGCTCATCGTGGTGGCAGTGGGGGCGACCATCGTCGGCTCCGCCGTGGCCACCAATTCGCCCCCGCCGAAGAACTCGGGCTTCGGTACGGCTCAGGACTCCGCGTCCTTCACGACCTATGACGTACACACCGCGGGCGTCATAGCGAGCTTGGAGCACCGCTTCGGCAGCGTCGACGTGATCGAGAACGCGACGCAGTCGATCCCGGGATCGATCAATACCTATCAGGTCCGTGCACAAGACCCGCACGGACCCTTCAGCGGCCCGATGCTCTCCCTGGTCTCTGGGCGCTACCCGTTGGGCGCCGGCGAGGTCGCCGTCACGGGCGGCGTCGCGTCGGCGTTCCACCTGAGGGTGGGAGTCACATGGCAGGTGGGCGGCGTCGAACGTCAAGTGGTTGGCATCGTAGAGAACCCGCAAAGCCTCCTCGACGAGTTCGCGCTGGTGGCACCCGGACAGGTAGCAAATCCCACGGGGGTCACCGCATTGTTCAACGCCGGGAACGTTTCGCCGGGCTCGATCGGCCACAATGTGCAGACTCCGGCATCGGTGGCACAATCGAATCCCTTCAACCCCGAGACGATCTCGCTTGCCGCGCTCGTGCTCGGCATGTTGCTCATCGCCCTCGTCTCGGTCGGCGGATTCACGGTGCTGGCGCAGCGGCGCTTGCGATCGATCGGGATGCTCGAGTCAACAGGTGCCACGGACCGCCATGTCAGGCTGGTCATCAGCGCGAACGGCGCAGTCGTCGGTTTCGTCGGTGCGATCCTCGGCTTTGTCCTCGGGCTCGTCCTCTGGCTTGCCTATCGACCGAGCCTCGAGCAGAGCTCGCACCACGTTATCGGAACGCTCGAGCTCTCGTGGACCGTGGTGGTCGCCGCGATGGTGCTTGCGGTGGTGACCGCCTACGCGGCCGCGTCCCGTCCGGCGCGAGCGATGACAAAGGTGCCGATCGTCCAGGCGCTGTCGGGCCGACCGGCGCCTCCTCGTCAGATCCACCGATCCGCACTCCCGGGCATCGTTCTCCTCGTTCTCGCCTTTCTGATGCTCGGTTACTCGGGCAGCACGAATAACGGCAACGGGAGCGGTGGTGCCCCGGAACTCCTGTTCGGGATCGTCCTCCTCATCCCCGGACTGATCCTGCTCGCTCCGTTCTTCCTCACCCTGACTGCGCGCCTAAGTCGCCGCGCACCGATCGCGTCTCGAATCGCGCTACGCGATCTGGCCCGGTATCGGGCGCGCTCGGGCTCGGCGCTGGCGGCGATCAGCCTCGGCGTACTCGTTGCCGTGATCGTGATCCTGGCCGCGTCGTCCCGCTATGGGAACGTCCTCGACTACGCGGGTCCGAATCTTTCCTCGAACCAGCTCTGGCTCAGCGCTAGCGAGCCGCCGCCAGGCCAGCCGATTGTGCAGCGCAACGCCCAGGGTCGGCTCGTTCCGGTCAAGAACCAACCGGTAGAGACCGCAACTCCGCCGCAGCTTGCCGCGAGCGCCAAGAAGATCGCAAAGGGCCTCGGGGCGCAACTCATCGCCCTCGAGTCGCCGAGTGCTGGAATGGTCTCGAGCGACAACCAGGGGGGTCGCAGTTGGAACGGTCCGATCTACGTGGCGACGCCGCAGTTGCTGCGAGTATTCGGCATCACGACATCCGAGATCGACCCGAACACGGACATCTTGAGCTCACGCCCTGGTCTCTCCGGTGTCTCGGGTCTCGGCCTCGATTTGGCATCGGGCAATTCTGGTGCTCAATCCCAGACCTGTACGGTTGTCGCAGGGTGCGTCGCCATTCCCGTCATTCAGGAGATCGGAGCGCTTCCGACGGGCACCTCAGCGCCGAACACGGTGATAACCGAGCATGCGATGCGCAAGTTCCATATCCAAGCGAGCACCGGCGACTGGTTGGTTCAGGGATCGCATCCCTTCACTGCTGCCCAGATCAGCAGCGCCGAGCTCACCGCGTCGACCACCCAGCTGTCGGTCGAGTCGAAGAACGACCAACCGAGCTCGTCGGAGGTCATCAACTGGGCGACTGTGTTCGGGATCCTCATCGCCCTCGGTGTGCTCGGGATGTCAGTGGGGCTGGTCCGGAGCGAGACGGCGAGCGAGCTCCGCACGCTCACGGCGACCGGTGCCTCAAGCCGAACTCGGCGCACGTTGACCGCGGTGACGGCCGGGGCGTTGGGCTTTCTCGGGGCGCTCCTCGGGGTGGTGGGTGGTTACATCGGCATGATCGGTTGGCTGCGGAGCAACTCGCTGAACGGGGGAATCGCCGCGCTGGGGAACGTTCCTGTCGCAGACCTCCTCCTGATCCTGCTCGGCATGCCGGCATTCGCGGCGATCATCGGTTGGCTGCTTGCTGGTCGCGAGCCTTCCAGCCTTGCCCGGCAGCCGATGGAATGACCGCTTAGCCCTCGTCGATATGTGTGGCACCCCAGCCACGAGGCCGGAGGCCACCGTCATGTCCGCTAGCGCCGAGGATTGAGGAAAGCGGCCGCTTGCAGCACGGCACAGGGGCGAGGTGCGTCGGTCCATGGGGTGTCCCCGCGCACGGAGATGCCACGGGGTTCCCGCATGGGGAGAGAGCGTACGCAGAGAGAGTGTGGGTGCTGAATGGGGTGTGAAACTCGACGGTCGCGGGTAGGTGATGAGGTGATGTACGGGCCACTTCCGCCCTTATTTCTGCCGACTGTGGCTGGCGGCCCGGCTGCTTGTATACAGGGAGATGGAGGAAGAGATCATGGTGATGGCTATTGAGATTTTAGATGGGCTGCTCACATTGGTGGCCGTGATGATCGTGAGCAGGATGTTCCGCAATGCGGAGAAGGTGGCAGGCGATGAGGAGAGGATCCGGGCGGAATGTGAAAGGGGACTTTCCCAGATCGAGATATACCTCACTCGACACAACCATCACCGAATCCGCTGATTAATCCGCCATCGAGGTTCTCGGTCGTCTCGTAGACGGCCGACGACCCAATTGTCACCCTGCTTTGACCACGAGAGCGTGCTCGGTGGTCAAGTCCATTGACGAAGCGATGCATTTGAGGCAGTGCGAAGCAAAGGAGTGAGACCGCCGACGGGAGGCCGAGGGCCGCGATCTGAGGTCGCCGCCCGTCGTCCGCTTAGCAGTGGCCGGAAACGATCGAGACTGTCACGTTGGCAGCATTGGCGTGATTGTGGACGTCAACGATGTTGGCCGCCGGCCTGGAAACGGCTCCGCCTGTGGAGCGGGCACAGTAGCCGTGCGGGTAGTGGATCGTTGTCGGGACGAAGATCACGGTGGGCTGGCTGATGCGCAGGTCGGGGCGGTAGGTGAGGCTGAACGCCCCCGTGTGCACGTTGAACGACATCGAGGTGGGTGTGCCCGCCACCGCCCTGGCATAGGTGCGCGACAGCACCTGAAGCTGAGCCGGTGTTGATCTTGTCGGTGGCCAGAGTCCGGACGTGTGGGATCCAGTCGGATCGTTGTAGCGGAGCCACTGCCAGTAGGTCCACCCGACGAGGTCGGAATCCGCGTCCGCCGTGATCCGGCCCAGATCGGAGGCATCGGTGGTGGCGCCGAACTCGCTGAGGAAGAGCGCCGGACCGCCACTCTGCTCCGGCGTCGAATCATTGCTGAGCTCGTGCTTCCTCTGGGTAAAGGTGGCCTTCTCCAATGGAGCGCACACCTTGCCGAAGTCAGACGTCTCTGGGCCGTTGGGTACGTGAAGGAAGCAGTAGTCGTGCGTGTTCAAGACGAGCCGAGGAAAAGGCATCGGGCCGATATTGCTGGGAAAGCTCGAGTCCGTCGTGTAGTTGGGCTCATAGAAGACGAGGTGGTTCGGGTCGGCAGCCTCGATTTGAGGGATCAATCCGACCGATGGGTCATTGCTTGGGCAGGTGACCGTCTGGCCCGACTGGTCGACCACCGGCAGTGCTCGGCCTACGTAGAAGCATTGCAGCTCGCCATCGAAGGCAACGCCGTTGGCGCTAGGTGGCAGGCCCTGCCCGTAGGGCTCGTTGAAGGGGTCATAGCCGATCACCCAAGGATTCGCGCGATAGTGGCCTGCTACCCGTGTCCAGACGGCGTCGAACTGGCCCTGAAGGTTACCGACGACGTCGTTCTCCCAAAAGTGCTCGTACGCCTGCACGACGCCGACGTCATTGAGGTTCTCGCTCCAGTCGGGCACGTTGAAGTGGGGATGCGGAGTCAGACCGTCCGTACAGACGGCCCAGTTGGGTGCGCCTTCACCGGCGAAGGCCTGGTTGTAGACGTCCTGGTGCATGTCGAGGAACGAGTAGATCCCATACTTGGCCAGCAGGGCGATCGTGGCATCCAGTCGCTTCAGGTATGCATCGAAAACGCTGCGATTGAACTCGGTGAGGTCCGATGCGGTCGGCTTGCCCGATTGGCATATCTTGGGGTCGTTGATTTTTGCCGTTCCCGGCTCGAGGCCCTTCCAGATGATCCCGAGCCGGACCACATCGAAGCCCAACGCGGCCATGCGCTTGACCTCGGGCACCGTCAGGGCATTCGGGCCCGATCCCTGCACCTCAACCTCGAACGGGGCAACCTTGTAGACAAGGTTGACACCGTGCATGAGCACCGTTCGCCCGTATCGGTCAGTGAGGAACTGACCGCCGGGCGCGGCGAAGGGAGCGGTGGGGCCGGTGGCCGGGTTCTGACTCGCTCCGGACGGTTGGGCAGCCCCGGCGGCGCCCTGTGGAACGCCGACCGCAACCAACGCAACGGCCATCGCCAGCATCGTGCCGTGATGCCGCCGGCCTCCGGTCGGGATCGAATGGTTGGTCGCCACGAAGGCCCCCTCGCCACATCGAAACGTCGAGTAGCCGAAGGTTAGTACTCCGCCCATCGTGTTCGGTGAGGCCAGAGCCTGGGAATGGAGCTGCATTGGCGCGCAACTCGGGACCTGGTGAGCTCGGCGCCCGTTGCCGGACAGGTGTGGCCTCACCCAGCTCAGTGACGACGAAACGGGATGCCCCGTGCACCGTCCATGAGGATCGACCCGTGCCGGGAGCCGGCTGGACGATCTATCGGCACCGGCCTGGTCCCGATTTGGAATTCATCCAGCTTCGGTGGACGGCGAGGCGGAGACCAGACCGGTAGCCACGTCCAACGCCGTCGATGAGATACTCGACGCGCCAGATTCGACGACTACAGGGGTCAGCTCAACATGGGTTCCGCCATTGCCGATCTGTCCGCTGGAGCTACCTCCCCAGCTGTACACGTCACCGGTTGTGCTGATGGCATACGAGGTGGTCGCTCCCGAGGCCAGCAACGTGTAGGTCACTCCGGTGGGGGGCGCGAACACGATGGGGGATGGTTGCGTCGTCGTGTGACCATCCCCAAGTTGTCCAGACAGGTCGTCGCCCCACGAGCGCAGTGACCCGTCTGACAGCATCACCAGGGTCTGCCCGTTGTCGCTATACGAGCCACCCTGGACGACCTGAGTCACTGGGAAGGGAACGTGCACTACGACCGGGATGGAGGAGGAGACGCCGATCTTCCCGTCGCCGAGTTGCCCTTGCCCGTCGTACCCCCAATCGAAGTAGTGGCCATCGGCCAGCAAGGCTCCCGAGTCGTGATAGGAGGCGACGAGTACTTTGATGTGGCGACCTGCCAGTGCCGACACCTCAACCGGCGTGCTACTGGAATTGGTAGTTCCGTTTCCCAGATCGCCATCTTGATTCCCCCCGCAGGCGAAAAGAGTGCCATTGGAGTTGTAGAGAGCGTGGTCCCCAGCACCGGCCGTGGCGGTCACATCGGGCAAGGGCACCTTGACAGGGGTGAGGAACTCGGAGGTCTTCCCCTGACACAGCTGCCCGGCTGAATCATCCCCCCAACCCCATGCTTCGCCCGAGGTATCGATGGCCAGACCTGTGTTGTAGGGCATGGCATCGGTTGGCAGCGAGGCTATCTTCACGCCTGCCGGGAACTGCACCTTCATCGGCACGGTGAACGAGTCCGCGGTGGCACCATCACCCAACTCCCCGTCTCCTCCCAGACCCCACGCATACACCGAACCGTTGGCCAACAGCGCGTACTGGGTGGAGTTCGATGTGGCCACTTGCACCGCTTTGCCCGGTAGAGCGATCGAGGTGGGCGAGAGGACCTGCCCATTGCGGGCGTTGCCGTTGCCGAAGAATGACCCCCAGTGGGTCACCGTCGTTCCACTGACGGTGGAGTTGTCTCCTCCGACGGCACCGGCAGCAGACACGGGCAACGTGGCCAGGCCCACCATGGCGACCGCATACGTGGCCACGATCACTCGCAGCCCCCTCGGCCGCCGCTTTACTCTTGGAATATCACTTTGTGCAGTCACCTGCTCACCCCCCGTGGTCTTGTGAACGTCAGGATGGCCGTGCGATCTGGATTTGTCAAGCGCGTTCCGTCGACGTCTCCCTGTGCCGTGTCACGTCTTGTGATGGAGATCACTGGAAGTGCACGCGATGTCAGAGTGAGTTGAATACTCACGTCGCCACCGGTCCACGTCGAGTCCCAGCAGACCCGCTACTTGGTCGCCATCAGGTCGCTTTTGACGTTCTCGGCCAGGACGGCGCGGCATTGATTGTCTCGTTTCGACGAGTACATGGCCGCGTCCGCTGCTGCCACCAGTAGTTCCGCGTCCGATTCAGTGTCATCCGTCCAGACCACTCCGACGCTGGCTCGGATCGGGATCTCGATATCGACGATCTGCGCGGTAGCGCAGAGCCTGTCCGTTACAACCTGAGCGATTCGCAAAGCGTCGTCGGGAGAGTTGACTCCGGGACAGATCACCATGAACTCGTCACCGCCGATCCTGCCGACCACGTCTTTGGCCCTGACTGCCCGCCGAAGCCTCTCGCTTACCACCATGAGGAGCTGATCTCCGGTGGCGTGGCCAAAGGCGTCGTTGACCGGCTTGAACTGATCGAGGTCGACGTAGATGACCGCTATCCCTGCTGAGCGTGGGTCGCGTAGCTCGTCGATCCCCGCGCTCAGGATCGCCATGGCCGAGGCTCGATTGCGACAATCTGTCAGAGGGTCGAACGTCGCCCGCAGCTCGAGGTGCTGCCGCATCAGCACGTTGTCGGTCACATCCTCGAGGCAGCCGATGATTCCGGAGAGTCCGCCGGCGGAACGAACGATGGACCGCAGGCACAGCGTGGCGTACCGCATATCGCTTTCGGGAGAGAGCCGCAGCTCGAGATCAGAGTCCCCGCGCCCACCCAGCGCAGCCTCTGTGGCACCTTCGACCATCAGGCGATCCTCGGGATGGACCGCGTCGATGAGGTCGGCGATTGTCACCATGTGGTCGACCCGGAGGATCTCGGAAAGGCGCGTGTTGGCGAACACGATGTTTCCGTCACGGTCGCAGTGGAACTGCCCAACCGGTACCGTCTCGGCCAGTTCGAATAGGAGCTCTTCTCGTGCCCGTAACGCTTCCTGAGCTGCCATCTCTTCGGAGATATCGACCATGTCGGCCACGACATCGGCATGGTCCGGATTGTCCAATCGGTTGTGATTGATGACCTCGAGCCATACCCATCGCCCGTCGCGGTGCTTGTGGCGGAGCCTGACGCGACGCCCTGGTCCCGGCGTGGCCACGGTGTCGATCCAATTGGCGATGCCGGTGTCGTGGTCGTCGGGATGGATCAGTTCCAATGCACGCCGCCCGATCAACTCATCTGGTTCCCACCCCAGGATGTCACCGAAGGCGGTGTCAACAGAGATGAATATCGCGGCACCGTCCTTGTGGGCCCGGGCGAGGCGAGCAGGCAGCGGAGGGAGAGCGCTCTCATCGACGAAGCGGGTGTCGTCCGACCCGTCGCCCAGGACCGCCACCAGTACCCCGAAGCGAGCGCGACAGTCGATGACGTAGGCGGTGTAAGGGCGGTCGGGTCGCTCGACGAGGCGGACCGTACCACTGGCAACGCCACCGGCGCGAGCTCGGGCATAGATGCCGATGGCCGTAACACGATCTGCCGGTACTACGGAGTCGAAGGTGGACGGCAGTGGGCAATGGTCGATGAGCGGCACTCCTTGGGGCATGGGGACCACCGTCCCTGATTCGTCGATCGCCAGGACGTACGCGGTCGGGAACCGCGCCAAAACTGCTGCCAGCTTTGACTCTGCCGTTTCGCCGGCCGACGCGCTCATGCGCCGGCCGATCGTCTCGCTGCCGGCGACCGCTTATGTACGCGAAACGCGATCACCCTGCCCACACCCCAATTTCGGCGCAGAAGGACGGATCCTTTAGCCTCATCCCATGCACCCGGTTCGGTCCGGCAGTGCGCCTGTGCCGTCGCTCGAGCGTTGCCGGAGCGCCGCCCTGTCGGCTCTCGAGCAGGCCTACCACGACCTGTGACGGCCACTGGGGTCGACCCCGACGTTGCCGGCTGGACCGTGGAACCAACGCCGTGGCCGCCTCAGCCGGCACCGGCCAGTTCGAGCGACTCGGCGCCATCACCTTGCCCAAATCACCCTCCCTCCCTGCCAGGCGGGAGCGGGGATTGACTTAGGCAGGTAACAGCCTGCATAATGTGTGGATGGCCGATGACGATCCGGTCTTTCGGGCCCTGGCAGATCCGACCCGGCGGTCCCTGTTGGACCGGCTTCGGGAGCGCAACGGTCAGACGCTGGGGGAGTTGTGCTGGCCGCTGGAGATGGCACGCCAGTCGGCAACCCAGCACCTAAACGTGCTCGAAGCCGCCAACCTCATCACCACGGTTCGGCGGGGACGGGAGAAGCATCACTACCTCAACCCGGTCCCGCTGTGGGACATCCAAGAGCGCTGGATCGAACGATTTGAACCGCCCCGCCTGCGTGCCCTGAGCGCGATCAAACGACGAGCAGAGGAGGACCCCATGGCCGACCGGCCGGACTATGTGTACGTCACCTACATCGAAGCCTCACCGGAGCGTGTGTGGGACGCACTGACGGATGCGGAGTTGACCGCCCAGTACTGGGGGCACAGCAACGTGTCGGACTGGAGCCCCGGCTCCTCATGGGAGCACCTGCGGGTCGACGGGTCGGGCATCGCCGACGTTGTCGGTACTGTGCTTGAGTCCCGCCCTCCCCGCCACCTGTCCGTGACCTTCGATTCGCCCGGTGCACCCGCACCGGACGTCCCTTCCAAGGTGACCTTCCAAATCGAGCCCTTCCACGAGATCGTCCGACTGACGGTCACGCACGAGAACCTGATCGACGACCAAGCCCTCGAGGCGATCTCCGCAGGGTGGCCAGCGGTATGCGCCAACCTCAAGTCCCTACTCGAGACCGGCAAGGTGCTCTCACGCGCCCCGTGGGAGATGCACGCCGATCGACGCACCGCTCAGATGGCGGCCAACGATCTGATCTCACGGCCGCAGTCCTGAGCGAAGGGGAGCGAGGGCCATCGGAGCAGTTCGGTATGAGCGCTGACGAAAGAAAAGGGCGAGCCATGACGGGTGTCGGGATGCTCATTCAGCGATCGCCGCACGGAGTGTTCGAAGCCCTGGGGGATCCGACGATCACTACGGGGTTGGCGACGTGACGGCCTGGGCGACGTGGGCCGAAGTCGGCACCGCCGTAGGCACGCTCATGCTCGCCGGCGCCACCTTTTCGTCGGTGCGCTCGTCGACGAGAACGGCTCGCATCGCCGAGCGTGCCCTGCTCACCTCGCAACGCCCAGTCCTCGCCCCCTCTGGACCCGACGACCCTCCAGCCCAGGTGCAGTTCGCGGATGGGCAGGTCTTTGTCCTGTCTGCCGGAAGGCCGCTCGTGGAGCGGTCTGGAGCAAGTATCTACCTCGCAGTACCGCTGTCCAATCTCGGAGCTGGCATCGCTGTACTGCGCGCCTACCATCTCCAGGCCGAACCAGCCCGGAGTGTTGCTGAGGACCCCCACGGGGCGGCTCGGCACCGTCGGGGCGATACGCCGCCGGGCGTGTCGTCGTTCGCTCCACAGCAGCGAGACCTGCTCATCAGTACCGGCCGGGTTGGGTTCTGGCAGGCCGCTCTACGCGACCCGGAGGCATCCCTGCACGTCGCCACCACTGAGGCGCTCGACACTGCGGGGCGAATCACCGTGGACGTCCTCTATGGCGACCACGAGGGAGGCCAGCCAACCATCACCAGGCTCGTCCTGCTTGTTGACCAGGGTGGGGCCTGGCGCTGTGACGCCACCCGCCACTGGAACCTCGGCCCCGTCACGGACGATCTGCGGGACCTTGGATTCACCTGACCGGCCGGTCCGGCCCGCCGGTTATCCCGGTGTCCTACTCACCCCGCTTCACTACGGTCCGGGACGACCAGACTCCAGTCAGGCATGCTGGAAGGGTGAGCGCAGACCGATCGGTACCGGACGCCGACGAGCTCGAACGATTGGGCTTGTACGACCCCTCCACCCCCGATGCTCTTGATCGGCTCGAGCTCATCCAGTACCTGGTGACACTCGGGGCCGCCCTCGAGGACGTTGCCGCCTCGACCGACCTCGAGGAGCTGGCACTGGACATCAACTTGCGGCCTCGCGGACCGTCGACCTTGGGTCAGGTGGTCCGGGCTCTCGATATCGAGTTGGACGAGACGCAGCGTTTGTGCATGGCTCTCGGGCTCTCCACCGAACCGGACCGGCCAATGACGGCTGACGAGGCAGAGACCGTTCGCCTTCTCGCTGTCGATGGTAGGGCATTGCTCGGTGAGGAAGCGACAATGCAGCTCGCTCGAGTCACCGGCAGCGCTATGGCGCGGATCGCTGAGACTCTCCTCGGCGGATTCCGGCTCCAGTACCAGTTGCCCCGACGAGATGAAGGCACACGGTCTGTGGCCTTCATCAAGGAGTACTCGGAGCTGGCGCAGACGCTGCTACCGGTCTTTGTGCGTAGCTTGGATGCGCTGCTTCGCCGCCAGATCGTGGCGGTGGCGGACCGGGTGTGGTCGACGGACGATGAGCGATCGGCAGTGACACTGCAACGCACCGTTGGCTTCGTCGACCTCGTTGGCTATACCGAGACGTCTGCTTCATCATCTGTCCGCGAGCTGATCGCCGTGCTCATCGATTTCGATGAGCACACAGCCGAGGCGGTGGCCCGAGGAAACGGTCAGGTCGTAAAAACGATCGGCGACGAGGCGATGTTCGTGACCGAAGACGCTGCGGACGCATGTCAAATCGCCCTGGATCTCCTCCGCGTATTTGGTCAAGGCCCGCGACCCCGGGTACGGGTTGGGCTCGCCACCGGAGAGATGGTCTCTGTGTTCGGCGATCTCTACGGACCTGATGTCAATCTGGCCGCCCGCCTTGTCACCGTCGCCGCCCCGGGTTCCATTGTCGTGTCCGAGCAGACTCGAGAATCGGTCAGCGAGTTCTTGTTCGATGTTGTTCCCGGTCTCACCCTGAAGGGATTCCCGAACCCGGTTACGGCGTACCAACTACACCAATAGGGTCGAGATCGTTCACGCCCGCCGGGAAGTCGGGCAAACCTCGCCCGGGCCCCTTGTGCGACGCCGCATAAAGTGATATCTATTTGATATCACTTTATTGCAGAGCATCCAGCAGGAGGAGCCATGAACCAATCGGTCGAACCCTACCGCGGCCCCGAGGCGCCACCGGATGGCCACTCGGCGCCCCACGTCGAGATCCGGGAGCGCCAGGCGTGGGCAGTCAACGGCTGGTTCGGGGTCCTGGTTGTCGCCGCCTGCGGCGTCGGGGCCGGGTTCCTTGCCCAGAGCTCGGCCACGTACGTCACTGTCGTGCCCATCGTGGTCGCCGTCATCATCTTGGCGTCGCTGGTCATCGTGCAGCCCGGCCAGACCAGGGTGGTGCGGTTCTTCGGCAGCTACGTCGGCACCGTGCGTCGCACCGGTCTGTCGTGGATCGTGCCCCTTACCGACCGTCGGAGCGTGAGCATTCGAGTCAGAAACTTCGAGACGAACCACCTGAAGGTCAACGACGCCGACGGCAATCCCGTGGAAATTGCCGCCATCGTGGTCTGGCAGGTCGCCGATACCTCGCGGGCGCTCTATGCCGTCGAGGACTTCCTCAATTTCGTGCGGGTTCAAGCCGAGTCGGCATTACGGCACGTTGCCACGACACATCCCTACGACGACCCAACAGGGGACGGCCTCTCACTTCGTGGCTCGACCGACCTCGTCGCCGGCGAGCTCGCCGATGAGGTGGCCCAACGGGTCAGCATCGCCGGGATTGAGATCGTCGAGGTACGGGTGAGCCATCTTGCGTACGCCTCGGAGATCGCTCAAGCAATGCTGCGCAGACAGCAGGCCAACGCGGTCGTCGCGGCCCGCTCCCGCATCGTCGACGGCGCGGTCGGGATGGTCGAACAGGCGATTGCCCGACTCAGCGAGCGGGGCATCATAGACCTCGACGAGGAGCGCAAGGCAGCGATGGTGAGCAATTTGATGGTCGTTCTTTGCGGTGACCAGCCGGCCTCACCGGTTGTCAACACCGGGACGCTCTACTCGTAATCCGTGAATGACCGCAAGCAGGTACTGCTGCGAATCGATCCCTCAGTCCACGACGCCCTGGCCACGTGGGCAGCCGACGACTTACGAAGTCTCAATGCTCACATCGAGATGCTGCTGCGTCGCGCCCTCGGCGATGCCGGGCGAATGCCGAAGAAAGCCAGACCCTTGCCGCAGCGGGGACGACCCACTTCGTGACGGAGCCTGGCCTCGCTGTTTCCCGTCGGGCGGACTGCCACGTCATGATGACGACGGACGGCGCCCACCCAGCCACGGGTTGTTCCTGATCGTGGTTCTATCCGGGTGCTTCCACCGTGGGGGAATCGATGGGCTTCAGGACGCTTCGTCGGCCAATCGGTGGGCTCGGATGAGCACATCGTCAAACATGGATTCGGTCAGCGTTCCGGTGAAGGTGTTCCGTTGGCTCGGATGATAGGAGCTGAGGAGCACGGTTCCGTCTGGCGCTCTCGTCTCCGCCCCGTGGCCGAACGGAGGCCGTGGTCTGATGCCGAGCTCGCTGGCCACGATCTGATGGGCGAATTGACCAAGGGCGACCACAATCCGCACCTCGCTAAGCAGCACGAGCTCACGCTGCAAATAGGGCACGCAGGCTTCGCGTTCTGCGGGAGTGGGTTTGTTGGCCGGTGGGGCGCAGCGGACCGCGGCGACCACGTAGGCGTCCGTCAGGACAAGGCCGTCGTCGATGGCCACGCTCTGGGGTTGATTGGCGAATCCCGTGCGCCACAGGGCTGCGAAGAGCCAGTCGCCGGACCGATCACCGGTGAAGACTCGGCCCGTGCGGTTGCCTCCATGGGCGGCAGGCGCCAACCCTACGAAGAGTACGCGGGCCGCTGGGTCGCCGAAGCCGGGTAGCGGCCGACCCCAATAGTCCTGGTCCTTGAACGCGGCTCGCTTCTCGTGGGCCACCTGCTCGCGCCAGGCCACCAGGCGGGAGCAGCGTCGGCAGACGGAGATCTCGTGGCTCAGCGAATCGAGCGCCAGGCGGCGAGCATCGAGGTCCTTGCTCATGCAGGGGCGAGCCGTCGGATCGCCATGCGTCAATCGTATCGCTCGGTCGGGCGGAGCCGACGAAACCAGGATGCGGCCGGACTGCGCCGGATCGGGCGGCCCCCGCTGCTATTCAGCGCGCTCGTTGAGCGCTTCGGTCGTCTCGGGTTGACCCCTCGGACTCGAACGATCGCCTGGCCCGGAAGCGCACTCCATACTCGTTGGTGTCGACGAAGGCCTCGTCGAAGCCGGCGGAGAGCAGCCGGTCGGCCAGGGTGGCTGGATCGACGGGCACACATACGTCACCGACGTGAAGCTCCCGAAACTCCTTGCTGTCCAGGGTGTCGGTGCCGGCGAAGGAACCGCCCGGTCGCAGGACCCGGGATACCTCTGAGAACAGCCTGTCCTGATCTACGGCGGAGGGCACGTGGTGAAGCATTGTAAAAGAGAGCGCTGCGCTGAACCTACCGTCGGCAAAATGGAGGTCAGTTCCGTCGCCCTCAATCACCTCTACCGTGGGGCTGGTCATCCGTGCCGCCAGCGAGCGCGCCAAGTCGCCGTCAACCTCCACCGCAGTGAGGTGTTCCACCAGATCAGCCAGTACCTCCGTCGTTCGACCAGGACCGGGTCCGATCTCAACGACGTCATCGCCCAGCGAAACACCCTCGAGCACCCAGGGGATGATCCACCGCCGGACGGCGTCCGCCCACTCGGCTGAAGAACACAGTTCAAGGTGCTTCTCGTTCATGGGCGTGACTCCGAAGTTGCTGGACAGGGTCTGAGAGCCACTAGAGCACGAGATGCTCGTAGGTCTCCGGGCTCTGCATGTTCTCGGCGATGTGTGCCTGCTCTTCCTCGGGTGACTCGTTCGTCCGCAACAGGACCGGAGCCAGGGCCAGGCCAACCAGAACGCAAGCAGCAGCAATGTAGAGCGCCAACTGGTAGCCGAGGGTCAGTGAGTGCTCGAGGTTGTGGCCGCTGGCTACCAACGACCGGGTCCGGCTGGTGGCGATCGTGCTCAGCACGGCGAGGCCGACAGCGCCCGCCAGTTGCTGGGAGACGTTGACGACGCCGGAGCCCAATCCCGCATCCGCGTTGGGAATTTCCGACATCGCGATCTGCAGCAATGGCATGAACGACGCGCCGGCGCCCACGCCCAGCAACAGGATGGCGAAGAAGATCTGGGGGAAGTAGCGGGTGTGCTCGCCCGCCGAGGCGAACAGGATCAGCCCGAGTGCGGCCAGGACCAGGGCCGGGTACATCACCGGTTTGGGGCCGAAGCGGTTGACCAGTCGGGCCGTTATGCCGGCCGACATGACCGCCATGGCGACGGCCTGGGGGAGGAACGCCAAACCGGTCCGGAGCGGGCTGTAACCCAACACGTGCTCGAAGTAGAGGGCGCCGATGAAGAAGGTCGAAAACATGCCGGTGATGATGCAGCCCCGAATCACGCTCGAACCGGTCAGCGTTCGCAGCTTCAGGATACGCAGAGGCATGATCGGGTTGGCCAGCCGAGACTCCAAGATGATGAAGGCGGCGAACAGCCCCACGGCGATGCCGAGCGAGGCCAGGGTCTGCGTCGAGCTCCACCCGTCACTCGAGGCCAGAACGATCCCGTAGATGCCCACCATCAAGGACAGGGTCACCAGCACCGACCCGACCACGTCGACGCCCTGTCTGATCCCGAGGCCAACGTTCTCGACCACCAGCATGCGACCGAGGATCAGTGTGGTGATGCCGATCGGGACATTCACGAAGAAGATCCAGTGCCAGCTCAGTGCCTGGGTCAGCACACCGCCGGCGAGAAGGCCCACAGAACCGCCACCCACAGCGACGAACACGTAGGCGCTCATGGCCTTGGTCCGCTCGACGGGGCTGGGGAACTCGGTCACGATGATGGCGACGATCACCGAGGCGGACAGCGCCCCGCCGATGCCCTGGACGAAGCGGGCGGTGACCAGCATGGCCTGGCTGTCAGCCGATCCGCAGGCGATGGACGCCAGTGTGAACAGCGTCACGCCGGCCAGGAACACCTTCTTGCGGCCGATGAGATCGCCCAGGCGGCCCGCCATGAGCAAAAAGCTCCCGAAGGAGATGAGGTAGGCGTCGACGACCCAGGTCAGACCGGACTGGCTGAAGGACAGGCTGTGCTGGATGGCCGGGAGGGCGACGTTGACGATGGACCCGTCGAGCGCGTTCATGAGCATGGCCAGGCAGACGACAACCAGAGCGATCCAGCGCCGGCGGTCGCCGCTAGGCGTGGGAATAGTCACGGGGGCGGGGATCGTCATGATTTGGGGACTATCCTATCGAGGTGATTGATCGGGCCGTACCGGTAAGATCGTGGTCGTGAGCCCTCGTTCAACTGCTCCACCCACGACGGGGACGATCGTGCTCCTGACGCGGCTGGCCCGGGCCGTCTTCCTGCGCAGCTCGATCGAGTTGGTGGGCATGAACCTCAAGAACATGGTGGTCCTCGCCTATCTGCGAGACCACCCGGGGGTATCGCAGCAGGGCATGACCGAGGACCTGTCCATGGACTCCAATACAGGGGTGCTGGTGCTCAACGATCTCGAGGACCTCGAGTTCGTGGAGCGCCGGCGGGATCCGGCAGACCGCCGGCGCCACCTGGTCGACATCACCGATGCCGGGCTGGAAGCGCTGGAGCGGGCCGAGGTGGCACAGGGGAGCATCGAGAACGAAATCCTCGGCGGGCTCAGTGAGTCAGAGCGGGCGACGTTCCGCCGGTTGCTGGTGAAGGCGCTGGAGGATCACCTGCCTCCAGCAGGGAGCACCTCCAGCCGGGCGTGACGGCGACGCCAGACTGGACACATCGTGGGACCGGGCAATGGCGGCTCAGCGTTGACCCGTGCAGAGACCGATGGTCTCAGAACTGGTGCAGATAGAACGGAGTCCCCTGGTCGTCAGCGCACAATGACTCCAGGCCGTAGGGTCGCGTCACTGTGTGATCGGACCTCCCGCCGGCATCCCGCACCCGCCCGACCGCAGCCCCGATGTCGTCGACCCGGTAGCACATGATCGTTCCGGGAGTCGCCGGTCCGGATTCGGGCTCGGTGGTCATGCCGATCTGGGGGGCGACGCCGGTCACCTGGGCTCCGCCGGCCCGCCCGACATTGAACGTCCAGCCAAGGACGCCTCCGTAGAATGCCTGCGCCGCAGCCAGGTCGGGCACCACCATGGTCAGGTATGACACGTCGCCCTCGACATCTCCGTTGTGGAACTCGCCATGGGCGGCCACCGAATGGCCGGCGGAAGGCATCTCGTGCAGATAGAACGGGATCCCTTGGTTGTCGTGGCCCTCGGCGGCCACCGCGTACGGCTCGACATGGGGATCGCCGACGGTGCCGCCGTGGGTGCGAACCGCGCCGACCGCAGCCTCGATGTCGTCCACCCGGAAGCCGAGCACTGCTCCGTTCACGTGCCCGCCCGCCGGCTGTTCGCCCTCCCACAGACCGGTCATCGGGATGATGTCGTCGACCTGGGCCCCGTGCTCGCCGCTTCCGGGGCTGAACCGCCATCCGAGAACCGCGCCGTAGAAGGTTCGTCCCCGGGCCAGGTCGGGCAGGCCGAGTGTGATGTACGAGACATCGCCGTGGCGCGTGCCGTTTCGCGGGCGGGTGGTCAGGTTCGGGCTCATCAGAGACTCCTTGGTGGTGGGTGCGAGTACCGCTCGCAGTCGGTTGCGCAGGTCGGCGGCAAAGCGCGGGTTCGGCGCCAGCGGGATGATCGGAGCCCGCAACGCGTCGAACGGATCGATGCGTGGTTCAGGCATCGGTGCTCCCTTCGTAGACAAGGCGGAACTCCCGTCGGGCCCGAACCAGCAGGGCTTCGGTGGCCGCCACACCGCGATCCAATACCGTGGCCGCCTCGGGGACGCTGAGCCCATCCAGGTAGCGCAGGGTCAGGGCGGCTCGATGTTGTGGGGCGAGGTGGGCGAGCACCTCGTGAGCCCGCCAGCGATCCACCTCGACATCCCAGGGATCGTCCGGGTCGGGTGATGACCCCTGAGCCGCCTCGAGCAGCCGCTTTTGGCGGGCCTGCCAGCGCCAATGGTCGACCAGTTTGTGGCGGGCGATCCCGATCAACCAGCCGACCGTCAACGGGGCGTCCCCGGGGCCCGCGGCCGCGGCCAGGAATGTCTCCGAGGTCAGGTCCTCGGCGACCGCCCGATCGCCGCAGCGAGCCATGAGATAGCCATACACCTGCGGCAACGCTCGATCGTAGATTGCCAGCAACGTGACACCGGGTCGATTCGGTACAGCCCTCACGTCCGTATCATCGTCTCACGCCGCCCAACTCATACGCCGCCCACAGAAAATGCCGGTCTTGCAGAAGCGCTCGCTCGAGGGACCGGATTGGGGAACGTCTGACCGGCGCTCTCGTTCCTCCGTGCCCCGGCTTGCCCGGGGCAGCAGACGACTGCCAAGCTGCCCCAATGAGCGTCACCCCAGTTGCGTCCGGCGATGTCACCGTGTCGGTCGACGGCCCCGTCGTCACCGTGACCTTCACCCGCCCGGAGAAGCGCAACGCCCTCACCCAGGCCATGTACCACACGGTGGCCGACACGCTGGAAGCTGCAGACGCCGATCACGGCGTGAGCGTCGTGGTGGTCACCGGCTCCGGGGTGGCCTTCACCGCCGGGAACGACCTGACTGACTTCGCTTCCGGAGCCACGCTCGATGGAGTTCAGCACTTCCTGGACGCCGTCTCCACCGTCACGGTGGCCGTGGTGGCGGCGGTCAACGGGATCGCGGTCGGAGTGGGGTTGACCATGCTCCTCCACTGCGATCTGGTGTTCGTGGAGCCCGATGCGGTCCTCTCCGTCCCGTTCGTCTCGTTGGGCCTGGTGCCCGAAGCAGCATCGAGCCTTCTACTGCCCCGCGTCATCGGTGAGCGACGCGCCGCTGACCTTCTTCTCACCGGGCGTAGGATCACCGGGACCGAGGCGGCCGAGTGGGGCTTGGCCAACGCCGCCGTGTCCCCGGTCCTCGACGTCGCCCTCGAAGCGGCACGCGAGCTGGCGCTCCAGCCACCGTTGGCCCTCCGGGCCACCAAGGCATTGCTCCGTTCCGATGACACGACCGTGGCCGGACGGATGACGCGGGAGATGAGCTGTTTCGCCGATGCCCTGATCGGCCCGGAGTTTGCCGAGGCCAATGCTGCCCGCACCGAGAAGCGGGATCCCATCTTCCGGCGGTAACAGTCCAACCCGTGCTTTGAGAAGAGCCGGGACGCCTTGCGCGTAGCCGAGATGGGTAAGGCTCTCGAAAGCGGGTAGAACCAGGTCCATGGCACTCTCACGGCGTATCGCCCGTCCCCTGCTGGCCTCGGTCTTCGTTGTGGAAGGTCTGGACGCGGTCCGGAATCCAGAGGGCAAGGCCAGAAGGGCCGAGGCGGTGAGCGAGCCCCTCGGCGAAACGGCCGACGCACCCTCGCTAGACCCTGACCAGCTCGTGCGGATCAACGGCGCCGTCCAAATCGGGGCAGGGATACTGTTGGCCACGGGAAGGCTTCGACGTTTGGCGTCGATAGCCCTGATCGGTTCCATCATTCCCACCACCTACGCCGGCCACCGGTTTTGGGAGGAGACCGACCCGGTCACCCGTACCCAACAGAGGATGCACTTTCTGAAGAACCTCGCTCTTCTGGGTGGGCTCATCCTGGCGGCCGTCGACACTGAGGGGCAGCCCTCCCTGGGGTGGCGAGCCAAGCGTCGAGCTCGCCAATTGGAAACGGTGGTGGCGCTCGGGCGAGCAACCGGCCAGGCCAAAGCGGGTAACGCTGGGCGAACGTCCAAGGCCACAGCGTCCAGTGCCTCGAAGACCGGCAGGCGGGCAATCGGCCAAGGGAACGCGGCCAGCCGCCGCGCTCGACGACACGTTCGCGACGCCGGTCTCGAGATGGCCCAGCGAATGGTGGTTGATCCCCAACAGCTCCGACAGGGGCGCGAAGCGATCGGGGAGATGGTCGGGGGATCGAGTGAAACTGCCGCTCATGCCGTCCGGCAAGCCTCTTCGGTGGTAGCAAAAGCAGCTCGTCAGTTGGAGCCGCTGGCTCAGAGCGCTACCCATGCAGGGGCTGACGCCATCGGTCCGTCCCTGGCCTCAACTGCGGGTCGGACGGCACACGCCTTGTCGAAGGTAGGTGAGCACTTACCGGAGTAGTTTGGCATGCGATTCACGAAGGCGCTGCTCATCGATCATTGGGACGCTGGTCGATGTCGCCAGGCGAGGAGGTGGACACGATCGGCGATACTTCGTGGGTGGCAGTGGATCCGCCGATCAACCCTTGCGGCAACCTCCGGGAGGTGTGAGGCCCCTGTCGGATCGGCCCGCTGTGAGAAGGTAGCGCCGTGTTCTCGCTTCGATTCGCCATGAGATCGGCAACCGACGACCCTGATGACCGGGCGACGCTCTACGACACCGCGCTGGAGATGTGCGCGTGGGCTGAAACGCGCGGCGCGCTCACCGCTGTGCTGAGCCAACATCATGGCGTCGAGGACGGCTATCTCCCTTCACCGCTGATGCTGGCTGCGGCAATCGCCGCCCGGACCGACACACTCCCTCTCACCATTGCGGCACTACTCCTCGCCCACTACGAGCCGGTGAAGCTTGCCGAGGACATGGTGGTCCTCGATCTCATCAGTCGTGGTCGGACGACCTACGTGATCGGCATAGGCTACCGCCAAGAGGAGTTCGACCTCTTCGGAGTCGACCGGAGGCGGCGGGCCCAGCTGGTCGAAGATCGGATCAGCATCATGCGGGCGTTGCTCGCCGGTCGGCACGCTGAGGTCGATGGGCGAGCCGTCAGGATCACGCCCTTGCCGTTCACGCCGGGTGGGCCGACCCTCGCCTATGGGGGCGGAACGGAGGCGGCAGCTCGACGCGCCGGGCGGCTGGGAATGCTCTTCATCGCTGAGACACACGACGAAGGGTTGGAGGCCGCCTATCGGGACGAAGCGGCTCGCGCCGGCGTGACCGCGCCGGGATGCATCTTCCCGGCGTCCAGAACTCCGCTCACCGTCTTTGTCTCCGACGACCCAGATCGATCGTGGGCAGAGATCGGTGAGTATCTGCTTCGCGACGCGGTGAGTTACGGCGAATGGAACGCTCACCGGTCGGGGATCGCCTCGATCTCATCGGCGACCTCGCTCGAGCAGCTACGAGCAGAGCGGGGCGCGTACCAGATCATCACCCCGGCCGAGGCGCGTTCTCGTGCGCAAGCCGGCGAAGTACTGGCGCTGCAGCCCCTGGTTGGAGGCCTCCCCCCCGAGTTGGCGTGGCCATATCTCGAGTCTGCCGCCGAGGCATCCAACGTTGCCGGCGGGCCCGGGGGTCAATAACGGCTAGCGCCCGGGGTGCGGGACTGGCGAACGAGTCCAGCGCTCAGGCCGGGTCCATCGACGAGGCTGCGGGCTCCTCGGGTGGGGATTGGGATCCGGGGACCCGGCGGAGCGACAGCACGCGCTCCGCTCGTCGCTCCTCTTCGAGGAGCTTCTGGCGGGCCCGGAGCAGATCGAACTGCGTTACCAGGCCGACGAGCCTGTCGGGCTGCGCCCGATCGACAACCGGGATGATCCCGAGGCCCAGGGCGGCCATCCGATCGGCGACGGGCCGCAGGATCTCATCGGGATAGGCAACGGTCACGGGGGCGATCATCACGCTGGTCACCGATTTGTCGACCTCCGCTCGTCCGGCCAGCACCGCGGACCAGGTCAAGAGGCCGACCAGATGTTCGTTGCCGTCCAGGACCGGGTAGAGGCGTTGCCTGCGCTCGACCGACCCTTCTTCAAACGACCGATAGAGGTCCCCCAATTTCCTGGTGGGTTCGGCGGTGTACACCTCAGTGTCCATGACCTCCCGGACGAAGGTCGCCTCCAGGGGATCGACGGCGTACTCCCGCATCACGTGGAAACCCCGCCGCGCCACCTTCTCGGTGAGAATCGAGCGCCTGAGGATCAGCACGCTGACCAGGTGGGCGACGGTGGCCGCGACCAGTAGCGCCAGCAGGCTGTTCTGGTCGTGGGTGAGCTCGAAGGCGAAGATGATCGCGGTGAAGGGTGACCGGGTGACCCCGGCCATGGCACCGGCCATTCCGATCAGTGCCCAGGTTCCGGGCGAGGCACCTGGCAGTACGTGCCCGAGCACACCGCCGAGGGCAGCACCAATCATGAGAACGGGGGCGAGGATGCCGCCGCTGGTCCCGCTGCCCAGCGCTCCCGACCAGATCACCAGCTTCACCACGAACAGCAAGAGGAGAGCATCGATACTCAACTCGCCGAGTAGCTCAGCATGGATCGTGCCGTAACCCACGCCCAGGGCACGGGGGTCGATGAGCCCACCGACCCCGATCAACGCCCCTGCGATCATGGGCCACCACATCCAGTGGACGTGTCCTCTCAACCTGTTGAAGGCGTCCTCGAACCGGTAGACGGCTTGGGTCATCAGCCACGCCGCCAATCCGGAGGCGATGCCCACCACGACGGCACTGAGTAACGCCACTCCGACCAGGGCTGCGTGGCCGGGAACGGGGAAGATGGGTTGTGGAGACACCAGATGAGCACTGGCCATGGCCATCCGGATGCCGTCGGCGGTCGCTGCGGCCACACCGATGAGGACCATCGATCGGGGCCGGGACTCGAAGGCCAAGAGTTCCACGCCGAACAGCGTGGCGGCGACCGGCGTGCCGAACACGGCGCTCATGCCGGCAGCGGCACCTGCCACCAGCAGGCTCCGTCGCTGTGCCGCAGTCAGCCGGAAGAGTTGGCCCACGATGGATCCGACCGCTCCTCCGGTGAGGATGATTGGTCCTTCGGCTCCGAAGGGACCGCCCGTGCCGATGCTGATCGCGCTCGAAATGGGTTTCAAGATTGCCAGCCGGGGCTGGACCCTGCTGCCGTTGATGAGGATACGCTCCATCGCCTCGGGGATGCCGTGGCCACGGATCTGCTCCGAACCGAACCGAGCCATCAGCCCCACCGCAAGACCACCCATGACCGGAATGACGATCGCCACTACTCCGAGAGTGTTCCCGTATGGCGACACCAGGGCGAAGCCGACCCGCTGGTAGTAGAAGAGATTGGTGAAGAAGCCGATCATCCCCAACAGGGCCAGAGAGATTCCGGCGCCGACGGCGCCGAGGAGCACCGCCAGGGGAACGAGGAGGAGCACCCGTGGCGTCGTGGTGAAGTCGCCCAGCGGCCCGTCGGGGTGCTCGACCGAGTCGGGCCCCGATGAGGCAACGCCCTGGGCGATGACATCTAGGGACTCCGGATCCCGCGGTCGGGCTTCAGGATCCCCCGAATGAGCCGACCCCACGGGCAGCCGATTCGGGCTCGATGACTGCTCACCTCGGGGGTTTCCCGTCGGCTCGATCATCTCCGGCTCGCGCTGTTCTCAACACCGGAGTTGGGGGTGACTACGGTGGGGACGGGAGAGCAGGAGTCTGCGTTTAATAACATCGTGACACGATAGTCTAGAGACAGAATGACGCTGCCAGACGAGGTCTACGGTCGGCTCCTGGCCCTTCGCACGGGCCTTCGCCAGTTCGAGCGATGGAGCGAGAACCAGGCACAGGCCGCCGGTTTGACGCCGGCCCAGCATCAGCTGCTGCTGGCCATTCGTGGCCACGCCGACACACGAGGCCCGACGATCGGTGATGTCGCCGACTACTTGTTCCTCCGCCATCACAGCGCCGTCGGCCTCGTCGACCGTGCTGACGCCGCGGGCCTGGTCACGCGGGTCCGAGACGACGGCGATCAGCGAGTGGTGCGGCTGCAGCTGACGGAGGACGGATCAAAGCGACTCGAGACGCTGTCGGCTCTTCATTTGGAAGAGCTCGTGCGCCTTGCACCGCAGTTCCCGAGCGCTTGGGAGGGGTCGTGGTCAGAACCCCCCGCACCAGGGGGACCGAGACGAGCAGATCCCCTCGTCCATCCCGACGGCGTGGTGGTGGGGATCGCCCGTGTCTACGACCATACCGATGATCAGGTGACCCGTCGCATTCTGGTCGACCGTCTCTGGCCCCGTGGGGTATCGAAATCCGACCATCAGTTTGATGTGTGGCTGAAGGAGATTGCGCCGACGACGGCTCTGCGTAAGTGGTATGGCCACGTGCCCGGCCTCTTCCCCGAGTTTGAGGAGCGCTATCGAACGGAGCTCTGCCAAGAGCCGGCGAAAACCGCTCTCGAACAGCTTCGGCGCCTGGCCGAGGCCGATCCACTGGTCCTGGTGACGGCGACCAAGAACATCGATCAATCGTCGGCGGCCGTGCTGAGAGGTGTGCTGGCCGAGGGCTGAGTCAGTCCTTACTGTTGACGATCTCCAATTGCTCTGCGGCTCTGCCGTATCGATGGAGCCCGAGGTGTAGGGGATGCCGATGGTGGCCGCGGCGGCAATGGTCACACATCCGCAGGGGTTCTCTCATTGAGGTGAGTCCGAAATGCCCGCAGTGATCACATCGGACGAGACCAACGGCCCCGACCGACCCGAGTAGGCCGACATACAGCGCAACCACCGAAAAGAGGGCCAAAACCAACAGCACTACCGCACCCGCAGCCACCACTACCCACATCTCACTCACCTCTTCGTACATTATATCGTTATACGATAGTTTAGCAAGAAGCGGGTGGCGCACAAGGGTCGAGGCGTTGTGTCCCCTCGATCAGGCGATCAGGCCGGCCAGGTCGAAGTCGGGGGTCGGCCAGTCGGGCGGGGTCGACCGGTTGTTTGGCCGCAACCAGCGCCGCGATGGGTTCGGCTACGTCCCAGACGTTGATGTTCATCCCGGCTACGGGAACGCCCGCATGGAGCCAGAAAACGATGACCTCCCGGGTGGCCGGGTCACCCCGATACACGATTTGATCCCACTTGGCCGCGAAGCCGCTGTATTCCATGCCGAGGTCGTACTGGTCGGAGAAGAAGTAAGGGATCTTCCGGTAGTCGGCGTCCTGTCCGAGCATGTTCTTGGCCGCGACCGGTCCCTGATTGAGTGCCGTCGACCAATGTTCGGTCCGGATCCGGGTATCGAGGACAGGGTGGTAGACGTTGGCGACGTCACCCGCGGCCCAGATCCCCGTCCTACTGGTAGCCAGGCGTTGGTCTACGACGATGCCGTTTTCGACGGCGAGGCCGGCGGTTTCGGCCAAGTCGGTTTTGGGGGCGACACCTACGCCCACCACGAAGAGGTCACCGGAAACGATGGTGCCGTCGGCCAGGACGACGTGGTCGGCAACGACCGAGCCCCGGAACGCTTCGACGCCGACCCCCATGTGGAGCTCGACCTGGTGGTCGGCGTGCAGGTCCAAAAAGATGGTCCCCACCTCGGTGCCGAGGACGCGCTCGAGAGGTACCTGTCCCGCTTCGATCAGGGCGACCTCCTTGCCCAGCTGTCGAGCCGAGGCGGCAACCTCGGATCCGATCCAACCGGCCCCGATCACCACCACACGTGTCGCCTGTTCGAGGGCGCCGCGCAGGGCGTCGCAGCTCGACAGGCTCCGCAGATAGTGGATCCCAGTCAACTGGGCGCCGGGGATCGGCATCCGTTTGGGGGTCGCGCCGGTGGTGAGGAGCAACTGGTCGTAGTCGAGGAGTCCACCAGGGTCCATTTCGATCCGTCGCGCCTCGGGATCGATCGCCGTGACCGTGGTGGAGGTCAGCAGCTCGATGTCGTTGTCCTCGTAGAACCCTTGTGGGTGCACCGCGGCGCTGTCGAAGTCGACTTCACCGCGCAAGTAGGCCTTCGACAACGGAGGCCGTTCATAGGGTCGGACCGGCTCATCCCCGATGAGCACCACCCGACCGTCAAAGCCCTCCGATCGAAGGGTCTCCGCGGCCTTGGCGCCGGCCAGACTGGCCCCGGCGATCACGAATGTCTGGCCCATGGCCATCTCGATGTCTCCTTGTCCCGATCGGTCACTGCTTGCTCGCTCCACACATCCGTGCCAGGCGCCTCCCTGGCGTCACTGGCGCCCGTCGATGACCGCAAAGAACTCCTGGCGGGAGCGCGCATCATCCCGGAGGAGGCCGTGCATCACCGAGGTGAGCGTGCGGGCGCCGCTGGCCCGTACGCCTCTCAACGACATGCACATGTGGTCGGCCTCGATCACCACCCCTACACCTTTCGGTCGTAGGTGCTGGTCGATCCAACCGGCGATGAGCAGGGTGAGGCGCTCCTGGGTCTGCAGGTCGGCGGCGAAGCGGTCCACGACTCTTGCCAGTTTGGACAGGCCGAGGATGCGGTCGGCCGGCAGATAGCCGACGTGGGCGATCCCGTGGAACGGGAGGAGATGGTGCTCACACAGCGAGCGGAACGGAATATCACGAACCAGCACCAGTTCGTCGTAGCCCTCGTCGTTGGGGAACGTCGTCAGATCGAAGGGCTCCGGGGTCAACAACTCGGCGAAGGTCTCGGCAACCCGACGGGGAGTCTCGACCAGGTGCTCCGTGCTCGGGTCGCGACCGAGCGCGATCAGCAGATCGGATACTGCTCGGATGGCCGCGTCGTGGTCGATGACCTCCTCGACGACCCGGAGCCCACGCCGGTGGCGGTGCCCCGCCGAACCGGTTTCGATTCGATCGGCCATGGTCACGCCGGACTTCATGCCATGTACCTACAGGAGTCCGGAGCCACGGTTGCCTTCCTCTCTAACGGAAACTAGTCTGAACTATAGAAGTGGATCGAGGTTTCGTCAACCAGACTCTCTTTTAGAAAGGTCAGGCTGTGTCGGCAGACGATCAGGTGGTGTCGGCAGACGATGAGGCAGAGGCCGATGCTCGACGGCAGCCGGAGGACTTCGACGCCCGTGTGGCCAGCATCGCCATTCTGGCTGAACCGGTGCGACGTTCCCTGTACCGGTTCGTGATCGGGAAGTCTGAGCCGGTGAGCCGCGAAGAGGCGGCCATCGGGACCGATGTCGCGCGCCACACGGCCAAATTCCATCTTGACAAGCTGGTTGATGACGGGCTCCTTGACGCCGAGTTTCGCCGACCCCCTGGACGGGGGGGACCCGGAGCGGGGCGCCCGTCGAAGCTGTATCGGCGCTCCATGCGCGAGGTGTCGGTCAGCGTCCCCGAACGTCGCTATGAGCTCGCCGGTCGTCTTCTGGCGCAGGCCGTAACCGACGCAGCAAGAGAGGGCGTTCCCGTTTCAGAGGCGTTGAAGCGAACCGTGGTCGAGGAAGGGCGCTTGCTCGGAAGGTCCGTCGTCAAGAAGGCTCGATCCCAAGGTCGCTCGGCGATACGCGAGGCGACAATCCGGATCTTGGAGGACTTTGGCTACGAGCCGAGCATCGATTCGAACGGAGTGACGCTGATCAACTGCCCGTTCCACTCCCTCGCCGACGAGTACACCGAGCTCGTCTGCGGCATGAATCTCGATCTCATCGGTGGACTGCTTTCCGGTCTCGACAATACCGGGCTCGAAGCCAAGCTCGATCCGGTTCCGGGACGCTGTTGTGTTCGACTCCAGAATGTATAGCGACAGAATCGGGGTACGAGAATGTCGTCGGTGGCGGATCATCGCCGGATCGCTCTCGCTCGGCGAGCGCATCCGATCGGCGGGACCAGACCGCCAGCAGATCTTCTGCTCCGGAGCAGAACCAGTCCACCACCTGCCCTGCGGACCGGACCTCGGTGAGCATCCCCACCCCCTGTCCGGCGTTCACGTGAGCGCCGGACCTACCCACGGCTCTCACCTCCACGATCAACGCTGACCTTGCCGCCTCATCCTCGATCACATGACGCTCCAACCCGACCCATTTGTCAGACATGGCGTCGGCAAGGACGCGCTCGGGATACCTTGCCGGCCATCCGTAGCCGAAGGCGATGTCGAAGACTCGGGTGACGACGGTGTCGGTCTCCGTTGCCGACAACAGCGCCGCTCGGGAAGGACCGGGGGTGAGCGACTCGGCGCACGCAGAGAAGGCGGTACCCAGCCAGACCCCTGATGCGCCGGCGGCAAGAACGGCAGCCAACCCTCGGGGGGAGGAGATGCCGCCTGCGGCGAGCACGGGTACGGAGACGGCGTCCAGAACGCCCTCGAGAAGAGTGAGGGTGCCGATCCTGGGGTCGCCGTGACCTCCGCCCTCCGCCCCCCGTGCCACGATGACATCGATCCCGGCGTCCTGGGCTCGCTGTGCTTCGGCCGTCGTGCAGATCTGGGTGGCGGTGACCACTCCTTCTGAGCGCACCCGGTCGATCCAGGCCCACTCGTCGCCGAAGCTGACCGAGATCAGCCGGGGCGACGCCGCCAGCGCGGTCTCGAGGAGAGCCGGTTCACGCCTCAGGGCCCAGTCAAGGAGTCCGATGCCAAAGGGGAGCCCGGCACTGTGGACGTACCCGGCTTCCTGCTCGATGAGCTCCCTCGATCCTTCGCTTCCCACCCCGATCATCCCCAGCCCTCCAGCAGCGGACACAGCCGTCGCCAACCTTCCTCCGGCCGCCCCGCCCATCGGGGCGTTGAGGATTGGGGCATCGAGGCCCATCTGGCCGGACCATGGGGTGGTCAGTCGTTCCATCTGATCCGTCAGCGCCGGGCGTGCCGATGGGGAGCACCCTCGACGACGGCCCCACACTCCTGGCAGACCTGACTCAACCAGCAGGCCGGATCGCCCCCCTCCTCGAGATCCGTCAGGATCTGCGTCGGGGCCGGTTGGGCCAGTGGCGAAGCCCCGTCGGGAATCTCACGGTCCACGGCCAGGCAGTCGATCGAGAACCGGACCGAGCCAACCGGCTCCACCCGATGCTCGACGCCCGGGGGAACGCCCTGATCGTCGCCACGGCCGAGGACCCTCTCGTAGGTCGGCCGCGTTGCCGCGCTGAATCGCAATCGTCCGTGGGCCACCGTGATCCTGCCCCACGTCCCCTCGGCCAGCCGGTGGGATCGCAGCAGGCGGGCGGGAACGGACCGTTCGTCCCACTCGGGACTTGATCGCACGAACCGGAGGTCGTCGGGAATTTCGGCCCGCTCGCAGAGCGCGCATTCGATCGGCGTGCCGATCCGCGACTCCCTGCCCATCGGGTCGACCACCCATGGCCGGTTCTGGAACGGTGGACGGTGGCGCACGTGCTGATTGTGTCCGCAGGAGAGCTCGGCCACCCAGTCGCCTGCCTCGTCGGAGTGGAATGCCGTGATCGTCCGCTCCATGTGGCCCAGCGTAGTGATGGCTGCGTATCACCCGACAAGGCGTGCCTATTTGTTCTAGAGTAGACTAGATAAATAATTCCCTCGCTCCCCTCCACCCCTGCGCCCAGGAAAGGATGGACCAGTGACAGTCAGGAACGCGGCGACGGGTGCGTCCCCCGGCCAACCGGAGGGGGGAGCGCTGCCCGATCTCAGCTCCCGTAGCAGCATCCATGATCTGGTTGTCGGTTTCTATCGCGAGTTGGTGATGGATGAGCTTCTGGCACCCGTCTTCGAGGAAGTGGCCGAAGTCGATTGGGCCAGGCACATTCCGCTGCTGATCGATTATTGGTGTCGCATTCTCCTCGGCCATGACAGCTATCAGGGAACAATCCTGGCCGCCCACCGGCATGTCCACGACCGAGAACCGTTTCGGGTCGACCATTTCGATCGCTGGTACACCTTGTGGGTGCAAGCCATCGAGGAACGCTGGTCCGGCCCGTTTGCAGAGGAAGCCAAGCAGCACGCGGCCAAGATCGGCGCCACGCTCGCTCGGCGGCTCCCTTCGATCGACTGGAACCCGCCATCGGTGTGTGGCGTTCCTCCCGAAGGACCCGGAGCCGATTGCCCGTGCTCCCACTGACCGGCGGAGGTGAGCGACCGGCGCCCCGGTCTGGTCGCCGTCTCGGCCCGATTGTTCGAGCAGATGGTAGATTTATGGAGGGTCAGATGAACGCGAGACGAACTCCAGAGCGACCGAACCTGCAGTCTGAGGCCAGAGCACTGGCCAGTCCGAGCCGGCACCGGATCTTCCGGTACCTCGCCGATGCCGACGACGCGGTGGGGGTGGCGGAACTGACTTCCTTCATGGGTTTCAATCACAACGCGGTCCGGCAACATCTCGCCGTTCTGGTCGAGTGCGGTCTTGTGACGGAACAGGTCGAGGAGAGCCGAGGACGAGGCCGACCCCGGCTGCTCTACCACCTGAATCCCCAGGCAGCGGGGTTGTGGGAGACCCCGGGTCCGTATCAGTACCTAGCCGGCCTGTTCGCCTCGGCGTTGGAGTCGGGCCGTACCCCCCGCGAAGAGGGGCAACAAGCCGGCCGCCAGACGGCGGCGACGCTGCGCGGAGGGCGGGATCCTCTCGATGCGTTCGAGGATCAGATACGACGAGGCGGGTTCCATCCCCAGCGAATCATCAAGGGATCCAGGGTCGACTTCGTCCTCGAGCGCTGTCCATTCGAGGACGTGGCGACGTCAAACCCCGGTGCGGTGTGCCAGCTTCACCTGGGACTGGCCGAGGGACTGGCCGAGGGATTGGGGGGCATCGAAGTCGACCGGCTCGTGATCAAGGATCCCCATCGCGCCGGCTGCCGGGTGGCATTGCGGCAGCGGCCCGCTCGGAGGGACACCCCCCGCTGATCGACCCCGGCGACGGGTCGCTTCCGTCTCGCAGGGTTGCGGTTGGCCACGCTGCCGACCGTGGGTGTCGAAGTACACCGTCTTGACCGCGCCATTGCTGACGCACGCCATGTTGACCGCGCCATGTCAGCTCCCGAGCAGGACAGCAACCACTGACAGGATGGCGAGCGACAGTACCGCGATCGTCCCACGCAGCACGATCGCCAGCATTGCCCCCTTCCGCACCCGGCGGGACAGGTCTTCGCGGGCTGGCTCGTCCAGACTCCGACCTCGCAGTCTGGTCATCGATCTGGCCTGTCGGATGCCGAGGGCCGTCATCACGACCAGCACGCCGGTCAGTGCCACCACCGTGTCTGCTAGAGAGCCCCACGATGACGGGGGCCAGAGCATTGCCAGTCCGACACCGATGGCGGTGGCCAGGGCGACGTTGCCGACCACGCCGTACCGGCGACCGAGCGATCGGAAGAACTCGATTTGTGCACCGTCGTCGAGTGACGAGCGAGCTGCTCCGGCCACGACAACGAGGCAGATCAGGCTGCCGATCCATACTGCGGCGGCGAACAGCTCGATGCCGATCAGTACCGCGTTGCTAGCCACTGCTTCTCTCCTTCGACAACCTGTCGCCCGGTTCGGCGCCTTTCAACCGGAACCGTTAATAATACTACCAATAACTAGAACTAATCGGCGAAATGGGCGCTGGAAGTTGACGCGTGGATGACCTCGGACACCGTCAGGCGTCGGCAGTGCGAGGTACTACGGAACCGGAGATCGGCGGCCGGCCGGCATGCCATCACATAGGGGGTCACGCGGTGCTGGCCCGGCTGGTGCGGTCGAGTCAGCTTCGAGCGCTGGGCACGGGCGCGGATAGCAACGGGGCTTCCTCCGCGGCTTGCGCACTCGCGGTGGGCTGGCCATCGGACCTCTCGGTGCTGACGAACGCCGTCGTCCGCAGCGGGATCTCCTTGATCAGCCAGCTGAGGATGAAGCCCAGCACGACGAAGGGAACGGCGACCAAGAAGGCGGTCTCGACAGAATGGCTGAAGGCGCTGATGACGAAGGTGCGCTGGGCCGGGGGCAGGTGGTCGATCTGAGCCGGATTGGCCGTCAGGTTCGAGCCACTGATCAACTTGAGCTCGGCGGCGGTGGCGTGCAGCTTGAGCTGGGAGATCAGCCGATTGGCGAACACAGCTCCGAGGACGGCCACCCCGAAGGCCCCACCGATGGTCCGGAAGAACGTCGATGTCGCCGTGGCCACACCCAGTTGCGGAGTACGGCACCGAGTTCTGCACGGCGACGACCAGGACCTGCATGACCAGCCCGATGCCCAACCCGGTGATGAACATGAAGACGGCCACCTCGCCATAGGGGGTGTGCGGGCCGAGCTGAGTGAGCAGGAGCAGGCCGACGGCGAGTACGGCGGTGCCGACGATGGGGAACACCTTGTACCGCCCGGTGCTGGTGACCAGCCGGCCGCTCATGATGAAGGTGAGCAGCATGCCGCCGATCATGGGCAGGAGCTCGAGGCCCGAAAGGGTGGGCGAGGCGCCGTGGACGACCTGGAGGTACAAGGGCAGGTAGATGATGGCCCCGAACATGGAGAAGCCGATGATGAACCCGACGCCGGAGGTCGCCGTGAACGTCCGGTTCTTGAACAGCCGAGCGGGATGATCGGCTCAGCGACCTTCGTCTCAATCCAGCAGAAGATGCCCAACGCCACCAGGGAGAGTCAGCCCCGAGGGCGATGATCGGGGCGAGCCCCAGGCGTATTCGGAACCGGCCCAAGTGGTGAGCAGGATGATGCCGGTGACCCCGACCGAGAGGAAGGCCATCCCGGCCCAGTCGATCTTGTGGGACACCCGGTTGACCGGGGTGTGGAGCACGGTGGCCACCACGAACAGGGCGACGATGCCGAGCGGCACGTTGATATAGAAGATCCAGCGCCAGGACAGGTGCTCGGTGAACCATCCGCCGAGCAGCGGCCCGGCCACGTTGGTGACGCCGAAGACCACGCCGAAGTAGCCCATGTAGCGGCCCCGTTGGCGGGCCGGCACGACGTCGCCCATGATGGCTTGGGCCCCGACCATCAGGCCGCCGGCCCCGATGCCCTGGATGGCCCGGAAGGCGATGAGCTCGACCATGCGACTGGGACAGCCCGGACAGCATGGAACCGGCCAGGAAGATCACGATGGCCAGCTGGAAGAGGCTCTTGCGCCCGTAGAGGTCGCCGAGCTTTCCCCACAAGCGGGGTGGAGATGCAGGTGGCAAGCAGGTAGGCGGTCACCACCCACGACAGGTGGTCAACCCGTGGAGATCGCCGGCGATGGTGGGCAGGGCGGTGGCCACGATGGTCTGGTCGAGTGCGGCCAGGGCCATGCCCAGCATGAGGGCGGCGAGGATCACCAGGATCCGACGGTGCTCGCGGCGTCGGCTTCGTCGACCGTCGTCGGCGGGCCGCAGTCATCAGGTCAGACACGGGCGTCCTCCAGATCCTGTTCGAGATCGGCGGCGAACCTGCCGAGCAGGGTGGCCAAGGTGGACAGGTCGTGGTCGTCCCAACCCTCCAAGAGCTGGTCGAGCCAGGCACGGCGGGCCCGCCGCACCCGTTCGAGTGTCCGGCGCCCGGCGGGGTGAGGCGGATTCGGGTGGCCCGACGATCGTCGGGGTCGGTCTGGCGGACGACCATCTCCTCGCGTTCGAGTTGCTGGACCTTGCGGGTCACCGTGGGGGTGTCGACACCGAGCACCTCGGCCAAGTCGGTGACCCGGAGCGAGTCGCCGCCGGCCGAGAGCTTGTGGAGCAGGGCGGCGCCGGCCCGGTCGAGCCGTACGCCGGCCGACCGCAGCAGCCGCTCGTGCAGGCGGACCTGGGTGATCGACCGGGCCACGATTCTGCAGCACCTCTTCGAACGGTCGACATGACCGGCGCCGGACCGGGCCGAGGCACCGACCCAGCAGGGTAGTTGCTTTCAGCATACAAATAATACTACAGGCCCCGGTCGTCCATTGCCACTCACGAGGGTGCGGCATCTACGTGGCGCCCGTCCACAGGAGAGGTGCCGAGCGGATGAACCGTGGATCGTCCGATGATTCCGGCTTCAGCTGAGCGATGTCACCCCGAGCCCGGTCATCACCCAAGCTGTCGAATCGTCAATGACGCACTGACCGGGTTGTTCCCTCCGGCAAGAGGGGTGAGCGTCAACGCGAAATCTGCCCCGACTGGATTCAGGACCCCAAGGGTCTCGTTCGCCGATGTGGTGGTAACAAGCGAGTCGCCAACCAGCTGTGAATTGCCGGTGGCTCGACCGACCACGGTAGAGGGTATTCCCAGTCCGTCGAGACTGAGCTCGAGTTGACCGGGCTCGTTGACCGAGACTTGAAATGAGACTTCATACGTGCCCGGCGACGCCAGGGTGAAGGTCGACGATGTCGCCCTGCTGATCGCTCCGCTGCTGGGCCCGTCTTGCGGAAACGGTACCGCGGTGCCGATCGCCACCGGGGCTGGGTTATCCGGAGGCATCAGGGCATAGAACTCGGCAAAGTTGGAGGAACCGCTTGGGCCCGTCGGTCCAGGGGGTCCCGCCGGTCCAGTGGGCCCAGTGGGTCCTGCCGGACCGGCTGAACCTCCGCCGCTCGCCGAGGCGCCGCCGACCACCGGCGCGTTGAGAACCTTGCCGCCCATCGACCCGCTGTAGACCGCATCACCGAATGCGAACACTCCGCCGTCTTGGGCCACCAGCCAGTAGCCGGCGCCATCGGAGGTCGGAACGATGCCGGTGATCGGCGAGTTGAGGTGAGTACCGGCCATTGATCCGTAGAATTGCGCGGTTCCGAAAGTGAAGACACCTCCGTCGGAGGACACCAGCCAATAGCCACTTCCGTTTCCCACCTGCGCGACTCGAGTGGCAGACGCCAGGCGGGCGGTTAGCGTGGCAGTACCTCCGGGGACAGACGAGTCCACACCGAACACCACCGCAGATCCGACTATCAACAATGCGACCGCTGCCATGGCGACTCGTTTGCCGTGTATCCCGATCTTCAAAGGTCTTCCTCCTGGTGCGGCCGGTAACGGCGGCAGGTGCTCGGCACCGGTCTAGCGGATGGCTCCGGTATGGCCGGGGATACCTGCGATCGTGTTTCCGGAGCACTCATCGTCTCCGAGAGGCACATCGAGTCGATGGATGGAACCCAGGGCGGACCTCCCGGGGTGACCATCGAGGTAGCGCCAACCGGCATCCCGCAGCCCTTCGCCCAGCGCGCCAGGATCAGCTCGGGAATTCGGGGCCGTCCATCTGGCCGGGACGCAGCCGTCTCCCGGTCAGGACCGATCAAACGCCCGCTGAAGCGATTAGCGCACGGTCAGCGAAATGGTCGTGCAGTTGTTGCCCGGATTCGGGTCGGCGTCGTTGGCGTTTTCATCACGTGCACAAATCGTGTCAGTCGTAGGGCCAGTGAATCCCGGTGAGACGGACAGGGTAAAGAGACTTTTGGCCACGTGACCGATCTTCGGGTAGGCAGCTGAATACATGCAGTCACTCGCGCCCTCTGCTCTCGATCGGTGACAGGCCGCCGAGACGGGCGAAAGTCCCGCACCAACTGTCTGCACCACGTCCCAGGTGGTTTGAGCCGGCCCGTCGTTGGCCGCTTTGACTCTGACTTCAACGGGTTGGCCCGGTAGCACCCGAGTGATCGAACGAACCCTGACCATGGCCAGGTCTACTTGTGGAGCAGTGAAACTGATCGGAGCCGTGGCCAACTCCGAGGTGTTCGGATACGCACCGCCTGAGAGTATCTCGCACGTGTCCGGAACGGCGCAGTCGATTGCACCTGCGTCGGTGGTCGTAATGTGACGTTGAACCGTGTATGGCGTGCTGTAGTTGCTTCCCGGCCCATTCCAGAGGAATACGGCGAGCGTGCTCCCGTCACACATCGACGGATAGGGTGGCACAGCGCCGAGCGAACATTCCTCGGTCCCGATCACGTCAGGGGCGATGGTGAAGCCACTGCCAGCCACGGTGACAACCTGACCGTCGGTCAGCCCGCTGCTCGGTGTCACCGTGAGGGTAGGGCCAATCGCCCCGGCGGGAGAGGACAATGTCAACGCTCCCATCAAGCCGAGGAACACAGCGGGAACCATGCCTGCAAGGAATCGTCGGCCAGACATTGATCCTCCAGAGTGGACGTCGGTGATCTATCAATCACGATAAATGACAGAGGTCCGGACGTCTAGGTGCTTTTGCGACCATAAGTTGAGAACTAGGCGCAGGTCCGTCCGGACCCGCGGAATGGAGTCCCCTTGTGCAGTTACGGCGAGGCGTCGTGGAACACCGTCTTGAGCTGCACCATTTCCTCGATGCCAGCACGACCACCTTCGCGCCCAAAGCCGCTCTGCTTATAGCCACCAAACGGGGTGGCCGGGGTCATCGACCCCATGCCGTTTACCGTGACGGTACCAGCGTGGAGCCCTCGGACGAAGCGCTCGATTCGACCGGCGTCACGAGTGTGAACGTAGGCGGCCAAACCGAAGATGCTGTCGTTGGCTTTGGCAAGCACCTCCTCCTCGGTGGCGAAGCGGAGGATCGCCTGCACCGGTCCGAACACCTCGTCGCGGGCGAGCTCACTCTCGTGATTGACTTCGCCGAACACGGTCGGGGCCACAAACCAGCCGTCAGCCAGATCACCGTCGAGCCGGCCCCCGCCGGCCAACAGAACGGCTCCCTCATCCTGGGCCCGGCCGATCACTCCGAGTATCCGTTCCATTGCCTCCTCGGTGACCACGGGACCGACGAAGACGTCCGGATCGAGCGGATCCCCGACGCGCACGCCGGCCAGCCTGGCCAGGACCTTGTCCACGAGGGCGTCGTAGACAGCGTCGTGGACATAGAGGCGGGTGGGCAGTGCACAGCCCTGGCCGCTCAGCAGAGCGGTACCCGCCACCGCAGCCATGTCCGCGGCCACGTCGAGATCGGCGTCGGGGAAGACGATGTTGGGCGACTTACCGCCCAACTCGAGAGTCAGCGGGGTGATGTGCACGCGCGGCAGCAGCCATGAGCTTCCGGGCGGTCGAGGTACCCCCGGTGAAGCTGATCTTGTCGACCCCGCCGTTCCCGGCCAGAGCCGTGCCGGTGGCGACCCCTCCGACCACGACATTGAGCACGCCCGGGGGCAGGCCGGCCTCCAGTGCGAGCTCGGCGAAGCGGAGCATGCCGAACGGGGAGATCTCAGGAGGTTTGGCCACGACGGCGTTGCCCGAGGCCAGCGCTGGAGCGCACTTCTGGCCCATGCCCATCATCGATCCGTTCCATGGAGGGACGACCGCCACGACGCCGTACGGCTCCGGGCGAACCGTGGTCTGCCCATGGGAGCTGGGCACGACGTACCCGTACAGCTTGTCAGCCCATCCCGCGTAGTAGCGCACCCAGGCAGCTGCGTAACGCCCAGGATTCATGACACTCACCGGCGTACCGTTGTCGAGGGCGGCCAGTTCTGCGGCCTCCGCTTGGTGGACATCGAGCAGGTCGGCGAAGCGGGTGAGGATGGCGGCCCGCCGTGCCGGAGAAAGGGCCGCCCAGTCCGGTTGGGCGGACCGAGCCGCGGCCACCGCGGCATCCACGTCATCGGATCCGGCCAGGCCGACCTCGGCCTGGACCCGGCCGGTCCCGGCGTACCGATGTTGGTAGATCCCCGTTTCCGCGCTGTCACGCCAGCTGGCGCCGATCAGATGACCTTGCTCAGCAAGTCGCCGCACCGTGTCCGACGCAGGGGTCGTCCTCACGGAACGACGTAACCCCCGTCAACGGGGAGGGCCACGCCGAGCACAAACGAGGCAGCAGGCGTGCACAGCCATACCGCGGCCTCGGCGATCTCGGATGCTTCGGCGATTCTCCCGATCGGGTGCAGCGCCTCGAGGTGCGCTTCGATCGTCGGGTCGTAGCGGAGAGCGGCGTCAACCATCGGGGTACGTGCCGTGCCCGGACAGATCGCGTTGACCCGGATGCCACGGTTGCCGTAGTCGAGGGCGGCCACCTTGGTCAGACCGATGACTCCGTGCTTGGAGGCGGTGTAGGCGGCCTGGTGCGGGTAGGCGACCAGCCCCACTCCCGAGGCGGTGTTCACGATCGCCCCACCGCCGCGCTCCAACATGTGGGGGATCTCGGCCTTCATGCAGTGGTAAACCCCGGTGAGCATGATGCCGATCGTGCGGTCCCACCCGTCATCGGGGTAGTCGGCCAATGGAGCCATCGGGGCGGCGATCCCCGCGTTGTTGTGGGCGCAGTCGAGACCTCCGAAGGTGTGTACCGCGTAGCCGACCATGGTCTCCACATCGGTCTTGACGCTGACATCGGTACGGATGAAGGCGGCCCGGCCCCCGGACTCTTGGATCGTGGCGACGGTGGCATGGCCGCCCTCCTCGTCGATGTCTGCAACCACCACGGCCGCCCCCTCACGGGCGAAGACCAGGGCTGAGGATCGACCGATTCCCATGGCCGCCCCGGTGACCAGGGCGACTTTCCCCTCGAGGACTCCCACGGTGGCCACAGTAACCGGGGGACCAGCGGCAGCGGGTACGTTCCAGCCATGGGACGATTCGATGGACGGGTGGCACTGGTGTCCGGCGCGGCCAGCGGGATCGGTGCCGCAGTGGCCGACCGGTTGGCCATCGAGGGTGCGAAGGTGGTTCGCTGTGACGTCACGGAGACAACCGAGGGTGTGGTGTGCGACGTCCGTGACATCGACTCGTGCGCCGCGGTCGTGGCCCGCGCACTCGACGACCACGGGCGCCTCGATATTCTGGCCAATGTGGCGGGCATCGGAGCGGCCGCGTTGATCGGCGATGTGACGCCCGACGCGTGGCGCCAGATCATCGAAGTGAACCTCACCGGCACCTTCCTCCTGTCGCAACAGGCGATTCCCGCCCTGCTCGAGACCAAAGGGGCCATCGTGAACATGGGGTCGGTGGCCGGTCTGCGAGCCACCCCCTACAACGCCGCCTACTGCGCTTCCAAAGGGGGCGTGATCATGCTGACGAAGTCGATGGCTCTCGAGCTGGCCGCGGCCGGAGTTCGGGTCAACGCCGTCTGCCCGGCTTCAGTCGACACCCCCTTCCTCCACAATTTCACGGTTCCCGATGGTGCTGACCTCAACCTCTTGGCCCGGGCCGCCTCGCCGATGGGGCGCCTCATCGACCCGGTCGAGGTGGCGGCGGCGGTCGCCTATCTGGCCTCTGATGACGCCGCCACCATCAGTGGGACCACCCTGGTCATCGACGGGGCGGCCACCGCCTGACGGTCTCCAGGGTCACCGTCTCAGTGTCCGAACCGGAGCGCAGGACCCGGCCAGGACGCCGATCCGTCACCTCGCCATCGCTGACCACCTCGATCCCGCCTACCAGAACGTGATCGATGCCGAGGGAACCGGCAACGAGGCGCTCTCCTCCACCGGGCAGGTCGTCGACCAGCGCCGCCGGCTTGCTGCCGATCGCGTCGGGGTCGAACACGACCAGATCAGCGTGCCACCCCTCGGCGACACGACCTCGTCTGCGCAGGCCACAGTGACGGGCAGGACGGTCGGTCATCATCTCCACGGCCTCTTCGATGGTGAGGAGGCCTCGGTCGCGGACGACCTCGCTCAGGATCCGTGTGGGGTAGTTGGCGTGGCACATCAGGTCGAGGTGCGCTCCGGCGTCCGATCCGCCGAGCATCACCCGGGGGTCTTTCCACACTTCCACCCTGGCCCTCCAGCCGTCATCGCTGCGCCCAAGGGACGGAGTGAGCGAGGGCAGGACGGCGTCCAGGGTGAGCCGGTCGTGCAGGACGACGTCGATGAGCACATCGATCACCGTGGTCCCCCGGGACTCGGCAATGGCGCCCAGGGACCGGCCGACCCACTCGGAATCCGGATCGGCGACCTCCATGAGCGAGAAGTCGGCCAGCACGCCCACGGCCCGCCGGGCCACCTGCTCGGCCCCAGCTTGCAGCCGCGCCCGGCTTTCGGGATCAGCGCAGGCGGCCTTTCGCCCCTGATCATCCAATTCGAGGACCTCGCGCCACCCGGGGAGGCTCGGAAGCAAGCTGCTGGCACGCATCCGCATCATGTCCGGCAGAGCCAGTGCGATCACGTGGGCTCCGCGGCGGCGGCCACATCGGAGGCCAGAAGCTGCTGTTGGTAGATCTCTTCGGAGGCCAGGCTGCCGAGGAGGTTCCAGTTCAGCGGCCGGTTGGCGGCGAGCGACATGTCCGCCATGAGCTGCATCCGGTCGTCGGCGATGGGGCCGATGGTGGGGATGAACTCGAGCGTCGTTCCCGGATGGCCCCGGATGGCCCCGGCTAGGGCGATGAACTCGTCGAAGGCGGCGCAGTTCGAAGGGACTGGCCGGTGGTCGCCATCGAGGTGGCCTTCCCCCAGTGAAGAGGAGAAGCCAAGGGCTCCGCCAGCCACCGACTCCTCGACCAGGCTCACCATGGCGGCCAGCTGCTCGGGCGTGGATTCGCCCCCCGCCGCAGCATCGCCCATTACCGCTCGGCGGATCGTCGAATGGCCGACCAGGAAGCCGGCGTTGACGGCGAGGCCGACATCGATCCGGTCGAGGTACTGCGTGAACGACCCCCAGTTCCACGGACCGCCACCCTGGAGGGCCTCCTTGGGGATGCCTTCGACGACGGCCATCATCCGCTGGATGTATTCGCCATCGTGGAGGCCGAGCGGGGCGATGGAGAAGCCACAGTTGCCCCCCAGCACGGTGGTCACCCCGTGGAGCACCGATGGGCTGGCGGTGGGGTCCCAAAGAAGCTGGGCGTCGTAGTGGGTGTGGATGTCCACAAAGCCGGGACAGACCACCCGGCCGGAGACGTCGAGCACGTCGGTGGCCGGCTCGCCGACGTCGCCGACCGTCTCGATCCTGCCGTCCCTGACCCCGATGTCGGCGAGCCGGGACGGAACCCCGGTCCCGTCGACGACGCGGCCCCCACGGATCAGCAGGTCGAGCATGTCATCCCCCGCCCAGAAGCTGAGCGACGGCCGCCTCGACCACCGTTCCCTTGAAGAAGGAGGGGTTGGTCCCGGTATAGAAGGAAGCCGGATTGGTGAAGACGAAGTCCCGGAACCCTGCGGCGTCGATCCAGTCCTTCTCGACCATCTCGTGCGCCTCCTTGAGGACTCCGGCCACGTCGGGCAGGTCCCAGTGCGAGATATCTGACCCCATCATCACCTTCAGCTCGCAGCCGAACGGGTTGACCTTGGTATTGAAGGCCAGCGAGGTCATCGGATCGTCGGCTTCGCACCCAAACCAGAAACGGTCGACGAAGAGTGCTCGGATGTCCTCTGTCCGCTCGATCTCGCATGCCGCCCACTCGTCGAGGGTGGCCTCGTCTTCCGAGGGCCGCCGGCTGAACCCTCCGTTGATCGGGGGTGCGTCGGGTGCGTACCGTCCGATCATCTCGATGATCAGGCCGCGGTCGATCAACCGCGGGTCGAGGTGGCTGCGCAGAGCGGCCAGGTTGCGCTTCTCCCAATGGCCAACGATGTCGCTCAAGAGGGCGGCGGCCCAGGAGACGCCGCCCTCCAAGAAGGCGAAGTTCATTCCCGGAAAGCGCCGGGTCACCCCGCCGAGGAAGAGGGACTTGGCCAAGGACTGCTGGCCCTCGGCCAGCATCGAGAGGTGGTTGAAGACGTAGCTGGAGACCGACCGGTAGGGGGTCATGCCGATGAACCCCGAATGGAAGGCGATCGATGCGCCGAGTTCTTGCGCCTTGGCCCATACCGGGTCGTAGTCATGGGCGGAGTCGACGCCGAATTGGTCGAGCCAAAACGCATAACGAGCCACATCGGGATCCTTGCCGGCAAGTGCGCCGAATGGGCGCTGCACGTACCCAGCGCACACCACGGCTTTGAAGCCGAGTTCGGACACGGCGTACTCCAGCTCAGCGACCGCTTCTTCCGGAGTGTGCATCGGAATGGCCGCCACCGGAGTCAAGCGGTCGCCCAGTGGAGCGAAGGTCTCGGCGTTGCATCGATTGAGGGCGCGGCATGCGCTCCGGCGGAAGTGCTCATCCTCGGCGTGCAGGAAGACGAGTCCAAGGCTGGGGTAGACCACTCCGAAGTCGATCCCGATCTCGTCGAGCCGCTCGTAGAGGAGGCGGGGGAAGAGCGCGGTGGCGAGATCCATGGTCTGCTTGGCCGGCGCACTCCACCACGGGCCGCGGGGGGTGCGGGTGGCCACCCGCTCCTCGACGGTCTGGTTGTGCCACTGGGAATCGGTACCCCCGTACGGCGGTACCAATCTGCGCAGCGCCGGGTGCTCGACCGGGATGCCTTCCTGCTCGAGGTAGGGGGCCAGGGTGGGCAGATGCTCCGCCATGTGGCCGTCGCTATCGATGGCCGGATGGTCCAACCGACCATGGATCTCCGCGGAACTGGGCACCAGACCTAATATACGCGTATTAGCCATCCTGAGTCATACGCCTGGATCACCGAGGGCTGATCCCGCCACCCGCTGGAAGGATGTACCCGTGCTCTACGACATCGTGATCCGCAACGGCACCGTGGTCGATGGATCGGGGCTGGGCTCGTACCGGGCCGACGTGGGCATCTCCGGCGATCGCATCGCCGGCGTGGGGCGGATCACTGGACGGGGACACCGGGAGATCGACGCCGAGGGCCATGTAGTGACGCCCGGCTTCATCGACGGGCATACCCACATGGACGCGCAGGTCTTCTGGGACGCCACCGGCGCCAGTTCGTGCTGGCACGGGGTGACGTCTGTGGTGATGGGTAACTGTGGGTTCACCCTGGCTCCGGTCCGCGCCGCCCAGCGCGAACTGGTCGTTCGCAATCTCGAGCGGGCTGAGGACATCGATCCCGCCGCCCTGGCCGCCGGCATCGACTGGAGCTTCGAGACCTTTCCCGAGTACCTCGACGCCGTCGATCGATTGCCCAAAGGCATCAATTTCGCCGCCAACATCGGGCACTCGGCCCTGCGGACTTGGGCCATGGGGGAGCGCGCCTTCGAGGAGGAGGCCAACGAGGACGACCTGGCCATGATGAAGTGCCAGCTGGCCGACGCCCTCGAGGCGGGGGCGATCGGATTCTCGACCTCTCGCACGCAACACCACGAGACCTCCGACGGGCGTCCGGTTGCGTCGCGTCTGGCGTCCTGGAATGAGGTCGCTGCCCTGGTGGGAGTGATGGGGGCACTCGGGATGGGGATCTTCGAGGGTGCGGACGCCGGTATGTCGGCATCGGATCCCGACGTACGTAGGCGGGCCCTCGACCGGATGGCCGCCCTCGGGGCCGAGGCCCAGGTGCCGATGACCTTTGGGCTGGTGGCCACCCGGTCAGCCGGCTACCTCATCGACTTCCTCGACGAAGCCGCCGCCGTCGGGGCCCGGATGATCGCCCAGACCCATTGTCGGGGCATCTCCGTGTTGCTGTCGCTCAAGACCAGATTGCCGTTCGACCTTCTTCCGGAGTGGGTCGACCTGCGGTCCCGGCCGCTGGACGAGCAGCTGGCGACCCTGGCCGATCCTGAGCGCCGCGCTCCGCTGGTCGATGCCGCCGTGCATGCCGACTACGGAGCCTGGAGGGGAGTCGGAGCGCAGGCCCGGCCACCAGACTTCGAAGGGATCAGGATCTATCAGCAGGGACTGCCACCGAACCCTTCGGTAGCCGACGAGGCCCGTCGGCGCGGGGTCCACCCGGCCAAGGCGATGATCGACCTGTGTGTCGCGTCCGGCGGCGACCAGTTGTTCATCCAGCCAAGTCTCTACCCACAGGACGAAGAGGTCCTGTTGCGCGCACTGCGTCATCCAAGAGCGGTCATGACCTTCTCTGACTCCGGCGCACACCTCAGCCAGATCGCTGACTCCTCCATCCACACCCATCTGTTGGGCCATTGGGTCAGGGCCCGCCAGGAGTTCACGCTGGAGGAGGCGGTGCGGATGATCACCCTGGCTCCCGCGTTGGCCTGGGGATTCACTGACCGCGGTCTCCTGCGTACCGGCATGGCCGCGGACGTCAACATCTTCGACCCCGCCACGGTCGGACCGGCCGTGCCCGCGCTGGTCGACGACCTGCCGGCTGGGGGCCGCCGACTCGACCAACGGTCCCACGGGATTCTGGCCACGCTGGTCGGGGGCCAGGTGACCATCGAAAAGGGGATGCCGACCGGAGCGACCCCCGGGCGCCTCCTGCGCAGCCACCCGGCCTGACCCCGACCGGGCTCAGCGCATCCAGAGTGTGCGGGCGGTACGGCGGCGGATGACCCACCGCCCCTGGTGTCGGACCATCTGGTCGAGGTAACGGATCCCGAGGGTCAGGTCGGCGTTCCCGGACTGAGGGTCGCTCAACTGATAGATGACGGCGTAAGTGTCCAGCGTCGCCTCTTCCGCACCGTCGACCAGCGCTACCAATGGATCGCCGAGAAAGTGCATACTGGTGGGAAAGGAGCGAGGCGCGCGCATCGACTCGAGCCACTCTTCGCGCCCTTGGACTCCCCGCGCACCGGTGATCTCGGCGTCCGGGTGGAAGAGCGTGGCCAGCTGGTCCACATCGCGATCGTCGGCAGCGCGGGCGTAACTCTGCATCAAATACCGCAGATCTTCGTGATCACTCACAGCACGGCCACCGGGTTGACCGGGCATCCGGTGCCCTTCGGGATGCGGAGCGGCGCCATGGAGAACAGGAAGTCCCACCGACCGCGACGCTGGCAACACTCTCCCAACGAGGCCAGTCGCATGTTGTCGATGAGGGGTAGACCCATGGCCACAATGGCGATCTGGTGCACGGGGAAGGGCCACTCCGGCGTACCCACGAACGGCATGGGGTCCGAGATGCCATCGCTTCCGAGGACCGCCACCTCCCGCTGGTGAAGCCAGGGCAGGCACTCGGCGTGAACTCCGGAAAAGCCGTCGAATCCCCGTTTGGCCCGGCGGCGGGCCTCCCGACCCCAGGCAACCATCAGGACGTCACCACTTCCCACCCTGACGTTCTGCGCCTCTTCGGTCGCCTCGAGGTCGGCCACGGTAACCACATCGCCGTCGTCGAGGAAGTCGCGCCCCGTGGCCCGGGGCACGTCGAGCAGCACACCACGGCCGACGACACCGTCAGCCATGGTCAGCACCGTGTTCGACCGGGCGCCGTCACTGCGGACATCGCTGGCCGGCCGGCCGCCGAACATCTCGCCTCGCACGAACATATGGGAGAGAGCATCGACATGGGTGGTCCAGAGGCCGTGGATGTCGAATGAGAGATGGTCGCGCGCCGCCTCGTACCCGGGGATCCCGTTCGAGTCGAGTGCGTCCCCCGAGGCCAGCATGTGGTGCTGCACAGGGTGGGGGTGTTCGGGCATCGGATCGGTGGCGAGATCGTGGGACAGGCTGATCGACTCGCCGGAGAGGACCAGGCCGGCCGCTGCCGTCCGACGCTCATCGGTCAGGTAGTTGAGGGTGCCTCGCTCGTCGTCGTCGCCCCAACGGCCCCAGTTCTTGAGCGACTCATACAGCGTGTCGAGCTCCTCCGTGGTCGGGATGGCGTAGTCGCTCGACATGTCGGCCATCCTGTCAGGCCCCGGCGTGAGGCGCAGTCATTGCGCCCAGCACCATCTCGATCAGGTTGGTCACAAAGCGCCCGTCGGTGACGATGTGGTCGTTGTCACCCCGGTCGATCCGTCGGGCCCGGTCCGCCGCGGCGCGACCGATGAAGACGATGCAGATCTCCCGGCGAACTCGCCAGAGGTCCTCGGGCACGTCCGGGCAGCGCTCACGGAGGAGGTCCCAGGCCTCACTGCCGGCCGTACCAGCCAATGCCGCCCGGATCTCTGGTGTGGCCCGGTCGAGGGCGGCGGTCATCTCCGAGCCGATCTGGAGGTATGCCCGCTCCCGCCAGCCCCGTTGGGCGAACTCGGTCACCGGCCGCACGACAGCCTCCGCGGCCGAGACCCGGTCGTCGGCGGGGCGGCCTCGTGCCCATTCGAGGAGCTCCCTCCGTCGATCGGCGATGACCGGCACGTGCCGAACCATGAGGGCGAGGAGCACGTCATCTCGGCTGCCGAAGTGGTAGCGAACGGCCGAGGCGTTTCGTTGGTCGGCGGCACGGACTATTTCGGCGACCGAGACGTTGTGGACTCCCCGCTCGGCGAAGAGACGCGCCGCCGCATCGAGCAATCGATCGGGCGTGGACATCGGTTCGGCCATCGGTTCGCCACAGTAGCGGCGGCCTGGTGGTGGGAACGGTGCGCGGGTCGCCGGCGCCGACCCGTCGCAGGAGCCATGTCCGAATAGCCTGCGGTGGTGGATGGACTGCTGGAGCTGGAGGGACTGCGTCGCACCTTCGGGCCCCTCACCGCCCTCGACGACCTCTCCTTCGACGTGCCTGCCGGTCAAGTCATCGGCTTCCTCGGGCCCAACGGTGCGGGCAAGACGACCACCATGCGGGCGATCTTCGGCCTCACCGACCTCGATGCCGGCAGCGTCCGGTGGAACGGTAGGCCGGTAGGCCATGCTGAGCGCCGACGTTTCGGCTATATGCCTGAGGAGCGCGGACTGTATCCGGGCATGCTGGTCGGCGACCAGGTCGAATATCTGGGCCGACTGCACGGGCTCAGCGAAGTGGACGCAGCCGCCGCCACCGATGCCTGGCTCGAGCGGCTGGACATCGCCGACCGGAGGGACTCCAAGGTAGAGGCACTGTCGCATGGGAACCAGCAGCGGGTGCAGTTGATGGCAGCGCTCGTCCACGGTCCCGAACTGCTGGTGTTGGACGAGCCGCTGTCGGGGCTCGACCCCTCGGGCATCGACGCCATCGGTCACGTGTTGGTCGATCAGGCCCGAGCTGGGTGTTGCGTGATCTTCAGCAGTCACCAGCTCGACCAGGTGGAGGACCTGTGCGAGCAGGTGGTCATCATCGATCACGGTCATCTTGTGGTGTCCGGGACGGTGGATGAGCTGGCCACCAGTGGGACTCGGCGACTTGTAGTCCGCGTCGAGGGTGACCGGACCGCAGACTGGGCCCGCCATCTGCCGGGTGTCACCGTGTCCGAGGTGAGTGGTGGTGCTGTCCGCCTGACCGTAGGGAGCTCGGTAGATAGTGACGACGTGCTCCGTGCGGCAATGGGCGTGGGTCGGATCACCCAGTTCTCCTTCGAGCGGCGCCGACTCTCCGAAGTGTTCCGCGAGGCGCTGTCGTGAAATTCCTCATCATCGCCGTGGCCGTGGTGGTGATCTTGTTCGTGCGCGTTCGGATCCGTAAGGGCCGACAGCGTCGGCGGGCCTCCGACAACCCGACGCCTGATAGAGCCGCCGAGGCTGAGCCGGTCCGGAGTCCGGTCTCACCGACCCCTCACGCCCAGCGCCTGGAGATGGAACCTCCTCGAGGGGACCCTTGGCGAGGTCGGTATGGTGGCAAGCCGCGAGATCACCGAGCGGGTGCGGAGCCGGATCTTCCGGATCGGCACGCTGGTGATCCTCGTCGCCGTAGCCGCGGTGATCATCATCCCGACGCTCCACAGCAACGGCGGGCCCACTGTCCAGACGGTGGGAGTGGTCGGTCACCAGTCGCCTGCCATCGACCAGGTGGTGAAAACGGCGGGGACCAGGGAGCAGGACTCGGTCAAGATCGTGCAGGAGTCCTCGGTCAGTGCAGCAGCGTCCGCTCTGCGCTCGGGAACTGTCGACTTCGTCCTCGTCGACGGCAGTCAGGTCCTGCTCGACAAGCCTGCTTCGAACAACTCCCCAGCCGATCCCGCTCTTGTCCAGGACGTGGCCGACTACCTCGGTGTGCTGAAGGCCTACACGGCCGCCGGGCTCACGCCGACCCAGGCAACCCAGGTCGACCAGGCCAAGTCCGTCCCGGTGGTGTCTCTCCAGCCGAGCTCGAAGGGCACGACGAAGACGACGTCTGTGTTCGGAGTTGTGCTCCTGTTCTTGATGCTCACCCAGTACAACACCTGGATCCTCATCGGGGTCATGCAGGAGAAAGCGAGCCGAGTCGTTGAGGTCCTGCTGGCGACAGTGCGCCCGATCCAACTCCTCGGGGGCAAGGTTCTGGGCATCGGGCTGGTGGCCATGGGCCAGGCCACCCTCATCGTCGGGTTCGCCCTCGCCCTCGCCGCCGCGGTCGGCTCGGACCTCCTGCACGGCACGGCGCCTCTCGTGCTGGCGACCCAACTGCTCTGGTTGGTCCTCGGGTATGCCTTCTATTGCTGGGTCTATGCCGCCGCCGGTTCGACAGCCGAGCGCCAGGACCAAGTGCAGACGCTCGCGCTACCACTGAGCATTCCGATTCTGGTGGGGTACATCTTCTCGATCACGGTGGCGAGCTCGGGCAATGCGGACCTGCTCTTCAAGATCTTCGCCTACCTGCCTCCCACCGCCCCGTTCTGCATGCCGGTGCTGGTGGGGCTGGGTCAGGTCACCTGGTGGGAGTTCGTCGCCTCGGTGCTGATCACCATCGCCGGGACGGTTGGGATGGCGTCATTCGCCGCCCGCATCTACAGCCGGGCCGTGCTCCGCACTGGGGGCCGGGTGCGGGTCCGCGAGCTCTTTGGACGGACCGCCCACTAGCCGAGGGGGCTCGAGCCAGGCCTGCAGCAGTCTGGTAGAACCGAACGGTGCCCGTCGATGTCGTACTACTTCCTTCACTCGGACGGCCAGCCACCGATTTTTCTGATTTGATCCATCGTCTCGAGAGCCACGGTTACACGGCCCACCCGATGGAGCCACCGTCCTCCGTCCCATCCGGCGTGAACCTCCATGATGTGGCCGATGACCTCGTCGCCCTCCTTGGCCACGGGGGAGTGACGAGGTTCCATATCATCGGTCACGCATTCGGCAATCGCCTGGCCCGGGTGGTGACGTCCGATTTTCCGGATCAGATCGCATCGCTGACCCTGTTGGCCGCCGGCGGCTACGTCCCCGGACCGCCCGATGCCATGGAATCGCTGGTGGCGTGCTTCGACGCCTCGCTCTCAGAGGCCGAGCGCTTGCGCCACGTGAGTCGGGCATTCTTTTCGTCAGGTCACGATCCCTCGGTCTGGGCCTCAGGTTGGATGCCCGCGGTAGCTGCTTGGCAGGCAGGAGCGCTTGCGGCGACGCCAGTGGAGGACTGGTGGGATGCGGTTGCCCCACGAGTGCTCGTCATCCAGGGGACCGAGGACGCGGTGGCGCCACCGGAGAACGGTCGGCGATACGTCAGCGACCACAAGGATGTCGCCCAACTCTTCGAGATTCGCAACGCCGGACACGCACTGATCGTGGAGCAACCGGAACTTGTCGGCGAGTCGGTTGTCTCATTCCTGCTGGCGGTCGACGGTGCGACTGCATCGTCGAGTGTCTGACGGACCGAGGACCACGCCACGTGGCTAGCCGTGGAGCTCCTCGGTGTGCTCTGCATCGGGCGATCCGCCCATCATCTTCAGCATCGGCAGTCCGCCGGTACGGAGAAAGCGGTAGATCAATCCGGCCGCCATGGCGAGCGCGATGATGTTGAGAACGGTGGTGTAGTTCCACTGGACGGAGATCTCGCCGACCTTTGCATCGCGCTCAGTGGGGATCAATCCCAGCGCCCCGAAGATTATTTCCACGGCGTAGCCGGCAATGACCATTGTCGCGTAGAAGGTCCCCAGAATGAAGAGCATCATTCGGATGCCGTAGTACTTCTTGTAGATCAGCAAGATAGGCAGGATGATCAGATCAGCAAAGATGAAGGCGCTGACGCCGCCAAAACTCAGTCCGTCATTCCACAGCACCCCTGCCAGCGGCACGTTGCCGATCGAGCAGACGAAGCTCAGGATGCTGATGATCGGTCCAATGAGTGGCCCCCAGAGCTTGGACAGCAGCGGGTGGTCGACAGCAAACAGGTGGTGCCAGAATTCGTTGGGAACCCAGGCGGCGATTGCCCCCGCGATCAGCAGCCCGAGGACTATGTCTCGGATCACCGCCGCCCACTCCATCACGAAGATGTGCGAGATCGAGGTGAGTGCCTGCCTCGAGCGGAGGCGGTGCCACAGACTTCCTTGCTCACTGATGGTCATGTCCATGGCGGCATGACCCTCCATCGATCCGGCCAGCCCTTTGTTCGATTGGGCCTTCGCCGCTTCGATCAGCCGTTGTCGCAGGAAGAGGCGGAAGAAGAGGGCGATCAGCACGATCATGATCGGACCGCCAACAAACTCGGCGGCCGTGAACTGCCAACCGATCAGGACGGCCAAGATCACACCGAGCTCCACCACCAGGTTGGTGGAAGCGATCTCAAAGGCCATCGCCGCGGTGAAGCTGGCCCCCTTCCGAAACAGGGACCGAGCCAGGGCGACCGCAGCGTATGAGCAAGAGGACGAGGCAATCCCAAAGCCGGCGGCGATGGCCAGTGTGCGTGGCCGATCGTCCCCGAGCCGTCGAATGATCGTGCTGCGACGAACCACAGCCTGGATGACCGCCGACAGGGCGAAACCGAAGATGAGAGCCCATAAGATCTGCCAGGTCATCGAGCCGGTGGTGGCCAGCGCATGCCCGAGCGCGTCAATGAATCTCAAGACCGCACCAGTCTGCCGATTGCGGCCGACGCTTCGCTCAACTTGACCTCCGCTTCGTGGCCGCCGCTGTGAATCGCGTCGCTGACACAGTGGGCGATGTGATCATCGAGCAAGTCAAGGGCTACCGACTGGAGGGCTCTGGTTGCCGCGGACACCTGTTCGAGGATGTTGATGCAGTAACGGTCCTCGTCGACCATCCGCTGCAGGCCGCGAACCTGGCCCTCGATGCGACGAAGCCGCTTCTGAATCGCTTCTTTCTCAACGGCGTAGCCGGGCTTGGGGTTCGGCGATCCAGTCATGTCCTGACTATACCCCCCCGAGGTATATGCCCAACAGCGCTCCCTGGGTGCCCGGAGCTCGAGATACTTGCCAACCGGCGGCGTCGGGCGACCTGGTGTGCCTCGCCGGGACCGCTCTGGCCACGCGCTGCTATTCCTGACGTTGCCCTCCACCCCGGCGCCGCCGAGGGCGATACGGTGCTCGAGATGGTCACCGTCGACGACGCTGCTGGCATGGCCTTGGCTCTTCCCGAGGTCACCGAGGCCGAACGTCACGGCACCCGGACCTGGTTCGTCAGCGGGAGGGCCTTCGCGTGGGAGCGGCCGTTCAGCAAGGCGGACATAAGGCGGTTCGGGGACGAGAGCCCTCCCCGCGGACCCATTCTGGCGGTTCGCGTCGAGGATCTCGGCGAGAAGGAGGCCGTCCTCGCCACTCATCGCAGATCCTTCTTCACCATTCCGCACTTCGACGGGTACTCCGCCGTCCTCATCCAGTTGAGGACGGTCACCCGGAAGCAACTGCACGAAGCGATCATTGACGGGTGGTTGGCCTGCGCCCCGCGAACCGCACGGAGCAGGTACCTGGAGCAATGACCCATCTCGCGGGCGTAGAGCGCAGGGCGGTGCGGTCGTTGGCCTGGCATCCCTGCGGTCTTCGTCGCCTGGTGGGGTCGCCGACCAGAGGGGCCGATAGGGGGGTCGCCTCATGAGCTACCGGCCGCTGGCCACCACGGTCGGCCGCAGGCCATGAGAACCCGATGACCGAATCGGTGCCCGCCGGCCTCGTGCTCACGCCCGGTGCCAGCGCTCGACGGGACCAGTCGGGGCTGGTGGCAATCGACCACGCGGCGTCGCAGGTCGAGATCGTGGTGGAGCGCATCGAATTCCCGGGGCAAGCGGCCGGCAAGCGCCGGCCCGATCCACCGGAGGTTTGCATCCAATCGATCCGTTCAGCTACGTCGGAATTGGCCAGCCGGCTCGGCGTTTCGACCAGCCAGGTGGCCATCGGCGGCCGATCGATGGGCGGCCGGATGTGCTCGATGGCCGTGGCCGAGGGTCTGGAGGTCGCCGCCCTGGTCCTGGTCAGCTATCCGCTCCACCCCCCCGGTCGACCCGATCGACTCCGGATCGCACACTTCCCCGACCTGCATGTTCCTTGTCTGTTCGTCTCCGGTCGGCGAGACGCCTTCGGCGCCCCCGAGGAATTGGAACGTGAGACAGCGGCCATTCCGGGACCTGTGACGTTGGTCTTCGTGAATGGGGACCACTCGTTGCGCAAGCGGGACTCCGAAGTAGCCGACGTCGTCGCTGGTTGGCTCATTGCGTTGACCTGACCGTGTGGTTGCGGCCTTCGCTCCCCGAGTTCGTCCGCGTTGGGGCGGTGAGTCACCGACGCCAGGAACGAGAGCCGCCTCGAGGCTCAGCCCAGGCCGGCCCGCCGAGCGTGTCACCCGACGCCACCCGGTCCTGGCCCACAGGTTGGGCACACTGCTATCGCCGGGATGTCCGCACGGTGCAGGGCATTGACGGCACGAAGAGGTTCACGCCGAAGGGTCCGGCGGCGAGGGAGCGTGTGGTGACGATGGCCTGGCGAAGGCCGTCGGCTGACAGGTAGCCGGCAGCAACGAAGCCGTACCCGCCGGCCGAGGTGACGGCCGCGGTCAACTGGGGAGTGGACGGTCCGCCCGCCGTCGGGGCTTGCACGACCGGGACCTCGCTGGGCAAGGGCTCGAATCTCTGCATCCACGGCTACCGTGTTTCTAGTTTGTGTAACAGCGTTACATAAACACAGGAACCGATCAACCGATCGGTTCCCCGCCCAGCGGGCCGGGCGGGCACCGTCGGAGAGATTCACAGCAACGAGTCTGCCCATCCCCTGGGCGTCATGTGCGAGCACCCCGGACCTCTGGAGTTCGCACCCCAGTACTACGAGTTACGTACTAGTGTCAGGGGCAGGTGGCGAGGAGGAGTTGAACGGTAGATGGCAACAAGGCGCCTGGGCCGGACCCAGGATCCGACGATCCTCGTTCTCACCAGCCTGACCGGTAGTCCCAAGCACGGGTACGCCCTCATTCGGGACATCGAGGCGATGAGCGGGATCGTGCTGGGGCCCGGCACCCTCTACGGCGTGCTGGCCCGGCTGGAGGAGGAGGGACTGGTGGAGGCACTCCCGGCCGACGACCGTCGGCGCCCGTATCGGATCACCGCCCACGGCACTGCAATGCTGCGCGAGCGGCTCGAGACCATGTCCACGGTGGCGCGCATCGGCCTCAGGAGGCTGGGGGTTGCCGGGCTGTGAATGGGAACGGCGGCATCGATGCCGTGCTCGGGCTCTACCCAACGTGGTGGCGCGATCGGTACGGGGACGAGGTCAGGACGGTCTCGTCCGATGCGGTCGCAGGTGGCCAGACGCGGTTGCGGGTGATCATCGGTCTGTTGACCGGGGCGATCCGCCTACGGACCACCGGAACCGGCACGCCCAAACAGTTCCAACTCTGGGCCCGCCGCACCCGTGCGTGCATCCTCGTCACCACGATTCCGGCCCTGGTCGTGCTTCCCCTCTTCTTCCTCACGCTCAAGGTGGGCCTGCAGGATCGTCTACCGGTGACCTCGTCGGCACCGGTCAACAGCGATGGGCATATCGCCTACGACGCCCTCCAGATCATGGCCATTGTCGGGTTCATCATGATGGGTACCAGCATCCGCGGCTACACGGCCGTGGTCGGCGTGGCACGGGAACGCAGTGGGATCGAACACCGGACGAGCCGGACTGCCTCGATCATCGTGGCTTGCGGGCTCGTTGTCGTCGCCGTCACCGCGGGTGTGGTTCCGATCTTCGCATTGGCGACGGTGGGTGCCGTGGCCTGGGGATCGGTGACCGCGGCCCGCGCCATCCGCCAGCGCGGTGCCCCCGGTCGAGCGCTGCGGCACCTCCTCCCTGTTCCGGCCCTGTTGGTCGGCCTGGCCGTGCTCGGATGGATCAGCTCGATCACCGTCGGCCCCGACCACTTTCTGGACAGCCACGGGGTGGCCGTACCCCTCGACGGCCATGCCGCGCTGGCCCACACGCTGGTTGTTGCTTCGGCAACCGCGCTCGGGCTGGCCTGGATCGCCACGTTCGGCGTGCTGGCCTTGTTGCGCCCGCCAGCTCGGCTGCGTCTCACCGACCTGCAGTCTGGCCGGCGATTCGGTGTGGTGGCGTCGGTTCTCCTGTGGGTGATGGCCGCGGCGGCGGTGGTCGCGGGGGTTGCCCTGGGTCGTCAGCAGTCGCTACGGCTTCCGGCCTACCGAGTCGTATCTGCGTCATGGGGGAACGTTTGGGTTGCCGGGGGTAGCGCATTGATTGTCGCCGCCACGGTGTCCACGCTGGGTTCCATCGCGGCCATGCGATCGGGGAGAGTCACTGCACAATTGGTGACGTGACCACGGCTCCGGGAGGCGGATTCACGGACCCGCTCGGACGGCAGGCAGCCACGGTCTGGGCCGATATCGTAGGCGTGTGGTCGCCAAGGACGTCCGAGTCGTCGAGGTAGCAGATCGGACCATCGAGATCTCGAGCCCGGACAAGATCTACTTCCCGGAGCTGGGTGCCACAAAGCTCGACCTGGTTTCGTACTACGTCGAGATCGCCGACGCACTCAGCAACACGGCAATCGGGAGGCCGGCGTTGCTGGAGCGATTCCCGGGGGGTGCGGGCGGAAAGTCCTTCTTCCAAAAGCGTGTGCCCGCCGGCGCCCCCGGTTGGCTGACCACCACGGAGGTCACCACGCCGAACGGCACGACGTCGAACGCGCTGGTCGTGGCTGACATTGCCCATGTCCTGTGGGCGGTGAATCTCGGGTGCCTCGGTCTTCACCTGTGGCCCTACCTCGCCGATGACCCCGCCCACGCCGACGAGCTCCGGATCGACCTCGACCCCCAGCCCGGCACCACCTTCGACGATGTCAGGGTGGCCGCCGGCCACGTTCGGGTCCTGTTGGGTGAGCTCGGGATGACCGGCTATCCGAAGACGACCGGAAACCGCGGCATTCACATCTACGTCCGACTCCAGCCGCGCTGGGACAGTTTCGAGGTCCGTGCTGGAGCCGTGGCCTTGGCTCGCGAGCTCGAGCGCAGGCACCCCGACGTGATCACCGCCAACTGGTGGAAGGAGGACCGCGGCGAGCGCGTCTTCGTCGACTTCAACCAGAACGCGCCGCACAAGACTGTCTTCGGGGCCTGGTTCGCACGCCCACGGGTTGGCGGACAGGTCTCGACCCCGTTGGCCTGGGACGAGATCGAGTCGGTCGAGCCGGAGGCGCTGACCATCCGAACCGTCCCCGAACTGGTTGACCGGCGAGGTGACCCATGGGCGGGGATCGCCGAGGCCCCTCAATCGTTGCAACCCCTGTTGGACATGGCGGCGCGAGACCGGGCCGATGGATTGCACGACGCACCGTGGCCCCCCGAGTATCCGAAGCAGCCGGACGAACCTCCCCGGGTGTCGCGGAGCCGGGCCAAAAAGGCCTAGTCGAATGGACCCGACGACCGCATTGCGACGCATCGCCTACCTGCTCGAACGGGACCGGGCGGAGACCTACAAAGTCCGGGCCTTCCGCAATGCCAGCGCAGCGATCGCCGATGTCCCCGTCGATGAACTGGCAGCGATGGGATCCGCCCGCCTGCAGAAGATCGCCGGGGTCGGCAAGACGAGCGCCCAGGTGATCAGCGAGGCCGCCAGTGGGCAGACACCGGCCTACCTCGAGAAGCTCGAATTGGTCCACCTACCGGCGATGAGCGACGAAGCGTCCGCATTGTTCGACCGATTGCAAGGGGACTGTCACAGCCACTCGGACTGGTCGGATGGCGGCAGTCCAATTCGGGAGATGGCCGAAGCAGCACGGGACCTCGGCCACCGCTACTGGGCACTGACTGACCACAGTCCCCGGCTGACCATCGCCCATGGACTGGACGCCGAGCGCCTTCGTCAGCAACTGGGCATCGTCGCCGACCTGAATGCCGAGCTTGCGCCGTTCCGCATCCTCACCGGGATCGAAGTCGACATCCTCGAGGACGGGTCGCTCGATCAGGAGGATGAGCTGCTCGCCCAGCTCGATGTCGTCGTCGCCAGTGTTCATTCGAAGCTCCGCATGGAGGCGCCGGAGATGACCAAGCGGATGCTGCGTGCCGTCGAGAGCCCGCATACCGACATCCTCGGACACTGCACCGGCCGGATCGTGGTGGGGCGTGGTCGGCCCCAATCGACGTTCGACGCCGACGCAGTGTTCGAGGCGTGCGCCCGCACCGGCACTGCCGTCGAGATCAACTCCAGACCAGAGCGACTCGACCCCCCTGAACCGCTTCTCTCCCTCGCCCTGTCGCTCGACTGCGTCATGACCATCGACACCGATGCCCACGCACCGGGCCAGCTCGAGTGGCAGCGCCACGGGTGCGAGCAGGCGGCAACGGCAGGGGTCCCGGTTGGCCGAGTCATGAACGCCCTCCCAATGGACGACTTCCTGGCCTGGACCGCCGGTCACGCGGCCTGAGCCACTCCCGCCTCCGATCAGCTGGGTACCATTGGCCGGTGCCGCTTCCCGTCGTGCCCCCGGTCTCGCCCATGCTGGCCAAGCTGACCCGGGAACTCCCCGAGGGCGACGACCTGTTCTACGAGCCGAAATGGGACGGCTTCCGCTGCATCGTGTTCCGTGACGGCGATGACGTCGTGCTGGGGAGCCGCAACGAAAAGCCTCTGACCAGATACTTTCCCGAGCTGATCGGGTCGCTTCGGGCCAACCTGCCGGACCGCTGCGTCATCGACGGCGAGATCGTGATCGCCGGGCCCGACGGACTCGATTTCGATGCCCTGTCGCAGCGGATTCATCCCGCCGAGTCACGGGTGACCATCCTCGCCAAGGAGACTCCCGCCTCGTTCGTCGCCTTCGACCTCCTGGCCCTGGGTGATTCGAACCTGCAGGGCGAGCCCTACGCCACGCGTCGCCGCGCCCTCGAGAAGGCGCTGAAGAAGGCGAAGTCCCCCATCCACCTGACCCCGGTCACCACCCAGGTTGATGTGGCCCGCGACTGGTTCTCGCGATTCGAAGGAGCCGGCCTCGACGGGGTGGTGGTCAAGCCCGGCACCCTGGAATACCTCCCCGACAAACGGGTGATGATGAAGGTGAAGCACGAGCGAACGGCTGATTGCGTCGTCGCTGGATTCCGGTGGCACAAGGTGGGCGGTGTGGTCGGATCGCTCCTCCTCGGCCTCTTCGATGACGCCGGCATCCTCCACCATGTCGGGGTAGCTTCCGGGTTCAGCGCGGACCGGCGAAAGGAGTTCGTCGAGACGCTCGAGCCCTACCGGAAGAACGCGGCCTCAGACCACCCGTGGCAGACCGAGGGCAGGCCGGTGGGCCGTGTCCCCGGCGGGCAGAGCCGATGGAGTGGGGGCAAGGATCTCAGCTGGGAGCCACTGCGGCCCGAGCTGATCGCCGAGGTGGCCTACGACCACCTCCAAGGAGACCGGTTCCGTCATGCCACCTCGTTCATCCGTTGGCGACCGGACCGGACCCCAGCATCGTGCACCTACTCACAGCTCGACACCCCGGTCCCCACCGAACTGGCCACCGTCTTCGCCACCCGGAGCTGACTTCGGGTCACCCACCCGCCAGCGCGACGGCGCGCTCGGCCAGCACCGGGTCACGGAAGTGCCGGCACACCGCTTCGAAGTCCTTGGTCGGTCCTTGCCAGCGCAGCGAGCCCACGTCGTCGAGCAGCGTGGGGTCCAGCCGGAGCGTGGCCAGGACTCGGAACAGCTCGGCCCGGTCACGCTCACCGGCCAGTCGTTCGGCCAGCTTGACGGCACCCCGTACCGCCTGTCGCACCCCCGGATCCCAGTCGGCGACCTTGTCGGGCACGTTGTCGAAGTTCCCGTAGTGGGCGAGGACCACCGACGCCGAGCGCTTGCCCCACCCGGCCAACCCGGGGAACCCGTCGGCTGCGTCCCCGACCAGGGCCAGCCAGTCAGGAATGGAGCGCGGTGCCACCCCGAACTTTGCCCACACGCCGGCCTCGTCGCTCACCGTGCCCCGGCGGCGGTCCAGCTGGACCACCCGCTCACCCGATACACACTGGGCGAGGTCCTTGTCGGGCGTGCAGATGATCACCTGGTCCACCGCGTGGTCCTCGGTTGCCACCGCGGCAGCCGAGGCCAACGCGTCGTCGGCCTCGACCTCGACCATCGGCCATAGCACGACGCCCAGTGCCTCGAGGGCCGTCTCGAGGATGAGAAACTGCGACCGCAACTCGGGAGCGATGCCTTCTCCGGTCTTGTAGTCCGGCCACAGGTCATTGCGGAACGATTCGATGACGTGGTCGGTGGCCACACCGACATGCGTGGCCCCCTCGGCCAGCATGCTCATCACCGAGAGAACGACTCCACGCGCCGCGCCGATCTCCTCGCCGTCGTCCCCGGCACGAGGTGGCTGCCCGAAGAAATGCCGGAAGAGCTCGTAGGTGCCATCGACGAGATGGACGTTCATCGCAGTAGTTTGCCAGGTCCGTCGTTACCCGGCCTGCTGTCAGGGGTGGGCTCTGGACTCCTACCCGAGGCAATCTGAGCGGGGACCGAGCCGACTCTCCATCCGTTGTGGGGACAAGATTCGGGACAAAATGGCGCAAACCTGTCCAATCCGTTGCCTTTCGTTCGTTCTATGAGCGACCATTCACCACTAGGAGGTAGCGATGAAATACATGCTGTTGATCTACCAGGGCACCACCCCAACCCCGCAGTCGCCCGAGGAGTGGGCAACCCTGTCTGAGGCCGAGCAGCAGGCGATCTACGCCGACTACAAGGCGCTCAACGAGACGCCGGGTGTCACTTCGGGCCTGGGCCTTCAGCCACCAGAGACGGCAACCACGGTCCGAGTGGAGGATGGCAAGACATTGGCCACCGACGGTCCGTTCGTCGAGACCAAGGAAGCCCTCGGCGGCTACCTGTTCTTCGAGGCCGACGACCTGGACGCGGCGCTCGAGGTCGCCGCTCGAATCCCGGCGGCGAGGCATGGGGGCGCCATCGAGGTGCGCCCGATCATGGAGTGGTAGCCATCCTGACGGAGACCTTTCATGAGCAATGGGGCCGGGTTCTCGCCGCTCTGATCGGCTATCTCGGCGACTTCGATCTCGCCGAGGAGGCCGCCCAGGAGGCCTTCGCCATCGCCGTCGAGCGGTGGCCGCACGAGAATGGACCGGTCACCACCGGGTGGTTGGTGACAACGGGCCGGAACCGGGCCATTGATCGGATCCGCCGCGATCGCACCCTGGCAAAGAAGATCCATCTGCTGCACGTACCCGATACCTCGGAGACGGAAATGACCCCGACCGCAATACCGGACGAGCGACTCGAGCTGATCTTCACCTGCTGCCACCCGGCACTCGCCATCGACGCCCAAGTGGCCCTCACACTGCGGACGCTCGGGGGACTCACCACCGGTGAGATCGCCCGAGCCTTCCTGGTTCCCGAGGCGACCATGGCCAAGCGATTGGTGAGGGCAAAGCAGAAGATCAAGGCGGCAGCGATCCCCTTTTGCGTGCCACCGGACCACCTCCTCGACGATCGGCTGGCCGCGGTGCTGGCGGTGGTCTACCTGATCTTCAACGAGGGCTACGGGGGCAGGGGTGAGCTGGCAGCCGAGGCGCTCTGGCTGGGGAGGGCGCTTACCGAGTTGATGCCAGACGAGCCGGAGGCCCACGGCCTCGTGGCCATGATGCTGCTCCACGACTCGCGGCGCAACGCCCGCTTTCGCGACGGCGACCTGGTCCTGCTCGCCGACCAGGATCGCTCGCTGTGGGACACCGACCAGATCGCCGACGGGCGAGCTGCCCTCGATCGGGCCCTGGCGTTGCACGGAAGCGGTCCCTACGTCGTGCAAGCGGCCATCGCGTCGCTGCACGCCGACGCCATACCCGACTGGCCGGAGATCGCCGCTCTCTACGGCGAGCTGGCGCGCCTCACCAACTCGCCGGTGGTGGAGTTGAACCGCGCCGTGGCCATGGCGGAGGCGGATGGTCCGGCGGCGGGGCTGGCCATCGTCGATGGTCTCGTGCTCGAGGACTACCACTACCTGCACGCCACGCGGGGTGAGCTGCTTCGTCGGCTCGGACGATCCCACGACGCAGGCAAGGCATTCCAGCGGGCACTCGAGCTGGTGCAGGACGATGCGGAGCGCCGATTCCTCGAACAGCGGCTGGCCGACCTCGGCACCTCCGCAGGACCGATTCCACCGACCGGGGCCGCGCCGAGTTCGTGACGGCCAACGACGGAGGCCGTCGTCCCAGCAGGCGGGAAGCCCCACATTTAGGATGTCATGACTCCTCCACAGGAAGAAGGGCCATGACTACGTCGCTGGTGTTCTACGGGGTCCTCGGCATCGCTTCGACGGCGGTTGCATTCGTGGTCAACCGCCACCTCTTCAGCGGTGGTGCCGGACGGGTCTCGCCGCTGGAGGGTCTGTACTACTTCCTCGGTATCGTGTCTCTTCTCCTCGGCTGGTACTTCAACGTGCGCTACACGCACCAGTACGGGCATGAGGCGACCTATATCGGCTACACCAAGTCGCTCTTCTCGAACTGGGCATCGGACTCGGCGGCCCAGGACTACATCATGGTCAATCTGGTGCTTCTTCCGCTATGGACGATCGTCGACGGACGAAGGAGAGGATTGCGATTCCCGTGGATCTTCTTCGTGATGAGCCTGTTCACCAGCCTCGCCTTTGCGGTGGCCTTCTACCTCGCCTTCGTCGAGCGCCAGATCCGTTACAGCCGTCAAGAACTTGCCCGGTCGAGTACCTCATAGCCGCAGTTGTATCCGGGGATGAAGGTCACTCCCGGGCCCCCATGGCAGCCCGCACCGCACAGGTAGAGCCCCTCGATCGGAACGGGCGCATCCGGCCATCCTCGGGGGCCCGGGCGGAACGGTCCCATGAACTCCGGCTGCAGGAGCCCGTGGGTGAAGTCACCTCCGGTGCATCCGAACATCAGCTCGTAGGTGTAGGCGGGATAGTTGAATTGGCGCTCCACCAGATCGGGGAAGTTGGGTGCCACCGAGGTGATCTTGTCCACGATGCGGGCAGCCATCTCGTCGCGCAACGGTGCCTGACTGGCTCGGGAGGCGGCGATCGGAGCGTAGAAGGCGAAGGTGCTGGCCACGTGCTTTCCCGGTGGTGCCAGCTCCGGATCGCGCAAGGATGGAATCGACAAATTGAACGAAGGGGACTGGGGAACCAGGCCCCCGACGCACCCTTCGAAGTCACGCTGCATGTCCTCGGCGGTCCCGAAGAGGGTTACGTTGTGGCGGAGGTCACCATGGTTGAGCTCGCCGTAGGGATGGGCATACTCCGGCAGGCCGCTGAGCGCGAAATGGATCTGGAAGTACGCCGCTCGGTGGTCGATGGCGTTGATCCGCCGGGAGAACGTCTCCGGCAAGCCATCGCTGTCGAGCAATTGCATGAAGGTGGCGGTGGGGTCGAGATTCGACACCACCACCGGCGAGGTCACCACCTCCCCATCGGCCAAGGTAACCCCGGTGACCCGTTCTCCGGCGGTGACGATTCCGGAGACCTTGACGTGGCGGCGGAGCTCGCCACCGTGGTGCTCGAACAGGCCGAGGAGGTGGTCGGACATGGTGCCGATGCCACCACGCACCTTGGACATGGTGGCGTCTCCCGGTGATGCCAGTGCGAACGCCAGACAGAGTGCACTCCCTGGCGAGTACGGTCCGCGGTAGGTGGAGTTGACGGCTAGAAAGGCCAGCATGCTGCGGACCTGGGCGTGCTTTTCACGGTCGGGGAGGAATCGATCGACCACGTCCATCACGCTGCCGAACAGGGCGGTTCGAATGGCCTGGCGTTCCTGCTCGTTCTCCGCACAGGCCCACATCTCGTCGAGCGATTTCGGAGGCTTGCGCACGTCGAGCCTCCCGATGGCCCGAGCCGGTGCCTCCGCCCAGGCCGCCACCTCCGCCATGCCCAGCACGGCGTCGATACCGAGCGAGTCGTTCAGATGGTCCAACAGACGGGCCGGATCGCTATAGAGCAGGATTGGCGGCTGACCCGAGGTCCCGATGCTGGCGGACTGCACCTCGGGCTCGTAGATCGGACATGAGGCGAAGCCAAGGTCGTCGAAGATCTCGGTGGGAATCGGGAACTGGATCGATCCGGCCAACTCGAAGCGGTAGCCGCGGGCGAGCTCCGTCGTCGTCGCCATCCCGCCGATGAAGTGGTTCTTCTCGAGGCAGAGGACACGCATACCGCCACGCGCCATGACCGTCGCCGCGGTGAGCCCGTTGTGACCGGCCCCGATGACAATGGCGTCGTAGTCCGGCATGTCCGCCAACGTAACTAGCTGTGCATCGGTTTGTCGAACGTGGCCCCGTACTTCGGCGGCAACGGCTGGGGCGTCGACGGACACACTCCCGGATGGTGACACTCGGACCAGTGCGTCGCGAGACCGTGAACGCGGTTGACCGGGACGATCAGGTGGACCGTCGAGAACGCCGGCGTCAGCCGGCGCTGGTGTCCCGATGCAGCACGGTTAGCCAGGCGATGCCAAGGATCACCAAGGCCGCCGACTCGACCACCACCGACAGGGTGGCGTAGGGAGCACTGAGACTGTCCTTGAACCCGAACAGTCCGACCTCGATGGACAACACCAGGCCACCAAGGGTCCCGAGGGCAAAGAGTGCACCGCCCATCATGGCCAGCGGATGCCGGGACACGATCACCACCAGGGCCAGGGCGATCCCGGTGATTCCCTGCAGCAGGAAGAGGGGGCCGACGGTCGGGATGTGCCGGTACCCGCCGGCCCACAGGTGGAGGTGAATCAATGCGGAGATGATCAGGAGGAGACTGCCGGCCCAGCACAGAGCAATGACCAACCGACCAGGGGAGGCGATGAGGCCCCCTCTTCTTGGCGCCCCGACGATCGGGACCTCTGCAGGCCGGTGGTGATCGGTCACTATATTCATCAGCCGGTGTAGTCAGACACCGGTCGTGCGTTACTGGTGGGGCTGAATGCATTGGGCACCGGGTACCTACCCAGCACATAGTTGAGGATTGCCGCATGCTGCAGCTCGACGGGCTGGATGCTTGCCGCCACCTTGATGGAGGAGGTTGCCTTTACGGCACTGATCGCGGACTGGTAGGTCGCCCCAGCGATTTCTTCCAACATGAGGGCCAGCATCGCCGCCCCGGCCACGTCGGTGACCTTTGCGAAGTCCTTGGTCACGATCGGGGTCACCACCGGATCCGTCGTGGTGATGGCTGGGTGTCCGGCAGTAACGATGGCCGAATTCCACGCCTGCGCGTGCTGTGCGTGTTGTCCCTTCACGGTGGTGGCGAAGGTGGCGACGGCGGGAGGAACAGCGCCCAGCTTGCCGGCGGTTGCGGCCGACAGCACGTCTCCGTACGCGGCGACGGCCAGATTCTCCAGACTGGCAGCCAACGCGGCGACGGCTAGATCGCCAGTCAGCTTGCCGGTCGTCGAGCCGGAGGACCCAGACGCCGCTGTGGTCGTGGTCGAGCTCGACGATCCCGAGGAGCATGCGGCCAACAGGGCACCCCCGGCTACCGCTCCGGCGCCGATGAGGAATCCTCGTCGGCTGCTGCGAGATCGCTCGATCCATTCGGCAATCGCCCTGTCCATGGCGGGCACGCCGACATCGCTGTGAATCTGCTCGAGTTCGTTGGTCATGGCGGTGAGCTCGTGCTCGGAGATGGCCATGACCTGGGTCTGGCGGCGACGTCTCATGAAGATGCTCCTTCGGTGGCATGGCGGGCCATGTCGGTGGGATAGAACGCCTGGGGAAAGCCGACTGAGCCGGCGGCGGCGGGAAGGTTGGCGGCGTTCCCGGGTGCGAGGGTGATGAGCTCTGGCGCGTTGGCAGCCAGCAGGGCCTGTACGGCCAGGAGTATCGAGACGTGCTGGGCCTCGACGCCCATGATGGATGCGGTGACCTTTTTGGCATCGGCATCGGTCAGCGCGGCGACATCGGCCACGTAGGTCTCCGCCGCGCCCTGCTCGAGCTCGAGCGCCAACGCCACTACCGGCACAGGAGAGGTCAACCCGGGTACCGCGGCCTGGACGACCTTGGCCAGGGCCGGATCAGGATTGAGTTGAGCCTTGCCCCCGAGACCGGTGATAGCAGCGTTGAAGGCGTCGAGGTGCTGTTGGTGCTGTTGCATGGTCGTGGTGGCGAACGCTTTCACCACGTCGTTGGCCGAGGCCCCTCCGATGAACGGGAGGGTGAGGGCTGTCTTGTACGTGGAGACCGCCAACACCTCGATGGACGACGCCGTTTGGAGGATCTGCACGTCGGTGGGTGAGGCGGCGAAGGCGGGTGAGGCGAACAGGGACTCCAGCGCCGCACCGATGCCGGCGGCGGCCAGCAGTCCACCGCCAAAGAGGGCTCCAGTCATCAGAGCTGAGCGCCGTGCCGCCACCTCCTGGGACTCCGCGTGGTCGATGTCACCGCGGGCACGAGCGTCGGAACCGGACTCGACCAACTCGTCGAGCGCGGCCGCGGTGACGACCATGGCATCGCCGTGGACGTCCTGCGATTCCTCGATCAGGGCACTCATCGCCTTCGGATCGACGTCTAGGGCATCGCCTTCGGGTGTCGTTCGGCTCTGCTTCAGCCAGGCTCTCATGGTCTTCCTCCTGCAGTAGTGAGTACGGTCAAAACGCGCGCTCTTCGTCATTGGGGCCCCGGGGGTTTCAACACGGCCTGGGGCCGTGGATGGTCAAGAAACGATGAGCATGCCCGTCATGTACTGGTGGATCGAGCACATGTAGGGATAGGAGCCGGGCGTGTTGGGCGCGGAGAAGGTCTTGGATTGTCCAGGCTGGATGTCACCGGTGTTGAATCCGCCCTTGGTGGCGGTCAGGGTGTGGGCCACCTGGTCCTTGTTAGTGACGGTGACCGTCGCCCCTGGAGCAACGGTGGTGCTGCTCGGCGAGAAGGCGAAGTTCTGGATGGCGATGGTGTGGGAATGGGAGGCGGATCCACCAGACGCTGACGACGAGCATGCCGCCAAGGAGATAACCATTCCGAGGAGGGCCACGATGGTTGCGCTCTGTATGACGCGTGACCTACCTGGCCCGGGAGAGGGTCCGATGTCGGCGGATGCAAGTTCCAGCGTCTTCATTGATCAGTGTTCGATGCCAACCGCGATCTGGATGGCGTGAGACAAGGGAGACCAGCGGAACATCGACTGCATCGACGGCACAGCCGGCGGCTAGGCGAGGTCGTGATAGCGGCTCACTCTAAGCTCCGGACAGGTCGATCCTCATGGAACGGTGGTGGTGCAGCGTGCTCCGTTGGGAGAGTGGCGAAGGTCTACGGCGAGAGGCCCGGGGAAGCGAGATGTGGTTCAAAGCCACCGCCTCGAGCACTCAGAGCCGCTTCTCCCTGATGGAGCGGAGGTTGCCGCCGGGAGGGCGGATGCCTCCTGCCCACTCCCACGTGGGCAACGACGAGGCCTACTTCGTTCTGGACGGAACCGTTGAATTCCGGGTGGCCGGTGAGGTGTTCGAGGGCGACACGGGAGCGTTCGTGCTTGTGCAGGCGGGCGAACCGCACACCTTCGGGAACAGCGGTGATCAGCCGGCCCGACTCCTGGTCCTCCACGCCCCGGCGTTGGACGGGTACTTCGAGGAGTTGGAGCAGCTCTGGGCCGCCCCGGTGCCACCGGACCGCGACGCGGAGCTGGAGCTCATGCGGAGACACGGCATGGACCCGGCCTGAGAACCTGGTCATCGGCGCCGACCGGTGCTCCGCTCGGCATTCGACCGCTAGTTGGCTACCGCGGTGGGTGTCCCTCCACCAGCCGCCGATCGGTAGGCGGCGTCGACCAGTGCGTGCGCCCGTAGGGCATCGGTGAAGCCGGGAGTGGCCACGCTCCCCTCCCGGACGGCACGGACGAAGGCCCGGTCGCCCAGGTACTGGTAGAAGACGAGGTCATCTCGACCCACACCGAGAGAGGCGAAGTGTTGGCGACGCAGTGTGGCGAGATCAGGACGCTCGGCAGCGGCGTCCGGGCGGTGGATGGTCAGCGAGTCCTCGACTGCACCGATGAGGAAGTTCCCGGTGACCTCGACCGTTCCCTGCTCGAAGAAGACCTCGAGGCGCCGTTCCTCGCGGCCGCGCACCCCATTGAAGACGGTGGCGATGGTGCCGATCACTCCGGTGGTGTGCTCTACCTGCAGGGCCGCCATGTCCTCGACGCCGAAGCCGAACAAGGAGCGGGTCCGGGCCGATACCATCAACGCTGGTCCGAACATGGCGATCAGTAGGTCGCACCCGTGGATGGTGTGCTCCAACAGGGCGCCTCCACCCGACTGCGCCGGGTCGGAACGCCACGACGAGTGTCCTGAGACGATGGCTCCGGTGGGCCAGAACTGGTCCTCACGCAGGACATATCCGAGGGGGGCACCGAGCTCGGATGCGGTGACCAACGAATTGAGCGTGGCGAAGATCGGGTTGAAGCGCGAATGGAACCCGACCTGGGCCACCACCCCCGACGCTGCCACTGACTCCACCAGGGTCCGCACCGCGCCAAAGGTCGGTGCCAAGGGCTTCTCGCACATGACCGCTTTGCCCGCCGCGATCGAGGCCAGCACGGCTGACTCGTGGGTGGACGTGGGCCCGCATACCAGTACCGCGCTCACCTCGGGATCGGCGATCACCGCCGCGGGGTCGGTGGTCAGGTACTCGAAGGCGCAGTTCCTGTTGGCGGCCTGGCACGCCCCTTCCGACGGGTCTGCCGCCACCACGGCACGGATCTCCCCATCCTCGACCAGCCTGGTCAACCCGTCGGCGTGAATCTGGCCGATCGATCCGCACCCGATCATCCCGATCCCGATTCGTTCTGCCATCGCCGGCTCCTCTCGAAGTGTGTCGCCCCAGAACGTACTGGAGCCGCGCCTATCGGGGAGTCGCCGGTGCCCGGTCCCTGCGGGCAGTCCGACGCGGTGAACCCGGCGGTAGAGTCGGCGGCGTGATCCGCTCGGTGATGTTCGACTTCGGGGGAGTGATCACCTCGAGCCCGTTCGATGCATTCGACCGCTACGAGCGTGAACAAGGGCTGCCCGCCGGGTTCATCCGCAAGGTCAACTCGACCAATCCGGACACCAACGCCTGGGCCCACCTCGAGCGCGGCGCCGTCGACGTGGACGGTTTTGCCGACGCCTTCGAGGTCGAGGCGCGGGACCTCGGCCACCAAGTCGACGGCCGGGCCGTGCTGACGCTGCTGGGTGGTGACGTGCGGCCATCGATGGTGGAGGCGGTCCGCCGGTGCGCCGAACGGTTCGAGACCGCCTGCGTCACCAACAACTTCGGCACGGTGGACATGGCAGCCAGGCCAGAGGTCGCCGCCATCTTCGCCCTGTTCGATGTGGTGCTGGAGTCGCGTACGCTCGGGGTGCGCAAGCCCGAGCCGCGCTTCTACGAACTGGCCTGCGATGCGGTCGGGGTGCCGCCCGAAGAGGTGGTCTACCTCGACGATCTGGGCATCAACCTCAAGCCGGCCCGGGCCATGGGCATGCACACCATCAAGGTGGTCGATCCCATCGAGGCCCTGGCCGAGCTGTCCGCGGTCACCGGTCTCGACCTGGTCAGCTGGAATTCGACCCCCCAGGGCTGGCGCCGGCATCGGCCTCCCTGGCGGACAAGGGCACTGGCGGACACGACCATGGGCGCCGTTCGCCGGAGGGCCCGGGGGACCTGACCGGCAATCCCTCGCTCACCAGCGGATCGGACCCCGACGTTGTCCCCCATCGTCGTCCCCGACGGCGAACTACTCAAGGGGAAGCGGCGAGCGGACGATAACCCCCACCAGTGCCAAGGGGCACATCGGCGGGAGAGGCGGGTGGCGGCATGAGCAACGTGGACCGAGACAGACGGCGATGGGTCGCGTCCCATGTTCGATGGAACCCCGGCCGCCTGGTCGCCCTCATCGTGGCCAGCGTCCTGTTGATCGGCGGCGTCGGTGGCGCCCTGCTGGTCATGGTGCCGGCAGGCGCAGACGGCACCACCCGGTACGTGTCGAGCACCGGCAGCGACGGTGGGGACTGCTCGTCGTCAACGAGCCCCTGCGCCACCATCACCTATGCGCTCACCCAGGCGAACCCGGGAGACACCATCGAGGTGTCGGGCACCATCGAGGACAACCCGACGGTGACCATGCCGGTGACCATCACCCAGATGCCCGGCGGGGACCCGGCAGCGGTGGACGGCGAGGGCAATGGAAGCGCCATCACCATCCTCGGGAAGAACATGGTGGTGAGCCTCACCGGCCTTACCGTCGAGAACGGTACCGCCGCCCAGGGCGGCGGTGTCGACAACGCAGGTGGCAGCACGGTGGTCATCACCGACTCGACCATCTCGGGGAATGCGGCCTCCAGCGGGGGAGAGGGTGGTGGCATCTTCAACAACGGCACCGCCACCATCTCGAACTCCACCATCTCCGGCAACTCGGCTCCCGGCGGCGGCCAGGGCGGTGGGATCTACGACAACGGCACCGCCTCGATCACCGACTCGACCATTTCGGACAATTCCGCTCCCGACGGCGGCGGCCAGGGCGGTGGGATCTACGACGACGGTACCGACACCATCACCGACTCGACCATCGCCGACAATTCCGCTCCTGACGGCGGCGGCCAGGGCGGTGGGATCTACGACGACGGTACCGACACCATCACCGACTCGACCATCGCCGACAATTCCGCTCCTGACGGCGGCGGCCAGGGCGGTGGGATCTACGGCAACGGCACCACCAGCATCGGCGACTCGACCATCTCGGGAAACACGGCCGTTGGCGGCCAGGGTGGCGGGATCTCCAACGGCGGCTCGCAAACCGTCCTCAAACTGTTGTCCCAGTCCCTCCAGCAGGGCGGACTGGGCACCGGCCAGCAGTGTCTCAACTGCCAGGCGCCATCCAACGGCGTCACCCTCGCCGGCGACATCGTGGCCACACCCGGGGGTGCCCCCGCCGAAGGGGAATGCGCCGGGGCGACGTTCACCGACGACGGATACAACGTGGACGACGACGGCACCTGCGGCCTCTCCGGTACCAGCGCGAGTGACTCGGCGACCATCGACGGCTACCTCGGACCGCTGGCCGACTACGGCGGCCCGACCGAGACGATGGCACTGCTTCCCGGCTCCTTGGCCGCACCCAACCCGGCGCAGGCGGCGATCCCGGTGGGCTTCGCCGCCTCGGGGGCACTGACGCCCTCGTGTGCGCAGCTCGACCAGCGGGGCTCGGGACGCGGCGAGCCGTGTGACATGGGGGCCTATGCGCTCACCGTTCCCTCGATCACCAGTCCCGCCGGGACCACCTTCACCCTGGGCAGTGCGGGCTCGTTCCAGTTCACTGCCAACAGCGCCCAGCTCCCGAGGTTCGCCGAGAAGGGTCCCCTTCCTGCAGGCGTGACGCTGACGCCGGCCGGACTCCTCTCCGGCACACCCGATCCCGGGACCGCCGGCACCTACCCGGTACTGATCATTCCGTTCGTAGGGTCGTTCCCCGGCGCGGCTCAGAAATTCGTCCTGAGCGTCCTCGGGCCTCCGGTCATCACCAGTGCCTCCGCGGTGTCGTTCTCGGTCGGCGAGCCGGGGAAGTTCCTGGTCACCGCCACCGGAATCCCGGCACCGGCGCTGAGCGAGATCGGCGGTCTGCCGACCGGGGTCACCTTCACCGACAACGGGGACGGGACCGCCACCGTGGCCGGCACACCCGGGCCCGGCACCGCCGGCGAGTACCCCACCACGGTGGTGGCGGTGAACGGGACCAACCCTCCGGCCATCAAGCAGTTCACCGTGAGCGTCGACCAGGCACCGGCCATCACCGGTGCGGGTCGGGCCGGGCTCACCCTCGGCCAGCCGGGGTCGATCACCATCACCAGCACCGGCTACCCGGTTCCCACCGTGCGGGTGGATGGCCCGCTGCCGGGTGGTCTCAGCGTCGGTGACAGTGCCGGCGGCTCGATGACGATCGGGGGAACCCCCAACCGCCTGACCGAGGCACCGGTCACCTTGACCGTGGTGGCGACAAACGCCGCCGGATCGGTCTCCGCTCCTCTGACCGTGTCCGTGTCCAGTGGCAAGGCCTGGTTGGCCGGAAGCGACGGCTCCGTCTATCCCGAGGGAGGCGCGGTCTCACTGGGTTCCATGCAGGCCTTCACGCTCCACAGCCCGGTGGTCGGGATCGCCGCCACCCCCAACGGGGGCGGCTACTGGTTGGTGGCCTCGGACGGCGGCGTCTTCTCGATCGGTGACGCCCGCTTTTTCGGCTCGACCGGGAGCCTGCGCCTCAACAAGCCCATCGTGGGCATGGCCGCCACCCCCGACGGGGGCGGCTACTGGTTGGTGGCCTCCGACGGCGGGGTGTTCAGCTTCGGTGACGCCGCCTTTTTCGGCTCGACCGGGAGCCTGCACCTCAACAAGCCCATCGTGGGCATGGCCGCCACCCCCGACGGGGGCGGCTACTGGTTGGTGGCCTCCGACGGCGGGGTGTTCAGCTTCGGTGACGCCGCCTTTTTCGGCTCGACCGGGAGCCTGCACCTCAACAAGCCCATCGTGGGCATGGCCGCCACCCCCGACGGGGGCGGCTACTGGCTGGTGGCCTCCGACGGCGGGGTGTTCAGCTTCGGTGACGCCACCTTTTTCGGATCGGTGGCCACGGTCGGACTGGGCGCGCTGAACGCGCCGGTGGTGGGCATCGCCGCGTCTTCGGACGGGGCGGGATACTCCCTGGCCACCGCCGACGGGGACGTGATCCCATTCGGTGACGGCGTTGCCGGCGGCGGCCTCGGAGGCCTGCGGGCGCCGATCGTGGGGATCGCCGGCCCGTAGGTGGCCAGATGCGGTCGGTGCCATCGACCGGACGGCTGGATCGGCGCCGGGACCAGCGTGACCAACGTGACCAGCGGGACCAGCGAGTCCAGCGGGAGTGACCGGTCTAGCCTGGTCACCGGCTGCACTGGACCGGCAGCGCCAAAGGGGGTTCCATGCCGTACTGCGAGGGCCGGATCGTCCACGACGCCGACGCCCACATCATGGAGACGCCGACGTGGCTCCGCGATCACGCCGAGGCCGAATTCCGCGATCGCCTGCCCCTCTTGCGGTACACGAGTGGGAACGAGCTACGCCAGACGGGGAGCCCCGTGGAGCAACAGCGTGACCTGGTTGCCTCCTTCGAGCGGTTACGGGAACGCCACGGGACCGAGGAGTACCGTGCCAGCGAAGAGGCCGAGATCATGCAGCGCAAGAATTTCGCCGCCACCGGTGGCTTCATCGCCGGTGATCGACCCCGGGCCCTGGACCTCCTGGGATTCAGCAGCCAGCTGATCTTCAACACGTTCCACAACGGCCGACTCCACGACTTCGAGCATGCCGGCGATGGCGAGCTCGCCTACGCGGCCGCCCGGGCCCACAACCGGGGGATGCTCGAGTTCTGCTCGGTCGACCCGCGACTCCTTGCCTCCTGCTACGTCCCCCTGGTCGACCCGGACAGAGCGGTGAGGGCGGCCGGGGAGGCATTGGACCAGGGTGCGGCCGCCCTACTGGTGGCGTCGGGGTGCCCTCCCTCCTTCTCACCCAGTCATCGCGACCTGTTCGGCGTCTGGGCCCAAGCGGAGGAGGCCGGCATTCCCATCGTCTTCCACGTGGGAGGGACCGGCGATCTCATCGATCCGAACTACTTCGTCAACGGCCTGCCCATTCCCCATGACTTCCATGGAGGAGACGAGAACTTCCGGTCCGTCGATTACATGGGCATCCCCGGTCCGCCGGCCCAGACGCTGGCCACCCTCATCTTCGACGGCGTCCTCGAGCACTTCCCCGATCTCCGCATCGGTGTCATCGAGCAGGGGGCGATCTGGGTGCCGTCGTGGTTGCGGCAGATGGAGTCGGCCTTCGAGGCATTCCACCGCCACGAAGAGCGGCTCCAGGCACTCTCGATGCGCCCGTCCGACTACGTGCACCGCCAGGTGCGCTTCACGCCGTACCCCACCGAGGACGTGGGGTGGATCGTCGACCAGGGCGGGTCTGATCTGGTGATGTTCTCGTCGGATTATCCACACGTCGAGGGCGGGCGCAAGCCGGTGGAGCGATTCGAGGCGTCACTCGGGGACGCCGGTGAAGAGGTACGCCGCCGGTTCTACGTGGACAACTTCCTCTTTCTCATGGGTACCGCCGGCAGGCAGTTGGCCGCCTGAGTGATGACCTCGGCCTGATCACGCTCTCGCCAGCTGCCCGGCGCCGTTCGGGCCGATGAGGGTCAGACGGTAGCGTGGGCGCCGTTGCCCACCTCCCCGTCATCTGCTGACGCGTCCCCGGCGACCGAGGATGCCAACCCTCTGGTCTTGGCGCGCCAGTTGACCAAGCGCTTCGACGAGTTCATCGCCGTGGACGGGGTGGACTTCGAGATCGCCCACGGCGAGTCGTTCGGCTTCCTCGGGCCCAACGGCGCCGGCAAGACCTCCACCATGCGGATGATCTCGTGCATGTCGCCGGTGAGCTCCGGAACCCTCCGGGTACTCGGCATGGATCCGGCCACCGATGGCCCGAGGATCCGCAGCCGTATCGGCTTGGTCCCACAGGAGGACTCGCTCGACCTCGAGCTCACCGTGCTCGACAACCTGATGGTCTACGGCCGTTACTTCGACCTGCCCCGCAAGGTCATCCGGGAGCGGGCCGATCGCCTGCTCGACTTCGCCCAGCTGACCGACCGGGCCCACGACCGGGTCGAGCCCCTCTCGGGGGGGATGAAGCGCCGCCTGACCATCGCCCGCTCGCTGGTGTCCGATCCCGAGCTGCTGATCCTCGACGAGCCGACCACCGGGCTCGACCCCCAGGCCCGCCATCTGCTGTGGGACCGGCTGTACCGGCTCAAGCAGGAGGGGGTCACCCAGGTCATCACCACCCACTACATGGACGAGGCCGAGCAGCTCTGCGACCGGCTGGTGGTGATGGACCACGGCCGCTTCGCCGCCGAGGGCACCCCCAGACAACTCATCGAGCGCTACTCGACCCGGGAGGTGGTCGAGCTGCGCTTCCGTTCTGGCGAGCACGAGGCCCAGGCGGCGCGTCTCGACGGGCGTGGCCGACCGGGTCGAGGTGCTGCCCGACCGCCTTCTCCTCTACACCACCGACGGTGACGCCAGTCTGGCCGCGGTGCACGACCGTGGTTTCGCCCCCGAGAGCGCACTGGTTCGCCGGGCCACCCTCGAAGACGTGTTCCTGCGGCTCACCGGGCGCACGCTGGTCGATTGAGCCGGCTGTGACCGTCCTCGAGTGTCCGCGAGCCGCCGATCGCCCCTCGGCGGCGCCGACGCCGTTGTGGTGGCGGGGGCTCTGCTACTGGGCCTACCAGTACAAGCGGACGTGGCGCAGCTCGGTCACCACCAGCTTCCTGTTCCCGGTGCTCTACCTGGCCGGGATGGGACTCGGCCTGGGCTCGCTGGTGGACAAGCACACCCATCTGGTCGGTGGAGTCAGTTACCTCGACTTCATCGCCCCGGGACTACTGGCGGCCACCGCCATGCAGATCGGCGCCAACGACGCCATGTACCCGGTGATGGGCGCCATCAAGTGGATGCGCACCTACTTCGCCATGCTGGCCACCCCGCTGCGGGTCGACGACGTACTCATCGGGCACCTGGGCTGGATCGCCATCCGGCTGTCGATCGTCGCCTCCGCCTACCTGGCCGTCATCGCCGCCTTCGGCGTGGTGGCCTCGCCCTTGGCGGTGCTCGCCCTTCCGGCCGCGGTGGCCACCGGCATGGCCTTCGCCGCGCCGATCGCCGCCTTCTCCGCCACCCAGGAGAAGGACATCGGGTTCACCACCATCTACCGATTCGGGCTGATCCCGCTGTTCCTGTTCTCGGGGACGTTCTTCCCGGTGAGCCAGCTGCCCGGCTGGCTCCAGCCGGTCGCCTACGCCACCCCGCTCTACCACGGGGTCGAGCTGTGCCGGGGGCTGGTGCTCGGCACGCCTGCCCCTGGGTCCGGCCTCGGCGACGCCGCCTACCTGGTGGCGCTCACCGCCGTCGGCTTCCTCGTCGCCCGGCGTACCTTCGCCGCCGGCTGGTGGTATGAGCGTCCATCCTGCGACGCACCGAGCAGGGTGGCCTGGCGACGGAGCCGCCGCTTCGGGACCGTCGGCGACGCCGCTCTCCTTCCTGCGCATCACCCCGGGGGCCCTGCTCGGCAGTCGCCGGCTCGCGGCGGATCGTCGAGCGCAACATCGTGGTCTACCGGCGGGGCTGGATCCTGCTGGTGTCGGGGTTCTTCGAGCCCTTCTTCTACCTCCTCTCCATCGGGATCGGCCTCAACACCTTGGTCGGACCGCTCGAGATCGACGGGGTGCTGGTTCCCTACACCGCCTTCGTCGCCCCGGGACTGCTGGCGTCGTCGGCCATGAACGGCGCCATGTTCGACTCCACCTTCAACATCTTCTTCAAGCTCAAGATCGCCAAGACCTACGACGCCATACTCTCCACACCGCTGGGCGTGGGCGACATCGCCCTCGGCGAGCTGTCGTGGGCGCTCATGCGGGGGACCCTCTACTCCGGTGCCTTCCTGGTGGTCATGGCCGGCCTCGGCTACGTCGTCACCGCCCTGGGCCGTCCTGTGCTGGCCGGGCGCCGTGCTGATCAGCTATCGCCTTCGCCGGGGCGGGAATGGCCGGCACCACCTTCATGCGCAGCTGGCAGGACTTCGACCTGGTCTCGCTGGCCATCATCCCCATGTTCCTGTTCTCGGCCACCTTCTACCCGATCACCGTGTACCCGGGATGGCTGCAGGCTGGTGGTGCGGTGCACGCCTCTCTACCAGGGGGTCGCCCTCCTGCGTGGCCTCGACCTCGGGATGTTCAGCTGGTCCCTGGCCGGCCACGTCCTCTACCTGGCCACCATGGGCACCATCGGTCTCGCCGTCACCGCACGCCGGCTGGCCCGGCTGCTCCTGCCCTGACACATTCTGACCTGCGATTGTTCGTGGCTCCGCTCAAGTTGTCATGAGACATGACGATAGATGGGGATGCAAGAATCACATGGCAGCACCCTGGGCCGGCGGATCGCCCTCTGCCTCGGAGCCGTGATCGCCGCGTTGTTCATCCTCACCTCGGCAGTGCCGACGGCGCTGGCCTCCACCAATTCGGGATGGAACATCATCACCAGCCCGAACACCAGTGCGACGGACAGCAATCTCCTGATGGGGACCACCTGCACCAGTGCCTGGAACTGCTGGGCGGTGGGCGGGGTGATCCCCGCGAGCCAGAACAACAACAACAACAACCCGCAGCCCTACGCCTTGGTCGAGCGATGGAACGGATCAGCCTGGTCCCTCGGGCCCAACGCCCAGCCGCCCGGCTCGCAGGCCTCCTTGTTGTGGAGCGTGAGCTGCGTCACCGCATCGGACTGTTGGGCGGTTGGTGCCCAAGAAGGTGCCACCCGGCAGAACCCGGTCCTCATGGCCGAGCAGTGGAACGGTTCCACCTGGACGGTGATGCCCACTCCGGACATCGGCGGCTATCTCTTCTCGGTCACCTGCACCAGCGCCTCGGACTGCTGGGCGGTGGGCAACTCCCTCGACGCCCAGCAGAACCCGCTCAACGGCGTCATCCTCCAGTGGAACGGCTCACAGTGGTCGCAGGTCACGGCACCGTCTTCGGGCCAGACCTATGACCAGTTGGAGTCGGTCACCTGCACCAGCAGTTCGGACTGCTGGGCGGTGGGCTACGCCGGACCGAATCAGGTCCAGTACGGGTTCCTCCCCGGCATCGCCCCCAACGTCGAAGACAGCACGGTGCTGATCGACCACTGGAACGGGGCCGCCTGGTCGGTAGCCTCGGCCCCGGGGGTGGCCAGTCCGGCGGGACAGTTGCTGAGCTCGGTTACCTGTGTGAACTCCTCGGACTGTTGGGCGGTCGGAACCACCACGGACTCCAACGGCAATCCGTCCACCACGCTGGTTGATCAGTGGAACGGCTCGGCCTGGTCCACCACGCCCAGCCCAGCCCCACCCACATCGGCCAATCTCCTGTCCTCGGTCACCTGTGTCACCGCGTCCGACTGCTGGGCCACCGGCGCCACCGGCGCCGCCAGCGGCCAGAACAACAACAGCAGTCCCACGCCGTTCATCGAGAATTGGAACGGCTCGGCCTGGTCGGTCGACCCCAGTCCCAACGTGATGGTCTTCGGCTACCTGCCTGGCCTGGCCTGTGTCCGGGGAACAGGGTGCTACGCCGCCGGCTTCACCGCCACCAACGCCAATAACAACGAGACGTTCCAGACGCTCATCGAGCAGTTGCAAATACCGGCCGCCGGCAACCAGGGAGTGTGGATGGCCGGGTCCGACGGGGGCGTCTTCGCCTTCGGGACCGCCGGCTACTACGGATCGACCGGTGGCGCCCACCTGAACGAGCCCATCGTGGGCATGGCGGCCACGCCCGACGGTGGCGGGTACTGGCTGGTGGCCTCCGACGGCGGAGTGTTCTCCTTCGGGGACGCCACCTTCTACGGGTCGACCGGCGGGCTTGTGCTCAACAAGCCCATCGTGGGCATGGCGGCCACGCCGGACGGTGGCGGGTACTGGCTGGTGGCCTCCGACGGCGGAGTGTTCTCCTTCGGGGACGCCACCTTCTACGGGTCGACCGGCGGGCTTGTGCTCAACAAGCCCATCGTGGGCATGGCGGCCACGCCGGACGGCGGCGGGTACTGGCTGGTGGCCTCCGACGGCGGAGTGTTCTCCTTCGGTGACGCCACCTTCTACGGGTCGACCGGCGGCCTGACCTTGGCCGCTCCCATCGTGGGCATGGCGGCCACGCCGGACGGCGGCGGGTACTGGCTGGTGGCCTCCGACGGTGGAGTCTTCTCGCTCGGGAATGCCGGCTACCAGGGCTCCGTACCCGGCCAGGGCATCGTCAGCCATGCGCCGGTCGAGGGGATCGTTGCTACCGCCAACGGTGGCGGGTACTGGATCCTTGGTCGGGATGGGGCCCTCTACTCCTATGGGGACGCCAGCTATCTCGGCTCGCTCGTCGGGATCGGTCTGCAGGGATCGATCACCGGAGCGGCCACCAGCAGCTAGATATCCCAACGGTGGCGGTGGGGCCCGCTCAGGCAACGGCCGGGATGCGATCGTGCGGAGAGTCGCCGTGGTACGAGCGTTCTTAGGGGTACAGCGAATTCTGATGCAGTGCAGCCTGCCCGAGCGTTCGGATCTGTGCTGCCGTGAGCGGTACCGAGGTACTCGGCGTGCTGGAGGTGGCGGTCACGTCGACATCGATGGCGGTGATGGCCACCCTGGTGCCCGATCGCCACACCATCAGGTACTCGGGCGCGTTGGTGGCGGTGGCGAATGCCGAGCCACCCAGGGCCTTGGGTGGCGACAAGCTCGGGTCGACGGTGATCTGCTTGCGCACGGCTGCGAGCGCGGTTGGTCGCCGATCCCGCCGTCCCGCACACCAGCACGTCGGATACCAGTCCGGTTTTGGCGGCCGCGTTCTCGAAGACCGACTCGATGGTTTTGGAGCAACCCTTCTGACTGGTCTCCGCCGTCGACTTGGCTGCCTGGATGGTCTTCGAGAAGCCGATGGTCTTGGCATACCCGGCGTCGAGCACCGAGGCAGCGGGAGACAGCGGAGCGACTGCCGAGCTGCCGGCGGAACCGCACGCGGTGAGCCCCACCGCGGCGATGGCGATCACCCCGGCGATCACGAACATCCTGGTCCTGGGGCCGTCGCTGGTGAGCATGGGCAACGAGACTACGGGCACAACATAAGAGCCCGCTGTGGGCGGGTGGCGCCGGGTAGCAACCGGTGCCCGCACCGCGGTTCGACGGCTGTCTTCGGTGGCTCACCGACGTCCCGTTTCCCTGTCACCGACGCCACGTCCGAGGCTCGACCCGGGCGCCCCGTCGGGGCCGGCCGCCGGGCCCTCGAATTCAGGCATATCACCAGTTCACCACCGCTGCCGGGTCTGCCGACGGCCCCCGGAGCCCCGGATTAAAGGCATGGGGACGGTGCGTCGATATCTGGGAGTGGCACAACCAGGGAATTCGCGCCGTTCGACGAGAAACCGGTTCCCGGCGCGGGTCCTCAAGCGCCTGGCCGATCCGACCGTTGTCGCCGTGCCCATCGCCGTCGGGCTGCTCTGGCTGCTCCGGTCCCACGGGCTGATCGCCAACCTGCATGTGTGGGTGCTGTTCCTACTGGTCGGAGGCTGCTCCATCCTTGCCGCCGTGGCCAACGAGCTGTGGCCGGAGGATCTGTCCGGGTGGCGTCTCTACATGCGGGTCGGCGTCGAGCTGACCGGTATCACCGTCATCATCTACGCCATCGGTTGGGGCCCGACACTGGTGGTGGGCCTGGTGTTCGGTGTGACCGACTGCATGCGCTCGGTGGGGGCGGCGACGACCAAGCCGGCCATCATCCTCAGCGTCGTACTCATCGGCCTCGGCCAGATCGGTATCGCCGTCGGCATCGTGCCCACACTGGTCCCCCAGCCGCTGGTGCAAGCCCTCGCCGTGCTGGCCCTGGTGGGACTGGTGTTCACCATCCAGTTGCTCGGGTGGCTGTTCGGCGCCAAAGAGCGCTCCGACTCGGCCCTGGTAGAGGCCGAGGCCCGGTTCAAGGGCTCGTTCGACGGGGCGCCCATCGGCATCTGCCTGGTCAGCGTCGACGGCGTGATCCTGCAGGCCAACCCGGCGTTCGGGACGATTCTGGGATCCAGCCCCGACGATCTGGTCGGCGTCCCGATCGAGGACCTCACGCATCCTGAGGACCGTCAAGTCAGCGAGATCTGGACGCACCGTCTCTTTGCCTCGGCGACCACCACCCGGCAACTCGAGTTGCGCTATCTCCACGCCGACGGCCACGCCGTCTGGGTGTCGTTGAGCGCCAGCTGCATCCGCGACGCCGGCGGGAGCGCCCAGTACGGCATCTGCCAGATCGAGGACGTCACCGAACGGCGGGCCATCAATGAGCTGATCGCCCACGCCGCCATCCACGACCCACTGACCGACCTGCCGAACAGGACGCTCTTCATGGACCGCCTCAAGATCGCCCTCGACTCCATCGACAGGAGTCCGGGAAGCGTGATGGTTGCGTTCGTCGATCTCGACCACTTCAAAGTGATCAATGACAGCATGGGCCACGAGTGGGGTGACCGCGTCCTGCGGATCGCGGCCGAGCGGATCAAAGAGGCGGTCCGGCCGGGCGACACCGTGGCCCGCTTCGGGGGGGACGAGTTCGTGGTGCTCTGTGGCGAGGTTCCCGACGAGGCCACCGCATTCGACTTTGCCGAGCGCATCGCCAACAATTTGCGTGCGCCACTCGACCTCGCCGAGGTGGAGACCTTCGTGACCGCCAGCGTCGGCCTCGCCCTGGCCCATCATCGGGACACCTCGCCGGAGCGGCTCTTGAGCGATGCCGACTCGGCCATGTACCGGGCCAAGGAGAGCGGTCGGGCCACCATCGAGATGTACGACGAGGACAAGGACGTATGGTCGATCGGCCGGCTCAAGGTGGGGAACGATTTGCACCGGGCCATCTCCAGGGACGAGTTCGAGTTGCACTACCAGCCCCTGGTGGACCTCCGTACCTCGACGCTGGTGGCCGTCGAAGCGCTGGTGCGGTGGCGACATCCGACGCGGGGATTGCTGCCTCCGGGCGAATTCATCGACCTTGCCGAAGACACCGGGCTGATCGTGCCCATCGGGAGCTGGGTCCTCCAAGAGGCGTGTCGGCAGTCCGCTCGTTGGTGTGAGCTCCGTGGAGCGTCACAGGTCGAGCGATGGCGTTCTGCGGTCTCGATCAACGTGTCACCCCGGCAGATCGCCGAGAAGCAATTTCCCGAACAGATCGCCGAGGTCGTGGCCGAGGCGGGCATCAACCCCGACCTGATCTGGCTCGAGATCACCGAAGGCACCTTGATGCGGGATCCCGACCGAACCATCCAGACGCTCGGCCGCTTGCGCGACCAGGGGCTGCACATCGCCATCGATGATTTCGGCACCGGGTACTCGTCGTTGAGCTACCTCAAGCAACTGCCCGTCGAGTGCCTCAAGATCGACCGCGGCTTCGTAGACGGGCTGGACAAGAGCACCGAGGGCGCCGCCATCGTCAAGGCGGTCATCGCCTTGGCCGAAGCACTCGGACTGGCGTGCATCGCTGAGGGCGTGGAGACCGACACCCAGCTGCACATGCTCCGCGACCTCGGCTGCGACTTCGCCCAGGGCTACCTCTTCGGTCGCCCGATGGCCGGAGCCACGCTGGATCCCTTCCCGACCGACGACCTCGAGTCGTGGCATCGACCGGCCTCCTCGACCGTCGAACCCCTGCGATCCACCGGCGTCAGCGCGTGACAGGCCGGTACGGTGTCATGTCCATCCCCGGGTAGCGGAGGGCGACATCGGCCAGTGTCTGATCGTTCCAATAGTCGTGGCCGGGCCTCGGGAATCCGAAGAGGTCTCGCTCCCGGACGCTGCAGCGGGGTAGGAGCTTGGCCCATCGCTGCGGGGACTGCTTCGGCCACGCCATCTTCCCGCCCCACGTCGTCCCCCTGGCTTGGTAGTCGGCCAGGATCGAGAAGCGAGAGGCGCCGGCACCGGTCAGGTTCGAACCTCGGTGGAGGATGTCGGTTCGGTAGACGAGGAGGCTCCCGGCCGGCCCGACGGCGGCCACCTCCTCGTCGGCCAGGGCGCCGAACTCGATGTAGAGCGGGGTGAAGGGCACGTCCTTGCCCCGCTCGAAGGGAACGATGCGGGTGGGCCCGTCCTGCGTCGGTGACGTCGGAGAGGAAGATGAAGGTGGTCAACTGCTGGTAGGCGGCGGTCGTCACGGGGGACCACCAGGCTGTGACTGCCGTAGTCACGGTGAAGGGGCTGGTCGTAGTCGGTGGCGCCGGCGTACTTGGCCCACAGCTCGACCTTGTACAGGTGGAGCTCGGCGGTGCCGAGGAACCGTTCGGCGGCATCGACCAGATCCGGGTGGAAGGCCAGGCGGTTGAGGTCCCACGACCGGTAGGGGAACTCCTCGACGCCGGCGAACTGGTCGTCGGCGTACTGGGCGATACCGCGCCGGATCGGCGAAGTAGTCCTCGGGAGTGGGGAAGTGGAGCCACAGCGCCTGGTGCGCCGCTTCGAACTCGTCGGGAGCCAGGAATCCCTCCATCAGGGCGAACCCCCGCTCGCGGACCTCATCGAGAGTGGCGTCCGGCACCCGCACAACCGCGCAACACTAGGCCAGCGACCGATCGGATTGCCCCCCGCATCGCCCACCCGGGCTGGCGACCGAGGGAGCGCGTAGGCTGCCACGGTGCGCGCCGTTCAGTTCGACATGGCCGATGCCGCCTTCCCGGCGTCACTGGTCGAGGTGCCCGAACCGGAGCTGCCCGATGCCGGCTGGGCCCGAATCGGCGTCACCTCCGGCGGGATCTGCGGAAGCGACCTCCATCTGTTCGCCCACACCACCGGTCCCTCCCCGACGCTGGCGTCGATGGGGGCGTTCCCTTCGTGCTCGGCCATGAGATCGCCGGCCGGGTGATCGAGGCGGGACCGGCATGCCCCCATCCGGTGGGGACCCGGGTGGCGCGTCGACCCCTGCATCCCATGCCTGGCCCGCGGGATCGAGCCGGTCTGTGCCAACTGTGCCCTCGGGTGGACGTCGTCCTGCCTCAACCTGGACAGCAGGATCGTCAGCAGTGGTCGCACGCTCGGGTTCACCTCGAACCTGGGTGGGGGGTGGGCCGATCAGGCACTGGCCCATACCTCGATGCTCCACCCGATCCCCGACGCGGTGCCCGACCGCGCCGCCTGCCTGCACGAACCGGTCTCCATCGCCTGCCATGGGCTGCTTCGCTCCGCACCCGAGGATGGCCAACCGGTGCTGGTCGTCGGTGCCGGCATCATCGGGCTGGCCAGCCGTCGCCGCCCTGAAGGGCCTCTTCCCGCGGTGCCCGGTCACCGTGCTCGCCCGGCACCCTCACCAGGCGGAGGCGGCCATCGCCTGTGGCGCCGACCACGTGGTGCGGACCGCCCCCGACAACTCCCACGTCGACGAGCTCGCCGCCCTGGTCGGCGCCCGCGTCGTCGGGCGCAAGGCCCACGTCATGCTCATGGGCGGGTTCCCCTACGTCGTCGAGGCGGTGGGCACGCCGCACTCGGTCACCGAAGCCCTCCGCATGGTCAACCACCGGGGCGTCGTCCTCCTGCTGGGCACGGCCGGCATCAGCGAAGTCGACCTCACGCCGATCTGGTACAAGGAGGCGGCCCTGGTCGGCTCCATCGATCACAGCGTGGATGGCGGCTCCACGCCGGGACTGGCCGGTGGGCCCGGGCGACACTCCGTGGACCGCGCCCTCGACGTCCTCGCCGCCGGCCTTCTGCCCGACGAGGTGGTCGTCACCCACGAGTTCGCCCTCGAGGACTACCGCACCGCCGTCGAGGCGGCCATCGATCGGGACAGCTCCCACGCCATCAAGGTGGTCTTCCGTCCGTAGCCATCGGACGCCGGGGCCGCCCACCTCATGGATGGTCCGGGCCCGGCAGTGGCCCGTCCGATCGCAGTAGCGTTTCGCCGAGGACACCGGTGGAGGCCCGGCCGTGCCAGCGAGTCATCGAGAGGTGGATCGGAGTGAAGACACCGACGTGGACCTAGGTCTCCAGGGGGCCACCGCGGTGGTCACGGGCGGCTCGAAGGGGATGGGCAGGGCCATCGCCGAGCGGCTGGCCACCGAAGGGGCACAGGTGGCGGTGCTGGCTCGTGGTCGGCAGGCGATCGACGACACGGTGGCGGCACTCCACGGCGCCGGCAGCGACGGGTCCTTCGGGCTGACCGTCGACGTCACCGAACCCGGCGAGGTCGATGCCGCCTTCGCCGAGCTGGGCCGGCGCTGGAGCTCGCTCAATGTGCTGGTGAACACCCTCGGACCGAGCGCCGGTCGATTCGAGCAGTTGGAGGACGGCGACTGGGAGGCCACCTTCGATGTGGGGGTGATGGCCGCGGTCCGTTGCGTCCGGGCGGCGCTGCCACTCCTGCGAACAGCGCCATGGGCGAGGATCGTCAATGTGTCGGCGCACTCGACGCAACGCCAGAGCCCCCTGCTGGTGGCCTACACCGCGGCCAAGGCGGCACTCACCAGCGTGTCGAAGAACTTGTCCAAGTCGCTGGCTCCCGAAGGGATCCTCGTCAACACGGTGAGCCCGGGCTCGATCGTCACGGCCAGTTTCAGCGAGGGCCTTCGGGGTGCCTTCGAGGTCGAGGGCCTCGACGCCACCGACCCGGTCGACGTCATGACCTGGATCGACAACCACTTCCACCAGCCGGCAGACCTGGGACGAGCGGGCCTCCCCGAGGAGGTGGCGTCGATCACCGCCTACCTCGCCTCCCACACCAACGGGTACGTGACCGGCGCCAACGTCAACGTCGATGGCGGCTCGGACTTCGTCTGATGCCGGAACCTGCGTCTCTGGTCGAGGGAGCCTGCACCCGCACCGGGTTTCGACGACTTCGGACGAGGAGCTTACCCTGGGCAAGCCCGCTGCTACTGCACGAGGACGGTGACGCAGGCGTTGGCGCCGCGCCCGATGACGTGGGCCAGGCCGACCCGCGCCCCCTGCGCCTGACGGGCTCCGGCGGTGCCACGCAGTTGCCGGACCAGCTCGACGATCTGACCCAACGCCGAGGCGCCGAGTGGCTCGCCCTTGGAGAGCAGCCCACCCGACGGGTTGATCGGCCGTCGCCCACCGACCAGCGCGCTGCCGTCAGCCAGGATGGCGGCCTGTTCCCCCGGGGGGCACAACCCGAGCTCGGCCCAGCCCAGCAGCTCGCGGGCGGCGTCGGTGTCCTGGCACTCCACCACGTCCACGTCGCCCGGCCCCAGCGCCGCCTGGGCGTAGGCGTCATCGGCGGCCAGTGTCGTCGGGCGGGGTGACGGCGCCGTCATCGATCCCGCTCAGGGGGGAGTCCTCCCCCAGGACGTTCCCAGGCAGGTGTGAGCGGAGCGATATGCCCGCCACGGTCACACCCGTACCGTCACGCTCGAGCACGACGGCGGCCGCGCCCTCGTTGGGTGAGCACAGCATGAACAAGGTGAGCGGTGGACAGATCATCCGCGAGGCGAGCACCTCCTCGGCGGTGACCGCCTTGCGGTACATGGCATCCGGGTTGGCGATCCCGTGACTGCGGTTCTTGACCACGACCTGGGCGAGGTGATCGACGGTGAGGCCGGTATCGATGAGCAGCCGCTGGGCGCGGAGGGCGAAGTAGGCGGGTGCCGGGGTGAGCCCCGCCGCTTCCTGCCAGGGTGCGAAGAACGACGACCGAATGATGCCCTTGGGCATCTTCTCGACCCCGAAGACGAGGACGCGGTCGTGCTGGCCGGACGTGATGGACGCCGCCGCCAGCTGGAGCGCGGCACCCCCCGACGCGCAGCCGGCTTCGACGTCGTAGATGGGGATGCCGGTACCGGCGAGCGAGCCGAGGACCCGGTGCCCGGAAGCGATCCCCCCGTAGGCGGTGCCGCAGTAGGCCGCCTGTACGGCCCGCACGCCGATGCCTGCCTCGTCGAGCGCGGCGCGGACGGCGACCACGCCCATGGTGGTGCCGGTCATCCCTTCGAACCGGCCGAACGGATGCAGGCCCACACCGGTGATCCGTACCGAGCTCATGTGTGGAACGACCAGGTCAGTGCCGGCTCCCCGTCGGGACCCGGCAGCTCCTCGCCGGTCAGCGAGACGGGAACGCCCGGTCCGATGCCCGGACCGGAGAGGCGGGCCACGATGCGCAGGCGCGGCTGTCCATCGAGCTCGACGATCCCGAGCCCGTAGGGCACGGGCCCGGAGTAGCCGGGCGGCGCCACGGTGACCGTGGTGTGCAGCCACACGGTGCCGGTGCGGGGGAGGTCGATGGGCTCCACGTCGTCGGCACCGGTGAACGGGCACACCGGCGAGCGGGGGAAATGCCGGAGGCCGCTGGTCGGCGACCAGCCCCCCAGCAGTGACACGTCGCCACCGTCATCGACGCGCAGGACGGAGGGGTCGATCGGTCGTACCGGCACGCGTGGACTATGGCACACGGCTCCGGCGCATGTCGGGCCATCCCCTGCCCAACCGATGGCTGGCCGCGAGCCGGCACGGCCGCCGCTCGACCGTCCACGACGCCGGCCCGTAGATTGAAGCGATGGACCGGCCAGAGACTGGAGAGTCGTCGTCGACGCCGCTGACCACGGCTGCCTTCCACGAGCTCCTCGACGAGTTGCGAGCCCTCGAGGGTCGACTGCAGCTCGCTGAGGTGCCGCTCGACGCCCAGAGCGTTCTCGAGGGCTACAAATGGATCTTCTCCATTCTGGCCGTGGGACTGGACGCCTACGTGTGGGCCGACCCCGATCGCCCCCGCTTCGTCGACATCGTCGGGCCCTACCGCAAGTGGGGAGGCGACAACGCCGATGCCTTCTACCAGTACGCCCCCATCGATCCCCGGCGGAGCTACGTGGTCACCGGTCGACGAGGTGACGCCGACTACCTCTCGCTGACCGTCTACGGAGGTCCCTCCGACGGGCGCTATTCCGATCGCATCGTCGGCACGGTCAACGACCGATCGCTCGAGTTCGACGAGGACGGGACCTTCTCGATCACCCTCAGCCCTGATCCCCACGACGGGGCATGGATCGAGCTCGCGCCCGACTCGGTGTGCGCCATCACCCGCGACTACCTGTCCGACCCCACCCGAGGCAGGAGGGTGGAGTGGGGCATCGAGACGGCGGACCCCCCACCGATCCGGCGGGAGGACGACGCCGACCTCGCCCGCCGATTCGGGGCAGCGCGCACCTGGGTGCGTGAACAGGCGCAGATCGTCCCCGTACCCCTGGGAGCACCGAACACCGTCGACGAGCCCTACCCCGTCTCGAGCACCACCTTCGGCTGGGCGGCCGGCGACGCCGCCTATGCCATGGGCAACTACTCGCTGCATCCAGACGAGGCGCTGGTGCTCGAGGGCCGATCACCGCCCTGCGTGTTCTGGAACGTCTGCCTGTGGAACCAATTCCTCCACACCTACGACTACGACTACGAACAGGTCACTCGCAACGGCTCCCAAATCGCTCTCGAACCCGACGGATCGTGGCGCCTGGTGGTGGCCGGACGGGATCCGGGTCATCCCAACTGGATCTCGACGGCCGGCCACGCCCGAGGCCTTGTCTGGTTCCGCTGGTTCCTCCCCGAGGAGACACCGGCGCGTCCGACCACGCGGGTGGTCCCGGTCAGCGAATCAGGGGCCTCGTGGTGAGCGGTCGACCGGCACCGGTCGTCCTCGACGACCTCCTCGACCCCCGGTTCACCCCCGAGATCGCCCAGCTACGCGAGACACTGGTCGAGGTGGCGGCGGCCTGCCCGCTCCAGCCCGACGCCCTGTGCACCGCCGCGGCCGAGGAGACCGGTGTGGGGGACTTCGGGAGCGGCGATTTCCGGGGGCGACTCGACGTCCTGTGCCGGGCCCTGCGGGACGAGGCCGGTCTCAGCCCATCGGGAGTGGTCACCTGGTACAGCCAGCTCCTGCAGCTGTTGAAGAACCGCCTCCTCATCCAGGATCTCCTCTCCCGCCACCCCGAGATCCACGATCTCGAGATCGAACGACCGATCATCATCTGTGGCCTTCCCCGCACCGGCACCACCCATCTTCACAATCTGATCAGTGCCGATCCCGCCCTACGGTCACTTCCCTACTGGGAGAGCCTCGAACCGGTGCTCTCCCCAGCCGAGTCCGGCCAGGGGGGGCCAGACCCACGCCTTGGCCGCACCGCCTTCGGCCTCGAGATGCTCGACGCCGCGCTGCCGTACTTCAAGCGGATGCACGAGATGACCGTCACCCACGTGCACGAGGAGATCCAGCTCCTGGCCATCGACCTCTCGACCATGCTGTTCGAGACCCAGGGGTTGGTGCCGACGTGGCGCGATCACTTCAAGGCGGAGGACCAGACCCCTCCCTACCAGTACCTGCGGACGATCTTGAAGGTCCTCCAATGGCTGCGGGGCGGCACCCGGTGGGTGCTCAAGTCGCCGCAACACCTGGAACAGTTCGGACCGCTGGCGGCCACCTTCCCCGACGCCACCTTCGTGGTGACCCATCGCGATCCGGCGTCGGTGACCGTGTCGATGGCGACGATGATCGCCTACACGTCCCGCATGGCCGTGGAGCACATCGATCCCGTCGCCATAGGCCGCTACTGGTCGTCGAGGGTCGAGGACCTCTTCCGGGCGTGCACCGACGATCGCGAGTTGCTCCCCCGCGACCGGTCGATCGACGTCACCTTCGACCGGTTCATGGCTGACGACGTCGCCATCGTCGAGCAGATCTATTCCGTGGCCGACCAGCCGTTCACCCCCGCCACCCGCAACTCCATGGAGGAGTTCATGGCCGGTCACCCCCGTGGGCGGCACGGGACGGTCAGGTACCAGCCTGAGGTACTGGGCATCGACCGGTCCGAGCGCTACGAGGCCCTTGCTTTCTACACTGAGCGCTTCGGCGTCGTGCGGGACGACCCCTTCCGCTGACTGGCCGCACCCGCTCGGCGCTGTGGCTCGGCGCTGTGGCTCTCATCCGTCCCCATGACGTGGCCGGTGGACTGGGCCGAGCCGGTTGGGCGGGGCTGGGATAAGGTCGGTGAAGACCGTGACTGGCGCTGCGAGGTGGACCACCACCGGGGAGCGGTCTCGGCCAGCGGGCAGTCGCTGGCCGTCGAGCCGTGCGCCTGGGCGATTGGCATCTTCGTCCAGGAGGAACCATGACCACTCCCGAAGCGACCGCGTTCCAATCTGCGCTCAGCGTGATCGGCTCGACAGAGCCACGGGTTGCAGCCGCCATTGCCGCCGAACTCGACAATCAACGCAAACAGCTCAAGCTCATCGCCTCGGAGAACTACGCGTCGCCGGCGGTGCTGTTGGCCATGGGCAACTGGCTGTCGGACAAGTATGCCGAGGGGACCCCGGGTCACCGTTTCTATGCCGGGTGCGAGTTCGTCGACGAGATCGAACGACTGGCGGTCGATCATGCCAAGGCGGTGTTCGGGAGCGACCACGCCTACGTGCAGCCCCACTCGGGCATCGACGCCAATCTGGTGGCCTTCTGGTCGATCCTTGCCGCCCGTGTCGAACAGCCGCGCCTCGCCGCAATGGGGATCGGTCATGTGAACGACCTCGCGAGGACCGATTGGGAGGCCCTTCGGCGGGAGCTGACCGGGCAACGGATGATCGGCATGTCCCTCGACGCCGGCGGCCACCTGACGCACGGATTCCGCCCCAACATCTCCGGAAAGCTGTTCGAACAGAGGAGCTACGGCGTCGACCCCACCACCGGGACGCTGGACTACGACAGCATCAGGCAACTGGCCCACGAGTTCCGTCCGCTCATCGTGATGGCCGGCTACTCCGCCTATCCGCGCAATCCGAACTTCCGGATCCTGCGCGAGATCGCCGACGAGATCGACGCCACGCTGTCTGGTCGACATGGCCCACTTCGCCGGCCTGGTGGCCGGCGGTGTGCTCACCGGCGACCTCAATCCGGTTCCCTTCGCCCACGTCGTCACCTCCACCACCCACAAGTCCCTTCGAGGTCCCCGTGGAGGGTTCGTGTTGTGCACGTCCGAGTACGCGGAGTTCGTCGATCGGGGCTGTCCGATGGTCCTCGGTGGCCCGCTGCCCAACGTCATGGCGGCAAAGGCGGTCGCCTTCGCCGAGGCACGTCGGCCGTCCTTCGCTGCCTACGCCAACCAGGTAGTGGTCAATGCCAGGGCGTTGGCCGAGGGGCTGGCCCGTCGGGGGGCGCACCTGTCTACCGGTGGTACCGACAACCACCTCGTCCTGGTCGACGTGCACGCCAGCTTCGGGGTAACCGGGCGCCAGGCGGAGGCCGCGCTCCTCGAGGCCGGTGTCGTCACCAACCGCAACTCGATCCCCGGCGATCGGAACGGTGCCTGGTACACCTCGGGCATCCGCCTCGGGAGCCCGGCGCTCACTACGCTCGGGTTGGACGGTGACGAGTTCGACGAGGTGGCCGCCATCATCTGCGACGTGCTGGCGGCAACCGAGCCGGCGTCGACGGCCTCCGGCCTCTCGAAGGCCCGCTATGTGGTCTCACCGTCGGTCACCGATGCCACCCGCCGGCGGTGTGCAGACCTGTTGGCCGCCCACCCCCTGTACCCGACGGTCGAGCTCAGCACCGAGGGCATCTGACCGGTCGGGTCGCGGGTCCTCAATGGCAGACGCCATTGGGGCTGCACGCTGGGGCGTCAAGTCCGGTCACGATGATCGTGGCGTGCCACGAGCCGGCCGGGTCCCCCAGGAGCGGGATGGCGATGGTGGCCGTGCCCAACCGGTGGGCCTTGAACGTGGCCTGCACGCCCTCGGCCCCGTATGCCCACTGGCCGTAAAACGTCAGGACCGATCCGCTTCCCGAGGTGACGGCCGCACGACCCCACCTGCCCGTACCCGGAGCTGGGAGCAGGACCGTGACATTCATGCCGGTGAGCACACCGGTCCCGACGTATCCGCTGGGCTGATCATTGATCCAATACACGTCCGACGGTCCACTGGCGGCGCCACCGAAGGCGCCGGCGTTGCCGGCCCGGGGCCCTCCCGCAACCGGTGTCGGCCCACGGCCGGTCGGGGCCCGACCGGCCGTGGGCGACGTCGTCCGGTGGGAAACGGTGGCGCCGACAACCACGATCGATGAGGTGGCCAGGACGATCAAGACCACCGCGGCCACTCCGCCCCCGATGGTGCGGCGGTGTCGGCGACCCAGCGCCTCGGCCCGCCGGTCCACCTCGGCTCTGAAGTGCCCGATGGACGACGAGGGTGGGGGAGCCTGCATGTCACCCATCGCCCAGGCCGCCCAGCTCCTCGTCGGTCAGGGCCCTGCGCAGTGCGGCGAGCCCCCGCGAAGCATGCTGCTTGACCGATCCGGTGGAACAACCGAGGACCTGCGCGATCTCTCGTTCACTGAGATCCATGAAGTATCGCAACGCGACCACCTCCCGCTGACGCTTCGACAGCCTGCAGAGCGCCTGACGGACGGCAATATCGTCCGCAGTCTGGGTCACCGCCACTCCGGCGCCACCCTCGGCGTCGTGGCGCCGCCGCCGCTGGGCCTTCCGCCACAGATCGATCGACCGGTTGGCCGCCACCCTGGTCACCCATCCGTCGGGTTCCCGGTCGAGCCTGTCCCAATGGCGCAGGGCGCGGGCCATGGTGTCCATCGCCACGTCTTCGGCATCCTCTCGACTCCTCACGATCTGGAAGCTGGCCCTGTAGGCACGCAGGAACAGGCGTTCGAAGGCTTCGTCAAATCCGGAAGGCCCACGTTGTACCTCGGCGCCGTCACCATCCTCAGGGATCACTCGTCATCGCCAGTTCTACGAACGGGAAGACGGTCGGGTTGACATCTTCATGAGAGAACTCCGTGGGACGAGGGTATTCCAGCCGGTCGCGACCGGGGCGACCGGGACCCGGGTCGTCAACCAAGGTGGGTCCCCATTCGTACTCACAGAGTGAGCACGTCCGCCCCCCACGGCAGCACCGGTAGGAGAGCCACCAGCGACGCTGGGTCGTGGGCCCGATGGTCGGCATCATTGGTCATGGGAGCACTGGCCGTGACCGGGGCCGCCTGCGCCGCCGCCACCGGTGCCGTTCAGCCCACCATCACACTGGCCCCGACGACGGCCGTGGCCCCGTGCCCGCAGCGATGGGGCCCGTCGGCGCCCACCCCGGTCGATCCGTCTCCGGCCCGGCCCGGTCTCGCCGACGCCCTGGTGCCCCTCGGGCCGTCGTCGTTGTCGGTGTGTCGCTATGCCGGCCTGAACCAGCCCGATGCCGAAGGGACACTGGAACGATCCCATGTGGTGACCGGACCGGCACTCACCCAATTCGTGGCCTACCTGGACATGCCGACGTGGCAGGTCATCCCTTCCGGTGCCATCTACAATTGCCCGCTGTCCCAGGGCCGGGTCGACCTCCTCCGGTTCGACTACCCGTCCGGTTCCGGGGTGACGGTCACCGTCGATACCGATGGCTGCCGCTTCGCATCGAACGGGGAGCGCACCGTCCCCGGAGATGCGATCGGTGCGCGCCTGGCCCGGTGGGTGGGGACCGATCGGGACCCATCGGGGGTGCGGCTCGATCCTGAAGTCAGGCCGGCGTAAGGCCCGAGGCCGCCTTTCACCACTTTCTGCCCATAATCGGGCAAATCTGTTGCATTCGGTGAAGAAATGCTGGCATGATGCGGGTCGTGGCCACTGGGGAATGGGACGAACTGGTGGATCGCCTGGTGGCCACCACCGCCCTCCCGGCCGGCGTGGCCAGGCGAGTGGTCGAGGAGGTCGTCGCCTACTGCGGGGAATCGGCCGAGGAACTTCATCCGTCGGCGGCACCGCGAGCTCCAGTCGGGCGGGCTGGGCAACGCCGAGGCGTTCGGGCGGATCGCCTCCGAACTGGTGGCCCGCCCGGTTGCCGCCCCACCCTTCACCGAGCGCCAGGTCCGGCGCGCCATCTACGGCTAGGAGCGAACTCATGTGTGGCATCGTCGCCTACATCGGCCCCAACAACGCTATCCCCATCCTGTTCGAGGGCCTGCAGCGACTCGAGTACCGCGGCTATGACTCCGCCGGGGTGGCCGTCACCGGACGCAGCGCACTCAAGATGCACAAATGTGCCGGCCGGGTCGACGAGCTCGTCGAGTCGGCGCCCGAAGCTCCTGCGCGGCAATGTGGGCATCGGGCACACCCGGTGGGCAACGCATGGCCAGCCGACCGATGCCAATGCCCATCCCCACCTGGATGCGTCCAAGTCTGTGGCCGTGGTGCACAACGGGGTCATCGAGAACGCCACGGAGCTGCGGGCCACGATCCTGGCCGATGTGGCATTCACCTCGGAGACCGACAGTGAGGTGCTGGCCCACCTCATCGCCACGCGACCCGAGGAGGAGCTGGAGGACGCGGTGCGCGCCGCGCTCCTCCTGGTCGAGGGCGCCTACGGGATCGCGGTGATCGATCAACGTCAACCCGACCGCATCGTGGTGGCCCGCAATGGGAGCCCGGTCCTGCTCGGTATCGGGAAGGGTGAGCATTTCGTGGCTTCCGACGCCGCTGCCCTCGTCCGCTACACCGATCAGGTGGTGTATCTGGATGACCGGGAGATGGCCGTGCTGCCGCGCCGACGGGTTCCGCACCTTCACCCTCGATGCCGAACCCACGAGCAAGCTGCCGATCACTGCGTCGGTCTCCAAGGCAGCGCACGACAAGGCCGGCCACGCCGACTTCATGCACAAGGAGATCTTCGAGCAGCCGGTCTCGGTCGAACAGGCACTACGTGGTCGGCTCGACCATCGCTTCGCCAGCGCTCATCTCGGCGGCATCGAGCTGACACCCCGCGAGGTGCTCGAGCTCCGGCGGGTCAAGGTCCTCGGCTGTGGTTCCGCGTTCTACGCCGGCCTGGTCGGCGCTCATCTGATCGAGAGCTTGACTCGCATCCCCGCCGATGCGGAGCCGGCGTCGGAGTTCCGCTACCGCAATCCGGTGATCGAGCCGGACACCCTCTATGTCGCCGTCAGCCAGTCCGGGGAGACCTATCGACACCCTGGCCGCAGTGCGGGAGATCAAGCGCAAGGGCGGCCGGGTGATCGGTATCGTCAACACCCCGGGCAGCACCATCGGGCGCGAGTGCGAGTCGGGGATCTACCTCCATGCGGGGATGGAGGTGTCGGTCACCTCGACCAAGACGTTCACCTCGACGGCGGTGGTCTTCGCCCTCCTCGCCCTCCACCTCGGTCGCATCCGGGACATCGGTCCGGCCGACGGCTCGCGGCTGATCGGCGCCCTCGAGACGTTGCCCAAGCAGATCGAGGAGATACTCGCCGGAGAGGAGGCCATCGCGGCCGTCGGCTCCCGTCTGGCCACCGTGTCCAGCGTGTTCTACATCGGACGGGTCCGCAGCTACCACGTGGCCCTCGAAGGTGCCCAGAAGCTCAAGGAGGTTTCCTATATCCACGCCGAGGCCTATCCTGCGGCCGAGCTCAAGCACGGGCCCCTGGCCCTGGTGGGACCGGACATTCCCACCGTGGTGATCGCCCCCGACGACGAGTTGTGGGAGAAGAACATGGCCTCCATCGCCGAGATCCAGGCCCGGCGGGGCCCGGTCATCGTGGTGACCAACTCGCCCGCGCCCGTCCCCGGGGCGGACGACGTGCTGACCGTCCCGACCACCGAGCCGGAGCTCCAGCCGATCCTCCTTGGCATCCCGCTCCAGCTGGTGGCGTATCACACGGCACTGGCCCTCGGTCGCGACATCGACAAGCCCCGCAACCTGGCCAAGAGCGTGACCGTCGAATGAATGGGACGGTGTCGTGGCGCAGCCGATGCGGATTACCGCTGACGCAGAATCCCCTCGATCTCTGACAACTCCTCGGGAGCGAAGCCGAGTGCACCGATCGTCGCCACGTTCTGCTCCAGCTGAGCCAGGCTGCTCGCTCCGACCAGGGTCGAGGTGACTCGGGGGTCCCGCACCGTCCAGGCCAGGGCCATCTGCGCCAGGGTCTGGCTGCGCCGTTTGGCGATCCCGTTGAGCGCTTGCACCTTGGCCAGGGTGTCGTCGTTGAGCTGGGCACGATCCAAGGTTCCCGCCGTCTGACTGGCACGGCTCCCCTCGGGCACCCCCTCCAGGTAGCGGTCGGTGAGCAGCCCCTGGGCCAGCGGGGAGAACACGATGCACCCCACCCCCAGATCGCCGAGCGTGTCCAGCAACCCGTACTCGGGCCAGCGGTTGAACATCGAGTACGAGGGCTGGTGGATGAGGAGCGGGGTCCCGAGCTGCGCCAGTATGCCGCGCCGCGTGGGCGGTGTGCTCGGGTGGGTAGGAGGAGATCCCCACATAGCGGGCCTTGCCCTGGCGAACTGCACTGTCGAGCGCTCCCATGGTCTCCTCCAACGGAGTCTCGGGATCGAGCCGGTGGGAGTAGAAGATGTCGACGTAGTCGAGACCCATCCGCCGAAGACTGGCGTCGAGACTGGCCAGGAGGTACTTGCGCGACCCGCCGTCACCGTAGGGTCCCGGCCACATGTCGTATCCCGCCTTGGTGGAGATGATCAGCTCATCGCGGTACGGGGCCAGGGACCCGTTGATCACCGTGCCGAGGTTGGACTCCGCCGACCCGTAGGACGGCCCGTAGTTGTTGGCCAGGTCGAAATGGGTGATCCCCAGGTCGAACGCTCTGATCAGCATGGCGTCGATCTCTTGTGGTGGTCGCGCGTCACCGAAGTTCTGCCACAGACCGAGCGAGACCAAGGGGAGCTTGAGTCCTGATCGCCCACATCGTCGGTACTCCATGTGCTCGTAGCGTTCATCAGCGGCGGGGTGGGCCATTCCACCAACGTAGATCAATCCATCGGGCCGGGAGCTGGGCCGATGGCTCGGATGCGGGGATGTGTCGCCCACGCCACCTGGCCTATGGTTATCCACGTGCCACATCGCCATCGAGCCAGGCCGGACTGCATGATGCGGCCGATCGACCTCGTGTCATGATCGACCTCCCCGAGGTGATGCCGGCAGCGGTCTACCGCCGCCGGGGGGAGGTGGTGGTCGAGGAGCGCCCGGTGCCCCGACCGGGTCCGGGAGAGGTACTGGTCGAGGTCGACCACTGCGGCATCTGTGGATCGGACATCCACATGCTGCTCGAGGGGTGGGGTGACAAGCCCGGACTCGTCGCCGGCCACGAGTTCACCGGTGTCATCGCCGCGTTGGGCGAGGGGGTGGATGGCTGGGGCATCGGCGAGACCGTGGTCGGCGGCTCGTCGCCCAAGTGCGGGCGATGCCGTCGTTGCCTGGAAGGCAAACCTTCGCAGTGCGAGAACAGGCAGGGCTCGATCGTCGACGGCCATGACGGTGCCTTTGCCAAGTATGTGCTGGTGCGCGAAGCGTCGCTCCTCCGCGTCCCCTCCGAACTGACGGCGCGCCAGGCTGCGCTGGCCGAGCCGCTGGCCGTGGCGTTGCACGGGATCACCCGCTCGGGCGCGGCCCTGGGCGACAGCGTGATGGTCATCGGAGCCGGCCCCATCGGAGCGCTCTCCATTGCTGCCCTGGTGGCATACGGCATCGGGCCGGTGATCGCCGTCGAGCCTGGGGAGCGCCGCAAGCAGTTGGCTCGTGACCTCGGCGCCGCCGAGGTCCTCGATCCCACCGACCTCGAGCGGTTCCCGCCGTGGGAGCCCGAGCGGATCTCCGACCGGGCCACCCACGTGGTGCTCGAGTGCTCGGGCAAGAAGGAAGCCATGGAGATCGGGTTCCACCAGTTGCGACGAGGTGGCACCCTGGCGTTGGTGGGGGCAGGGATCGAGCACCCGTCGTTCGACCCCAATCGTTTTGTCCTCAACGAGCTGCACGTCGTCGGGTCGTTCATCTACGATAAGGGCGGCTTCGAGCGCGCCCTCGAGCTGCTCGCCTCCGAGGGCTTTCCGACCGACCTGCTGATCGAGGCGGACGATGTTCCCCTCGACCGGCTGTCCGACGCGCTGGTTGGCCTGGCCGAGGGTCGGTATGCCGGCAAGGTCATGGTGGTCCCTCGCCTGTCCGACGGGGTTCACGCCGTGAGAACCGAGGTTGGAGGCGAACGATGACCCACCCGTACTACCCGACCGGTAACCCGCACTTCAACCACGTCGCCATGAGCCTGCCCGCCGACCTGCTCGACGAGGAGAATCGCGGCAGACATCTGCCGGTTCTGGAGTGAGGTCTTCGGGTTCGACGAGATCGCGGTCATGACCGAGGACCGCCGCCGACTCATCCTGTCCTGTGTGCACTGGGACCAATTCATCTTCCTCATCGCCGAGGACGATCCCATGCGCTGCCCGCGCATGGATCATTTCGGATTTGCGGTGGGGTCGCTGGAGGAGCTGCAGGGCGTGCAGTCCCGTGCCGAGGCCTTTCGTGAGGGCGACGACCGAGTCGATCTGATCGATCTCCACGCCGACGACCAAAACGTGGTCACGATCCACTCGCTCTACGTCAGCTACCTGCTGCCCATGATGTGCGAGGTGCAGTGGTGGGAGTTCGCGGCGTGAGCCCCCCGGCCCCCGCGCTGTCAGACGGGAACGGGCGGTTGCAGGTCGGGGTCTTCATTCCGCAGGGCTGGAAGCTCGAGTACACGGGATGGAGTGGTCCCGACGCATGGGCCCGATCGGTGGAGTTGGCACAGTTGGCCGAGGCGCTCGGGTACGACCACCTGTGGGTGTACGACCATGTCGAGACGGTGCCGCGGCGGGAACCGACCCATGTGTTCGAGGCGTTCACCATGCTGGCCGCGCTTGTCGCAACAGACGTCGCAGGTCGGGTTGGGCCAGCTGGTGACGTGCGCGTCCTACCGCAACGCCGGCCTGCTGGCCAAAGAGGCGGCCTGCGTCGATGTGTACTCGGGCGGCCGGCTCATCCTCGGGCTGGGAGCGGGATGGTTCCACGAGGAGTATCACTCCTACGGGTACGACTACCCGTCCAATCCCGTGCGCCTGGCCGTACTGGATGAGACACTCGAGGTGATCCGAAGGCTTTGGACGGAGGAGACGGTCAGCTTCGACGGGACCCACCTGCATTTCGACGGCGCCTACTGCGACCCCAAGCCCATCCAGCAGCTGCCACCGGTGCTGGTGGGTGGGGGCGGGGAGAAGGTCAATCTGCGCATCGCCGCCGGTCGGGCCGACCTCACCAACTGGCAGGTCAGCCTCGAGGCGTTCGAGCGCAAGTCCACCCTGCTGGCCCAGTACTGCGAGGAGATCAGACGACCCTTCGAGGAGATCACCCGGACCCACGGTCCGGACTGCCGTCTGTTCGACACCGAGGTGGACACGCTGGCGTGGTGCGAGTCCGAGGGCGGCGGGGGACTGTGGGAGGGGACACCGACGGAGCGGTACCTGGCCGAAAACCTGGTCGGGACGGTCGACCAGGTGATCGAGAAGACCCAGGCCTTCGTCGATGCCGGCTGTCGGGGGCTGATCCTCTGGCTGCGTGACTACCCGGATGATGAGACCTTGCGCCGGTTCATGGCCGAGGTGGTGCCGGCACTGAAGGTTTCGTAGCCGACTCCGGGTCAGCCACTACCCCGTCGAGGTCGTCGGGGCCGAGGTGGTCGTCGAGGTGGTCGAGTTTTGGGCATCGATCTTGTACAGGATCTCCTCGGCCAGGTTCTGGACCTGGGTCAACGAGCTGGTCCCGGTGACGATCGTCTGGAGCGTGCCCTGGAGGGTGACGACCGTGTTCACCGTGTTGGAGCCGGAGCTCTCGCTGAACGAATAGGCCTCACTCCCCAGCCCGGGGACCGAGGTGGTGACCACGTGGTGGGATTCGATCTTCGACCGATCGGTGGCGAATGTCGCCGAGTTGGCGCTGATGTCGTATTCGACGATCACCGACTGGGCGAGAACCGCGGCCTTGTAGGTGCAGGTGGTCACCGCTCCGTGGACGAGCGGATTCGGCGGCCCCACCGTCACCCCCATGGTGGCCCCGACCTCGGAAGCCGACAGCAGGGCGCATTCGGTCTGCTCGTTGGCCGTGGCAGTCGTGGCCGTGACGCCGGTCGACCTGGTGGTGGCGCTCGACCCGGACGATCCCGTAGCGGAGCTGGAACAGGAAGCGAGGGCAAGGCTCAGCAACAGGGAGAAGGCGAGAGCCCCGGGGAGCGCCCGCAAGCGTTGAACGGTGTTGGTCGTGGCGGGCATTCGGCGCACGATACACGTCGCAGGGAGTCCCCTCAGGCCGCCCGGCGACGCCGATACGCGGCGGGGGACGGTCCGCCCGGGACCCGATCGCAGCTGATGGGTGGCATCGTCACGACGGAGTGCATTCGTTCACGTCCTATTCACTTTGGTTCACAACCATTTCACCCTGATGACGCGAGTTTGATGTTGTTGTTTTCCTCGGTCGGTGTTAGCAACAACATTGGACGGAAAGAGCACCAGCTGGTGCAGGACGAAAAAGGAATGTGATCCATGCAGCGAGCTTCTCGTGGAGCGGTTGTCATTGTCTGTATCGCGCTGACTGCGATGGCAACTCTTGCAGTAACGGCGGGAAATGCAGGTGCGGCGAGCAACAAGAAGCCAGGGATGCCGACCGGCGTGACCGCCCAGCCCGGCAACGGCTCTGTGTTGGTCAGCTGGACACCTCCGACCAACAGCGGTAGCTCTCCGATCATCGGGTACTCGGCCTTCGTCGGGAGCGGTGGCAGCAAGACGTGCACTACAACCGGAGCGACATCCTGCACGATTACCGGACTGCGCAACGGGAAGACCTACAAGGCGAGCGTCAAGGCCACCAACAGTCAGGCCAGCAGCAAGCGTTCCGCCGTCGTCGTCGTCGAACCGGGGACTCCCGGGGCACCGACCGGCGTAACCACGGACAGTGAGAACGGTGCCGTTCTGGTCAGTTGGACGGCTGCCGCGGACAATGGGTTTCCGATCTCCAATTACAACGTTGTGGCGACGCCAGGCCCCCGGGGCTGCAATGCCGCCGCGGCCACCTCGTGCACCGTCTCCGGTCTTACCAACGGCACCGCCTATACCTTCACGGTGAGCGCCACCAATGCCGAAGGCACCGGGGATACCTCCGATCCCTCCGCCCCCACCACTCCGGTCGGCAAGCCGGGGGCGCCGACCGGCGTGTCGGCCACCGCCGGCAACGGTTCGGCCATGGTCAGCTTCACCCCGCCTTCCGACGGCGGCTCGCCCATCAGCGTCTACACGGTGACGGCCACCGACACCAGCAACTCGGTCAACGGGGGCCAGACCGGGACCGGCTCGGGGAGCCCGATCACCGTCTCCGGCCTCACCAACGGTGACAGTTATACGTTCGCGGTGACCGCCACCAACGGTGTGGGGACGGGATCGGCCAGCAGCCCCTCGCCGGCGGTGACCCCGGCCACCGTGCCCGACGCGCCCACCGACGTGTCGGCGGCTCCGGATGAGAGCGTCGACCCCGGTGTACTGGTGGTCTCCTTCACCCCGGGCTTCGACGAGGGATCGGCGATCGTCGCCAACGGCTACACGGTGACCATCACCGACCAGACCAACCCCAGCGACCCGAACAACGGGTTGACGGTGGACGGATCGGACAGCCCCATCACGGTGAGCGGGCTGACCAGCGGTGACACCTACAGCTTCACGGTCACCGCGACCAACGGCAACGGCACCGGTGCCGCATCGTCGCCATCGACCGGGGTGCCCTCCCCGTAAGGGGGAGGGCCGGCTACCGGGCCGTCGCCTCGTTCAGACACGGAGCCGACGGGCAGGGAGGGTCAGACCCAGGGGCGTCGACGTTCAGGGGGCAGTGGCGTCGACGTCCAGGGTCAGGCTCGGGAGGGGCTCGCCCCCCTGGGTCAGGTCGAAGGTGACCGTCGACGTTCCGGCCTTCGCCGGGGTCACCACCAGGGGTGTGGTCGATCGGCCGTCGACCACCGGCAAGGACCCCGACGCCGGGGAGATGGTCGTCCCCGCCGACGGAACGGCATGCCACGTGACCGTGCGGGGCGAGCCCGACGCCCCCGATGCCTCCTGGACGCCGAGGAATACGGTGGCCGATCCCCCGGCGGGCACGGTGAGGGATCCGCCCGGGGTGGTGAAGGCCACGGCTGGGGCCGCACCGTGCGAGAACGACGGGGGGGCTGCCGAGGGAACCGATCCCCACGCCTTGTCGGGCAGCGTTGCCCAGGTCCACTGCAGAGGTTCGCGCCGCTCACGAGGGCCGAGGCCGGCAGCCACGGCTTGTTCCACGCCGAGGATCGCGCCCGAGCCGACAGCCAGCCGGGCGCCGCTCGATGTACTGCATCGGGGGCATGGGAGCCGGTGATGGTCAAGCGTGCGGCCGTTGCCCAAGGTTATGTCGGCCCGGGGGAAGAGGGGGCTGGTCATCACCAGGTCGGCCGCGCCCGGGGTCTCCGGGTAGAGGCCCAGGGCGGCCCACACGTACCACGACGAGAGGGCCCCGAGGTCGTCCTCGCCCGGCTCCGAGGCCGGGGCCAGCGGGTAGAGCTGGGTCATGATGCGGCGGACCACCGACTTGGGTACCCGAGGGGTCGCCGGCGTAGTCGTAGACGAAGGGGGCCCACTCGCCGGGCTCGTTCCCGGCCCAGTCATAGGGCATGAACCGGGTGGCATCGAGGGAGGTGAAGAAGGTGTCGAGCGTGGTCGACCGCGGCCCGGTCGCCACCCATCAACCCGAACAGCCCGGCCAGGTTCTGGGGGACCGCCCAGGTGTACTGGATGGCGTTGCCCTCCTCGAATCCCTGCTGAGCCACCCCCTGGGCCTGGTCGCCGGGTCGGCCGGTTGGAAGGCCGGGCCGGACGGGAAGCTCCCGTCGGCCTGCCGGGCGGCCAGGTAGCCGGTGGCAGGATCGAACAGGTTCTGCCAGCTCTGACCACGTTTGGCAAACCGTGCCGCTTCGCTGCTGTCGCCGACCGCCGCGGCCACCTGCGAGATCGAGAAGTCGTCGACCGAGTACTCGAGGGTCTCTGATCCGCCATCGGTGTACGGATAGGAGGTGAGCATCGTAGGTGAGCGGCGGGCACCCAGCCGTTGGCCTCGTACTCCTGGTAGGTTCTGGCGCTCGGTCACAAACCCCTCTTCGGGCACGGTGGCACCGTGCACCATGTCCTTGAGTGCCTCGGTCACATTGAACTGGCGTGCCCCGTAGGCGTAGGCGTCGGCGATGATCGGATCGGCGGAGTCACCGTCCCACTGGCCGGCGTCGTTGTCGGCGATGTCCAACGGGGGAGGAACCGGCCCTTGGTCTGGGCGGCGTCGTTGAGCAGTCGACTGGACCATCTGCGAGGTGGGTCCGGGCAGCAAGGTGGCCAGCAGAGGGACCTCGGACCGGTAGATGTCGCCCTCGGAGATGTTGGTGTACTGCACATGCCCAGCGGCCACATCGTGGACCCGGTGGTCGAACCCCATGTACTGGCCGTCGTCGTCGCTGAACACCGAGGGGAACAACAAGGAGTGGTACAGGGCCGAATAGAAGGTGCGTTGCGAGGTGCGGGTACCGCCCTGGACGGCCACCCTGCCCAGGAGTCCATTCCACTCCGCCGTGGCCGCGTGGGAGACCTTGTCGAAGTTCCACCCCGGGTCCTCGGCGGCCAGGTTGCCGGTGGCGCCGGCGGCGGAGACGAAGGAGATGCCCACCTTGGCCATGATCGTCTGGCTCGCCGGTTGCGCGCCGTGGAGGAAGCTCACCCATGCCCCGCAGCTGGTGGTCGACGTGCCGGCACAGGAACCACCAGGGCCCGACGAGCCGTTCTGCCAGGTGCCGCTGGTGGCGAAGGGCCGGGAGAACTGCGCCGCGAAATGCAGGGTGTAGTTGCCGGGGATGCCGCAGAAGTCACCGCTGGTGACCGATCCGACCAGTTCGTCGCGGCCGACGACCTGGACCCGTGAGGCGCTCGAACCGTTGGCGGAGTCACTGACCTTGAACAAGAGTTCGTCGCCCCCGGCGGTGTTCGTGCCTGCCGCCGGTGGGGGGGCGGGGAAGGTGAACGCCGCCAGGGCGCTCCTGGTGGTGGCGGTGAGCTGGACCCCGATGTCCTGACCCCCGCTCGCCGGGTCGAGCTTCACCGCGTAGTTGCCCGCCGAGGAATGCTCGTCGGCGTGGGAGAAGGGTTGGACGGCGGTGTCGGGGTCGGCGGGCACCGGGCCCCGGACCGGCAGGATGGGAATGTCCCCGTAGATGGCGCAGCCCGGTCCCGAGAGGTGCGTCAGGCTGAACCCGGAGACGTTGGCGTCGGCGTAGTCGTAGCCCGAGCCGGTGGTGACCTGGCGGTCTGGCGAGGTATCGGGGCTGAACTGGACCATGCCGAGGGGCACGGATGCCCCCGGGTACTCGCTCACGTTCCCCGGCGCTGCCGCTCCGATTCCGGTTCCGGCCTCGGGATCGACGAGGGCGGCCGGCCCGCCCGATGTCGCTCCCAGGGGGAGGTCGATGGGCGACCCGGCCGGATCTCCGGAGGCCGCCGTTGGCGCTGCCCCGGCGTGAATGCTGTCGGTAGTCGCGGCGCCGGCGCCCCCCACCGTCACCAGGACCGCCCCGGTCACAGCGAGCACCTTCCAACGACGGGGTGGTCTCGGCATGGGGAAACCCTAAGCCGTGGCCGCAGCCGGGGCGGGTGGCGGTGGACCCGGACCTTGGCGGTGGGGCGGAGGCGAGCACGCAGTGGACGCGGACCTGGCGGTTGGCCCGAGCGAGCAACAGTGAACGAAGACCTTGGCGAACCCAATTTCTGGCCTCTGGGCGGGCTCAACTGGTGGCCGCCCTGTAACGACGTTACATAAACCAGAAAAGGGTTCGACGAAGAGGGGCAGGGAGCAGGGGGCGGGAAGCAGCGCCAACAGAGTCCATGGGAAGAACCCCTAGGGTTGACCACCGTGGACGAGACGGTCGAAGCCCTCTCCGAGCAGCATGCCGAACTGAGGGACCTGTTGGACGGACTGGCCGAGTCGCAGTGGCATGCGGCCACCCGCTGCGAGGGGTGGGATGTCGCCGATGTGGTGCTCCATCTGGCCCAGTCCGACGAGTTGGCCATCGCCAGCGCAACCGGACGATTCGCCGAGCTGGCGTCCCAGCAGTCTGGTCAACCGCTCGACGGACTGTCCGTAGACGAGAGCGCCGCTGTGATGGTCGAGGCTGAGCGGGCCTCACCGGTCACCGAGCTTCTGAGTCGTTGGACGTCGACCTCGGCCCGACTGGTAGGACTCCTCGACGGGATGGACCTGTCGACCAGGGTGACCTGGGTGGCCGGAGCGCTCTCCGCCCGAACCCTGGCCACCACCAGGCTGGCCGAAACCTGGATCCACGCCGGCGACGTTGCTGACGCCCTCGGACGGGAGTTGGCGCCCACCGATCGTCTCCGCCTCGTCGCCCGGTTGGCCTGGCGGACCCTGCCCTATGCCTTCAGCACTGCCGGCCTGACCCTGCGCGGACCGGTGGCCTTCCGACTGACCTCACCGGGAGGCGACGCATGGGACTTCCTACCCGACCAACCGGCGATCACCACCATCACCGGATCGGCCGCCGACCTCTGCGACGTGGCGGGAAGACGACGGGACCCGGCCGGTACGTCCCTGGCCGGCGACGGGCCGGACGCCGCTGACGTTCTTGCCCTCCTGCGCACCTACGCCTGACCTCGCCCCCCCGATTGACGGGTCGGTTAAGCGATCGCCTCCAGGGGCAGCCGGGCCAGGCTCTGGACCGTTGTCGCACAGGCGCGGGCGGCTTCTGCGCCCTTCACCGTGAAATGCTCGGCGAAGAAGGATGCATGCTCGTCGTGCTGATGGAAATGATGGGGTGTCAAGACCGCAGAAATGATCGGCACGTCGGTGTCCAGCTGCACCCGCATGAGGCCATTGATCACGGCCTCGGCGACGAAGTCATGACGGTAGATGCCTCCGTCGATGACAAGTCCGGCCCCGACCACAGCGGCATAGTTGCCGCTGAAGGCCAGGCGTTTGGCGTGCAGTGGTATCTCGAAGGCGCCCGGAACCCTGAAGAGGTCGATCCGGTCCCTGGCCACGCCGAGCCTGGCGATCTCCTCGATGAACGAGTCCCGGCAGCGATCGACGATCGACTCGTGCCATGTGGACTGCACGAACGCGATCCGCACGCCGGGGGCCTGCTTTCCTTCTGAACTGGTCATCTGGGCTCCTCCCATTTGGGCCACACCGACTACTGGTAACGCGGTTTGATTCCCGACTGTCGCCTACGACGATCGACTGGCAGCACCGAGCCCGAGCTTACGACCGGAGGGCACCGCTGTCACCGGACCGTCATGGACGGTGGGCTGCCGAGCGGGTGAGCGATGTGGCACGGTTGACCGGTGCCTGCGTACGAGCGCTTCTCCACCTTCTACGACGCGGTGATGGACGACCCGGGCCCCAGGGCCGCACGCGTCGCACGGTGCATCGACGCCTATCTGCCCGGAGCATCCTCCCTGCTCGAATTGGGCTGTGGAACCGGTTCGATCCTCGCCCGACTGACCTCGGTGCCGGCGCTGACCGGGCTGGATCGATCGCCGGAGATGCTGACACTGGCCCGAGCCAAGGTTCCCGATGCCCGCCTGGTCGAGGGGGACATGGAGTCCTTCGCACTCGGCGAGCGATTCGACGTGGTGATCTGCGTGTTCGACAGTCTCAACCACCTTCTGACATTCGACGCCTGGCAGTCCGTGTTCCGCGCTGTCCACGACCATCTCGTCGACGGAGGGCTGTTCATCTTCGACGTGAACACGGTGGGAGAGCTGCGGCGACTGGGCGAGGAGCCGCCATGGGTATACGACTTCGAGGGAGGCGTCGCCATCATGGACGTGACGTTCGCCGACGATGGCGCATCGCAAGTCATGTCCCAATGGGACATACGGATCTTCGAGGACATCGGATCGTCCCGCTATCTCCTCCACCATGAGCAGATCGGAGAGCTCGGTGTCGGCCTCGCCCACGTCGTCTCCGCACTGGAGGAACACTTCATGCTCCTCGAACAGCTCGATGAGCATGACCACACGGCCACGGACGAGTCGATGAAGGGCTATTTCTGCCTGCGCCGGTCCCCGTAGGCCGACCTCGCCGAGCGGAAAGGGATCGAGTCCGACACCGACGAGTGACAGGCCGTACCCTGAGGGCATGGCTGCTGCAAGGGAGTTCGAGATCATCTGTGAGATCGAGCCGGCAACGCGTCCCGACCTGATGCACGTCCGTCACCAGATCGGGGTAATGAGCAGCGTGGCGGATGCGTTCCTCATCCCCGATAATCACATCGGTCGGGCCACCGTATCGAGCATCGCGGTGGCCCACGAGGTGAGATTGATGGGTGGCCGGTCGATCGCATGCCTCAACGCCCGCGACAGGAACACCCTCGGCTTCCAACGGGACCTCCTCACTGCGGCCGCCTACGGCGTCGACGAGTTCCTCTTCGTCTACGGTGACCGGCCCGAGACTGGTGCCCGTTCGGACGACCTGACGGTTCGGTCGATGCTGGCCGAGGCCCGCCGGTTCTCTGACAGGAGCGACGTCGCCTCGGCGTTCAGGCTCGGCGTGGCGTCCGGCCTGGCCCCACTCCCACCGTGGAAGCGGGAGGCCGATTTCGTGCTGGCCCAGGTCTCCTTCTCCGCAGCCGACCTGGTGGCGTGGCGCCAGACCCTCGACTTCGATGGACCGGTCTTCGCCGCGGTGATGGTCCTCCCGAGCGCGGTCATGGCCCGCAAGCTGTCCTCCGACGTCCCGCAACTCGCCGTTCCCGGCCCGATCCTCCGGCTTCTGGAGCGTGATGGCCATGCCGGAGTGGACATCGCCTGCCAGCTCGTCGATGAGATCCGCGAATCGGAGGTGTTCGACGGCGTGCATCTGATTCCGGTGGCCAGGTACCGGGAGATGGCAGCCAGGCTCGAGCGTCGTCGCTGAGCATCGTGTCGGTCGCCCGGCGGCCCGGCATGGTGACGAGTGCCGGCGGCTCCGCCGGGTGCGAAGATGCCCGGGTGCTGACCAACCGAGTAACCGAGCTCCTCGGAGTCGAGATCCCCATCATCCAGGCCCCGATGGGTTGGATCGCCCGCTCCCAGTTGGCGTCGGCCGTCTCCAACGCCGGGGCCATGGGGATCATCGAGACGTCGTCCGGGGAGCTCGATGCCGTCCGCCAGGAGGTCTCGAAGATGAAGGATCTCACTGACAAGCCGTTCGGTGTGAACATCGCCCAGGCGTTCGTGACCGACCCGACGATCATCGTCGATTTCGTGATTGCGCAGGGGGTGAGCTTCGTCACCACGTCGGCGGGCAGTCCGACCCGCTACACCGCTCAGCTGAAGGACGCCGGTCTCACCGTGTTCCACGTGGTCCCCACCTTGCGCGCCGCCGAAAAGGCGGTGACCGCCGGCGTGGACGGCCTGATCGTCGAAGGAGGCGAGGGGGGTGGCTTCAAGAATCCGAGGCCCGTGTCGACAATGGTGCTGCTGCCCTCGGTGACCAAGGCCTTCGATGTGCCGGTGGTAGCCGCAGGAGGCTTCCTCGATGGTCGGACGATGGCCGCCGCCCTCGCCCTGGGTGCGGAGGGGGTGCAGTTGGGAACCGCCATGGTGTCCTCAGTCGAGTCACCCGTCCACGACAACTGGAAGCAGGCCATCATCAACGCCACCGAGACCGACACGGTGTTCTTGAACAGCCACGCCTCCCCGGCGCTGCGAGCATTGAGGACGAAGCGGACCGAAAGTCTCGAGTTCGATCATGAGCGCAATGCCATGAGCTCGTTCGGGAGCGTCCGCGACGTCTACTTCGGCGGTGAGCTCGAGAAGGGCATCGCCCTCAGCGGCCAGGTGGCGGGGAGGATCGAGGCCAGTCGGCCGGTTGGCGAGATCATCCGGTCATGCATTGCCGAGTGCGAGGAGACCCTCGAGTCTCTTGCCGCTCACTATCTCCGGAGCTGACCCCGCCACCAAGCCCGCCACCGTGGATCGGGCCCTGGGGCGCGGTTGCCCGTAAGCTCACCGCGCGATGAACCACCGCGCCAGAGAACGCCGGACCGATGTCACCGATGGCGGCCGGTGAGCGCGGCGCCGAGGCCACCAGCCGTGTTCGACCACTATGACGTCGACCTCGCCGGGGCCATGGTCTCGGGCATCCCCATGGGTGGCATCCCCGACTACCTCGGGATCCGTGTCACCGATGTCGGGCCGGGCACCATGTCCGCCGAGCTCGCGGTGCGTCCGGAGTTCCTCAATCCCTTCGGATCAGCCCACGGGGGCACCCTGGCCGCGCTGGTCGACCATGTGCTCGGAGCCGTGCTGTACCCGATCATTCCACGTGGTGCGTGGGCGGCCACCACCGAGTTGAAGCTGAACTTCCTGGCTCCGGTACGCGACGGAACCCTGGTGGCCCGCTCCGAGGTGATCTCGCTGAGCAAACGAACCGCGGTCGTGCGCATCGACGTGGTCAACGGGGACCGGCTCGTCGGTGCCGCCCAGGGAACGGTGACCGTCAGCGAGCCAAGAGTTGACCGTCCGTGAAGGTCGACCTGATGACCGGCGGGCTCCCGCTACGGGACATGCAGCAGCTGGCCCGCGACGCCTCGGCGGCCGGGTTCTCTGGCCTGGTCATCACCGAGGCCGGTCGCACTGCCTATTTGAGCTGCGCCGCCGCTGCCCTGGCCGCGGAGATCGACCTGCTCTCGGGCATCGCCGTGGCCTTTCCGCGGAGTCCCATGGTCACCGCCGCCGTCGCATGGGAGCTGGCCGATGTGAGCTCGGGCCGGTTCCGACTGGGCCTCGGCACCCAGGTCCGCGCCCACGTCGAGCGGCGCTACGGCAGCGAATTCGATCCCCCCGGGCCCCGCATGCGGGACTACGTCGGTGCCCTGCGCGCCATCTTTGCCGCCTACCGGGGCGCCGACCTCGACTATGACGGCGAGTACTGGAAGCTCTCCCTGTTGCCCGCCATGTGGTCGCCCGGTCCCATCGCCGTCCCCGACCCCCCGATCGACATCGCCGCGGTCAACCCGTGGATGCTCGAGATGGCCGGCGAGGTGGCCGACGGGGTGCATGTCCACCCGCTCAACACCCCCGTCTATCTCGACCAGACCGTTCTGCCCAGCCTCGGTGCCGGTTCTGCCAAGGTCGGTCGCGCCGCAGCCGAGCTCGAGGTGATCGTGCCCAGCTTCGCCGCTCCCGGATCGACCAGCGAGGAGGTGAACCAGTGGCGTGAGATGGCCAGGGTGCAGGTCGCCTTCTACGGTTCCACGCCCAATTACGCCTTCATCTTCGACCAGCTCGGCCGGCCCGGGACGACGGAGAGGATCCGCGCCAAGCAGAAGGCCGGCGACATCGCCGGCATGGCCGCGGTGGTGGACGACGAGCTGCTCGATAATTTCTGCATCAGCGGTGACTGGGCCAACGTGGTCGACCGCCTGTCGAACAGGTACCGGAACGTGGCCACCCGGGTCGTGCTGTACTTCGCCGGCATGGCCTGGGCCCGCGACCCAGCCTCATTGGGTCGATGGGGAGAGCTGGCACTCGCCCTCCGGGCGTGACCCCGTCGGCCGGCTGATGACTGACGGCGACGCGACCGGAGGGGGAGGCAACGCGACCGGAGACCGTGTCACTCCCCTGGCCACCAAGCTGACCACCAAGCTGGGCATCAAGGAGGGCATCACCCTGGCGCTGATCGGTGCCCCTGACAACATGCTGACCGAGCTCCCGTCGGGGGTCCGGGTCAAGCGCCGAGCCCGTGGTCCGGCCGACGTGGTGGTGGCGTTCTTCGTCCGGCGGGTGGAGCTCGAACGGCGTGTCGACGCATTGGGTGCGATGGTCTTTCCCGCTGGTGGCTTGTGGATCGCCTGGCCGAAGCGATCCTCGGGGATGGAGACCGACATCACCGACCATGTGGCTCGTGAGGTGGCACTGCCGATAGGACTGGTCGACAACAAGGTCTGTGCCGTCGATGGGTCCTGGACGGGGCTGCGGTTCGTGTGGCGGCTCGAGCGACGAAGGGCCGGTCAGCCCTGACGGGCCGACCCGCCAACCGGCCCTCCGAAGAGCTCGTCATAGTTGCGCAGCCTGATAGCCAGTGCGCTCATGATGCCCAGGGCAAACGTCGATGACTCGTGCACCAGAAACAGGAAGAGCCGTCGATCGATCTCGGCCAGCGTGGTCTCGGCGGTGGCGATGGCGATCAGGTTGCGAGGGAGGTGATCGATGAGGGCCCGCTCACCGAACACGTCATTGGGGCCGAGGGCGGCGACCACCACTGAGCCCTTGAGGAGTTGGACGGCGCCGGCAACGATACCGAACATGTGGGTTCCGACGTCCCCCTCGGCGTAGATGACCTCGCCCTCGTGAACAGTCCGGTGGTCCGGTGCGTTGAGGAACAGACTGTCAGTCGGCACGTGCTGCTCGACTACCGAGCCGGAATCGGGGAAGACACCGCTCCGCTGTGTTCCGGAGCAGCGTCGCGCCCATGGGCGGTGCTCCTGGTGCACGAGCGCCGAGGAGTGACGCAGCCAGCGAGCACCGTCATCCGGATTGGTCGGCCGGCTGGTCGGGCGGCGCCAGCTGCTCCATGAACTCGAGCCGGATTCCGCCAGGCGCGTTGACGAAGGCGATGCGCCGCCTACCGAAGGCGCCCTCGACGATCTCGGGGCCCCACACGACCGTGTGGCCTTCCAGCTGGGCGTCGAGGTCATCGGTGAACAGGGCCGGGTGGAGGAAGCCCTCGGCGGGAAGGTCGACCGCGTCCTCGTAGATGGCTCGGGTGAACAGGGTGATCATCACCGGTCCCAGGTAGACGTCGGCTCGTTCCCCGTCTCGCCAAAGCATGCGGTCCCGCACCGTCGCTCCGGATCCTTCGTAGAACCGGCACGCAGCATCCAGGTCCTTCACCTTCACCGCCAGGTTGGCCAGGCCGGTCACCGTCATGGCGCCTCCTCCACTGTGCTCTCGGACTCTGCTCTCGGACGATCGAGTGTACGACCGACGGGACCGCGGCCGGTGTCCACCGGGGTATGGACGAGGCCGATGAGTACGGCACGTCGCGTGGGGTCGGTCAGGTGGGGAAGGAGAACAGGAAGAGCTGGGTGGCATAGGCGACCAGGCGGGGAGAGTCGGATCCGTCCTCCCCACAGTCCCACAGGGCCATGTCAGCCGAGGCGTAACCGTCACCGGCGAAGCGGGCACGATTGTGAGCCAGCACCCAGGGTGAGCGGCACGGGGCGAGAAGGTGCACGGTGAGGTCGACGCTGGGGGCGAACCAATTGCCCTCCTGGTGGCGCACCTTCTCGCCGACCGCGCCGGGCATGGTGTCGGCCAGCACCACCAGCGCCAACGGGTCGATGGTCCCGTCGGGGAGATAGGGGGGATCGTCAAGCCGGTACCACAGCACGATCTCCGCCTTGCCGGGGTCGTACTCCTCCCACGGGGCGTGCCCGAGCACCGTCCGACCTTCCACGTGCTGCTCCCAGAACGGCGTGGGCTCGAAGCCGACCGCTTCGGGGGGTAGGGGATCACGCCACGACCGGCACTCCCGGGGGAGCGGGATCTTCTCCGGAGGAGCCAGCTCGGTGAACGAGAAGCCCCGACGGGTGGCACCGAAGATGCCGGTGGTCAGGTGGCCTCGCTCGGCTCCGGTGTTGACCACCTCGCCACGGAGATGGGACATGGAGCGTCCCCGTCGGAGTACCTCGACGGAAATCGACACCGGCCCACTGGCCACCTGGGCCACGAACGTGCTGTGCAGGGTCCGCAAGACCTGGGTGGGATCGCCCAGCGCGTCGCTCATCGCCCGCAGGGCCAGGGCGGTGACGATGCCTCCCTGGGGCAGCGGGTGGAGGTTCCACGAGCTGTCGATGACCGCGTCGTAGCGGCCCGGCCCCACCGGCGTCACAATGGTCGTCGACGCAAACGAGTCGGTCACGACCGACGATGCTGGTCGTCGCCGTCCGGCGTGTCCAATCCGCCGCCGCTGCCTTTCCTACGGTCGTCGCTCCATCGGCGACCAGAGGAACCAGGGTGGGCCTCGAGGCGGAGCGGTCCCGCTAAACGGGTCGTTTTCCCTGGTCAGGGTCGGTGCGTCTTCGACTATCTTGGGGCGGTGCCAACAGCTCGACAGCAACCGATCGGGATCGCGTCCTCCGGGAAGCGGGTCACCGGATGAACATCGTGGTCAGCAACGTGAAGGGCGGGGTGGGCAAGACCACTACTGCCGTCTACTTGGCCGCTGTCGCCGTAGAGCGGGGGTGGGAGCCGGTCACCCTGGTCGACGCCGATCGCCAGGCGTCGTCGGCGGAGTGGTTGGAGCAGAGCCCGATCGAGGGTGTGGACCTGGTCGAGGCGCCGTCGGAGCGGACGGTGACCCGCGCCCTGGCCGTCAACGAGGGGCTGACCGTGGTCGACACACCGCCGGGCGACGAGCGGATCGTTCGGGCCGCCGTCGGTGGCGCCCACGCCGTGGTCATCCCCACCCGGGCCGGAGGGGTCGAGTACTCGAGGGTGGCCGCAACCCTCGAGATGATCGGGAAGCGGACACCGCACGGCGTGGTCATCTGCGCGGCGCCGCCTGGGCACCAACGATCTCGCCGAGGCCGTTGCCTGGTGGACCGAGTCGGGGGTCCCGATCTGGGGGATCATCCCCGAACGGGTGGGGATTGCGGCCGGCCCTGAGGCCCGGCTGTACCGCGACGGCCTCGACGCCTACGACGCCGTGTTCAAGAAGGCCCTGCGCAAGCGCCCAGGGTGAGGGCCCGCTACAGGTCGCCGGGGCCGGCGGGGACGTCGACGGCGTGCTCCTCGAGGGCGGCCAGGGGGACCACGTCGAGCGCTCGCTCGTGGGTTGAGGCCAGGACCACATAGGCGGCAGCGCCGTCGTGATGGGCTCGAAGCCAGTTCACCGCGGTGACGCACCAGCGGTCACCGGGCACCAGGCCCGGGAACCTGTACTGGGGCATCGGGGAGATGAGATCGTTGCCGATGCTGCGCTGGTGCTCCAGAAACTCAGCGGTGACCACGGCACAGATGGTGTGGCTTCCGAGGTCTTCAGGACCGGTGGCACAGCACCCATCCCGGTAGAAGCCTGTCATCGGATCGGTACCGCACGGCTCGAGCTCGCCACCAAGGACATTTCGATCGACCATGGCAGCAGTATCGCTCAGGCGACGGCTGTCATCGGCGGGCGGTCACTGGGCCGCCGCCCCCGCTCGGGCCACCGACCCGCTCGCCCCACCCCACCGGCCACCACTCAGTTGTAGCTGTCGAGCTCGCTGCGGTCGCCCTGGCCGACCAGCGCCAGGCTGATCTCGAAGCCATCGACCATGTCGATCCGCTGGAGGGCGTCGACGTGGCCGCGGCCGGGCCCGCTCCACTTGGCTTTGGCCCTGGTCTTGGCCTCCTGCAGGTCTGGGGCCACGACCATCACCACCTCATGCCCTTCGCCCATCTGACCCTCGGCCATCGGCCCACCCAGGAACGCGGCAAACAAGTGCATGCCGGCACGATAGTGGGCGGGTCCACCGCCCTCGATCGCCGTTCGAACGTCGACCACGGTGGGCCGTTCAACGTCGACCACCTGGGATAGCCTCTGGCGGTGAGTCGGGGGGCCGCAACAGTGTTGATCGCAGTGGCCTGCCTCGTCGTTCTGGCGCCGACGGCAGAGCAGGCCGCGTCAGCGGCGGGAGTACCTGTTGCCTTCGTCCGGGTGGATCAAGTCGGCTACCCGTCCGACGGTCCCAAGGTCGCCTACGTGATGTCCCCCTCGGCGATGAGCGGCGCCACCTTCTCGGTGCGCGACGCGGCAGGCGCCACCGAGTATGCAGGCACCCTGGGCGCCAGCAGCGGACGGTGGAGCGCACGGTATCCCTACGTCTATCCGGTGACCTTCACCGGGCTGACCAGCGCCGGCACCGATCACATCGTGGTGGAGACGACGCCACCGGTGACCTCGCCGAGCCTTCGAGATCGCGCCGGCGTCCACGCTGTGGAGCCAGGCCCTGACCAACGGGGTCTCAGCTTCTACCAGGACGAACAGGACGGCCCCGACTACGTTCCGTCTTCGCTCCGCACCGCACCCGCCCATCTCGACGACGAGCATGCCATGACCTACTCGACGCCCAAGATGAACGGCAACGGCAACTTCTCCGGGAACCTCACTCCCCTCGGGACCACCATGGACGCATCGGGTGGGTGGTGGGATGCCGGCGACTATCTCAAGTTCGTCGAGACCACCTCGTACGTGGTGGCGTTGCTGGGGATCGGGGCCCGGGACTTCCCGGGGCAGATGGGATTCGACGCGGGGAGCTCCGACTTCCTGGGCGAGGTCGCCTTCGGCGTGCAGTGGCTCGAGAAGATGTGGGACGACTCGACCAAAACGCTCTACTACCAGGTGGGGATCGGGGAGGGGAACTCGAAGACGGTGGGCGACCACGACATCTGGCGACTCCCCCAGGCCGACGACACCTATGGGGGCACCGATCCCGCCGACCGCTACATCCGCAATCGTCCGGTGTTCGAGGCCGCTCCTCCCGGCTCGCCGGTCAGCCCCAACCTGGCCGGCCGCCTGGCGGCCGACTTCGGTCTGTGTGCCCAGCTCTTCAACGCGTTCGACCCCACCTTCGCGGCGGGCTGCCTGCGCGACGGGGAGGACATCTATGCCCTGGCCGACACCGACCCGACCGGCAAGTTGCTGACCACCGCCCCCTACGACTTCTATCCCGAGACCCAGTGGCGAGACGACATGGAGCTCGGTGCCACCGAGCTGGCCAGAGCGGTAGGTCCCGGGCCACAACAGACAGGCCTATCTCAGCCAGGCCGCGGAGTGGGCCGCCTCGTACATCGCCTCCCGCGACCAGGACACCCTCAACCTCTACGACGTCGGGAGGGCTGGCCCACTACGAGCTGGCCCGGTTGATCGACGCCACCGGGGACACCGGCCTGGCGGTGACGACGACGACCCTGGAGAACCAGCTCCACTCCCAGCTCGAGGGTGCGATCTCGGTGGGGAAGCAGTACCCGTTCGCCTTCGGCTACCCGTGGAGCTCCTCCGACACGGTCTCCCATGGGGCCGGGCTGTCGGTGATGGCCAGCGAGTACGACTCCCTCACCGGCACCACCACCTTCGCCGACCAGGCCCAAGGGTGGATGGACAACGTGCTCGGAGCCAATCCGTGGGGCGCCTCGTTCATCGTCGGTGACGGTTCGACGTTCCCCGACTGCATGCAGCACCAGGTGGCCAACCTGATGGGATCCACCGACGGCGCCCCACCGATCCTGGCCGGCGCCGCCGTCGAGGGCCCGACCCACGCGGCCTCGAAGGGGCTGGTGGCCGGCATGGTCACCTGCCCGCCAGGCGGCGGTGATCCCTATGCCCAGTTCAAGGGCCACGGTGCGGTCTACAAGGACAACGTGCAGTCGTACTCCACCGACGAGCCGGCCATCGATCTGACCGCGGCCACCCCCCTCGCCTTCGCCTGGCTTTCGGCATCGGGGACTTGAGCCGGCGGTGAGAGCTCGAGGACGAGTTTCGAAGAAATCGGCGCCCCGGTGTCGATCCGTGGCCGCCGGCTCCGTCACTAGGGGAGAACGGGCGCGGAGCACCCGAGCCCCCGACGAGAGGAGTGGCCAATGCGCTACATGTTGATCATCCACAACGACCCCCAGACCCACCCGGTTCCCGGAGGCCCGGGCTGGGACCAGTTGATGGCCGACTACGCCGCCTTCAGCAGCCAGCTGGGCTCGTACACCGGGGACCCACTCAACGATCCCAGCACCGCCACCACCGTGCGGGTGCGCGACGGCGAGACGCTGATCGTCGACGGGCCCTTCGAAGAGACCAAGGAGTGGATGTCCGGCTACTACATCATCGACTGCGACGGCCTCGACCAGGCGCTGAAGGCCGCGGCCATGGTTCCCTCGGCTCAAGTTCGGCTCGGTCGAGGTCCGCCCCGTGGCGGAGATGTAGCACTGACCGACCACTCAGCGAGCGATCGATGCCCCGGCCGGCCCGGCCCTCGAGTCGGTCTACCGGGCCGACCGGGGCCGGGTGCTGGCCATCCTCATCGGGATCCTCGGGGACTTCGATCTGGCCGAGGACGCCCTCCAGGACGCGGTGGTGGCGGCGAGCTCCTCGTGGCCCGACGACGGGATCCCCGACAATCCCGCCGGCTGGCTGGTGACCACCGCCCGGCGCAAGGCCATCGACCGGTTGCGTAGTGCCGCGGCCAGTGACCGACGTCAGCGGGCATGGGGTGAGCTATCCATCGCCTGGGGCGCCGGAGACGGTTCGGAGCCGATCGCCGACGAGCGCTTGCGGCTCATCTTCACCTGCTGCCACCCGGCCCTCACCCTCGAAGCCCAGGTGGCATTGACCCTCCGCTCGCTGGGCGGCCTGTCCACCGAGGAGGTGGCGAAGGCCTTCCTCATCTCCCCGGCGGCGCTGTCCCAACGCATCGTGAGGGCCAAGCGCAAGATCCGGCAGCGCGGGGATCGCCTACCGGGTCCCCCCGCCCGAGGAGTTCCGGGATCGGCTGGCCGCCGTCCTGGCGGTCATCTACCTCATCTTCAACGCAGGCTACGTTTCCCCGTCGGGCGAGGAGCTGGTCAGAGTCGACCTGTGCGACGAGGCGGTTCGTCTGGTCGGGGTGCTGGTGGACCTCCTCCCCGAGGAGCCCGAGCCGCAGTGCCTGGCGGCCATGATGCAGTTCCACGAGGCGCGGCGGGCGGCGAGGGTCGACGGCGACGGGGTTCCCCTCACGCTCGAGGAGCAGGATCGCTCCCAGTGGGACCTGCGCAAGGTGGCCGACGGACTCGCCCGCCTCGAACGAGCCCGGGCCAAGGGTCCGCTCGGGCCCTACGGGTTGAAGGCGTCGATCAGCGCCCTGCATGCGGCCGCGCCCGCGACCGGAGGCCACCGACTGGACCGCCGTCGTGCACCTCTACGACCTGCTCCTCGAGTGGGAGCCCTCCGCCGTGGTGCGCGCTCAACCGGGCCGTGGCCGTGGCCATGGCCGGCTCCCCTGGTGACGGCCTCGTCCTGATCGACGACCCGGACCTGTCGATGGAGCTCGCCGGCTACCACCTCTACCACGCCACCCGGGCCGATCTTCTGCGGAGACGGGGGGATGTGGAGGGGGCGGTGGCCGCCTACGGTCAGGCCCGGGCCCGGACCGACAACGCCGCCGAACGCCGGTTCATCGATCGACGGCTCCGCACCCTGCAAGGGACCGGGCGGACCGGGCCGACCGGGCCGACCGAGGGGACCGGGTAGCGGCTGCGGGCCGGTGGGCGGCGCAGGCCTCAGGTCGAGCGGATGAAGTCGACGACCACGGCGGCCAGCTCGGGGCCCTTGTCCTCTTGGAGGAAGTGGCCGCCGCCGACGATGGTCACGTGGTGTTGTCCCCCGGCTCCCGGTATCCGCTCCTGCAGGATGCGATCGGACCCTGCGGTGATCGGGTCGCCGTCGCTGAAGGCGGTGAGGAACGGAATCTTCAGGGCGGCGAGCACCTTCCAGGCCTCACGATTGGCGCTCGATGCCGGATCGTCGGGCGAGATGGGGACCAGCGTGGGGAACTGCCGAGCGCCCTCGGCATAGGACTGGTCGGGGAACGGCGCGTCGTAGGCGGCGATGACCTCCGGGCTCAGGTCGCTGGTGCAGCCGAAGTTGACGATGGTCCCGGTGGGGAAGGTCTCCACCTCCTGGGAGAACGTGAGCCATCCGAGGAACGCCTCGGACGGGGTGCCCTCGCCTGTGGGCAGGAAGGTGTTGGCGGCGACCACTCGCTCGAAGCGGTCCGGATGCTCGCCCACCAGGCGGAGCCCGATCAGCCCCCCCCAGTCCTGACAGACCAGGGTCACCGCGGTGAGGTCGAGATGGTCGAAGAGCAGGGCGCGCATCCATTCGACATGGCGGGCATAGGTGTACTCGGTCCGTGGGGTCGGCTTGTCCGAGCGACCGAACCCGACCAGGTCGGGAGCGATCACCCGCAGCCCGGCGGCGGTCAAGACGGGAACCATGTGGCGATAGAGGTAGCTCCACGACGGCTCGCCGTGGAGGAGGAGGACGACCTTCCCGTCGGCCGGCCCCTCATCGAGATAGTGGACCCGGAGAGCACCGCCGTCCTGATCGGGCACCTCGGCGAAGTGCGGCGTGAACTCGAAGTCGGCAAGCCCTTCGAAACACTGGTCCGGAGTACGCAGAACCTGCATCCGAGCGGTCACCTCAACAGGGTCGATGAGCGGAATTGCGGCCCGGACATCGCCTGGCCGTCACCTCCGACACTAACAGTGCGTTAGTCGGCCCTCCGCCGACTCCGCCGACTCCGCCGACTCCGCCGACTCGTGGCCGGATCAGCGGAGGGCGTTCTTTACGAAGTCGTCGGTGCCGTGTCCCGGCTCCAGTCTCGAACCGGCGTGCCAGCTTCCCCGCAGATGCCGCCGTATGGCGGGACCACCGTCGGCGGTGGCCCGGGCGGCGGCATGCCACAGGTCGGAGTGGTGGAAGAGGACATCTCCCCGCTCCTGGTACGCGGCGATCTCTCCGGGGACCCGTTCGAAGCCGAGGGGGATGCCCGCCACCCCGGAGCGATGGCTGCCGGGGAGCAGGCGGAGGAATCCGTTGGCCGGCGAGGTGGGATCAAAATGGATGGTGAAGGCGGCCCCGGGCCAGATGGACAGATGGGGGCCCGACTGGTGGTCGGTGTGCCAGCCGATGCGCGAGTAGGCCGAACCGGGGTCCGGCCTGGCATCCTGATAGACCACACCGAACTGCTCGTAGTCGAGGAGCCAGGCATCGCTGCCGAGGAGCCGTTCGGCCACCTCGACCACGGTGGGGTGACGGACCAACCGGTCGGCTCGGGGAGAGGCATCGGTGGCGAAGCAGACGTAGTGGGCGAAGGGACGGCCGTCGATGGTGGCGTCGGGCTGGTCGAGGATCACCGTTCCGTGTCGGGCGTCGAGCCCGCCCTCGGCCAGCCGGCGCTGGGCCTCGACCAGCTCCTCCTCGGCCGCCGCCAGCACCGGTTCGCCGAAGACGCCGCGCAGGCTGGCATAGCCGTAGGTCTCGAAGTGCTGCACCAGGTGGTCGATCTCGTCGGGGCTGAAGGACCCAGGGACGTCGGTAGGCACCGGGTTGCCCCGCGGGGAGCGAGTTCGTGTGCCGGCCACATTTGCAATTCTATGTCCGGAGAAGTCACCGCTGAGCGCCGTCGGTAATGCACAGGGCGGACCGACTCCCGATGCCGGTCAGTTGAGCGGGATGAGCGTCACGAACGGACGTCTGAAGCGGGTGTTCACGACTGCGGGTGCTTCGTCCTCGGTGAAGTAGTCGAGCTCACTGATCCGCAGTCGCATCTTGGTGGACGAGGTCACCGGGTCGGGGAGCACCACCGCGCCACCGCCGCCTGCGGCCGAACCGGTGCCACCCCAGGTGACGAACACCTCGCCGCTGAAGGCCGGGCGACAGACGGACCGGCCCGGTGGTCGTGGTCTGCCAGGCCAGGTCGCCCTCGATGCCCAGTTTGTTGAGCACCTCGTTCTGGATCTGCACCTCGACGAGCATGGTGGAGGTGTGCAGGGTGCCCACCGTCTCGTCGATGTCGCTCCCGTAGATCGACGGGTTGGAGGGTGCGAACTGGTTGTCGGCGTCGTACTGGATGACCTCCTGACCGCCCAGATCTGCCGGTGGGCGCCATCCTTGGTAGGCAGGCCCGGTCACGGTGACCACCACCGTCTTGCCCGTCTTGTCGGCGGTGTCGGTCACGACCGAGACGGAGCGGTCGGGCACCGGTTGGGCGAAGGTGGCGGTCACCACCGGCGAGACCTCGACCGTCCCGCCCTCGATTCCTCCCACCGGGATGGAGTACGGCTGGAAGCGAACGAGCGCCAGCCGGATGAAGTAGCCGGGTGGCGGCGGGTAGGTGCCCTCGTTGGTCTCTCCGGGACGTGGCGCGATGTCGGCATACCAGCGCCCGGAGCCGCCGTCATAGGCGACCTCGATAGGGCCATACCTGGTAGAAGCCCTCCCCGTCCTCGGGCAGATGTACCTGGGGTGGGTTGGCATACGGGGCCCGGTAGGGGACCTCGGGCATGATGGCCAGGTTGGCGAACGAGTTGGGCACTACCGGCCAGGGGGTGTTCGACGCCTCGATGAAATTGATCGGGTCGACTCCCATCATGGTCACCCAGGACTGTTGTGGCGTGGTGGGGAAGGTGGACGTGTAGGAGTCCGAAGGGCTGGTGACGGTGGTCACCACCCCCAGCAGTTCGCCGGCTCCACTGGAGTACCAGGGACGGTCGAGGTAGACGCGGAGGAATCCACCGGTACGGGTCACCGATATTCCACCCGACCCGACGGAGCCCGATGGCCCCTCCAGCTGCCAGGCCGGCACCACCTGGGAGATGACCGGCGCCTTGGGACGAGCAGTGGACAGTACCTCGACGGCCCGTGCCTCCCCGGTGACCGTCACCGTGGGTTGGTAGCTGATCTCGGCGGTGTAGGCAGAGCCGGTCGTCCGGGCAGCGGTGGCCAGGAGGGTGACGGTGCGGGCCGACTCGTCGGTAGTGAAGTCCACGCCGTTCTGCAGCCGGTCGGCGTCGATGGTGACCTGCACCGAAGAGCCGTTCAACCCCAGCGCTGCGGTGCCCAGGGTGAGCGGTGTGCCGACGGTGATCGACGTGGTCTCCGATTGCTCGAAGAGATCGGCGAAGCGACTGGTGCCGGTGGCGGTGTAGTGCACCGAGATGGTGCAGGGTGTCGCCGATGTGGTGGGAGGCCGACTCCTGGTGGGTCTCGTTGTCCTCGTTGGGGGAGAAGGCGAAGCTCTGCTCCGGCTGGACCACGGTAAGCGGTTGGGCTTCCGGGCCGGTCGGAGTGGGATCGGGGACGGTGAGCCGGAAGGCGGGACCTCCCGAGGAGATGGTGCTCCGCTTGGAGGATGTTCCCGGCGGTGGCTCGGCCGGGTCGCTGGTCGGATCGGACGGATTGTCGTAGGGGTCGGTCCACTCGGCCACCACGTCGATGTGGCTGGTGCTCTTGGCGTCCACCTGGAACTCAGGGTCTTCGAGGTCGACGGACAGCGACCCCGGAGTCCGGCTGGCCACCGGGCTGCCCAGTGCCGGCGCCAGCAGCGGCAGTCGGACGGCGTGGACCATGCGCAGGACCTGGAAGGGGGAGAGCAGCCACACCTGGCCCTGGGTGGCCAGGGTGCCCAGCGGGCTGGTGTCGGTGGCCCCGACCCACTGCCACACGCCGAGCTTGTCGAGCGCCCCGTTGGCCAGGGCGCTGCTGATCCGCACCAGCGCCACGTCGGCCGGCGGCAGGGTCACCTCCACGGTGCCCGGAGCCGTCGAGGTCGGGGCCACGTAGGCGGACGACGGTGAGCCAGCTGCGGCCAGGGTCACCAGGATGGGGTCGGCGACCGGCCAGGTCCCATTCCACGCCGGGGTGAGCACGTCTCCGGCGGCGAGGCCCGGGAGGCCGGACAGTGCCGGCCCGGCGCTGAGGGGGTCGGGGAGCCACGGCGTCCACGGCTGGGGAGTTCCGGTGAAGTAGGGGACGTTCTGGTTGTCCTGCGTCGTACGTGCCGATCGGCGGGGCGGAGAAGTCATTGGGGGTGGTTGTTACATCACCGAGGTTGGTGCCGTCGCAGTTGACGATGAGGTCGTAGGTGGCTTTGGTCTGTCCGACGGTCTGGCCGCAGGATCGGGAGGGCTGCCGAAGGAGAAGCCGTCGAACATGCCGTGCTCCTCGGCCATCAGCTCCGATACGCGTGGTGGGAACAGCCATCGCCCGTTGGTTCCCGGCGTGTCGACCTGGTCGTCCAATAGGACCAGGTAGAGCGTCGCCTCGCCGGGGGTGAAGGGCGCTACCCCGGCTGACACCGGCGGAAGGACCGGTTCGTAGCGGAAGTGCGTGAACGGAGCGGTGGCCGTCGACGCGTCGGTCGAGGTGGCCGGAACACTGTTGCCGGCGAGGTCGACCCCACGGGCCCGGAACTGGTACTGGCTCCCGTAGCGCAGCTTGGGGAAGAGGAAGGGCGAGCCCTGGGCTTCTGGCCGCGGACCGAAGTAGGCGGAGAGCTGGGGTGCGCTGGGCTCGGTCGAGGACGGCGCCGGGGGGAGGTTCTGCGGGTTGGCATCGGTGGTATTGGAGTACCGGTCGATCTGACGGCCCGGTCGCTGGGCGCACAGGCCCCATCCACGCCAGCGGGCGATGCTCTCGTGGACATAGAGGTCGTCGGGAGCGGGGCCGACGGTCCCGGTCTTTTGGCTGGCTCCCGGGCTCACCACGCCCTCGTCCTTCTGATGGATCACGATGGGATCGGCGGTGGAGGGGCCGAAGGTGTAGCGGCCGCGGCGACCGCAGAGGCTCCTCCAGGTGGGCTTCGCCTCCGACGCCGTGTATACGTCGAATCGGTGACCGCGGATGAGCTGCTCGGCATAGATGACCGGCAGGTTGGCGGGGACCGGCGAGGCCAGCCATGTGGTCAGGTCGGTCTGCAGCGTCTTCTGCCCGTCGAGGAGGCCGGCGAACCCGGCATCGTCTGCCGCCGCGTAGCCGGTCCAGATGACCTGCGGGCCGGCGGAGCGCAGTGCCGGGACGGTAAGTGCCGTCGTACCCGGGGCGTACCCCAGGTAGGTGTTGGACGCCTGGTCGAATTGGGCGGCCTGGCCGGTTTGGAGGGCGACACTGAGCGAGTCGAGCCGATCGGCAGCCAGGTCGGTGTCCAGATCGGTGACGGAGAAACGGGTGACGTCGTTGAGGCCGAGCATCCCGTTCACGTAGTCGGGACCTTGCGGGGTGGGGAGGAAACTGGTCGGGGCCAGGGTGGCCGCTGTCCACGGTGAGACGTTGGTGCTCGAGGCGCCGAGGGCTGATGTCCAGGTCGGCGTCACCTGAACCGTGAGGTCGCCGTCGGACAGCCCGGGGGGGAGGGTGACGGTCAGGTCGAAGACCAGGTGGAAGAGGCGGAGGATGGCGGGGTAGTTGTTGAGCCCGGTCAGTGCTTGGTGGAAGTCGAGGGTTGGAGTCTCCGGGAGGTCGTAGGACAGGTCGGACAGGGGAGCGTGGAAGAACCGGAGCTGGGCGAAGGCGGATGCCGGGGCGGCCATCAGGTCCGGCACCGCGGCCGCGGCCCCATTTCCCTTCTGCCGGGCCGGGGCCAGGCCCAAGAGATCCTGGTAGATCTGTTCAGCGGTGGGATTGGCCGCGGCGAAGAGCCCGTTGTCGTTGTCCCTGGGCTCGATGGTCGAGGTGAGGAGGATCGGCTCGGTGGGACTGCGGGTGCCGATGGTGCCGTAGATCGAGCTCACGAAGTCGGCGATCTGGTTGACCGGGAAGGAGTGGACGGGCAGCGCGCTGTAGTCCACGAAGGTGAACGGCTCCACCTGGGTGGTGGACGGGTCGAAGATCGCCTGCCATGCGGCGCTGGCGTTCACCGGGTCGTCGGGAAGTGTGGTCACGTCGGTGGCCGGGACGCTCACCGGCCCGTCGGGCCCATCGAAGGTCACCGTGAAGCTGATGGGTCCGTCGGGGGCACTCGAGATGGAGCTCGGCCAGTCGACGAAGTCCGGGAACAGTGACAGCGGAGCGAAGGTGTCCCCCGACGGAACGGTGGCCGACAGCTGTGGGGCCAGAAAGACGGAGAGCGTCGCGGTGGTCCCCTTCCTTGCGGTGGGAAGGGCCGTCCAGACGAGAAGTTGGGAGATAGTCATCGGCTCAATTCGCGAACGCTCGGCAGTAGAAGGACCATTCGTGGAAGTCCATCTGGTCGGCAAAGGTGGTTTGTGACGTGTTGGCCCACGGCCCGGTGGTTGTGGACCCGGAGTGGCCGGACGCGGTGGCCAAGGCCGCCGACGGGGCCGGGCCTGGCCCCACCACCGTCTCCTCGGAGGCCATCGGGCTGTCGGACATCGAGCTCGAGCCCGATATCGGGCCGGAGAACGACTTCTGGACGGTGATTGGGACCGAAACGGAGAAGAAGCACAGGCTGACCGAGACGGTCATGGTCGCCGTTCCGGTGGCCGTGTTGGGCAGGTGGTAGCTAAGTGACAGCTGGAGCTCGAGCGAGATGCTGAGTATTCCCAGTACCTCGACCTCCCCGGTGATCCGGACGAAGCCGGTCAGCGTCGAGCCGGAGCCCGCCACGTAGGAGAAGGTGATGCCGGCCATGACGGTGACCCCACCACTGGCCACCCCGAGGTCGAGGGCGAGCTGACCCTCGAAGTCGAACGAGGCGGTGAGGGACTGGAGCGAATGCAGGCCCACGCCGACGAGAAGGTAGCCACCACCTCCGAAGCACAGCACGGTGAGGGAGAAGGGCTGCTCCTGACTGCAGAACCCGAAGGTGGCGATGGTGGCCCCGCCCAGGAAGGGGACGACGACCGACGCCGACAGGGCCAGATTCTCGAGGTTGAAGATCCCGATGCCGACCGACGGGAGTGACAAGGAGAGGCTGGCCGAGATCTGAGTGGGGCCCACGTCGATGGAAACGCCCGAGCCGCCGATGTCGCCGAGGAACTGTTCCAGGGTGTTGACGAAGTCGAGGGCCCCGAGGAACGTGGGCTGGCCGACATTGACCTGGATGCTGCTCTTGGCTCCCGACGAAGCGGTGAAGGTCGCTCCCGGCGTCGACCCGTCGGAGGCGCCGAAGGGTATCTGGATCACCTGCGCCTCTTCGAGGATGGTGATGGTGAAGGCGTCTACCACCCCCTGGATCTGGAAGGTGGTCGAGCCGCTCGGCGTGACCGTGATGGTCGCCGTCAGGGTGAACATGGGATCGGCCCCGACGGGGGCGAACCCGAAGGTGGGCACGGCCACCAGCGAGGTCTGCAGGGTGTAGGTCACCGTTCGGGTCCCGTCGGCGGCCACCTGCTGGGTGATCGACGGCGCCTGCAGGTCTCCGAGGAAGTCTCCGAGGATGTCCGCCAGGGACAGCCCTCCGAGGAAGTTGCTACTGGTGAGGTCGCCGAAGTACTCGGAGATCAACGCCTGGGCCTTGCTGGCGTACTGGGACAGGGTCCCCCCGATGGCCCCGGCGGCACCGGACAACCCGGTCACCGGGAGGTTGGGATTGGAGAGTCCGCCGACCATGTCGGCGGGGAAGTTGAGTGGTGAGCTGTTGAGCAGACCGGCGTAGACCGACCCAGGATTGGTCGAGCCGGAGGGGTCGATGGGTGAGCCCGCGGGGAGGACCGCAGGCGACTCCCCCGAGTGACCCGAGGCCGGCGTCGAGAACCCGTCGGTCACGTAGGGCCCGTAGAGGAAGATGCCCACTCCACCCGGATCGGTCCCGTCGTCGAACGAGCTCCGCGACAGCGTCTCGGCCGCCGGCAACCGGATCTGTGCCCGCAGCAAGCTGGGGTAGAAGGCCGGCTGGTTGGCCGCCGTCAGGGTCGCCTCGGAAACCGGCGACGGGTTGGGCGGGACGTACTGGTCCGAGCCCACCGGTGGGTTGGGTGTGGGCGTCGGGACGTCGACCGGGGTCGCCGCCCCCAGGGTGATGGCCAGGGTCGGGTGCGAGGTGACGCCCGGCTTGGCTGCGCCGTTGGTGGTCACCTCCGGCGCGTAGAGGATGGGCGTGCCCGCCACCGGGGTGGTGACCAGGTCTGAAGGGTCGGTCTGCTGGCCGAGGGCGTTGTACGCGGTGGCGATCTGGCCCATCTGGTCGGCGTCGAATTCGTTGAACGGTGCGTCCGATCCGGTGGCGAACACGAAGACGAGCGGAAGTTGCACCGACACCAGCGTCCCCGCGTTGTCCACCAGGTGGACGCTCCACATCACATAGTCCCCGAAGGAGGTCGGGAAGAAAGCCTGGGGGTAGTCGGAGAGGGACGTCGGCTTGAGGGCGGGGATGATCGGCGTCTCGTCGCCCGAGGGGTCGAGGTCGGGGCTGACCAGTGTGAGGATCTGGGCCGAGGTGAACGGCCAGCTGCCCAGGCCGTAGGGCTGGCCGAGGGCCGGATAGGTCTTGAGGGGCTGGGTGACCCGGATGAACGACTTGTTCTGCAGGTAGGCGTCGGCGTAGAGCTCCGGGCTGACCGGGTCCGGCCAGAGGATCCGGTTGGTGACGGTGGTCAGGGTGGCGGTGTGGCCGAGGGGGAACAGGTAGCCGTAGAAGACGATCTTCACGTACTGGTCGCGGCCCTCGGTGGTGACCTGCCTCCAACTGGCCAGGTTGTTGGCCGGTATGCCATTTTTGGCCGCCCGTTCCTGCCAGGTCCCCAACATGTCGAGGGTGGCCCCGAGCGCGCTCAGCTGGAACTCGTTGGCGGCCACGAAGGCCGAGCCCGGGGCCTGGTTGCCGGCGACGTTGACGATGTCCCGGCGATTGGACTGGGTGAGGCTGGTGAACCGGAACTCGGGCCCGTTCTCGCCTTCGGTGGGGAGCGTGCTCATGGTGGCGGCGCCAGGTACTCGTCGTACTGGATGAACGCCTCCGGCGTGGCGTTGGCCGATCCCGACAGGTAGTCGGTGGCCCACACCGCGGCCACCGAGGGCGCCACCGCGGTGCTTGACGGGCGGCCGATGATGAAGTCGGTCTCAGTGCTGGTGAGGCTGGTCGTCCAGCACTCGGTGACCTGCTGGGAGGAGACGAACGGCACCGTCCGGTTCTCGAACTGGGTGGTGAACCGCTCGATGATGATCCGGCTCTGGTCGTCGACCACCGGGGCCAGAAAGAGGGCCAGCGGGCACTCAATGGCGCTCTGGATGGCGGTCGGCTTGACGGCCGACTCGAAGCCCGACCCGGCCTGCGCGGTCGGTGGCACGTTGAGATCCCATCCGGACCAATCCAACAGGTCGGCCACCGTCATCGTCGGCAGCGGGATCTTGTCTCCGGTGGTGAAGGTGAAGGCCAGCCGGCTCGGGCCCGCCACCTGCGAGACCACCGGGCTCGGGTCGAAGGGGACGGACGGGTTGCTCGGCGGGTAGTCGTAGTCACCCTCCCCGATGGCCTGGGGGGGAGCTGGATGACCACGCCGATCCAGTTGTCCGAGGTCTGGGCGGCCGTGGCCACCAGCGACGTGGGGGTCGAGGTCTTGTCGACGGTGAAGCCGAAGAAGGAGAAGTCGGCCAGGAACAGGTCGGTGTCCCGCTCTGCGGACAGGGACAGCCTGGGGGAGGCCGGCTCGACGATGACCGCGGTGTCAGGTCGGACATCGACCAGTTGCATGTCGTCGGCCGCGTCACCGGCCAGCAGTGGATCGCGGCGCACGGTCACCGCGATGAGCGACGCGGTCACCGCACCACCGAGGAAGGTACGACGGGAAAAGCCCCGGGGCGGAGCCGCGGTCACGGCCGGGTCACGACCGGGGCCGGGACAGACCAACGACCACCACGCTCACCGCTACCCCCGGTGTCGTTCATCTCCATCGAGCGCCGTTCATCGATCTCCGTTCCGCTCCCTGCCATTTGCCGGATCTTCGACACGATCTCGTCGACCATTGGCCGTTTACCCCGTTGCCGCTTGGCGATTCCTTTATCACTCTCCGTGATAATATTGCCTGGGTATTTTGGCTAGATTCTTTCTCCCCGGCAGCTTATACTCGACTTTGCGCCGTGAAAAGGGGGCATTTCAGAAAATGTCGGGAAAGTTGTTCGCGACTTTGGGAATCTCGCTTGTCAAATGGCAACCACTCAGAGTGTTAATAATGACCTCGGCACTGCTCGCCGGCGGGGTCGTCGGACTGTCGACTACGGCGTCGGCGGCGTTGCCACCGGCCAACGCCACCCCTGGCGAGCTGATCTCGGTGGCCGGGGGATCGGTGGGGCCGGGACTGGGCAACGGAGGCCGGGCGGCCAAGGCCGAGTTGGACGATCCCACCGGCGTCGCTGTCGACGCTGCCGGCGATGTGTACGTCGCCGACACCAACGACAACATGGTCCGCGAGATCACTCCATCCGGTGTGATCTCCGACTTCGCCGGCACCGGGTTCCCCGGCTACTCCGGTGACGGAGGACCGGCCTACAACGCAGAGCTCGACCATCCCCAGGGGGTGGCGGTCGATTCGTCGGGAGACGTCTTCATCGCCGACTCCGGCAACAACGTGATCCGTGAGGTGTCCGCCGGGGTCATCACCACGTTCGCCGGGGACAACGTCGCCGGCTACTCGGGCGACGGCGGGGCGCCCACTGCCGCCGAGCTCGATGACCCCACTGGTGTCGCGGTGAGCAGCGGCGGTGTCCTGGCCATCGCCGACACCGGGAACAGCGTCGTCCGGCTCGTCGAGTTGGTCCGGATCGGCTTCCAGAGCCCGTCGGGCGGCGCCGCCCTGGGTGGGGCGGCGGCGTCGACGCTGCCGGGTGGGTCGCACCCCGATATCGGCTCTCCCTTCCATCTGATCATCGCCACCGTCGCCGGACTGGGCTTCCCGTCCGACAACGTGGGTGACGGTGGTCCGTCGACGTCGGCCGGCCTCAACTATCCCCAGGCGGTGGCGTTCGACCCCTCTGGCAACCTGGACATCGCCGACACCGGGAACTCGGCCGTGCGCCAGGTGAGCAGCGCCACCGGTGACATCGAGACCCTCACCTACGTGACCTATCCGACCGGCCTCGCCGTCGGACCGGCTGGCTCGATCACCATCGTCGACTCGATCGAGAACCAGGTGGTCACCTGGAGCGGCAGCGGAATGCCGGTGGCGGTGGCCGGCAACGGAAACAGCGGGGCGAGCGGACTGGGCGGTCCCGCCGTCGATGCCGAGATCAATGCGCCCATGGGGGTCGCCGTCGACTCCTACGGGGACGTGTTCTTCACCGACACCGGCAACAACCTCGCCGATGAGATCGTCGCCGCCCGGGCGCCCGTCTTCGTCATCGACTCCCCTCCGTTGGTGGCCACCCGGGGCGGTGCCTACGCCTACCGGTTCATCGCCGTCGGGGTGCCCGAGCCGACGCTCACCCTGACCGGCGCACCTAGTTGGCTCTCCATCTCCTCGACCGGGGTGGTGGGGGGCACACTGCCCGCTTCGGTCACCTCGTTCAGCTATGGCGTGACCGCCTCCAACTCTTCGGGATCGGCGGTGGCCGGGCCGTTCACGGTGACCGTGCCGGTCATCACCCACTTCGGCGGCGCTCACCAACCTCGGGACATCACGGTGGGCCCCGACGGTGCGTTGTGGTTCACCAATGGTGGGAACAGCACCATTGGGCGGATCACCACCGCCGGGGTGAGGACCACCTACGCCAGGCCCGGCATCGCCGACCCGATTGGGATCACTACAGGACCTGACGGCGCATTGTGGTTCACCAACTTCGCCGACAGCACCATCGGGCGGATCACCACCGCCGGTGTAGTCACCGACTTCTCCGGTCCCGGCATCGCCGGGCCGTTCGGCATCACCACCGGTCCCGACGGGGCCCTGTGGTTCACCAACTACGTCAACAACACCATCGGGAGGATCACCACAGCCGGGATCGTCACCCACTACAGCGGCATCGGCATCGACAAACCCAGGGGCATCACCACCGGGCCGGACGGCGCCCTGTGGTTCACCAACTACCTGGGCCACTCCATCGGGCGCATCACCACCGCCGGGGTGGTCGGCCACGTCGCCAGCCCGCTCATCGACGGCCCGGAGAGCATCACCACCGGGCCCGACGGCGCCCTGTGGTTCACCAACTTCCTGAGCCACTCGATCGGTCGGGTCACTACCGCCGGGGTGGTGACCAGGCACGCTGGTACCGGTATCAGCGGACCGACCGGGATCGCGGTCGGTTCCGATGGTGCCCTGTGGTTCACCAACTACAGCAACAACTCGATCGGGAGGATCACCGTCCTCGGGGCCGTCAGGAACTACACCGCCGCCTCGGTGAGCAACCCGTTCCAGATCGTTGCCGGGCCTGACAGCGCCCTGTGGTTCACCAACGAGTCCAACAACTCGATCGGGCGGATCTCGAGTTGAAGCCGGCCGCGCCGGCATGCAACGGCCCGGTCGATCGTCCGATCGACTGACCGGGGCGTCGAATGGCCTGAGGGATCAACTCCGCCGGTCACGAGGATCGTCGGCCACGAGAGAAGTGTTCCGGTCACCAAAAGAGAGGGAACGAAATGGTTGGTGAGATCTTCGGAGAGCAGGGTTTGATCGTTTTGGTGGTGGTGGCGGTGGTCCTCTTCGGGGGAGCCCAAATCCCCAAACTGGCCCGTTCGTTGGGCTCCGCCCAGAAGGAGTTCAAGAAGGGACAGGAGTCCGGGGTGGCCGGCATCGAGGCGGCCGACAAGACGGACTGAGGTGTCGGCACCGTGCCCGGAGTACCGGGTCGTATCGCCCCAAATGATCGACATACACCGGAATACGTCGTATTCGGCCACCCGGCGAGGCGGATGGCATCGGGCCGTCGGGTATCGGGTCGGCCGCCTTCCCCCGCATGTGTCGTCCGCCGCACCGGCGCTGACGACCGACGGGTCGAGGCCTTCGGGAGCGGTCGCCTGTAGGGGGGCGGCCTCCAGAAGAAGGGAACGGCCGCCGGGTAGTGGGTCCGTCGAAAAGCTTGTAAATGGGCAGATCGCGGTTGCAATCGCCCAGGCGATCCCCTAGGTTTCGCCCTTGGTTGGGGAGTGGTGAACCAGGCAGGGGAGACTGCGTCAAACCAATTGACATGTCGGACTGCGAGGGACGGACCCAAGGGCCGTGCCGGAAGACCTTTGAGGAGAGACGTAGATGAGATCAAGACGATCGTTCACCGTTCGCGCGGCATCGCTGGTCGGCGCAGCTGCGCTGGTCGGTGCCGGCCTGGCCAGCACCGTCGGGTTGGTGGCGGCGACCACCACCACCGCCGGAGCCGATACCCCCGCGTTCTCCGCCATGTGCATGCTGTCGGTGGGAGGCGGAGCGCCCATCGCGGAGACGGTGGGCCCCCTCGTCGTCACCGGCTCGCTGAGTCCGGCTGCGCCTGGTTCGGGGAAGACGTTCACCCTCACCAATTTCGCGGAGCAATTCAGTTTGGGTAGCCTGGCCAGCGCCATCGTCGGCGACACCATTTCCGGGACGGTGACCGGAACGGTTACCGGCTCCGGCGCCACCCCGGCCAGCCAACCCGTCACCTTCACCATTCCCTCGACGGTGATCGTGGCCAGCCAACCACCCATCACCGCCCCCGGCTCCGCGGTGAGCTTCACGGCCGGTAGTGGATCGCCTGTGCCAACGGTGTCCACCGGGACCTCCTCGAATCTGAGCATCACCATCACCGGCCCGGTCCCGGTCGGCAGCGTGACGGGCACCTGCTCCGTCCCCGCCAACGTCATCGCTGCGGCACCGACACCTGCGGCGGTGACTGCCGTCCTCCCGAACGCCGCCCCCCTGGCTGGTGGGACAACCGTGATCATCCACGGCAACGGCTTCGCAGGCGCTAGCGCGGTGAATTTCGGTACCACCCCGGCGACCAGCTTCAAGATCCTGACGCCGAATTCGATCTCCGCAGTCGTTCCTGCCGGTTTGGCGGGTGCTGTGGATGTTCACGTGGTGGCCGCCGCGGGCCCCACGCCAGCCAACCCGCCGGGTGACCAACTGACCTACACCGCCGGGCCGATCGTCACCAAGGTGTGGCCCAACACGTCCGCTCCCGCCGGTGGCGGCACGGTGACCATCACCGGACTGCAGCTCACCGGTGCCACCGCAGTCGACTTCGGGACCACAGCGGCCACCAGCGTCACGGTCAAATCAGCCACCTCGATCACCGCCACCGCACCGGCCGGAACCGGCGTGGTTAACGTGACTGTCACCAATCCGACCGGGACGTCGGTCACCAGCGCCCAGGACCGGTTCAACTACCTGGCCGGCTACTCTCTGGCTGCCAGCGACGGCGGGGTGTTCAACTACGGCAAGACGCCGTTCGTCGGATCCGCCGGCAACCTCACCTTGAACAAGCCGGTGGTGGGCATCGCTGCTACCGCTGACAACTCGGGCTACTGGCTGGCCGCCTCCGACGGGGGCGTGTTCAACTACGGGGACGCCAACTTCTACGGGTCCGCCGGCGCCCTCACTTTGAACCAGCCGGTGGTGGGCATCGCCGCCACTCCCGACAACTTCGGTTACTGGTTGGTGGCCTCCGACGGCGGCGTGTTCAGCTACGGGGACGCCGTCTTCTACGGCTCCACTGGTGGCATGGCCCTCAACAAGCCCATCGTGGCCATTGCCTCCACACCGGACGGGGGCGGCTACTGGCTGATCGCTTCCGACGGTGGCGTGTTCGCCTACGGCGATGCCGTCTACTACGGGTCGATGGGTGGCCAGCATCTCAACAAGCCCGTCGTGGGCGGGGCCTCCACCCCCGACGGGGGCGGCTACTGGCTGGTGGCCTCCGACGGCGGGGTGTTCAGCTTCGGTGACGCCGTCTTCTACGGCTCCACCGGCAGCCTCACCCTCAACAAGCCGGTCGTGGGCATGGCCACCTCGCCCGATGGCGCCGGCTACTACCTGGCTGCCGCCGACGGTGGCGTGTTCGCCTTCCCGGATGCCACCTTCTACGGCTCCGCCGGCGGGCTCACCTTGAACAAGCCGGTGGTGGGTATCTCGAGCTGACCCACCTGCACAACGCTCGTGCCAGAGGACCGGGGGCGATGCCCCCGGTCCTCTGTCGTTACCGCGGTAGTCACCGTTGAGGGCCTGCCGGCGGCCGGGTGTCACCATCGCCGGTGACCCGACCCCTGTCGGGCGTCGTACCATGCAGGGATGAGCGCAGAGACAGGCAGCGACCCGTCGGAGCAGCCGCTGGTCGGACTCAAACCCCGCAGCTACCAGGTGACCGACGGCCCCACCCGCGCCCCGGCCCGGGCCATGCTCCGGGCGGTGGGGATGACCGACGACGACTGGGACAAGCCCCAGATCGGCGTGGCGTCGTCGTGGAACGAGGTCACGCCCTGCAACCTGCCGCTCGCCCGGCTGGCCAAACGGGCCAAGCAGGGTGTCAGGGAGGCCGGGGGGTTCCCCCTCGAGTTCATGACCATCGCGGTGTCCGACGGAATCTCCATGGGCCACGAGGGCATGCGGGCCTCACTGGTCAGCCGCGAGATCATCGCCGACTCGGTGGAGACCATGATGCACGCCGAGCGTTTCGACGGCATGGTCACCCTGGCCGGGTGCGACAAGTCCCTGCCCGGGATGCTCATGGCGGCCGCCCGGCTCAACCTGCCCACCGTCTTCGTCTACGGCGGCTCCATCCTTCCGGGGCGGGTCGGCGACCGGGCCCTCGACATCACCTCGGTCTTCGAAGCGGTGGGTGCCCATGCCGTCGACGCCCTCTCCGACGAGGAGCTCCGGCTGATCGAGCACAATGCCTGCCCGACCGAGGGGTCGTGCGCGGGAATGTTCACCGCCAACACCATGGCCTCGGTGGCCGAGGCGCTGGGGATGTCGTTGCCGGGAAGCTCGTCGGCCCCCTCCGTCGACCGTCGCCGAGACGATGACGCCTTCGCCTCCGGGCAGGCCGTGGTGGCGCTGCTCCGGTCGGGCATACGGCCGCGCCAGGTGATGACCAAGGAGGCCTTCGAGAACGCCATCGCCGTGACCATGGCCCTCGGGGGCTCGACCAACGCGGTCCTCCACCTGCTGGCCATCGCCAACGAGGCCCGGGTGGACCTGACCCTGGACGACTTCAACACGGTGGCCGCCCGGGTCCCCCACTTGGCCGACACCAAACCCCACGGCAAGTACCACATGAGCGACCTCGACCGGATCGGTGGGGTGCCGGTGGTCCTGGCCGAACTCCTCGGGGCCGGGTTGCTGCACGGGGACTGCCTCACGGTGACCGGTCGGACCATGGCCGAAAACCTGGCCGCCCTCGATCCCCCGGCTCCCGACGGCGACGTGGTCCACGACTTGGGCCACCCCATCCACCGCCAGGGGGGTACCGCCGTGCTCCGGGGGTCGCTCGCCCCGAAGGGTTCCGTGGTCAAGGTGGCGGGCCTCGATCAGCTGACCTTCGACGGGACGGCTCGGGTGTTCGACGGCGAGGATCGGGCGCTGGAGGCGATCCTGGCCGGGTCTATCCAGCCCAACACGGTCGTGATCATCCGCTACGAGGGGCCCAAGGGCGGCCCGGGGATGCGCGAGATGCTGGCTGTCACCGGGGCGATGAAAGGTGTGGGGCGCGGGGCGGACTGCGCCCTGGTCACCGACGGCCGGTTCTCCGGCGGTACCCACGGATTCTGCATCGGCCACGTGGCCCCCGAGGCCGTCGACGGCGGGCCCATCGCGCTGGTTGCCGACGGCGACCGGGTCGTGGTGGACGTGACCGCCCACACCATCGACCTGGTGGTCGGCGACGAGGAGCTCGACCGTCGTCGCACCCAGCTCAAGCATCCCGCTCCCCGCTACACCACCGGCGTGCTGGCCAAGTACGCCGCGCCTGGTCACCGGGGCCGAGCGCGGTGCCATCACCGAGCCCTGAGTGGTCGGCCCTGGCGGGCGTTGACCGAACCTGGGTCACGCTGGCAGACGCCGCCTCCAGGTCACGCTGGCAGACGCCGCCTCTAGCTCACGCTGGCAGACGCCGCGTCACTAATGCCCGCCCTGTAACGCCGTTACATAAAACGGAAACGAGCACCGCCGCCAACCGCCGCCGACGCGGCCGACCCCAACGCCGCCACCGGCGCAGAGGAAGCCCGTCACGCCGTCCACCGGCACCATCACACCCGGACCTTAAAAGGCGCCCCTGGGCGCACCCTGAGCCGGGCCTCACCGGGGCTCTCGATTGGCCGGCCCCCGACATGCTTGTCGGGACCACCCGGACCGTGCCACACTGTCAGGACCATGCGTATCGGCCCGGCACACCAACTGATCACCCTGGTACTCGTTTCGTAGCGCACACGACGCTCTCTCGCCGTGTGCGCTTTCCGACCTCCCCGAGGGGAGGTCGTTTTCATGCCCCGCCACCGGTCTGCGACCCACCGAATCGTGCAGACCCAGACACCAGACACCAGAAAAACCAGAAAACCAGACCCCCGACCATCGAGGACAAGGGAGCGACCGATGGAACTGACCGGAGCACAAGCACTGATCAAGAGCTTGGAGATGCAGCAGGTAGAGGTCATGTTCGGCCTCCCCGGGGGCGCCATCCTTCCCGTCTACGACCCGATCATCGACTCGTCGATCCGGCACATCCTGGTGCGCCACGAGCAGGGCGCCGGCCATATGGCCGAGGGCTACGCACAGGTCACCGGCCGTCCGGGGGTGGCCATCGTCACCAGCGGTCCGGGGGCCACCAACATCGTCACGCCTCTGGCCGACGCCTACATGGACTCGATCCCCTTGGTGGTGGTGACCGGTCAAGTGGCCACCAGCGCCATCGGGACCGACGCCTTCCAGGAAAGCGACATCACCGGCATCACCATGGGCATCACCAAGCACAACTGGCTGATCACCGACGGGGCGGACATCCCCCGGGTGGTGGCCGAAGCGTTCCATGTGGCCACCACCGGTCGCCCCGGCCCGGTGCTGATCGACGTGCCCAAGGACGTGGCCATCAAGCCCATGGAGTGGTACTGGCCCGAGCCGTCCGAGCTCGACCTCCCCGGCTATCACCCGCTGACCGAAGGGGACCCCGAGCTGGTGCGTAGCGCCGTCGAGCTGCTCCTGGCGGCCGAGCGGCCGGTCATCTACGCCGGCGGCGGGATCCTCAAGGCCCGGGCGGCCGACGCCTTGCGAGAGCTGGCCGAGCGGACCGGCATCCCGGTGGTCACCACCCTGATGGCCCGCGGCTGCTTCCCCGACTCCCACCCCCTTTGCCTGGGGATGCCCGGCATGCACGGCAACTACACCGCGGTCACCGCCATGCAACGTTCGGACCTGTTGATCGCCCTGGGGGCACGGTTCGACGACCGGGTCACCGGCAAGATCGATGCCTTTGCCCCTGGTGCCAAGGTCATCCACGTCGACATCGATCCGGCCGAGCACAACAAGGTGCGCTTCGCCGACGTGGGCATCGCCGGCGACTGCCGGCTGGTCATCGACGAGATGCTGGTGGCCCTCGACGCCCTCGGGCTACCCCGGTCCGATGCCACCCGGGGGGGATCGGGTGGGGCGCCGAGCGACGCCGTGGCCGGGGCAGCGGCGGTGGCCGGGACGGTGGCGGCGTCGTTCCCCCGCCAGCGACTGGCCCCGTGGCGTGCATCGCTCAGCGAGTGGCAGAAGCGCTACCCCCTGGTCTACGACCAACAGGCGGGCGCCGGCGCCCTCAAGCCTCAGTTCGTGTTGGAGACGTTGCGCGACGCCACTCCGGAGGACACCATCGTGGCTTCCGGCGTGGGCCAGCACCAGATGTTCGCCTCCCAATGGTGGCAGTTCGACCATCCCTATACCTGGGTCAACTCGGGGGGCTTGGGCACCATGGGATTCGCCGTGCCCGCGGCCATCGGAGCCAAGGTGGGCCGGCCCTCGTCGATGGTGTGGGCGATCGACGGCGACGGTTGCTTCCAGATGACCGCCCAGGAGTTGGTCACCGCCAGCTCGGAGCGGATACCGGTCAAGATCGCCATTCTCAACAACGCCTATCTGGGCATGGTCCGCCAGTGGCAGGAGATGTTCTACGACGAGCGCTACTCCGAGGTCTATCTGTCACCGGACCTGCCCGACTATGTGGGGTGGGCCGAGTCGATGGGATGCATGGGCATCCGGGTGGAGTCGGCTGAGGAGGTGGCCCCGGCCATCGACAAGGCCAATGCCATCGACGATCGACCGGTGGTGATCGACTTCCGAACCGATGCCTTCGAGAAGGTCTATCCGATGGTCGCCGCCGGCGCCTCCAACGACGACATCATCGTGGACCCGTCGCTCACCGGGGACGACGGACGGTGAGCGTCTACGGCGCCGACAAGCGTCACCACACCCTGACCGTCCTGGTGGAGAACAAGGCCGGGGTGCTGGCCCGGGTGGCGGGGCTGTTCTCCCGCCGCGGCTACAACATCTTCAGCCTTGCCGTGGCCCCGTCCGACAACGAGCGCTTCAGCCGCATCACCATCGTGGTGGACGTGGAGTCAGCCCCACTGGACCAGATCATCAAGCAACTCGACAAGCTGATCCCGGTGGTGTCGATCACCGAGCTGGACCCGGCCATGGCCCGTGAGCGTGAGCTGCTCATGGCCACCCTGGAGGCCGACCCCGACACCCGTGGGCAGATCATCGAACTGGTCGGGGTGTTCGAGGGCAAGATCGTCGACGTCGGCCACAACCGGCTCACGGTGGCGCTGGAGGGGGCCCCGGTCAAGCTGGACGACTTCGAGGACCTGATCCGGGGATACGGGATCGTGGAGATGCAGCGGACGGGTCGGGTGGCGTTGCCTAAGCTGGACCGGTCCGGAGAACAGAGGACCCCGCTCCAAGCGGCGCCCGCGATGGGACACAACACGGAAAAGGCAGGTTGACCACGATGGCCACGCTCTATTACGAGAAGGATGCCGACCCGAGCCTCATCGGGGACCGAACGGTGGCGGTGATCGGCTACGGGTCGCAGGGTCATGCCCATGCCCTCAACCTGTCCGAGAGCGGCGTCGACGTCCGTGTCGGCCTGCGACCCGGCTCGTCGTCCACGCAGAAGGCCGAGGAGGCCGGGCTGCGGGTGCTGTCGGTGGCCGATGCCGTGGCCGAGGCCGATGTCGTCATGATCCTGCTCCCCGACACCGAGCAGGCCGCGGTGTACGAGGCGGAGATCGCCCCCCACCTGAATGCCGGCGACGCGCTCTTGTTCGCCCACGGGTTCAACATCCGCTTCGGGCTCATCGCACCCCCGCCCGATGTGGACGTGGCCATGGTCGCTCCCAAGGGCCCCGGCCATCTGGTCCGGCGCACCTACACCGAGGGCGGTGGGGTGCCCTCGCTCGTGGCGGTGTCCGCCGACCCGTCGGGCCACGCCCACGACCTGGCTCTGTCCTACGCCCACGCCATCGGTGCCACCCGCGCCGGGGTGCTCGACACCACGTTCGCCGAGGAGACCGAGACCGACTTGTTCGGCGAGCAGGTGGTGCTCTGCGGTGGCCTGACCGCGCTGGTGCAGGCCGGGTACGAGACCCTGGTCGGTGCCGGCTATCAACCGGAGTCCGCCTACTTCGAGTGCCTCCACGAGCTCAAGCTGATCGTCGACCTGATGTACGAGCAGGGGATCAGCGGAATGCGCTTCTCGATCTCGGACACTGCCGAGTACGGTGACCTCACCCGGGGCCCCCGGGTGATCAACCAGGCGGTCCGCGACGAGATGGGTCGAATCCTCGGGGAGATCCAAGACGGCACCTTCGCCAAGGAGTGGGTGGCGGAGAACGCCGAGGGCCGCCCCAACTTCACCGCCCTGCGCCAAGCCGGGCTGGACCATCCCATCGAGAAGGTGGGGGCCGAGCTCCGCGACATGATGCCGTTCGTCACCGCCGGGAGGCAGAAGATCCAGGATGTCTCCGGCGGCTGATCCTGGGCCCGACGTGCCGGCAGTGCCCGACGTGCCGGCAGTGCCTGACGTGAAGGTGGAAGGTCTCGAGCCGACCTTCCGGCACCTCGATGACCCCGACGTCGGCTACCAGCAGGTGAAGGCGGTTCGCAATGCCGACGGATCGACCTCGTCGGTGTGGGAGAAGTGGCTGGCCTTCTCGCCCGACCCGCCGTACCTCTCGCTCCACGCCCGCTGGGACCCGGGGATGGTGATCCGCCGTCACGGGCACTTCAGCCCCCACGTGATCTTCGTGACCAGCGGGGAGATGTGGTGCGGCGACCGCCACTGCCCGACGGGCACCCACGTGGAGCTCCCTCTCGGTGCCGCCTTCGGCCCGTTCGTGGCCGGCCCCGAGGGGACCGAGCTGGTCGAGGTGATGATGGGCGACCCGCGGTCGTGGGGAGATGACCCCGACGCCTTCCAGCAAGCGCTGCGGCAACAGGGCGCCGAGGCGCTCCCCGATCCCCCCATCGACCTGCCCGACTGGCTCGAGGACCTCCGTTCCCGCTGGGTGGTCGACGGCGAGCACGCGGCCGAGTCGTGAGCGGCTCGGGGCGACCCGGCTCGGCTCAAGCGGCCAGGGCACCCACCACGTAGTTGATGCAGGCGCACAACGAGGCAACGTCGTCGGGCTCGATCGCCGGGAACATGGCGATGCGCAGCTGGTTCCGCCCCAGTTTCCGGTAGGGCTCGGTGTCCACGATCCCGTTGGCCCGCAGCACGGCGGCCACCGTGGCCGCGTCGATGGCGTCATCGAGGTCGATGGTGCCGACCACGTGGCTGCGGTCCTGCTCCCGGCGCACGAAGGGCGTGGCGAAGTCGGAGCTCTCGGCCCAGGTGTAGAGGATCTCGGACGACTTGTCGCACCGCCCGGAGGAGAAGGCCATGCCGCCGTTGTCGTTGAACCAGGCCACCTGGTTCTCGAAGAGGAAGATGGTGGCCAGGGCGGGGGTGTTGTAGGTCTGGTCGAGCGTCGAGTTGTCCAGGGCGATGGCCAGGTCCAACGACGCCGGTACCCAGCGCTTGGTGGCGGCGATGGCCCGGATCCGGTCCTGGGCCGCGGGCGAGAGCAGGGCCACCCACAGTCCGCCGTCCGAGCCGAAGCACTTCTGAGGGGCGAAGTAGTAGGCGTCGAACTCGGCCGGAGTCGACCGGCAGCCCACCGGCCCCCGAGGTGGCGTCCACGGCCACCAGGCCCCCTCCTTGGTGGGGCGGGCGGGCACCATCGGGTCGGATGATCGGCATCATCACCCCGGTCGAGGTCTCGTTGTGGGTGAGGGCGTAGAGGTCGATGTCGTCGCCGGCCACCGGGGTCGGGTGGGTCCCCACCTCGGAGGCGATGATCTCCGGCTCGTCGAGATGCGGGGCGGCGGCGGCGGCGGTGGCGAACTTCGAGGAGAACTCGCCGAAGGTCAGATGCTGGCTCTTGCGGTCGATGAGGCCGAAGGTGGCCGCGTCCCAAAAGCTGGTGGTGCCCCCGTTCCCGAGGGCCACCTCGTAGCCGTCGGGCAGGGAGAAGAGGTGGCGGAGCCCGTCCCGCAGGCTGCCCACCACCGACTTGACCGTCTTCTGCCGGTGGCTGGTCCCGAGGAAGTGACCGGCCCGGGCCGACAGGCCGGCGACGGCCTCGGGGCGGACCTTGGAGGGGCCCGAGCCGAAGCGCCCGTCGGTGGGGAGCAGGTTGTCCGGGATGGTGATGTCAGGGGTGTCGGTCACGTATGGAATCATGGCACCATGGCCAACCAGACAGAAACCGGGGCCGCCCTCGGCACCTACCCGGTCGGCGTCCTCCAGTGACGGCGGAACGGATCTCGGCGCGGATCGCCGCCGTCTCCCCGTCGGCCACCCTGGCCGTCGACGCCAAGGCCAAGGCGCTCCAGGCCCAGGGCGAGAGCGTGATCGGGTTCGGGGCCGGTGAGCCGGACTTCCCCACCCCCGAGCACATCGTGGCGGCCGCCGAGGCGGCCTGCCGCGACCCTCGCACCCACAAGTACACGCCGACCGGCAGGACTCCCCGAGCTGCGCGAGGCGCTGGTGGCGAAGACCCGCCGCGACTCGGGCCTCGAGGTGGCCCCGGCGCAGATCCTGGTGACCAACGGTGGCAAGCAGGCCATCGCCAACTCCTTCGCCGTGCTGTGCGACCCGGGCGACGAGGTGCTGGTGCTGGCGCCCTACTGGACCACCTACCCCGAAGTCATCGCCTTGGCCGGCGGTGTCCCCGTGGTGATCACCACCGACGTGGCCAGCGGGTTCCGGGCCACCATCGACCAGCTGGAGGCGGCCCGGACGCCCCGCACCAAGGTCCTCCTGTTCGTGTCCCCGTCCAACCCCACCGGGGCGGTCTATCCCCGTGACGAGATCGAGGCCATCGGCCGCTGGGCCGTCGAGCAGGGCCTCTGGGTGTTGACCGACGAGATCTACGAGCACCTGGTCTACGGCGGCGCCGAGCACCACTCGATGCCGGTGCTGGTGCCCGAGCTGGCCGAGCGCTGCATCGTGGTCAACGGCGTGGCCAAGACCTACGCCATGACCGGGTGGCGGGTCGGGTGGATGATCGGTCCGCTCGACGTGGTCACCGCGGCCACCAACCTGCAGTCGCACGAGACCTCGAACGTGGCCAACGTGTCCCAGCGGGCGGCGCTGGCCGCGGTGTCCGGCGACCTGGCGGCGGTGGCGGTGATGCGCGACGCCTTCGACCGCCGTCGGCTGACCATCCACCGCATGCTCAACGAGATCGAGGGGATCACCTGCCTCCTGCCCGAAGGGGCGTTCTACGCCTTCCCGTCGGTGGAGGGTCTCCTCGGCCGCGACATCCGGGGACGCCGGGCGACCACCAGCGCCGAGCTGGCCGAGCTGGCCATCGACGAGGCCAAGGTGGCGGTGGTGCCCGGCGAGGCATTCGGGGCCCCCGGCTACTTCCGGATGTCCTACGCACTGGGCGACGACGATCTGGTCGAGGGCGTCTCCCGCCTGGCCAAGCTGTTCGGCGACGCCGCCTGACCCGTCTGGTCGGCGCGCCGGTCCGTGGGCGCAAACGAAAGGAACACGATGGGTAGGGTGCTGGTCACCGAGAAGTTGGCCCAGCCGGGCCTGGACCTGATGGCCGCGGCCGGCCACCAGGTCGACGTGCAGCTCGGCCTGTCCCCCGAGGAGCTGGTCACGGCCGTCGCCGGGGCCCAGGCACTGGTCATCCGGTCGGCCACCACGGTGACCGCCGAGGTACTGGCCGCGGGCACCGACCTGGTGGTGGTGGGGCGGGCCGGCATCGGCCTGGACAACGTCGACGTGGCCGCCGCCACCGAGCGGGGGGTGATGGTGGTCAACGCCCCCCAGTCCAACATCCTGTCCGCCGCCGAGCAGGCCATGGCGCTGCTGCTGGCCCAGGCCCGCAACATCCCCCAGGCCCACGCCGCCCTGGTGGCGGGCAAGTGGGAGCGCTCCAAGTGGGAGGGCGTCGAGCTGCACGGCAAGACGCTCGGCGTGGTCGGCCTGGGCCGGGTCGGCGCCCTGGTCGCCCAGCGGGCGCTGGCCTTCGGCATGCGGCTGGTGGCCTACGACCCGTTCGTCTCCGCCGATCGGGCCAGGCACATGGGTGTCGAGCTGATGGACCTCGACGAGCTCATCGGCGAGTCCGACTTCGTGACCGTGCACCTTCCGAAGAACGCCGAGACGCTCGGGCTGATCGGCAAGGACCTGCTGGCCAAGGCCAAGCCCGGGCTGCGCATCATCAACACCGCCCGCGGGGGCATCGTCGACGAGGAGGCGCTGGCCGAGGCCATTCGGTCCGGCCAGGTCCAGGGCGCCGGCCTCGACGTGTTCGCCAAGGAGCCGACCACCGAGTCGCCACTGTTCGAGCTTCCCTCGGTGGTGGTGGCGCCCCATCTGGGCGCCTCGACGGCCGAGGCCCAGGACAAGGCGGGGGTGACCATCGCCGAGCAGGTCATCCTGGCCCTCAACGGGGACTTCGTGCCCTTCGCCGTCAACGTGGCCGCCACCGACGTGTCCGAGACGGTCCGCCCCTTCATGGGACTGGCCGAGCAGCTGGGCCGGATCCTCTCGTGCCTCAACGACGGCCTTCCCGACACGTTGGAGATCGAGTACCAGGGAGGCCTGGCCGGTGCTGGTACCGGCATCCTCACCTTGTCGGTGCTCAAGGGCCTCTTCGCCGCCGGCACCACGGAGCCGGTGAGCTATGTGAACGCTCCCCAGCTGGCGGCCGAGCGCGGCCTCGAGGTGCGCGAGACCTCCACGGTGACCGCGCACGACTACGTCAACCTGGTCACCCTGCGCAGCGGCGACCACTCGGTGGCCGGGACGCTCACCGGTCCGCGCACCGAGCCCCGGCTGGTGATGATGGACGATCACGTGGTCGAGGTACCACCCGCCCCCCACATGGTGGTGGTGCGCAACGACGACCGGGCCGGGATGATCGGGGTGGTGGGCACCATCCTGGGCGAGGCCCAGGTGTCGATCTCGTCGATGGCGGTCGGGCCCTCGGCCACCGGCAACACCGCCCTGATGGTGCTGTCGACCGACGGGAAGGTACCCGACGACGCGCTGAACGCCCTTCGCGGGGCAGCGGGGATCAGCGACGTGCACACCATCGAGTCCTAAGCCGACCCGGTGGCTGCCACTGGTCACGAGCCAACCGGGTCGTTCGCCGGGGGCCAGGTGATCACCGTCTTCCGTTCCCGTCGGCGACCCGAGGGAGAGTCCGACTACCAACGGGTGGCGGCGGCGATGGAGGCGGCGGCCCGGGACATGGCCGGTTTCGTCGACTTCAAAACCTTCTCGGCCGACGACGGCGAGAAGGTGTCCCTGGTGACCTTCGCCACGCCCGCGGCCCAGCGGGCATGGCGCGACGACCCCCGCCACCGACGGGCCCAACAGCAGGGCCGTGACGACTTCTACGTCGAGTACTCGATCCAGGTGGGCGAGTGCAGCCACGTCTCCCACTGGGTCCGGGAGCCGGGCTGATCGACGGCCACGGCCACGGCACCTGGGGTGGCGCCCCGGTTCCCGCTCATCGGCCGGAGACCAGCAGCCGATAGCCGGCGTCGTAGGCCTCGACATCGGCGAGCGACCGGTAGCGCCGGTCCCATGCTCCCGAGCGCAGGTCATCACCGAGACGGCCCATGGCCTGGTCGACCACCGAGGGGTCGAGCCGTGCGAACCCGGACATGTGGCGGCGGACCGCCGGGTCGAGGTAGGCGTGGGGCCGGCACCAGAACGCCCCGAGCACGCCGTCCTCGAAGTCCCTGGTCAACGGAAGCACGATCGAGCGGGCCCCCAGCTGCTCGGCCATGCCCTCGAGGGAGCCCCGCCCGGTGTCGAAGGAGCCGATCTCGGGCACGTAGTCGTGGACGATCCACTGCTGCGCGTTCACGACCGGGTCGAAGGTGAGCACGACCCGCACGGGAGCCACCCGGCACAGCTCGTCCACGCCGGCACCGCGGTCGCTCCAATGGTGAGTGGTGAGGACGGCGAGCACGGCGTCGAAGGAGCGGTCGGGGACGGGCAGGGCCTCGGCGACACCCCGGATGACGGGTGCCGAGCCCGGGTGCCGTTGGGCGATCATCGTTGCCGAGGGCTCGATGGCCACCACCACTCCGTCGGTCGGCTCGTAGGAGCCGGAACCGGCGCCGACGTTGAGGATGCGTGAGGCGTCACCGAGGGCGTCGGCGATGGCCGCGGCCCACGTCGGATCGGAGCGACGTCCGACGGTGTAGCCGATGCCGATCCGGTCGTAGAGCGAGGGTTCCGGCGTGGCTCAGCCCGGTCGGTCGGGATTGGTGGGGACGGGCGGCCAGGTGTCGCCCCCGATGGCCGGAAAGGCTTCGGACCCGGCGCTCCCGACCCGGTCCTCGGAGGAGAGGAGGCGGACGACGACCGCGCCGAGGACGGCCACCGCGGCCACCGCCACCAGGCGGCGTACCCATCGGATAATCGTTCGTGCCACCGGCACACCGTAGCGGGACGCCCGGCTGCCCGGATGGGTGAACGACGTGTCACGTGACAGTAATCGGAACATGAACTCTTGGTATCGCCGGACGGTGCTCGTTGACAGGGCCACGGTCCCGTGTGCCAGAGTCCTGTGGCTCCGGCCGCGCCGTCGCCAGATGGGTCGAGCGTCCGCCTCGCTGGAGTGGTACGACGCACAATCTGACGCGGCGCCACACCGCCTGGGTGTGTTCCCGCGGCGGCCGTCCCCCGGGTGACATTCGATCGAAGCGAGGAGTCAAGGGCTCGATGACCAAGGATAGAACCGTCGACTGGCACCGCCCTGCCCACCGGCGCACGTGGGCCGTCGCTCTAAGCGTGGTGGTGGCCGTCCTGCTGGCCGCGTGCAGCAGCGGGACCTCGACCGCCGCAGGCTCGAACGCGGCCGTCGTGGAGGCACCGGAGTTCACTCTTCAGGGATGCACCTACGTTCTGGACAGCACCATCCCTCCTGGCGAGCCCCAAGGGGTCAAGCCGCCCTTCCCCTCGTTCTCCCCAGACCAGTCGGCGACCGACGCCACCGAGGCGATCAAGGCGCACGGGGGCACCGCCATGGTGGACAGCGTGCCCCTGCCGGCCGGCACCACGCTGCGGTCCGGCCCCGACACCGGTGAAAGCGCGGTGGGCACCGTCCCCCCGGCCACTCGATCCTGGCCGCCGAGCCGGTGGTGTGGACCGACCACACCGGTGCCGTCTGGTTGGCATTCTTCCTGTCCTGCGGAGGCGAGCAGCTGTACTGGGTGAGCGTGCCCGAACTGACCCACCACAACGCCGCCGCCGGCAAGCAGGTGGCGGCGGAGATCGAGGCCCTCCGAACGGCGCCGTCCTACATCACGTCCGGCCAGGCGTCGCTGCTCCCGATCCACGTCACCGCACAGAAGCACCTGGCCTTCGTGGACCCCAAGGTCACCTTCATCGTCGGCCGGGGCGAGCTGATCGGGGTGCCGGCCTGAGGCGGAATTGGGCCCCAGCGAGGGAGCCAATCGGCGCGGCCGATGGATCACACAATGATCATCGGGGCATTGCGAAAAGTTATCGAACCGTTCACCTTCGGCCACTACCGTGAGCCGCGGCGCCTGCAAACTCCCGAAGCCAGTCGTGCCAGCTGGGTCCTTCCGACACGAGATCTGAGAAGCCAGAAAGGCCTGAGGACATGTCAGTCACCGTCGACCTGCCCCGGCACGTGCCCGATGACTCCCTCCCTCGGCCGCTGGTGCTTCCGCAGGACTACGGGATCGAAGACCGGATCTTCCGGGGCGGCGTGCGGGCGGCGGGTTATTTCGTCCTTCTCCTGCTCTTCCTGATCGGCCTCTTCCTCTTCATCAAGGGCTTCCCCGCCTACCACCGGATCGGCCTCAAGTTCTTCACCACCTCCGGCTTCGACACCCTGGCCCGGCACCCGGTCTACGGGGTGTTGGCCTCGATCGTCGGCACACTCGAAGTGGCGGCGGTGGCCATGGTGGTGGGTACCCCGGTGGCCATCGCCACCGCACTGTTCCTCAGCGAGTACGCCCCAACCTGGAGCCGCCGGACGCTGATCGCCCTGGTCGACCTGGCCGCGGCCATCCCCAGCATCGTCTACGGGTTGTGGGCGGTGTTCGAGCTGCAGGACAACGTGGTCGGCTTCAGCACCTGGCTGTCGCGCCACCTGTCGTTCATCCCGTTCTTCCGGGTGGTCAGCCCGCCCCTCAACGCGTCGATCTTCATCGCCGGGCTGGTGGTCGGGCTGATGATCGTTCCCATCGTGGCCTCCATCAGCCGAGAGGTGTTCTCGCTGGCCCCGGCCGGCGAGCGCGAGGCGGCGCTGGCCCTGGGAGCCAGCCGCTGGCAGATGATCCGCACCGTGGTCCTTCCCTTCGGCCGGGGCGGGATGATCGGCGCGGTCATGCTCGGCCTCGGCCGGGCCCTCGAGGAGACCATCGTGGTGTCGATCATCCTCTCCCAGTCGTTCCTGTTCGGCGACCACATCCTCCAGCACGGCGGCTCGACCATCTCCCAGCTCATCGCCATCAACTGGGGCCAGGGCGGCCCGCTCGGCACCCAGGACCTCCTCTTCTGCGGGTTCGTGCTGTTCGTGCTCACGCTGGTGGTGAACCTGGTGGCGTCCCGCATCGTCAACCGGTCCCGAAGCGGCGCCGGAGTCGAGTTGTGAGCAGCGGCTCCGACCTGCAGTCGGCACCTCCCGGCGTCCTCATCCCCAACACGTCGGCGTCGACCGGCACGCTGTCCAGCGGCAACGTGTCCGGCGGCCCGACCGCCGGCGGGCCACCGCTGGCGCCGCCACCGACCCCGCGGCGTCTTCCCTCGCCGCTGCGCCCCAGCGATTTCGGCAGTACCGACGTCTTGTTGCTGATGGGATCGGCGCTGGCCTCGCTCGCCCTGGTGTGGGTGATCTTCTACCAGCTCACTTTGCTCTCGGGTGCACTTGGCTTCCTGGTCTGCTGGTACATCGTGTTCGTCGGACTCACCTGGGTGGGCACCGCCCAGGCCATCGAGCGCCAGGTGGCCACCGACCGTGTGGTGGCGGTGGTGGTGGTGAGTGCCGCCCTGTTGGTGGTGGGCCTCGTGGTCTTCATCGTCCTGTGGGTGGCGTTCAAGGCTGTCCCGCACATCCACTGGGGATCCCTGTTCACCAGGGACCAGAAGCACTTCGTGCCCTCCGATCCCAACATCCTGGCCAAGGTCGGGATCGCCGAGGCGATCGTGGGCACCCTCGAACAGGTGGCGGTGGCGACGATCGTGGGGGTACCGCTGGCTATCGCCACCGCCGTCTTCCTCAACGAGGTCGGAGGTCGCGGGGTGAAGCTGGTGCGCACCGTGGTCACCGCCATGAGCGGCACCCCTTCGATCGTGGCCGGCATCTTCATCTACTCAGTCCTCATCTACACCCAGGTCATCAAGTACTCGGGCATCGCCGCCTCGCTGGCGCTGATCGTGATCCTGCTCCCGTCGGTGACCCGGGTGGTCGAGGAGGTGCTCCGCATCGTGCCCGGCGGCCTGCGGGAGGCGTCCCTGGCCCTCGGCGCACCACAGTGGCGCACCGTGTGGTCGGTGGTGCTCCCCACGGCCCGCTCAGGGGTGGTCACCGCCGTCCTGCTCGGCATCGCCCGCATCGTGGGGGAGACCGCCCCGCTTCTGTTCACCGCATTCGGCTCCCAGGTGATGAACGCCAATGTCTTCGTTCACGACCAGGCCGCACTGCCACTGATCATCTACTCGAACATCGCCACGCCCAACGCCGTCGACCACCAGATCGCCTTTCAGGCCGCATTCGTGCTCATGTCCATCGTGCTCATCCTCTTCGTGGCGGCACGGTTCTTCAGCCGGACCAAGGGCAAGAAGGGCCGCACGACGAGCGAGGACGATCTCATGGCCCGGTTCTTCGTGCCCATCCCCATCGAAAGAGACGACCGCCAATGACTGCGCACATGACCGCGGCGCGCCGCTCGCCGGCCACCACCTCCATCGCCCGTGGCACGTCCCCGCTCGGCGGGGCCGGGGAGATCGACGCCGACGGGGTGTGTGCCTGGTTCAGTGGCCGCCTGGTCCTCGAACTGGTCACCCTGAACATGGAGAAGTCACGGGTGACCGCACTCATCGGCCCCTCCGGATGTGGCAAGTCCACCTTCCTGCGCATCCTCAACCGCATGCACGAGGTCATCCCCGGCGCCCAGCTGGCCGGTTCGGTGAAGCTCGACGGACTGGACATCTACGGGGCCGGGCAGCGGGCGGTGGACACCCGGCGTCACATCGGTATGGTCTTCCAGAAGCCGAACCCGTTTCCGGCCATGACCATCGCCGACAACGTTCTCTCCGGGCTCCGGTTCTCCCGGGTCTCGCCGGCAAGCCGCGGCGACCTGGTGGAGGAGATGCTGACCAAGGCAGGCCTCTGGAACGAGGTGAAGGACCGGCTGGGTGAACTGGGCGGAGCGCTGTCCGGCGGTCAACAGCAGAGACTGTGCATCGCCCGGGCCCTGGCCGTCCGACCGCGGGTGCTGCTGATGGACGAGCCCTGCTCGGCCCTCGACCCGACCTCCACCCGGCGCATCGAGCGCACCATCAAGGACATCGCCGACGAGGTCACCGTGGTGATCGTCACCCACAACATGCAACAGGCCCAGCGGGTGTCCGACTACTGCGCATTTTTCCTGGCGGAAGAGAACAGGCCAGGCCGGGTGGTGGAGTCGGGCACCACCGAGATGATGTTTGCCGAGCCCACCGACCAAAGGACCGCCGACTATGTCAACGGAAGATTCGGCTGAGCGCGGCATGACCCTTCTGCGACGCAAGCAGCTGTGTGCGGCGATGGCGCTGTCGATGGTCCTCGGCGCGCTGGGGCTGGTGCTCGGCCAGTTGCCGGCGGCGGCCAGCCCGTCGATGCAGTCGACCGGTTCGAGTTTCGCCAGCGTTGCCATCCAGCAGTGGGTGGGCCAGTCCAGCACGCTCTACGGGCTGAATATCAACTGGCAGGTCACCTCGTCGGTGATCGGCCTCGACAACTTCGCCCAGAACCAGGTCGACTTCGCCGCCTCCGACATTCCCTACAGCTCCAATCAGGCCAGTTCCAACCCCTCCGTGCCCTACCAGTACATGCCCGACGTGGCCGGCGGGCTGGCCTTCATGTACAACCTGACCGGCAACGACGGCCAGCAGATCACCAGCCTGAACCTCAATGCCTCGGTGGCCGACCAGATCTTCCTCGGAGAGATCACTTACTGGGACGACTCGGCCATCAAGGCCATCAACGGTGCAGAGGCCCCGGACCTCCCCCACACCAAGATCGTCCCCGTCTACCGATCGGACGCATCCGGCGAGAACTACCTCCTCTCCGACTACATGCTCCACCAGGACCAAGCCAACTTCAACGCCGCCCAGGTCGCCTTCCAGAGCGCGTTCGCCGGTGACCCCAACGCCTCGTGGCCGACGCCGTCCAGCTCGGTCAACGTGGGCAGCCCACCGTTCTCGACCACCTATCCGGGGTGGGCCCAGAACAACCTGGTGGGCCAGAACGGCTCGGACAACGCCGCCAACTACGTCTCGGCCCTGTCCAGCAACGGCGCCATCACCTACGTGGAGACGGCCTACGCCAAGGAGCACAACTTCCCGGTGGCCTCGGTGGCCAACGCCAGCGGCAACTACGTCCAGCCCACCTCGGTCAACGACGCCATCGCCCTGGAAGCGGCCATCCTCCATCCCGACCTCACCCAGGACCTGACGGGCGTCTACACCAACCCACTGGCCGGGGCCTACCCGCTGTCGGCCTACAGCTACCTGGTCACCCAGTGTTCGCCCCAGCTGGCCTCCGCCCAGACGGCCAGCTGCGTTGGCGGCGGCGCGGTCAATTTCCCCGCCTCGAAGGGCCAGGCACTTGGCCAGTTCGTCTCCTACCTGGCCTGTGCCGGCCAGGAGAAGATGGCCCTGCTCGGCTACTCACCCCTGCCCCCCAACCTGGTCAAGGAGGACTTCGCCGCCGTCGGGCGGCTCCCCGGCGGGGTCGAGCCGCCGCCACCGACGGCGGCCAACTGCAAGAACCCCTACGTCGACGGCGAGACCCCCCTGCCCGGTGAACCGGTGATCCAGGGCCAAGCGGGCGGCGGCGTCGGTGTCGCCGTGACCGTCACCGGTGTCGCCGGCAGTACCGGGGCAGGAGGGGCCGGCGGCGCGGGCGCTGCCGGTTCCGCCGCGCACGGAGGTGCCAAGTCGGGATCGGGCTCCGGCTCGGGCTCCGGGTCAGGCTCGGGATCCGGCAACGGGACCGCCGCCGGCGGCCTGACCGCAGCGCAGATCGCCCAGGGCTACCGCATCGTCAACGGACAGGTGGTCAAGACCTCGGCGTGCGAGGGAGTGGACAAGTTCAGTTGTGCCACCGCGTTGGTCAATGCATCCAAATCGCTCGACGGGCTGCCGCTGGCCGATCTGATCGGCTGGCTACTGGTCGCCCTGGCCATCTTCATCGGCATCCCGCTCATCGGGATGTCCAGGCGTCGACGTGCCCTCGAGACCGGGCCTGACGCGGTGTCGACCCAGGAGGTCACCCAATGAGAACCATGCGACGTCGGCCGGCGCACCGGGTGTGCCAGACCGGAAACACCTGCCACACCGGGGGAGTGAGCCGCCTGCCACGACGGAGGGGCAGAGGCCTCGCCACGGTCCGAGGGGCGATGCCCTCCCGGCGCCGGGTGGTGACAGTGGGACTGGCGATGGCCCTGTCCGTCCTCACCCTTACCGCAGTAGGCGTCTCCTCCCTGTCGCCCTTCCACACGGAGGCGACCGCCGGGGCCGCACCGGTGTGCCAGAGCGACGGCAACACCGGCTGCACGGCGACCCTGCCCTGTGCCACCGCGCCCTGCCCGACCGTCGACGTGGCCCCGGCCACCAGCCTCAGCGACGGCCAGTACGTGTTCGTGAAGGCCACCAACTTCCCGAGCGGCGACTCCATGCGCATCGCTCTGTGCTCGACGCCCACCTCGACGACCGACCCCTCGTGCCTGAACGGCGAGTGGGAATCGAACAACTGGGGGCCGGTGCAGGTGCCCATCACGGTCGAGGCGACCGAGAGCAATGTCACCCAGGCTGCCGTTCCGGTGTTCTTCGATGAACAGGGCCAAGGCAACGATCCACTTCCCGCCCACGACGTCACCAACTCGGAGGGGTCGGTGGCGGGGTTCTACTGTGACAACTCGGCCAACCAGTGTGCCATCGAAGTCACCGAGGAGACCGGCACCGGCAACAGCGTGGGCAACGGGCCTCCCGACTCCACTGACAACACCGTGGTCGTCCCCCTCAACTTCGCCGCCCAGAATGCCGGGTGCCCGGCCTCGGACACCGAACTGCAGACGGATAGCTCGTTCAGCGTCGAGCACTTCCTGCCCGCCGCGGTCGACGCCACCTGCGCCGGGTCCACCGGTGTGGTCGCCCTCAATACCGCCACCGACAACGAGACGGTGTCATCCGACTTCGCCTCGGGCGGGGTCGACATCGGGTTCGTGGACAATCCGGCCGATGCCACCCAGGAGGCCACCCTGTTCGGCGGGAAGCAGTTCGCCTACGTACCCGTGGCCGTGTCGGCCACCGCGGTGGGGATGTTGGCCGGCGAGTCCGACCCCAATGGGACCGCCTTCCCGGTGTCCCAGTACGACCTCACCCCCAACATGGTGGCCGGCCTGCTCACCTCGGAGTACGAGACCGCCACCGGCACGGTCCAGGCGTTCTCGCCGTACAACTTCGAGCTGGCCGACAACCTGGTGTCCTCGTGGAACAACCTGGCGCCCCCGTTGACATGCGCCAACCTGCTCGGCTGTCCGGTAGCCACCAAAAAGGCCCTGATTCCGGCCGAGCGCCAGTACGAGCTCCAGTACAACACGTTCGATCTTCTCAACCCAGTGTCCTCGGGCAATTTCGGACCGGACGTCTTTGGCTCGTTCAACTCGGACGTTCCCAACGGATCGAGCTACCAGGCCACCAACTGGGTCTGCAACGCCCCCAACGCCCCCTACACCGTCGACGTCAACGAGGTCACACCGCCCCCGGGCGAGAGCAATCCGGTGCCGGTGACGGTGACCGACAGCAATGTTGCGAACGCCACGCTCACCACTGCGCCAGACGGTTCGCAGGTCTGGCCACCGGTCGGCTCACCGGGCGCTCCATGGATCTTCCCCTCCTGCCAGACCTACTCCAAGTTCCCGTCCCTGGCCACCTCGTCCAACGACTACGGGGAATCGCAGTCCCCGGCACTCCAGGCCAAGAGCATCCGCCAGTTCGCCTACGGCGGGGGTTCGGTGCCGGTGGTGGCCGGCGGCAGCTTCACCCAGATGCCCGCCGGCTTCGGCATCATGGACTCGTCGGAGGCCTCCTTCTACGGCCTCAACACCGCCAGCCTGGAGAATGCCGACGGCCACTTCGAGGCGCCTACCGTGGCAAACCTCGAGGCGGCCGAGGCCAACGTCACTGCCTGTCCCACCAATGACCTCTCCTGTCCCGCCGACACCTACAAGATCGACTACACGAGCACGGCGAGCCCGAACGCCTACCCGATGCCGGACATCACCTACGCCATGGTGCCCACCGCCCCCCTGCCCGCCTCCCAGGCCACCGCGGTGAAGAACCTGCTGACCAATCTGGTCACCTTCTCGCACAGCGGTGGATCGCTGGCCCTGCCCAGCGGGTACGCACCGCTGTCCGACACGCTCTACCAGGCCGCCTTGACCGACATCGCCAACGACGTGGTCGCCGAGCCGTCGCCACCCTCGACCACCGGCCCGACGTCACCGACGACCGCGGCGGCGACACCGGGCTCCTCGTCGGGCGGGGGCTCCGGGGGCTCGTCGTCATCGAGCGACACCGGCGGGGGGTTCACACCATCCTCGGATGACGCCGATGGCCTACTGGGAACGTTGCCACTGTCGTCGTCTTCGACCTCGTCGGGTTCGAGCGGTACGTCGGGCGGTGGTTCGAGCGACAACGGCCCGGTCCTGGCCGGCACGGCCGCCCCGACCGGCTTCCTCCTGGTCAGCCTGGACGAGGCCGCTCGCTACCTGTTGCCGGCCCTCGTGTTGCTGGCCATCGCCTGTCTGATCGGGGGTCCTTTGTTGCTCTTCGCGCCGGCCCTCAAGCGGCGACGACGCGGCGCCGGAGGTCCGTCGTGACCGATACGCGTGCCTCGATCGCCACCCGGGACCCGCTCGACGAGGACGAGGTGCTCGGCCAGCGGCGATCGGCCCCCCCGGGCGTCGCTGGCTCGCCCGCGGCTCCCGACGGCGGGGTCGAGCGCGGACCCGGCGACACCGACGACTCGTCGCCGGAGGACTTCACGCCGGGACGGACCGTGTCGATTCCCGACGTGCCCTTCCGGCGATTGGCCGGAATCGCCATGATCGGCGTGGGCCTGCTCATCGTCCTCTTCCTGGTCTACCTGTTCGCCTTCACCCCGCTGACCGCCAGCCGGAACCAGCAGCGGCTGGCTCAGTCGGTGATCGGCCAGCCCCTGTTCCGGTACAGCCTGGTCGCCGGACACGTGCCCCCCGAGGGTGCCGCGGTTGGGGTTGTGCAGATCCCCGCGCTGCACCTCAGCCAGGTGGTGGTCCAGGGCACCAGTGCGTCGGACCTGATGAAGGGTCCGGGGCTGATGCCCGGCTCGGCACTCCCCGGCACCCCCGGGAACGCGGTCATCGCCGGGCGCCGGGTCACCTTCGGCGCCCCGTTCGGCTCGCTCGGCCAGCTGCGCCCCGGTGACAGGATCCGCACCGTCGACGGGGCCGGCACCTTCACCTACCGGGTCACCAAGGTCGAGGTGGTGGCCGCCGGCCAACGGGACGTCATCACCCCGACCAAGGCCAACCGCCTCACCCTGATCACCTCCAACTCGACGGTGCTGGCCAGCGGGCGCCTGGTGGCGCTGGCCACCCTGGTCGGGCATGCGGTGGCCGTGCCCACCACGTCGGTCGCCATCCCCAGCTACGAGCTGGGCCTCAGTGGGGACCAAGTGGCTGGTGGCCTGGCCGTCATGTGGTCGCTGCTCACCATCATGGTCCTGGTCGGTGCGGCGCTGGCCGTGTGGCGGTGGCGCCGGCCCTGGTTGATCTATCTGTTCACCGCGCCCATCGTGGTGGCCTGTGGTCTCTTCGCCTGCGAGAGCGTGGCCCGGGCCCTTCCGGCCACCTTCTGACCACCGGGGGCGTCTTACCAGAGGGCATTGGGGGCGCCTCGCCGCGCCCGTGCCCACCGGATCGTGAGGATGGCGCCGTCACAAAGAGTGCGCCGTCACAAAGAGCTCACGTCACAAAGAGCTCACGTCACAAAGAGTGCGCCGTCACAAAGAGCTCCCGTCACAAAGAGTTCGCCGTCACAAAGAGCTCCCGTCACAAAGAGCTCCCGTCACAAAGAGTTCATTGTGACTGCACGCATCCGTGACGCTGCGATTACCTGGGTTCCGTACCGTGTCGGTGAAGGCATCGACAAGGCAGTCGACAGACCGCTCGGCCTTCGTTCCCAGCCACGACAGAGGAGACACAATCCATGTTCCACAAGCTGTTTACCCGTCGGGGGGGCGTGGCCATCGCCACCGTCGCCCTCGGCATATCAGGAATGACATTGGCGTTTGCCGGAACCGCCGGTGCCACCAACCTGAACCCGCCGGCGGCCATCTCCGGGAGCGGCTCCAATACCGCCTACGACATGATGACCGAGCTGGGCACGCTGTTCACGCAGTCGCCGGGCTGTGACCTCACCGCAGGGTCCGCCAGTCCCCTGACCCTCCAGTGCCTGAGCGGCAGTTACACGGTCGGCGGAGACGGTGAGAACGGGGCCAATGCCGCCGCCGAGAACCCCTACAACGACGTGGCCTTCCAGTACCCGGCTGTCGGCTCGGGCAACGGGGTCGAGCAGCTGTTCACCGCGGGGAGCACTCCGATCAACTACGCCCGGTCGTCGGCCGCTCCGGCCAACAGCCACGGTACGGTCCACCAGAACTACATCGAGTACGCCATCGACGGTGTCTCCTGGCTGCACTTCACCGAGGTCAGTGGCGTGAAGACGGCTTCGGCCAAGATCGTCAACATCAGCGAGGCCGACCTCCAGGCCATCTATGAAGGGACCCAGCACTGCACGGTCAAGGGCAAGTCCTACACCATGAACTGGATCTGCGAGGGCGCCAAGGCTGCGACTCCGATCGATTGCTACGTGGCCCAGACCGGGTCGGGCACCGAGAAGACATGGGCCGCCGACATCGTCGGTGGCACGGATGCCGCCCCGTGCTTGAACGACGAGAGCGTCGGTACCGCCGCCAGCCACTCGGGTCTGTTCGAGAACGAGGTGTCCGCCATGTTCACCACCAGTGGGACGCACACGTGGAACAACGGCGACGAGGCTGATGCCATCTACTACTTCTCGTCGGGCAAGTATGCGCTGGAGAACAAGAAGGGTGTGCTACCCGGAACGCCAGCCGGGACCATCACGGCCCTCGGTGAGATCAATGGGATCACCGCCAACCAGACCACGGTCCAGGGCACGACCGGTGACGGCGTGCCTGGCGACTTCCCGGTCATCCGGTACCTGTCCAACGTGTACAACAACACCGCCACCGGCACCAACGGGATCGCAACCCAGCCCACGCTGAACCTGGTGAGTGAGTACGGGTTCCTCTGCAAGCCAGGCACCAACACGGACATCGACCCCCTCACCGGTGTTTCCTACCGGTCGGAGATCGAGACCACTATTGCTGCCAATGGCTTCTTCCCGATCGACACCCATATCGGCACCACCTTCTCCGAAGGGTCGCTGACCACCCGGGCATCGATCACCGATCCGCTCTACCAAGGGATCGATCCCACTTACACGTCGACCAATCCCCAGGGCTACTGCCTGTCGGTCAACGGCTGACCAAGCCCAGTACCAGTCGGAGCACCCGGGAGGGTGTTTGTGAAGAGAGGGCCCGGCTCCGCCGGGCCCTCTCTTCCGTCTGTGGAGGGAGTTGCCGGTCAGCCCGGACGACGACAACGCTCATCGGCAGGTAACGGCCCGACAACACCTGTGTCGCCTGGCCCGAATGCCGGCGCCACGGGTATTTCCACGAAACGATTGACCCGGTGGGTGGAGGGACCTACCATGACCGCAGCAGCGCGTTGTGCCGTCTGGCGGGCTCGACGGGAGTGCCGGGTTTTGGCGGAATCGCAGGGGAGATCCACCGTTGGCGGACAGGGAAGAAGTCGATGTCACGCTTGGACCCGAATCGGTCCCTGTTTGGCCCCACCCGTTCGTGTACCGTTTGTCGCAATGCCAGTGGTCGACACTGACATGAGGAGCGAACATCCTGGGGCACAAGATCGAAGTTGCGAAAGGAGCGTCACACTCGCAACTCCCCATCCACCGGGTCCCCCGACGCTGGCTGCCCCCCTGCCCCTCGTGGTAGTCGGCGCCGGGGACCCGGCGGACCTTCGGATCAGCGCCTGACCGGCGTCGGGCGATTCAGCGGGTGGTCGGGAGCCACGAGGGCCGGGCAGCCTCGTAGGACTTGATGTCGTCCTCGTAGCGCAGGGTCAGGCCGATGTCGTCCCAGCCATTGAGCAGGCGGGTGCGGGTGAACTCGTCGAGCGGGAAACCGGTCTCGATCCCTGCCGACAACGCCTCGAGCGTGCCGTTCTCGATGTCGATGGTCATCTGCATGGCCGGCTCGGCGATCACCGCGTCGAGGAGGAGGCGCCCGGTGAGGGCGTCCACCTCCACCGGCACCAGGCCGGCCTTGGTGCAGTTGTTGCGGAAGATGTCGGCGAAACCGGGGGAGATCACCGCCTCGAACCCGTAGTCCATCAGGGCCCACACCGCGTGCTCCCGGGACGAGCCGGTGCCGAAGTTGGGGCCTGCCACCAGAATGGTCGCCCCGGCGTACTCCTCGTTGTTGAGCACGAAGTCGCGGTCGTCACGCCACTCGGCGAACAAGCCGGCACCGAATCCGGTGCGCTCGACCCGCTTCAGCCAGTCGGAGGGGATGATCTGGTCGGTGTCCACGTTGGAGCGGTCGAGGGGAAGCCCCCGCCCGCTGACCAGCTGCATGGCCTTCACGACAGGTCCTCGGGTGCGGCGAAGTGCCCGGCCACCGCGGTTGCCGCCGCCACCGCCGGGGAGACCAGGTGGGTGCGCCCGCCTCGCCCCTGGCGCCCCTCGAAGTTGCGATTGGAGGTCGAGGCGGCCCGTTCGCCGGGGGCCAGCTTGTCGGGGTTCATGGCCAGGCACATCGAACAGCCCGGCTCCCGCCAGTCGAAGCCGGCGGCGGTGAAGACCGAGTCCAGACCCTCGGACTCGGCCTGGGCCTTGACCCGGTGGGACCCGGGGACGACCAGGGCCCGCATGCCGGTCTGCACCGTGCGACCGCGTAGGACATCGGCGGCGGCCCGCAGGTCCTCGATGCGCCCGTTGGTGCACGAGCCGATGAAGACGGTGTCGACGGCGATGTCGCGCATCGCGGTGCCGGCAACCAGGCCCATGTACTCGAGGGCGCGGTCGCCTGCCTCCTCGTCGCTGGCGTTGGTGAACGATCCCGGGTTGGGCACCGTGCCGTCGATCCGTACCACCTGGGCGGGGTTGGTGCCCCAGGTCACGTACGGCGCCAGGGTGGTGGCGTCCAGGGTGACCTCCTCGTCGAAGACGGCACCGGCATCGGTGGGGAGGGCTTGCCACTCGGCCAGCGCGGCCCCCCATGCCGCCCCCTTGGGCGCATGGTCGCGCCCCTCGAGGAAGGCGAAGGTGGTGTCGTCAGGCGCGATCATGCCCGCCCGGGCCCCCGCCTCGATCGACATGTTGCACACGGTCATCCGGCCCTCCATCGACAGGCCCCGGATGGCCGATCCCCGGTACTCGATGATGTGGCCGGCCCCCCCGCCGGTCCCGATCTGGCCGATGATGGCCAGCACCAGGTCCTTGGCCGTCACCCCGGGGGGAAGCTCGCCGTCCACGGTGACCGCCATGGTGGCCTGCTTCCGCTGGGGGAGGGTCTGGGTGGCCAGCACGTGTTCCACCTCGCTGGTGCCGATGCCGAAGGCCAGGGCGCCGAAGGCCCCGTGGGTGGAGGTGTGGCTGTCACCGCAGACGATGGTCATGCCCGGCTGGGTGAGGCCCTGCTCGGGACCGATAATGTGGACGATCCCCTGGTTGGCGTGACCCATGGGATAGCAGGTGATCCCGAACTCGGCGCAGTTGCCGGCCAGCACCTCGAGCTGCTTGGCGGAGATCGGGTCGGCCACCGGCTTGTCGATGTCGGCGGTGGGCACGTTGTGGTCGGCGGTGGCGATGGTCAGGTCGGGCCGATGCACCCCTCGGCCGGCCAGGCGCAGACCGTCGAAAGCCTGGGGGGAGGTGACCTCGTGGATGAGGTGGAGGTCGATGAAGAGGACGTCGGGCTCGTCCGCGGTGCCCTGGTGCACCTCATGGCGGTCCCATACCTTTTGCGACAGGGTGCGGGGGGTGTCGGTCATCGGTCTCAGGTCCCTACGGCCACGATCTCGACCTTGAGGGTACCGCCGGGTGCGGCGTATTCCACCGCGTCGCCCACCGAGTGCCCGAGGAGGGCCTGCCCGAGGGGCGACCCGGGGGACACCACGGTGAGGTCCCCCTGGCGTTCCTCGATGGAGCCGACGAAGAAGTCGGCGGTGTCCTCCTCGGCGTCACCCTCGTAGCGCAGCGTCACCACCGAGCCCGGGGACACGGTCCCGTCTGCGGACTGGCTGGCGTCCACCACGGTGGCCGTCTTCAACAGCCGTTGCAAGAGGCGGACCCGAGACTCCATCTTCCCCTGGGCGTCCTTGGCCGCGTGGTAGTCGCCGTTCTCCGACAGGTCCCCGAGGGCGCGGGCCGACTCGATCGCCGCCGCGATCTCCACCCGGCCCCGGGTGGTCAGATCCTCGAGCTCGGCCTGGAGACGGTCATAGGTGTCACGGGTCAGTTGGGCATCGGTGGTGTCGCTCACGGCCCACCAGGCTAATGGGTGGACGTCCGGGGGCGAGACGGCCGACGGCGGGCGCGGCCCGATCGCCTCGGCCCTGTCCCCGCATCTGTCGGCCGAACAGTTCGCCACGCGCCTGCCGGTACCGACTGGCGCCGGCGGGTATGCCCTGACGAGGGCACCCGTGGGATGATCGGGAGTGGACCAAGGCTGGTGGAGATCGTGGGAGAGGTCACTGGGGATGGCTGACTGGACAGGACCATGGGAACGGCTCGTCGTAGGGGCGGACCGGGCGGCGACCCGCCGGGCGCACTGACCGACCGGTTCGATGGGCAGGCGCACTCGGGCAGGTGGAGGATGATCCGGTGACCGATGCGCCGCGCACCGGGGACGATCCCAAGCCCGGGTCGTTCGAAGCCCAGTTCGAAGAGCAGCAGCAGCGCCCCTTCCCCTGGAAGGCGGTGGTCAAGCGCTCGATCGTGGTGGTGGTCGGAGGGGTGGCGCTCTACCTGGTGCTGCCCGAGGTCATCGCCGTGTTCCATGCCTGGCCACGCCTGGTGAGCCTCAACCTGTTGTGGTTCATTCCGGCCCTGGTGGCCGAAGCCGCCCACTTCGCCTGCACCTTCTCGTTGCAGCGCATCGCCCTCCGGACCAAGGCGTGGTTCTCGGTGATCACCGCCCAGCTGGCCGGCAACGCCATCTCGCTGATCGTGCCCGGCGGGGCGGCCGCCGGGGCCGCCGTGCAGTTCCGGATGCTGGCGGTCAGCGGGATGGATGCCACCGACGCGGTGGGCGGGCTCACCGCGTTCTCCTTCCTGGGGATCGGAGGGCTCCTGGCCCTCCCGGTCTTCGTGCTGCCGGTGGTGCTGTTCGGCTCCCCGGTGAGCGCCGGCCTGTTCGACGCCGCCATCATCGGTGCCATCGGCTTCGTCGTCTTCGTCGCCCTGGGCGCCATGTTCATGGTCTACGAGAAGCCGCTGCGCTTGGCCGGGCAGGCGGCCCAGTCGGTGCGCAACCGCATCCTCCGCAAGCGCCAGCCGGTCACCGGCCTCCCCGACCGCCTGCTGGAGCAGCGGAACCTGATCCGGACCGTCCTCGGGCAGCAGTGGTGGCAGGCGACCCTCCTCTCCGCCGGCCGGCTGCTGTTCGACTACCTCTGCCTCCTCTTTTCGGTGCGGGCCGTGGGCGCCCATCCGCGGCCTTCGCTCATCCTGCTGGCCTACGCGGTGGCCGGCATCATCGGCCTGGTGCCGATCACCCCGGGGGGACTGGGAATCGTCGAGGCCAGTCTCAGCGGTCTGCTGGTGCTGGCCGGGCTGACCGGGGTGCAGGCGGTGCTGGCCACCCTGGCCTACCGGCTGGCGTCGTACTGGCTGCCCCTGATGGCCGGGCCGTTCGCCTACGCCGTCTTCAAGTACCGCTACCGCGATCCCCATTCGCCACCGGCGGTGCCGGCCGAACCGTCGCCGACCTAGGACCAGGCAGCCGGACCCGCCCGAGCCCGGGGGCCGCCGGGGCCGATGCCCCATCGGTACAATCGGCCCATGCGAATCGCCGTCGGCTCGGACCACGCCGGGTTCGACCTCAAGACGGCCCTGGCCGCCCACATGGCGGACGCCGGTCACCAGATCGAGGACCTGGGCACCGACTCGGCCGACGTGTCGGTCGATTACCCGGTGTTCGGGCTGGCCGTGGGCCGGGCGGTGGCCGCCGGACGGGCCGACCGGGGAATCTGCGTGTGTGGGACCGGCATCGGCATCAGCATCGCCGCCAACAAGGTCGACGGCGTGCGCGCCGCTCTGGTCCATGACGTGACCACGGCCGGGTTGGCCCGGCGCCACAACGATGCCAACGTGGTCTGCATGGGAGGGAGGACCACCGGGGTGGCCGAGGCCATCGACGCCGTCGACACGTTCTTCGCCACCGAGTTCGAGGGTGGCCGCCACCTGGCCCGCCTGGCCGAGATCGCCCAGTCCGAGTCCGAGCAGTCCGGTCGCGGCGCACCGGGCTCGCCGTAGGGTCGCCGCACCGTGCACCAACCCACAGAAAGGCCGGAGCCGACACCATGAACAGCCCCACGGCTGCGTCCCCCTTCGACCGGTGGCTGGCCGGTGACCCCGAACTGAGCCGGTTGTTGGGCCACGAGGCCGAACGCCAATCGACCACCTTGCAGCTCATCGCCTCGGAGAACTTCACCTCACCGGCGGTGCTGGCGGCCACCGGCTCGATCCTGACCAACAAGTACGCCGAGGGCTATCCCGGTCGCCGCTACTACGGCGGCAACCAGGTCATCGACGAGGTGGAGGATCTGGCCCGCACCCGGCTGACGGCGCTGTTCGGGGCGGAGCACGCCAACGTGCAGCCCCATGCCGGTGCCAACGCCAACCTGGCCGTCTACCAGGCCCTGTTGGAGCCGGGTGACACCATCCTGGCCATGCGCCTCGACCACGGCGGCCACCTGACCCACGGCTCGCCGGCCAGCATCACGTCCAAGGTATGGCGCTTCGTCTCCTACGGGGTCTCACCCGCCTCCGACGACCCCGACAAGCCGGGGGAGATCATCGACTTCGACCAGGTAGCCGAAGTGGCCCGGCGCGAGCGCCCGCAGCTGATCGTGGCCGGTTCCACCGCCTACTCCCGGATCATCGACCCCCTCCCGTTCCGGGAGATCGCCGATTCGGTGGGGGCCCGGTTCATGTTCGACGCCGCCCACCCCGCCGGCCTCATCGCCGGGGGTGCCCACCCCTCGCCGGTGGGGGTGGCCGACGTGGTCACCTTCACCACCCACAAGACCCTGCGGGGGCCGCGGGGTGGGGCCATCGTCTGCTCGGCAGAGTTGGCCAAAGCGGTGGACAGCGCTGTCTTCCCCGGCCTCCAGGGGGGTCCCCTCGAGCACGTGATCGCGGCCAAGGCGGTGGCCTTCGCCGAAGCGGCCCGGCCCGGGTTCCGCGACTACGCCGCCCAGGTGGTGGCCAATGCTCACGCCCTCGGCGGACGCCCTGTCGGAGGCGGGGCTCCGCTTGGTGTCGGGGGGGACGGAGAACCACCAGGTGCTGGTCGACCTGCGCACGTTCGACGCCGAGCTCACCGGCAAGGAGGCCCAAGAGGTGCTCGACCGGGCTGGGATCACCTGCAACCGCAACACCATCCCCGACGATCCCCGTTCGCCGTTCGTCACCTCCGGGCTGCGTCTGGGCTCGGCCGCCCAGACCACCGCGGGCATGGGACCCGCGGAGATGCGAGCGATCGGTCAGCTGATCGTCCGCACCCTCCTGGCCCGGGACGACGATGGGGCGGTCGGCCAGGTGCGCGGCCGAGGTGCACGAGCTCTGCGCCGCCTTCCCCCCGTATCCCACACTGGCCGGGACGTGACCCCCGGAGCGCGGGCGCACCGGTGAGCCCGGGGTCGGTTCCGCTCAATTGGTACGCGGTGCTCTTGGTGGTGGCCGCGGCGTCGTCCTGGGTCCTCACCTTCCCGGCCCGCCACATCGCCGTGCAGATCGGGTACGTGGCCCAGCCCGACGACCGCAAGGTGCACAAGCAGGTGACTCCCGAGTCGGGTGGCGTGGCCATGTTCGTGGCCCTGCTGGTCAGCTGGGCGGTGGCGGCGTCCATCCCCGCCCTCAGCTCCTTGTTCCGGGGAACCTCGGAGCCACTCGGTCTGGTCCTCGGCGCCGCCGCCATCTTCGTCGTCGGGATCATCGACGACTTCCGGGACATGTCGGCCCCGGCCAAGGTCGCCGGACAGGTGCTGGCCGCCACCATCCTCTACTTCATGGGGGTCACCTGGTTCCAGTTCAAGGTGCCCCTGGCCGGATTGGTGCAGCTGTCGCCGGAGTGGACGCCGCTGCTGACCGCCCTGTGGGTGATCGCCATCACCAACGCGGTCAACCTGATCGACGGCCTCGACGGCCTGGCCACCGGGGTGGTGGCCATCGCCTCGGGGGCGCTGGCCGTGTACGGACTCCACCTCCAGCACCTTGGCAACCTGCCCGCCGACAACATCGGGCCGCTCATCGCCGTGGTCACCTGCGGCATCTGCCTCGGCTTCCTCCCCCACAACTTCCACCCGGCCAAGATCTTCATGGGCGATGCCGGGGCCCTGCTGCTCGGGCTGCTCATGGCCGCGTCCACCATGCTCATCGGGGGCCGCTCGGCGGGCACGGTCGGCGGGGTGGCGGCCCGAAGCGGTCAGACCTACTTCTTCTTCGCCCCCCTGTTCATCCCCTTCTTCATTCTCGGGGTGCCCATCGTCGACATGGCCTTCGCCTTCGTTCGCCGCACCGCCAATCGCACCGGGTTCTCCACCCCGGACAAGAACCACCTGCATCACCGCCTCCTGCGGCTCGGCCACGGTCACCGCCGCAGCGTCCTCATCCTGTGGGCCTGGACGGTCCTGCTCTCTGGCTTCATCCTCTTCCCCCTCTACATCTCGAGCGTCAATGCGATCATTCCCTTCGGCGCTCTGGCCCTGGGGGTCATCCTCTACACCCTGTTCCACCCCTCGCTCAGAAGGCAGCCCGAGCCCGAGGCCGATGACGAGGTGCCGGTCGGCGCCGATCCGGCCTCCGACCAGCCCCCCGGGGACCCCGGTACGGCCGCCCCGGCAGGCACCGGCGAGGCGGAAACCCAGCTGGAGGGGGTCCCCCGTCCCCCCGGGGTCCCCGCCGCCACCGGAGGAGCCGCCGGCGAACTGTGAACGGGGTGTTTCGGCGTTTTGCCGCCACCGGCCCCGAAGTGCGATGATGCAGCACGTGATTTGCAGGCCTCCCGCCCCATTCGGGGGTAGCTGTCCGGCCGGCAGTACGCCCGGCTGCGGCAGCCGAACCACTTCGTGAATTCAGGAACGACTCGTGAAGCCCCAACTCTCCAAACTCCCTGACGCGGCACGGCCCGACCATGGACGAGAGCACCCCACCTCCGGACCCGGGGGACGACCCCTGCCCCTTCGGGGCAACCGTCGCCCCTCGGCGCCGGGGCCGTCGAATTCCTGACCCTGGGACTCTCGATTGCCGTCCTGCTGGTGGCGGGCGGCGGCCTCGGGTACGCCGTCGACCGATGGGTGGGCACCAGTCCGCTGTTCCTCCTCATCGGGCTGGCCTTGGGCATCGTCGCCGCCGTGCTGATGACCGTGTCCCGGATTCGAAAGTACCTCTGAGCCCCATGGCGGCCGGCCCGCACAGCTCCGGCGCCGGACGGGCGGCCTAGGCGCGCCCGTGTTCGCTCACTTCTCCCTCCCCAATGTGCCCGACGTGGCCCGCAGGACCGTCTCGATGGTGCTGGTGGTCGGCATGGCCGCCCTGGTGGCGTGCGTCTCCTTCGGGGTGCCCCTGCTCGGACTCGGCGCCTGCATCGGCCTCGGGCTGGGAACGCTCAACTTTCGGATGATCGGCAATTCGGTGGCCCGGGTCAGTGCCAGCGAGGCCGAGAACAAGCGACGCCCACTGGCCGTCAATACACTGGGCCGACTGGGGATCATCACCGTGGTCACCCTCGGCCTGATGACCGTCTCCCACGAGCTCGGCTTCGGCATCCTCGCCGGTCTGGCCGTGTTCCAGATGATCATGCTGGCCAACGTGGCCCGGTCGATGGCCAAGGCCGGCCCGATGACCTCGGTCGACGACGTGATCACCGCCAACGTCATCGACGACAACATCGGTCACCCGTCTCCGCCGGTGATCGGGTCGGCCGACGACGCCCCGGGCGGTGCCTGATCCCATGCTCGGATTCCACCTGCTGAGCGCGCCGCTGCTGGGCATCGACATCACCCCCGGCGTCCACGAGACGGCCAAGGTGGCCGGCCTGACCATCAACCTCGACATCGTGTGGGCCACCGTCATCGCCGGGCTGGTGGTGATCACCATGGGCCTGGTGCTGCGGGCCAAGGCCACCAGCGGCGTGCCCGGGAAGTTCCAACTGGTGTGGGAGATGGCCGTCGAGGCCGTCCAGAAGCAGGTCAACGACTCGATCGGGCCGCGAGGGGCGAAGGTGGTCCCGCTCGCCCTGACCCTGTTCATCTTCATCTTCACCTGCAACCTGTTCGAGGTGCTCAGCATCGGCAGCACCATCGACTGGCTGCCCGCGCCGACCAGCGACATCAACCTGCCCATGGCCATGGCCCTGTACGTGTTCATCATGGTGCAGGCCGCGGCCATCAGGAATCGTGGCGGCTTCGGGTATGTGAAGCACTACTTCACCCAACCGTTCTCCCCCAAGATGTTCCCGGTCAACCTGTTCATGAACCTGGTCGACGAGTTGGTGAAGCCGGTGACCCTGACCCTCCGTCTGTTCGGCAACCTCTTCGCCGGCGGGCTGATGCTGTCCCTGCTCGCCGCACTGGTCATCTGGAAACTGGGGCCGCTGCCGATCGGCGGCATCCTGTCCGTGCCCTTCACCGTGGTCTGGAAGCTATTCGACATGGGCATCGGGGCCATCCAGGCGTTCATCTTCGCCCTGCTCACCATCTTGTACTTCGACACCGCCATGGCCTCGGACGCCCATCCGGCACCGTCGTGAGCACGCACACTTTCATCGACACATTGACAAAGGAGAAGTAGCAATGGCAGCAGACCCGTCAGTAGCAAGTGCGGTCAAGATGGCCGGGGCCTTCGTCGGCGCCGGGCTGGCCCTTGGAGGCGGCGCCGTGGGCGCGTCGGTGGGTGACGGGTTGGCCGGGAGCCAGACCATCGCCGGTGTGGCCCGCCAGCCCGAGGCCCAGGGACGGCCTCACCACCATCATGTTCCTGACCGTGGGCCTGTGCGAGGCCGCCTACTTCATCAACCTGGTCTTCGCCGCCCTCTTCGTCTTCTCGCTCGGCAAGTAACGGAACACGTGGAGATGGTCCGGCCCGTTCCGGGCTCCGTGATGGCGCACACCGCACCCGACGGACCCGACGGCAGCTACCTCCTTCGAACCCAAGGATGACCGACATGCCTCTCGCCACCAACAACTTCCTGATCCCCAACGGGACCTTCATCGTCGTGCTCCTGGCCTTTCTGGTGGTGCTCGGGGTGATCGGCCAGATATGTGCTGCCCATCCTCAACAAGGCCTTGACCGAGCGGCAGGACAAGATCCGTGGCGAGCTCGAGGCCGCCGACAAGGCCAAGGCCGACGCCGAGGAGGCCGACGCCGAGCGTCGGGCCGTGCTCGAGGAGGCCCGGGCCCACGCCCGGGAGATCGTCACCGTGGCCAACACCACCGCGGAGCGCACGGTGGCCGCCGCCGAGACGCGGGCCAACGAGGCCGCCGAGCGCATCATGCAGGCCGCCGATGCCGAGGTGGCCACCGCCCGCCAGGCCGCGGTGGAAGAGGTCACCGCCAGCGTCGGGGCGATCGTGCTGGCTGCCGCCGAGCGGGTCATCGGCCGGGAGATCCGGGCCTCCGACCACCAGGATCTGATCGACGAGGCCATTGCCGCGGTGAGGACCGAGTCCGACAGTGGCGCCGCAGCCGGTGCCGCCGGGGGTGGTCGGTGAACCCAGCCCTCCAGGGCTACCTGGCCGCCATGGAGGAGTCGCTGGCCGAGGCCGGCGCGTTGGGCGAGGCCGCGTCCGAGCTCGACTCGGTCGCCCACCTGATCGACGCCAGCACCGAACTGGCCCTGGCCATCAACGACGGTGCGGTGCCGGCCTCGTCGCGACGGGCCGTCCTCGACGACCTGTTGGAGGGCAAGGTCCGTCCCGAGGTGCAGCGCCTGGTCCACCAGGCGGTCACCGTGGTCCCGGCGTCGGATGTCGAGGCGTCGTTCCACTGGCTGGCTTCCCGGTTGCACACCGCGGCCGAGCGCGGGAGCTTGGCAACGGGCGAAGTCGACGACGAGGTGATCCTCGGGCGGATGGGCTCTCGCCATCGTGTGTCCGGGTACGCCGCCGCCGTGTTCGAAGGGGTGTCCGTGGCCGACCTCGAGGAGATCGAGGACCAGCTGTTCCGATTCGCCCGCACGGTGGAGAACAACCGGGCCCTGCGCCAGGCGCTCGGGGATCGTGACCTGCCGGTGGCCCTGCGCCAGCAGGTCATCGCCGACCTGCTGGGTGACAAGGTGCTGCCGGCCACGAAACGGTTGGCTGCCTACGCAGTACGGGGCGGGCGGGCCCGTGACATCGTGGCCACGCTCGACGCACTGGTCATCGACGCGGCACGGGCCCGTGGGTGGCGGGTGGCCCGAGTCCAGGCTGCCGACCAGGTCGACGACGCCCAGCGCCGCGGTCTGACCGAGGCCCTGGCCCGCCTGGCCGGCAATCCGGTCGAGCTGCAGGTGACCATCGACCCCGAGCTGCTGGGTGGCGTGGTGGTGCAGGTCGGCGATCTCCTGGTGGACGGCAGCGCCCGCCATCGCCTCGACGAACTCAAAGAGCACCTCCTCGTATCCGAGGCCGCGTATCGCATTCCGGAAGGAAGGGAACCAGCCGATGGCTGAACTGACCATCAACGCCGAAGAGATCACCGACGCCCTGCGGCGTCACGTCGACGAGTACACACCGGCGGTGGGAACCGAGCAGGTGGGCCGGGTCGTCGAGGTGGGTGACGGCATCGCCCGGATCACCGGCCTGCCCGGTGCCGCGGTGAACGAGATCCTCGAGTTCGAGGACGGGACCGAGGGATTGGCCCTCAACCTCGACGAAGAGACCATCGGGGCGGTCATCCTGGGCGACGACACCGGCCTCGAGGAGGAACAGCTGGTCAAGGCGACCGGTCGCATCCTGTCGGTGCGGGTGGGCGATGCGCTCCTCGGGCGGGTGGTCAACGCCAGGGGCGAGCCCGTGGACGGGAAGGGCCCCATCGAATCCGACACCGTCCGTCGTCTCGAGGTCCAGGCTCCCGGCATCGTCCGCCGGCAACCGGTGAGCGAGCCGCTGCAGACGGGCATCAAGGCCATCGACGCCATGACGCCGATCGGCCGCGGGCAGCGCGAGCTGATCATCGGCGACCGCAAGACGGGAAAGACGACCGTGGCCGTCGACACCATCCTCAACCAGCGGGGGCTGGGAGTGAAGTGCATCTACGTCGCCGTCGGCCAGAAGGAGTCGTCGGTGGCCCAGACGGTGGCGACCTTCGAGCGCTACGGCGCCCTCGAGTACACGGTGGTGGTGCTGGCCGGGGCGGCCGATCCGGCGCCGTTCAAGTACCTGGCACCGTATGCGGGGTGTGCCATCGGCGCAGCACTGGATGGACAACGGTGAGCATGCGCTCATCGTCTACGACGACCTGTCCAAGCAGGCCGAGGCCTATCGGCAGATGTCCCTCCTCCTCCGCCGACCTCCGGGCCGCGAGGCCTACCCCGGCGACGTCTTCTATCTCCACAGCCGCCTGCTCGAGCGCGCCGCCAAGCTGTCCGATGCCGAGGGCGGCGGGTCGCTCACCGCCCTGCCGATCATCGAGACCAAGGCCGGCGACATCTCCGCCTACATCCCCACCAACGTGATCTCGATCACCGACGGGCAGGTCTTTCTGGAGAGCGAGCTCTTCTACGCCGGGGTCCGCCCGGCCATCAACGTGGGCGTCTCGGTCAGCCGCGTGGGTAGCGCCGCCCAGATCAAGGCCATGAAGTCGGTGTCGGGCACCCTCAAGATCGATCTCGCCCAATTCCGCGAGCTCGAGGCCTTCGCCACCTTCGGATCGGAGCTCGACAAGGTCTCCCAGGCGCAGCTGGACCGGGGCTACCGCCTCACCGAGCTGCTGAAGCAGGGGCTGAATGCTCCGGTCCCAGTGGAGGAGCAGGTGCTGGTCATCTTCGCCGGATCCGAGGGGTACGTCGACGAGGTGCCCGTCTCCGAGGTCCAACGCTACGAGTCGGAGTTGCGGGCGTACTTCCAGGCCAACCACTCCGACATCCTCGAGGACATCCGCACGTCGGGAAAGCTGCCCGAGGGTGACAAGCTCGAGTCGGCCGTGCGCGCCTTCACCGACTCGTTCGACACCGGCACGGGCGGCTGAGCCATGGCCGGTGGTCAGGAGCGCATACTCCGTCGACGGATCAAGAGCATCCAGTCGACGCAAGAAGATCACCAAGGCGATGGAGTTGATCGCCGCCTCGCAGATCGTGCACGCCCAGAGCCGGATCGCGGCCGCCCGTCCTTATCAGGCAGGGGATGGCTCGCATCGTGTTGGAGACAGCGCTGGGCGACCCTGCGTCCGCCGGCCGCCTGCTGGGCACCCCCGAGGAGGTGAACAAGGTCGCCGTGTTGTCCGTGGTCGCCGATCGTGGCCTGTGCGGCGGCTACAACACGATGGTGTTCCGGGCCACCGAGCGATTGCTGGCCGGCTACCAGCGGGATGGTGCCGAGTGGCGCCTGTTCACCGTGGGGAAGAAGGCCCAGAGCTACTTCCGTTACCGTGGCCAGGCCGTCGAGCGCTCGTTCACCGGGATGAGCGAGCGGCCGACCTTCGCTGACGCCCGCCAGGTGGCTGCCGCCGTGCTCACCCCCTTCGTCGACGGTGAGGTCGATCAGGTGATGATCGTCTCCACCCGGTTCCTCTCCGCCGGCAGCCAGCGCATCGAGACCCGCCAGCTCCTTCCCCTGGTCGACCCCCGCCAGGTCGAACAGGCCGACGAGGCCGCTCCAGGCACCGGCGGTACCGCCTCCGCCGGTGCCGCCCATGCCGATGGGCCCGACGGGTACACCGAATTCGAGCCCGAGGCGGCCATCCTTCTCGAGAGCCTCGGGCCGCGAGCAGCGGAGACCGAGATCTTCGGCGCCCTCCTGGAGGCGTCGGCCTCCGAGGTCACCGCCCGGCAACGGGCCATGGCTGCCGCCACCGACAACGCCGGAGAGTTGATCAAGAAGTACTCGCGGATCATGAACCGGGCCCGGCAGGACTCGATCACCACCGAGATCATGGAGATCGTCGGTGGCGCCGAGGCCCTCCGGGCCGGCGTCGACGACGACGAGGGCGGACTGATCATCGAGACGAAGGTCTGACCGATGACGCCACACCGCACCAGCCGGTCACCCATCCTCCGACCACACAACGCCGAATTCGACGAACCCAAGGGAGCCCACCGCCGATGACCACCACCGCACCCCAGCCGACCGACAGCCGAGACGCTTCCCTCCGGAAGGGTGGTGGCCATCGCCGGACCGGTCATCGACGTCGAGTTCCCGCCCCACGCCCTTCCGGAGATCAACGGTGCCATCGAGGTGGACGTGGACCTCGAGGGGAAGAAGGACGTCATCGTCGCCGAGGTGGCCCAGCAGATCGGGGACGGTCGGGTCCGATGCATCTGCCTGAAGGCCACCGACGGGCTCACCCGCGGGCAGAGGTCCGGAACCTCGGGCGCGGCCTTCAGGTGCCGGTGGGCGACGCCGTCCTCGGTCACGTCTTCAACGTGCTCGGGCGAGCCACTCGACACCGACTCGATCGGCGAGGCCGAGGACTACTGGGAGATCCACCGTGACGCTCCCCAGTTCGACTCCCTGGAGCCCCGGGCGGTCATGTTCGAGACTGGCATCAAGGTCATCGACCTCCTCGAGCCCTACGTGCAGGGGGGAAAGATCGGCCTCTTCGGCGGAGCCGGCGTGGGCAAGACCGTGCTCATCCAGGAGATGATCAACCGGGTGGCCACCAACCACGGCGGCGTGTCGGTGTTCGCCGGGGTGGGGGAGCGCACCCGTGAAGGAACCGACCTGTGGATCGAGATGCAGGAGTCCGGCGTCATCGAGAAGGCGGCACTGGTGTACGGGCAGATGGACGAGCCCCCGGGTGTCCGACTCCGGGTGGCGCTGGCCGCGTTGACCATGGCCGAGTACTTCCGGGACGTGAAGAACCAGGACGTGTTGCTGTTCGTCGACAACATCTTCCGGTTCGTCCAGGCCGGGTCCGAGGTCTCCACGCTGCTGGGCCGGATGCCCTCGGCGGTGGGCTACCAGCCCACGCTGGCCGACGAGATGGGCCAGCTGCAGGAGCGGATCACCTCCACCCGGGGACGCTCGATCACCTCCCTGCAGGCCGTGTACGTGCCCGCCGACGACTACACCGACCCGGCGCCGTTCACCACCTTCACCCACCTGGACGCCACCACCGAGCTGTCCCGGGACATCGCCTCGCTGGGCATCTACCCGGCGGTCGACCCACTCTCCTCGACCTCCAACATCCTCGCCCCCGAGATCGTGGGCGAGCGCCACTACAACGTGGCCAGGCGGGTCCAGGGCGTGCTCCAGCGGTACAAGGAGCTCCAGGACATCATCGCCATCCTCGGCCTGGACGAGCTCTCCGAGGAGGACCGGGTGACGGTGACCAGGGCCAGGAAGATCCAGCGCTTCCTCTCGCAGCCGTTCAACGTCGGCGAGGTGTTCACCGGGCTGAAGGGGGTGACGGTACCCGTCGACGAGACGGTGGAATCGTTCGAGGCGCTGGTCAACGGGGAGCTCGACGAGGTGCCCGAGCAGGCATTCCTCAACGTGGGCGGCGCCGAGGCGGCGCTGGCCAAGGCCCGATCCCTCGAGAACGAGTGATCGGCGTCCACGGGCACCATGGCTGACGAACGTCTCTTCTCCGTCGAGGTCGTCACTCCCGAGCGGGTCCTGCTCACCGGCACGGCCGCCGAGGTGATCGTCCGCACCGGTGAGGGCGACGCCAGCTTTCTGGCCGGGCACACGCCACTGGTCGGGACACTCGAGCCCGGGGTGATCGTGGTTGTCCGAGCCGAGGGCGACGAGGAGCGGGTGGCCAATCACGGGGGATTCGTCCAGGTGGAGCAAGGCGTCGACAGCGGCGACGCCGAGGGAGCCCGGGCAGCCAGTGGCTCCCGGGTCACCCTGTTGCTCGGCGTGGCCGAGCTGGCCACCGAGATCGACACCGAGCGGGCCCGGGCCGCCCTCGAGGGTGCCCAGGCCCGAATCTCAGAGCTGGGCGCGGCCGGCGGCCGGGGCGGCTCCGCTGCGGGTTCGGGGGAGCAGGACGAGCCCGACGCCGAGCTGGTGGAGGCCGAGGCGGCGCTGCGCCGAGCCGAGGTCCGGCTCGAGGCGGCCGACGCCACATCGGGGGCCGCGGCAGGAGCCGGGTCGCCCTAGCCGAACTCGATGGCGCTGTACTCGGCCAGCTTGTGGAGGGGGTGCTTGGCGTAGATGAGCCGGACGGTGCCCGACTTGGACCGCATCACCAGGGACTGGGTGGTGGCCCCGAACTCGTCGTAGCGCACGCCGTGGAGCAGCTCCCCGTCGGTGATCCCGGTGGCGGCGAAGAAGCAGTTGTCCCCCCGCACCAGGTCGTCGGTGGTCAGGACGGCATCGAGGTCGTAGCCGGCGTCGACGGCGGCCTGGCGCTCGCCGTCGTCACGTGGCCACAGGCGGCCCTGGATCTCGCCGCCCATCGACTTGAGGGCGGCAGCGGCGATGACCCCCTCCGGCGTCCCGCCCACGCCGATCAGCAGATCGACACCGGTGTCCGGCCAGGCCGTGGCGATGGCGCCGGCCACATCCCCGTCGGTGATCAGACGGATACGCGCCCCGGAGCTCGCGCACCGAGGCGATGAGGTCGGCGTGACGGGGACGGTCGAGGATGACCACGGTCAGGTCCCGGATGCTGGTGCCCTTGGCCTTGGCCACCGCCCGCAGGTTGTCCTCGATGGGCAGGGTGATGTCGATGGCCCCCACCGCCCGTGGACCGACGGCCAGCTTCTCCATGTAGACGCACGGGCCGGGGTCGAACATGGTCCCCTGCTCGGAGACGGCGATCACCGCCAGTGCGCCGCCCCGGCCCAGGGCGGTCGGGGTGGTCCCGTCGATGGGGTCCACGGCGATGTCGGCCTTGGGAGGGGTGCCGTCGCCGATGCGCTCCCCGTTGTAGAGCATCGGCGCATTGTCCTTCTCGCCCTCGCCGATCACCACCACGCCGTCCATGGCGATGCTGGACAGCACGATGCGCATGGCGCTCACCGCGGCACCGTCGGCCCCTTCCTTGTCGCCGCGTCCCATCCACCGTGACGCGGCCAGCGCGGCCGCCTCGGTGACCCGGACGAGCTCCATGGCCAAATTGCGGTCGGGGGCCTGCGACTCGATGTTCACGGATCATGACGATAGTGGCTGAGGCGCCGGCAAAACGGCGTCGCCCGACGGTAGGCAGCAGAACCGACGCGCCACGGGTGTGCATGGCCGCGTCCAGCTTCCCTATGCTGGCCCGGTGAGCGCAGGCGAAGGATCCGAGGTGCCGGGCACATTCGATGCGTGGCAGGCGGCCTACGACCAGGCCGTGCTCAGGGACGCCGACTTCGAGACCATGTCGGGGGTCCCGCTCGAGGCGGTCTACGGCCCGCGGGCACCGGACGCCGCCGGCACAACGGGAGCACCAGGCGGAGGGGAGTGGCCGGGCGTGTTCCCGTACACCCGGGGCCCGTATGCCTCGATGTACCGCTCCAAGCTGTGGACGATGCGGATGTTCGCCGGCTTCGGGACCGCCGAGGACACCAACGCCCGCTTCCGTGACCTCCTCCGGGCGGGCGGTGACGGGCTCTCGGTGGCCTACGACCTGCCCACGCTGATGGGCCGCGACTCGGACGATCCGCTGTCGGAGGGTGAGGTCGGACGGTGCGGTGTGGCCGTCGACACGCTTGCCGACACTGAGGACCTCTTCGACGGCATCGACCTGTCGGCCACCACCACATCGATGACCATCAACTCGCCGGCGGCGATGTGCTTCGCCATGTACGTGTCGGCGGCCGAGTCGGCGGGTACCGATCGCAGGCGGCTCGGGGGAACACTGCAGAACGACATGCTCAAGGAGTACCAGGCCCAAAAGGAGTACATCTTCCCTCCCCGGGCGTCCCTGCGGCTGGTCACCGACATCATCCGCTACTGCGCCGCCGAGATGCCCCGTTTCCATCCGGTGTCGGTGTCGGGCTACCACATCCGCGAGGCCGGCTCGACGGCCGCCCACGAGTTGGCCTTCACCCTGGCCAACGGCTTCGCCTACGTGGAAGCGGCCAGGGCCGCCGGCCTGGGGGTCGACGAGTTCGCCCCCCGCCTCTCCTTCTTCTTCAACGCCCACATCGACTTCTTCGAGGAGATCGCCAAGTACCGTGCCGCCCGCCGCATCTGGGCGACATGGATGCGCGACCGCTACGGCGCCACCGAGGCCCGGTCGCTGATCTGCCGCTTCCACACCCAGACCGCCGGCGTGTCTCTGACCGCCCAGCAACCCGAGCTCAACATCGTGCGGACGGCCATCGAGGCGTTGGCCGGGGTGCTCGGCGGCACTCAGAGCCTGCACACCAATTCGATGGACGAGGTACTCGCCCTCCCGACCGAAAAGGCGGCCCGCATCGCCCTGCGCACCCAGCAGGTCATCGCCCATGAGACCGGGGCGGCCACCGTTGCCGATCCGCTCGGTGGCTCGTGGTTCGTCGAGGCCCTGACCGACGAGATGGAGGCGCAGGCCGAAGCGGTCTTCGCCCATCTCGACCGCCTCGGCCATGGTTCGATGCTCGACGGTGTCGTCGCCGGCATCGAGTCCAACTGGTTCCAGGGCGAGATCGCCGATGCCGCCTACCGCTTCCAGCGCAAGGTCTCCGCCGACCGGATGGTCATCGTGGGGGTCAACGGGTTCACCGGAGGCAATGAGGATTCCGAGATGCCTACCCTCCGCATCGATCCCGAAGTGGAGGCGGTCCAGCGCAAGCGGCTGGCCGAGGTCAAGCACCACCGGTCCGAGTCGGCAGTGGAGGAGTCGCTGACGCGGTTGGCACCGATGCGGCCCGGCCCGACGCCAACCTGATGCCGGCCATCTTCGACGCGGTGCGTGCCTACGCCACGGTGGGTGAGATGATCAACTCGCTGGCCGGGGTGTTCGGGCGGTGGGAGGAGCGCGCCGTCATCTGACCGTGCCCGGCACCGGTGTCGACGGCCTCCCGGCACCGGTGTCGACCAGGCCACCATCAACGGGGACACAGTGCCCCGCGGGCCATACTGGTGGGGTGGATCGGTTCGTCGTCACACCCAATGGGCCCCTCTCGGGAACGGTCCGGGCCGGCGGTGCCAAGAACTCAGTGCTTAAGCTGATGGCTGCCTGTCTGTTGGCCGAGGGCCGCCATGTGCTCACCAATGTTCCCAACATCACCGATGTGGACATCATGGGCGAGGTCCTCGGTGCCATGGGGGTGGACGTACAGCGGGGCCCGTCGCCCGACCAACTGGTGATCACCACCCCGGCCACGGTGGCGCCCGAGGCCCCCTACGAATTGGTGGAGAAGATGCGCGCCTCGGTGGTGGTCCTCGGGCCACTGCTCGGCCGCCATGGACGGGCCAAGGTGTCCATGCCCGGGGGTGACGACTTCGGACCCCGTCCCATCGACATGCACCTGCGCGCCCTCGAGTCGTTGGGAGCGCGGTTCGAATCGGCGCACGGCTACGTCGAGGGAACGGTCGAGTCGACGGTGGCGTCGGTGCCCCGGCTGGTGGGCAACCGGGTGGTACTCGAGTACCCCAGCCATACTGGCACCGACAACGTGCTCATGGCTGCGGTGCTGGCCAAGGGGACGACGATCATCGAGAACGCGGCATGCGAGCCCGAGGTGCGCGACCTGGCCGAGTTCCTCAACGCCATGGGAGCCCAGATCACCGGTGCGGGAAGCTCGCGCATCGAGGTGGAGGGCGTTGAGCGATTGCAGCCCGCCAGCCATGCGGTGATCCCCGATCGGTTGGTGGTGGCCACGTTTCTGGTGGCGGCCGGGCTGGCCGGGGGTGAGGTGGTGGTCGAGGACGGGCGGCCCGATCACATGGAAATGCTCATCCGCAAGCTGACGGCGGCCGGCATCCACATCACCCAGGAGCCCTCGGGACTGCGTGCCGCCCGGGACCGCGGCGAGCAGCTGGTGTCGGTCGACGTCGCCACCCTCCCCTATCCGGGATTCGCCACCGACTACAAGCCGTTGCTGGTCACCCTCCTCACCGTGGCCGAGGGTGTGGGCATCGTCACCGAGAACCTCTTCTTCGGGCGGTTCCGCTATGTCGAGGAACTCCGGCGCATGGGCGCCGACATCCGGACCGAGGGCCACCACGCCGTGGTCCGGGGCGTGGACCGACTCTCGGGAGCGCCGGTGCGGGCCTTCGACGTCCGGGCCGGAGCGGCGCTGGTGCTGGCCGGGCTGGTGGCCGACGGGGAGACAGTGATCACCGATGCCCACCACGTCGATCGCGGGTACGAAGACCTCGACGGGAAGCTGGCCACCCTCGGCGCCCACGTCTCCCGGGCCTGACGGTCGGTCGTTCCGGTCTACGCTCGCCACTCCATGCCCGACCCCTCCACGCTGTTCGAGTCGGCCCGCAACGGTGACCGGGTGGCCCTGGCCCGCCTGCTGTCCCTGGTCGAACGGGGTGGAGACGAGTCGCGGTCGGTGGCCGGGCTGGCCTACAAGTCACCGGGGGAGGCCTACACGGTGGGGATCACCGGCGCCCCGGGGGCCGGAAAGTCGACCCTGACCGACCACCTCATCGCCACCGGCAGGCAGCGTCACCTCGGTACGACCGGTTACGGCGCCGCCGGTGGAGACGATGCCGCCGGTGGAGACGGTGCTGTCGGGGGTGGCCAGGTGGCGGTACTGGCCATCGACCCGTCCTCCCCCTTCTCCGGGGGGGCCATCCTCGGCGACCGTGTCCGCATGCAGAGCCACGCCCTCGACGACGGCGTGTACATCCGATCGATGGCCACGCGCGGTCACCTCGGTGGGCTGGCGGTGGCGGTGCCCGACGCCGTCCGGGTCCTCTCGGCGGTGGGCTTCCCGCTGGTGCTGGTGGAGACGGTGGGGGTGGGCCAACAAGAGGTGGAGGTGGCGGCGGCCACCGATACCACCGTGGTGGTGGTCAACCCGGGCTGGGGAGACGCCATCCAGGCCAACAAGGCGGGGCTCCTGGAGATAGCCGACGTATTCGTCATCAACAAGGCCGACCGCCCCGGCGCCGCCCAGACCCGCCGTGACCTCGATCAGATGCTCGATCTGACCGAGCTGGGGGAGTGGCGGCCGCCGATCGTGGAGACGGTGGCCTCGTCCAGCGAGGGGATCGACGCCCTGTGGGACACCATTGGCCGGCACCGGGACCACCAGCTGGAAGGGGGAGCGCTCGATGAGATGCGCCGCCACCGGCTGCTGCGCGAGTTCCGACAGATCGTGGTGGCCCGGATGGACGAGGAGGTGGCGGCGCTCATGGTGGCCGATCACCTGGCCGGGATCACCGAGGCCATGGTGGCCGGCGACCTCGATCCCTACGAGGCAGCCGATCGGTTGCTGGCCGGGATGTTCGCCGACCGACCCCCACCATCATCAGAGGCGTGACAAGCAACCACTTGTCGAATGTGCTCGGGTAGCGTGCGGACGTGACCGTCGAATCCAACCCCGGCCTGCCCCTGACCACCGTCCCGATGGCGGTGCCCGGCGCGCTGACCGACGGTGCCGCCTCGGTGCATCACGAGTCGGCGGTCGATCCCGCCCAGGATCCGCTCTGGTTCCAGCGGGCTATCTTCTACGAGGTCTTCATCAGGGGCTTCTTCGACGGCAACAACGACGGGGTCGGGGACATCCCCGGGCTAATCGCCAAGCTCGACTATCTGCAGTGGCTGGGGGTCGACTGCCTGTGGCTGCTCCCGTTCTATCCCTCACCCCTGCGCGACGGTGGGTACGACATCAGCGACTACACCTCGGTGCATCCCGAGAGCGGCACGGTCGATGACCTCCGCCGGCTGCTCGACGAGGCCCATGCTCGCGGGATCAGGGTCATCGCCGACCTGGTCATCAACCACACCAGCGACCAGCACCCGTGGTTCATCGAGTCGCGGGAGAGCGGGCACAGTGCCAAAGCGGACTGGTACGTGTGGAACGACGACGACCAGCGGTGGCCCGAGGCCCGGGTGGTGTTCGTCGATGTGGAGCGGTCCAATTGGTCCTACGACGGTCGACGGAACCAGTACTACTGGCACCGGTTCTACTCCCACCAGCCCGACCTCAACTACAACAACCCCGAGGTGGCCGAGGCCATGCTCGATGTGGTGCGCTTCTGGCTCGATCTGGGGCTCGACGGCTTCCGGCTGGACGCCGTCCCCTATCTCTTCCAACGGGATGGCACCACCGGAGAGAACCTGCCCGAGACCCACGCCTTCATCCGCCGGGTCCGCGCCGAGCTGGACGCCAATTACCCGGGACGGATCCTGCTGGCCGAGGCCAACGGGTGGCCGGCCGACGTCGCCGACTACTTCGGCGATGACGACGAGTGCCATCTCTGCTTCAACTTCCCCCTGATGCCCCGGCTGTTCACCGCGGTGCGACGCGAGCAGAGTTACCCGATCACCGAGATCCTGGCCCAGACCCCCGAGCCTCCAGGCAGCGCCCAGTGGGCCATCTTCCTACGCAACCACGACGAGCTGACCCTGGAGATGGTCAGTGAGGAAGAGCGTGACTACCTCTTCGCCGAGTACGCCAAGGACCCGAGGATGAAACGGCACATGGGGATCGGCCGCCGCCTGGCCCCGTTGCTCGACCGGGACCGGCGTCTGTCGGAGCTGCTCTACTACCTTCTGTTCACCCTGCCGGGCAGCCCGGTGCTGTACTACGGGGACGAGATCCAGATGGGGGACAACCTCTACCTGGGTGATCGTGACTCGGTGCGGACGCCCATGCAGTGGACCCCGGACCGCAACGGTGGGTTCAGCCGTGCCGACTTCGCTCAGCTCTACCTTCCTCCCCTGATGGACCCGGTCTACGGGTACTCGGCCGTCAACGTAGAGGCCCAGCAGCGGAATCCGAGCTCGTTCCTGCACTGGATGCGGACGATCCTGTCCGTGCGTCGCGAGTTCCCCGTCCTCGGGACCGGGGAGCTCGAGGTGATCGCCTCGGCCAACCCCGCGGTGCTGGCCTTCGTCCGTTCGGCACCGGACCGGGCCGACCGCGGACCGATCAACCCGGTCCTGTGCGTTCACAACCTGAGCCGGTTGGCCCAGCCCGCCGAGCTCCATGTCGAGCACTGGGTGGGGCGCCAGCCGATCGAACTGCTGGGCCGGGTGGCGTTCCCCCTGATAGGGAGCGATCCCTATCCGGTCACCCTGGCCTCCTACGGCTCTCTGTGCTTCGAGCTGGCCTGAGGGTCAGCCGGCCCGGGCCACCGGAACCCGGACGGCGAGCTCGATGGCCGCCTCCTCGGGGTTCACGATGTTGATCAGCACGCCGGTCCCCAGCTCGAACCCGGCCACCGTGGTCAGCTTGGGAACCACGTGGACGTGCCAGTGGTACGGCTCGGGGGCGCGATAGGGGGCCGAATGGAACACCAGGTTGTAGGCGACGTCGCCCACCACGTCCCGGAGGCTGCCCAGGGCCACCTTCAGCGCCTTGCCCACCGCCACCAGGTCGGCGGGCGGGCTGTGGTGGAGATGGGGCCCATGGGCCCGGGGGATGACCAGCATCTCGTAGGGCGCCCCGCTCCAGAACGGGCAGATGACCAGCACCCGCTCATCGGAGTAGACGACCCGGTGGTTCACGTTCTCCTCGGCGTCCACCGTGGTGCACAACAGGCAGCGGCCGGCGAAACGGGCGAAGCCGGCCTGCTCCTCGACCAACTCACGAGGGACGAAGGACATTCCGAGCAGCTGGCCGTGGGGGTGCTCGATGGAGGCGCCCGCCTCGCGCCCCGAGTTGACGATGGCCTGGCTGTAGCGGAGCCCGGGGATCGAGGCGTGCTCCTCGATCCGATCGCGGATGGCGGTCATCACCGCGGTGGTCTGCTCGTCGCTCAGCATCGACCACGAGTTCTGATGATTCGGCGACAGCACGAATACCTCGTGGATGCCGCCGGCGCTGGCTTGGGTGAACACCGGGCCCCGATTGGTGACCACGAACGGGGCATTGCCCTCGAAGGCCGGGTACAGGTTGGGGACCACCCGCACCAACCACTTCCCGTCGGGCCCGTTGATCTCGAGCGAGGGCGTGGCGGTCTCCTCGTTGCCCGGGCAGAACGGGCAGGGCTGGGAGGTGTCCGCTTGGATGGAGGCCACCGGTGGTGCGAACGCCTTCGGCCGGGACGCCCGATCGGTGCTGACAACCACCCATCGACCGGTGAGGGGATCGAGGCGAAGCTGGTTCATCAGCGGCGCGCGGCGATCCTGTGCGGTGGGTTGGTCTCTGTGCGCACGGTGGCTGCCACCTCTATTCCGTCTCCAGCCGGGCTCCGACCTTCCCCCCCGGCGTGGGCAGCCGGTGCGTGGCGGAAGCCATGACAATAACGTAGCAATTCCCCCACCGCGAAACGTGGCAGGTGGCGGCGGTCGCCGCCGGGGATGAGGGTGTCAGAATCCCCGGTATGACCTCGGTCCCCCCGGTGACCTCCACCACCGGCCTCGCTCACAGTGCCGCCTATGACCTCGTGCTGCTGGCCCACGTGCTCACTGCCCTCGTCGGGCTCGGGGCCATCGTGGTGGCAGCCGCCTCGGCCCTGGCCCTGTCCCGCTCCGGGCCCGCGTCGGAACCGTTGCGACGGTACTACCGGCCCGGCGTCAATTGGGCCGGTCGCGTGGTGTTCCTGGTGCCGGTCTTCGGCGTGGTGCTGATTGCCATGAGCCACGGCGAGTGGTCGTTCTCCGACCCGTGGGTGGGGATCGGACTCGTCCTGTGGGCGGCGGTGGCGACGGTGGCGGAGCTGGTGCTGTGGCCGGCCGAGCGGCGCCTCCAGGCTGCCGTCAACCAACCGTCGGCGGGCACCGATCTGCGGTCAGCGTGCCTCCGTCTGGCCGCGGTGGCGGCCGTGCTGGCGGCGGCGCTGGTAGCGGCCACGGTGGTGATGGTGGCCAAGCCCTGACCCGGGCTGGTGGTTCCGCTACTGGTCCCGCAGCGGCGGGCCCTCAGCGCGGTGTGTACCGGCAGGGGAGGTGCTTGATCCCGTTTATGAAGCTGGACTGCAGCCGATCGGGCTCGCCGCTGGCCTCGATGTCGGGCAGGCGACCCAGCAACTCGCGCATCATCACGTCCATCTCTCGGCGGGCCAGGTGGGCCCCAAGGCAGAAGTGGGGCCCAGCCGCCCCGAATCCGAGGTGGGGATTGGGGGAGCGGAGGACGTCGAATCGGAACGGATCCTCGAAGACGGATTCGTCCCGGTTGGCCGAGTTGTAGAAGAGGATCACCTTGTCACCGGGGCGGAGCTCCTGGCCCGAGAGCTCGGTGTCCTGGTTGACGGTGCGACGCATCCAGATGACCGGCGACGCCCATCGCACGATCTCGTCGACCCCGGTGGCGCCGACGGTGGCGGGGTCGGACTGCCACAGGGCCCGCTGGTCGGGGTGCTCGGTGAAGGCCCACAGCCCGTGGGTGATGGCGGTGCGGGTGGTCTCGTTGCCAGCGGTCAGCAAGAGGATGAAGAACGAGGCCAATTCACCCGGGGTAAGCGCCTCGCCGTCGATGTTGGTGGTGATCAGCGCGGTGGTCAGATCGTCAGCCGGGTGGTCGACCCGCTCCGCGCTGAGCTCGTTCATCAGCATGGTGAGCTCTTGCCCCGCGGTCATGAAGGCGAGGACCGGATCGGACCCTTCGGGGACGTACTCGGGGTCTCCGCCGCTGAGGATGACATTGGAACAACGGAGAACTGTGGCGTACTCGGAGGCGGGCACGCCCATCATGTCGCAGATGATCTCGAGGGGGAACGGGGCGGCGATCTCGGTGGCGAAGTCGCACTCCCCCCGGCCGGCCACCCGCTCGATGACCCGGTTGGCCACCTCCTCGATGGTGGCCTCGATGCTCTTGATCCGGCGTGGGTTGAAGGCGGCCGAGGCGATCCGGCGCAGCCGGGCATGGCGCGGGTTGTCGGTGGAGATCATGCCGGCGAAGTACTCGACCATCTCCTCGGGGAGGTCGAGGATGCTGACCGCTCCCTGGCCAGAGCCGTAGATCTCCGGGTGGCGGCTGATCTCCACCACGTCGGCGTATCGGGTCACCGCCCGGTAGCCGGGCCCCGGGGGTGGGGCCAGAGGCGAGGCCTCCCGGATGTCGGGCTCCTCGAAGAACGCCAGCGGGCGCTCCCGTCGCAGGAGTCGGAATGCGCCCTCCCGCTCCGACCACGGCCGGTCCCAGAAGGCGAGCTCGGAGAGGTCGATCTGGTCGAGGTCGAGCACGCTCTCCGGCACCATGAGCATCACCCTACGACCGGCCCGACCGGGGCACCAGCGTCGTCTCCCCGCTCCGGAGAAGCGGCGGTGGTCCCGGTATCGGTGGGGGCTGCGGGCCACCACCGACCCTCCCCCCATCACCAGGCACGAGCGCCCGCAGCGGGTCAGGACCACCGGATCGTCGGGCTGCAGGGACCGACCAAGGGACGACGGGTCGGGGGAGGTGGTCATGGGGATCCCATGGTGGAGCGGGTCGCCGCCACCGGCCCTTACCTACCTCGTCGACCGGGATTGTACAAAAACCTGATCTGATTAGTCATGTATAGTTTCGGGCAGGGAGCATCGGTGGTCCGGGAGGGCCAGACGAGGCTCCTGCCAGGTGGAACGGCTCCAAGGGGTCGAGTTCCCACCGGCGTCCCGCCGGTTGGTATGGGATCCGAGGAATGGAACCGACGGCACGTGGGTTCTCTAGAGGGTGATTGTGGACCAGAACGGTAAGGATTCGAACCGGGGGATGAGCGACGAGTCGGGCCGGGCGCCCGCACTCGTCGGGACAGCACTCGTCGGGACAGCAGGCAGAGAGGGTCGGGAACATGAGCGTCATGGCCAACACGTCTGAGGTGGCGCAGTTGCGCGAGGAGGTCGACGAGCGCTCCGCCTTCTTCGAGTCGGCACCAGCAGGCCTGGTCATCGCCTGGGCCGTCGAACGGTTCGGGGGGAAGGTGGCCATGGCCAGCTCCTTTCAGGACGCGGTCCTCATCGACATCGCGGTCGCCGTCGACCCGACCATCGAGGTGGTCTTCCTCGACACCGGTGCCCACTTCCCCGAGACGCTCGAGTACGTCGAGACCATTCGCGAGCGCTACGACCTCAACCTGACGGTGACCAAGCCGGCGGCGGGCGCCGAGCAGTGGCCGTGCGGAACGGCGCAGTGCTGTGAGTTCCGCAAGGTCCGACCCCTCAAGGACGCCCTGGCCGGCAAGGAGGCGTGGATCACCGGCCTCAAGCGGGTGGATGCATGGACCCGGCGGTCGGCGCCGATCGCCTCCTTCGACGAGAACTGGGGAATGGTAAAGATCAACCCGTTGGCCACCTGGACGGAACAGGACGTTGCCGGGTACCAGTCCGAACATGGGATCCCCGAGCATCCCTTGCTGTCCCGGGGCTATCTGTCCATCGGCTGCGCCCCCACCACCCGGCCGGTCGACGAGGGCGAGGATCCCCGCGCCGGGCGGTGGTCCGACTCGGACAAGGTCGAGTGCGGACTGCACATCTGACATGACCGTCCCCCACTGATGACCAAGGACCGGGACGAGCTTTACGGACTCAATATTCGCGGCACCGAGCGTCCGATGCCTTTCGTCAATCCCTATCGGACCATGGGCGAGCTCAACGAGATCGAACAGTGGAAGCTCGAGCGGCATCCCCTCGAGATCGCCGACGCCATCATCGACACCTACGCCAAGGAGGGGCCGGCGGGCATCGCCAAGGTCCCCGGCGAGTTGGAGCGGCTGAAGTGGGCCGGCATCTACCCGCAGAAGCAGGGCGGGGATGCCTTCATGATGCGGGTCAAGATCCCCGGCGGCCACCTCACCGCCGCCCAGGCCCGCGAGATCGGCGTAGTCGCCGACGCCTTCGGCGAAGGGCCGGACGGTACCGAGAGCCGGGTCTTCGGCTCCCGCTACGCCGATCTGACCACCCGCCAGACCGTGCAGATCCATTGGTTGCGCATCGAGGACATCCCCCGCATCTGGCGGCGGTTTGCCGCAGTGGGCCTGACCACCGTCCAGGCCTGTGGGGACTCGTCCCGCAACGTGCTGAGCTGCCCGGTGTCCGGCGTCGACGCCAAGGAGGCCTTCGACGCCCTGCCCGTGGCCCGGGCCGTGTCGGATTTCTTCACCGGCAACCGCGAGTACGCCAACCTGCCCCGCAAGTTCAAGATATCGATCACCGGGTGCGTCGAGGATTGCGCCCAGGCGGAGATCAACGACATCGGCCTGTGGCCGGCGAAGCTCGAGGACGGCACCCTCGGTTTCAACCTGTTGGCCGGGGGCGGCCTCTCCGACGGTGAGCGAATGGCCTCGGACATCGACGTCTTCGTGGGCCAGGACCAGGCCGTCGAGGTCACCCGGGCCATCGCCCAGCTGTTCGGGGAGCTCGGCAACCGCGAGAACCGTGGGTTGGCCCGCATGCGCTATCTGGTCCAGGAGCTCGGGCCCGAGGGCTTTCGCGCCGAGCTGTCCACCCGCGCCCAGTTCGACCTCCGTCCGGCGGGGGAGGACCTCACCCGCCGCTACCGGGGCGATCACGTCGGTGTGCACCCGCAGAAGGAGGAGGGGATCGTCTACGTCGGGCTGTCGGTTCCGGTGGGCCGGATGAACGGGCTCGAGCTGGTCGAGGTGGCCCGACTGTGCGAGACCTACGGGGACGGTACGGTGCGCATCGGCACCGACCAGAACATCACCCTCACCGGGGTGCCAGAGGGCCGGATCGACGCACTGCTGGGCGAGGACCTGTTGCAGAAATACTCGCCCTATCCGGGGCCGTTCACCCGGGGGGTGGTGGCGTGCACCGGATCGGAGTTCTGCCGCTACGCCATCGTCGAGACCAAGGAGCGCGCCGTCAAGTGGGCCCGCTTCCTCGACGAGCAACTGGCCGGCGAGCCGGTCGGAGTCAGCCCGAGCCCCGGCGGGCGCTCGGGTCCGAAGGAGGACGCCGGGGTCATCCGGATGCACTTCTCGGGATGCTCGGCCAGCTGCGCCCAGCCCCAGATCGCCGACATCGGGTTCCGGGGCGAGGTGGCCCACGTGGGCAATCACCTGGCCGAGGCGGTCGACATCGGCATGGGTGGCTCGCTCGGCGCCGACTCCGGCTTCATCGACTGGATCGAGCACGCTCGCCCGGTCAACGACGTGCCCGACGCCCTGTTGCGGGTTGTCCGCCGGTACCAGGCGGAGCGCCGAGCCGACGAGCCCTTCTACAACTGGGCCCGGAGGGTTCCCAACGACGACCTGCGCCGCACGCTGGCCGAGGAGGGCACCGGCACGCCGGTGACACTGGGATCCAAACGGGAGCGGGTCGGATGAAGGCCTACCGGATCCGCGACGAGATGAACGGGGTCGCCGAGCCGCCGGGCAAGACCTGGTTCTGGGAGCTCCAAGCCGGGGTCATCGACGCCGGCCGCTGCATCCAGTGCGGGACGTGTGTGGCCGCATGCCCGTCCAACTCGATCGGCATCGACGAGGACACCGACCTTCCCGAGCTGGTCAAGATGTGCACTGGCTGCTCGCTGTGCTGGGACTTCTGCCCCCGGGGCGGTCTTCGCTACGAGGCACTGTGGCCACCGTCGACGGTGGCACCCGAGGATGCCGCCGACGGGTTCGGCGGTGGCGCCGTGGTCCGGACCGATTCCTCCGATAACTACTGGAAGATCACCGGGGGTCCACCCGGGGACGGCCTCGGCGCCGTCCTCGATGCGTACGCAGTGCGGGCCGGGGCGCGTCCCGACGAGGCCCAGGACGGTGGAGTGGTCACCGCGCTGCTGATCGCGGCGCTGGCCGGCGGGGAGATCGACGGCGCGCTGGTGACCCGGCCGAGCGACGATCCCGAGGAGCCCTGGAAAGGGGTCGCCCACCTGGCCACCACGGCCAAGGAGATCACGGCCGCCGCCGGCAGCTACTACAACCAGACCATGGCCCTGGCCGAACTGGATCTCTCCCGGTACGACCTGCCGGCCAAGCCGCGCATCGCAGTGGTCGGAACCCCGTGCGAGATCCAGGGCATCCGGGCCATGCAGTCGAGGCGCTGGCCCTCCGGTGCCCACCGGATCGACGCCGTGGTGTTGACCATCGCGCTGCTGTGCACCAAGAGCTTCGACTACCAGGGCCTGATGCTGCAGCTGCTCCGCGAGGATCGGGACATCGACATCGAACGGGTGAGCAAGGTGGACGTGATCAGGGGCCGGATGATCGTCGAGTACCGCGACGGGGAACTGGCCGTCGACGAGCCGATCAAGAATTTCCACGGCGCCGCCCTCAAGGGCTGTGACGAGTGCGCCGACTTCCTGGGTCGGAGCGCCGACCTGTCGGTGGGGAGCGTCGGGGCCATGGACGGGTGGAGCAGCGTGCTGGTGCGCACCGAGCGGGGCCGCCGGGCCCTCGACAACGCCCGGGGCCGGCTCGACTTCCGCGAGCTCGACAATCCGGCGGCGCTGGTCAAGCTGGACTCGTTCGACAAGCGGGTGGCGTTCGACAGCCTCCGTCGTCCGTTCGATCCCGACGCGCCGCTGTTCATCGACTACGCCGAGCACGTCTCGACCTACGAGGGCACCGACCGGGCCCCGGTGGTCGCCGACCGATGATCGGCCCGCGAGTGCTGCCGGCCAGGACGGTGTTCCTGGTTCTCGCACCGGTTGACCTGCTGGTTTCGTCTCCAATCGAGCGCCCAGGCGGGTGTGGCCGGGGATGGGTAGGGTGGATCCTGTGAGCGTTCTCGAGGTGGAGGGAGGACCCCGGCTGGAGTTCCCCGAGGAGCCCGTGGAGATCAAGGCCGGTCTCCGGGACGCCCTGCTCGACGGCCGGGACTGGCGCGAAGGGTTCAGCAACGACATCTGCATCGGAGTCTGGCTGTGGCGCCAGTGGCAGCCGGCGCTGGAGCCGGAAGGCCTGAGCCGGGAGGAGTTCGTCGAGGCGGTGATCGCCGACAAGCGGGAGCTGTGGCTATGGCTGAACGGCGACCGTCAGTGGCTCCAGTTCCTCGCCGGTCTGGCCGGCAGGATCGTCCGGCGCCTGCCGGACACCCGTTCATGACGGCAGGCGATCGACGGCAGGCTGCCCATCCGCGGCGCCCAGGCGGGACTAGCGGGATCGGTGCCGCGGGTCAGCGTTCCCCAGGGGTCGGACCCCCTGGTCCACGTATGGAGCGAGCTGGCCGTCCCGTTGACGGCGGCGGCCGGGTCCTACAGCAGCGCCGTCTACCAGCGGTCCAGCCTGTCCCTGCGGGAATTCGAGGCGGCCCGCATCACCATGGCCCGGATCAACCAGTGCGCCATCTGCATCGGGTGGCGGACCGCCCGTGACGTGCCCGGCCGGTCCTCCGATCCGGACGAGATCCCCGAGTCCTTCTACGAGGAGGTGGGGGTGCACCGCAACTGGGACTCCCTCGACGAGCGCGAGGGGCTGGCCGCCGAGTTCGCCGAGCGCTACGCCATCGACCACCTGGGCATGGACGACGTGTTCTGGGAGCGCCTCCACCGTCACTTCAGCGATGACGAGCTGGTCGACCTGGCGCTATGCGTGGCCTCGTGGCTGGCCCTCGGCCGGTTCAACCAGGTCTTCGACATCGACGGTGCTTGCCGGGTCCCGGCACCGACCACTCGCTGAACCGGCAGGGACGATCCGATGGAGAAGGTGATCTTCCTGTTGTGGGGCGACGGCGCCGCCGAGGCGGGTGATGCCCTACGGGACCGGCTCCTCGGAGAGACGGTGCCGCGCCTGGCCGCCGCCGGGTCCCGGGGCATCGGCGTCAACGTGCACGATGCCGACGCGGCGGCGGCGCCATCGCCGGCGCCGCCCCCTCCCGGCGAGGACCCCCACGTGGCCGAGGTGTCGGTGTGGCTGGACAGCTACGAACGACGGGGTGGGGTCGAATCGGCCCTGGCCGTGCTCGGTCTCCGGATGGCGGCCTATCTGGTGGTCGAGTCCCTCTATGACGACTACGGCACCACACCCCACGCCGCTCCCCGCCACTGGGAGGACGGCGAGCGGTCACCGGGGGTGTTGACGGTGGCGCTCATCCACCGACCGGCCGGTCTCGGCTACCGCGAGTGGATCACCCGCTGGCACGGGACCCAGTCCCCGGTATCGGCCGAGCTGCAGCCGCGCACCCGGTACGTGCGCAACGAGGTGGTGCGGGCGCTCACCGAGGGAGCGCCCGAGATCGACGGGATCGTCGAGGAGGGTTGGCCATCGGCTGCTCACGTGGCCGACCCCATGCTCTTCTTTCGGGCCACCACCCCCGCCGAGCTGGATGCCAACGTGGCCCGGATGATGACCAGCGTGGAGGCCTGTCTCGATCTGGGTCGGCTGCGCAGTGCCACCATGAGCGAGTACCTGGTCACGCCGATCGCCTGACCCGTCGATCGGCTCGAGAAGGCCGGAGCAGGGCCCGACGGTGACTACGCTCGTGCGTTGGCCCGCCCCGGTGTGGGCCGGCACCGTCATCGGAGGAAGCACCTGTGGGACTGTCAATCGGCATCGTCGGTCTCCCCAACGTGGGGAAGTCCACCCTATTCAACGCGCTCACCCGCAGCGAGGTGCTGGCGGCCAACTACCCGTTCGCCACCATCGACCCCAACGTGGGGGTGGTGGCGGTGCCCGACGAGCGCCTGCCGCGGCTGGCCCAGCTCTTCGACAGCAAGGAGATCGTGCCGGCCACCGTCACCTTCGTGGACATCGCCGGCATCGTCAAGGGGGCATCGGAGGGCGAAGGACTGGGCAACAAGTTCCTCGCCGCTATCCGCGAGTGCGACGCCATCTGCCAGGTGGTTCGGGTGTTCACCGACCCCGACGTCATCCATGTGGACGGCAGGATCGCGCCCGCCGATGACATCGGGACCATCAATACCGAGCTCATCCTGGCCGACCTCCAGACCGTGCAGCAGGGTCTGGTTCGCTTGTCCAAGGAATCGCGCAAGCAGCCCGACCTGGTTCCGGCGCTCCGGGCGGCCGAGCAGGCTCAGGCCGTGCTCGACGGCGGGCGGACCATCGCCAGCGCGGTGGCAGCCGGGGAGATCGATCCCGTCCTCATCGCCGACCTCCACCTGCTGAGTGCCAAGCCGTTCATCTACGTCTTCAACGTCGATGAGGGCGCACTCGGCGACCCGGGCCTCCACGCCGAGTTGGCGGCAATGGTGGCGCCGGCCGAGGCGGTGGTGGTGAGCGCCCAGATCGAGGCCGAGGTGGCGGCCTTGGATCCCGCCGATGCCGCTGAGCTCCTGGCCGGATACGGCCAGGAGGAGTCGGGGCTAGTGCAGCTGGTCCAGGTAGGGTTCCGGACCCTCGGCCTGCAGACCTTCCTTACCGCCGGACCGAAGGAGTCGCGGGCCTGGACCATCCACATCGGTGACACCGCGCCGCAGGCGGCGGGGACCATCCACACCGACTTCGAGCGTGGGTTCATCAAGGCGGAGATCGTGAGCTACGACGACCTGGTGGAGGCCGGTTCACTGGCCGCGGTGCGCGCCGCCGGCAAGGCCCGCGTCGAGGGCAAGGAGTACGTGATGCGCGACGGGGACGTGGTCGAGTTCCGCTTCAACGTGTGAGATCCACAATAGTGCAACTTCGACGCTTGGCCAGGGACAGGAACGCGCAGGCAAGCCTCGATTGCACGGATTTCCAGAATGACGAGTCAGCGATGAACAGCGACACCCAGAGATTGGAAGAGGCCCGGTCGGCCCTGTCGGCAGCGAAACAAGCGCTTCAGAGCGCTGCCGCCAGTGCCGACAACTTCCTGCCGGACCATCCCTGAGTCAGAAGCGGCGGGTGTGTCTGTCTTCAGCGATGTCCCCTATCGACGATACGAACAAGCCGTGGAGTCTACCGAGAAGTCTCAACCAGGCACTTTGGTGGCACCTACTGCTGTCGTAAAAGTAGCCGGATGGAAGTCGCGCTGCCCCGTAGGCGTGCCGAGGTGTCCCAGTTCACCCGGGTATGTGTGTTGCAATAGACGGGTGGGCGACTCTTCCTCGGAACTGACCATCGAGAGCACTCGGGACGCTACCCTGATCGCCAGCGTGCACTTCAGCACAGTCTCGATCGCCTATAGGACCTTCTTCCCACCGGAGTCCCCGGCACCCACGAACCCAGATCTGACCTTTCTCTGGAAGGAGCGGCTCGCTGATCCCACCGCCAGGGGTTTCGTAGGATCCCTGGATGGTCACACAGTCGGCATGGTTGTAGTTCGCAGAGATCCCGATTTCGATGCAGAGGGGCAGCTACTCGGCCTCCACGTGTTGCCTGATGTCTGGGGACGGGGCTTCGGTAGTGCGCTCCACGATAAAGCGGTGGAGACTCTGAGGGCTCAGCTGTACGACAGCGCTGGCCTGTGGACGATCGCAGCAAACGGGCGGGCTCGTCGAATGTACGAGAAACGAGGTTGGGTGACCGTTCCTGGACTCGAACTCAATCACGATGGGGTCACCGAGGTCCGCTACACCAGGTCACTCTGATCGGGATGCGTGGCCCAGACCACCGGCTCAGTGGGCGTTGCCGTGGATCAAATCAGCAATTGGTCTGCGTTCTTCGGTTCTACAGCGCAGCACGCCAGAACTCAGATTCGCCAGTCGGACCGCTGAGCGCCACATCAATCTCTCCCTGTGGGCGGCACCCCAAGAGTCTCGCAGTAGGTCCGAAGACGGACATTCGAGGCTGGAGTATCGAGTCTCGACCTCGGTTGGCTGTTGCTCGTGTGGGAGGCGGAGGATCCCCACCGGTCCGACGCGGGTAAGTACGTAGATGGCAGGTGGTGATGGAGGCTGGCGGTGCTGCCGCCGCTTGGGACGTGGGCTCAGGTGCCCCCGATCGGCTGTGCCCGATCATCCCGGTCCGTGGCCCTCTGCGAGCCGGCGATCGATCTCGGCCCCCATGATTTTGCAGTCGGTTGCCGGGTGGTCGTAGCGGCAGAGGAGCGCACCTGAAAGGTAGGCACGAGCCTTTTGCAATGTGGCAATCTGCTCGTCGAGGACCTCGAGCCGCCGAGTGCCGATGGCCTTCCATTCGCTGAGGTCCGCAGCTTCGAGGATTTCGGCGATGTCAACCAAGGAGAGCCCCGCGTCTTGGAGCATGCCTATGAACACAAGCCTTCTGAGAGTCGCGACCAGGTAGCGGCGCTGCCCGGAGGTTCTGGTGTCGGCGACGAGTAGGCCCAGGCGTTCGTAGTAGCGGATCGCCGACGTGGCAACGTTCGCTCGTTCGGCGACCTCCCCAATAGTGAATAGTGGCTCGGACACCTACCCACTTGACTTGAAGCCGGGTTCAACTGTCAAGGTGAAGGGGTGGACGAACAACTCGCACCCCCCAATCACCACGCCGACTACCCAGGCTTTGCCGGAATCGGCGGGTTAGTCGCCGCGCTCAGCATGGCCTTCGGTCGCAAGGGCGACGCGCGGCTCGTCGTGCGGCTGAGCGGCATGGGCTTCGGTGACAGCGTCGTGGACATCGGGTGCGGCCCTGGCGTCGCAGCCCGTTATGCGGACCGACATGGTGCGATGGTCACTGGGGTTGATCCGGCGATCATCATGCTTCGGGTCGCGAGACTCCTCACCAGGCGTTCGGCGAAGGTGCGATACATCAGAGCTGCCGCCGAGGCGATCCCCCTGCCCGAGAGTTCTGTCTCGGTCGTGTGGTCGATCGCCACCGTGCACCACTGGTCGGACATCGATGCCGGGCTTCGAGAAGCACGCCGGGTGCTGCTGTCCGGCGGTCGTCTGGTCGCCATCGAGCGGCGAGCTCAACGAGGGGTCCGAGGTCACGCAAGCCATGGGTGGACCGACGAACAGGCCACTGTCTTCGCGGATCGGTGCCGCGATCTCGGCTTTACCGAGGTTCGTCTGGAGCGAACGACAATCGGGCGCCGGGCAACGATCAGCGCGATTGCCGGCAATCCCTGATTGGGAACCCCGGGCCGAACCGGTCCCGGTCTGGACCATGCCTGGTTCCTAAACGCGCAGCCCCGACTCCAAAGGCCCGTCTCCGTTGGCGCCGACCGGAACGCGTGGCTCCGACCTTGTTAGACCGATGGCGGGTCGGGCTCCACATCCTCGACCGCCATGTACGGAGGTGGGCCCGTCTCAGCGGCATACAACTCGCCTCCGACTGCACATCGAACGGATCGGTAGTACCTGGTGCCGTCGTTACCCCATACTGGGTTGGGGCCTTCTACCAGCTCTGCACCTTGATGAAGATGGCACGTGTGTCGTTTGGAGTCGGGCGGTCTGAGGTTCACGCCGAAGGGCACGCAGCGATATTAGACCCCTGTCGTAACGGTCCGTGACCTGCGAACCGGTATCGGCGGCGGGTCCGACACATCGTCGTTCGATTCCATCTGACTAGGGATCGGTGCACCTTCCGCCCGGCTCTCGTCGTAGTGATTCCCCGGGATGCCGAGCGTACCGAAGTCTTGTGGTGGGCTTCGGAGTAGGGGAGGCGGCTGGTACGTCGCTCAAGCCAAACTGTTGGCTAGAGCTACCAACAGGGCCGCAACGAGGTCGGGCTTGCAGAGGAAGGGCGAGTGATCGGTCGACCACTCGATCGCGGAGCTACAACGGCGAGCCATGATGCGTTGCCGGTCAGGGTGGACCGCCATGTCATCGGCGCATACGACGTAGGTGGACGGCTTGGTCCGCCAGGCAGCAAGGTTCGCCTTTCCCCGCAGGGTGACACGCGGTTGAGGGCCCAGCCGGGCCAACGTCCAAGCGACAGTGTCGGGGTCGCAGGCGTTGTACAGGCACTCTGCTGCGCTCGAGGGATCGAGAGTAATCATGTCCGGAACTCATGATGAAGCCAGCACCCAAGTTCGGTCGACCCTCGTGCGAGATCAGGCCTGCGTCGACCTCGGCGCCGGCACTCATGCAAGACTCGCCGGCGTCGAGAGCGAAGGCGGCGAGGTAGACCAGATGTTGGACCGCAGGATGGAGTCCCGCCTCCGTGATCACGGCTCCCCCATATGAGTGCCCAACGAGCACCACGTCACGGTCGAACTCGTCAAGCGTCTCACGCACACGGGCGACGTCGGAGTGCAGGTCGCCAAATGGACCGCTGTCCTCCCCATGTCCAGGCAGATCCAGGGCGATCGACTCAACCCCACCAACGTGAGCAAGGGGAGCACTCGTTCCCACGCCTATGCGCCGTGCCACGCCCCATGTACCAAGACAACGGGTCGTTCCATTGTCTAAACCTAGAGTGACTTCGATCACTCGCTCCACAGCCCTAACCGATGGTCCGGATTGACCACGATCTGGTAGGGGCGTCTTGTGCCAGTTTCAGAAACTATGTAACGCTGTTACAGGGCGGGCTCAAATTTGTGGCGGCCACCAGTTGAGCCCGACCAGCGTTTTGAATCCCGCAATTCCGATGGACGACGGCGTCAGCCCCGGGAGTCCGCACCCACGGGAGCTCGACCCGCCGCCGGCCCGGTACTCTCGCTCCATGGACAGCGGGAATGACGGCTTCGACCACATGACCGTGGTGGTCACCGACCTCGACGAGGCGAAGCGGTTCTTCGGGCTGCTCGGATTCGAGGAACGGCTATCAGTGGTGGTCTCCGGCGAGGAGATGTCACGCTATATGGGCATCGCCGATTGGGCGGCCGATCACGTGACCCTCGTCCTCGACGGAGCCACGACGCACCAAGAGGTGCAGCTCCTGCATTTCCACCAGCCCCGGGTGGTCGATGACGCGGGCGCCGGCACTCTGGATCGGACCGGCTTCAACCACGTCTGTTTCCGGGTACGGGACCTCGACGGCATGCTGGCCAGGCTCGCCGTCGGTGGGTTCACCCCGAGGAACGAGGTCATGGCGTTCCACGATCGTCGCCTCGTCTTCCTCGACGGACCCGGTGTTGTCGTCGAGCTGGCCGAGTGGATCACCGCCCCGGCCGTCACCGAGGGGTAGGTCAAGACCCGGCGGGGTGCCGCCGGCTACGGGTCCACCCGATCGGTGCGGACGTCACCGCCGTCCGCTTTGCCCGGAGCCGCCGGTGCCGCCGGAGCCAGCTCTACCCGGCTGGCGGCGGTCTGGTGATGGATGCGGTGCGGCCACCAGAAGTGCCAGAACCGTAGGGCGGCGAGCGTCGTAACGATGCGGGTGGCCAGGACGTTGGCAGCCAGCAGGACCCCGACGGCCACCGCTAGTCCGATCTCCTCCAGGAGCTGGATGCCGGTGAGAAGAAGCGAGGCGAACGTGCCGGCCAGGATGAGCGAGGCGGCGCCCACCGCGGGGGAGCCGTGCACGACCGCGATCCGAGACGTGTCGCGGGGAGACAGGCCTTCTTCGAAGCCTTCCCGCAGGCGCGCCGCGATGAGGATGTTGTAGTCGGTGCCGATGGCCATGACGAAGAGGTAGACCACGATGGGGATGGTGAAGTCCAGGCCCACGAAGCCGAATCCGTTGATGAACACCAGTGTGATCACCCCGAGGCTGGCCGCATAGGTGAACACCACCCCGAGCAACAGGTAGATGGGGGCAAGGAGCGCTCGTAGCAGCAGGGCAAGGATGACCGCCACGATGGCGAGCGCCAACGGGAAGACGTGTTCCACGTCATGGCGCAATGCGGCCCGGACGTCGACCAGCTGGGAGCTGGTGCCGCCCACCACTGTCGTTGCTCCCGGCACCGCCGACGAGTCGGCCGTCGAGCGCACCGGCCCGGCCACGTTGTTGATGGCGGTGATGGAGTAGGGATCGTCCGTGAGCAGGACGTTGATTAGGGCTTGGCCTTTGCTGTCGGTGTATTGAGTAGGGAGCACCGTCGAGACGCCGGCCGTCGTGGCCAGCTTCGCCGCCAACGCTGACACGTCGGACTCGTTCAGCGGGCTCGCGGTGTCCGAGGTGACGAAGACCTGGGTGGGGCCCAGGTAGCCGGCGGGAAAGGCGGTGGCCATGGTGTTGTAGGCGACCTGGGACGGAGTGGATGCGGGGAGTTCGGCCAACTGGTTGTAGGTCGTCTTGAACCCGATGGTGCCGAAGGCGAGCCCGATGAGGAGGACGCTCCAGGTGGCGAGGACGATCCCCGGGTGTCGGGAGACCATGTCGCCGAGCCGCTCCGATCGCGTCCGTCGGCTCGACGCCCGTGCCGCCGGCTTGGTGGGCCAGAACAGGTTGATGCCGAGCAAGCTCAGGATGGCAGGAACCAGGGTGAGGGCGGCCAACAGCATGAGTGCGATGCCCACGATCAATCCGGGAGCCAGGGTGCGAAGCGACTCCAAGCTGGCGACCAACAGCGCCGCGAAGGCGGCCATGACCGTGGCGGCGGCAGAGGTGATCACCTCGCCGACTTTGGACAGCGAGTAGTGCAGCGCCTTCTTGGGTTCATCGCCTTCGGCGAGATGCTCGCGATAGCGGAACAGGAGGAACACGATGTAGTCAGTGCCGACGCCGAACATGACCACCAGCAGCAGTGGCGCGAGCTCGGGACCGACTACGAAATGGAACCAGTCGGCAAGGTCGGCGGTGACGGCTTGGGCCATCTGGTGGACAACGCCGATCACCACGATGGGCAGGATGGCGATGAGCACGCTGCGGAACACGATTCCGAGCATGAGCAGGATGAGAAGGATGGTGGCGATGGTGATAATGACCTCGGCGCTGTCGAAGGCGTTGGTCGAGTCGACACTGATGGCGGCGTTGCCGGTCAGTCCCCCGGTCAGACCGGACCCTTTGAGGAAGCTGGTCGTCTTGTCCCGCACGATGGGAACAGCCGCGTTCGGGCCCGGGTCCCCCGCCTGTCCGGTGAAGACGACTTGGACCAGTTGCACCTTCATGTTTGAAGACAGATAGAGCGCCGACGTGGTCACCGATGCGACCGAAGGGATCTTTTCGTCGGTCAGGGAGACGGCGAGGGCGTCGGCCTTTTGTTGGTCCGCGGCGCTGAGCACCCCACCGTTGGTGGCGCTGACCACGATGGTGCCGCTGGCGCCGGCGTCCGACGGGAAGTATTTGGCCGCAACGGCCTGGGCTTGGACCGATTCGTAACTACTGGGCAGGAAGGACGAATTGTTGTTGGAGGTGAAGGTGACGAGCTGAGGGGAGAGGATGACGACGAGAACTCCGGCGACGATCCACGAACCGATGATCCACCAAGGACGGGCAATGACGAACGTGGCCAGCCTGGTGAAGAAGCGAGTCAAAGGTCTGCCATGGGCGATTGGCCTCCTCGGCCCGAGGCGCACACAATATCGTGTGGAGATGCTCGGCGACGGTTATCGCTCATGTCATTGGATGTGTCCGCCACTCGGAGCGTCCGACGTCGTGTGCGGGTGTCACTCCGCAACCGACCCCGTAGGTTCCGATCGCCGTTTCCGCATGCTGCGAGGAGGGGCTCGGCGATCCAACGCCACGGCCGTGGCCGAGGCGGATCGGGCGCGGGGCGTCACCGGGCCGCTACTGTTCGCAGGGCATCACACCAACCCGGGGGAGCGGCAATGAAGCGAGCTTGCACGGCGGCGCTGATGGCGACGGTCCTGACCATCGTCCTCGCCGGGTGCTCATCCAGCACGCCGGCCGCCACCCCATTGCCCTACCAGCACGCCGGGCCGGACACGGTCGGAGTCACCACCCTCGACCTGGGGTCCGCCGGACCGGTGTTCGGCGAGCGATTGGCCACCGTCTACTACCCCGCCGATCCGAGCACGGTGGCCGGGCATGCCCGCTTCAGCTACACGGAAGCGTCCACGCTCCCCACCGCACTGCAGGGCATCGTCCCCGCCAAGTACAACACCACCACCACCGTGGACGCCTATTCGGGTCCCCCGGCATCGACCAAGGGGCCGTTCCCCATCGTGTTGTTCAGCCACGGATACGGCGGCGAACGACTCTACTATTCGACCCTGCTCACCGGCATCGCCTCCTGGGGCTACGTCGTGGTCAGCGCCGACTACCTCGAGCGTGGCCTGGCCGCCCAGACACTGGGATCGAAGGTGACGTCGACGCCGGCCATGGATACCGCCATCATGCAGTCGTCGCTCAGCGCAGTGGAACAGGCGTCAGCTGCTCCCACCTCGGTCCTCCACGGCGTGGCCGACTCCCATCGGGTGGCCGCAGTCGGTCATTCCGCCGGCGGCGAGACCGCCTTCGACGCCCTCGACAACCCACAGGTGACCACGGCCATCGGCTGGGCACCGGTCGCACCGGTGGGCGCGCCGTCGAAGAAGCCGGTCATGCTCATCGGCGCCGAGGGCGATCAGGTGGTACCCCCGGCCACGGTGCGGAAGACCTACAACTCGTTTCCGGGGCCCAAGGCGCTGGTCGAGATATCCGGAGAGGGCCACAACACCTACACCGACATCTGTGTGGGAATCCGGTCGGGTGGGGGGTTGATCAGCTACGCGGTGGCCAGCCACCTCGTCACTCCCTCCCTGGCCAAGCTGGGCATCAACGGATGCCAGAAGTCGGACCTTCCTCCGCAGCGGTTCTGGCCGATCGTCCAGTTCTACACGGTGGTCCAGCTCAAGAATCAATTCGACGGCGATACTGGGGCTACCATCCCCACCCCGGCACCGGGCCAGTTCCCCGGTTTCACCGTGACCGTGCAGCAGTCCGGCTGATCGTCTCTGATCGGGGCGAACGGGGCAACTACGGACGGCGGGCCGGGTGGACGGCCGAGCGAAGGAGGAGGCCCACGATGAAGCTCTACTTCGATGACGACTACCTGGACGGCCAGCTCCAGCGCAGTGTCGGAAAATCCGACTCCGGGATGGCCAACGTGGGCGAGTGTCTGGCCATTGCCGCCCAGATCGCCCCGGGGGACCGGGACAGTTGGTACCGGGCCTGGTCCGGATTCGGGTCCCGACTGAGGGAGCGAGCGGACGAGGCGGCAGGGGCGGGTCACCTGGTCAGCGCCCGCGATGCCTACCTCCGGTCGACCGAGTACTTCCGACAGGCCTTCTTCTTCCATCGCGACGACCTCGACGGCACCGAGCTCCGCACCGCCTACCCGGCCAGCGTGACGGCGTTCCGCGCCGCACTGCCTCTCCTCGACCATCCCGCCCGCGCCCTTTCCGGTGATCTGTCGGGGTATCTCCTGGTTCCGAGCGGGCCCGACCAGCCACGACCGGTGATCCTCCACATCGGCGGCTACGACGGCACCGCCGAGGAGTTGTACGCCTCGGCCGCACCGGCACTCGACCGCGGCTATGCCTTCGCCGCCGTGGACGGCCCCGGCCAGGGATCGATGCTCTACGACCGGCGCCTGCCCATGCGTCCCGACTGGGAGAACGTCGTGCCGGGCATGGTCGACGCGCTGTCGGCGTGTCCCGAGGTCGATCCCGATCGCATCGTCCTCGTCGGCCGGTCGTTCGGTGGCGTGCTCGCCCCCCGGGGTGCGTCTGGGGAGCATCGTCTGGCCGCCATGGTCGTCGACCCCGGCCAGTTCGACATCGGGGCGGCCGTCAGCCGGCTGGGTGACCTGATGGACCGGGTAGATGACCCGACGGCCGACGACCAGTTCGAATCGCTGCTGACCATCCCGGCGGTGCGGAACCTGTTCGCGCCCCGCATGGTGACCCACGGGATGACCTCCGTCCGGGAGTTCTGTGGTGACCTGCTTCGGTACACGAACGCGGACACCGTGACCAGCATCACCTGCCCCAGTTTCGTGACCGACAACGAGTCCGACCAGGTCTCGACCGGGCAGGGACGGGTGCTCTTCGACCACCTCACCGGCGAGAAGACCTTTCGGCTGTTCACCAAGGCCGAGGGGGCTGAGGGCCACTGCGAGGGGATGGCGCCCACCGTGTTCTGGGCCGCGGCCTTCGACTGGCTGGACGACACCCTGTCATGAGTCAGCGACGTCGTGGGCATCGACCACCGGAGGCTGTCCGCGCCTCGGGCAGCGCATGGGCATGGGAGGGGGTGCGCTGACAGTCGACCCGGCAGTGCGGCTCGAGCACGTCTCGGTGGTGCGGGACGGAACCGCCCTCCTGGACGATGTCTCCTGGACGGTAGGAGGGGAGGACCGCTGGGCCCTGCTCGGCCCCAACGGCTCGGGGAAGACCACCTTGTTGCGAGTGCTCGGCTCCTCGCTGTGGCCCACCCGGGGCGTGGTCGAGATACTGGGTGAGCGGCTGGGGCGGGTGGACATGCGCGAACTGCGCACGCGGATCGCGGTGGTCAGTGCATCGGTGGCGCGGACGCTGCGTCCCGCACTCCCCGCCCTCGAGGTGGTACTCACCGGCCGGCATTCGGCTCTTGAGACCTGGTGGCACGAGTACACGGACGCGGACCGGGGCCAGGCCCATTCCCTGCTGGAGGCCGCGGGGTTCGGCGCCGCCGCATTCGGTGAGCGGCCGTTCGGGTTGCTGTCCGAAGGCGAGCGCCAGCAGGTCCTGTTGGCCAGGGCATTGATGGGCAGACCCGAGCTGCTCCTCATGGACGAGCCCGCCGCCGGGCTCGACCTCGGTGCCCGGGAGCGGCTGCTGTCCCGGCTGGCCTCGCTGGCCGACGACCCCGCGGTCCCGCCGTTGGTGCTGGTCACCCACCATCTCGAGGAGATCCCGCCGGGCGTGACCCACGCCGCCCTGCTGCGGGGAGCGCGCCTGGTGGTCGCCGGCCCGATCGACGAGGTTCTCACCGGGCCGGCAGTGTCGGATGTCTTCGGTGTCCACGTTGCCGTGGAGCATCGTCACGGACGGTGGACGGCCCGCTCGGAATCTCCCTAGCCGGCACCGGCACCGTCGGTCATGTGGAGACCGATGGGGACTTCGGTTAGCATCCCGCCGCCGAACTGTGGATCACCCACGCAGCTGCGAGTGGGCAGGAGGACAGCACCGAGATGGGAATGCCGGAGGACGTCGGAGTGGTGGACACCATGGTGGGGTTCCCCCACGCCGACATGAAGGAGGCCTATCGCTTCATCACCCGCCAGACCAAGGACCTCGAGTCGAAGGAGGAGTTCGAGTTCCCCGTCGAGTACATCTTCAAGGACGTGCCGGGCAAGGACTTGAAGGGGTCGTCCGATCCGATCGGGGTGACGCTGCGGGAGATGGACCTCTGGGGCATCGACAAGGGATTGATCGGGGTCGGTGATCCGGCCGGTCTCGGCGCCGAGGCCGTGCGTCGGCATCCCGATCGGTTCATTCCCTGTGCCAACACTGATCCCAACGACGGCATGGCCGGGATCAGGCGCCTGGTCGACGAGTACGAGACCTTCGGGGTTCGGGCAGTGGGGGTCTTCCCGGCAGGCACCTTCCCCCAGGTTCCCATCAACGACAAGAAGATGTACCCGCTCTACGCCAAATGCGTGGAGTTGGGTATCCCCATCTTCTGCTGTGCGGGAATACCGGGGCCCCGGCTGAAGGCGGCCTGCCAGCACGTGGAGCTCATCGACGAGGTGATGTTCGACTTCCCTGAGCTCGTCTTCGTGACCAGGCACGGCTGCGAGCCGTGGACCGACCTGGCCGTCAAGTTGATGCTCAAGTGGCCCGGCCTGCACTACTCGACCAGCGCGTTCGCACCCAAGTACTACCCCCGGGCCATCATCGACTACGCCAACACCCGCGGGGCCGACAAGATCATCTACGCCGGCTACTTCCCGATGGGCCTGTCCCTGGAGCGGATCATGACCGAGCTGCCAGCGGTCGGTCTCGCCGACGAAGTGTGGCCCAAGTTCCTCCGCACCAACGCGCTGCGGGTCCTCGGGCTGGAGTAGCACCACCCGCGCTGGTCGGCACGTGAACTCATGCAGTCTCAGTCGACTCGGCGGTCGGATGCTCGCACAGGATCTGCCTTCCCGCCGTGAGATAATTGTCGCTGATATCGAACACCGGGTCGGAGATCGATTCGTGGCCTCGCTTGAGGTAAACCACACCAGGCTTCACGGTCATTTCGTTTATCAGACCGGGCCGACTTGCCACTACCATGAGCAGTTCGATGATCAACTTCGACAACGGTGTCTCTTCGTTGACCATCTGATGCGTGGAGCCCTGCCAGTAGTCATCGGCCCAGTGCGCCCAGCCCCAGTCCTCAATAACGTAGAGGCCACCGGGCCTGACATGCGGTAGGAAGACGTTCAGCGAGACCTTGGTAAGTTCGTACAAATGCGAGCAGTCATCGACGACAAGATCGAGGGGCTCGTCTCGGAAATTCTCTCGAAGAATCCATGAGAGGCGCTCTTGGTCCGCTTGGCTCGTGTCGTAGTAGAGACGCACTGCGTCGCCCAGGGAATGTTGAGCGACGAACCGATCGAGTACATCAGCGCGATCATGAAGCCAGTCGACACCAACGATCCGCCTGGGGGAGAAGAGCTCGTGGAGCAGGGCGACACTGCCACCCTTGTAGATTCCGAGGTCAACAATGTTCTCAGCATGTTCAGGTCCAAACCGCTTCAGGTTTTCGACAATTACTCTGTTCTTCAGCAACATGAACTGATCGGAGTTCGAATCACTCGCTTCCCAGATGCTGGGATCAAGTGTCAATAGGAAATGTGCATTTCCAACTTGGAGGTGGTCGTCGTCCCGCCACGTAATCTTGCCGGTTCTACGAGGTCGCTTCCAGCGCTTCACGACGACAGCCTGCCTTTGCCCAGGGAAGATCGCTTGGTGCTCCCCGCTCCACCAGACTAGCTCACGAACGTGACAGCAACGAGGGTCGAGTGCCGCCGTTCGATCGAGACTGAATTTCGGTCCTGTGGCTGTCCAGCGGAGGGCCCAGTCGTGCGGGCCGCATCGAGGTGCGGGAGTTGATCCTTCCCAATCGGGACGGGGTTTGCCTTAAAAAAACGCTGCTGCTTGATGGACGGGATCGGTAGGCATGAGAGCAGCCGGTGGCGTCACTGGGGCGAAGGCTGCCCGAGGACATCGTGCAACGTCTCTTTGAGCAACGCGTTCAGCTCGTCGGTGGGAACGTCGGTGAACGTGCTTCCCGAGGAGAGCAGGCCGCCGATGAGCACCCCCTGTGCGCAGGTGAACCGTACCCGGTCCCGTAGGTCGATCGTCGGGTCGGAGGCGATCCGGCGGAACTGGGCCTCGAGGTCGAAGTGCTTCTCGGTGTGGCCCACCCGGTGGATCTCCTCGAACGCGGCCCGGTTCCGTTCGTGCATCAAGAAGAGCTTGCGGTTGGCCAGCATCTCCCCGATGAGATAGTCGAAGATGGCCGGCCACGATCGGGGATCGGAGCCGACCCCCCCGAACTTCTCGATGGCTTCCTCGAACAGGTCGTGGAACCGGTAGTGCTGCGCCATCAGGATGTCCGACTTGCTGGGGAAGTGGTAGTAGAGCGCCGCCTTGGTGAACCCGAGCCGATCAGCGATCTCGCGCAGGGTCGTCTTGTCGTAGCCCTTCTCGATGAACAGGTCGAGGGCGACATCGAGGATCCGTTCCCTGGTGTCGGCGGGAGCCGCTCCGATTGTCGCCTCTGCGCTCATGTCACCTATTCTACTTGACGACCGGTAAGTAAGGCACTTACCATACGGCAAGTAAGGCAGCCGAACTCGGAGGCACAGATGACAGGTACTCCCATGATCGAAGCAGATGGGCTGGCCAAGCGCTATGGCGAGACCCAGGCCCTGGCCGGGGTCAGCTTTCTGGTCCCTGCCGGGTCGATCCTCGGGGTGCTCGGTCCCAACGGGGCCGGCAAGACCACCGCCATTCGCATCCTCACCACCTTGGCTTTGCCCGATTCGGGCCGGGCCCAGGTGGCCGGCTTCGACGTGGTCACGGATGCCGGCGCTGTGCGACGCAACATGGGTGTCGCCGCTCAGGACGCCACCCTCGACAACTTGCTCACCGGCCGCCAGAACCTCCAGACGGTGGCCGAGCTCAGCGGGGTGGCGCGCCGTCAGGCCAAGCAGCGGGCGATCGAGCTCCTCGATCGGTTCGAACTGGCCGACGCCGCCGACCGGGTGGTCAAGGGCTACTCGGGCGGGATGCGCCGGCGCCTCGACCTGGCCGCCAGCCTGGTCACCCGGCCGCCGGTGCTCTTCCTCGACGAACCCACCACCGGGCTCGACCCGACCAGCCGCACGCGGATGTGGGACGTGATCAGAGAACTGGTGGCCGACGGGACCACCATGTTGTTGACCACCCAATACCTCGACGAGGCGGACAAACTGGCCGACCGCATCGTGGTCATCGACCACGGTCGGGTGATCGCCGAAGGATCGGCCCCTGAGCTCAAGCGGGCCACCGGCGGCGCCCGGCTCGAAGTGACCCTCACTGCCGCCCACGTCGGCGCCGTCGCTGCCCTGGAACCCTTCGTGTCGGGTCGGGTGAGCGTCAGCGAGGACGGCCGGCGGCTGTCGGCCACCGTGCTCAGCGGCTCCGGCCTGGCCAATACCGTGGTCCGGGCCCTGGACTCGGTGGGTGCCCTGGTCGATGACATCGAGATCCGGCAGCCTTCCCTCGACGACGTCTTCTTCGCGTTGACCGGTGACCCCCCTGGCCCACCGCCCTCTCATGAAGAGGAGCAAATGGAGTTGGAGGTGGCACGGCCATGACCACCACCATGACGACCCCGGTGGTCACCGCTCCGGCATCGAGGGGCGGTCCGCTGGAGCGCGCCCTCGCCTGCTGGCGCAACGTGGTTGTCCTCACCCGGCGCAACATCGTGCACATCCAGCGCGAGCCGATGCAGCTCTCGGACGTGACCGTCCAACCTGTCCTGTTCACGCTGTTGTTCGTGTACATCTTCGGTGCAGGCATCGTCCTGCCCGACGGCGGGAACTACACCGACTTCGCCATTGCCGGCATGCTCATGTTGAACCTGACCACCTCGGCCATGGGGACCGCGGTGGGGCTCAGCACCGACCTGTCCACCGGGGTCATCGATCGCTTCCGTACGCTCCCCATGTGGCGGGCCGCCGTACTCGCCGGCCGGTCGATCGCCGACATCCTGACTGCGTGCGTGTGCACGACCATCGTGGCCCTGACCGGCCTGGCCATCGGATGGCGGACCGACGCCAGCGCGCTGTCGGTGGCGGCCGGGTTCGGGATTGCACTGTTGTTCGCCTACGCCATGAGCTGGGCCTGCGCCTGTCTCGGCCTGGTCAGCAAGGGGCCCGAGTCGGCCCAGTCGGTCGGGCTGCTCATCTTGTTCCCCCTGGCCTTCGTGTCCAACGCCATGGTGCCGACCCAGCACATGCCCACCTGGCTCCGGACGCTGGCCGATTGGAATCCGGTGAGCGCGGTGGCGTCAGCGGTCCGCCACCTGTGGGGAAATCCGAACCCGTCAGCGACCATCGCGGCGTGGCCCATGCAGCACCCGGTGTGGGCAGCCCTCGGTTGGTCGGTGGCCATCCTGGTGGTGTGCGCGCCGCTGGCCGTCCACCTGTATCGGCGCCGCACGACCGACTGAGTGGTCTCGCCCCGTCCACGGTGACCGGGCTCGTGGCGTCCCGGCGACCTCCTCCTCGACGGTGGCTCCACGTTCTGCGCTCAGCGCACCAGTGAGAGCACCAGAAGCACTTGGGCCAGGTGGTAGGTGACGTGCACCACCAGGGTTCCCCACGGTCGCGGCCACACGAACCGATCGAGGGCCAGGGCGGTGTCGGATACCAGAAAGAGCGACGCGCCCAGCGCGGCGGGTCGGCTGGCCACATTGGTGGCCAGCACCACGACGGTGGCGATGGCCACCATGTAGAGGCACACCGGTGCGATCAGTGGTCGGTTCCCGCCGCCGGCCAACGTGGTGAGGAGCACGCGCCCCGGGAGGGCTTCGACGGCCACCACCACTCCGGCGGCCACCGCCAGTCCGGTCGGCGAGAGGGCGAAGGCCGGCACCCCAGGTGGCGCCGGCGGCTGGAGCAGCCCCACGAAGAACAGCACGTGCCCGGCGAGGAAGGCGGCCAGGCCGGGGACGAAGAGGTCCCTGGGGAGCATCAGGGCCACGTCGCCGACCAGGCAGCAGACCAGGGCGGCCACGAACCACCATCGCCGGTCGACCAGGTCGGTGTGGTCGGAGGGGATGGCGGCGGCGGCGACGATGAGGGCGACGAGCACCGCCGGCTTGGCTCCGTACAAGAGCCGGTGGTTGGAGGTTCCGACGGCGACCCAGTCGGTGGCGGCGGCGACGCCGGCGACGCCCATCAGGATCCAGAACGCAGTCACCCGGTGACCATAACGGTCGGCCACCCGCCGTCACCTGGACCGTTGCCGACAAGTTGAGAGGCTCGTCCGGTGGGAGTAGGAAGTGTGCCAACGCAACACGGGGAGGGCCGTTGCGGCCACGTCATGTGGTCCCTGTCGGCGCTGTCGTTCCCCGACCATCCACCACCGCGGAATTGCCTGTGGTTAGGGTTTTCATCGCACGGAAGGTAGGTCGAGGAGTTGATGCCCGTGGTCCTGGTGATCATCATTGCGGCGGTATGGATTGTCATCTTGGCCCCCAAATTGATGAATCGTCGGTCCCGCACCGTGGGGGAGATCGGATCGATCTCCCACTTCCACCGGCAACTGTCGGTCCTCGAGCACTCCGCCCCGCACCCCATCGTGGCCCCGGCCTACCGGTTGCGATCGATGGGCGGTGATGGTGATCCGGATCAGGGGAGCAGCTATCCGGAGGTGGCCGCGGTACCCGTTCTGTCGGTGGTGGGGGCGAAGGAGTTGCCCCGTCCGGCCCTCGCCTTTCTGGGTCAGCCACCCGACCACCACCAGGCGACACTGCCGGCGCCCTCCCGTGTCACCGCCTACTCGGGTCCCGACGATCACGGTGACGCCCTCCAGACGTTGGTCCCCCCGGGCCGAGTGCACGACCCCCTGTTCGCGCCAGCAGGTCCGGCGGCGCCGGCGTGACACGCTCGGGGTGATCACCATGCTCTTCCTGGGCACGCTGATGATCGGGTTCGTGCCCGGTGCCGCCGTGGTGTGGGTTCTGACCGCGCTCTCCGGCATGGTGCTGGTCGCCTATGTCGCCCTGTTGGCGAACCTGCGCCGGCGGGCGGAGGAGCGCGAGCGCAAGCTCCGCTACCTGAGACCGGACGGGTCGGGTGTGGGGGACGCCGGTGGCTCCTACCGGGCCGCCCCCTACTCGAGCGGACGGTACGCACACCCGTCCAACGGGGCAGTCGCCGCACGCTGAACGGGTCCGGCCACCTCGATAGGATGCGGCATGACCTTTGATCTGGTGAACTCCGACCTGGGAACGACCGACGCCGCCACGACCGGCGTCACCCGTGCGGCGGGTGCGCCGCCTTCCGGCCTGGCCGGGGTCGTGGCCCGTTCCATCCAGGGAAGGGAGCTGCTCACCCACCCCTTCTACCGGCGCTGGGAGGCCGGTCAGCTGGTCCTCGGTGAGCTGGCCGACTACGCGGTCAACTACCGCTCCTTCGAGGCCGCCCTCCCCGCCGTGCTCACCGCGGTGGCATCGGACCTGCGCCACGGCGGGAACGCCGAGGCTACCGCGCTGGTCGAGGAGAACCTGGCCGACGAGTTGGGTCGGCCCGAGCCCCACCTGGCCCTGTTCGACCGCTTCGCCGCCACCCTGCCCCCGTCGATGGCGACGGGTCCGGGCCCGGCCGCCGAGGGATTGGTGGGAACGTACTTCGATCTGGTGGCCGAGGGACCGGTGGCCGCCCTGGCCGGCCTGGCCGCCTATGAGACCCAGGCAGCGGCCATCGCCGCGTCCAAGTCCGACGGCCTGCGGCGCTGGTACGGCCTGGACGGGTCCGGACGTGAGTTCTGGGACGTGCACGCGCAGATGGATGCCGACCACGGCGAGTGGGTCATCGACGCCCTGGCCTTGCTGGAGGCCGACCCCACCGAGGTGGCCGACGCCGCCCGCCGGGGCGCTGACGCCTGGTGGTCCCTGCTGGACGAGCGCCAGTCCGAGGCGCCGGCCTCAGCCGAGCTCTGTTCCCACCACTGACACGAAGGCCACCATCTCACCGGGGTACCCGCCGAGATTGTGGGTGAGGGCCAAGGTGCGGTCGGTGTCGATCTGACGCTCGGGGGTGGCCTCGCCCCGTAACTGGAGCCAGGCCTCGAAGAACATGCGCAGACCGGAAGCCCCCACCGGGTGGCCGAAGCTCTTGAGGCCGCCGTCGGGATTGACCGGGAGCTGGCCGTCGCGGTCGAACGTGCCGGCCAACACCTCCTTCCACGCCGTGCCTCGTTCGGCGAACCCCAGATCCTCCATCAGGACCAGCTCGGTCGGCGTGAAGCAGTCATGGACCTCGGCCATGGCCAACTGGTGCCGCGGATCGGTGATCCCAGCCTGGCGGTAGGCGTCCTCGGCGGCCCGGGCGCACTCGGGGAACCAGGTGTAGTCGTAGTCAGGGTCGATAAGCCCCGACCCGCTGCCGGCAGAGAAGGACAGCGCCTTGATGTAGAGGGGCGTGTCGGTGTAGCGATTGGCGTCCTCGGCCCGGACGACGATGGCCGCAGCCGCCCCATCGGCCACCCCGGCGCAGTCGAACACCCCGAGGCGACCGGCCACCCGTGGCGAGGCACAGATGGTCTCGGTGGACACCTCCTTGCGGAATTGCGCACGCGGGTTGAGGGCGCCGTTGCGATGGTTCTTCCACGAGATGCGGGCCAGTACCTCGGTCAACTCCTCTTGGCTCACGCCGTACTTCTTGCCGTAGGCCGGCGCCACCATCGAGAACATGGCTGCCGCGGTGAGCGTCCGGGCCGTCCCGTCGTTGGGGATGGGGAAGGCGTTGAGACCTTGGTAGCCCGAGTCCTTCACCTTCTCGGCGCCGACGGCCATGGCCACGTCGTAGGCACCGGACGCCACCGCGTAGGCGGCGGCACGCAGGGCCTCGGACCCGGTGGTGCAGTAGTTCTCGACCCGGGTGACCGGTTTGCCCTCCAGCTGGAGGGGCCGGGCCAGGGTGATGCCGCTCATGCCCGATTGGGCGGTGCCGAACCAGTAGGCGTCGACGTCGTCCTTGGTCACCCCGGCGGAGGAGAAGGTGTCCTCGGACGCTTCGATGATCAAGTCGTCGAGGCCCTTGTCCCAGTGCTCGGCGAACCGGGTGCAGCCCATGCCGACGATCGCCACCCGATCCTTGATTCCATGCGATGCCATCGTGTCTCCTCGTGTCGAGAGTTCCGTACCGCGGGGCGGCCGGGATCCGTTCAGTCGCCCGCGGGCCCGTTGTCCGCCCCGTCGTCGGACGGTGCGACCCGTGCCGGCTTGGCTTTCCAGAAGTAGTCGTGGATGCCGTCGGCGGTGAACAACTTGCGAAACGTCATGGTGACCCGATCGCCGATGTCCACCCGGTCGGGGTCCACGTCGGTCAGCTCCACGGGGAACCGGCCGCCACCGTCGAAGTCGAGGACGGCGAAGACGATGGGAGGACTGGGGGAGTAGGCCAGCCGGTCGATGGTGTAGGTGGCGATGGTAGCTCCGGTGTCGGCCCGCTCGATGGGTTCCATGTCGTCGACGGCCCCGCCCCGCATCGACACCCGCGAGGGCGGCAGGTGCACCGCCTCGCTGGAGCGGTCGCGAGAACCCACGAACCCGAACTTCCACTCCTCGCTGCGCCACGCCGCTGTGGCCGAGACCCGCTGGGGCTCGGGCCGGCGGGGTGGTTCGGTGGTGACCATCCCCCTCCAGCTGAGGAATTTTCCGTAGCTGAGGTCGGCGGCACCGGCGATCTGCACGGACACCGGCTCGGCCGGCGCCCACGAGGAGAGGGCCTCTGTGGTGCGGAACAGCAGCACGTCGGCGCCATCGGCCAGCGCCACCACCGCCACCACCTGTCCGGGATCGGCCTGCTCCAGCATCGATGCCAGCATCAGAGCAGCGTGGGCGGTGCCGGTCTGGCCCACCGACGAGGCCAGGTCGTCGGCCACCACGCCGTCACCCAGGGCGAGCCGCCGGGTGAGGGCCTTGGCTGCCCGACCGTGCATGCCGGTAACCGCCACATGGTCGACCTGGTCGGCGGTCAGACCGGCCGACTTGAGAGCGGACTCCCAGGCCTCGGCACCGAGGGGGACGTAGCGAGTCTCGCCGAACCGCTCCTCCCACACCTTGGAACGCCGATCACCGGCGGTACGCCATCGATCGAGGAACTCATCGGTCACCGAGGCCGCGCCGAGGTACTCGGCGATGACCGGCGAGCCCGCCTCTCCGTCGCCGACGATCACCGCCGCCGCCCCGTCGCCGCCGGCCGACTCATCGGCCGAGGTGGGGAGGCCGTCCCGCATGTCGGCCACCACCACCAGGGTGGTCCCGGTGCCACCGGCGGCGAGTGCGGACCGGAGCGCGCCCACCCCCGACCGGAGCGCCCCGCCGAAGTCGAAGGCGGCGACGTCGGCCGGCTGGCGGAGGGCAGCGTGGATGGCCGAGGCGTTGGTCTTGTCCAGGTAGGCGGGTGTGGCGGTGGCGAACCAGATGGCCTCGGGGGCCGCACCGGGCGCCGCCCGCAGAGCCAGGCGGGCCGCCTCCACCCCCATGGTGGTGGTGTCCTCGTCGTGGGAGGCCACCGACCGGCTGCCCTTGCCGCCCCCCCCGCCACTGCCGAACACCGTCGCCACCGCCGACCGCTGCAGGCGGCGATAGGGGACGTACCCGGCGATGCTGACGATCCCTCTCATCGGTTGGTGTTCCCTTCGTCTCGTTGACCGTGCTCGCCCGAGGAGCGGTCCCCCGGCCGGCTCATCGTCGTCGGGTACGTCCCTGCTCAGCGGTCGACGCTGGCCCCGACTGCCTGCCCATCCTATGATGTCCACCGTATCTGACGGTCAGTCAGGAAACCACTGCGGCGTCGGCCGCGACCCGACGATGGAGGCTCGGCCATGGACTTCGAATTCACGCCTGAACAGCTGGAATTCGTGAAGGAGGTCGAAGAATTCCTCGACAAGAACGACGATCCGGAGGTGTTCGACGTCACCCGCGAGAACATGGCGCAGATCGTCGACACCCCGCTCCGACGCCAGTTCATGGCCAAGGTAGGCGAGCAGGGATGGCTGGGCATCACCTGGCCGAAGGAGTACGGGGGCTCGGACGGCGAAGGAATCTACGAGTACCTGCTCAACGAGGCGCTGGCGGCCCGGGGCGGGCCCCAGATCGGCAAGGGCGTCGGCATCATCGGCAAGACCATCATCAGCCACGGCAGCGACCGGCTGAAGAAGGAGTTCCTGCCCAAGATCCTGCGCAACGAGGTGGAGTTCGCCGTCGGCTACTCGGAGCCCAACGCCGGCTCCGACGCCGCCTCCATGCAGCTGAAGGCCACCCGGGACGGGGACGGGTGGCGTCTCAACGGGCAGAAGACCTGGACCACCTCGGCCCATTTCGCCGACTGGTATTGGGTCGGCGCCCGCACCGATCCCGACGCCCCCAAGCATCACGGGATCACCTTGTTTCTGGTACCGATGGACCATCCGGGAATCACCGTGAAGGCCATCTGGACGATGGGGGACGAGCGGACTAACGAGGTTTATCTGGACGATGTCTGGGTGTCCGACGACTACGTGGTCGGCGAGCTCAACAAAGGGTTCCAGTACATCTCGGAGGCCCTCGACCTCGAGCGGTTCACCCTGTTCACCTACTCACCCACCGCGCAAAGGCTGGACCTGTTGACCGAGTACGTGGCCACCGCCAGCCGAGACGGCGAGCCGCTGAAGGACGACGCGGTGGTGCGTTCGCAGCTGGCCCGGCTGCACACCGAGGCCGAGGTGGCCCGGACACTGGGGCTCAAGTTCGTGTTCGCCTCGTCGCAAGGGGGTTCGCCCCCAACCGCCGAGGCATCCGAGTACAAGCTGTTCACCACCGAGTACTCGAGGCGGCTGGCCGACGCCTCCATGGACATCGGGTCACCCGGCAGCCAACTGCGGGTCCGTGACGAGGACGCCCCCATGGTGGGTCGCGCCGAGTCGACCTATCGCTACACGGTGATCGACACCATCGGCGGTGGCTCCTCGGAGATCCAGAAGAACATCATCGCCCGACGCAAGCTCGGCCTGCCCAAGAACTTCTGATCCGCACCACATCCGTGACCGACGAACCCACCGCCATTCCCGTCGCGCCTCTGCCCCCCCGCATCGAGGGGCACGAGGGACCGCTCCGGGGCGTCACCGTGCTCGACCTGGCCACCGTGGGTCCGGCGGCCCGGTGCACGCGCCTTCTGGCCGACTACGGCGCCACCGTGGTCAAGGTGGGGGCGGTCCCGGGACGGGGCGCCGAACCGATCCAGCCGCCCTTCTACGCCTACAGCGGATCGCGGTACCTGCTGCGCACGGCCATCGACCTGAAGGATTCCCAGGGCCGCGACGCGTTCCTGGCCCTGGTGGGCAAGGCCGACGTGGTGGTGGAGAGCTTCCGCCCTGGTGTGGCCGATCGGTTGGGGATCGGCTTCGACGACCTGACCGCCGTCAACCCGGGCATCATCCTCTGCTCCACCACCGGCTACGGGCAGGACGGCCCCCGCTCCGCGTGGGCGGGCCATGACATCAACTATCTGGCCGTCGGTGGCTATCTGGCCACCACCGAACCCCGCGCCGACGGTGGTCCGCCGGTGCCCGGTGCCACCATCGCCGACGCCGCCGGCGGGGGGATGCAGGCGGCCATGGCGGTGATGGCGGCGCTGATCGGGCGAGCGCAGGGTGGCGGCGGGGTCCATCTCGACGTGTCCATTGCCGACGGGGTGTTGTGGCTGACGTCACTGGCGGTGGACGAGCATCTGGCCACCGGCGACCCGGTCGGACCGGGGCACAACATCATCACCGGACGGTATGCCTGCTACGACACCTACCGGGCCGGTGACGGGGGGTGGCTGGCGGTGGGGGCGATCGAGCCCAAGTTCTACGGCAACCTCTGCCGGCTCCTCGGCTGTGGGCAGTGGCTGGCCCATCAGCTCGACGACGAGGTCCAGGACAAGATCCGCGCCGACTTCCGTGCCGCGTTCGCGGCCAAAGGCCGCGACGCCTGGGTGGCCGAGCTGGCCGGGGCCGATACCTGCGTGACCCCGGTCCTGTCGGTGGCCGAGCTCACCGAGGACGACCAGTACCGGGCCCGCCACGCCTTCGTGGAGGCGGTGGTCACCCCGACGGCCACCGACGGCGGCCCCGGGACGGCCCCGACCCGGTTCCGACAGGTGGCGCCCATGCTGGCGGGAATGGAGCCGCCGGACGGCCCGGTGGCCATCGGCGATCCACTCCGGTCCGACACCGACCGCCTGTTGACCGAGGCCGGGCTGTCCCCCGGGCAGGTCGCCGACCTACGGGAGAGGGGAGTGGTGGCATGAGTGCCATCGGCACCGCCGACATCGACCGGCTCATCGGGGTCGAGCAGTACGAGGAGGAGGGGGAGTTCCCCGTCGAGCAGGGCTACGTATGGTCCAGCTGCTCGTCGGTGGAGAACGGAAACCCTCTGTTCTGGGACCCGGAGGTGGCCGACGCGGTCACCGGCGGACCGATCGCCCCGCCGACCATGGTCTCGGTATGGTTCCGCCCCCATCATTGGGCTCCCGATCGGGACACCGGGGGACTGCCCCTTCAGGTCCACTTCGACCTGAAGGAGGGTCTGGGGTTGCCCGAGGCGGTGATGAGCGACAACACCATCGTCTTCCACGAGCCGGTGCGCCCCGGTGACCGGCTGACCACCCGCCAGATCCTGCGCTCGGTCAGCGACGAGAAGACCACCAGGCTGGGTACTGGCCGCTTCTGGGTGATCGACGTGGAGTACCGCAACCAGGGCGGCGACCTGGTGGCGGTCGAGAACTACACCGGCTTCGGCTACCGCCGCCCGGTATCCGCCAAGGACGGGGACCGGTCGTGAGCTCCCCCCGGTCACCCGCCTGCTCCACGCCGACGTGGCGGTGGGGGACAAGTTGCCGGACCTGGTCTATCCAGTGACTGCCACCACCGTGGTGCTCGGCGCCCTGGCCACTCGTGACTGGCGACCCATGCATCACGACAAGGACTTCGCCGTCCACCGGAACGGGACCCGTGACATCTTCCTCAACACGCCGAACCAGGCGGCGTGGTTCGAGCGGTTCGTGACCGACTGGACCGGTCCCTACGGGAGGCTGCAGCGGATGACCTTCCGCATGCTCGGCTCGATCTTTCCGGGCGACACCATGGTGTTCCACGGCGTGGTGACCGACCGTGGGGTCGACGAGACCGGCTGCGGATGGGTGGCCCTGGACATCGCCGTGTCGGTCGACGGAGAGGACAAGACGACCTGTCAGGCCCGAATGGCGTTGCCGGTCACCGAGGACGACAACCCCTGGAGCCGCCGCGGCGAGCGGTGGCTACCATGACGCAGCCACCACCCCCACCAGAATCGCAAGTATCACCCCAAGAGGAGAGTTGACCATGTTGGACCTTGCCTTCAGCGCCGAACAGGACATGCTCCGTGAGACGGTGCGCGGCGTATGCGCCACCACCAGTCCCCTCAGCGTGGTCCGCGAGCTCGAGGACGACGCCATCGGCTACTCGACGGAACTGTGGAAGCAGCTGGCCCACCTCGACCTGATCGGTCTGCAACTGCCCGAGGAGTACGGCGGATCCGGCATGACCACGCTGGAGAACGTGGTGCTCTACCAGGAGTTCGGCCGCTCGCTGGCGCCCTCCCCCCACTTCGTGAGCTCGATCCTGTGCGCTGGGGTGCTGGCCGGTGCCGGCACCGACCAGCAGAAGCAGGAGTGGCTGCCCAAGGTGGTCACCGGTGAGGCCATCCTCACCCCGGCGTGGCTGGAGCCCGAGCAACAGCTTCGGTCCCGCGGCGTGCAGGTCCGGGCGGTGCCCGACGGGGACGGCTACACCATCACCGGCGTCAAGCGCCATGTGGCCTTCGCCCGAGCGGCCAGCCGCCTGGTGGTCGTGGCCCGCACCGGTGACGGCCCGGGTGATGTCGACCTCTTCCTGGTCGATCCCACCGACGCCGGGGTGACCCTCACCCAGCAGATGACCATCGGCTCGGACTGCCAGTACCGGGTAGACCTCGACCACGTGCGGGTGGCGGCCGCCGACCGGATCGGCGCCGAGGGCACCGGATGGTCGGCGTGGGACACGGTCATGCACGAGGGGGCCATCCTGGCTGCGGCCCAGGCGGTCGGCGGCGCGCAGTACGCCATGGAGATCACCGTGCAGTACGCCAAGGACCGCCACCAATTCGACAAGCCGCTGGGCGCCTTCCAGGCCTTGGCCCACTACCTGGCGGACGGTTCCACCGCCGTGGACGGTGCCGAGGTGTTGGTCCACGAGGCGGCCTGGGCGCGGTCCGAGGGCCGTGACGTGTCCAAGCTGGCGCCCATGGCCAAGCTCTTCGCCTGCCAGACATTCCGGGACGTGACCGCTACCGCCCAGCAGATCTTCGGGGGGATCGGGTTCACCGTCGAGTTCGACATCCAGCTCTACTTCCGGCGGGCCAAGCAGCTCCAGATCTCGTGGTGGGACAGCCGCCATCTCGAGGAACTGGTCGCCGCCGCCGTACTGGACTCCTGAACGCCGAGCCTCCTGGCTTCGGGCACGATACCGGGGGAGCCCAAGCCGACCACGGGCCCTCGCGTTGCGCTACGGTCGGGCTGTGACCGGGGAGGGTTGCACGCTGAGAGTAACAAGGGGGAACATCCATGGCACCGGATTCCACGTCGGCGGCGAACAACGGCGCCGTCCCTGCCCGGAACTCGGGCCGCGGCCCACTGTTCCGCTTCCTGTTCGTCCACGAGATCGACGAGTACCCGGACAACGCCAAGCGCACTGCCTATCTGGCGCTGGCCGTGCTCGCCACTGTCGTCCTCTACTACACCTACTTCACCCAGACCGGGGTAACCCCCCAGATCTTGCAGTACTACCACATGTCCTTCTCCTTCTACGTGGGCATCGTGGTCGTCTCGAACCTGATCGGGGCCTTCGCCTCGCTCCCGGCCAGCAAGACCGACAAGCTCGGCCGTTCCAACGTGATCATCTACGGGTTGCTGATCATCGGCCTGCTGGTGGCCATCGGCGTGCCGGCCACCCACACCCAGTGGCAGTTCGCCATCGTCATCTCCGCGCTCGGCCTGGTCGAGGGGGCCATTCTGGTGGCCACCCCGGCGCTGGTCCGCGACTTCAGCCCCCAGCTTGGCCGGGCCTCGGCCATGGGCTTCTGGACGATCGGACCGGTCGCCGGCAGCCTGATCACCTCGATCGTGGCCACCAACACCCTCAACTACTTCCTCAAGCACCACGGAGTGTCAGGGTTCAAGTGGCAGTTCGTCATCTCCGGGGTCACCTCGGTGGTGGTGTTCGTGGTGGCCCTGTTCTTCATGAAGGACCTCTCGTCGAGCCTGCGCGACCAGTTGATGGTCTCGGAGCAGGACCGCGCCCTGATCGAGGCCAAGGCCCGGGGTATCTCGGCCGAGGAGGTGATGGCCGCCACCACCCACCCCTGGCGCCAGATCCTCAAGTGGGACCTGGCCATCTCGGCCATCGGCATCTCGCTCTTCCTGCTCGTCTACTACGCCGCCTCCGCCTTCTTCACCATCTACTGGGCCACCGTGTTCAAGAGCTCCGATGGTCTCAATCTCACCACCTCCAACGCCAACTACCTGAACGTCTGGTTCTGGAGTGCCGACGCCCTGGCCCTGATCGTGTTCGGCGTGGTGTCCGACAAGCTCCGGGTCCGCAAGCCGCTCATGCTGGTCGGGGCCATCGGCTCCATCGTGATGCTGATCATCTTCCTGCGGCAGGCCGACCACGCCTATACCGGCTTCGGCACCTTGATCACCATCGAGGTGCTGCTGGCCGCCTTCATCTCGATGACCTACTCACCGTGGATGGCCGCCTACACGGAGATGGTCGAGGCCAAAAATCCGGCCCTGGTGGGCACCGGCCTGGCCCTGTGGGGGTGGATCCTCCGACTCACCGTGGGCCTCTCCTTCATCTTCCTGCCCCTGGTCATCAACGCGGTCAACCCGGTGGTCGACAATCTGGTCTACGCGCAGACCCCGCCGACCGGCACCGCGCCCTTCAACGTCCAGCAGTTCCAGCTCGAGCACCCGCAGTTGGTGGCATTCGCCACCGCCAACGCCAGCTGGCTGCGACCGCTCTCCGATCCCAAGAATGCCGCGGTTGTGGTAGCGGCACACAACAACCCGGTCACCGGGCTGCCCGCCCTGACCAAGGCGGTCGGTCCCGCGGTCGTCGCCCACATCGTCGCCAATCTGAAGGAAGTGAACGGTCCTGTGTTCACCTATCGAACCCAGTTGGCCTACCTCTCGGCCCACGAGACCCAACTGAACGCTCTTCTGTCCGGCGTGGCCAAGTCACCAAAGCAATGGCAGCACTGGTTCTGGGTCTGCATCGCCGGCATGGTGCTGTTCATCCCGACCATCTTCCTCAACCGGGGACGGTGGAGCCCGAAGCGGGCCCGCGAGGACGAAGACCAGCACAAAGACGATGTGGACAAGGAGCTGAAGGAACTGGTGGGGGCGAACGCCTGAGCCACCCGGTCCCCGCAGTCCGGGCCACCCAGCTCCGAGGCGGCACGCCCCGGCGATCCGCCGTCTCAGTGCCGGGTGGTGTCGGCGTCGGCCGCCTGATTGAGTTGATTGAGGGTCGATGCGTCGGCCTGTAGGCGATCGGCCAGCTGTCGGCCCCGATCGCCGACTGCCGCTCGGGTGACCTGGGCGAGTGACGCCCACGGGTCCCGATCCGGGTCGATGGCGACGCGCAGCTGATCAGCCAACTCGTTGGACCCGGTCGAGTTGGAGGGATCGACCCGGACCCGGTATGAGGAGGCATCGGGGCCCTCGGTGTAGCAACGGACTGACGCCACGTTGAGTTGGTCGTCGATGAGCACCAGCGATGCCCCCTTGAGGGGATTGAGCTGTGGAGCGTCGACCACCCACCCGCCGGTGTTGACCACCGCCACCGGCGAGGAGAAGGTGGCCAGGGTGCGCTCCTCGACGAATGGCTTGTGGGTGTGGCCGAAGACGAAGGTGACCGCGCCCGGGTTGCCGATCTCGGCGGTGGCCTGGGTGACAACCGGACCGCTCAAGTACGAGGCGAGTCCCTCCTCGGCGCGGGGACTGAGGATGGACCCGCCGTGGTGTCGTTCGCGGATCGCGGTGCCGATACCCGCCTGGAGCAGGGCGGCGACGGCATGCGCCTCGGCATCGGCCCGCACCCGGGCCCGCCGGCGAGCTTGATGGCCCGCTCGATGGCGGCGATCTCGGCGTGGATGGTCTCGGTGCTCTGGAGTGACTCGTACAGGGACCGGGTGACCCGCATGATGTCCCCGCTGTCGCCCATCGACGACCAGAAGAAGTCGATCCACCCTCCGTTGTCGGCCTCCAGCTGCCAGGCCTCGATGGCACCGGTGCGCGGCGTGCCGAACACCTTGTCGAGCAGTGACATCATCCGGTACAGCGGCTCGATGAAGTGGCCGTGGCTGAGGATCACCGAACGATCCCCGAGGTCGGTGACCAGTCCCAGGTTCGGATAGCTCTGGGCTACGGTGACGCCGGTCCCCGAGTCGCCCCGTGCGGCGAGGATCTCGACGAATCGATCGCGCACTGGCACCCGGTCGTTCGAGGGCAGCAGGTGGGTGGCATGACGATCGCTGGCCGCGGGCGTGGCGGAAGCGCCCTCGGCCAACAAGCGGAGGTAGCGGTCGTCGCTGGCGCGCGACCAGAGGTGGTGGTCGTGGTTCCCTGGGACGAAGCGGAGCGCTGGGGCGATGGCCGCATCAGGCTTGCCCGGCCGCAGCGCGGTGATGAACTGGGAGAAGGAGGCGGCGGCGTCTTCGGGCGAGGTCAGGGCCAATTCGAAGAGGTCGCCCAGCACGACCAGCTCCGGCGGCTCCTGGTCAGCCTGGCGAAGGGACCGCATGCAGGCACAGAGCGCCTCCAGCACCGGGGAGGGCCCGGAACTGTCGACGTGCTCGCCGTCGTCGGTCACGTTGGTCAGCAAGCTGTTGAGGGCTCCGAGGTGAAGGTCGGAGACGCACACCCAGCGGATTGAGGTCATGGCGTTCCTTTCGCCACCGACCGTAGTGCACGACGGTCCAGCGATGACCGGGACCCAACCGCTCGGCGAGCGGTACGCCACCTTGTCGCACCCTCGATCTACGGTGGCCCCGTGGACGTGCGTGAGGCGAGCCGGGCGGGATTCGCGGTGATCGATGTGGAGACCACCGGCTTCTCGCCGGAAGACGAACGGGTCGTCGAAGTGGGGGTGGTGATCCTCGATCCCGACGGCATCGAGGTCGGAGCCTTCTGCACGTTGGTCGATCCCGGATGCGACCCTGGGCCGACCCACGTCCACGGCATCTCTTCGCCGATGTTGGCGGGGGCACCGACCTTCGCCTCGATCCAACCGTACCTGGCCGACCAGCTGTCCGGCCGGGTGGTGGTGGGCCACAACGTGGAGCGGTTCGACCTCGCCTTCCTACGGGCCGAGTGCCGCCGCAGCGGAGGAGAGAGCACGGTCCCCGGTGACGTGCCCTCGGTGGACACCCTCACCGTGGCCCAGGCCCACCTCGGCCTGTGGGGCCGGGCCAGCCTGGTCGACTGCTGCACCCACTTCGATCTGAGCTGGGCGGACCACCACAGCGCCCTCGGCGATGCACGGGTGACCGCGGCCCTGTTCCGATCGATGCGGGCGTGCCTGGGCGACGACCTCCTCGGCGTCGCCGGCCTGCTGGCCGGCGCCCGTTCTGCCCACTGGCCACGGGCATCGGGCGTCGTGCCCGCGGTCAGCGGGCGCCGGTAGCGCACCCGGCCGCGCCGCGCTCCGGTCCGGTTTGTGGCCGGTGTCGCCGGCGGCGGCCGTCGACCTCGTGGTCGGTTGACCGGGCCCTCAGATGGCCGGGCCGCTCCCGACCACGGGAACCGTCTCGATCGGTGCCGCGGCGCCACGATCCACCGGACCGGCCGGATCACCGCCGTCACCATCGGAACCATCGCCCTCGAGGCCACGGGCGCGGGCCCCGGCCAGCATCTCGCCGGGCCCGCCGCCTTGGGCGCCTGCCACCAAGGGCGATCGGGCCAGGATGACCACCCCGACGATGAGCACGGCCAGACACACGATCTCGAGGGTGACCCATACCGGCCCGCTTCGCAGCTTGTCGGCGAAGAGGGTGATCCCAAGGACGATACTGACCAGAGGATTGATGGTGACGGTGGTGGTCCTCGAGGCGGTGATCGGTCCCGCGTGGAGGGCATTCTGGATCAGGAACACCGTTCCCAGTCCGGTGATGGCCAACATGTAGGGCTGGAAGTGGGTGAACACGTGACCCCACCCCTCGGTGACGTAGGTGGTGATGGCCTTGGTCAGCGCCGCGCTGTAGGCGGCAGTGACTGCGGTGGCCGCCCCGAAGGCGGCCGCCCGCCACCACCGGGGTCCGCGCAAGGCGGCCACGATGAAGCCGGCGATCACCGCGATGAGCAGCACCGACGCCACCACCCACTGGTGGTTGGTAGGGATGGCGTGGCCGCCCTTGGGGGCGGCGACCAGAAAGAACCCGCCGAGCCCGACCACGATGGTGATCGAGCCGAGCCACTCCATCCAGCCCAGGCGGTAGCGGAACCAGACCACCAGGATGAGCAGCAAGAAGAGGAGCTCGGTCGTCAACACCGGTTGCACCACGCTGAGCTGGCCGTAGCGCAAGGCGGTGGCCTGGAGGCCGAACGTCACCAACATCAGGGCGAAGCCGATGAGCCAGATACCCCGGCGGAGAGCGTGGGCCATCAGGCTCCACCGCATGGTGGTCGACTCCGGCGCCGACTCGACGCCGATTCGTTGCAGGACCGAGGTCAGTGCGTTGACGAAGGCGGAGAGCGCTGCCAGGAGGTAAGCCACTACACCGTTGTACTCGCGAATCAGCGTTCGCGCCCAGCCCACCGAATCTCAGCCCGGGGGCCGAGCGGCCGCAGCCTCGTTGGCCGCAGTCTCATTCCCGGTACGGCCCTTCGGCTTCGCCGTGGCCTATGCGGAGGCGCGGTGGTGCTCGGTCTCGACGGCTCCGGAGTTCTCATCCGACACCGCGGGGCGGTCGGCGTCCACCCACGCCCGCCATGCCCGATAGCCGCCCGGCCAGGTCACTGACCCGTCGGTACCCGAGGGAGTGGAGTGACTCGGCCGCCAGTGAGGATGCGTATCCCTCCGAACAGACCACCACCACCGGTTGGTCGAAGCCGGTGACGTCGGGGAGTCGATGGGACCCAGTGGGGTCGAGGCGCCATTCGAGCACGTTGCGCTCTACCACCAACGCGCCGGGCAGACCGCCTTCGGCGGCCCGCTGACCGGCTGGCCGGATGTCGACGATCAGGCCACCGGCTGCCGCCGCCGGAGCAAGCTGGGCGGGCCGGATACGGCCGATCAGATGTCGGGCCTCGGGCCACCAGTTGGTCGGCCGAGGAGGTCATGAAGGGTCGTGCTCGCTGGTGGTGTCGAACGGGCCCACGGCCGGGACCGCCTCGGTTCGGACCACGCCCAGCCTGCCGCTCCCATCGAGTCGGTAGTAGGACATGGTGGACAGCCGTGGCCCGTACACATGGACACTGATCGCTTCCTGCTCACCGTCGTTGACCAGGTCGTGGACGTAGCGAGGCCGGAAGCGTCGGGACATACCCGGACCGATGTGTTGTGTGGCGATCACGGCCACGCCGCGAGCGTCCGAGCGCACAGTGGTCTCGGTGAGGGTTCCGGAAGCGACCACGATGGCGCCGCTGGAGGGACCATGGTCGTGAAGGTCGATCTTCCCCCCGGTGGGCCACCCAATGGCCCATGCCTCGAAGAGATCGGTGACCGCGAGCAGCACCCAGGTACGGTCGGCGCAGTCGTGCAGCTCAGGGATTCCGGCCGCGGAAACGGCGAAGCCTTCGGCGATGGCGGTGAGGTCGACGGAGCGCCGTGGTCGGAGACCAGCGTCCGTACTGCGAGAGTGCCCCCGGTCCGGCCGACAGACCCACGGAGCGGTTTGGGGGACGAAAGGATTCGTGGTCTGTGGCCGGACCGAGGTTGGCAATTGCCATGTGGCTACTGTAGGGACTTAAAGCTGACTAATCAAGTCGTGTTTATATGTCAAGTAGGAAGTAGGTGCCGACCAGGCAGCTTGTGTCCTCACCGGCGGGTGCGGGGCCGGGATCAGCCGGTGGCGACGGCGTCGTCGCACGCCCGGTCGCCCGTCCCCATCGACCCCGCGCCGGGCATGTGCAGTCCCAGCGCATAGCCGTCGAGGAAGACGTCGGCGTCGTGTCGGCGGGGATAGCGGCCCTCCAGCTCCCGAAAGCGGGGGGAGTGGTTGGGCTCGTGGAGGTGGGCGAGCTCGTGGACGATCACCGCGTCGAGCACCCACTCCGGCGCCACCCGCAGGCGCTCGGAAATACGGATCTCGCGGGTCTCCAGGGTGCACGAACCCCATCGTTTGGTCTGCGTGGTGGACCAACGGATAGACGACGGGGTGACGCCGTCGAGATAGCGGCGAGCCAGGGTCGTCGCACGTTGCTCGAGATGCGTGTCGGAGGAATGCAGGTGGGGCCGGTGGCTCTCGAGGCGACCGGCCAGGCTCTTGACCATCACGTCCCGCTCGGCGCCGCGCAAATGGTCGGGAACCACCACCACGATCCGATCGCCTTCCCAATGGGCGCCGGCGGTCTTCTTCCTCCGCTTGCTCACCCGCACCTCGATGTGGGGACTGAACAACGTAGGGGGTTCGATCGTGTAGCTCATGGGAGGCACGCTAGGGCCGGGATGTGACAGGTGGCGTCGGATCGGCGGATCGGGGATACCCGGTCCGGCGCTCCTCGGCGTGGGCCAGTTCGGGCCGCCACCATCCCGTCCCTCGTCACAAGCACGGACGCTACCTATTCCGGCTGTGGCCGGCGGCCGTAGGGTGCGGGTGCCCCCGCCTCGGAGATCTCCTCGGGCATCTCGTCGGAGGCCGGGCGAAGGGCGCGCCAGGTAGCCCCCCCGAGGATGCCGCCCACGATGGGGAAGACGATGAACACCCACAGCTGATGGAGCGCCCACCCGCCCTGGAAGATTGCCGCGGCCAGGCTGCGCGCCGGATTCACCGAGGTGTTGTCGATGGGGATGGAGATGAGATGGATGAGCGTGAGGGTGAGGCCTACGGTTACACCGGTCAGTCCCACCGGCATGGACAGTCGGCTGGTCGACGCGATGATGAAGACGAACATGGCGGTGAAGAACACCTCTGCCAGCATCACCGCTCCGAGTTTGAAGCCCCCTGGTGAGTGGATCCCGTAGCCGTTGGATGCGAATCCCGAGGTGCTGGCGCTGAAGTGGATCAGACTGCTCTTGGCGATGATGAAGATGACCAGGGCCCCCACGATCCCGCCGACGAGCTGACCGACGATATAGAAGGGAAGCTCCCTGGTCCTTGTCTTGCCGATGATCCACAGGCCCAGGGTCACGGCCGGATTGATGTGGCAGCCGGAGATCGATCCGATGGCGTAGGCGGCGACCAACAGGCTGAAGCCGAAGGCGATGGCCACTCCGAGGACCCCGACCGAGCCCCGAGGGAAGAAGTTCCCGGTGGCGAGCACCGCCGTCCCCACGCCACCGGCCACGAGGATCATCGTCCCGATGGCTTCGGCGATGCCGATTCTCAATCGATCGTCCATGGCCAGTCCTTTCGATTGGTGATGGCGGGCTGGACAGGCCGTCAATCCTCGACGGGATGGCTTGGTTGGCGGACGGTCAAAATAGTAGGCAGGCAGCGGCGGAGCCACGGGGATGCGCACCGCTGAATGGGAGATCCGAGAGCCCGACGGTACGATTGGAGGGTGCGTCGATATCTCACCCCGCGATGCATCGGGATGCACGTCACCCTGCTCATCCTGTTGCCCACCTTTGCCTGGCTGACACGATGGCAACTGAGCCGAGCCCTCGGGGGGAACACCCTGAGCTGGGCCTACACCTTCGAGTGGCCATTGTTCGCCGGCTACGCCATCTATGTCTGGTGGCAGCTGATCCACGACCAACCCAACGCGGTATCCCGGCGGGTCCTCCCGCCCTCGGTCTCGGCCGGAGCGGATGACGGCCACGACCAACCCGGCTGGGCACTGAGTGGTGGTCGCAAGAAGAACGTGGCCATCGCGGCAAACTCGGTCATCGACGAGGACACCGGCGGTCGGGGTGAGCGGTTCAGGCCCCAGACCCCCGATGAGGCTGCCGCGCTCGCCCGGTACAACCGATACCTGGCTGAGCTAAACGCCGAATCCGACACCAACCGCCGGTGATTGATCCCCCCGGACGACGTCGTTCCCCGGCGTCGGTCCTGTATCCGGCTGCGGCGAAGGAGAAGGTATGCACGGGGCCCTGATCCGTTACCGGGTGATGACCTACATCGTGGGCACCGCCCTGATCGTGCTGGTCTTCGTGGGAGTGCCGCTGCAGGTGTGGGCCCACTTCTCCCTGGTGGCCAAAGTGGAAGGGACGATCCACGGTTACCTCTACCTGGTGTACCTGTTCACCGCGGCCGACCTGGCCCGGCGGGCCCATTGGCGACTGGGTCGGATTCTGGCCGTGGTGCTGTCCGGGTTCGTGCCGGGCCTGGCCTTCGTCGTCGAGCACCGGGTGGTCAAGCAGATGAAGGTCGAATGGCCCGAGGGGGCACCATCAGATGAGTCGGTCGGTTCCGGTGTGGGGGCGGCTGGCGATGCCTCCCCGGAGGGATCGTCTCAGCGCCAGCCGTGAGCTGAGCCCACGAGCGTCCCCGTCGACCCTCCGGTCAACGGGCTCCGCGAAGCAAGGTACCGGGCCGGGCGCCGGTCTCTTTTCCGTCGACGAAGGTGGTGACGCCGGACTTGATGGTCTCCACGTATCCGGTGGCGCTCTGCAGCAGGCGACTACCACCGGCAGGGAGGTCGGTTACGACGGTCGGGTTGCCCAGCTGTAGATTGTCGTAGTCGATGAGGTTGAGGTCGGCGATGGCACCCACCTCGATGGTGCCCCGATCCCCGAGCCCATAGAGGCGGGCAGTGTCGTGGGTCTGCTTCCGCACCATCCATTCGAGCGGGAGCCGCTCACCGCGGGAGCGATCCCGGGTCCAGTGGGTGAGCATGAACGTCGGCTGCGATGCGTCACAGATGACCCCGCAGTGCGCCCCACCATCGCCGAGCCCGGCCGCAGCACGGGGATGGAGCAGCATTTCGCGGGCCGGTTCGAGATCCCCGTCCGAATAGTTGAGGATGGGCACGTAGAGCAGGCCCCGGCCATCGTCCTCGAGCATGGCGTCGTAGGCCACTGCCAACGGAGTGCGACCGGTGGCGGAGGCGATGCCGATCAGTGACCGTTCCGGTCCCGGCTCGTAGTCGGGGGGACTTCCCAAGGCGAACGTGGTGCGAAAGGCCTGGTCCATGCGATCGGCGGTGGCCGGGTCGGGCTCCCATGCCTCGATCGAGTGACGGACCTCGCTGGTGCGGAGCGCTTCGATGAGGGAGTCGGGGGAGAGCCCTTTGGCCTTCAGCTCCTGATAGGCGGGGATCTGGTCGAGGAGGCAATAGGTGGTGAAGTGACCCGAGAGCAGGCCGAACCCTCGGCCGGCCACCTGCGGCCACAGGTCGGCGCCCTCGGCGACGGCATTCAGGGATTCGTCCATCAACTCGCGCCACAGGCCGGGGGCATCGTCGACCTGAACCAAGGCGAAGGTGATGGGCCGAGCAGATGGTGGCGGACAGCCTCCTCATCCAGTCCACCTCTTTTTTGGGGGCGATGATGTCCTCACCGGCCGTCCCTGCCGGCGCCAGCTCGAACACGCCAGTGCCGAGCTCTCCCAACGCGCTCCCGATGCCGAACAGCTCGTCCTCTGCGGCGTAGGTCCCCGGAACCGGCTCTCCGTCGATGGCCAGGTGGGCAAGGGTCCGCGACGTCGAGAAACCGAGCGCTCCGGCGCTGATCGCCTCCTTGACCACCTGCTTCATGGCCTCGATGTCCTGGGCCGTGGCCGTCTCGTTGCGAGCCCCCCGATCGCCCATCACGTAGGAGCGCACCGCGCCGTGAGCGATCTGGGTCCCGAGATCCATTGTCCACTTGCGCTGGTCGAGGGCGTCGAGATACTGCGGGAAGGTCTCCCACTCCCATTCCATGCCCTCGGCCAGGGCACTACCGGGAATGTCCTCGACCCCTTCCATCAGCCCGATCAGCCACTCGTGGCGATCCGGACGGGCTGGAGCGAACCCGACGCCGCAGTTACCGGTGACCACGGTGGTCACGCCGTGCGAACTGCTTGGAGCCAGGACCTCGTCCCACGTGGCCTGCCCGTCGTAGTGGGTGTGGATGTCCACCCAGCCCGGCGTTACCAGCAGTCCGTCGGCGTCGACGGTCCGGGTTGCCGATTCGTCGGCGAAGGAGCCGACACCAGTGATCTGTCCCCGGTCCACGGTCACGTCGGCCGTGCGAGCCGGAGCGCCGGTGCCGTCGATGATCGTTCCCCCCCGAACCACGAGGTCGTGCATGGTCGCTTCCCCCTTGTGAAGACTGGTCAAGATGCTGGCATGGACCGACCGCCCACGCAATGAGCGGCGACGTGGCCAGCGTGCCAGTGGCCAGCCGACGTGCCGAGCGCCGGTCCCTGGCAGGGGTCGACGACGACCTATCGAGGCGGGATCGAATAGGTGACCTGGGCTTTGGCTACCACGGCGTCGCTGTCGACCGAGTACAAGGCCACTTCGGCAACTGCCAGTCGCTTTCCCAATTTGAGCAGCGTTCCGATTGCCACCACGTCGACCAGGTCAGGCCGGCGGAGGAAGTCGATGTGCAGGCTGGTGGTAACCGACAGTGCCACCGGACCGATGTGGCCCACGATCACCAGCCATGCGGCGCAGTCGGCCAGGGCCATCAGGGAGGGGCCCGACACGGTGCCGCCGGGTCGCTCGTTTGCCTTACCGATCGGGAGGCGCATTCTGATGGCCGTGCCACTGAGCTCCTCGACGACGTACGGAGCTGGGGCACTGGGGAAGGCGTCGGCCAGAAACTGCTGGAGTTCGTCAATTGTCATTGCGGGTGACGGGGCCATGGCTCGCAGCAGCGTAGTCACTGGGTCTCGGAGTGGCTCGCCGAGGAACGGTCGAAGGGCTGCACCGTGCTTCTGCCCGCCGTTTCCGGCGGCGAGCCGGAGGGCGGATCGACGCTCCGCCAGTGGCCCCGGCACCGGATCGTCTGTTTCGCGTGCAGACTGGTGGTTCAGGACCGATCGGCTCGCGGCAGTGGACGACCGATTGCCCAGTACCGGGGACATCGTGGGAATTGAGGGGAGACCGACGTGTTGAGCGAGGAGCACCAGGCAGCAGCCGACTTCGCCGCCGAAGCCGGCGAACGGCTGATCGAGTTCCGCAACCAATCGACGCTGGGTCGAGCGCTCGGCGGGGAGGGCGATCAACTCTCCCACCATCTCCTCATGGGACGGGTCGCCGAACGGTTCCCCAACGACCGTGTGCGTTCTGAGGAGGCCGAGCATTCCGTGGCATTGGACAGTGCTTCTGGGCGGGTGTGGATCATCGATCCCCTGGACGGGACCCGCGAGTATTCCGAGGGCCGGGACGACTGGGCCGTCCACGTCGCCCTGGCCGTCGACGGAGAGCCGAGTGTCGGTGCGGTGGCACTGCCGGGCCTGGGTGTGGTGCTTTGGACCGGGGACCCTCCAGCACTCGCCGAACCGGCCGTGGCGCCCCGGATGGTGGTGAGCCGTAGCCGCCCCCCCGAGTTCGTTCCCCTCGTTGCCGAACGTCTGGGGGCGGTCACCGTGCCCATGGGGTCGGCAGGAGCGAAGATTGCCGCCGTCATCCGAGGTGAGGCCGAGGTCTACGTCCATGCCGGCGGCCAGTACGAATGGGATTCGGCCGCGCCGGTGGCGGTGGCCCTCTCCTGCGGACTGCACGCCAGCAGGCTTGATGGCTCGCCGCTGCGCTACTCCCAACCCGACCCGTGGCTCCCCGATCTGGTCGTCTGCCATCCGACACTGACCGAGGCAGTGCTCAGCGCGCTCAGCGAGTCCGGCGTGCCGGTGGCGGAGTGAATCGGACGGCGGCGACGGCGGGCCAGTCGTGACCCGAGGACCGGAGGCGGAAAACGGTTTCCCATCGACCGTGTTCGGACCGGCCCGGCTGGGCCCGGTCACCTTGAAGAACCGGGTCATCAAGGCGGCCACCTTCGAAGGGGCGGCTCCCAGGGGCGAGGTGAGCGACCAGTTGATCGCCTTCCACCGACAGGTGGCCGAGGGAGGTGCGGCCATGAGCACGGTGGCCTACCTGGCCGTGGCACCAGAGGGTCGGACCGATCGCCACTGCATCGTGCTCTCCGAGGAGTCGCTGCCGGGTCTGCGTCGACTCACTCAGTCGGTTCACGAAGCAGGCGCGGCAGCATCCGCGCAGATCGGCCACGCCGGGCCGGTGGCCAACGCCCGGTCGAACCGGACGGCGTCGCTCGCACCCTCGCGTCGGTTCAGCCCAGCCGGCACCATGGCAAGGGCCGTGTCGGAGGATGACATCGTCCGCATCACCGAGGAGTATCGACGCGGGGCGACGATCGCCGTCGAGGCAGGGTTTGACTGCCTTGAGATCCACCTCGGTCACAACTACCTGTTGAGTGCCTTCTTGAGTCCCAAGTTGAACCGACGAACCGACCAGTGGGGTGGCAGCCTGTCCAACCGGGCGCGGTTCCCGCGCCAGGTGGTGGGCGCGGTGCGGGAGGCCGTCGGCCGGCAGGTGGCGATCACCGCCAAGCTCAACATGGCGGACGGAGTCCCCGGGGGGTTCTGGTTGGACGAGAGCATCGAATTCGCCCGCATGCTCGAGGCCGACGGTTCGCTGGATGCGCTGGAGCTGACCGGCGGAAGCTCCCTGTCGAATCCGATGTACCTGTTCCGGGGCGAGGCGCCGAGGGCCGAGTTCGCCGCCACCCTGCCCGGACCCCTTCGGATCGGATTTCGGGCAGTGGGCTCGAGGTTCCTCCAGGAGTATCCCTTCGAGGAGGCCTACTTCCTGCCCTATGCCCGCCAGTTCCTCAACGCCTTGTCGTTACCACTGATCCTGCTCGGAGGAGTCAATCGGCTGGAGACGGTGGAGGCGGCGGTTGCCGAGGGATTCTCGTTCGTGGCCATGGCCCGCGCCCTTCTCCGCCAGCCCGACCTCATCGGCCGTTGGGAGAACGGCACCGATGAAGGTGGATTGTGCATCCACTGCAATAAGTGCATGCCCACCATCTACAGCGGGACACGGTGTGTGCTCGTTCCCGACACCGGGCGATAGGTGCGGGTGGGCGGGAGCGGCTCTTCGGTCAGTCGCCTTCTGCTGAGGTCTCGGGGGCGTCGAGATCCCAACCCTCATCATCGTCACTTCGAGCGGCCTCCCGATCGGGCCGCAGACCGAGGCCGTCGGGATCATCCATGCCCCCGTCGAGGGTCACCATGGCTTCGGGATCATCCAATTCCGCCCCGGCCTCCTCCAGCTCACGATCGTCAACCTGCAAGGTGGGGTCGAGCGAAGGATCGAGCTCGACTGCTTCGAGAAAACTCGGGTCCAACTCGGTCTTCTCGTCCATGGCATCGTCGCCCTGTTCGAAGGTCTCGGTGCCCAACGGCTCGTCGGGTGACCAATCACCGGTTTGGCTCATCTCGTCATCTCCGTTGCTGGGCGGGTGATGCAACCAATCGTAGGTGGGAATGGCCGCCCCGAATCCGTGTCAGTCGACCAGTATCCGGGCGACAAGGCAGATGGGACTGAACTGACCGCAGGCGGGGACGTAGTATCCGGTGTCCGGGCAAGCCCACGTAGCTCAGGGGATAGAGCACTCGTTTCCTAAATGAGGTGTCGCAGGTTCAAATCCTGCCGTGGGCACGCTGTGATCTCGCGAGACATAGGAAACTTCCGAACCCTCGCGGATCATGGTTTCCTGGGCCGAGCGGGCCCTTTCGGGGCGCCCGTTGGCTGGTAGTCCCTGGTCGGGTTCAGCATGAAGTCCCGGAGCAGCTCGCCGGTGGCGGCCTGGACGACCCGGTACGTGGAGCTCATGGACGAGCATGATGACGTGGGTTCCGGTGTGGATCCGCCCGACGCCGATGTGGTGGAGCTTGCCGTGCACGCGCAAGGTGACCGTCCCGGCCTTGTCGACTCGGTCTCGACGCACCCGATCGTGGGGATCGGATGCGTCGGACCCTGGTCCGGTCTTGGGACGGGCCAGGTAGGCGGCTGTCGGTGTCGAGGACTCGGCGAGTGAGCGGTGGGGCCGGCGTTCGTTGTAGTTGTCGACGAACTCGTCGATGAGGGCCTGGAGATCGTCGACGGACGAGGGCTGACCGGGTTGGGCCCGCAGCCACTTCTTCATGGTCTGCTGGAATCGTTCGACCTTGCCGCAGGTGGTCGGATGGTTGGGCCGGGAGTTTTTCTGCACGACGCCCAGACGGTGAAGCTCTGATTCGAATGCGTTGCGCCCTCCTCTGCCGCCCGCCAACCGGGTAGTGAAGACCATGCCATTGTCAGTCAACGTCGAGGCTGGAACCCCATGGATGGCAACGGCTTCCTGGAAGCAGCCGAGGACGGTCCGTCCGATGATGCGCCGGTGAGCCGTGACCGACAAAGCCTTGCGGGAGTGGTCATCCAGCCAGGAGAGGATCTCCACATGGGCACCGGGGGCGCCAGACGCCGTCACGAGCCGATAGTGGGTGAAGTCGGACTGCCAGCACTCGTTGGGTTGGTCGGCCTCGAAGCGAATGTAGGACGAACGTGGCTTCTTCTGGGGCTGCGGGGTAACCAGGCCGGCCTTGGCCAGATAGCGGCTGATGGTGGCGCTCGACACTCGGACTCCGTGGTGGTGTTCAAGGTGCCACCGGATGGTGTCCGGTCCGGCATCAAGGCCGGCCGCCACCAGCTTCGTGCGGAGTTCGACGATCTGGCCAACCACCGTCGCCGCCACTGCGTTGGGCGAGGTCTTCGGCCGTCGGGACCGGGGTTCGAAGGCCGCGTCTCCCTCGGAGCGATACCGAGCCACCAGCTTGGAGACCCATCCCGGCGAGACCTCGTAGGTGCGGGCAACCTCAGCCTGGCTCCGACCTTCGACAATGACCGCAGTGATGACCAATCGGGCTTTCGACATGCCCGAGCATCAAGGAATCAGGCTTTCCTATGTCTTGAGAGATGCCTTTCCTATGTCCTGAACCAGAACACTACCGTGGGCACGCTTCTCTGTGTAAAAGGGGAGAGAGGGGCCACGACCGCCCGGCGATCCCGGAACCGCCGCGCAGCCGACGGCGGAGCACGAAGACCGGCACCCAGGCCGGCGGGCCGCCACCCGACCGGGGCGGGGAGAGAGAGGGCGGGGGCCTTGGATGGTTCGGCTTTTGGATGATCGAGTGAACCCCAACGGCACCTATGGGCGAGTGGATAACTGGCTCAAGATTGGCGGATTCTGTTTCGTACATCGGCCGGACCCTCGGCCTCTAATGGGGCACGCCGCGTGAAGGCACCAATAAAGAAGTCGTTCCCTGCCGAACGTTCACGATAAAGCGATGAAGCGTCAGTGAGGTAAGAGGCGTACTCGCTGTAAGGCACCTGGCCCGCCGGGCTCGCGAAAATGGCATTGGCAACGGTGGAGGGAATGGGTGCCCAATAGGCTGGTGTTGAGGCCCCGGTTCGTTGGACAGATTCTCTGACTATCACGCGGCAACCTGCGCTGTCGCTTCGTTGAATGCCTCTCGTGGTGTGCGGTGGCCTAGGCGTTCGATGAGCCACTCGTCGTTGTAGGTCTGGATGAAGGTGGCGACCCCTTGGCGGAGATCGTCCACGTCCTCGAAGAGCTGAGACCAGAGGCACTGCTCTTTGATGGTCCGCATGAATCGTTCAGCGACGCCGTTGCCCTGAGGCTCCCCGACGAAGGCGGCATCGTCCTCGATGCCCAGCCAGTTGAGGGAGCCCTGGAAGTGGTGGGCACGATACTGGCTGCCCCAGTCGTGGCGGAGCTTGATGCCCCGGGCCACGTCGGGCCCGAGCTCCCCGAAGCGGTCGATGACCGCGTCGTAGACGGGCTGGAGGGCGGCGAACCGGTTGCCTACCTTGGCCACATGGGCCCAGGCCTCGTCGGTGTAGTGGTCGAGGAGGGCGAAGACCCAGACCCAACCGTCGTTCCTGGTCCAGGCCATGGTGGCGTCGGTGCCCCAGCGGACATTGGGGGCGTCGGTGATGATCCGGCCGTCATGGACCCGGGGCCGCCGGCGCTTGGCCGCCCGCTGGGGAGCCAGCAGGCCGGCGTTGCGCATCAGCCGCAGCACCCGGTTCTTGCCCACGCAGAGCTGGTGCTCACGACGCAGGTGGGCTCGCACCTTGCGGTGGCCCTCGCCGGCGAAGGAGCTGGTGGTGATCACCTGCCGGATCCGCTCGGTGAGGACCTCGTCGCTCACCAGCGTCTTCGGGCCCGGCCTGCACCCGAGAGACTCCCCTCGGGACCGGCGGTGATAGATCGTCGATCGGGGAGCCCCGGTGACCCGACACACGCTGGCCAGGGGGATGGCCATCTCCGCACTCACCGCGGCCGCTTCTGCGGCGGCATCTGGAGCCCCCTTTTTTCGGCCACCTTCTTCCAGATCTCATTCTCCAAGGTCAGCTCGCCGATCTTGCGTTCGGCGTCCCGGAGTCTTCGGTCCTCCTCGGTGGTGGCCCGGTTGCCCTTCAGGCCCTCCTTGCCGGCATCGAGGAACTCGTCCCGCCAGGCGGCCAGGCGGTGGGCTTCGACCCCCACCTCCCGGCTGACCTCCTCGAGCTTCTCCCCTCGCAGTAGGCGGAGCACCACGTCCAGCTTCTTGCTTGCCGACCACCGGTTCTTCGACCGGAAGTCAGCCGATCCTTCATCGTTCACCGTCATGAGAGCCATCTTGGCTCCTCTCTATTCGGTGTCCAACTTTCCCGGGTGCGCGCCACTGGCATGTTCGCCGCCAGTGTCGGGTTCAGCATGTAGATCAGCGCAAAGTTGGTTATCCAAATCGCCGGGGCCATGGACATTCCCACCTCTGAACTAACGCCTGCTTTGGTGTTGGTAACCAACTGAGCGACACCTGATAGCTGTTGGGCTGCAAAGCCGTGGAGGGCTTCGACGAAATATGCCGATCGATACAGCGCTACGAGGCTCCTTATCGCACCATTCTCCCGGCACCAAGTGCCCATGTAGCCGCCGGGCTTGAGCACCGAGTTCACTTGCCTCGTCGGGGCATCAGCGTTGGCCGGACTTTCCAGTAGACCTTCCGTGTTCACAAATAGCCCATAGCTGGCCAGCACAGACGGGGTGAGGTGACCGTTGACGTTGGAAAAGAGGGGGCGCCCGACCGTGTTGGTAAGGATCAGGACGCTTTCGTCGACCAAGGTTGCAGACGCGAGATTGCCGTTGACTCCTTTGCCGCTGATGAACTCGGCGTACTGCTGCGGGGTGAAAGAGTCCCTCTTGCTCAGTCCAATGGCTGCGGCGATCTGATCCGCAGCTCGACTGGATATGTGGCTATCCCGGGAGTGGGCCAAGCGGAACCGCAATCCCTGCCAGCGACTTGACGTAGGGGTCGAGGTGGTAGACGTGCCCCAGCTCCGCCATGTTTGGCATGGCCACCCCAACGGCGATGCCGGTGGTCCCGTTCGTGAGTGGCAGGGGTAGCTCCAGCATCATGGTAGAGAACCGGACCGATGAAGCATCGATCGTCGTGGTCGACATGGGTACTGCTGTTGCCGGACTCGTCTCTGTGGCGCCCGAGAAGCGACCCTGGAGGACAACGACATACTCCGGTCCGGTCGAGCCTCCAGCAATCGGAACCTGTGCATAAAGCGCCGCCTGCGTGGTGACGACTACTTGCACATTCACAGGTGCTGCCACCCCATACGTCTTCGCCGCTCCGAGTGCGCGCTTTGCCAGATCAAGTAGCGGAACACCCTCAACCACGGCGGGTAACGGCTTACTGCGGGTCCCGATGGGATTTGGGTGCGGCTTCGCCTCCGAGGCAGGTTGGCCGCAGGCAGCTGATGCGATGCCCAGAACCCCCACGGCAAGCGCAATCTCAACTCGTCTGAAGGCTAGAGACGGCATAACTCGCTTCTCCTGCATATTGGCCGGTACTCCCCCTGTACCTATTTGGACGCCAGAGGCAACCGAGAGGTTGACAGGAGAGTTCCGGGTGCGTCTTAAACATCGGGTCGGTGGGACGCCCGGCTCGCCTCTACCATGACAGCCATGGCCGTTACGTGCACCTGCTGTTCGATGTCGGTCGATTGGTGGGTCCGATTGCGCTCTCACCCTGATCTGCCGATCTGCCACGACTGCCTCGCCGGGTTGAACGGACAGAGAGACGGCCAGATGCAACTCGTGACGGAAACCTGGCTGACAACAGGGTTTGAGCCGATCTTCAGTGTCGCCAACGTGACTCGCTCAGTTGCCTGGTTCAAGAAGGCGGGATTTGAGGTGTCGCTCCACGATGAGACCTATGCGTTCGCTCGCCGAAATCGGGACCTCACAATCCATCTTGCAAAAACTGCCGAGGGCGGACTGCCGGGTCACGGTGCTCTCTACATCCAGTGCCAAGACGCTGACCGGGTGGCGGAGGAGTGGAGGCAGGCAGGGCTCGAAGTGGACGGCCCCCGGGATGAGGATTACGGGCACTTCGGATTTGAGCGGGGTCCGGTAGTGGGGTCCGCGGGCGCGTAGCGGGGGTCCACCAGTCTTTGGTTGTTCAACGACCGAAGATGGAGGACCCCCGTGGAGACTGACCCTACGCGCGCGTTGGTGTGGATGATCGGACTTCCCGACATCCGGTTCCTTGGCGTCGAGGATGGACCAGGAGGCGTGGCGAAGATCCACGTGGAAACAGTTCCCCGATCCGTGGGCTGCCGATCCTGCGGGGTTCCTGCCCAGGTGAAGGACCGTACCCGGGTCGAGCTCGTCGACCTGCCGCTGCAGGGCCGTCCCAGCCGGCTGGTGTGGCGGAAGCGCCGATGGATGTGCCCCGACGTTGACTGTTCGATGGGCAGTTGGACCGAAGAGGACGACCGGATCGCCGGGCCTCGCCAGCTCCTCACCTCCCGGGCCGCCCGGTGGGCGACGCTGCAGGTCGGCCGCTACGCCCGGAGCGTGAACGAGCTTGCCAACGAGTTCGGGTGCGACTGGCACACCGTGAACGACACCATCGTCTCCTACGGCGAGGCCCTGCTCGACGCAGACGACGATCGCATCGGGGAGGTGACCGCCCTCGGACTGGACGAGGTGCTCATGGTCCGGCTCGGCCCCTACCACCGTCAGCACTTCTCGACTCAGATCGTCGACGTCCGAGCCGGACAGCTGCTCGACATCGTCCCTGGTCGGGGCAGTGCCGAGCCCATGGGCTGGTTGGCGAACCAAGGGGCGACCTTCCGGGGCCGCATCGAGTTCGGGACCCTCGACCTCTCCGGTCCCTATCGCCACGTCTTTGAGGTCATGGTGCCGAAGGCCACCCTGGTCGCCGATCCCTTCCATGTGTGCAAACTCGCCAACACCAAGCTCGACGAGTGTCGCCGTCGGGTCCAGAACGAGACCCTTGGTCACCGGGGACGGAAGTCCGATCCTCTCTACCGGTGCCGACGTCTCTTGACCAGGGCCAAGGAGCGACTCGATGACAAGGGACACGAGAAGTTGATGGGCCTGCTCCGGGCCGGCGACCCGAGAGGCGACGTCGCCACCTGCTGGGAGGCCAAGGAGGCCGTCCGTGAGCTATATGCCCACGCCGATGCTGACATCGCCCTCGCGTGGGTGACCCAGCTCGGACACGACCTCCAGGACGCGGACTACCCGATCGAGGCCCGGTCGCTCGGACGGACGCTGTTGCGGTGGAGGCGCCAGATCGCCGCCTGGCACCTGGCCCACGTCAGCAACGGGCCGACCGAGGCGGTCAACAACTTGATCAAGCGGGTGAAGCGTGCGGGCCTTCGGCTTCACGTCCTTTCGGAACTACCGGATCCGCTCACTGCTCTACGCCGGCAAGCCCAACTGGGACCTTCTGGCCACGGTCACTCCCCGCTGATTTCCGAGGAGCCGGATTACGGCAAGCGGGAGGGATCCGTCTCCGACCCCGACGGGAACGTCATTCGATTCGGCTCACCCATTCGTTAGAGCGATTAGCCCCTGGCGAGGGTGCCCCTGATCACCGGCTGTGGGTGCATTATCGACTTCCCTGACCATGCACCAGAGGGGACGGCCTATGAGCCGGAGGTGGCGGAGGCGGCACAGACGTGCACCACAACCAAGGTACCGACCGGGGCGCTGCTTCCGGGAGTCGGATACTGCCCGAGTACAGCCCCAGCGTTCCACTCTTGCCGTCCAGAGACCGTGATCAAACAGCCGTTATTGGCGACCGGCACGAACTGATAAGCGAACCCCGCTTGACTCAGTATTTTTGTGGGTACCGATTGGCATCCGCAGTCTCGTCCCGCCTCCGCCGCATCGGGCGTGGTGGCCATCGGGACCCTGGTAGTAGTCGGCAGGACCGTCGTTGCTGGTATGGGCGATGTGGTTGACGCCGCAGGAACTGTCGACGTTGCTTGGTTCGGCGATAACTGACGAAGGGCCGAGGCCGTATGCCCACAACCTGCCAACAGCAGTACCCCTCCGAGAACGAGTATCGCCACACCCTGTCGCATCATGGACGACGATATCGCTGGAAACCTAGTGTTTCTACTGAGCCTGTCCCACAACACCGGATATGCCTGCCCCTGACCGGCTCATCGGGGCTAGAGCGTCAACGAACTACACCCATCCCCCGAGACGATCGACTTCAAAATGGATGCCATCAGATCGTCGCCGCTATGAGATCCCCGCCGATCACCCGCGTTCGATGCCGGCCAGAATCGGATGCTGGCTGAACCAGTCCGGAATGAGCCGTGTCAACTCTCGCTGGCCCGTCAGCGTGATTCGACCATCGGCCAAGGCGTCATAGAAATCGGCATCGCCCATCCAAACCTCGGTGAGGGTGCGCAAGTCTGCGTCGAGCAGCACGTCGACTTCGAATCCGGGATCGGTCAGGCACAAATCCACCTCGCCTTTGTCGACGACGACCCAGTAGTAGCGCCGCTTTGCCGGCATTGAGGGGAACGTGAGTTGGACGACAACGCGTCGATCGCCGAATGCACCAGGGGCAAGGAAGCGGCGGACATCCCAGAGCAGCAGCCCAGGATCCAAATCATCGGGTCCGTAGTCGCTTCGTGCCCAGCGCTGCCCCCAGATCCCGAGTCCTTGAATGAGCGGGAACAGCTCTAGCCCTGCCTCGGTCAGCGAGTAGACGGGTCCGTCTTCGGTGACGGTCCGGACGACAACCCCAGCCAACTCAAGTTCTTTGAGGCGTTTGGACAACAGAGCAGGCGAGCACATCGGAACACCTCTCCGGATCTCATTGAACCGTGAACTGCCCACGAGGAGCTCGCGCAGGATCAGCGGGGTCCAACGCTGGCAGAGGATCTCGGTAGCCTTGGACACCGGGCAGAACTGGCCGTAACCACTCATACGCACAGGTTATACGGCGCTTCAGAACTTGTACTAGCTGCGGCGGCTCCCTTCTGTCACTGTGGTTCCACGACGATCGGCCGAGGAGGCAGATGATGAATCCGAATAGGGCACTCTGGGAGAAGGGTGACTTCACTCGAATCGCCGAGAGCATGAGAGAGAGCGGCGAGACGCTGGTCAAGGAGCTGGGGATCACCAATGGACTTGAGGTCCTGGATCTTGGCTGTGGCGATGGGACGACGGCTCTACCAGCCGCCATACTCGGAGCCAACGTCTTGGGTGTCGATATTGCTGCCAACCTCGTCAAGGCCGGCAATGAGCGAGCACGGCAACTCGGCCTCACCAACTGCAGGTTCCAGGAGGGGGACGCTTCTGATCTCCACGACCTCGAGTGCGAGCGCTTCGACCTTGTAGTGAGCATCTTCGGCGCAATGTTCGCCCCGAAGCCCTTTGATGTCGCCAAAGAAGCGGTCCGGGTGACACGCCCCGGCGGACGGATCGTCATGGGGAACTGGATCCCAGGCGATCCCACGCTGGTCGCACAGATCCTGAAGATCTGCTCCGCCTACTCGCCAGCCCCTCCCGATGGCTTTGTCAGCCCAATGACCTGGGGGGTCGAGGAGAACGTGGTTGAGCGCTTTGTAGCAGCGGGAGTGCAAGAGGGGCAGATCTCGTTTGACCGCGCCGTCTATACGTTCACCTATCCTGGCACGCCGACCAATCTCCTCGCCCAGTTCCGGACCTTCTACGGACCCACGATGAACGCCTTCGAGGCTGCCACCGGCGCGGGACGGCAAGTCGAGCTCCAATCGGAGCTCGAGGCGTTGTTTAATGCGCAAAATACAAGCTCAAGCGAGGACGTGACTGCTATCCCAGCGACCTTCCTCCTCGTGACCGTCTCAAAGTAGGGATTTTATCCTCCCTTGTATTTTCTGTCGAACGGGATTGGCGGCGTGAGTAGCCGAATTGCGATTGCATGGATCTCGCACTCAGAGGTGCGCTCAAAAAGATGAAATTTGTCCAATTAATCGAGTTCAAGACCGGCGATGTCGACGCATTCAACAGCACCTTCGACGAGTGGCTGGCCAAGACGAGTGGCGTCCGCACACCGACGCGGGCCATCCAAGGCCGAGACCGGGACAATGAACGTGCCTTTATTCACATCGTTGAGTTCCCGTCCTACGAGGCGGCGATGGAGAATTCGAACCGGCCCGAGACGGCCGAGTTCGCCGCTCAGTTGGCCAGGCTCTGTGACGCTCCTCCGACGTTCCGCAATCTGGACGTCGTCCGCGAAGAGGACATGTAACCCGGTCGCTCCTCCATGCGGGTCTTGGTCGCCCACAACACCAATGATGTTGTTGAGCTTCCGTGAGGGTCCACCGCCGAATGGCTGGTCCTTTGTAATTTCGGAAGCACCGGGGCCCTCGGCCTGACTTCAGATCATGTGGATGCAGCTCTGCATCTGCGCCCCGTCGGTCGGGAGCTCTGGACCAACAGAGTCGAGGCGCGGCGCGCCCCGTTCCAGAGGGGGTGATGGGCCGGTCTGTTAGGACCAGATCGACCCGCACCGTCACTCCTTTCCGGGACGGCCGAGCCACCCCTCAACCCGCTAAAGGAAAGGAAGGGATGGCCGTGACCATCGTAGAAGCTGCGCGTGCTGTTACTGGCGGAATCGACACCCACGGTGAGGTCCACGTGGCTGCCGCCTTGGATGAGGTGGGCGGACTGCTCGGCACCAGGTCGTTTGGTGCCACGCCGGAGGGCTACTCGGCCTTGCTCTCGTGGCTGGCCGGCTTCGGGGCTGTCGGGAAGGTCGGGGTGGAAGGGACCGGTTCCTATGGCGCGGGCCTTTCCCGGTTCCTCACTCGAGCAGGTGTCGAGGTGATCGAGGTTGATCGACACAATCGCCAGAACCGTCGCCGCCAGGGCAAGTCCGATCCGATCGACGCAGTCGAGGCTGCTCGCGCCGTCCTGTCGGGAAGCGTGCAGGGAAAGGCCAAGTCGAGAGACGGTGCCGTCGAGGCCATCCGGGTCCTGGTGGTGGCCAAGCGGTCGGCCCGCCAAGCCAGGGTGAAGGCCCTCACCCAGATGCGGCAACTGACCTTCACGGTCCCTGACCAGCTCCAATGTCGGATCAAGGGCCTGCCCACCCCTCAGTTCATCGCCGCCGCCAAGGGACTTCGACCGACACGGTCCACTGATCCGGTCACCGCGGCATCGAAAGTGGCGCTGTCGTCGTTGGCCCACCGCATCGGTGAGCTCGATGAAGAGATCGCCGAGCTCGACGCCAGGATCACCCCACTCGTGGAAGCCCACGCTCCCGAGCTGCTCACTATCTACGGCGTCGGCATCGACACCGCAGCCACCCTGCTCGTGACCGCCGGCGACAACCCGGAACGCTTGCGATCGGAGGCAGGGTGGGCCCACTTGTGCGGTGTCTCGCCGCTCCAGGCCTCCTCGGGCAAGGTCACCCGTCATCGCCTGAACCGAGGCGGTGACCGCCAGGCCGACCGGGCCCCGTGGACCATCGTCATCTCCCGACTGGCGTCCGATCCTGAGACCCAGGCCTACATGGAGCGCCGGGTGAAGGAAGGTCGCTCCAAGCGCGAGATCATCCGCATGCTGAAGCGCTATGTCGCCCGCGAGGTCTACCGCCAGCTGCCTCGTGGCTGAATCCCCGGACCATGGACCTGGCTCACCTAACACCTGCCGTCGATAAAGACTGGCTTATAACCGATCTGCTGAATCGGCCCGGGAATCCTGGAGGCTCCTTCCCTTGAGAGGATGGAGCAATGCCAAGGAACACCCGATACTCCCCGGAGGTCCGTGAGCGGGCCGTCAGGATGGTCGTCGAGCACCGAGACGAGTACCCCTCGGAATGGGCAGCGATGACCTCGGTGGCCGTCAAGCTCGGCATGACCCCGGAGACCCTCCGGGTCTGGGTTCGAAGAGCCCAGGTCGATGGAGGTCTCCGGCCCGGGCTCACTACCGACGAACGCCAGAAGCTGAAGGATCTCGAGAAGGAGAACCGGGAGCTGCGGCGGGCCAACGAGATCCTGAAGGATGCCTCGATTTTCTTCGCGACCGAGCTCGACGGTCGAACGAAGAAGTAGTCCGCTACATCGATGCCCGAAAAGGTCGATGGGGAGTCGAGCCGATCTGCACGACGCTGCAGTTCGCTCCCGCCACGTATTACGCCGCCCGGCACCGGCCGATGTGTGCCCGTCGCACCCGGGACCAGCAGCTGAAGATCCAGATCAAGCGGGTCCGGTGCGAGAACTTCGACGTCTACGGAGCCGACAAGGTCTGGACCCAGCTTAACCGGGAGGGCCACAAGGTGGCCCGCTGCACCGTGGAGCGGCTGATGCGTGATCTGGGCCTCGAGGGAGCACGGCGTGGTCGCCTGTGGAAGCGGACCACCATCGGTGATGACACCCTCGACCGTCCGGCTGATCTGGTCGACCGGAAGTTCGAGGCCGACCGACCGAACCAGCTGTGGGTGGCCGACCTGACCTACGTGAAGACCCACACCGGATGGGTGTACGTCGCCTTCGTAGTCGACGTCTTCAGCCGCTACGTCGTCGGCTGGCAGACCTCCACCTCGCTTCGCAGCGATCTGGCCATCGACGCTCTGGAGATGGCCATTCACGGACGAAAGGAGGACGGCCTCGATGGTCTCATTCACCACAGCGACCGAGGAGTGCAATACCTCTCGATCCGCTACACCGAGCGACTGGCCGAAGCCGGCGTCGTTAACTCGGTTGGCAGTCGGGGCGACTCCTACGACAATGCCCTGGCCGAGAGCTTCAACGGCCTCTACAAGACTGAGCTGATCCACCGCCGTGGTCCCTGGCGGAACGTCGAACATGTCGAATGGGCCACCCTCACCTACGTCGACTGGTTCAACAACCGTCGCATCCACAACGAGATCGGCAAGATCCCGCCGGCGGAGATGGAAGAGAACTACTACCGTCAGATCGACCCAGCAGAACTGGTGGCTTCACAGACAACCGAGTCTCTATGAAACCCGGGCCGATTCATGCCGGTCCATGGTCCGGGCTCAGTGACTTCTCTGAGACGCGTGACCTAATAAGAGCTTGCCCTCTTCATCGAGTGGCTCATCATTGGTCTGTCCGCTGTCTTCCCTTCCGAAAAACCCCCAAAAAGGTCTTGACTTCATCCATAGGAGCTTCGGATATGCCTGGCGTCGACCGGCACATTCGGGCGTGGTGCGTCCTGAAAGGGGAGTGATCACGATGTAGAAGATCGCCAGCACGAACCGTGCTGTGTCAGGGATTGAGGGAGGCCCTCCGGGTTCGCCGTGCAGGCGGAGATCCCAAACCGCTGCAGTGTCATGCCGGTCAAGAGCCGGGGTGGGAAGCGACTGCGGAGAAGGCCCGCTACCAGCGGGCCAGGTGAGCGACGAGAAGACGAACATGTGTGAACCACTGCTGACGCATCGTGAATGTGAACGATGACATCGAAACCGAGGCCAGCACGCCTGCCTCGGGACAAGGGCGCACCCCTCGGCGTGTCTGGAACCAGGGAGCTGCCTGCTCGTGGCCCTGGTGGTGTCCGGTGTAAAGGTGGCGTGAGCTCGTTGCTGGCCCTGGCATGGAACAGGAGAATCTGTCGTCTCGATACGTTTGGCCAGTCGAAATGGGTGAGGTCGGCCCCCTGGTCGTCAAGAGGGAGAACCCCGTGGGGCTACGGCCAGATGGGGGAGAGTACCGATGCGAGGCACAGAGGCGGACCGGTCCGTAGTAGCGATGAAGGCCCTGTAATGGGGCTGGAGCGAAGGGGCTGGGCAGGCCAGGTCACCCATCGGTCAACCCTTCGGGGGAGGAGCTGATGGACGGACCACCGTTGGGAATGAAGTCATTTGAGATTCGAAAACGCCTCGTCTACGAGGCGTGGATGAAGGTCCAGGCGAACAATGGTGCGCCGGGAGTGGATGCCGTCAGCATCGAACGGTTTGCAGACAACGAGAGGGACAACCTCTACAAGCTGTGGAACCGGATGAGTTCGGGGAGCTATTTCCCTGGGCCGGTGCGGGCGGTGGAGATACCGAAGGACCATGGGGAAGGGGTCAGGGTGTTAGGTGTGCCGAATACGGTGGACCGCATCGCCCAGACGACAGCAGCGATGCTGCTGGAAGAGGAGCTTGAGCCGATCTTCCACCATGACAGCTATGGCTATCGTCCGGGGCGCAGTGCCCATGACGCCCTGGCTGTGACTCGTCAGCGCTGTTGGAGAAAGGACTGGGTGTTGGACATCGACGGCCGGGCCTTCTTCGACAGCGTTCCCCATGATCTGTTGTTGAAAGCGGGAGCTCACCACACCGACGGACGCTGGGTTCTGCTCTACATCGAACGGTGGCTCTGTGCCCCCATGCAGATGCCGGACGGGACCCTCGTGGCACGAGAGAAGGGAACCCCGCAAGGGTCTCCGATCTCGCCGCTGCTCGCCAACCTCTTCAGGCACTATGCGTTTGATCAGTGGATGGACCGGGAGCAACCCGGCAGTCCATTCGAGCGCTATGCAGATGACGTGGTGATTCACTGCGACACTGAGGCCAAAGCCCTGTATCTGTGGACCGCACTCGCTGAAAGGCTTGGGTCCTTGGGACTCGAGCTGCACCCTGCGAAGACGAAGGTCATGTACTGCCAGGACACGAAACGCCGCCAGGACTACGAGCACACCAGCTTCGACTTCCTCGGCTACACCTTCCAGGGCCGTCTGGTGAAGGGTCGACGGGGGTTCTTCATGAACTTCTCGCCGGCCATGAGTGCCAAGGCGAAGAAGGCGAAGGGCAAGCAGATCAGGGACTGGCACCTCAACCGTCGCAGCGGTTCGGACCTGTCCGACCTCGCCCAGGCCATCAATCCCCAGGTCCGAGGCTGGATCAACTATTACGGAGCCTTCTATCGCTCCAAGTTGTATTTCATAGCCAGGCGCATCGACGAGCATCTGGTCAGATGGGCCATGCAGAAGTTCAAGCGACTGCGAGGGAAGCCTCAGCTGGCATGGGACCGGTTGCGCGAGGCACAACAGCGCAATCCCCGGCTTTTCGCCCACTGGCACCTTCTCGCAGCTACTCCCAACCGACCTGCAAGAGCCGGATGAGCTGAGAGGCTCACGTCCGGTTCTGTGAGAGCCGGGGGGTGCGATTCCCCCCGGCTACTCGACTGGAAAACAGTTCGTGGACAAGTGGGATGAGAGGACCTATGGCGTGGCGTTGCGAAGTGTGGGGATCAGCCGCTTGGCGTCCCGCTGCGATTCCAAGACCGACCGCATGGCCGAAAGGGTCTCGAGGCTGGTGGTGACCCGGTTGTGTCGCTCATCGGGGTCAATGGTCAAGTTGTGCAACTCCCATTCCGGTTCGGCAGCAGGAGGAAGGAACGGATTGGGCGCGACTCCCTGGGCTGCATACCAGTCGTCCAGGCGCTCGTAGTAGTGGTTTAGCTTCCACATCTCCTGCGCCCCTCCGTCACCAGTGGGTAGTGAAGTGATCACTGACTCAATATTGATTGGCGGGGTCACCGGCTCGAATGGGTTGCCGTTGAGGATGTTCACTTGGGTGACTCCACGGGTGACATCGTCCTCGGTCATGAAATAGATGGGCGACTCGATGGAGGGCGCTGTTGCCGTCCCCAGGATGACCGCGCTCAGGTCGCGGCCGGGTAGTGGATGGGCCTCGTCATGGTGCGCGGCTACACCCGCGGCCGCCTGTTCGACGATTGATACCGGCCAGACCCATGAGGGTCGGGATCAGGTCGATATGACTCGTGGGAACGTTCACACCGTCGCCACCGGGAGCAATCCCTGGACCGGCTACCAGCAGGGGCACTCGGGTCGCCTCGTCGAAGGCGTTGCACCACTTCTGGATCAGACCGCCATGCGCTCCAAGGAGGTCGCCGTGGTCCGACGTGAAGGCGATGATGGTGTCGTCGGCCATGCCCGAAGCTTCCAGTGCGCCGAGAATCTTCCCGATTGCCTGATCGACCAGCTTCATCAGGTAGTAGTACAGCCGCCGGTAGCCGAGGTCGGTGGCCGTCTCAAATATCATCTGCGGCCACAGGGCCTTAAACGCCTCCTGGCAGGCAGGACGGCTGGTGAACGAGTCGGACTGGGATGGCGGCTCAGGAATCTCTGGCACCGAGTCATCGGGCGGCCCGAACTTCAGTAGCTGCTCCCAGCCGAAGCCCGAGAAGGCGATGTCATGGGGGTTCACGAAGGAGGCCACCGTCAGCCAGGGTCCAGCATCTCTGGCTGCCGCAAGGTCGCCGAACAGCTCCACCACCTGTTGGGCGAACACGCCATCTCGGATGGTTCCACAGTCGGACCTGGCCGCGCCGTGGGGTTCACGGCCAATCCACCCGGAAAAGCCGAACGGATCGAGCCGGTCAGCCTTGCGGTAGGCGGCAACGGCATCGTCGATGGGCTTGCCGTCGTCGTCTGACGCCTTCAACCCCTCGTGGGTTCCGGGAATCATCAAGTCGGCGAACGAGATATGCCACTTCCCTCGGTAGTGGGTCTCGTAGCCCCCGGCCCGGAACCAGTCGCCGAGTGTGGGCACGGAGTTGGGGTCCAGCCAGTTCATCCCGGGATCGGAGTTCTGCTTGGCCGTGCCGTCCGTGGAGTTCACCCCGTGCAGTGAGGGGTACTGCCCCGTGAAGAGCGTCGCCCGACTGGGCGTGCAGGCCGTTGATCCGGCGTAGTGGCGATGGAACTCCATCCCACGGGATCTGATCGACTCTCGGGCCGTCAGTTGGTTGCTGCGGTAGGTTCGAACGCTGTCAACCTCATAGGGAGGTGGATACCGCTCTTCGTCCGTCATGATCAAGAGGATGTTTGGTTGGGTCACGCCCAAATGAAATCACGAGTTTCCACCCACCTGCATCTTCATTGTCCGATCAGGTCAATGAGACGATCTCTTAGATGGTCCTTATTCCTGGATATCCCTCGTTGAGTTTATCCCGGCGACCTACGGGTAGGTCCGTCCTGAAGACGTACTCATTACCAGAATTGCGTCATCTCAGGGGGCTCCCCCGGTACCCGACCGGGGGACCCCTGTGCGGTAGTTACTCAATCTTCCGTTCGAAATGAGCGACTACTCATCCCACTCTGGCGACCAAGCCACGATCCATTCGCTCAGCCCCACGATCTCCAATGCCCGGCGGACGATGTCCGTCGGTCTGGTGACGACAAGCCGTCCCTGATCGTCGGCCAGGATCCGATTTCGGGCCACGACGAGAGCCGAGATCCCGGTGGAGTCCATGAACGTGAGGCCAGACAGATCGACTACGACGGCGGAGCCGGCTACTTCCATGAGGGCTTCGGCCAGGTCGTCGGCAGATACGATGTCCTCGCCATGGAGGACCACGATGCGGTGACCAGGAAAGTCACGAAAACTGAAGCTGAAGTCGGTCGACATGGCAATACCTTCTACGCCGAAGGTTGCAGGTGGCAAGTCGCCAGGGATCGATCAGCACCTCCGACCTTAGCCGGGAGCGGATGAGGCAGATGGGGCGACGGAGAAGAACAAGTGAGGCTGGGCACCGAATCGTCTCCCGACGTGTCCCCTTACCAAGCCGAGGCATCTTCAACGGCCGGAACGAGAGGCACTCGTCCGTCACCCGGTCCGTTACGTCGGCTGGAGGGCGTCTACGGGTCGAAAAGGTGGTCCTGATCGAGGACGCGTCCCGACGTCGGCGAGTGATGTACAGCGTTGCCCTCCAGCTCGGCGATCTTCGAGAGTGAACTACCCTCGTACCTATGCAGATTCGGCGGAGGGTATCTGGCGCCCCTAGGTGTTCTGCCCAACCAGGTTGTTGACAAGACTGATAGGTGGTCCCTTGATGGCCGTGTGGTGCCGATGATGGTTGTACATGTGGAGCCAGGTGTCCAGCGCCCGGGTTCGGGCCGCCTCTGAACGATAGGGGCGTGCGTAGGCCCATTCGTTCTGGAGGGTCCGGTTGAAGCGTTCAACCTTTCCGTTGGTCTGGGGTCGGTAGGGCTTGGTGAACCGCTGCTTGATGCCGGCAGAGACGAGCTCGGCGGTGAAGTCCTTGGCCCGGTAGCAGCCGCCGTTGTCCGAGAGCACCCGCTCGACGGTGATGCCGTAGCTGGCGAAGAATTCCCGGGCCCGCCGCCAGAATCCGATAGCGGTCGTGGCCCGTTCGTCGGTATGGATCTCGGAGTAGGCCAGGCGGCTATATGCGTCGATGGCCGAGTGGATGTAGGCGTAACCGAGGCGGGGCCGACCAGCCTGGCCATTCTTGGGTCTGTCCTTCATGCCATTGACGCGCCAGCCGCCGCCTTTGGGGATCTTGGCCTGCTTCTTCACGTCGATGTGGACCAGTTCGCCAGGCCTGGTGGTCTCGATCCGGCGGATCACCCGGCCACCCTTGCGGTCGAGATCGGAGAGCCGGCTCACCCCGTGGCGCTGGAGCACCCGGTGGAAGGTCGAAGCAGGCATACCGACCCTCGGGGCCAGTCGGGCCGGCCCGAGCTGATGGCGCCGTCTGAGCTCGACGATCCGGCGTTCCACGCGGTCCGGGGTCTTGGTCGGACACCGTCGAGGACGGCTGGAGCGGTCTTCCAGGCCCGCGGCCCCTGCATCCTGGTAACGCCGCCACCACTTGTGGGCGGTCTGGCGGGAGATCCGCATGGATTCTCCTGCTGCGGTGACGGTCCAGCCGTCCTCGCTAATCAGCTGGCACAGACGGAGTCGACCTTCAGGGGTGAGCGGAGCGTTACGGTGCACGGTGAGCCCTCCTGGCTTTGTGGGTGTGTGAACAGCTCCACATTGCCTTGGGGGCTCACCTCATCTGGGGATTCTCCGCGTCAACAAGGTCTATGGGCAGAACACCTAGGCGCCTCGGGTGGTAAGCGCGACCGACGGAGACTTCGAGACATGGTCGCTGGAACTGCAGCCCATTCTTGCCTCCTTGATGGCCGAGACGAACATTCTCCACGATGCGTACCTTCGCAGGGCAGGGTCCCTCATCGCCAGCAGTGACCAGCTCCGAACCATCTCGCGCCAGCTCATGAATTGGACGCCGGGTCACCCATGCCCGACCGCCGACGTCGACATCATATTGAGCAAGATGAGCCGTTCGGTCGAGTGGTTGTCCGAGCTACTCGAATCCGAATCCCATAGTTCGTTTGGCCCGGACTATCCCCTGATCGAACAGGAGATCAACGGTCTCTACAACTTCCTCGCCGATCTCTGGGTGGCGATGCAACGTGAATCGGGGCGCTGAATGGGTGTGAGACGCCGCCCTCGGGGTACATAAAGGCCAAGGCGCCCGGGCCGATTCTCCGGGTTTCGTGGAGTGCGGCAATCGGCCCGGGCGCTCCGTTGCCCATGGAGAGGAGGAGATCATGCTGCTAGTTGTCCGGATCGTGGACGTCCTGCTCGTACTGGCGGTCGTGATGATCATAGGCAAGACGTTTGAAGATGCGGATCGAGTGAGCCGCGCTCGAGAGAGGATCCGGCAAGAATCTGAGCGGAGCATTGCTCAGATCGAGCAGTTCCTCGAGCGCCATCACCATCACCCGACGAGCTGACTGATCCCCAAGTGAGGGTCGCGGAGTAGGTCGGCGCCCGGGGCCTTCCCGCTTCTGCCGGACCAGGGAGAGTTCCGCCCCGGGCGCTCGATCGATCAGAAGCTCCTGCCAGCTCATGAGAGGGCGTCCATTGCGAAGCCGCACTGAGGGCCTCTGCGATCGACAAGGGTTGCGGGGTGAGCGAAGTTTCCCCACCTCGCTCCGGGACTGGCACCTTCAAGGCAGCCTACGGCGCCCGCTCCCTACCTCTCTCGGGGGCTCTGGTAGGTGTCGACCAGCTCCCAGAGCTCTCGCACCTCCTCGTCTGTCAGCCTGGGACTGCTGACGCCCACTGCCAATGGAAGACAGGCCATCGGCAGATCCCGGTTGTCGAGATAGGCGAGGCCCCGCTTCACTCGGGGATCGTTCATGGTGATACTAGGCACGGCAGGCTCCGTTTCTCGATGTTGTGTCAGTCGCATCGGCACAATATGGAGCGAACTACAGCGGAAGCGGACAGATTCGGGCACCCTCGAAGGCGTAGAAGGCTTGCCCGATCGCTGCCGACGGGGAATTCCAAGCACGGTGGGCAGAACCGCAGCCGATCCTGACCACCGTCATGGCCGAGTTCAACCTCGCCAACGGAGTCACACCCACTACAGAGGGCGGCTCATTCGTCACTATGGCGACCATCTCCGCGCCGTCTCAGGCCAACTCGCAGACTGGATTCAAGGAGCATCGATCCCCCGTCGCAGACGTCGACGTGGCCAGCTGGGACCGTTCGCTCGAGTGGCTTGTCGGCCTGTTCGAGTCCGAATCGAAGAATCCCAGCGGACCGGACTATGCCTGATTGGCCAAGAGCTGGACGGTTTCAGTCTGACCCTCATGGACGTCTGGCTGGCAATGCAGCGGGAGTCGGAGCGCTGAGCGCTGTTCGTCCGGTGCTCATCTCATCGAATCCGTTTCCGGGGCATAGGAGCGATCCGAAGGGCGTAAGCCCTAGTCGTTGACACTGGACGAAGGTCGGCTCTCTCGCCGGCGCCTCAAGGTAGGTCTGCTGGCCGCCGATGGTCTGATGTCGGGCCCGAGCGGCGGGCAGGGCCCCGGGCCCGATGCTTTCGATCTGTCTCACGAGCCCGATGCTCTTCACTCTTCGATTGCGTGAGGGTACGAGCGATCCGCTAGCCGAAGCGCCTCGTGATAGGCGTCTCTCGCCCGATCGAACTCGCGGAACATCGCCTCGACCACCTCTGACCGCCTCGGAGTGAACAGCAGACCCTCGAGGAAGGGCTGAATGGTGCGATCGAGCGCGTGAACGCTCTCTTGCAACTGCCTCAGGGCCTCGGTGATGCCCTCTCGTGCTTCTACCATTTCGACTCCCCGACACGACTCGAAATATCGAGGGGAGTGCCGTTGAGCCGACAAGGCATTCATCAACCCGGACGGAGACAGCGCTGCTACCCAACCCGTATCGGTATATCAGTGCCCAACGTCCTAACCGTTACGGGATGCTGAACTCTCAGTGAACGGGCTCTTGGCTTGCCGACCCGGGCGGCGTTGGACCAAGCGTCGCCCGTGTGGTTGCTGGTGGAGAACCGGTCGATGATGTTGAAGCTGGGGCGCCTCGATTCTGACCGCAGTCTCCGCCCTCCGCCACCTGTTCACACCAAGGAGGCGACCCCGGAATGCTCACCTTCCATGTCGGATAGGGCTCGACTGCCCCTACGAACGGCACGACAGTCACCTTGTCGATCGCATCGCCTGGCGAGATCGCGAGCCACTGCAATCCGGTGGTGTCTACGGTGACCTGGTCTCCCGGCAGGATGTCCGGAACAGGTGGAGCGAACACCTGACCGGAGTGTGGGTTGGGCAGCTGGATCGTTTGGCCGGAAGACATCTCGACGAAGACCTGAGCTGGCGAGTATCCGCTCAGAACAGACGCTCCCCTGTTGGTGAATCGGAAGGAGAGATCAACGATGTTGTCGGACGGTCTCTCCGCTGAGGGGGCGCCATCGTAGAACTGTCCGTTCGACCCGAGTCCCTGATCTCCATCGAAGTTCGCCGGAATGGTACCGACGAAGGCAATCGAGATAGGGACCGACCGACCATCGTTGGGTGGTCCAGACGATGTCTTGATGTCGGCTCCCGGTGGCCCACCGTAGGCCGATGACCCCGTCGAGGCGGTTGCCTCCGCCGGATGAATTGCGCAAGTGACAGGCCCCCCACGTGAGCAGGATCCAGGGAGCCGATGAAGGGCCCAGCGCTGTACTGTCTATGCCTTAGCCGGAGGGACCACATGGGCGATCGAATCGACGAGCTCAGCGACGCTCGATCGGCTTACGACCGCCGGGATTGGCGTGGGGCGTTCGACCTGCTGACGGCGGCCGAGAGGCGCTCGCCGCTCGCGCCGGAAGATGTCGAACTGCTGGCAGAGGCGGCACGGTGGGCACGTGAGTACGGCGCCATGATCGACGCCCTGGAGCAGGCCGAGGCTCGCTACGAACGCGTCGGCAAACGAGGCCTCGCGGCGGGAGTCGCATTGTCGCTGTGCCGTGAACACTTCGTCCGCAACAGCCTTTCTGAGGCCGGAGGCTGGCTGGGTCGTGCCTCTCGCCTGCTCGAGGACGAGCCCGAATGCTCTGCCCACGGCTACCTGCAGTGGGCCCTCGGCCGAGCCGCATGGGCCGACGAAGACTCAGTGTCCGCCCTGGACCACGCCCGCGAGGCGAGCGCGATCGGCCGTCGGCTGGGTGACATCGATCTAGAAGCCTTCGGTTTGCACGACGAGGGGCATGTGTTGATCGCTCGGGGCGACGTCGACGCGGGTCGTGCCTTGGTCGATGAGGCTGCTGCCATGAGCGGTGCCGCCAGCAACCCGTACACCACCGGAATGGTCTATTGCGGCGCGATCTGGGCCTACCGCAACATGGCCGACTGGCGACGTGCCGGCGAGTGGACCGACGCGTCGCTGCGATGGTGCGAGCGAGAATCGTTGAGTGGCTTTCCCGGTCTCTGTCGGTTCCATCGCGCTCGAGGTCCGCCGTCTTCGCGGGGAGCTTGACAACGCCGAGCGAGACGCCCTCGATGCCATCGAAGAGTTGTTGCCAGCCAACCTGATCGCGACCGGATGGGCCTTGACCGAGCTCGGTGAGATCCGGCGGAGAAGGGGCGATCAATCAGGGGCCCGAGACGCCTTTCGACGTGCCCAGGAGCTGGGCGGACTGCCCCAGCCGGGACTGGCGCTGTTGCTGTTGGACGAAGGCAAGCCTGACGCTGCTCTAGCCAGCATTACCGACGCGTTGGCCCAGATGGTCGGCGTCCACCAAGAGGACCGCGGCTCGGTTCTACCCGCAGCGGTGACGATCGCCTTGGCGGCCGGTCGGGTCGACCGAGCCCGTGATGCTTTGGCCGAGCTGGAGTCATGGGGGAAGTCGTTCCACACCACTGCCGCCCTCGCCTCTGTCGCCGAAGCGCGTGGCCAGGTCCAATTGGCCAATGGCGACGCAGAGGCCGCGATTACCTCGCTGCGGGAGGCATGCCGCCTGTGGTGCGAGGTCGACGCGCCATTCGAGGCGGCTCGTGCTCGGCTTATCATCGCCGGAGCGCTGCGAGTCGGTGGCCATGAGTCCAACGCCACAGGGGAGCTCGAGGCGGCGCTCAGCGCGTTCGAACGTCTCGGCGCGGTCCGAGAGGCAGAGCGGGTGCGCTCGATGCTCCACGCGGCCCGGCGGAGCCGGGCTACCTGCACCCTGATGTTCACCGACATTGTCGACTCGACCAGGCTCGTCGAGGTCCTGGGTGATGACGCGTGGGGAAACCTACTGGACTGGCACGACCGTACCCTGCGTCAGTGTTTTCATGCGCACAACGGTCGGGAGATCAACCATGAAGGAGATGGGTTCTTCGTATCGTTCACCGATTCCTTTGACGCCGTCGAGTGCGCCATTGCGATCCAGCGCACCCTGGCCGATCACCGTCGTGAGCATGGCTTCGCTCCGCAGGTGCGCATTGGTGTCCACGCCACCGAAGCTGTCGACCTTGGCGATGACTACTTGGGCAAGGGAGTCCACGAAGCTGCCCGTGTCGGTGCCGCCGCCGGCACTGGAGAGATCCTTGTGACCGCGGCCGTCATCGATTCGGTCACCGACCACTTCCACGTTCGTAACCGCCGTGAACTCGATCTGAAGGGGCTCTCCGTCGCCCTCGACGTCGCAAGCGTCGAGTGGCAATAGTCACTTCCGAGCGCCGTCCGGCTACGCCGTTGCCATCCGCCGGTTGGGAGCCATCATTGGATCGGACAGATCGGCGCGAGATGTGCCGATACCGGGCGGGTTCTGAGTATCCCCTACATCGGATACGTGGGATACCTAGCGAAGTGACCCCGGAGCTACGGAGTATCCGACCCGGCACGTGATCGGTGCGGGCAAGTCTGACCACGTTGCCGGGGAGCCTAAGAGGGGATCTGGGCGCGGCCCTGGTGCCCAAGAACAGGGTCGGCCGCGGGCGCATACCCGTGGCTACTCCGATGCGAGCGGAGGAGGTTCAAGCATGTTGATCCATCGCCGCATCAGCGGAGGCTGCCCCGAACTTCTCCCGGATAGCGTCCGCCACCTTGACCCGGAACTCGGAGGTATCGCCAATCTGAGTTCGCACGATTGTGATCAGGAGATCGCGGACCTCTGGTTCAGCCGCGTGATCGAGCATCCACTCGGCGACCGCTTGGCGATCGGCCTCAGATAGCTCGTGCTGGCCTGTAAGTGCCCCCACCAGAAGCGTCGTCATGCCGACGTCGATCTTCGGCAACCAGCTCCGGTTCATGGCGCCTCCTTCCGTGAGGGTCCGACATGCTGGTCACTAGACTACGTCCCTAATCTCGATGTAACTCAGCAGGACGGTCAACCTTGCCATTCTGACCTTGACCAATTTGCGGTCTACCGCTTGATCACAGTGGAGCCGATCTCAACCGATCTGGGAATGCCTCCGATGGTGGTGGAAGTGGTCTTCTGCAGCCGGTGTGGAACGGTGCTCGAAATGTTCAAGGCAGAGGCATCCGACTGACCAGCATTCCGTGCCCCTGCCCCCAAGCAGTAGCACGGAGAACTTCGCGCTGGCCGGCGTCTGGGGGCTGCCGATAGCGTTACGGGTCAGCCGTCACGAATGTCGTCGATTCTGTGGGAGTTGGTCATGATCAAAGCGTTGTCAGGTCTTCCCGAGGGCGTGATCGGCTTCGAAATGGAAGGCAAACTCGATGCGTCCGACTACCGAGACGTTCTGATCCCCGCTATCGAACAGGCTGCGGCATCTGGTCCGCTGCGGGTGGCGCTCATCGTCACGAAGTTCAGCGGCCTCTCGGGTGGGGCTATGTGGGAGGACCTGAAGTTGGCAACCCACCACCTCACCGCGTTGAAGCGATTCGCCCTCATCACGGACATCGAGTGGATGGCAAATCTCACCGCCGTCTTTGGGTGGATGGTTCCGGGCGAGATCAAGGTGTTTGAGCCCGCTGAAAGGGACGCGGCGATCGAGTGGGTCACTGCCGATTCGAAGGCCTAGCAATCGCCACAGTCACATGACGGAACCGGTCCGCAGGTCGACGTCGGCGATGCTCCGGGCCGGGACCGACGCAGGTCGGTGGCGGCGGAGCCACGTTCTGAGTGGTGTCCATCGCACCATTCCGAGGTTTGCGCCGCATGAAATAGCATGGGTGCATGGCGCGACTCGATATTCCCAAGGGCGAAGGTGGTGACGCGGTGCAGTTGTGGTCACTCCGACCGGAGATGGGTGCTGCGGTGAACCGGTTGGTGGATGCCGCCTACAACAAGAGCATCCTTCCCGTCCGCGTTCGTGAAGCCGCCCGAATGAGAATCGCCCAGCTCAACGACTGCACCGTGTGCCTGGCCTTTCGCGCCGACAGCGTCAAGTCACAAGGGCTCACCGAGGACTTCTACTGTCATGTTGGCATCCACGATGACGCAGCCAGCTTCACCCAGCAGGAACGCTTGGCCATGGAGTACGCGGAACGGTTCGCCATGGACCATTTGAGCATCGACGACGGATTCGTCGACCGTATGCGGGAGTCGTTCACCGATCCCGAGATACTCGATCTCACCATCTGTCTGGCCGCGTTCCTCGGGCTGGGGCGCACCCTCCGCGCCCTCGGGATCACCGAGACGTCACTGACCGACGTCTAGGAGCCGCTGAACAGAGGGCGACGGGGGCGGTCGGCGGCCCGATCGCTACGCCGGGAGCCTGACAGCACCAGACATTCGGTACCGGGCTCCCTGGTCACCGCGGCGATACGCTGCGCCAGATGTCGAGTGCCGCTTCGCCAGCGAGCGCGGTTGTCGAGGGGCAGGCCGGAGCCCCCGGCCACGCAACCCCGGCGCGCTCCCAACTGTCCGGCGCCGTGTGGTGGGTGGCGGCGGCCGTCGTGGTGCTCGAGTTGGCGGTGAGCGCTCGCTATGGCTTCCACCGCGACGAGCTCTACTTCATCGCCTGTGCTCATCGTCTCGCCTTCGGCTACGTCGACCAGGGCCCTCTGGCCCCTTCACTGGTGCGGGTGGCCATCGACCTGTTCGGCACCAGCCCCACTGCCGTTCGGGTGTTTCCAGCCCTGGCCGGTGGCGCGGTGGTCATCGGGACGGGGCTGACCACGAGCGCACTGGGCGGGGGGCGGTACGCCCAACTCCTGGCCGCCGTCGCCATGGCCTGCGCCCCGGTCACCCTCGGTTCCGCCCATCTCGCCGGCACCACCGTCTATGACCTGGCCGCCTGGACGTTCACGTTGTGGCTGGTGGTGCGAGCAGTGGTGCTCCATCGACCGCGGAGCTGGGTGGCGGCTGGAGCAGTTGTAGGCCTCGGCCTCGAGAACAAGGACCTCCTCGTCCTGTTGTTGGTGGCCCTGGTGGTGGGACTCCTCCTCACCCCGAGCCGCGCCGTCCTCGCCACCCCGTGGCCGTGGGTGGGGCTGTCGGTCGCCCTCGTGCTGTGGATGCCCAACCTGATCTGGGAGTTGACCCATGGGACGCCGGCTCTCGCCATGGACCGATCGCTGGCCGCCGAGCACTCGGCGTTGAGCGACTACGTGGGGTTCCTGCCCGCCCAGCTCATCATCGGCGGTCTCTTCGCCGCCCCCATGGCGGTGGTGGGCATCGTTGCGCTGGTCCGGCGACGCCCGTTCCGGTTCATCGCCGTGGCCGCGTCCGTGGTGTTGGTCTACGTGTTCGCCACCATCCCCGGCCGGACCTACTACACCGCAGGTTTCCTGCCCCTCGTGTTCGCCTTGGGTGCCATTCGCATCGAGGAGCGTGACGCCGGCTCACTCCACCGTCGCCTGTGGCTGGGTGCCCCGCTGGCCGGCCTGGTGCTCACCGTGTCCTTCATCCTCCCGCTGCTGCCTCTCTCGACCTTCGCCCAGCTGCGCGCCCTGCACACGATCAACTATGACCTGGGCGAGACCGTCGGGTGGCCCCAACTGACCGGGCAGGTGGCCAGCGTCTACGACGGCCTGCCACCGACCGAGCGCCGCCAGGCGTCGATCTTCACCTCGAACTACGGCGAAGCCGGTGCAATCGCCCACTACGGTCCATCGCTCGGTCTTCCCGTCCCCCTGTCCGGGCACAACACCTACTGGCTGTGGGGACCGGGGTCGGCCGACGACCACGTGGTGATCGCGGTGGGCGCCGTCGAGCAGTTGCGCCCCCACTTCGCCCACTGTCGCTACGTCGCCACCATCCACAGCCCCGACGACGTCAACAACGACGAGAACGGGACGCCGATCGGAATCTGCAGCGGACCCCGCGGTCCGTGGTCCGCGTTCTGGGGATCGCTTCGCAACTACGGCTGAGTCCGACCCGGCCCCTGCTTGGCGCCTCCGCCCCGGCGCACCGCATGGGAGGCCGCGGCCAGGTCACCGGGGCTGCCCCGCTCCCGCAGGCGTTCGATCACCGCGTGTCGGTGGTCGTCATCCACGTTGCCTCCGAACTTGAACTTCGCCCGGACGTTGTCGACGGCGATGGTGATGGCCCGGATGCTGCGGAGCTTGGCCTGGTGGGCCACCTCGGGGTCGGCTACCGCCGTGCCGGGTTGCAGCGCGTCCAGTTGGCGTCGCAGGACGGCTGCCACCTCGGCGGGCGCAGTCCCGACGGTGGCGACGCCCTCCAGCTGGACCGCCCCGTAGTACGTGGTCGGAATGCCCAAGGCGGGGTCCTCGTCGCCGATCGCCTTCCATGCCGAGGGGATGAAGGCCCAGTCACCGGCCACGCTGAGCACCACTCGTGGCTGTTCGGCCAAGGCCTCGAAGACCGGATTGGGGCCGGCCAGGTGGAGCAGCACGCGGTCGCCATCGAGGACGAACTGGGTGGGCACCACCACCGGCACGTGGCGACCAACCCCGGCGGCGACCAGGTGTCCGAATCCTTGGGCCTCCACGAACGAGCGCCACTCGGCTTCACCGAGGTCGCGATCGGGGGGCGTGATGTGCATCGGGTTCCTTCCGCATGCCGATCACCTGTCGGCCTACCGCCCTCCCAAGGCTACCCGTCGGCCAAGCCCCTGAACTCCCGGTCGCGCACGAGGGACGCCCCGTCGGCGTCGAGAATGTCGACCTCCGCCGGGGGTGGTGGACGACGCTGGTCCAGCCGTCGCGGACCCGACCGGACCGGGGATGCCGGCGCCACTCTGCGGGCTGGGAGGTCAGACGATCGCTGACGGCCCGGTGGCTCTCGTGTCCCAAGCGCGAGTGTCCGTCCATGGTCATCACCCCGCGTCATCTCCTACTCCCTCAGAGGAAGTCGCGCCCGTGTGCCCCACAGTCCGGTGTCCCGGGCGCGGATCATCAGCGAGACCTCCCGCACCCGCGACCGCACCGGTAGCTGGGTCTGCACATCGAGCTCGGCCTCCCGCAGGCGACCGTCGCCTCGGCCCCGGCCGAGGGTGAGATGGGGGACCGGATCGACGAACGCCCCGGAGGGGGGGAACTCAGGGAACCCGCTGATGATGCCGGCCGTCAGGGCCAGGAACGGCTGCACCGGGTCGGGCGCCAGATAGACGACGCGGTCATCGAACCACCCGGTCGAGGCGAGTGAGAACTCGAACGCTTGGCACCCCCCGACGGTCTCGGTTGCTCTGGCCACCAGCGCGTCGCTGACCATGGTCGCCGGCGCGAAGGGGTAGAGCACGGTGACGTGGGCCGGCATCCCGCGACCCGCGGATGGATCGAGCTGGGTTCGCCACCGCCCCACCGCCGGTTCTGCTTCCGGTACCACGACCACCAGCGCACTCATGCGGGTATCGGGACGGGGAGTCATCGAGCGCGATGAGCGGCGGGGGGCGAATCCGGCTCCCTCACCCGGCGACGTCCACCGACAGCTCGATTCCGGGGTCGACGGCATGGCGGGCCACCCGCAGCATGTAGGTACCCGGGCGGACGACCATCGAATGCGACTCGAGGTCTCGCTCGGCCAGGGTGGTGGTGGGGATGGCCAAATCGAGGGACCGCGACTGGCCGGCCTCGACCTCGACCCGCCCGAATCCGACCAGCCGGGCCGGGCGGGAGCTTCCGGGCCGGTGGGCGTAGACCTGGACGACGTCGCTCCCGGTACGCTCCCCGTCGTTGCGGAGCGCGGCGTTGACATGGACCACCTCATCCGAGAGCGTGGCGTCGGCACCCTCGAGGACCATCGTCGTGTAGCTGAGCCCGAACCCGAACGGGTAGGCCGGGGCGATCCCCTGGCGCTCGAGGTGCCAGTAGCCGTGCCAGGCGTCGTAGGTGAAGTGGTCGGCGTCGCGCTCGAAGGCCGGCAGATCGGATGCCGATCTCGGCACGCTGAACGGCAGCCTGCCGGTGGCGTCGACCGTGCCCAACAGCACGTCGGTCAAACCGTGCCCACCTTCCATGCCCGAGTACCACGACTGCACCACCGCCGGCACCGCAGTGTCCCACTCGGAGATGACCACGGCGCTGCCTGCCACCAGGGCCACGACGGTGCGCGGGTTGACCGCCGACACCGCCCGGATGAGCTCGACGTCCTCATCGTGCAGGTGCAACGAGGAGCGGTCACCTCCGACGGCGAACCCGCCGACCGCACCCCGTGCTGCGTGGGGGGAGGCTGGATCTTCCGTTCGTCGGCGATCCGGGCGTTGAAGGCCTCAACCAGGGCGGGGTCGTCCTCGCCGGGGAACAGATGGGTGAGATGGGCGGTGGCGAACTCGCCGATGAACTCGCCCTCGTCGAGGCGGGTGTAGCCCACCACGATTACGGCAACGTCGGCGGTGGCGGCCAGGGTGGCCGCTGCCTGGGGGTCGGATCCGTCGTCCTCGATCACCGTGGCGTCGGGCAGCGCCGATCGGATGCCATCTGCTGGTGTCACCACCTGTGGGGCCCACACGTCGCTCGACCCGCCGTCCCCGAGGTTGACGGCGCCGGCCAGCCTTCCCAGCAGGGCGATCGAGGCATCGGGAGCGATGGCCAACGGCAACACCGGGGTTCCATCGACCGGCTCGTTGCGGAGGAGCACGACGGATTTTACTGCTGCCTCCCGGGCCAGTGCCCGATGGGCGGGGCTGGCCAGCTCCTCCCTGCCCGGAGCCGGCCGGTCCAGGACATCGGCGAAGCGCATGCGGGTGCTCACCACCCGTTCGACCGCACGGTCGACTTCCTCCAGCGAGGCCTCCCCGCTGTCGAGATCGTCGCCCAGGTGCTCGGAGCGGATCATCCGGTAGGGCATCTCCACATCGAGTCCGGCGTGCAGCGAGCGGCCGGCTCGCCGAATGCCGAGGATCCAGTCACTGATCACGAAGCCCTCGAACCCCCACTCGTCGCGGAGCACGTCGTTGAGCAGGTCACCATTGTCTCCACACCACTCGCCGTTGACGCTGTTGTAGGCGCTCATCACCACGGCGACGCCTTCGTCGACGATGCGCTTGAAGTGGGGAAGGTAGATTTCGTGCAACGCCACCTCGTCAACGGTGATGTCGACGGCGAATCGGGCGTTCTCCATCGAGTTGCAGGCGAAGTGCTTGACGCAGGCCATGGCGTGACGCTGCACGCCACGAGTGAGGGCCGCACCCATCTCGCCGACATGGTGAGGGTCCTCGCCATAGGTCTCTTGGGCCCGGCCCCAGGCCGGATGGCGGAGGACGTTCACGCAGACCCCCCCGAACAGGTCGGCGCTGACCGCCCGCAGTTCCCTTCCGATGGCTTCGCCGATCCGTTCTTCCAGGTCGACGTCCCAACTGGCACCACGGGCCATGCTCACCGGAAAACAGGTGGCCTGGTCGACGACCACCCCCCGGGGACCGTCGGAGAACGCGAATCCGGGGAACCCGACCCGCACCACCTCGGCAGCCCGGAACGGGCTCTTGTGATAGCCGGCCTCGGCGAGGTAGGTCAGGCCGGCCCAGAACGGAGCATCGCCGTCGAGGCACCACCTCTTCTCCTCGTCGGTCATGGCCGCAACCATGGCGGCCGCTGAGGGCGTCGTCCCACGTGCCGGTGTGCTGGTTCGTCCGTTGTCCATCGGACCATTCTCACAGGAAGGTGCGATCCGGGCGACGGCCGGCAGCCGATGGCCGTTGGAAGACCACTCGGACCATGCAATGCCCGCGGAAAGCGAACAGTACTGCGCCGGCCGAAGCCACAGCCGAGATGGTCGCCGGCTCCGACCTCGAGCGGATCCGCGACCGGGTCAAGGCGAAGTACGGATTTTGTGGCCCACATCACCAAAACTGCTCGGTTCGATCGGACACCTGCTGAAGGGGAAGCGAATTCCCTATGGCGACCGCGGTGTGATGGTCACCCTGGCCGGTTGACCACCACCGGGCATCTGGTCCGAACTACTCGTCGATGTAGAAGCCCTTGGCCGAGTCGTTCTTGTCGGGCAGTGATTCAACCAGGCGGATGACCGCCCCGTATTCCCCGGCCTTCCAGGCTTCGCCGACGGTCTGGTCCTCGAGCTCGCGGTGCCTGGTGAAGTTCCACCACCGGGTGACGTCGCTGTCGCTGTAACCCTTGTTGGCCAGAATGATGTTGAGCCGGGTGGCCTCCCAGGTCGTCTCCTCGGCACTCATCTCGGTGGGTCCGTCGGCAACTGGATCGACCCGTTCGGGACTTCGCTCCATCTCGTGGGCGATCTCCCGATCGAGATCGCGTGAGACGTGACCTCGGATCGTCTTCAATGAGCCGCCGGTCAGCGCGTGCCGGTCGGTCACCCGGCGCTCGCGTTCGGCGTCGAGGCTGCGCGACCAAAGCTGCTGGGCGGTGGCATCGACGTCCCCGGCGGTGACCCGCAACCGGAGCCGCCGTTCGATCCGCTCGGCGGCCTTCTGTTGGGTCTGCGCCGGCACGTCGTTGGCCCGCTGTCCTCGGCGTTCGGAGTCATCGGAGTCGTCGGTATCGCCCACCCGTCGCTCGCCCGGGCCCCGGCGCCGATCGGGGGCCTCCACCGGATCGTCAGCCCGTCTCGGGGCATCGACCCGATCCGGGATCTCCACTGTCCGGGCCGAAGGAGAGGCGTAGCTTTCCGGGGCGAAGATATCGTCAGTGGTCCCGGCAATGGCTGCCCCCAGGTAGCCGGCCGACCATTCGCTCTCACCCACGGCAACAGTGGGTGACCCGGTTGCGGTGAGCCGGGCCAGCGGGACGTCGAGGCAGGCGGCAACCACGATCGCCTCGGTGAAACCGAGTCGGCGATTGGTGGTCTCGACCTGAGCCACCGTCTCCCGGGTCCAGGCAACCCCACGCAACAGCATCTCGTCGGCTAGGCCTTGTTGGGTCAGGTTGGCCTTGGACCTCAACGCGGCCACATTGCGCCGGACGATGTCCTCGATTCCCCTGGTCGGTTCACCGTTCATGTGCCCATGCTACCGCATTGTAAGAAAATTGAACACCATTATCCGGGGTCTCACCAGAAAAACCGTCGATCAACTGGTCTTTTGACCCTTCAGCAGTATCCCACTTCGATGATACTTTGAACAATCAAGCGCGAGATACCGACCCCTGGCCGGGAGGGCACCGTACTGGCCGGCGGTGACCTGGCTCCCAATGGTGGCCATGGGGATGGCCGCTGTCTCACCTGATGCCTTGGCGCCGGTCGCCGCTGTCCATGCTGCGGACTGGTGCGCCTCGCCCCATAGTGGCCTGCTGGTGAGCCCAGCGGGTGGACCTCCCCGACGGACCGTTCCCACCCTCCAGGTGTGCCGGTGGGTGCAATTCCCGCTACAGCTTCCGCGGCACTAATTCCGATCATCCGGTAGAGGGAAACGAAACAAAAGGGGCAGGAAAAGACAGTGACGATCGATCCGTTCCACGTACGGAAACTCAGCGAGTGGTCAGACCCAGACTTCGATCTCGACGATCTGGTGCTTCCCGAGCAGCCGCAATGGCACCGCTGCGGCGCTGTGCACTGCATCGATCGGGGTCCATGGCTGGGCACGTTGGTGTGCTGCATCAGACGGAGCGGCCACGAGGACGGTCATGCGATGTCGTTGGGCGATCGGGGCGCATCCGACTACTGGTGCGAGACCTGGCTGTAGCCACCGACCGTGTGCCGGCTGCAGACGCTGGTGACGGGCCCGCCGCGCTCGACGACGGCGATCAGTGCCGGATGACCAGAGCCTGGTCGGGACCCACTCGACCGGCGAACGTCGCGCCTTCGCCCGTACCGTCGCTCGAGACCTCCACTCGTGAGGTCGACCATGACCATCCCTGGTCGATCCCGACGTCGATCATCCGGTCGGTGAAGTTGATGATGACCGACCACCGCTCGTCGCCCCACGTCCGTCGGTAGCCGAGCAGGCCGTCGGCCAAGTCGGTGGGGTCGAAGCTTCCCAGTGACAGCGCCGGGCAGCGGCGGCGGAGGTGGATCAGTCGCCGGTAGAGATGGAGTATCGAGGACTCGTTTCTCATCAAGTCGGCGTGGTTTCGATGCGTCGAGTCCGGGGGGAACGGAAGCCACGGTCCGGATTCGTCGGCGGTGGTCCAGCCGTGGTCGGCGCTGCCGTCCCACGGAATCGGTGCCCGGCACCCGTCGCGGCCCCCGGGGTCCACCACTCGATCAGGCGGAATGACGGCATCCAGCAGTCCCAGCTCCTCTCCCTGGTAGAGGAAGGGGGTGCCCCGCAGAGTCAACAGCATCACGGCGGCCGCCCTGGCCATGGCCTCGCTTCGCCGCTCGGCCGTAGCCGGGTCCGCTCCCGCCCGTGCCGCCTGCCCGACGTAGCGGGCACGGTGGCGCACGTTGTCATGGTTGGAGAGGACCCAGGTGGGCCACGCCCCCCTGGGGTCGAGGGCCGTCGTGGTCGCTTCGATGCACGCGGCCCACTGGTCCGCACGCCAGCGGGCGTACAGGGGTGGGAAGTTGAAGGCCAGGTGCAGTTCGTCCCCGTCCCCGTAGTAGGTGGCCACGGTGTCGGTGGAGAGGAGGTAGACCTCGCCGACCATGGCCCGATCGCCGGAGTAGCCGTCGAGGAGCGCCCGGATGGCCCGTAGGCGATGGTGGGTGACGGGCTCGTCGTTGAGCCCGCAGTGGGGGATACCGGCCACCGGCGGGGGATCGTCGGGCAGGTCCGGGTCCTTCCCGATGCAGTGGATGACATCGGCCCGGAACCCGTCGACCCCTCGATCGAGCCAGAAGCGCAGTACCTCGTGCATATCGGCCACCACCCCCGGCTCGTCCCAGTTGAGGTCGGGTTGTGCTGATTCGAAGAGGTGCAAGTACCACTGCCCCGAGGCCTCGTCCCAGGTCCACGCGGGCGCCGACGGATCGAACGCCGTCACCCAATTGTTAGGCGGGGTGCCGTCGGGACGCCCGTTGCGCCAGACGTACCAACTGCGGTGCTCGCTGGCCGGGCCCGACACCGAGTCGACGAACCAGGGGTGTTGATCCGAGGTGTGATTGGGGACCCAGTCGATGATCACCCGGATGCCGAGGGCGTGGGCATCATCGAGCAGGCGATCGAAGTCCTCGAGGGTGCCGAAGAGGGGATCGACGTCGCAGTAGTCACTGACGTCGTACCCGAAGTCGACCATCGGTGAGCGGTAGAACGGCGAGATCCACAGCGCATCGATCCCGAGCCACGCCAAGTCTCCCAGATGGGATCGGATGCCGGCCAGGTCGCCGATCCCGTCACCGTCGGAATCGGCGAACGATCGGGGATAGATCTGGTAGAAGACCGCCCGCTTCCACCAGGGCGCGTCGGTGACGGCCACGGCAGGCCGGCCGGCGTGCTCAGACGGCTCGTCGACGGGCATTCCGATGACGCTAGCAATGCTCCCGCCGACCCCGACGTGGACACCCAGCAGGCCGGGGATCCGTGCCCGGGGCCAGTGGCCACTCGACCCCCGGTAACAGTGGTTTCGACCCTCGAGGGGGTCCGTCGGCCCGGTGGTTACAGTTTGTGTCTTTTCATGCCGAAACCTCTCTCAGAAGGAATGAATTCCAATAATGAAGGGGTAGATGCAACATGGTGGACAGGAGACCAGTAGAGGACGGATCATTTTTGGCCGACGGATTGGCGGGGAGCAATCCTCCCGAGGTGTACGGGACCGGAAGGGTCTGCGTCGAGCCGCAGTGCCGGGTGCGACTTTCCCGATACAACAGCACCGAGTGGTGCGCACTGCACGAGAGCCCGGCTTCGACCCAGCGGCCGTTCGACACGTCCACCCGCCAGCGGGGCCGTCGGCGCAACCGGTCGTCGTCGAAGCGGACGACCAAGGCGACCGCCAAGCGGACGGCTGCCTGACCGGTTCTGGCTGATCGGGACCGGTCGGACTGGTCCTGCAGCGGCAGCGTCTTCATGGTGGAGGGCTGCCATGTTCCACAGTGGCGGGTCCACCGGCCCGCCGTGCGGCCGCGTCACCACCGTGGCCCAAGCGGTCATCTCGTCACGTTCCCGAGTGGGCCGCCACCGTCCATGCCGTGACCCCCTCGCCGCCGCCGGGCCCGGCCGCCCGCGACCGGCGGATCTCTCGATAGCCTGACGGCTTCAGCAGGCTGCCGACCTCGGTCGGTCAGCTGGGCGCGGAGCAGCCATGTCCGACGGGGCGGGAATCGGACCTGCGAACCACCGCGTGGTCCCGGTCACCAAGAGATCATCAGGAAGAGGGTCATGACGCAACGCCTGCAAGGAACCGTGGCACTGGTCACCGGAGCATCGAGCGGGATCGGAGAGGCCACCGCCATCGCCTTGGCCACCGAAGGGGCCACCGTGGCCATCGCCGCCCGCCGCCGGGATCGTCTGGAGGCCCTCGCCGAGCGCATCGGCCCCGGCCATGAGGTCCTTGTCATCGAGACCGACGTCACCGACGAGCCCTCGGCTCGGGCCATGGTGGAGCGCACCGTGGACCAGTTCGGCCGCCTGGACACGCTGGTCAACAACGCCGGGGTGATGCTGCTCGGCCCGATCGTCGATGCCCCGATCGAGGAGTGGCGGCGCATGGTCGAGCTCAACCTGCTCGGCCTCCTCTACTGTACCCATGCGGCCGTTCCCCATCTGCTCCGCGCCGCCGACAGCGATCCCCGCAAGGTGGCCGACATCGTCAATGTGAGCTCAGTGGCCGGCCGGGTGGCCCGACAGGGGAGCGGGGTCTACAACGCCACCAAGTTCGGGGTGGCCGCCTTCTCCGAATCGCTGCGCCAGGAGGTGACCGGTCGCCACCTGCGGGTGTCGATCATCGAGCCCGGCGCGGTGATGACCGAGCTGGCCAGCCACAACCGTCCCGAGATCATCGAGGTCATGCGAGGCACGTTCGGGAGCATCGAGATGATGCACGCCGAGGACATCGCCGAGTCCATCCTCTTCACCGTCACCCGGCCCCGGCACGTGGCCGTCAACGAGGTGCTGATCCGGCCTACCGAACAGGAACGCTGAATGGCCATCGCGGGCTATCCCCCCGCCCAGCACTTCCTCAGTGATCTGGGGATGGAAGCCGAGGTCACCTCGGCCACCGACGCCAGAGTGCGCATCCGGGTGACGCCGCACATCACCGGCGCCGACGGGGGGGTCCGGGCCGGAGTGCTGGCCACCCTGGTCGATGTGGTCGGCGGCTCGGCCGCACTGCGGGCGTTGGCCCCGGACTGGCTGGCCACCGCCGACCTGGCCCTGGAGATGGTGCGACCGGCCATCGGACCGTGGGTCGAGGCCAGGGGATCCGTGGTGCGACGGGGGAAGACCGTCCTGGTGGTCGAGGCCCTGGTCTTCAACGTCACCGCCGACGGAGCTGAGGGTTTCGACGCCGACGACCCGGCCGATCCGGTGGCATGGGCCACCATGACCTTCGCCGTCCTCCCCGCCCGCGCCGCGGCGGCCACCTCGCGGGTGAACCCCGACCTTCCCACCCGCTGGGCCTTCACCGGTCCCGGACTGGACCGCTCGGTGGTGGACGTGCTGTCCGTCTCGGTGCTGGACCCAGCCCAGGGCCGGGTCTCCATGCCGGTGCGGGAGTACCTGTTCAACTCGTTCGGTGCCGTCCAGGGCGGGGTGATGGCCCTGCTCGGCGAGGTGGCCGGCGCCGCCGCAGTGGCGGCCGCGGCCGGGACCGAGACCGCCTCTACCGTGGTGACCGGCCTGCAGGTGGCCTATCTGGCCCTGGGACGGGTCGGGCCCATCGTGTCGCGGACCAGGGTCCTCGATGCCGGGGAGCGGGGCGTCGGCGGGAGCGCGGTGATCGAGTTGCTCGACGAGGGAGCCGAGGGGCGGGTGACCACGCTGATCAACGTGGGCACCGTGGTGGTCGACGCCGGCGGGCCGGTGGTGCGCTCGTGAGTGACCGACATGGGGGCGAGCGAGTGGATCGGCGTCACCACATCAGCGACTACTTCCGCCTGGAGCGTTGGGAGGTGCCGTCCCCCTCGGCTCCGGAGGGCCTGCCCGAGATCGGGGGTCGGGCGCCGGTCGACGACCACCAGCGGGGATCCGGCGGCGGTTTGCGCAGCGGCGCCCTGCTCACCAACATCGACTCGCTGGGAGGCTTCCTCTCCGGTCTGTCGGTCCTCCCCCAGTGGATCGTCACCACCAGCATGATGGCCACCATCTCCCACCTCTCCCATCGCGGCCCGCTCCGGCTCCACGGCACCGTGGTGCGTCGGGGACGCAACACGGTGGTGACCGTCCTCGATGTGGTGGACGAGGGAGCCGGTGACCGGGCGGTGGCCGCGGCCACCATGACCTGCGCGGTGCTCGACCCCGCCGACTTGGACCTCGACATCGTCCGCCCCGTCCATACGCCGATGGTGGCGCTGGACCCCGACGCCCTCCCGCCCGAGGAGTTCTTCCGCATCGGGCCCGGCTCCGGCACGGTGACCCGCCTCGAACTGGCCGATCATCTCCGGAATCCGTGGGGCATCCTCCACGGAGGAGCGTTGACCATGCTGGCCGACGTGGCCGCCTGCCGGGCCGTCGATGCCGCCGAGGGCCCCGGCCGGATCGGGTCCCTCGCTGCCGCCGACACTGTTGTCCATTACCTGCGGCCGGCCAAGGTCGGACCGTTGGAGGCCCGGTGCCAGGTGCTGGGCGGGAGCCGCGGGCGCAACGTCGTCCGGGTGGCCATTCACGACATCGGGGCCGACGACCGCCTGGTCACGTTGGGCTCGGTGGCTGTCCTCGACGTCTGAACCTCGACGTCTTTCCTGGTCAGGCGATGTCGGCCGCCCAGGCCACGACCGAACCGTCGGCGGTGACCTCGACCTCGGCCCCGTCGTCGACCACCAGGCTCCCGTCGGCCCGCACCGTGATCGGCCCGGCGCCGGCAGGAGAGCGCGGGGAGACGGTGATCACCGCATCGTGGCCGTGGAACTCGGTACGGATGACGGTGGCCGGCAGCCCGGCTCCATCCATAGCGGTCGACAGGACCAACTGCTCGGGCCGCACCAAGGCCACCGCGGGACCATCGGCCGGCCGGCCGATGCCGTCGGGGCGTAGCACCAGGGTTCCGAACGGCGTGGCCACGCGGTCGCCCTCCACGGTGGCGGTGACCAGGTTGGCGTCGCCGAGGAAGGAGGCCATCGACGGGTCGACGGGATGGTCGTAGAGCTCCTGGGGTGTCCCGCACTGACCGATGATGCCGTTCCTGATCACCGCCACCTGATCGGCCACCGACAACGCCTCGTCCTGGTCGTGGGTGACCAGCACGGCGGTGATCTCGCCCTTGCGCAGCACATCTTGGACGTCGGAACGGACGCTCGAGCGCAGTCCGGCGTCCAACGACGAGAACGGCTCGTCCAACAGGACCAGGGAGGGCCGGATGGCCAACGCCCGGGCCAGCGCCACCCGCTGCTGTTGGCCGCCGGAGAGTTGGTGGGGGTAGCGGTTGCCCATACCGGTCAGCCCCACCATCTCCAAGAGCTCGTCAATGCCGCCGCCGGCCTCCTTCCTCCTGGCCCGGCGTACCCCGAAGGCAACGTTTTCCTTGACGGAGAGGTGGGGGAAGAGCGACCCCTCCTGGGGCACGTAGCCGATGCCGCGTTGCTCGGGGGGAAGGGCGTGGTTGGCATCCTCGACCACCCGGCCCCCGAGGGACACCGTGCCCCGGTCGGCGCGCTCGAAACCGGCCACCACCCGGAGCAGGGTGGTCTTGCCGCTTCCCGACGGCCCCAGAATGGCGGTCAGCGAGCCCACCGGCACGTCGATGTGGATGCCGGCCAACACCAGTTGGGATCCGAAGGACTTGTGGAGGTCGGTGACCCCCAGGCCGTTCACGGATTACCCGCCCGCGACGGCAGCCGATCGAACCATCGACCGAGGATATAGCTCGGCACCGCGGCGATCAGCATCATCAGCCCCGCATACGGCGCGGCAGCGGCATAGGAGAGATTGGTGGTGAAGGCCCAGAACTGGGTGGCCAGCGTCTGCACCCCGGTGGGGATCATCACCAGGGTGAGGGTGAGCTCGGTGACGGTGGAGAGGAAGACCAGGCAGAACCCGGCGGCCAGCCCGGGACCGACCAGGGGCAGGACGACACTCCACCACACCGCCAGTCGGCGCCGACCGAGCGATCGGGCCACGTCCTCGAGGGCCAGCGGTGCCTGGGCCACCGAGGTGCGCACCGCCACCAGGGCCAGCGGGAAGAACATGATGGCGTAACCGATGATCAGCAACGGGGTGCTCTGGTAGAGGGGCTGGAGGGCCCGAATGGAGAAGTAGACCAGGGCCAGGGCGATGATCAGGCCGGGGATGGCCTGGACCACGAAGGTCCCCCGTTCGAGGGCGGCGGTCGACCGCCGGGGGTAGCGGACGGCCAACAGGGCCACCGGCAGGGCCAACACGGTGGCCAGGGCACCGGCAGCGGCGGCGTAGCCGGCCGTGGTCAGTGCGGCACCGACCATCGAGGTGGACGAGGGGAGGGTGGTGCTCCCCCCGACGATCATCCAGTAGAGCACCACCCCGATGGGGACGCCGAGCGCCAGCCCGACCAGGGTGAGCAACCCGAGCAGCGACGGGAGGGTGGCCCGACCCAGGTGATGGGGGCGGCGAGCCCGGACCGCCCGGGTGGTGCGGGTGACCCGTCCCCGCCCGCGGGCCAGGGCGTCGCCTCCCAGCACGGCGAAGCTGAGCACGACCAGGATCAGCGTCAGCGAGGAGGCCACCGGGATGTTGTAGCTGGACTGTGACTCGAAGAAGATCTGTGTGGTCAGGGTCTGGTAACGGAGCACCTCGAAGGCGCCGTACTCGGCCAGCAGGGCCAGGGACACCAGGATGCACCCACCCAGCAGGGCTGGTCGGGCCTGGGCCAGCGTCACCCGCCAGAAGGTGGCCACGCGGGAGAGTCCGAGCGAGCGGGCCACCTCCTCGTGGCCCGGGTCAGCACCGCGGAACGACGCCGCCACCGGCAGATAGACCAGGGGGTAGAGGGCGAGGGTCATCACCAGTGCCGCTCCGGGGAACCCGTGGACGGCTGGGGCGACCGACACCCACCCGAACCCGGTGACGAAGTCGGGGATGGCCACCGGGAGCACCACCAGCACCGCCCAGACACGCCGGCCGGGCAGATCGGTCTTCTCCACCAGCCAGGCCGTGGCCGTGCCGATGACGGCGCAGGCCGCGGTCACCGTGACCGAGAGGATCACCGTGTTCCACAGCAGGTCGAAGGTGTAGCGGCGCAGGATCAGGCGCACGATCTCCGCCCAACCGGTCTGAGACGCCTGGGCCACCACGTAGACCAAGGGCAGGGCCAACAGGGCGGCCACGGCCAGGGCCACCAACCACAAACCGAGCGGTCGCCGGGCCCGGGCCTCGACCGGCGATGGGAGGGGATGGGCCAGGCCCAACTCGTCGGGTGATGTGGTGCTCAGCGTCATGGACGGGTCACCGCTCCGAGCCCGTCGGGGCAACCGGATCGTGGGCGGGGAGCGTAGCCTGCGGCACCGCCCACGGCCCTCGGATCCGGCACCCGATCATTCCAACTGCTCTTGTTGGAGCAGCTTGGTGGCCGAGGAGCCGTCGCCCAACTGGGCGATGGTCAGCGGTGCCGGTTGCAGCGTGTCGAAGGGTTGCAGCGGCTGCGCGGTGGTCACCCCGGAGCCCAGCGGGTACTCGTAGCTCTGGCTGTGGGCCAGGATCTCCTGTCCCTGCTTGCTGACCAGGAAGGCGACGAACTTTTGGGCGGCGGCCTGGTGGGTGCTGGACCGGAGGATGCCGGCGCCGGACACGTCGAGGATGTAGCCCGGGTCGCGGGGGGCGAACGTGGCGATGGCCGAATGCATGTTGGCCGCCCCCACCTCGGCCCGTTCGCGGTACCAGTAGTAGTGGTTGATGACGCCGAGCTCGACGTGGCCCTCGTTGACCTCGTTGGTCAGCGTCTCGTTGTCGGGGAATAGGTTGCCCTCGGCGTTGGCCTTGAGGCCGGCCAGCCAGGCGGACGCGGCGGCCGTGCCGTAGGTCCGCTGGACGGAGACCACCAGGGGGAAGAAGTCGGACTCCCCTTGAGCCAGTCCGATCTTGCCCTTCCACTTGGGTTGGGCCAGGTCCAGGATCGAGGTGGGCAGCTCCGCCTTGGTCAGTTGGTTCGTGTTGTAGATCATGACGCTCACCCGGGCCGATACCCCGACCCAGTCGCCCGTGGGCGAGCTGTACTTCGGTGCCACCGCGGCCAGGGTGGACGGGTCCACCGGCGACAGCAGGTTGCGCTCCTGGAGAGTCTCGAGGGGCGGCGAGTTCTCGGTGTAGAACACATCGGCGGGAGAGGCGGAACCCTCGGTGATGATCTGATTGACCAACACGTCCTCATCGTCGTTGCGAACCTTCACGGTGATACCCGACTCCTTCTCGAAAGCGGCCACCATGGCGTCGGTGGTCTGCTCGTGCTGTCCGCTGTACAAGGTGATGGTCTGACCCCCACCGGTGCTCGAGGCGGACGACGAGCTGCACGCGGCACAGGAGGCCACGATGGCCACCAGGGCGCCGACCACCGCGGTGGCCCGCCATCCCTGACGTCGGGCCCGACCCACCCGCTCCGAGTGGTTCGTGCTCCAGTGCTTGGCCATCGTGGTTGCTCTCCTTTGGACCCCTGCCGGCACCGGCCGCCCCCGGCTCCTCGGAGGTCACGGCTGGCCCATCGGGTCGGCTGGCTGGTAGTCGGGCGCCTACTAAGGCTTCTGTTAGAGAAAATATTAGGTATACCGAAGATTGGCTGTCAACCAGGCTGGGCGGCGGCTGTCTAGGCTCGGAGCATGAGCCGATCACCGACGGCCACCACCGCCTCGATGGATGGCCGGACGGTGGTGGTCACCGGCGCCAATTCGGGGGTGGGGAAGGCCACGGCCTCCGCCCTGGCCGCCGCCGGTGCCCGCACGGTGATCACCGCCCGCAGCGAGGTCCGGGGGCGCCAGGCACAAGAGGACATCCGTCGGGCCACCGGCTCCGACCAGGTGGACCTGGTGGTGTTCGATCTGGCCGATCTGGCCTCGGTCCGGGAGGGTGCCGGCCAGCTGCTCGATCGCTACGAGCATATTCACGTGCTGGTCAACAACGCCGGTCTGGTGCTGTCCGAGCGCACTGAGACCAAGGACGGGTACGAGTCCACCTTCGCCATCAACCACCTGGGACCGTTCCTCCTGACCCGGCTCCTGACCGAGCGGCTGGTCGCCTCGGCGCCCGCTCGAGTGGTCAACGTGGCCTCGACCGCCCACCGCTCCGCCCGGCACGGCCTCGACTTCGACGACCTGCAGTCGCGGCGCCGCTACCGGGGCATGCAGGCCTACGGCCGGTCGAAGCTGGCCAACATCCTTTTCACCACTGAGCTGGCCCGCCGGCTGTCGGGCACCGGGGTGACCGCCAACTCGCTCCACCCGGGCACCGTGGCCACCGGGTACGCCAGGGACGGCGACGCTTCGGGGCTGCTGGCCTTCGGGGTCAAGGTGATCAAGCCCTTCATCCTGTCGCCGGAGAAGGGGGCGAGGACCTCGGTGTACCTGGCCTCCTCTCCCGAGGTGACCGAGGTGACCGGCCAGTACTTCGTGAAGTGCCGACCGAGGACGCCCTCGCCGGCTGCCCGCAACGAGGTGGCTGCCGGCCTGCTGTGGTCGGTCAGCGAGGAGCTGGTGACGCCGGTCGCCGAAGACAGGCGCTGAGCCAACAGGAGGGGAGCGGGACCGCATCTCGGTGATCCGCGTCCGGCGACGGGCCCAGCCCTAAGGTTTGCCTCCGGACGGAGAGTGACCCTCGGGGGCACTCGGGGACAGGAGGCTGCCATGTCGAGTCCAGGAGGAGCGGCGGTGACGCCGGAAGAGCGCGACATCCTGCGCACCATCGGGAAATCGTGGGGATGGGTCCTGTTCTTCGGAATCGTGACGCTGATCCTCGGCGTTCTGGTGACACTGCGGCCCAAGGACACCATCTACGCCTTTGCCATCCTCTTGGGCATCTGGCTGTTCGTGGCCGGCCTCTTCCGCATGGTGATGGCCATCGCCGACCACGAGGACACCGCCGGCACCCGTTGGCTGATGGCCTTCCTCGGGTTGCTGTCGGTCATCGTCGGGATCCTCTTCCTGCACCGCACCGATGACACCGTGACCACCTTGGCCTTCCTGATCGGCCTGTTCTGGGTCATCGGCGGACTGATCGAGTTCTTCTCCGCCTATAGCGATCGCGACCTGCCGGCCCGTGGCTGGCGGATCGGGATGGGCGTGCTGGCCTTCGCCGCCGGGGTGGTCACCCTGGTCGTCCCCAATCTCACCCTCACCGTGCTGGCCGTGATCATGGGGATCTGGCTGATCCTCTACGGTCTGTTGGAGATCATCCTCTCGCTGCAGTTGCGCAAGCTGGCCGACGCCGCCTGAGCGACTGGTCGCGGTCAGCGCCGGCCCGGAGGCAGGAGCCGGTGGGCGCGGCCGAGCCCGGTCACACGACGGTCACCGGACTGACCTGTCACCGAAGCGGTGGGGCGTGGTGAGCCCCTGATCCGGGATGGACCGGGTAGAGGAGCCCCCGGTGGACATCGGCGATGCGCTGCACGGCCCGAGCACCGTGCACCGCGAAGCCGGCTCCCAGGGCCAGGGTCACCGCGGCGGTGGCGAAGCCGACCGGGCTACCCACCCAGGCCAGCACCATGGTGGACAGGTTCATCACGGTGCTGGCGATGAAGAACGCCCACATCCGGGCCACGACGCGCTGCCCGGCATCCCCGTGTGGGAGGCAGTCCCTGATGGCCTGGTAGGGGAACCAGAGGTTGACGATGGGGATGAACCAACCGCCCACCCCGAGCCCCGGTGATCGCCGGGCCGGGAACTGGAGCATCTGGGCGGTGACGGCCGCCTTGTACTGCCACATGAGGAACAGCAGGTAGACGGGGACCTCCACCGCCAGGTTCAGCACACCGACCAGGTTCAGGGTGGTCGACCGAGTGGGCTGGGACTGCATCACGCCGGTGTCGATCTGGACACGGAGATTGTGGAAGGTCTCACGCAAGGTCGAGCTCTCCGCCCAGGCACCGAGGGCGGCGACGACAATGAGCAAGAGGTAGCCGGCCAGCGCTCGCTTCGCCCACGGGGCGGCCTTCTCCTCGGCCACGAACCGGTCGTGGATAGAGGGCGCGCCGGGGTAGCCGGCTTGGTAGTAGCCCGGGAAGCCGTAGCCGCCTTGGGAGTACCCCGGGTACTCCGGTGCGGTGGCCATGCCTCCGCCTGGGGCCACGCCCCCGCCTGCGGCCACGCCCCCGCCTGCGGCCACGCCCGGTCCGGAGGGATCGGAGGCGTAGGCGGTCCATTGGTAGCCGTCCCACCAGCGCCATGCCTTCTCGCCGGCCGGGTCGGGGTACCAACCCGCGGGTGGGCCGCCGGGCCGTTCGGGGTTCACCGGGCGAAGGGTAGTGGCATCTCGCCCGAACGCCCGAGACCGCTCCGGTGGTGCCCGAGCCCGGTGCCTGAGGGCGTGACCGGTGACCGGGACCGGTGACCGGGACCGGGACCGGACGGGGAATACGTGACGGGTTCATGTATCGGTGTAACAGAAAACTGGAAAGAGATCTGCCGGACCTGCCCCCGGATCCGGCCCGCCTCCGGATCCGGACCAGCCTCCCCGCCTACGTTTAGAGCGGCTCGCTCTCGCCCAGCTCGGCGGTGACCTCGCCGATGGCCTGGGTCTCGGCCTCGGCGGACAGGCTCCGCCCGCCACCGCTGTCGCGCCACAGCTCGGGGACCCGCCACAACAGGACACCCACCCCGACCACGCAGGCCAATCCGCCCGACCACACCGCGAACTGCGGACCACCGATGGCCGCGGCCACGCCGGTCTCGGCATCACCCAGGCGGGGCCCTCCAGCCACCACGGCGAAGAAGGTCCCCGACAGGCGGCCCTGGAGATGCTCAGGGACGGTGCGTTGTTGCACCGCCTGCCGGAAGATGGCCGAGATCACGTCGGCCGCCCCGGCCAGGGCCAGCAGCGACAAGCCGATCCACAGCACGGGAATGACACCGAAGGCGGTGATGGTTGCCCCCCAGATCACCACGCAGGTAGCGATGGCCCGGCCGTGGTGGCGGACACGGCTGCACCAGCCGGTGAACAGGGAACCGATTAGGGCCCCCGCTCCCGGCGCCGCGTACAGGAGGCCGACCACGCCGGCACCCCCACCGAACAGGCCGACGCCGAGGGCGGGGAACACGGCCCGGGGCATCCCGAAGATCATGGCGTTGAGATCGATCCAGTAGCTGGCCGACAGCAGCTTCTCCCCTCGCAGATGGCGGAAGCCCTCGGTCATCGATCGCAGTCCCATCGGGGTGCCGCCGCCGCTCGGGACCAGGGCCGGCAGGAGGAGGGCGGCGACCAGCGCCACCGCGAAGGTGGCCACATCGATGCCGTACACGGCGCTGAGCCCGACGGTGGCGATGAGCACGCCGGCCAGGGCGGGTCCGGCCACCAGGGCCAGCTGCTGGATGGTGGTCTGCAGGGCGATGGCGGCGGTCACGTCGGGGGCGGCCACCAACATGGGGAGGGCGGCACGGCGCGCCGGCCAGTCGACCCCCTGGAACCCCGCGCTCGCAGCCGTGCACACGAACAGCGGCCACACCGCGGGGTGGGCGAACGAGGCGTTGATCACCAGCCCGCCGATGGCCGTGGCCATGGCCACCTGAGTGAGGATGAGCACCTTCCTGCGGTCGATGGCATCGGCCAGGGTCCCGCCCCACAGCGCTCCGGCCAGCAGCGGCACTAACTGGCCGACACCGATCAGGCCCACCACCAGTGTCGAGTGGGTGAGCCCGTAGGCCTGGAAGGACACCGCCACCAGGGTCAGCTGCGAGCCCATTCCCGAGACGACCTGGCCACCCCACAGCCGCCGGAAGTGGCGGTACTTCCGCAACGGGGTGGTGTCGACGACGAAGCGGGCCACTCGTCAACCGTAACGGGCCGGGCTCCGCCCTCGGCTCGGTGCCCGACGGGCATCCCGGCGCGCCCCCTATCACGCCGAGCGTCGGTCCTCGTCGCTTATATGCAGGTGAACAGCAGCGGACGGGGCTCTCATTGGAAATAAATCGGATACTCGACCATCGGCTACTTGAGCCGCTATAGTGGAGACCGTGGAGAAATCGGACACGTCAGTGAGCCGGAAGCCCCGGCAGGACGAGGAGAAGGTGGCGGTCGATTCCGGGCCGCCCTCCATGGCCGTGTCCATTGCCGGAATCTCGACGGCCTGTAGCAAGGATGCCCTGGTATCCAGCGCCAAGGCAGTTCGGGAGGCACTCTCGACGGATTGAACAGACACCTACAGGGTCTGGATTCGTCGAGGAGTCGCTTCTGAGGAAGCGGCTCCTTTTGTTTTGAGGTGACTAGCTTTCTCGGCTCCCGATCCCCGCCGGGGACCGCCGCTCCATTGGCAGGCCATCCGCATCGAACCGACGGTCGCCTGACCACCCCCGACAACCGCCCCACCGGTGTAAGGCCGAGGTGGTGACCCTGCCAGTCCTGCCCCGGAGCTCCCGTACCAGACCCGCTACCACGGAACATGCCCTGCCGTTCCCCGGCCACCGGCACCCAGATCGGCGCATTTATCCCAGTTCGATACCGGGTTTTGACCACCCGGCAACCACACATTTCGTTTGATTGGACGAAATGACCCAGACCGAAGCCACCAGAAACAAAGAAAGGAGAACGCCATGACTGATCACGATCGAAGTACAGAGACCGTCTCCCGCCGCGTTCCCGCCGACCAGGGCCGTGCCGAGAGCGCCCTTCGGGCTATGTCGGTGCGAGCGACGGAGTGGGCATCTGACCGCGTCCTCGACCCGGGTGACTCTCACGACAAGGGCGAGCAATCGCTCTGCGTCGGGGAGGCTGCCTGACCGGTTTTCGGCGGGCGGGAATCAGGGCTGCGGCGGCGGCGGCGACGCTCGGCCGGGAGTGGTTCGGCTCAGCTGAGCTCGGGTTGTTCCTGGCGCTCGAACTGGATGCGGTAGAGCTCGGCGTACAGGCCCCCGGCGGCCAACAGATCGTCGTGGTGGCCATGCTGCACGATGCGCCCGTGATCGAGGACCAGGATCATGTCCGCCTCGCGGATGGTGGACAGCCGGTGGGCGATCACCAACGAGGTCCGCCCGAGCAAGGCGGTGGCCAAGGCTTGTTGCACGGCCGCCTCGGACTCGGAGTCGAGGTGGGCGGTGGCCTCGTCGAGGACGACCACCTCGGGGGCCTTGAGGAGGATGCGGGCGATGGCCAGGCGCTGCTTCTCGCCGCCGGACAGCCGGTAGCCCCGGTCACCGACCACCGTGTCGATGCCGTCGGGCAGGGCGCTGACCATGGTGGCGATCTGGGCGCCGGCCAGGGCCGACTCCAGCTCGGCCTCGGTGGCATCGGGCTTGGCGAACAGCAGGTTGCGCCGAATGCTGTCGTGGAACATGTGGGCGTCCTGGGTAACCACGCCGATGGTGGAGGTCAAGGAGGCCATGGTGGCGTCGCGGACGTCGAGTCCGTTGATGCGGATGGCTCCGGACCGGACGTCGTAGAGCCGGGGCAGGAGCTGGCTGATGGTGGTCTTGCCCGCGCCCGAGGGCCCGACCAGGGCGACCAGCTGGCCCGGTTGGGCGGTGAAGGTCACCTCGAAGAGCACCTGGCTGGAGACGGTGGTGTCGAGGACCGCCACCGATTCGAGTGAGGCCAGCGACACCTCCTCGGCGTCGGGGTAGCGGAAGTCGACGTGATCGAACTCGACGGTGGCCGGCCCCGCCGGCACCGGGCGGGCGTCCGGCTTGTCGGTGATCATCGGGGGCAGGTCGAGGATCTCGAAGACCCGGTCGAAGGAGACCAGGGCGGTCATCACGTCGATCTGGACGTTGGAAAGGGCGGTGAGCGGGGCATACAGGCGGGTGAGGTAGGCGGCCAGCGCCACCACCGTGCCCACGGTCAGGGCCCCATCCACCGCTTGCACCCCACCCCAGCCATAGACCACCGCAGTGGCCAGGGCGGCGGTGAGGGAGAGGGCGGCGATGAAGAAGCGGGCATACATGGCCTGGGTCACCCCGATGTCACGGACCCTCGCCGCCTTCTGCTCGAACTCACCCAGCTCCTGCTCGGGGCGGCCGAACAGCTTGACTAACAGGGCGCCGGACACGTTGAAGCGCTCGTTCATGGTGTTGTTCATCAGGGCGTTGAGGCCGTAGGACTCACGGGTGATCACCGACAGCTTTCGACCCACTCGCTTGGCCGGCAGGACGAAGACGGGAAGGATGATGAGGCTGATCAGCGTGATCTTCCACGACAGGAAGAACATGACCACCAGCACCAGGGCCACACTGATCAGGTTGGAGACGATCGACGAGAGCGTGTCGGTGAAGGCCTGCTGGGCTCCGATGACGTCGTTGTTCAGGCGGCTGATCAGGGCCCCGGTCTGCGTACGGGTGAAGAAGGCGATGGGCATCTGCTGGATGTGGGCGAACACCTGGGATCGCATGTCGTAGATGAGGCCCTCCCCGACCTTGGCTGACACCCAGCGGATGGCGATGGAAAGGGCGGTGTCGGCAACCGCCACGCCGGCAGCCACCAACGAGAGGGTGATGATCAGGTCCTTGTTGTGCTTGATGATGCCGTCGTTGATGATCGATCGGAACAGCAGCGGATTGATCACGCCTACGACGGCGTCGACGATCACGAAGACCAAAAAGGCCGCCAGGATCCTTCGGTAGGGACGGGCGAACTTGATCATCCGTCGGGTGGTCCCTTTGGTCACGTGCTGCTGGGTGACCGTTTCGTCGCGGCGCATCGAGCGCATCACCGAGCCGAACTGGCCTCCGCCGCCACCCATGCCCATGCCGTGTCCGGGCATGCTCACGCGTCGATCCCTCCACGTTCCGTCACTCTCCGGACCCTACTGTTCGGCCGCCTGACCTCAGCCGTCGACCGGGCGGACCGCCTCGGGGGTGAGGGGATCAGCGAACCAGGCCGCGGCCGAACACCGGGGGGAGATCGAGGGCAGTGAGCAGGCCGGGGGCGCCCTCGATCACCGCCGGAATGGCGTTGACCAGGCGCATGGCCGTGGCCTTGAGGCCGGCCGTGTTGTGGTCGCCGTTGCTCCCGAGGAGCTGGAGGTCGAGGGTGTAGTTGGGCTCGCCGGTGATCTGGACCCGGTAACACCCCTGGCCCGCCGGTTGCGGCCACTCCGGGGCCAGGTCGTCGTCCAGCCGGGTGACATGCTCGAGGACGATGACCGCCCGGCCGTCGCGCATGCCCCGCACCTCGAAGTGGAGGGCGGCCGCGCTCCCCTCCTCGATGATGCCGGCGTCGACCTCGAAGGTCGTGACGGCCGGCCGACGCTCGTACCACTCGTCGACCGAGTCGAGCTCGACGTCGAGCCCGACGGCCAGCTGGCGGACCACGCTTCCCCAGGCCATGGTCAGCACCCCGGGCTGGAGGATCATGGGCACGTCCTCGAGGGGCTGCCCGAACCCCATGATGCCGAACAGCACCATGGGCTGGTTGTAGGTGTTGTAGTTGAGGATCTCCGATACTCGTAGCTCGTCGATGCGCTCGCTCACCCCGGTCAGCACCAGGGCCAGGGCGTCGTTGGCGAACCCGGGGTCGACTCCGTTGACCAGGAGCGAAACCCCGCCCTCGAGGGCGGCGTCCACCACCGGGGTGATCATCGAGTCGTCGACCACGCCGTAGGGGTACTGCAGGAACACCGGACCGCTCGACACCACGTTGACGCCGGCGCGCAGGAGGCGCTGCAGATCCTCGAGCGCTTCCATCAGGCGGTTGTCGGCCATGGCGGTGTGCACCACCACGTCGGGCTTGAGGGCGAGCAGGGCGTCGACGTCGTCGGTGGCGGCGACCCCGAGCTCGCGGCCGAGGCCGGCCAGGCTGCCGGCGTCCTTCCCTACCTTGTCCGGGTTGGACACCCAGAGCCCGACCAACTCGAGGTCGTCGCGGGCGTCGATGCCGGCGATGACGTGGACGCCTACGTTGCCGGTGCTCCAGGCGACGACTCGATAGGGGGTGGTCATTGGCGTACTCCTCGGTGCTCGGTGCTCGGTGCTCGGTGCTCGGTGCTCGGTGCTCGGTGCTTTTGGCGGCGGTGCTCGGTGCTGGTCAGGCACCCTGATCGGCGCCGGACAGCAGGTGCGGCTCAGATGTCGGGCAGCCCCATGTCGAGGTTGGGGGATTGGATGCCCCCGTCGACCTCGAGGATCTTGCCGGTGATGTAGGCCCCGGCGTCGGAGGCGAGATAGACGACGGCGGCGGCGATCTCCTCGGGGTCCCCGATCCGACCAAGGGGGGTGCCGGTCTCCAGGGCCAGTCGGAGTTCGTCGGTCTGCATCACGATGTCGAGGGCCGAGGTGGCCACCGAGCCCACCGCGATGGCGTTCACCCGGATGCGGGGGGACAGGTCGGCGGCGGCCAGCCGGGTGTAGTGGGCGAGCGCCCCTTTCGCCGTGCCGTAGGCCAGGTACCCCCGACCCGCCATTCGTCCCATGGCCGACGAGATGTTGACCACCGAGCCGCCACCGTCCTCGAGCATGAGCGGCACCGCCGGGCGCAGCAAGGCGTGGGCGGTCGACACGTTGAAGTGGAACGCCTGCTCGAGTCGTCCCGGCGAGGTGTCCATGAATGGGCGGGGCATGGCCCCACCGACGTTGTTGACCACCAGATCGAGGCGACCGAACTCGCTCCGGGCGTGGTCGACCAGGGCGGCCACCGCCTCGAGGTCGCTCAGGTCGGCGGGGACGACCACGGCGCGGCTGCCGGCATCCTCGATCAGTCCGGCCACTGCGGCCAGTTGGTCAGCGGTGCGCGCCGAGATCAGCACGTCGGCGCCGGCCTGGGCCAGGCCCACCGCGGTGGCCGCACCGATGCCGCGCCCGGCGCCGGTGACGATGGCCACCTTGTTGGTCATCCGGAAGCGATCGAGAATCATGGTCTGTCTCCCCCTTGGTCGATGTCAGTGCTACCAGTTCGAGCCGCGGTGGCGCCACGCCCCCCGACTGGCGCGGTCAGCGCCGACTGGTTACACACCGCCGGGTCAGCGCCGACCGGTCATGCCTCGACTGGGTCAGGCACCGACCGGTCGGCCGGCACCGACTGGGTCAGGCACCGGCCGGTCGGCCCGGCGGTCAACTGGCCAGATCGGCGACGGCCACCACGTGGGTCGGTCGCACCCGCACCAAGAGCTCACCCGGGACCCCGTTGCGCCTCCCGTACGTTGCGGCATTCTCCGCTCCCATGTACCGGCCGCCGATCACCGCCGCCCAGTGGGCCACCTCACTGAGCTCCTCGCTGATGGTGGCCACCCCCTCGATGGTCACGAAGGAGAAGGGCGGGCGCTCATCGTCGACGGACAGCGCCACCCGAGGATCGCGGCGCAGCGCCTTGCCCTTGAAGGTGTCGGCACCGGTGTTGAAGACGATGTCGCCGACCGGTGCGCCCTTCCCGATGGCCGTGGCGTCCACCACGAACCAGATGGGCGCCACGTGCGGACGGCCGTCGGCTCGCACGGTGGCCAGCTTGGCGGTGTGGGCCGGCTCGGCGGTGAGGAAGGCGAGGACTTCGTCGTCGCTCATGGGATGGGGGGGCATGCCGACCTCCGGGAGAGTGGGGGCGAATGGACGGGTTGCGGAGCGCCCGGCCACGCCTGGCTCAGGCGGGCCGGGTGGAGGGCAGCCCGAGCTTGCGGTGGTCCCACGACACCGTGCGCTCGACGTTGAGCTTGGCCACGATCCGCTTGTTGAGCATGGTCTCCACAAAGGGCCGAAGGTCGTCGGTGTAGCTCCCGTAGTAGCGCTCGAAGAGATTGACCCCCAGCTCCCACTTCTTGTCGGGGTCATCGACGATCTCGGCCTTGCCCACCAGCTCCACGCCGCGCAGCTCCTCGTAGTAGTCACCGTCCTCGAACATGCAGGTGAGGCGCGAGTCGCGGGTCAGGTTGACCGCCTTTTGCGCTTTGGCCTTGGTCTCGATGGCGATCGATCCGTCGAGGAACCCGTACCACATGGCCACCGCGTGGATGGAGCCGTCGTGGTTGAGCGTGCACATGGTCATGGGCCGGCGCTCGTGGAGGAAGGAGTCGACTTCCTCGGGCGACATCCGGATGATGTCCCGCTGCTTGACCCCGTGGCCCATCCGCTGAGGCATCGGTTGCTCGCTCATCTGGTCCTCCTCGGATGTGCCGCACGGATCGCCGCGCTCGATGGCAGCGTATCGGCGTGGGCGCGGGCCGGTGCAGAATGAGCCGGTGACTGCATCCCGCCATCGGCCGACCGATCGGCCGACCGAGCGACCGACTGATCGCCTGACTGATCGCCCGACCCCCCGGCCGAGCCCGGTGGCCCAGTCCCGGCCGTACTCGGTGTGCTTCGTCTGCACTGGCAACATCTGTCGGTCGCCGATGGCCGCCGCCGTGCTCCACCAGCTGGCCTCGGGCCGGACCATGGGCGACGGGACCACCCTGGCCGACCACCTGGACATCTCCAGTGCTGGGACCGGTGGGTGGCATGCCGGCGAGCCCATGGACGACCGGGCCCGATCGGCGCTGGAGCGACGCGGCTACGTCGACGGCGGGCACCGGGCCCGGGCCTTCGAGTCGGCCTGGTTCGACGCCACCGACCTGGTGGTCTGCCTCGACCGTGGCCATCAGCAGACCCTGATGAGCCTGGCCCGCAAGAATTCCGGCGATGACCGCTACGAGGACCGGCTGGTCCTGTTGCGCACGTTCGATCCCCGGGCCGGGGGTGCGGTCGACGTGCCCGATCCCTACTACGGCGACGACGAGGACTTCGAGTCCTGCCTCGCCCTGGTGGAGTCCGGCTGCCGGGGGCTGGTGGCCCACCTGGAGGGCATCGCCGCCACCGACTGAGCGCTCATCCGAGGGTGACGAACGACTCCTGCTCGTAGGCGCGCATCCGCTCGTAGACCTGGCGCAGGTCGGCGCGGCGGGCCCGGTCGTTGGCCAGGTTGACCAGCTCATCCGGATCGGTGTCGTGGTCGTACCACTCGTGGTCGTTGTCGTCGAAGGCACAGTCGACGTCGAACAGCTTGGTGCCGGGGGACTTCCCCCACAGCCCGGTCGACGGCTTGCCGCCGCCCACCCCGTAGTACCGGGCGTACTTGGTGCGGCCGTCGAAGAAGCCGCGCAGCGCGTAGCGCACCTTGTTGAGCTCGGTGGTCTGGGCCGAGTCCTGGGCGAACAGGATGTGGTCCCGGACCGATGCCGACGGGTCGGCCAGCACCGGGGTGAGATCGGTTCCCTGCACCGTCGACGCCGTCGACGACGTCGACGACGGATCGACACCGGCCAGCGAGCAGATGGTGGCGGCCAGGTCGACGTGGCTGCCCAGGGCGGAGGTGACCGAGCCGGCGGTGGTCACGCCGGGCACCTTCATGTAGAGCGGCACCCGCATGATCTCGTCGTAGACGAACGGGCCCTTGGAGCGCAGCCCGTGGGAGCCGCACATGTCGCCGTGGTCGGAGGTGAAGATGATCACGGTGTCGTCCCACCCACCCGATGCCTCGAGGGCGGCCAGCACGGTGCCCAGGCTGCGGTCGGCCAGCTGGTGGAGGTGCACGTAGTAGTCGAGGTGGCGCAGCCAGGCCGCCTTGTCCGACGGGTCGATGAAGCCCCAGAGCCCGTGCTGCTGGTCCCAGCGCCACTGGCGGTGGGCCTCGGGCTTGGTGTGGAGGTCGTCGCCGAAGTTGGCCGGCAGCTGGTCGACCACCTCGGGGTAGGGGTCGGTGAAGACGGGGAGGGGGTCGTCGTCCTTCCAGGCGGCGGACTCGAGCACCGACCGGATGGCGGCCACGTCGTCGGGGTGACGCTCCTTGTACCCGGGTTGGTCGACCGGGAACCACATCACGTCGTGGGGGTTGACCAGGGCCACGGTCAGGAACCAGGGATCGGCCCTGCCGGAGCCGGCCCCGGGGGGAGCGGCTGACGCGGGCCCGGCGTTGGCCTCCAGCCACCTCGCCGCGTTGCCGGCGATGATCGGGTCGAAGTGCACGCCGGTGCCGGCCCACCCCATGAAGTGGCGGTCGTTGCCGTCCCAGTCGGCGAACCCGTAGGCCTCCATGTCCGGGGTGGGGGAGTGGGACAGGTGCCACTTGCCGATGTAGGACGATCGGTAGCCGGCGCCGTCGAGCAGCGACCCCAGGGTGGGGGTCGAGGTGGGGAGCTCGGTGTGCTCGGGCATGATCACGTTGTCGACCACCCCGTGACCCTCGAGGTAGCGGCCGGTGAGCAGGCTGGCCCGGCTCGGGGAGCACGGCGACGAGTGGGTGAAGTAGTCGGTGAACTCAAGGCCCTCGGCCCGGAGGCGATCCCGCCACGGGAGGGTCACGCCGGGGGGGAGCCACGACCGCTGGCGCTCTTGGTCGGAGACGATCAACAAGATGTTGGGGCGGTCCGTGGGGGTCTCGGCCATGGGGTGCACGGTACTCGGCGGCTGTTGGCGCACAAAAGTGAAATGTGTTCTACTTTTGAAAAATTGCCGTCGGTCGAGTGCCAGGGGAGGTCCGGGATGCCCGAGAGCGAAGCACTGCACGCCAGCCACCGCCTCGAATACCCGTATTCGCGTTCGGTAGGGCCGGTCATCGGCGCCTTCCTCACCGGCCTCCGCGACGGCCGGTTGTACGGGGTCCAGGGAGCGGGCGGGTCGGTCATCGTGCCCCCCACCGAGTACGACCCCACCACCGGCGATGACACCGGTGAGCTGGTGGAAGTGGGCCCGGGTGGTGCCGTCGAGACGTGGGCGTGGGTGGCCCACCCCCTCCCCAAGCATCCCCTGCAACGCCCGTTCGCCTGGGCGTTGATCCGGCTGGACGGAGCCGACACGGCCTTGCTCCACGTCGTCGACAGCGGCGGGTCCGACCGGCTAGCCAGTGGTGACCGGGTCACCGTCCGGTTCCGGCCCGCGGCCGAGCGCATCGGGTCGATGGCCGACATCGAATGCTTCGTACCCGAGGGAGGTGCCGGCCGATGAGCGACGCAGCTCCTACCTCTTCTACCTCTCCTGCTTCCGCCGGCGACGAGCTGGGCCCGGTGACCACCCTGGCCACCCCCATCCGGTTGGACTTCGACTTCACCCCCGGCGTGGCCCAGTCCCGCTTCCTCCGCGGCTTGGAGCGTGGCGCCTTCGTGGGCCAGCGCTGCCCGGTGTGCGGCAAGGTCTACGTCCCCTCCCGCGGCTCCTGCCCCACCGACGGGGTGGCCACCACCGAGGACGTGGAGCTGGCCAATGTGGGCACCATCACCACCTACTGCGTGGTCAACGTTCCCTTCGCCGGCCAGTCCATCGAGATCCCCTACATCTGCGCCCAGATCCTCCTGGACGGCGCCAACCTCTCGTTCATGGGGCTCATCCAAGAGATCCCCACCGACCAGATCCGGATGGGCATGCGGGTGGAGGCGGTGTGGGTGGAGCCCGACCAGCTGACCCCCTCACTGGCCTCGGTCAAGTACTTCCGGCCCAACGGCGAGCCCGACGCCGACTACGAGACGTTCAAGGAGTACCTATGACCGCCGCCGCCGCCGCTCGCACCGCCGGCGCTGCCCGCACGGCCCGCGCCGTCCGCCCGGTGTCGGTGGCCTCGTTCGCCCAGTCGCAGAACGTGCGGCGTGACGAGGAGCACAACGAGGTCGAGATGCTCCTGCCGGTGATCGCCGAGGTGTTCGGCGCCATCGGGATCACCAAGGACGACGTCGACTTCATCTGCTCGGGCTCCACCGACTACCTGATCGGTGGGCCGTTCAGCTTTGTGACCGCCCTCGACGCGGTGGGGGTGTGGCCGCCCCGGGCCGAGAGCCACGTGGAGATGGACGGGGCCTGGGCCCTCTACGAGGCCTGGGTGCTCCTCCAAGAGGGTGAGATCGACGCCGCCCTGGTCTACGCCTTCGGTCGATCGTCCCTCGGCAATCTCAACGAGATCCTCACCCTGCAACTCGACCCCTACTACCTGGCTCCTCTGTGGCCGGACCCGGTCAGCCTGGCCGCCCTGCAGGCCCGGGCCCTCATCGATGCCGGCAAGGGCAGCGAGTCCGAGTTCGCCGCCATCGCCGCCCGGTCGCGGCGGGACGCCCTCGGGAACCCCAAGGCCCAGGTGGCCATCGACATCCCCGTGGCCACGCTGCTCGAGGACGACTACGTGGTCTCGCCCCTGCGTCGCCACGCGCTGCCACCGATCACCGACGGTGCCGCGGCCATCGTGCTGGCGGCCGGCGACAAGGCCCGGGCTTGGTCACAGCGCCCGGTGTGGATCACCGGCTTCGACCACCGCATGGAGACCCACTCGCTTGGCGCACGCGACCTCACCGGGTCGCCGTCGACGGTCAAGGCCGCCGACGTGGCCGGGGTGGCCGACGGCCCGGTGGACGTGGCCGAGCTGCACGCCCCCTACGCCCACCAGGAGATCATCCTGAAGGAGGCCCTCGGGCTCGACGACGCGGTGGCCATCAACCCGTCAGGTGGGGCGCTGGCCGCCAACCCGATCATGTCGGCCGGCCTGATCCGCATCGGCGAGGCCGCCACCCGCATCGCCTCGGGCCAGGCCAACAGGGCGGTGGCCCACGCCACCTCGGGCCCCTGCCTGCAACAGAATCTCGTCTGCGTCCTGGAGGGTGAGTGATGGCAGAGCGTTGCGCAGTCATCGGCGTGGGCCAGACCCACCACAAGGCCAAGCGGGAGGACGTGTCCATCGCCGGTCTGGTGCGCGAGGCGGCCAAGATGGCCCTGGCCGACGCCGACCTCAGCTGGGGTGACGTCGACGCCGTGGTCATCGGCAAGGCCCCCGACATGTTCGAGGGCAACATGATGCCCGAGTTGTATCTGGCCCCGGCCCTCGGCGCGGTGGGCAAGCCCATGTTCCGGGTCCACACCGCCGGCTCGGTGGGGGGGTCGACCGCGCTGGTCGCCGCCCACCTGGTCACCTCCGGGATCCACAAGCGCGTCCTGTGCGTGGCCTACGAGAAGCAGTCCGACTCCGATGCCATGTGGGCGCTCTCGGTGCCCCAACCCTTCGCCGCCCCGCTGCTGGCCGGGGCGGGCGGGTACTTCGCCCCCCATATCCGCGCCTACATGCGGCGTTCGGGCGCGCCCGAGTACATCGGCCGGATGGTGGCGGTCAAGGATCGCCAGAACGCCATGCGCAATCCGTACGCTCATCTGCATCTGGCCGACATCGACATGAAGATGGTCGAGGACTCGATGATGCTGTGGGACCCGCTGCGCTATCTGGAGGCGTGCCCGTCCTCCGACGGGGCTGCCGCCATGGTGCTGTCCGCCGAGGACGCGGTGTCGGGTTCGTTCCCGCCGGCGTGGGTCCACGGCATGGCCATGCGCTCGGAGCCCACCATGTTCGCCGGCCGGGACCAGGTCAATCCGCAGGCCGGGCGGGACTGCTCCGCCGATGTCTACGCCCAGGCCGGGATCACCGACCCGCGTGGGCAGATCGACGTGGCCGAGGTCTACGTCCCGTTCAGCTGGTACGAGCCGATGTGGTTGGAGAACCTCGGGTTCTGCGACCTGGGCGACGGGTGGAAGCTGACCGAGGCGGGGGCCACCGCCTTCACCGGCGACATCCCCTGGAACACCTCGGGCGGCGTGCTGTCCTCCAACCCGATCGGGGCCTCGGGGATGCTCCGCTTCCTCGAGGTGGCCATGCAGGTGCGCGGCCAGGCCGGAGAGCACCAGATCGACGGGGCCCGGTTGGCCCTCGGCCAGGCCTACGGCGGGGGTTCCCAATTCTTCTCCATGTGGGTGGTGGGGAGCGAAAAGCCCTACGTCGTGGCCGGCCGTGGTGGGCCGTGGACGCCGCGGGGCAGCGCTATCGTTGGCCCGTGCGCTGATGGCGAGTGACTCCCGTGTTCGACCCCCGACCCCGTCCCCGACTCTCGGTCCCGGAGGCTCCCGTGCCCGCGCATCACGCTGCTGTTTCACACTCCACAGTGCCGGCCACCCTGGTGGCGCGCCAGCTCACCCTGGATCGGGCCGGGCGCACCGTGCTGGCCGGGGTGTCGGTCACCGTCGGACCGGAGAGTCACATCGGGGTGATCGGCCCCAACGGCGCCGGGAAGTCCACGCTGCTCCAAGCCCTGGCCGGACTGCTCGAAGCCGATTCGGGCGAGGTGGTGCTCGACCCGCCCACGGCCACCGTCGGCTACCTGGCCCAGGAGCACGAGGTCACCGCCGGGGTGACCGTGCGCCAGGCACTGGCCCGCCGGACCGGAGCCCTGGAGGCCGAGGACGAGCTCACCGCGGCGGCTGCCGGCCTGGCCGAGGGCTCGCGGCAGGCCGAGCTCCGCTACGAGGTCGCTCTCGAGAGGTTCAACGGGTTGGGAGTGGCCGACCTCGACCCCCGCATCGACTCCATCCTCGACGACATCGGGGCTCGGCTCGGCGCTGGCCGATCGCGAGGTGGCGGAACTGTCCGGTGGCCAGCGGGCCAAGGTGGCCCTGGCCGGCATCGAGCTCTCCCACTTCGATATCACCTTGCTGGACGAGCCGACCAACGACCTCGACTTCGAAGGCCTCCGCCGGCTCGAGTCGTGGGTGACCTCCCGTTCCGGCGGGATGGTCGTCGTCTCCCACGACCGGCACTTCCTCGCCCGCACGGTGACCACCGTGGTCGAGCTCGATGCCCACAGCCGGACGGCCACCGAGTTCGGCGGCGGATGGCGTGGCTACCAACAGGAGCGAGCCAACACCCGCCGCCATGCCGCCGAGGCCTTCGGCGTCTACGACCGTCGACGGGCGCAGCTGGAGGCCAGGGCGGAGCGCCAGCGCCAGTGGGCCACCACCGGAGTGCGCCGAGAGGCCCGTGCCCCGCGTGACAACGACAAGGCCCAGCGAGACTTCCGGATCAACCGCACCGAGAAGCTTGCCTCCAAGGCCCGCCAGACCGATCGTGCCCTCGACTCTCTCGAGGTGGTGGAGAAACCCTTCGAGGGATGGGACCTCCGGTTCACCATCGAGGAGGCGCCCCGGGCCGGCGCCGTGGTGGTCCGGCTGCACGGGGCGGTGATCGAGCAGGGCTCGTTCTCGATGGGTCCCCTCGACCTCGAGATCGACTGGGGCGAGCGGGTGGCGTTGACCGGGGCCAACGGGACTGGCAAGTCGACGCTGGTGGGAGCGCTGCTCGGCCGCCTGCCCGTGGCCGCCGGCGACCGGTGGTGGGGCCCGAGCGTGGTGGTCGGCGAACTGGGCCAGGACCGAGGGGCGATGGGGGGCGACCACGATCTGGTCCGCACCGTCATCGACCGGTGCCGGCTCACCCAGGCCGAGGCGAGGTCGCTCCTGGCCAAGTTCGGATTGGTCGCCGACCATGTCACCCGGCCGGCGTGGTCGCTCTCACCCGGTGAGCGCACACGAGCCGAGCTGGCCATGTTCCAGGCCCGGGGCGTCAACTTTCTGGTGCTGGACGAGCCCACCAACCATCTCGACCTCCCGGCCATCGAGCAGCTGGAGTCGGCGTTGGCTGCCTTCAACGGCACCTTGCTGCTGGTATCCCACGACCGACAGCTGCTCGAGACGGTCGAGACCACCCGCACGATCGAGCTGACCTGACCGAACGCAGGGCGGACCGTTGGCCGCACCGAGGGCGCTCTGCTAGCCATCGTGCAGCGGCACGCTGCCCGGACACCCCATCAGGAGGCACCCATGCTGACCACCGTCACCGACGTCTGGCACACCCTGCGCCCGCCCGAAGGCGACAAGCACGGTCCCCTGGCCCCGCTGCTGTTGATGCTCACCGTGGTCACTGGGCTGGTGGATGCCTACAGCTACCTGGTCCTCGGCCACGTGTTCGTGGCCAACATGACCGGCAACGTGGTCTTTCTGGCCTTCGCCCTGGTCGGCGCCCAGGGCTTCTCCCTCGGCGCCTCCCTGTTGGCCTTGGGCGCTTTCGCCCTCGGGGCATTGGCCGCGGGCGGGTCCTCGTCCATCTCGGGCCCCGGCGGGGGCGGGTGCTGGCGGTGTCCACCGCTGTCAGACGGTGCTCACCATGGTGGCCGCGGTGATTGCCTGGACGGTGACCGACGTCGGGGCTCCGCCTGGCGCTTCGCCCTCATCGCCCTGCTCGCCGTCGGTTCGGGTATCCAGAACGGGACGGCCAGGAAGCTGGCCGTGCCCGACCTCACCACCACCGTGCTCACCCTGACCATCACCGGGACGGCCTCCGAGAGCAGGCTGGCGGGCGGGGCGAACTCGCGCGATCGGGCGGCGAGGGCTGTCGGTCATCGCCATGTTCCTCGGGGCGTTGGCCGGTGCGCTCGCCGTGCTCCACGCCCGCCACGCCTTGCCGTTGCTGTTCGCCGTCGTCTTGTTGGTGCCGGTGGCGGTCACCGCCGGAGGCCTGTCCCGCTCGAAGCCGGCATGGGAGCAGGCGAGCTGAGGCCGCCCGGAACAGGCCAGCCGGCTCCCGTGTCCGGGCACCCGCACGGTGGGCCGATACACTCGGGCTGGTTCGCCGAGCTGGACGGAGGCATCACGTGAAGATTGTTGTCGACTACGACGAGTGCGCCAGCAACGCCGTGTGCATGGGAATCGCCCCCGAGGTGTTCGAGGTGCGCGACGACGGGTTCCTCTATGTGCTCAACGAGCACCCCGGCGAGGAGCTGTACGAGAAGGTCCGCCAGGCGGCCAACGGCTGCCCCACCGGAGCCATCACCATCGTCGAAGACGAGTAACCAAGGAGTGCCCGGGGACGCCCCGCGAGTCCGCTCCGCCCCCTCACCCACCGGCTACTTCCACGTCGGCAACGCCCGCACCGCGCTGTTCAACTGGTTGGTGGCGCGCCAGTCCGGCGGAACCTTCATCCTTCGCATCGAGGACACCGACACCGAACGCAACCGTGAGGAGTGGGTGGACGGGATCATCTCGGCCATGCACTGGCTGGGCATGGATCCCGACGAGGGCCCGTACCGCCAGTCGCTGCGGACCGAGCGGTACCGGCAGGCGGTCGACGCCCTGTGGGAGGGCGGGTTCCTCTACGCCTGCGACTGCACCCGCGCCCAGATCGACGCCCGCAACAAGGACGGCCGGCATCAAGACCCCCGGCTACGACGGGTTCTGCCGGACCCGCGGCCTTCCCCGGGGCGACGGCCGGGCCCTGCGCTTCCGCACCCCCGACGAGGGAGTGACCATCGTGCACGACGTGATCCGGGGAGCGGTCGAGTTCCCCTGTGACGCCATGGACGACTTCGTCGTGGTCAAGGCCGACGGGGCGCCGCTGTTCGTGCTGGCCAACGTGGTCGACGACATCGACATGGCCATCACCCATGTGATCCGTGGGGAGGACCTGCTGCCCACCACCCCCAAGGGCATCCTGGCCTGGGAGGCGTTGGCATCCACCGGGTGGCGGACCGACGGCACGGTCGGTGCGGCCGAGCGGGACACGCCGCCGCTCCCGGTCTTCGCCCATCTCCCCATGCTGGTCAACGAGCAGCGCAAGAAGCTGTCCAAGCGCCGGGACCCGGTGGCCGTCGAGTCGTACCGGGACCAGGGCTATCTTCCCGAGGCGTTCGTCAACTACCTGGGCCTGCTCGGGTGGAGCCCTCCGGGCGGGGAGGAGATCTTCGCGGTCGACCCAGATGATCGAGTGGTTCCGCCTGGAGGACGTCAACCACTCCCCGGCCTTCTTCGACGTGGCCAAGCTCACCCACATGAACGGGGAGTACATCCGGGCCATGGCCACCGACGAGTTCATCGACGCCTGCCGGCCGTGGCTGACCGGGGACCGTGCGCCCTGGCCGCGGGCGAGCTTCGACGAGGCCGTGTTCGCCCATGTGGCGCCGCTGGTCCAGGAGCGGGTGTCCATCCTCAGCGAGGTCCCGGCCATGGTCGACTTCCTCTTCCTCGACGAGCCGGTCCGTCGACGAGGACGCCTGGGCCGAAGGCCGTCACCGGCGATGACGTCGGCCGGCACCATCCTGTCGGGGGCCATCGAGGCGTACCGGGCCCTGGCCGCCGCCGGCGACTGGAACCGCGACGCCGCTCCATGCCGCCACCCTGGCGGTCGGCGAGGGGGTGGGCCGCAAGTTGGGGAAGGCCCAGGCGCCGATCCGGGTGGCCATCACCGGTCGGCGGGTGGGACCCCCGCTGTTCGAGGCCCTCGAGGTCCTCGGGCCCGATCGGACCCTGCCCCGCCTGCAGGCCGCCCTGGCCCGCGCCGGCGACCGGTCCGCGGCAGTGAGCCTGGGCCAGCCCGGTCCCGCGGGCTCGAGGTGCACTGAACGCCCGTGGGTCTCCTCGCCACGCTGACCGGGCTCCGCCTGCTCCGGTTCATCGTCCGGGTGGTCACCTTCCTGGTCATGCTGGTCCTGATCTACCTGGTGGTGACCGCGGTCCAGGTGTGGCTGACCGGCCGCCGCTACGAGCCGAGGCCGGCGGGGGCCATCGTGGTGATGGGGGCGGCCCAGTACAACGGGGTCCCCTCACCGGACCTGGCCTCGCGGCTCGACGAGGCCGAGCTGCTCTGGCACCAGCACTACGCCACCGACATCATGGTCACCGGCTCCAAGGAGCCGGGCGACCGCTACACCGAGTCGGAGGCCTCGGCCCGGTACCTGATCGCCGCCGGTATCCCCGGCGACGTGAATCCTCCAAGCCGGCGGCGACGACTCGTGGGAGAACCTGTCGCTGGCCGCGCCGATGCTCGTCGACCACCGGGACGGTACCGTGCTGGTGGTGACCGACCCGTTCCACGAGGACCGCAGTCTGGCCATCGCCTCGTCGCTCGGTCTGACCCCCTACCCGACTCCCACCCGCACCTCGCCGATCAAGGGATTCTCCACCGTCCCCTACTACGCCAAGGAGACCCTCGGGGTGGCCCTGGGCCGGATCATCGGGTTCGATCACCTGAGCTCGCTGCACGTGTCGTTGGGATGACCGGATCCGTGCCGTGGTGATCGGGGCGCGGACGGGCGCGACAGCCGGTCCGATGAACCGCAACGTTCTGTTCATCACCGTCGACCAGTGGCGCGGTGACAGCCTCTCCGCCCTCGGTCATCCGGTGCTCACCACCCCCGCCCTGGACAAGCTGGCCGCCAGCCGGCACCCTGTTCGCCAACCATTGGGCCAACGCGGCGCCGTGCGGCCCGTCGCGAGCGTGCCTGTACACGGGTACCTACCTGCACCACAACCGCTCGGTGCTCAACGGCACCCCGCTCGACGCCCGCTTCACCAACGTGGCCCTGCTGGCCCGCGCCGCCGGCTACGACCCGGTGCTCTTCGGCTATACCGACACCAGCCTCGATCCCCGCACCTTGCCGACCGGAGACCCCAGGCTTCGCTCCTACGAAGAGGTCCTGCCCGGCTTTCGGGCGGTGGTCCACGATCCGTGGGAGGCGGGCAGCCGCCAGTGGGGTAGGTGGCTGGCCGCCCAGGGGGTCGATGTGCCCGCCAATCCCCACGATCTCTACCGGCCCATTGCCGACTTCCCCGGGGCCGACCGGCACGGCTCGACGTGGGCCCCGGCCCGGTTCACCGCCGAGCAGTCGGAGACCGCGTTTATGGTGCAGGCGGTCACCTCCTGGTTGGAGCAGAACGGGGACCGCCCCTTCTTCCTGCATGCCTCATTCATCCGGCCCCATCCGCCCCGGCGCAACCCTGCCGGTTACCACGACCTCTACGACGCCGACCAGATGCCGCCGTTCGTCGCCGCTCCCACCAAGGCCGAGGAGGCGGCAGCCCACCCGCTCAACGGGGTCCTCATGCACATGCCCCACGTCGGCGCCCCCGAGGACGAGACCGAGCGCCGCCAACTCCGGGCCACCTACCACGGCGCGCAAAAGGAGGTCGACGACCAGCTGTCCCATCTGTTCGACTACCTCGACGCAACCGGCCTGGCCGACTCCACCCTGGTGGTGCTCACCAGTGACCACGGCGAGATGGGCGGAGACCACTGGCTGCTCGAGAAGGTCGGTTACTGGGACGAGTCGTTCCACGTCCCCCTCATCATCCGCGACCCCGACCCGGCGGCGTCGGCAACCCGTGGTCGAGTGGTCCACTCGTTCACCGAGTCGGTCGACGTGCTGCCCACCATCTGTGGGTGGCTGGGGATCGAGGTGCCCCTGCAGGCCGACGGCTTCGCCCTCCAGCCGTTCATCACCGGCGATGGCGCCGACCCCGGTTCCGGCACTGGCGGCGGCCCCGATCACTGGCGCACCGAGGCCCACTGGAGCTGGAACTTCTCCAACCCGTCCACCGGCATGGCCGAGCGATACCTGGGGGTGCCCATGGCCCACTGCGCCCTCGACGTGGTCCGGGGGACGGACGTCAAGTACGTGCAGTTCGCCGCCGACCCGGTTCTTCTCCCGCCCCTCCTGTTCGACCTGGCTGCCGATCCCGGCCAACTGCACGATCTGGTCGTATCGGGGGATGCTCCCGAGCTCGGATGGCAGGCAGCCCAACGCCTCCTGCAATGGCGCATGCGGAGCGACGATCCCACGCTGTCGGGCACCATGCTCACCAGTGACGGCCCGGTCGAGTCCCGCGACCTGTGGCGCTGAGCCCGACCCGGCACCGCAGGGTCGGCCTCGGGTGGGATCAGGTGTGGGATGAGGAGGCGGGAGTCAGGGGGTGACGGGAAGGCCTGCAGCCAACACGGAGAACTGCCGTCCGGGGTCATCGGCCGGCGTCCGCGCCACCCGGCCGTCGCCCTCGGCGTGGAGGACCTCGGCCCCCTCGGGGGCGTACTGGACGATGTACGCCTTGCGGGTCCGGTCGGTCCGATTGGCCCCGGTGCAGTGGGGCGTGAGCGAGGAGAAGACCACGATGCTGCCCTGCCGGACCGGCACCGGCTGCGCCTCCGCGGGCTGATCGAAGCAGACCAGGCCCACGTCTGAGTACTCGTGGGCCAGGGTGCCCAGGGTGTGCACGCCCGGGACCACCCAGGGGCAGCCGTTCTCCTCGTCGGCGTCGGTGAGCGCGATCCAGCAGGTGAGGTACTGCTGGGGCTCGATGAAGGCGTAGCCGTTGTCCTGGTGCCAGGGGAAGGGGGACTCGGTGTGCGGCTTCTTGTAGACGGCCTGGTCCCAGTAGAGGCGCACATCAGGTCCCACCAGATCGGCACACAGGCCGGCCAGCACCGGTGCGCCGACGAACTGCCGCAGGAACTCGGACCCGAGCACCAGGTGGGTGGTGAAGGTGATCTCGTCGGCCCGGGCGATCAGGAACGTCCCCCCCTGATCACGGAGCCATTCCTCCAGGCGCTCCTCGACGGGATCGATCTCATCGGTGAGGCGGGCAACCTCGTCGGCGTCGAAGGCGTCCTCCAAGACGAAGAAGCCGGCCTCGTCGTAGCGGACGGCCTGCTGGTCGGTGATGGCGCGGTACGGCCCGGGCCGCCGCTGCCAGGTGAAGGTCGTATTGAGCTCGTGGTGTCTCACCAGGCCCGCCCGATCATCGTGACCGGCCGAGCAGCAGGGACGGCAGGTCTGCCACCGAGTCGATGAGATGGGTGTGGGGGGCCTGGGCCAGCTCGGCCTGGGAGTGGGCCCCGCTGAGCACGCCGATGACCAGGGAGGCGCCGGCGCGGGCCCCGGCCACCAGGTCGCTCGACGTGTCCCCCACCACGGCCACCTCGGCGACGTCGTCGATCCGCAGGCGCAGGACGGCGGTGAGGATCATGTCGGGCCACGGCCGACCCCGCCCGGCATCGGCGGGGGAGAGCAGGAGGTCGGCCATCCCCTCCCAGCCCAGTGCGGCGATGATCCGGTCGCGGGTGGTGGGCGAGAACCCGGTGGTGAGGCACAGGCGCATGTCCGCCCGGCGCAGGGTGGCCAGGCACGACTCCGCCCCGGGGATGGCCGCTACCTGACCACGGTCGACTGCCTGGCCGAAGGCATCCTCGAATGCGGCGTTGGCCTGTTCGGCGCGGTGACGATCGCCGCCGAGCAGCTCGGAGAAGACAGTGATCTTGGACTGGCCCATGGTGCGCCGGATGTAGCTCTCGGGATCGTCCATCAGCTGACCGGAACCGAGGCCGACAGCCTCGAGCGCATGCCAGAAGGCCGCCTCCACGGCGCCGTCGTCGGCCACCGTGGTGCCGGCCATGTCCAGGGCCACCATTCGGATCGGGACGCTCACGCCACCACCTCGTTCCAGGTCTGCTCGGCGATGGCCGGGGCGAGGGTCATGCCGCGCCCGGCCGGGCCGGTGACCACCCACACCCCGGGGTCCACCCGATTGCGGAACACGATCGAGTCGTCGGTGACGGCCGTGTACACCCCCGCCCACCGCCGGACCACCGGTGGCAGGTCCCAGCCCAACAGCGCCTCGGCCCGGGTGCGCAGGTGGTCATAGGGAGCCTCGTCGACAGCGAAGTCGAAGGGCTCGTCGTAGCGGTGGGTATCCCCGATGGTCAGGCCGCCGGTCGCCCGTTGCACCATCAGCAGCTGCATGCCCCATTCGGTGGTCTCCGGGCGGGCCGGCAACAGACCGTCACGCCCGGGAAGGTCGAAGACCGGGTAGTAGCGCATCGAGTCGCCGTCGGCGATGGGAGTGGTGATGTGCTCGGAGGTGGGAGCGGTCTGCATCATCTGAAGCCGGCACCGGCGCAGCGGCGCCGCTGCCAGTGCGGTGCCGATGCGCCTGCCGAGTCCCGACAGACGGTCCCCGATGCACATCACCACCAGCGATGCCGGGTGGGTCTCCCCGGTGTGGTCGACCACCGCTGCTCCGGTGCCGCCCTGCCTGGTTCCGTCGGGTAGCACGTCGACCGCCTGGTGGCGTGGCAGCCAGTGGTAGCGGCCACTGTCCTCGAGGGTGGCACGGACGGCGGCCAGGACGGACCCCGGCTCGACCACCGCGTCGCGTCGACACCACAGGCCGCCGACGAGGGCCCCCTTGATCGCCGGGTTGACGTCACGGACCCCCGATTCGTCGAGGAGCTCGAACTCACGGGCGGAGGAATCGGGGTGGGCGGCGACCTCGGCCATCAGGGCCAGTTCGTTGTCATTGCCGGCCAGGGTCAACGACCCATCGGGCCGAAACCCGACACCGGGGGAGTCGGCGGCGACCTCCTGCCAGAGCAGGCGAGCCCGAAGGGCGAGCTCCAACTCGGGGCCGTGGGCCCGCCCACTGACCCAGATGAGCCCGAAGTTGCGCACGGAGGCACGACGGGGTCCGGCGTCAGCCTCGAGGTGGACGACCTCCCACCCGCGCCGGCAGGCCTCTCGGGCATGCATGGTCCCGATGATCCCCCCTCCCACGATCACCACACGTTCCATGCTCACCGGGCTTCGATCGTAGTGACCACGGCCGGGCTCGGCTGGAGGAGGTCGGAACACGGGCCGACGCCCCCCGCCGGACACCGCGTCCTGGCCAGCCCGAGTGGGCTAAATTGGCGATTCGCCCAATCGGGGGTGGCGCAACTGGCAGCGCGCATGATTCTGGTTCATGAGGTTGGAGGTTCGAGCCCTCCCCCCCGAGCGCTTGCGGAGCTCTCTACCAGGAGCGTTGTGACAGTGCAGTACGCGGTCGATTCAGCCGTGGGTCGTTCCGACGGAACGACCTCATGGTCCCATCGTCTAGAGGCCTAGGACACCACCCTCTCAAGGTGGAGACACGGGTTCGAACCCCGTTGGGACTGCTCAGTACATTCTCTGGAAACTTCTGGGAAGGTGTCGATCTGGCTCCCTTCCGTTCGACGCAATGGTGAGAGGCTGGGAAGGTCCCGCTCTCCCGACAGAGGAGTCACCATGCCCCGTTATCTTTCGATGATCCGCGTTGACGAACAGAATCCCCCCGACATGAACGCGAGCCCCAAATTCCCAGAACGCATGGGGGCCCTGTTCGAGGAGATTACAAGGGCTGGGGTCATGCTGGACACGGCCGGGCTCACTCCGACTTCCGAGGGCACCCGGATTACTTGGACCAGCGGTACGCTCAGCTATAAAGACGGGCCGTTCACCGAGAGTAAGGAAGTCGTCGGTGGTTATGCCATCCTCCAGGCCAAGGACAAGGCGGAGGCCATCGAGTGGACCAAGCGGTTCTTGCAGATCCATCCGGAGCACTGGACTGTCACCGCAGAGATCCGCGAAATCGCGGAACCCTGACAAGGCAGCGCTTGCTCCACCCCAGTGCGGCTGCTCTGATGGGCAACCGTGACGGCTCCAGCCTCGACCGATTCGCTCGACGCGGTGTTCAGGATCGAATCCGCACGCATCATCGCAGCCGTCGCTGCGCATCGTGTGGGACGTGGGAATCGCCGAGGAGATCGCACAGGACAGCGCTGGTGGCTGCGATGGAGGCTTGGCCAAAGACAGGTGCTCCGAGAAACCCGGGTGCCTGGCTCATGGCCACTGCCAAGCATCGTGCGATCGATCTCGTGCGTCGCAAGGAGACCTACGCTCGCAAGCTGGCGGAAGTTGGTCGGACGTTGGGCCAGGTGCCACCGGTCGAGCCGATGGACGCCGACGATATAGATGACGATCTGCTTCGGCTGATCTTCATCGCGTGCCATCCGGTGCTGTCGCCCGACGCCCGTATCGCTCTGACATTGCGGCTGATGGGCGGGCTCACGACGAACGAGATTGCCGCGAGCTTTCCTGGTCTCGGAGCCGACGATTGCACAGCGCATCGTCCGCGCGAAGCGGTCGCTTGCCGGGGCCGAGGTTCCCTTTGAGGTCCCATACGGGACCGACCGGGCTGCCCGCTTAGCGTCAGTTCTCGAGGTCATCTATCTTGTCTTCAACGAGGGCTATGCCGCCACGGTCGGCGAGGATCTGGTACGCCCGGGTCTGTGCGAGGACGCACTTCGCTTGGCTCGCGTCCTTGCTGGTCTGATGCCCGCGGAGCCGGAAGCCCACGGTCTCGTTGCACTCCTCGAATTCCAGGCTTCCCGGGTATCGGCTCGGACGGGTCCCGCCGGTGAGCCAGTCCTACTTGCGGACCAGAATCGGTCCAAGTGGAACCGAATGCTCATCCAGCGCGGTAGCGAGGCCCTGCGTCGAGCGGGCGATGGCCCATACTCAGTCCAGGCCCGGATCGCCGCGTGTCACGCGCAAGCAGTTCGCTTCGAAGACACTGACTGGATGGCCATCGCCGTCCTTTATCGCCACCTGATGGTGCTGATCCCGTCTCCGGTGGTCGAGCTGAACCGAGCCGTAGCCGTCTCGATGTCGGAGGGACCCGAGGCCGGCCTGAGATTAGTGGACGCTCTGACCGATGAACCGGCCCTCGAGAACTACCACTTACTGCCCAGCGTTCGTGGCGATCTGCTCGAGCGCCTTGGGCGGAGAGAGGAAGCGTGCGCGGAGTTCGAGAGGGCGGCATCCATGACCCGCAACGAACGAGAGAGGGAGCTGCTCGTGGAAAAGGCCTGTTGCTCCCGATCCCGTTCATAGGTCGAAATGCTCCTCGCCAAACCCCACAGAATCGCCGTTGCATGCACCGTCAGGCTCCGACCCGGCGGCGGTCAGCGACCCAGGCTCGCCGATCTACCGCACGAGGTCGCGGGATCGCAGGGCGTCGCAACCGTTCCCGAAGCCGGATGGCGAGAGAGCCCCCAAACCATGCAACAGATGGATCAGCCCGCCCTGCCCATCACCGGTTTGGGGGTAGAGCGGCACTTCTTTGGTAAATTTGGGAGTAAATCAAGCAACCTCTCTATCGATGAACGTTGAGGCTTAGCTTTGGTTATTGCCGTTCACCGCTTCAAGATGTTCGCTTTGTCTCGTGCGATCGTCCTGTCGACTGATGGTCTCGCTCTGCCGATGGGCAACTTCCGACAACCATTGATCCTGCCGCCCACGTCGATTTCTGGGATCGGATTTACCAGGGACTTAAACGTGTGGACTTTAGATGGGCGTGTCCACCGATCCCCGGCCGTACAGGCTCTGCCGCCAGGTCTGCACTCCCAGCAAAGAGCCCAGCGGATTACCCGAGAGCTTTGGACGGCCGTCTTGATACTCCAAGGGTCGCAAGGACCACTCCGTACAGTTGCCGAACAGCGAAATCCGAACCGCACGAGGCCGAACAAGTACTCTGACTTCCCCGTCTGGGATCCGGAACTTGACAACACTGAAGCCTGACGACCAGATAACGCATACTGACCGTCGCTCCGACCACCGGGTGAGTGATCCGCTGGGGCACATCCGGGCGGGTAGATCTGTCGCAACGGAATACGCTGAATCCGTGCCTACGTTCTGGGTTACCTACACGGAAGCAGCTGGGAACCGACTCACTCCGTTCAGGCCAGCCCACACGGCTCGCTGTCAAATGGCCTATTTTGTTAGGGATGGGGCTCGGGCACTCGGCAGCGGAATGGCCGCGTGCAACGCGGGAACAGCGAGCAACTGGGCTATACCGGGGCCGGTCATGAGCCCTACAGACAACAATCGCGCTCCGCGATCCTTCGCACCGGAGCGTCCACTGCCGCCGAAACGGGACCAGTGAAGAGACCGTTCTCCAGGACCCGAGCCGGCGCCGACCGACTCCCTGCGCTCGGTCATGCGAACGCTCGGCCTGGGCTCCCTGCGTCTGCGGATCGTCGCCTTCACCGTCCTCTCCCTCGTCGGCGGTCTGAGCCAAGCGGTCCTCTTGGTGCTCATCTCAGAGGTCGCGGTGGCCGAGGTCGAGGGCAAGCACTCGATCCATGCCCTCGGTGGCTCCTTCTCACCGACGAGCGCGATCATCGTCTCGTTCCTGGCATTGGCGCTCTTCCTCTCCACCAGCATCTTCGGCGCCCTTCTCAGCACGTCTGTCTCAGAACAGGCGCTGACAGTGACCCGTACACGCGTCGTCACCGGGTTCTTCCGGTCCAACTGGTCCCTCCAATCCACCGAGCGGCTCGGGCATATCCAACAGCTCCTCACGATGAACAGCACGGCCACCGGCCAGGCCGTCCAGAACCTGTCGGCCGGCCTTCAATCGCTCCTGATGGTGTCCGGGCTCTTGGGGGTGGCCCTGACAGTCGATCCCGCTGCGGCGATCGGGGTCATCGGCGTCGGCATCGTGCTCTCGCTCATGCTCAGGCCGCTCAACCTGCGCAGCAGGCGGGCAAACCGCGAGCTCTCCAAGGTCACGAGAGCCATGGCCACACAGGTGACCGAGTTCACCCGTCTGAGCCGGGACTTCCGATTGTTCGGTGTGGAGACCCGGGTCATGGACAGGCTCCGCAGGTTGATCCAGGACACCGGTCACGTGTACCGCAGGACCCAGATGCTGTCCAGCATCGTGCCCATCCTGTACCAGTCCTTCGCTCTCGGATTCGTCATCGTCGCCATCGTCTTCCTGGCCGGTGCCGGGCACGCGAAGTTCGCCGAGCTCGGAGCCATCCTCCTCCTCGTGCTGCGATCCGTCAGCTACGGCTCGAACATCCAGACCTCGATCCAGGGCCTCCGCGCCTCTCAGGGCTTGCTGGAGGACGTCACGCGGGAGCTTGGTCGCTTCGACGACGCTCGAATCACTCCCGGAGAGCGCGTGCCCGAGTCCTTCGGGGTGGACTTCGATTCCGTGGAGTACTCCTACGACGGGGTGACGCTCGCCCTCTCCGGCATCACCATGCACATCCCGGAGGGGAAGATCATCGGTGTGCTCGGACCCTCGGGCAGCGGCAAGACGACCATCAGCCAGCTCCTGCTGGGCCTACGCGAGCCCACGAGCGGTCGGGCCACGATCGGCGGCGAGGACGCGGCGGCGATCTCCAAGAGCGATGCGCACTGCACGGTGGCGCTCGTGCCCCAGGAGCCGGTGCTCCTGCAGGGCTCGGTCATCGACAACATCAAGTTCTTCCGGGACTTCGAGGAGCAGGAGGTCATCGACGCCGCGAAGTCGGCATACCTGCACGAGGACGTCGTCCGGATGCCCGCCGGTTACGAGACTGCTCGTGGGTGAGGGCGGGGGCGCCCTGTCGGGCGGGCAGAAGCAGCGCCTCGCCATCGCACGTGCGCTGATCGGCTCCCCGAAGCTCATCGTCCTGGACGAGCCGACCAGCGCGGTGGACGGGCGCACCGAGAAGCTCATCCGCCAGACCCTCTCCGAGCTCAGAGGGCACGTCACCGTGGTGATCATCTCGCATCGCATCGAGACGACGGCGCAGTGCGACCTGCTCCTGGTCCTGGCCAACGGGAAGATCGCGGATTACGGCGAGCGGGACGCGGTCCTGGCCGGACCGGCCTACCGGGACATCGTGTTGAGCCGGCACGAGCTCGGCGGGGACAACACGTCGGGGGACTAGCCCCGACACCAGCTCACCGCAGACCCTGGCCAACCATCGACCACCGGTCATCCTCACCCCGCTTGAGCACGCCTTCGCTGAGCGTGAGCACGATCGGCGGCCCTTCGACCATCAAACGGAGTTGTGATCCCGGTCAGTAGCCTGTAGGTTACGGTAACCTACTCGTTACCAACCATCGAGGAACGACACCGGACGCGGCACTGTCAAGCGAGCTCAACGATCCTTGCGCCCCCGGAGGCGGTGTGGGCAGCGATGAGCGACGGTCAGCTTCGGCGGCCTGGGATGCTGGCATCGACCGGGTCGAGGGCCCGTGCGAAATGGGGGAGGCGGCCATGGTGATCACCATCGATTCCCGTGCCCTTGTGGAACGGCGCGTCGAGGCGATCGGTTGAGTCGGGTGGCGCACGCACCCGTCCCGGGAGACCCCTTCGAGGCGCTGGGCGATCCCAACCGGCGGGAAATCCTGCGCCTACTCAGCGATGGCGATAAGCCGGTCCGGGTCATCGCCGACGCCATGTCAATCAGCCGTCCCGCCGTTTCACGCCATCTCCGGTTATTGAAAGACGCCGGCATGGTCGCCGAGCACGCCCAGGGAACTCGCCGGATCTATCACCTACAAGATCAGGGGCTGCACGCGGTGCAGGCCTACCTGGAGGGTGTCTGGGGCGATGCCGCGGCTCGGTTCCGATTGTTCGCGGAGAACACCGACGAGTCGACGGGACGATGAGCAGGGCGCTCACGATGTCCTTCGAGGTGACGTGCTCACCCGACCATGCATTCCGCGTGTGGACCTCGGGCATCGGCACGTGGTGGCCGCCAGACCACACGGTGACCGGGGGATCGGATCTCAAGATCATCATGCAGGGCGGCGTCGGAGGGCGTATCTATGAACAGACCTCCGACGGTGTCGAACACGACTGGGGCGAAGTAACGCTCTGGAATCCGCCCGGGCGATTGGCCTATCTCTGGCATCTTCGCCAGGACCGCTCGGATGCGACCGAGGTCGAGGTCCGCTTCGTCGCAGTCAGCGCCACGGTCACCCGGGTCGAGATCGAACACCGTGGCTGGGAGCGACTGGGTGCGATGGGCGATGCTCACAAGGCCCAGAACCGACTTGGCTGGGAGGCGCTGCTGCCGCACTTCCAGGCCGCCATGGCGAGAGGAGGGAGCTGATGGTGAAAGGCACCAAAGAGGACCCGTGGGCGCTCAAGACCCCGCCGGGTTCGTCGGACTACACCATGTACAAGGACGAGCGGGCCGACCCGCCGGCGCTCGTATGCCACGTCGGTTCGACCACCCTGACGTACCATCTGCGGGCCATCGAGGATCTGCACACATGGTTGGTCGAGCAAGGCGACTGGGTCCCGCTCGGGGCAGCCGATGAGAAAAAGCCGGCCTCGGCGGGCACGGTCGAGGCGTGGGGGCGGTCTCTCGACAATCCGATCGGCGGTTGGTACGGCCTGCGCAACGGTTACCGCGGCCGGTTCGGGATGTACCTCCCGCCTTTGTTGGAAGAACTTGGCCTCGCCGAGGTCACCCACCAGCCCCGCAACAACTCGATGCGAGCAATCTGAAAGCCGGGGTCAACAAGGTGGATCGCATCCCGACCAATTGAGGGCTGAGAGAATGAGAAAGAGACGGAGATGACCATGACAATGACCAAAGTGATCCGGTACAGGACGAGACCGGAGCGTGCTGACGAGAACGAGCGCCTGGTTCGCGAGGTGTTCGCCGAGCTGGCGGCGAAGAACCCAAACGGCTTGCGGTATGGAGTGTTCCGTCTCGAGGACGGGGTCAGCTTCCTACACGTCGCCGTGCTCGATGGAGAGGAGAATCCACTGTCGACATCGGCAGCATTTGGCGAGTTTCAGGCCGGGATAAAGGATCGTTGCGCTGAGGGGCCAATGCCATCGGACGCAACCCTCATCGGCAACTATCAGCTACTGCCCGATTGATCGACGCCGGAGCAGACCGAGGGTCTGTCATCGCGGGCACTAGGGCCAATGCGCACCGACGTAGGGGTCCGGATGGCCGCGAGCCCATTTGTCCAGTTGTTTCGCCAACGGAGTGGCGAGGCCCCCATCGATCGAAACCTTCGACGTGCGTACGAAGACGATTGGCACGCATGGCGAGTCGCTACTCTGCCGGTCCTCGAGGAGTCGGACGAAATCAGCGAAGTTCTCGGTGACAATGAGACGGTCTTGGACCACCGCGAATTCGAATACATGCTCATCAGCAGCACCGACCAGGTCCACGTCGTGGAGCGCCACGGCATCGTGCTCCAATTTGGTGAGCCGCTTGGCCAGGGCCCGCGGGAGCATCTCGTCCACCAGCCACCTCACGAAGACAGCAGGCGCTCTCGACGATCGATGCGTTCGCGGAGCTTCTCGGCGACCAGGTCGTCGGCGGCGATCCGATCCTCCACCTCCGTGGGATTGCCACCGTAGAAGTCGATGGCCAGCCGGATCTGTGCTGCCGAGAGCACTAGCTCCTCAGCCAACGCCCGTACCCGTCGCTCATCCTTGCCCGGCATCTGCTGGAGAGCCCGGATGATCTCCCAGATGTCGGGGCCGCCGACGAATGCCGCCCTCCGGCCAGTGGGCCCATCCCGGTAGACGATGCCCGGAAATCGACGGGTCTTCAACCCTTCATCGAGAATGGTGGCGACCAATGTGGTTGCCGACGCTCCCGCTGAGGTGGCCTCGGCGTCGAGACGTTCGAGGAGCTCCTCGGGTAGGCGGAACGATGTCGGGCGGGGCATGCCACCTCCTGTAGTGTCTCTGCACTACATGGTAGCGCGGCACCCTCGGCAGTTGGTCCATGACATCGGGGGACCACGAGACTCCGCAGGGGAGCGAACATCGTGACGGGTCCCGCTCCGGGTCAGAGCGACCGGCAAACCTTCTCCAGGATCCTTAGCGCACTCAGGTAATGGTCATCGCTACGACGTCTGCAGTGCTCTCACAAATAGAGGAATCCATAGCCTTCGTCCCGTACAGGGACACCGGCGTCGGCGAGAGCGAGATCCCAGTCCCCGGTCACGTTGGGGTCGGCGAGTTGCATCCCGTGGTCGGCGACCACAATGAAGGCGGTCTCATCGAAGACCCCTGCACATTCCACGGCTGCGAGCGCATGTCCGATACGCCGGTCAGTGTCTCGGACCGATGCCGCCGCGATCTCCGAATAGGGCCCACCTTCGTGGAAGGCTGCGTCGGTTAGCGTGAAATTCATCCAGCTGAACGTCGGTACCGGCCAGTCCTTGCCGCGGTAGCTACCTCCCCAGATGCCGCAGAACTGTTCGACGGCAGTGTGATCGATCAGCGAGGACCACCGATAATCCTTGCTCGGCCGAACGAAGCGCGTGGTTGCGTCGGGAAGGTCCTCTGCCAGCGGCGGGCGGTCGATGGGCTCGCCGTTCCGCATCAGATCGAAGATCGAGTAGTCGGCTCCGACGTCACAGGGCTCATTGATCGAGATCGTCACCGATCCCGGTATCCCCCTGTGTACGGCATCGTGGATGGTCTCGACACCAGGGCTCAGCCAGGACATCGACGTGGACCACGTCGATGGCGAATTGGTGATGACCTGATTTCCGCTCGCTCGATCGACCCAGGCGTTGTGGAGGATTCCATGGTGACCCGGATGTCGCCCGGTCAGGATCGCGGTGTGGTTGGCCAGCGTTACCGTCGGAAGGGAGGCAATGGCACCATAGCGATGGACTGTGCCCATCTCCATCAGACGAGCAACGTTAGGAGCCTCACCACGATTTGCCAGGTCGTAGAGCACGTTGGGGTTCGTTCCGTCGAGTAGGAAGGCAACGACGTGGTTGGCGCCACCTGGTTCAGCAACGATGTCACGGACGATCGCTCCGTCTTGGCCGCCGATCTTGATCGGTGGTTGGGACCCCGGTGGTGGCGGACAGCCGAGGAGTTCGAGCACAGTCGGCGCCACGTCCACCAGGCGACAGGATGCTTCGCTCATTCCAATGGCCCGCACCCCGGCTCCGGCAGCGATGAACGGTGCTCGAGCCTGCACCACACCCAGCGACCCGTGCTCGCCGAGGTGGCCACCTTGGTCCCCCCAGTAATGCGACGCGCTGTGCAGCACCACCAGGTCGGGAGCCGAGGGGTGATCGAAGAGTTGTGCCACCTGCTCGAACGCGTCTGGGTAGGAGTTCGACCGACGACTGGGGTGAGGGTCGGCCATCTCATCCACAAGATTCCCGAGGTGCGAGGCATCCTGTCGGGCTACCGGGTTCTCGCCGCCGAGCAAGGTCCCGGAGTAGCGGTAGGTCCCTGAACCCTCTCCACCCGGACTACTGTTCCGGCTGAATCGAAGGTGGCCATGGGCAGATGCCACCTCGTAAGTGTTGGAGGCGGGCGACCAAGCCACGAGGTCAACAATGGGCTCAAGCGAACTCGAGAGGAGCACCGTGAGGGCCCGCTCCCGCTGGTCAGGCCCTCCCTTGGGTAGTGCCAATGCCACGCTGCCGAGTCTAGGTGGTCGTGCTGCTACAGCTTCTCCTACACTGAAACGTACTTCGTGCTGGCGATCGTGAAGTGCTCCCGTTTCCAGCCGCCCCACAACCTGCCTCGACCGTCGACAACCCACCCGGGCAGGATTCGGCTGCCTAGGGTTGCGTGGGGTGCACGGAGAGCACCTTCGAGATCAACGGCGGATAGATGTCTGAAGCAAGGCGAAGGTCCGATGTTCGCTCCGGGGAGAACCATGCCAATTCTGCATGTTCGTGCGGAGCCAGATTGGTGGGAGTGCCCCGCCAATCTGTGATGAGCCACACCTGCATGGTGAACTCGTCGGTCTCAACGTGCTCCAGCGGTTCGCCAGGAAGATCGGAGACTCTGATCCCCAGCTCCTCTTGGAGCTCGCGAACCAGAGCGTCGGCAGCCGTCTCACCAGCTTCTCGATGACCGCCGGGGAGATCCCAGACACCCGGGTACCAGGCGCGAGTCAACGAGCGGCGGCAGAGGAGCACCTTCTTCCCCCTGACAAGAAGGCCGGCGACGACATTGTGTTCACGGTTGGCTTCGGTATCAGCGATCATCGATTCTCGCAGAACCATCACTCTCGATCTGGCTTCGTCACGGGCCATCATTTGGCAGGAAGTGAGCGGGCATACGCAGTGCCGAGGTCCACCCACTTCTTCAGCTGTCGCTTGGTTCGAAGGTGCTACACATCGACTCGCAGCCAACCTCCCATGGTCCGCCCCCGCATCTCCATCAACATTGCGCTCGAACGAGCAATGAGCGCACCCGACGTTGTCGGATCGACGCGGACCAGCACACCACCTTGACCGCTTGCTGCGATAGCCAGGTTGCCGCCGACGAGGAATGCCAATCCCCCAAACATCCTCTTTTCGGTAAGTGCGACTTCGCCAGCGACCAGTTCGCGGATTCGATAGGCCAGATCCTCGTCATATGCCACCGGGCCAATGATAGAGACGCTACGGCTCGGACGAGATCGGCCAAGGTCCTCCGATCTCCACCATCTCGCACCCGGTCGATCGGATTTCGACCCGGTGGCCAGGGTTACGCTCTCGGCATGACCAACACCTGGGAGTACGACATCTTCAGCGTCACCTACGGACCGGGAGCTGGCCGCACGCTGGAGGACGCAAAGTCCGAACTCAATCGTCGTGGAGCGGCTGGCTGGGAAATTGTCGGCAACATCACCACCGGCTACGACGCAGACACCGGCGACCTTCCTCACAACATTCAGCCGGTTCTCTATCTGCTGGCGAAGCGACCGACGAACGGCTGACCCCACGGTCGTTCCCGTAGGCCTCGGCGGCGCCACTGGAGCGTGCGGGGATCGAACGGTCCGGCGATCTGGTATACCCGACGGGTGGCTAACTTTGAGGTTCTCTGGCTGAAGGGCACCGATCAGGTATCGCAGGCGGCCGGCGTTGCCGCTCGCGCCTTGCGGGACAATCCGAGCACCGTCGCTGTGTCCAGCGATCCGCTGGTCCGCCTCGAGATGATGCACAGCACCTTCTCCGCCATGCTGTCAGGGGCACGGGTAGCCGGTGTTCGGCGGGGCAGGTCCGTACTCGGCGTTGCCGGCGCAGTGCCCCCAGGGGCATGCATTGATGCCATGTTGCCGCCTGAGGTCAGAACGCTCGATGTCCCCGCGCCCGAGGCAACCGATGCCGACCGCTTCCTCCACCTGGGATCGGTCCTGGCTGCCCATGACCTGCTCGAGTCGCACTGGCATGTTGGCCCGGTCGGCGTCGAGCCGGGCTTCCAGGGCATGGGCATGGGGCGAGCGGCGATGGAACTGCTGTGTGCGGAGTTCGATCAGCATCGCCGGTTGGCATGGTTGGAGACCGACAAGCCGGAGAACGTGCGGTTCTACAGCGGTCTGGGTTTTGAGGTCGTGGAGGAGATCCCATTGCTGTCGGCGCGGAATTGGTTCATGCGGCGCGAGGCTCGCCGACAGAGCCGGTGATTGGTAGAGCCGAGGAGGGTACGAAGGTGGCATCCGATACCTTTGACCTCGATGTCCATCGGGTGGTTGAACAGCTCACCGAGGGAACCGTCGTGACCTACGGCGAGGTGGCGCTCGAGTCCGGCCATGCCGGAGCTGCGCGAGCCGTGGGCACCTACCTGTCCCGGAGCGGCACCGGTCTTCCCTGGTGGAGGGTGGTGACCAGCACGGGCCGGTTGGTGCCTGGACAGGAACGGGAACACGCCGAATTACGACGGTCCGAGGGAGTGCGCGTGGTCAATGGACGGGTGTCCATGAGGAGTCGTTCGGTGGTCGACGCAGAGTAGAGAACCGCGATCCCGAGTCTGACTGGCGCGATACCCATCAGGTCCAGGCGATGAGCGACAATGGACAGGTGAGTGGGGTGAATTCCCAACGGCTGACTGCCCCCGCTGTGTCCGGGCGGGACGGCGGTGAGGGTATCCGATGAGCCCACGCTCCTCCCTGACCAGCCCGGACCGTCGTCCCGCCGGAATCGGCTGTCTCGGTTCGATCGTCGCTGTCATCATCCTCGCCGCTGTCATCGTCGCGGTGATCTTCGCCGGACTGCTCATTTTGGGTGTCGTCGCCGCCGTCGTCGTGATCGGTCTGCTCGTCGTGGCCATCGACCGGGTGACCCTCGCGCTCAGCCCGAAACGGCGCCAACGCCGTGCCGATCTTCAGCGGTCGTTGTTTGGGCGATCCGGAACGGTCATCGACACCACCGCCACCGTCGATGAGGCGGACCCGGAGCCGGATGCCTAGTCGATTGGCGGATGGGTCCAGTATTGCGGGGTGGAACTACGTCAGATCCGGCTTAGCGATCCCGAAGCCCTGCCCCTGCTCAACGGGCTTTCCGATGAATACGAACGACGCTATGGGTCCACCGACGAGATCTCCTCGGTGGATGTCCGAGAGTTCGAGCCGCCGCATGGTGCGTTTCTGGTCCTTCTCGATCAGGGCCAAACCGTCGCCGGCGGGGGCGTCCGTCGACTCTCACCCGATACCTGCGAGGTCAAACGGATGTGGACCTCACCCGACCAACGTCGCAATGGTCTCGCCTCCGCCATTTTGGACGCGCGTCGGAGATCGTGGCCAGAGATCACGGGTACACGTGGCTCAGATTGGAAACGGGCCCGGCGCAGCCCGAAGCCCAGTCGCTCTACGAGGGTCGGGGATACCGTGGCATCCCGACCTATGGGCGCTACGAGCAGGCGAGAGCATTCGAGTTCCGTCTTGGCCCCGACGACTAGCACACGGCGATGTGGCCTCGTGCCGAGGGCTCGAGACGGCCGGTCCTCATAGAGAGTGCCGGGAACCGGGCTCAGGAATCGGAAGCACAGGGGCGGGTGGACGTCGCCGGGTGCCGTCAGCTCCTCGGCGACGCAATACCCACCGAGCCGAGGGTGATCGTGCGACCACCGCTCTGCCTCGTCCAACGAGTCGAATGGGCCGACGATGGTCTCCGGAGCTGTATTCGCCGGCCCCCGGAGTACGACAGCGCCCATCCACTCATCCTATCGGCGTCGGTCGCCACCACCTCTGGCGGACCCCCGATTGGGATGCCCTGGTGATGACGTGGCACGATCACTCGGTGCGAGTCCATCGTAGCTTTGCCTTCGTCGATGTCTCGGGATTCACCGCGCTGACCGAGCTCGACGGTGACGAGCATGCTGTCGATGTCCTGACCGCATTCCGAGCCCTCTTGCGTGATATCTGCTCGCGTCGGGGGGTGCGCATCGCCAAGTGGCTCGGCGATGGTGTGATGCTCGTGTGTGTCGAGACGCCTCCGCTGCTCGCCACCATCATCGAGCTGCACTACGTGGTCGGTGCGGTCTCCGGTCCACTCCACGGAAAATCGATCCCCATGCAGTCGGTCTCGATACGCTCGGGCATCACCTCGGGTGACGTGATCTTGATGGAGGGCGACGACTACATCGGCCACTGCGTCAACGTCGCAGCCCGGCTGTGCGATCTTGCCCAAGGCGGTGAGGCGCTCGCCGCCCCCTCTGTGGTCGACGATCTGCCCCGGTGGGGCGTCGTCCTCGCCCAACGGGATGTGGCACTTCGTGGTGTCGAGAAGCCGGTCCCGACCTCCAGCATCGGTATGGCCACCGATGGAACGGGAATCTCTCGAGATCCCATCTGTGGACTGCCGTTGACTACTGCGACGGCGGAAGAAGCGGTTGAGGATGCCGGTGGCACGGTGGTCGTGTTCTGTTCGGCCGGATGCCTCGACACCTGGCAGCGACGGCCCGCCAACGCAGGTGGGGTTGGTGGGGACAGCGGCCTGTCACCGGCGCCGAGGTGAGCGTCACGGATCCCTCGACGACAGGGTAGGTCGGCCGTCAACCTGATCGCCGTCCCCTGCGTGCTCCTACCGGCCTCCCTGCCGTAGGCTTCCACCGTGGGCAGAGTCGTGGGGGGTCCGAGGGTTCGCAGTGCCTTGGTGCTGCTCGCCACGCTGGCTACCGTGCTGATCCTCTCCACCGGTGTTCGGGCTTATGCCGCAGAAGCCTTCGTCGTGCCGTCCGGCTCGATGCTTCCTACCTTGCAGATCGGCGATCACCTCGTCGTGGACAAGCTCTCCTCGACCGTCCACCGTGGAGACATCGTGGTGTTCCGACGGGCGCCGGGCGATCACGACACGGAATATGCGGACCTGGTCAAACGGGTGATCGGTCTTCCCGGTGAGACGATCTCGTCGTCGGGGAACACGATTTTGATCGATGGGCGGCCCCTCGCTCAGCCCTGGCTCCCGAAACTGACGGGATCATGCAGCCAGGCCGCGGCGGACATCTCCACCACCACCATCCCACCCGGGCAGTACTTCGTAATGGGCGATTGCAGGGGTGACTCCTCGGATAGCCGTGTCTGGGGGACCGTTCCGGCGCCGAACATCATCGGCAAGGTGACCGTCGTGGTGTGGAGGCACAACCATCCGTGGGTCCACTGGTTCTGAGGGCATCGAAGCACCCCGAGGATGGCATGCGAGGGCACTGGGCGGCCATCGGCTGACGGTGTGTGCGGGATCCGCGACCGGCCCGGCCATCGGGTACCACCGAGGCCTTCACCGTGAGAAGATGGGCGTACCGATGAGTGCCTCCACGACGTGCGACAACCCGCGGTGCATCTGCTCGCCGTGCACCTGTGTCGACTGCCGGTGCGGGGTGGCCAGGCTGGGGGATCTCGAGCGACGGGTGATGGAGGTCCTGTGGGCGGAACCGGGCCGGGAGTTGTCAGGGCGCAATGTCGCCGATGCGCTCCCCGACTACGCCTACACAACGATTGCCACCGTCCTCGACCGCCTGACTCACAAGGGCGTGGCACGTCGCAGGATGAACGGGCGGGTCATCCAATTCACCGCCGCCGACACCCGGGCGGCCAACACGGCAATGCTCATGCGTGAAGCGTTGGCGTCGACCAGCGATCCGGATGCTGCACTGGTCTGCTTCGTGGAGGGCGTGTCGGATGCGGAGGCCAAGGTCCTTCGCCAGGCCCTCGACGAATCCGACCACCGACCCGGCGGTTAGAGGACGCTGATGATCAGCCCACCGATGGCAAGCCCAACGGTGCCGATCATCAGCAGCCGGCAGGCCGACTCTCCCAGCGCCCCGCGGTGCTCGGTGGCGCGTCGTATGCGACCGCCCATGTACATGCCGGCGACCCAGGTAGCCGCCCCTGCACCGATGAGGGCCAGAGCGGCGATCTCTTTGTCACCCTGAAGGGGCCAGAGCCGACGGAGCACGATGGCCACGGTGGCCGCTACCGCCAGCCCCGACCGATTCCATGCCAGTTCGGTTCGTTCCCGCGCCATCCCCGAATCGGGGATGACCGGACCATCTGGTGGGTCAGTGCCCGCCACCCGTCCCCGCCCGCCTATCGCGATCCGATGAGGGCGAGGATGACGGCAATCACCGCCACCACCCCGATTCCCAACGAGAGCACCAGGGGCATGGGTGAGCGAGGGAGTGGCTCACCGCGTTCCATCGCCCGCTGGTTCGCCTTCCAGTGTCGGAAACTGGTGAACGCCACCAGGGCACCCAGCGCGATCATCGGAAGGCCGAGGATTCGACGACCGCTGGTGACGTGGAATTCAGGCAGGAGCTGCGTGGCTGCGACCCCGGTGGCGATCAAGGCCAACGCGGTTCGGTTCCACGCCAGAAACGTGCGCTCGTTGGCGAAGGTGAACCTGACATCGGGTTCCTTCGTGTCTGTGCCAGGGTCGTCGCTCATGCGGGAGGTTCCGCCAGCAGCCTACTGATCCGGCTCGTGGCCGGGTGGCGCTCGGTGCTCCCGCTCCGCACTCGACCGGGCTGTCGGGGCGCGTGTCGATCGCCGCTCGACCTCTCGATGGGGTTGGATGCGGGGGAGCTTCGGAGGGTGCGTCGGGCGCTGCGATCATTTCCGGTCGTCCTCCCAGGTCAGCCGGTAGAGCCGCTCGGGTGCGGTGATCGACTGTTCCACCCGGTGACCGAGCGGCTTCAACTGGGACCGGTAACAGCAGACCGCGCGCCTCTTGGTCGCCTGAGCGGACGGGGCCTCGGCTACCGCCGTGTCCGCGAGTCGGAGTCCTCTGTCTCCCATACGTCTCCGTCTCTTGTCTGCCTCGTCCGGAAACTCCAGCGTGTAGGGAAGATCCTCGAAGACGAGCCACTCGATCTCGGGGTGGCTGCGGGCAACGATCAGGCAGGCGTCGGCGGTGGCTTGATGATCCGGATGGACCAGTCCGAGCGGTATGACCCATGTGGCGAAGTCGTGACGCTCGATCACCAGGGTCAGGTCGGCGGCGACGCCTCGGGCCAGTTCGTCGCGTCCGGCGGGACCGTCATAGCCGTAGGTAGGGGTGCGGTACTGCCAGTCCCAGTGGCCCAGATGACGAGTGGTGGCACCGAGCACCGCCGATGCCGCCAGATCCTCCTCCCGGCGGGCCCCGACCACGTCGGCACCGGGGAGAAAACTGTCGGCCGCTTCGTCCCAGTCCGGAAGGGGATCGATCGCCTCCGGTCCGCCGGCAAACGCCGTGACCATCAACGACCCGGGCCGGGTGGCCAGAAAGCCGGCACAGCTGAGGGCGAGGTCGTCCAGGTGGGGGGACACGGCAACCACTCCCTCGGGCATGATCCACGCTACCGCCGGACGGGCCAGACCGAGGGCGTTGGCCATCGCCAGATGTGATTACCTCGGAGCTCGGAATCCGGCTCGGACGGGGCTGCTCTCTCTAGCGTCGTCGGATCAAGGGCCGCTCGTTGTCCTGATCACGGCGCCCGCTGAGGGCCAGCCCGAGGACCACGAGTAGTGCGACAGATCCCACGATGGTGACGGTCATGGCGTTCCATCGGCACGTTCGAGGTGGATCTGGAGTGTCTTTCCAGTGGTCCGGAGGAGGGTCGTCGCGCCGGTCCGGGCACTCGGCCCGGTGCACGGCTCGAGGTCCTCGTTCGAACTGGCAACATGGCGGGCATGGAGCTCAAGGTCGTTCGCTATGACGTTGCTGACAAGGTGGCCACCATCACCCTCGACCGCCCCGAACGGCTCAATTCGTGGACCGGTCGAATGCATGCCGAGTATCGGTGGGCGTTGGCCCAGGCTGATGGCGATCGCAGCGTCCGGGTGATCGTGATCACCGGGGCCGGGCGGGCCTTCTGTGCGGGGGCAGACAGTCGGGCTCTGTCCGGCCACGTCGAACGAGGTGGTTACGACCCCGGCACGCCGGAGGATCTTGCCCGCCCCGGCTATGGGGTCGACGCTCGCTTCGATGCCGACTTCGCCTATCACTTTGGCCTGACCAAGCCGACAATCGCCGCCATCAACGGGCCGGCGGCGGGCGTCGGTCTGGTGCTCGCCTGCTACTGCGACCTGCGATTCGCCGCCGCCGGCGCCAAGTTGACGACCTCCCACGGCCGGTTGGGGTTGCCCGCTGAGTTCGGTCTCTCATGGCTCCTGCCTCGGATGATCGGCCTCACTCGGGCAAACGACTTGCTGTTGTCCAGCCGGGTGGTGCTGGCCGAGGAGGCGGCGGACATGGGTCTGGTCAACGAGGTGGTTCCCGCCGACCGACTCCACAGCCGGGTCATGGAGTACGCGGCGATGTTGGCCCGCACCGTCTCCCCGTCATCACTCCGGGCCACCCGGTACCAGATCTACCGGGACCTTCACGGTGACGCCGTGGGCGCCATCGCCCGGGCGGAGCGGCTGCTGGAGGAGATGATGACCGGGCCCGATTTCGCCGAGGGGGTGGCCGCCCTCGCAGCGAAGCGCCCGCCCGAGTTTGCCGATCCCGCGCCGAGCGGTCCATGAGGGCGTGGGTGGTCGCCCGGCGCCGGACCGAGTTCCTCAGTCGGGTGACGGAGGCTGGCTGCCCTCCGTGGTGGAGCAGAGACCGGCTGGTTGAACCAGGGGACTCGTCATGAGCGGTGGGTGGCATCGAGTACCGGGGGCCGAGGAAGCGTGACCTGGTAGGCGCTGGCATTGGGCACGACGTCCCACGCCATACCCTCGAGCACCGCGTTGTCGACGAGGGCGCGCAGCATCCTGATGCTGCCGCCGTGGGCCACCACCACGATGTCGCCGTCGGTGGGCGTGTCGACCAGGTGACGCAAGACGGTGGAGCATCGCAAGTAGACATCGAGGAGGGACTCGCCCCCGGGGGCCCGGGCGTTCTCGTCCACCACCATCCCGTCCCGAATTCCGGTGACCACCGACGGCAGCCTCGAGGCCGGTATCCCCTCGGCAACGCCGAAGCAGCGCTCACGGAGGCGCGCGTCGAGGTGGATGTCAGAATGCAGCCGATCGGCAACCACCGCAGCCGTCCGGCGGGCCCGGTAGAGATCACTCGAGTACACGGCGGCCACCGGCTCGTCGGCCAGGAGCTCGGCGACCTGGCGAGCCTGATGCCGTCCGGTTCGGGTCAGACGGGCCCCGTCGACGTGGCCTTGAACCCACCCCATGGAGTTCCACGTGGTCTCGCCGTGTCTGACCAGCCACATCACTCGCTGTCCGTTTGTGCGGGGGCTCATGGCTCCACTCTCGCCCACTTGCCTGAGGACCAGCTGTGAAGACCCTTGAGGGATCCTTGGAGGGGGCAGCTGAGCGGCCTGGTCAGCCACCTCCTCTCGCACACGCCTAACCTCGATGATCATGGGCGAGATCGCGGGCCGGGGTAACGGCGGCGTGCGTCCACCGCACTGATGGATCCATCCCCGTCGACGTTCGAGGGAGCGCCTGGGCCAACCAGGGATGTCGGCTTCGAGACGTTCACCAGGCAGGAGTGGTCGTTGCTGGGGCGGCGGGCCGACGCCGGTCGGTTCCCGCTCCAGGCCGACGAGGTGGCGCAACCGGCAACGCCGATCCCGCTCGACGAGGTCGTTGATGTCTACCTACCGTTGAGCCGCTACCTCGGCCTGATGTGGGAGTCGAAGCGCGGCCGCGTCGACCGAGCCGATCGATTCCTTGGCGCCGTCGGCCACCCCAGCCCTTTCATGATCGGGATCACCGGCAGCGTCGCCGTGGGGAAGAGCACCACGGCGCAGGTACTGAAGGAGCTCCTGGAAGCCGGCCCGGGGCATCCGACCGTCGATCTCCTTTCCACCGATTCCTTCTTGTATCCGAACCAGGTTCTCGACGATCGCGGGCTCATGGACCGGAAGGGCTTTCCCGAGACCTACGATCGAACCGGGCTCATCGGCTCCCTGGCCGCAATCCGAATCGGCCGGCCGGAAGTCGCCGTTCCCGTCTACTCCCACCGCTCCTATGACGTCATCGCCGACGAGCACCGGCTGATCTGCCGCCCGGACCTGGTGATCGTCGAGGGCCTCAACGTGCTCCAGACGGGCTCCCAAGACGCGCCCTACGGGCAGGTCACCGCTTCGGACTTTCTCGACGTCTCCATCTATGTCGACGCCGCTGAGGAGGACATCGCCCGGTGGTTCCGCCAGCGGCTGCTGGGCCTGCGAGTCGCCGGCACCGAGGACGCGGGTGCGTTCCTCCGGTGGTTCTCCTCGCTCTCCGACGAGCAAGCCGTGGCCGTGGCCGACCAGACCTGGTCGGGGATCAACCTGGTGAACCTGCGGGAGAACGTGGCACCAACCCGGCTCCGTGCCCATGTGATTTTGGTGAAGGCAGGCGACCATCAGGTGAGTCGGGTGTTGGTCAGGCGCTCCTGAGGCTCCTCTGGTGGCATTGGCACCCACTCGGTATGGCTTGCGCGGCCGCCGAATAGCGATCCTCCCGTTCCGATGTGCCACTATGAAGCGATGACTGCTGAGCGGTTGGAGGTCCAACGGACCATTGCTGCCGATCCGGCGACCATCTTCCGTGTGCTGTCCGATCCCATGGGCCATGTGTCGATCGACAGCTCCGGAATGCTCATGTCGGCCACCGGCGAGCCGGTGACCGCCATCGGCGACAGCTTCGTCGTGCACATGGACCGTGAGGCGCTCAACGACTATCCGATGGGTCACTACGACGTGACGGTGACCATCACCTCGTATGTCCCCGATCGCGAGATCTCCTGGACAATCCTCGGCCAGATCCGTCCGCAGATCGGGCACGTCTACGGCTACACGCTCGAGCCCGTCGCCGAAGGGACACTGGTGACCTCCTTCTACGACTGGTCGTCCATCGATCAGGTGTGGAGGGACGCCGGGATATTCCCGGTCATTTCGGAGGGTGCCCTCCGCGCCACCCTGGGGATCCTGGCTCGGACGGTGACCGCGGAAGGCTCCGCCGCTCCGACCTGATTCGACGACGTCCACCGGACACCTGCCGGTGCGGGCCGGGTGCGCACCACCTCGCTCGAGGGCCACAGGTGCGGATTGCTAGCGTGACCGGGGTGCGCATCGTGTCGCTCCTCCCGTCGGCCACCGAGATCCTCTTTGCCGTCGGAGCCGGGGATGACGTGGTGGGAGTGACGTTCGAATGTGACTTCCCCGACCAGGCCCGGAGCCGCCAGATCGTTTCCACCACCTCCCTCCCCGCCGGCCTGACCCCGTCGGAGATCGACGCCGTGGTGCGGAGCCGGCTCGCCGCCGGCGAGGATCTCTACACCCTCGACCAGGGCGCGCTCCGAACACTCGCCCCCGATCTGGTGGTGACCCAAGACCTGTGTGCGGTGTGCGCGGTGGACATCAAGGAGGTCGATGCCGCTCTCGATCACCTGGGATGCGAGGCGGACGTGCTCACGCTGGACCCGATGACGCTTGGCGAGGTACTCGGGTCGGTGGTGCAGGTGGGGAAGACGACCGGCCATGACGCGGAAGCGGGCCGCCTCGTCGCCGGATTGCGGCGTCGCCTCGACGAGGTGGCCGCGGCCGTGGCCGGACGCGATCGGCCGCGGGTGGCGATGCTCGAGTGGACCGACCCCCCGTTCTCGTCGGGCCACTGGGTTCCCGACATGGTGGCCGCGGCCGGTGGATGCTCCGTACTCGGTCTCGCCGGGACTCGGTCCGCAGAGGTGACCTGGGATGACGTCTCCTCGGCGTCTCCGGACGTCATCATCGTGGCGCCGTGTGGCTACCGGCTCGACGGCGCCATTCAGCTCGCCGAGGAGTTGGTCGGCTCAGGCCGGCTCCCCGGGGGCGTCCCGGTGTGGGCGGTCGATGCCGATGCCGCCTTCGTGCGACCCGGGCCCCGGCTGGTCGACGGTGTCGAGGGGCTGGCGGCCATTCTCCATCCGGATGCGGTGACGCTGGTCGAGGGCATGGCCGTCGCCTTGTAGGGCTGTGCCGGGAGATCACTCCGACGCGATGGCGGCCAGGACGTCCAGTTTGGCTGCCCGCCGGGCCGGCCACGAGGCTGCCCCCAAGCCCATCAGGGCGGCAATGAACAAGAACACGACCAGGCTCCCGTAGGGGATGACGATGTCGGTGATGCCCTGCTGTTTCAAGGACGCGGCAAAGGCCGTTCCGAGCGCAGTCCCGACGATCACCCCGATGATCGCCCCGAACACCGACAGGATCACCGCCTCCGAACGGATCATGGCCCGGATCTGTCGGCGTTTCATCCCGACGGCACGGAGAAGCCCGATCTCGTGGGTGCGCTCGAACACCGACAGCATCAGCGTGTTGACGATGCCGATCAGGGCGATGACCACCGCCAATGCCAGCAGGGCGTACACCAGTCCGAGCAGTTGGTTGACCTGTTGCGCCTGTGCTTTCTCGAACTGGGCCCGGGTCTGTATGAGCAGGTTCGGGTAGGCGTTCTTGAGTCCGACGGTGATGGCATGGGCGGTGGAACCGGACGTGCTCGACGTGATCAGGACCGCCACGGGCAGGGGGGCGTTGAAATGGGAGAGGAAGAAGGAGTCCCCGACCAGGTAGTTGCCGATCAGGGCGTTGGCCTTGAAGATCCCGCCGATCCGCATCGTGGTGTTGCCGGTCTCTGCGAATTTGACCGGCACCACCGAGCCGACGGACAGGTGCTTGGTGGTCGCCGTGGTGGTGTCGATGAGCAGCTCCCCGTTGGCCAGTGCAGGAGCCCCGGATCCGGAGTTCATCCGCAGTTTCACGGTTCTGGCCAGGTGGTCGGTTGACACTGCCGTCATGGTGACCAGCGCGCCCCGCAGTTCGAAGGCCCCGCTGTAGACGGTGGAGACGGCAGCGACTCCGGGGATGCGGGATGCGGCTGCCGCCACCGAGTTGCTGAACCCGCCGGCGCCGGCGCTGGAATTGGTGATGATGTAGTCGGCATTGATCGCCTGGTCGACGCTGCTGGTCGCCGACTTGGACAGCGAGGCCCCGAACACGGCGATGGTGGACACCAGGGCCAGGCCGACCATCAACGCCGAGGACGTCTGGGCCGTCCGGCGAGGGCTCCGCATCGAGTTCTCCCGACCCAGCCTTCCCGATATCCCGAGGATGCCGGCCAATGGGCGCCCGAGTGCGCTCGACATCGGGCGGGCCACCACCGGGGCCAGCATCCCGATTCCGATGAACACGGCCACCGCCCCCAGTCCCACCAATTGAATGGCCGGCCTCTCCAGCCCGACGGCCAGCGCGACGATCCCGAGGACGGCGATGATGCTGCCGATCACGATCCGCCGACGCGACGACTCGCCCTGGTCGCCCTGGTGGTCGACCAGGGCGGCTACCGGCGGGATGCGCACCGCACGGCGGGCGGGGCTGATCGCCGATACGACGGTCACCCCGACGCCGACGATGAGGGCGGCGACCACGGTACGGGATTCGAAGACGAGTGGTCCGGACGGCAGGGTGATGCCGAACCCCTTGAGCAGGGCCTCGAGTCCCAGGGCCGCCAGGACGCCCAATCCGAGGCCGATGAGAGAGGCGACCACCCCGAGCAGGGTGGCCTCGAGGAGCACGGAGCGGAACACCTGTCGCCGGCTCGCTCCCACGATCCGCAGCAGCGCCAGCTCCCGGGTCCGTTGGCCGACGAGGATGGAGAACGTGTTGAAGATGGTGAAGCCGCCGACGAACAGCGAAATGAAGGCGAAGACCAACAGGGCGGTCGAGAAGAACGACAGTGCCTGATTGATCGACGTGGTCTGCTCGTTGGCCACCGTCTGACCGGTGACCACCTCCACGCCGGGGGGGAGGACCTTGGTGATGTCCCGCTGCACGGTGGCCTTGTCCGCCCCGGGGGTGGCCAGGACATCGATGGCGTCATACTTCCCAGGCTCGCTGAACAGGACCTGCGCTGTGGGCAGGTCGAAGGCGGCGATGGTGGCTCCGGCCAGGTTGTCAGCGGTGCCGAATTTTACGAATCCGGTGATGGTGAATGTCTGAGGAGGCCCTTGGAGGAGGACGCGGACCCGGTCGCCCACCGCGAAGTGGTACTTGGTGGCCGTACCTTCGTCCATCACCACGTCGTGGGGCGTGGTGGGGGCCGTGCCCTCAGAGAGATGGAGCGCGGATAGTTGCGCGTTGGGGTCGTAGGAGAGGCCGAGGTTGGGCGCACCTCCGGTGGTGATGGCCTTCCCGTCGGGAGCGACGAACTGCGCCACACCAGTGACCGTCCCCTCCGCGTAGGCGACGCCGGGAATGGTGCGAACCGAAGCGACGATCGATTGCGGGATCGGATTGCGGCTGGTGTTGACGCCCCCGCTCGAGTCGGTGAACGCAGCCTTCCCCCGGATCTGGAAGTCGACGTTCTGGTAGACGTGACCGAACAGGGTGGTGAACGTGTTGTGGAGGGTGTCGGTGAGCACGAAGGTGCCCGATATGAAGGTCACCCCGAGCACGATGGCCAGTCCGGTGAGGGCCAGCCTCAACTTGTGGGCGAGGAGGCCCCTGATCGTCACCTTCCACATGTCAGTTGCCCAGTTGCTTCATCTGCTCGAGGACCGAGTCGGCCGTCGGGGAGGCGAGCTCGCCGACCACGGTTCCGTCGGCCAGAAAGACGACCCGGTCAGCGAAGGCGGCACCCCGAGGGTCGTGGGTGACCATGACGATGGACTGGCTGAATTCGGTCACCGAGGTGCGCAGGAAGGCCAGCATCTCAGCGGACGAGTTGGAGTCGAGGTTACCGGTGGGCTCGTCGGCGAAGATCAGGTCCGGTCTTCCGATGAGCGCCCTGGCACAGGCGGCCCGCTGTTGCTGGCCCCCGGACATCTCGTTCGGTCGGTGGGAGAGGCGGTCGCCGATTCCCAGCTGCCCGACCAGATAATCGAACCACGCCTGGTCCACCGTCGCCCCGGCCAGGTCGGCCGGAAGGGTGATGTTCTCCCGTGCCGTCAGCGTGGGCACCAGATTGAACGACTGGAAGACGAAGCCGATCCGGTCCCGTCGCATCTGGGTCAGGCCAGCATCGTCGAGCAGCCCGATCTCCTGGTCACCGACGAAGGTGCGACCCGAGGTCGGCGTGTCCAACCCGGCCATGCAGTGCATGAGCGTCGACTTGCCTGAGCCGGACGGTCCCATCACCGCGGTGAATTGCCCGCGATCGAATGCCACGGTGATCCCGGCGAGGGCGTTGACCACGGCGTCGCCCTTGCCGTAGGTCTTGACCAGATCGACCGCATGGGCAGCCGGCGATGTGGGGGCTGCCGGCGGGCCGGACGACGACTGATCGGTGAGTGCCATGGAGTTCCCGTTCCCTTCTCGCAATGTTCGGCGACGCCACACAATGCCCCGTGGCGAAAGCCTCGCATAGTCGGCCGGAGCGTTGTCCAACCGGCGGGAGACGCGCCACGCCTACCGGGAGAGCACCAGGGAGACGCCGGGCACGAGGACGGCGCAGGTCCGAGACGATCCGGCCCCGCCGGCGGCCCGGACATGGGCCTATGCTGTCGACTCCGAGGCACCGGCCGGCCTCGGGACAGTTGGTCAGGGCCGAACCGCCACTGACGGGAGGCCTGATGTCGTTTCGAAGACGATCGGCGATGACACTCGCCACGCTGGTGCTGGGCACGGCCTCCTCGCTGGCCCTGGTGACGAGCACCCCGGTCGCCGCCCTCCCCTCGCCATCCGTCGCCGCCCACTGGGGCCACACCGAGGCCCTGACACCGGCCCAGCTCCACACCCAACCGTTGCAGCCGGTGCCCGGCGCTGGCCCCCATGCCGCCGGTGCGAGGGCCGTGTCCCAGTCCCGCAACTGGGCGGGGGTCATCGACGTCGACTCGGGGTCCCAGTTCTCGTCGGTGAGTGCCAACTGGAGGGTCCCTGCCGTGAAGCCGACGACGAACACGGAGGCATCGGCCACCTGGATCGGCATCGACGGGACGTTCGGTTCGTCGTTGATCCAGACCGGCACGGCACAGAACTCCTCTGGCGGCAGCACCAGCTACTTCGCGTGGTGGGAGATGCTCCCCAATGCCCCCATCGAGTTCGGAGCGGTGTCGCCGGGTGATCTGATGTCTGCCAGCATCGTCCCGGGGAATGCACCCGACACCTGGACCATCACCATGGCCGATGTCACGTCCAACAACAGTGCCACCGTGTTCAATCAGTTCTACCCGACCCCGGGGTTCTCGGCGGAATGGATCGAAGAGGCACCTACCCAGACCTCGAACAATCAAGTGCTGAGCCTGGCCAATTTCGGGACTGCGACCTTCACCAACACCAGCGTGTCCACCACCGGCCCCGGTTCGATCGTGGCGAACCCGGTGGAGATGATCGACGATCAGAGCAACGTCATCGCCTACCCGACAAACATCACCGCCAACTCATTGTCGGTCGTCTACATGCCCCCACCGCAGAGTTATGACCTGGTCGGCTCGGACGGGGGGGTCTTCGTCTTCGGTGGTGGCTTCTACGGTTCCCTGCCCGGCCTGGGCGTGCACGTGAACAACATCACCGGCATCGTGCCCACCGCCACCGACACCGGCTACTTCCTGGTCGGCTCGGACGGGGGGGTGTTCGCCTTCGACGCCCCCTTCTCCAACTCCCTGCCCGGGATCGGGGTCCACGTGAACAACATCGTGGGCATCGTGCCCACCCTCGACGACCAGGGCTACTTCCTGGTCGGCTCGGACGGGGGGGTGTTCAGCTTCAACGCCCCCTTCGAGAACTCCCTGCCCGGGCTCGGGATCCACGTCAACGACATCACCGGCATCGCCGCCACCCCCGATGACCAGGGCTACTGGCTGGTGGGGGCCAACGGGAACGTCTACGCCTTCGGGGACGCCGCCTACCACGGGAATGCGCCGGCCGGGGCCCGGGGCATCACCGCCACCGGGGACGGGGGCGGCTACTGGGTGGTGGGATCCAACGGGGCGGTGTCCGCCTTCGGGGATGCCGGCAACTTCGGGGACCTCCCCGACCTCGGGGTCGGCGTCAACAACATCGTGGGCATCGTGGTCACCCCCGACAGCCAGGGCTACAACCTGATCGGGTCCGACGGTGGGGTGTTCAGCTTCGGGGACGCCGAGAACCTCGGCTCGCTCCCCGGACTCGGCATCCACGTCAACAACGTGGTGGGGGCGGTGCCCACCTGATCGTTGGAACGGGCACAGGGTGATAGGGGGAGTGGCATGACGCAACGGTCATACAGTCGTAGACAGGTACTGGCCGGGGCAGTCGGCGGGGCAGCGGCGCTCGGGATGTCAAAGGTCGGTCGCGTTCGGACAACCGGGGCCGAGTCGGTGCGCCGTGCGTTGGACACCGCCCCTGCCGGAAGCGACCTCGGTGCCGTGAAGCACGTGGTCTTCCTCATGCAGGAGAACCGGTCCTTCGACCACTATTTCGGCACCCTCCGGGGAGTCAGCGGGTTCGACGACACCAACAACCAGAGCGCCTTCTCTCAGGCGTGGTCCGGTGCGTCGGCTCGTCACCAGCCGGCCGGGACGCTGCTCCCGTTCCATATGGCCACGACCACCGGGCAGGCGGAATGCACCTACGACCTCTCGCACTCGTGGCCGGCCGAGCACGCCTCGTGGAACGGCGGAGCGATGGACTCGTTCGTGTCGACCCACACCTCCTCCCACTACGAGGGCGACCTCGGCATCAACACCATGGGCTTCTACAAAGAACAGGACATCCCCTTCTACTACCAGCTGGCCCAACGGTTCACCATCTGTGACAACTACTTCTGCTCGGTGCTCGGGCCGACCCATCCCAACCGGCTGATGGCGATATCGGCAAACCTCGATCCGGCCGGCGTGGCCGGTGGCCCGATCATCGTCACGAATTCGGACCAGTCGACCCTTCAAGGGACGTGCACGTGGGAGACCATGCCCGATGTGCTGTCGGCCCAGAACATCTCGTGGAAGAAGTACAACCCTTACGGATCCTTCTACCAGCCGGGCTCGTCACTGTTGGTCAGCAAGAACATGCTCTTGTACTTCGACCAGTACGCCAACGCCGACCCGTCGTCGGACGCCTACATCAATGCGTTCGGCTACTACGGCCCCGACGTCAACGGGGGCCTCACCGCCAACCCCAGTCCGAACGACTTCGCCAAGGACGTCGCCGCCAACACCCTGCCCCAGGTGTCGTGGATCATCTCCCCCGACTCCTATGACGAGCACCCACCGGCGCCGGCCCAACTCGGGGAGTGGTACACCCAGCAGATCCTCGACACCCTGACCTCCAATCCCGAGGTATGGGCCAGCACGGTGCTGTTCATCATGTACGACGAGAACGACGGGTTCTTCGACCACGTCCCGCCCCCGACGCCTCCGGCCGGCACCGATGGGGAGTATCTGACCGTCGACCCGCTCCCGTCCTCTGCGGGCGGCATCCCCGGCCCACTGGGACTGGGTGTCCGGGTCCCGATGATCGTGGTGTCGCCCTTCTCGGCCGGCGGGTGGGTCTGCTCCGACGTGTTCGATCACACCTCCCAGCTCCTGTTCCTCCAGACGCTGTTCGGTGCCACCGTCCCCAACATCTCCAGCTGGCGGGCGTCCACCGTCGGCGACCTGACCTCGACACTGCCAGTGCTCCCGGGGTCGTCGGCCGGATCCCCGAACTACCGGGTCCCGCGCCTTCCGACGGTGTCCGATGACCAGACGGTGGCTCCGATCAGCAACGGGTGCACAACTGCGGAGATCCTCGAGCTCAACCCGTCGCCAACGTCGTCGGTTCCGTACCCGATTCCCAATCATCAGGGCCTGCCAACGCAGCGGCGGGGGACGTCCAAGCCGACACCGACCTGAGAACCAGGCGACTCGCCAGCAGCCCGGCGGGCCGGTCGGTTGCGGTGACGGCTCCGCCGGTCGCCGCCACGCCCATGATCTCGGCGGCTCTGTGGGTCTGAGCCACGGGGCCGGCCTGATCGCACTGGTCGGGTCTAGGCTGACCGGGTACGTCAGCCGGCACGAACGGTCGGAGCCTGCGGTTCCTCGTGTTGGCGCTGCTCGATCGCCGGCTGCTTTCGACTCGGGGGGACAATGAGCAATCGCCAGGACGAAGGCTCGGTAGCGGGCGCGGCAATGCCCCACCGGACCCTGCGTTGCCTCGCCGCGGTGATCACCGCGCTGGTGGGAACCATGATCGTGTCGTCTGCCGGCACCGCCGCCGCCGCTGTCGGGGGTGTGGCCACGCCGTCGACGGTGCGACTCGGCCATGCACCTCGCCTCCCCGGCGGTGCCGTGGCGGTGTCCCCGCTCTCGGGCACGACCACCCTCCGCGTGGACATCGTGCTCCAGCCGCGCAATCCGGGCCAGCTCACGTCCTACGCGTCGGCGGTGTCCACACCCGGCTCGAGCCAGTATCGGCACTACCTCGGCGAGCGAGCGTTCGTCAGCCGGTTCGGACCGAGCTGCGGAAACCATCGAGTCGGTCACGGAGGGCGCTGGTCGGCGCCGGGTTGCGCCCCGGGTCGGTGAGCGCGCAACGGCCTGAGCATCCCGGTGCGGGCCACCGCCGCCCAACTGGCGACCGCATTCTCGACCGGGTTCGAGCAATATCGGGTGCCACGGGGGCCGGATCGCCTTCGCCAACACGACCGCCCCCCAGGTGACCGGCACGGTGGCTCCCCTCGTCCAGACGGTGGTGGGCCTGGACAACCTGACCCTGGCCACGCCCGGCAGCAGACGAGCCAACTCGGGCGGTGCCCCGGCCACGCCGAAGCCGGAGGCGCGGCAGCGGTGGGCCGCAGCCATGTTCCACCGCAGTGGCCGACGCCACCATCGATGACTCGTACACCACCAACCAGGTGGCCTCTGCCTACGGCTTCTCGAGCATCTACGGACAGGGCGACCTCGGCTGCCGGCCAGACGGTGGCCCTCTACGAGCTCCAGGGGTACGGCACCGGCGACATCGCCGCCTACCAGTCGTGCTTCGGAACGGCCACCCCGGTCTCCACCGTCGACGTCGACGGTGGTCCTCTGGCCCACTCCGGGGTGGGCGAGGCCGACGTCGACATCGAGCAGGTGGTGAGCTTCGCCCCCGCCGCCCACATCATCGTCTACGAGGGTCCCAACACCGACGCCGGGGGCTACGACACCTACAACTCGATCGTGACCCAGGACGTGGCCAAGGTCGTCTCGACGTCGTGGGGACTGTGCGAGCCGTTTACGGGGAGCGCCAGTGCCCAGGCCGAGGGCACCCTCTTCGAAGAAGCTGCCGTGCAGGGGCAGACGGTGGTGGCCTCCTCGGGGGACGAGGGTTCCGAGGACTGCCTGGGCAGCGGCTACTCCGATGACACCCTGGCGGTGGACGATCCCGCCAGCCAGCCCTTCGTCACCGGCTGCCGGAGGGACCTCCTGGACGGCGCTGCGGGTGCACACGCCCACCGAAACGGCGTGGAACGACGGACCGACCTGTTGTTGGGGGGCTGGTGGCGGTGGGGTGTCCTCGTTGTGGGTCGATGCCGTCCTATCAGAGCGCCGAGGCCTCGATCGGGGTGGTCAATGCCGGGTCGTCGGGCGCCTCCGTGCGGAGCCGCCGCCGGCACCTACTGCCGCGAGGTTCCCGATGTCTCGGCCCTGGCCGGACCGTTTCCCTATCTGGAATACGTGAGCGGCAGCTGGGGCAGCTGGGGCGGGACCAGCCTGGCGGCACCGCTGTGGGCCTCGTTGATCGCCCTGTCCAACGCGTCCGCGGCCTGCGCGGGCAAGAACGTCGGGTTCGCCAATCCCATCTTGTACCGGGCGGCCGCCTCCGATCCCTCCTCCTTCAACGCCGTCACCACGGGCAACAACGACCTGACCGGACGCAACGGCGGTGCCTATCCCGCACTGGCCGGTTACGACATGGCCACCGGCCTCGGCACCCCGAACGGCACCGCCCTGCCCGCACTGCTCTGCGGTGCTGCATCCACCAACACGATCACCGTCGACAACCCTGGGAACCAGAGCACCCATCTGGATGCCGCGGTGAGCCTCCAGATCGTGGCCAAGGACGCCACCGCCGGGCAGCACCTGACCTACAGCGCGGTGGGCCTCCCACCGGGACTCTCGATCGGCAGCAGCACCGGCCTGATCACCGGGACCGCCACCAGCCAGGGCGACTTCGCTGCGCTGGTGACGGCCAAGGACGGCACCGGTGCCAACAGCTCGGTGGGATTCAATTGGACGGTCATGCTGGCCATCACCAGCGCCGACAGCGCCTCGGCCGTCATCGCCGAGCCCTTCTCGTTCACCGTCACCACCACCGGCGTCCCGAACTCGATCAAATCCTCCCGGTTGCCCAAGGGGCTGCACCTCATCAACCAGGGCAATGGGACCGCCACCATGTCGGGGACACCCGAACAAGAAGGATGTGGCGGGGACCTATCCGTTGTCGATCACCGCCACCTTCGGCAAGGGGAAGAAGGCGACGGTGGTCTCCCAGGCATTCTCCCTGACCCTGATCGCTGGATGAGCACCGGAAGGGGATCCATCAGGTGATCACCACCGATCATCTCTTGGGACCCGACGAGCCCGGGTCCCCCAAGAAGGCGACCACATCGGCGGCGGCCCGTGGGTCCTGAGCCAGAAAGGCGTGGCCCCCCTCGTAGGTGCGCAGTTCGGCCCCGGTGATGCGCGAGGCGATGGCGGCGCTGTTGGCCGGGGGAGCGATCCCGTCGAAGCGGCCGCAGGCCACCAGGGTCGGGCAGGTGACACGGGGCAACCTGTCCCAGACGTCATGGACCCGTCGCGCCTCGAATTGTCGGTGCCGGCCCCGCCGGACCTCTGGACCGGTTGCCGCCGACCGATCCGCCATCATCTCGACCAGGCGACGGTCCTGCGGATGCCCGGCCAGCCACTCATCGTCGAAGCGGGTGTCGAGCAGCCGGGGTCGCACCGAGGCCACCTCGGCATCGGACAGGTCCTCGAGCTCGTGCAGTGGGTACGAGGCGCCACCCTCGCCACCCGGCGAGGTGCACAGGAGGGCGAGACGCGCGACCCGCTCCGGTGCGCTGACCGCCAGCTCCTGGGCGACCATTCCCCCGAAGCTGATGCCGAGGACGCAGGCGTCGGCCCATCCCACCGCGTCCATCACCGCCAGCGCATCGGACGCACACTCGGCCATGCCGTAAGGCCAGGCCGATGGGCTGCTCCCACCCAGGCCCCGATTGTCGTGGGCGAGGAGATCGAACGAGTTCTCGAACCGGGAAAGCAACAAGGCCGAGCCCTCGATCGTCCCACCCGACCCGTTGAGGAACACAAGCCGCGGGCCGGTCCCGCGCCTCTCGTAGTAGATGTCGACGCCATCGGTGGTGACCGTGGGCACGTGGTGACCTTGCTCGGTGGGCGGACCTGCCGGTGGACCGGGGCCCGGCGAAGGGTTCCACCGTTCGCCCGCGGTTGGGTACCGTCACTCTTCCACGAACAGGGCGACGGTGCCCGGCGGCGGGCCTGTCAGGTCGCCGGGTCCAGGGCCACCACCGGCTCAGCCGGCTGGGCCGGGCGGCGATGGGCCCCGGGGCGCACCATGGTGGCGGCGGCGTCGGCGTCGTTGATGGTCAGGGCCAGCGCCGATGCCGCCAGGGCCACCCCGGCCGAGGCCAAGAAGGCGGCGTGATAGGCAGCCAGGTTGGCGACGGAGTGACCGTCCACCGTGTGGGTGGCCCCCACGGCGGCGATCACGGTGGTGACCAGGGCCACGCCCAGTGCGCTGCCCAGCTGCCGTTGGCTGTTGAACAGCGATGAGGCCCCACCGGTGTCGGCGACCGAGATGGTGGCGAACGAGGCCGCCTGGGACGAGACGATGACCTGGGCCATCGAGATCCCCATGGTGAACATGAGGACCCGCATCCACCACAGCGTGGTGTCCACCCCGATCAGCGACATCAGGGACATCGAGCACGCCATCCCGATCAATCCAGCGGCCACCAGGCGGCGCGGGCCGAACCGCGGATAGAGCAGGCGACTGGCGATCTGAGCCCCGACCATCACGCCGATCGCCTCGGGGAAGGTGCTGAGGCCGGACTGGAGGGGGGAGAGACCCAGCGCGATCTGGAAGAACAGGGGAGCGACGAAGAGCACGCCCAAAATGGCAGCCATGGTGATCATGAGCACCAGGGAGGTCGATCGGAACAGTCTGTTGCCGTAGAGCCGCAGTTTGAGCAGTGGCTGTCGGGCCCGGAGCTCGACCCGCACCATCCAGGCCAGCAGCACCGCTCCGAGGGCCATGCTCCCGAGGATCTCAGGACTGCCCCAGCCCCGGTCGGGGCCCTCGCTGACCGCGAACATCACCAGGGCGAACCCGAACCCGGACAGCGCGAACCCGGGGGCGTCGAAGCGTCCCGGGTGTGGCTGGCGGTGCTCCTCGAGAAAGATCAGCCCGAAGGCGAAGGCGGCGATCCCGATGGGCAGATTGACGAAGAAGACCCACCGCCACGAGAGGTTGGTGACCAACAGCCCGCCGAGCACGGGGCCGATGGCCGGGGCCATGGCCGTGGGCACGGTGAGGATGCTCGATGCCCGCACCCGCTCGTTGGGGGGGAAGGTGCGGAACAGCATGGCCATGCCCACCGGGGTCAGCATTCCGCCCCCCACCCCTTGGAGGACCCGGAAGAGCACCAGTTGGGAGAGGCTGTCGGACAGGCCACACAGGACCGAGGTCCCGGTGAACACGGCGATGGCGAACAGCAGCACCCGCTTTGACCCGAAGCGGTCCCCGAGCCAACCGGCGGCGGGGATGAAGATGGCCAGGCTGACCAGATAGCCGACGGCCACCGAGTCGAGCGCCGTCTCCGACACGCCGAACTCGCGGCCGATGGACGGGAGGGCCACGTTGACGATGGTGATGTCCATGATGTTCATGAACATGGCGGCCACGAACACGACGCTCACGCTGACTTTGGGATTGATGCGGATCAGCGGCATGGTCGCGCTTCCTCTGCCGACGGCACTCCCTGGCCAACACCGGATCCGCCACGGTGATTCCTGTCCGCGGTGTGTGTGGGGCCGACCACCTTCCTACCCGGCGAGGAAGCTGAGTCGGATCTGGCGATGGCGGTTGTCGGGATTGGTGTCGACCAGGACCACGCTCTGCCAGGTGCCGAGCTGTGGTCTCCCACCCAGTACCGGAACGGTCAACGAGGGGCTGACCAGGGCCGGGAGGAGATGGTCAGCCCCGTGGCCGGTGGCACCGTGCTGGTGTCGGTACCGATCGTCCCTGGGCAGGATCCGGCCCAGGGCGTGTTGGAGGTCGCCCTCGGAGCCCGAGCCCACCTCCATCAGCGCCAATCCGGCAGTGGCGTGGGGAGCGAACGCGTTGACCAGGCCGTCGCCGCGGCCGGCGCAGAACCGCTCGAGTTCGACGGTCAGGTCGACGACCGTGCGGTCGGCGGTGTCGATGGCGACCAGGCGCGAGTCCATTCCCCATCATCGCACCGGTGCCGGATGGGATCGGTCGGGTGCCTGGGGCCACCCGGGGCTCCCGGATGAACCAGCCGGTAACGTCGTCGTCATGAGCGGTCCCCTGGTCGCGGTGAGCAGCGGCGACTCGTTGACATCCAAGACGCGGGCCCTGGCGGAGGCGGCCCTGGCCACCGGGGGCGGCGGACACCTCATCGATCTGTTCGACCTGCCCGCGGACGCGCTGCTTGGTCGCCGCCATGACCAGTCCGTCGACGACGCCGTGGCCACCGCCACCGGCGCCGGCATCCTGGTGTTGGCCACGCCGGTCTACCGCGCCACCTACAACGGGGCCATGAAGGCCTTTCTCGACCGATTCGACGCCGACGCCCTGCACGGCACGGTGGTGGTGCTGGCGGCAACGGCCGCCTCGCCTGCCCACTTCCTGGCCCTCGACACCGGCGGGCGGGCGGTGGCGGCCAGCCTCGGAGGCTGGACCGTGCCCACCGTGGTCTACGCCACCGGCGCCGACTTCACCGACGGGCGGCCCGACCCCTCCTTGCTCGAAGTGGTGGGCGTGGCGCTCGATGAAGCTCGAGCGGTGAGCCGGGCGATGCCCTCCGTCAGCTGACCACGTCCCCGGTGACGGCACCGGGTCGTCCCGGCGCCCTCCGTGGCCGGCCGGAAGGTTGTGGACCGGTGACGGGTCGTGTCACCCTGTGCCCATGGGACCGCGAGCCGGGGCGGACAGCCACCGCTGCGACTGGGCCGAGAGCTCCGACGCCATGCGCCGCTACCACGACGATGAATGGGGCGTCGCTTCCCACGACGACCGGCACCTGTTCGAGATGCTCATCCTGGATGGAGCGCAGGCCGGCCTCTCCTGGTCGACCATCCTCAACAAGCGGACCAACTACCGGCAGGCCTTCGATGGGTTCGACCCCGCTCGCATCGCCGGCTACGACGACGAACGGCTTGTTGCACTGCTGTCGGATCCGGGCATCGTGCGCAACCGGCTGAAGGTGAGGGGCGCGGTGACCAACGCACGGGCATTCCTCGAGACCGTCGACGCCCACGGATCGTTCGCTTCCTACCTCTGGGAATGGGTCGACGATGCTCCCATCGTCAACCGGCCCCGCACCATGGCCGATCTGCCTGCTCGGACGGAGTTGTCCGACCGGCTGTCCAAGGACCTGAAGCGACGTGGCTTCACCTTCGTGGGATCGACGATCATCTACTCCTTCCTCCAGGCGGTGGGCGTCGTCGACGACCACCTGGTCACCTGCCCGAGCAAGACTCACTAGCGCCGACGTAGGAACGGGGAGTGGGCCGATGAACCTGAGCCAGGACCGCTGCCGCAACCTGGTACAACGGTCGGATCACGGGATCCTGGGCACCTCACACCCGGTTCGGGGCGTGGACGCAGTACCGGTGTGCTTCGCCGTCGACGGTGAGTCGGTGGCGGTTCCGATCGACCGGGTCAAGCCCAAGGCGTCGGTGCAACTGCAACGAAGCCGGAACCTCGACCGCGATCCCCGCGCCGTGCTGCTCTGCGATCACTGGGTGGCCGCTGATTGGTCCCGCCTGTGGTGGGTGCGGGTTACCCTCGAGCGAATCGCCGGCTCCCCAGAGGAGCGTTCGTCCTTCGAGGCGCTGCTCCGACACAAGTATCGCCAGTACGCCGGCCACACCTTCGCCGATGTGCTGGTGTTCCGGATCGCCGAGATGACCGGGTGGTCGGCCGGCCCCGATGCCGCCGACCTCGGGTGAGGGCCACGCGGCGCGCCTGGTGTCGGAGACGAGGGAGTCAGCCCCCGGCGTGGTGGTCGACCCGATCGAGGAAGGCGACGATGGCCGCCTTGAACCTCGGATCGAAGACGGCAGTCAGGTGGTCACCGGAGACCACCTCGGCAGTGGCCCCGGGGATCCGCGACGCCAACTGCTGCGGGGAGCCGACTAGGGCGTCGGCATCACCAACGATGACCATGGTGGGAACGGTGATGGCGGTGCCATCGGCCATCGGCGCCCGCGGCGAGCGCTGGATAGCGGCGAGGGCGTGCCGGTCGGCACCGGTTGCGTCGGCGAAGGCGCGGAAGGCCTTGGCCACCGGGTTGGTGATGGTGGCCGGGTCGTCGACCAGCAATGCCTCGGCGATGCGCGGGGCCCGCTCGGCCATCGACCGGCCCCCGAGCTGGGCGCCCATCCCACCGAGAACCGCCGAGCGCGCCCGGGGCTCCGAGGCCGCCAGGGCGTAGGTGGTCAGGGCGCCCATCGAGTACCCGCACACGTCGACCTGCTCGGCCCCCAGGTGGTCGATGAGCGATCGGGCATCGTTGACCATGGCGTTGTCGGCATAGGCCCTGGGGTCGTGCGGCTTCTCCGATCTCCCGTGACCGCGGGCGTCGAGCGCCACCACCTGCCTGCCGGCCCCGACCAGTGCCTCGACCACCCCGGGGGCCACCCAGTTGGCCTGGCTGTCGGCGGCGAACCCGTGCAGGAGAACCACCGGGGGCCGCTCGCCGGACCCGGAGGTCAGATAGGACAGGGTGGTACCGTCGAACGAGTCGAAGGTGCTCACCCTGGTGGCCGTTCAGTGTGTGTCATTCGCCCTGTGTGCCATTCGCCCTCCGGTCTGCGTGCGGCCCGGCCAGGCTACCGTCCCACGTGCCTCCGGTCCCGGTCCGCCGGCGGCTACAGCGCAACGTCAGACCGCCAACGACGTGCTGGCCACCGTGGCCTCAACCGGGCCCGACGACCTCCGGTCAGCCGATAGCCAGGGAGCCCACTACCTCCAGCAGGCGGGCCAGTTCTCCCTCGGTGTTGTAGTAGTGGGGGGAGGCCCGTACCTTGGACGTGGGCTGGGGGTCCACCATGTCGAGGCGGGCCGCTGGCGCCTCGCTGATCGACACGTTGACCCCGGCCGCCGACGCCACCGCCTTGACCTCGGCCGGGGAGGCACCCTCCACGGTGAAGGTCACGATGCCCGAGCGGGGCCCGCCGCCGTCGTGAACGGCGACACCGTCCACCGCCTGGAGGTCGTCGCGCAGCCGGTCGGCCAGGTGGCCCACCCGCTCGGCGATGCCCTCGATTCCGAGGGCCAGGGCGTGGTCGATGGCCACGCCGAGCCCGAGGTAGGCGGCGATGGGGACCTCGAAGTCGACGAAGCGCTCCGCCCCCGGCCGGTACCGGTAGTGGTCGGCGTCGTCCCAGAGGGCTCCGCTCCCCCCGATGCCCGGTGGTCGGAGCAGCTCGGAGAACGCGGCCCGGACGAAGAGCAGGCCGGTCCCCCGCGGGCCGCGCAGCCACTTGCGTCCGGTGGTGGTGGCCACGTCGCAGCCGAGGCGGCCGACGTCCACCGGAAGCTGTCCGATGCTCTGGCAGGCGTCGAGGAAGTAGGGGACGCCGGCCACCTGGCAGGCGGCGCCGACCTCGGCCACCGGATTGACCAACCCCCGGTGCGTCCCGACGTGGGTGATGGAGACCAGTGCCACCCGGCCCGATCCGAGGACGGCGGTCAGCGCATCCAGGTCGATGGTGCCGTCGTCGGCGCTGGGCACCACCTCGATGGTGGCCCCGGTCAGTTCGCACACCTGGAGCAACCCCAGGTAGTGGCTGTCGTAGGCGATCCGATCGGCCACCAGCCACTGGCCGGGCTCGATGCGTCCGCCGAGGGCGAACCCCCACAAGGCCTTGGTCCACGACTGGGTGTCCGATCCTGTCGCCACCACGTCGCCGTCCTCGGCACCCAACAGGCAGGCCGCCGAGGAGCGCAGCGCGGCCAACCGGTCGGCCACCGCGGCGGCCGCCTCGTAGCCACCGATGGTCTCCTCCAGACGGAGGTGCTCGACCATCGACTCCACTGTCGTGGCGGTGGGCAGGGCGGCCCCGGCGTTGTTGAGGTGGGCTACGTTGGCGCACCCCGGCGTGGCCGCTCGTTCGGCGTCGACGTCGATGGGTATGGCCACGACGTCCGAATCTAGTGCCCACCCGTTCGACCGGCGCCTGCTCACCGGGGATCGGCAACCGGCCCGCGCCGGCCACCCTCGGTGGTGGGACCGCCCCGGTAGGGTCGAGCAATGGCCGATCCCTTCGAACCGCTGCTCGAGGACTCGGTGGATCCCGATCCGCTGGTGCAGTTCGGGCGGTGGTTCGCCGACGCCGCCACCGTGGTGGCCAGCCCCGAGGCGATGGCGGTGGCCACGGTCGACCCCGATGGCCGCCCGTCGGTCCGGATGGTATTGCTCAAGGCCTGGGGCGCGGACGGATTCGTGTTCCACACCAACTTCGACAGCCGCAAGGGTCACGAGCTCGCCGGCAACCCGCATGCCGCGTTGCTGTTCTACTGGGAGCCCCGGGGCCGCCAGGTGCGGATCGAGGGCACCGTCGAGCGCGCCGACGATCTTGAGTCCGACGCCTACTTCGCCACCCGGCCCCCCGGCGGTCAGATCGGCGCCCACGCCTCGCACCAGAGCCAGCCCATCGCCGACCGTTCGCTGCTGGACCGGCAGGTGGGACGAGGTGCAGGGCCGGTATGCAGGCGGCCCGGTGCCCCGGCCCCCGTGGTGGGGCGGCCTCCGGGTCAGGCCTCAGGCGGTACGAGTTCTGGCAGAACCGCGAGGACCGCCTCCATGACCGGCTGCGCTACACGCCTGACGCCGGTGGCTGGCGCATCACCCGCCTGCAGCCCTGACCGGGGAAGCCATGGCCGGCCGGTCGGCAGGGGGCGGACCAGGGGAGCCACCGGCAATGGGGCGCGTTATGTTCTTGTCATGGCAGATGACGCGTCGCTGGTGCACGATCGGGTCTCCCAGCTGCTCGAGGAGATCGACCCGCGCAGCGCACCGGCGGAGAAGTTCCGGTCCCGCCAGTTCGACCTGGGCCTGGCCTGGGTCTCCTTCCCCGAGGGATTCGGCGGGCTCGGCCTGGCCCCCAACCTCCAGCGGGAGATCGACCGCCGGGTGGGCGAGGCCGGCGCCACCCCGCCAGGCGCCCGCGAGTTCTTCGGGCTGACCATGGCCGGTCCGACGGTGGTCACCCATGGGTCGGACGAGCTCCGCAACCGCATCCTGCGCCGGACCTTCACCGGCGAGGAGGCGTGGTGCCAGCTGTTCAGCGAGCCCGGATCGGGGTCGGACCTGGCCAGCTTGGCCACCCGGGCAGTCCGCGACGGTGACGAGTGGGTGATCACCGGCCAGAAGGTGTGGAACACGCTGGCCCACATCGCCGACCGGGGCATGTTGGTGGCCCGCACCGACCCCGAGGTGCCCAAGCACAAGGGCCTCACCTACTTCGCCCTCGACATGCACGCGCCGGGCGTGGAAGTGCGCCCGCTGCGCCAGATGACCGGGGAGGCCGAGTTCAACGAGGTCTACCTCACCGAGGTCCGGGTTCCCGATGCCGACCGCGTCGGCGACGTCGGTGAGGGGTGGCGGGTGGCCATGACCACCCTGTCCAACGAGCGCACCTCCATCGGAGGGGGCGGCGCCTCGCCCACGCGTGGATCGGGGTCCATCGCCGAGGCCGTACGGATCTGGCAGAGCGACGGGTATCGCCAGAACCCTGTCGATCGGGACCGGCTGGTGCAGTGCTGGATCGAGGCCGAGGTGCTGCGGCTGACCAACATGCGAGCCGGCCAGAACCGCAAGGCGGGCAACCCCGGGCCGGAGGGCTCCATCGCCAAGTTGATGTTCGCCGAGGTCAACAAGCGCATCTATGAGCTGTGCATCGACCTGCTGGGAGCGGACGGGCTGATCGGCTACGACTACACCATGCGCCGGGCGGCGGCACTCGGACTGGTCGGGCCGCCGGGGTCCGCCCGCAAGATGTTCATCCGGTCACGGGCCAACTCGATCGAGGGCGGCACCTCGGAGATCCAGCGCAACATCCTCGGCGAGCGGATCCTCGGGCTCCCCGGTGATGTCCGGGTCGACAAGGAGCTGCCGTGGTCGAAGGTGCCCCGCAGTTGACCGACGCCGGCGGCCGGACGCCGACCGGGTGACCAACGCCCAGCAGTTCCTTGGCATGGAGCCGGTGGACGACGATCTGCACTGGCGGCTCACCGTGGTGCCCGAGTTGACCACCCCCGGCAACTTCCTCTTCGGGGGATGCGGGCTGGGCGCGGCGCTGGTCGCCCTCGAGGCCGCATCGGGCCGGCCCACGGTCTGGTCGACGGCCCAGTACCTGTCCTACGCCCCCACCGACTCGGTGCTCGACCTCACCGTGACCCTGGCCGCCGAGGGCCGTCGGATCACCCAGGGCCGGGTGGTCGGGACCACGGGCGACAAGGAGATCCTGACGGTCAACGCCGCCGTCGGCGTCGCCCGGCTCCCTCGAGGCAGGCGGGGTGTGGGTAACCCCTCCCGAGGTGCCGCCACCAGACCAGTGCCCGCCGCGTCGGCTCCCCGATTTCTCCTCTACGTCGATCTTCGATCGCATCGACGTGCGCCTGGCCCAGGGGCGCACCTTCGAGGAGATCACCGCCGGCCAGAGCGGTCTCGGGCGATCCCACCAGCGCACTGTGGGCCCGGGTGCCCGGTCATCTCGAGCCGTCGGCGGCCACGCTGGCCATCATCGGGGACTACGTCTCGGGAGGCGTGTCCCAACCGCTGGGCCGGAGGGTCATGTCCCGCAGCCTCGACAACACGTTGCGGGTGGTCCGTCTGGAGCCGACCGAGTGGGTACTGTGCGACATCCGCATCCAGGCGCTGGTCAACGGCTACGGGCAGGGCGTCGCCTATCTGTGGTCCGAGAGCGGCTCGCTGCTGGCCACCGCCAGCCAGTCGATGAGTGTGCGCTTCTGGGGCGAGGGCCGCCTCCCACCGCGACCAAAGGGGAACCGATGAAGATCAGCAACCATGCTCAGCTACTCCGGGGGCTTCCGCCGGGCTGCCGCCGAGGTGGGCGAACTGGAGAAGGCCGGGCTGGACCTGGTCTGGGTGGCCGAGGCCTACGGTCTGGACAGTCCCAGCCAGATGGGCTACCTGGCCGCCCTCACCGAACGGGTGGAGATCGGCTCGGCCATCCTGCCCATCTACACCCGGACGCCGACATTGATCGCCATGACCGCGGCGGGAATCGACACGCTGTCCGAGGGGCGCTTCCACCTCGGCCTGGGATCGTCCGGCCCGCAGGTCATCGAGGGCTGGCACGGGGTGCCCTTCAGTGCGCCCATCGGCCGCACCCGCGAGATCATCGAGGTCTGCCGCCAGGTGTGGGCACGCCAAGGTCCCCTCGTTCACGAGGGGACCTACTACCAGATGCCGCTCCCCGCCGACCGGGGGACCGGACTGGGCAAGCCCCTCAAGATCATCGCCCACCCGGTGCGGCCGTCCATCCCGATGTGGGTGGCCGCCCTCGGCGAGAAGAACGTGGCCATGACCGCCGAGGTGGCCGACGGTTGGATCCCCATGCTCTTCATGCCCGAAAAGGCCCGCAGCGTCTGGGGTGACTCCCTGGACGCCGGTCGATCACGCCGGGATCCCTCCCTCGGGCCGTTGCAGATCACCGTGGGCGGCCCGCTGGCCATCGGCGAGGGCGCCGAGGTGACCGCTCTGCGCGACCTGGCCCGTCCCATGGTGGCCCTCTACGTCGGTGGCATGGGGGCCAAGGGGAAGAACTTCTACAACGACGTGGTCCGGCGCTACGGGTTCGAGGCGGAGGCCGAAACGATCCAGGACCTCTACCTCGACGGCAAGAAGTCCGAGGCCGAGGCGCTGGTTCCCGACGAACTGCTGGAGGCGACCTCGTTGTGCGGCCCGGCGAGCTATGTCGCCGAGCGCATCGCCGCCTTCGATGAGGCGGGGGTGACCCACCTCCAGGTGATCCCGATCCCGACCGGTGACCAGCGCCCGGTCGACCTCATCGCCGCCGTCAAGGAGTTGGCCGGCTAGTACCGCTGGTGACGTGGCGCTCCGTTACTCCTCGGAGACCAGGTCGTCGCCGGCCAGATCGAGGGACTCCAGGGCGAGCAGCGAATCGAGCTGATCGGCCATGGACTCGATCTCGGCGGCGTCGTAGTAGCCCCGGTTGAGGGTCAGGGTCAGCTGCTCCTGCACGAGGGCGAGCGCGTCCTCGGCGGCGGCGGCGGCGGCGTCGTACACCGAGAACAGCCGGGCCTGCATGGCCTGCGCCGAGACGAAACGCGTCCCGCGCTTCTGCGCCTCGGTGGGCAGCGCCCGCAGCATGTCGCCCGGCGTCACCTGCCTGTCCTGCACTCCGGCGTCCTCGATGCGCTGCTCCCCAACCATCCCTGTCTCCTCGACCATTTCCATACCAATCCTGTCCGTATCCGTTCGATGCATTTGATGCTTCACCTGCTGACGCCACCTGCAGATGACTTCACCGGCACCCCGAACTCCTGGTCGGCGCTCCGGGCCTCCTGCAATTGCTTCAACACCGAAGTGTCGGCGCATCTTCCACCCATCTGTAGCCCGTGCTCCGACGGATGGTCGGCGGAGCATCCCCCGCCGACCATCCCGGGTAAGACTGCGCAGATGGACACCCCGCCCACCGTTGTGGCCCGTCGATGACCGCCCTCGACGCGGTGGTGGTCGGCTCGGGTCCCAACGGCCTGGCTGCGGCGGTGACGTTGGCCGGAGCCGGCCTCTCGGTGGCCGTCATCGAAGGTGCCGCCACCGCCGGGGGTGGGTGCCGCACCGAATCGCTCACTGCGACCGGGTTCCGCAACGACGTGTGCTCCGCCGTCCATGCCTTTGTCGAGGCGGCCCCCTTCTTCCGCCAACCCTGCTTCGACCGCCTGCGGGATTCCCTGCGCTACCCCGAGGTGCCGTTCGCCAACCCACTCGACGGGGGTCGGGCCGCCGCCGCCTTCCGCTCCGTGGAGGAGACGGCGGCGTCGCTCGGGCCCGACGGCCCCGCCTACCGACGGCTGCTGGGCCCGCTGGTGGACCATGCCCAGGACATCGCTGACGCGGTGGTCGGCCCCCTACGGTCGTTCCCCCGCCACCCGGTGAGCCTGGCCCGATTCGGGCTTCCCGGGCTCCTCCCCGTGGATCGCCTCCTCGGTCGCTTCGAGACTGAGGAGGCCCGGGCCATCCTGGCCGGCGTCGGGGCCCACTCGATGACCAAGCTGTCGGCGCCGCTCACCGGTGCCTTCGGGCTCATCCTGGCCCTGACCGCCCATGCGGTGGGGTGGCCGGTGGTCGAAGGGGGCAGCTCGGGGATCACCGATGCACTGGTGGCCGAGCTGGAACGGCGGGGCGGAACCGTGGCCACCGGGCAGTGGGTCACCTCGTTGTCCGAGCTGCCGCCGTCCACGGCCGTGCTCCTCGACACGTCGGCGAACGGCCTGGCCACGTTGGCCGGTGACGCCCTCCCGCCCCGGTACCGACGCTCGCTCGGGCGGTTCCGCTACGGCCCTGGCGTGTGCAAGGTGGACTGGGCGTTGTCCGGCCCGGTCCCGTGGAGCGCGGCGGTCTGCCGCCGGGCCGGCACCCTCCATGTTGGCGGGACCGCGGCCGAGGTGGCGGCCGCCGAGGCGGCGGTGATGGACGGTCGACACCCGGAGCGACCGTTCTGCCTGGTGGTGCAACCGTGCGTGGCCGACCCCACCCGGGCACCGGACGGGCAGCACACCCTATGGGGTTACTGCCACGTCCCCCCGGGATCAACGGTGGACATGACCGGGGCCATCGAGACCCAGATCGAGCGCTTCGCCCCCGGCTTCTCCGACCTGGTCATCGCCCGCTCGACCAGCAACGCCGTCGAGGTCGAGCGGCGCAACCCCAACTACGTGGGCGGCGACATCGGGGCCGGCGCCCCCGGCCTGCGCCAGACCCTGCTCCGTCCCACCGCGCAGTGGAACCCCTACCGGACGCCGCTCGAGGGCGTCTATCTGTGCTCGGCATCCACCCCTCCCGGTGGTGGGGTCCACGGGATGTGCGGTGTCTATGCGGCCCGCACGGTGCTCCACGACCATTTCGGGGGCCCGTCTCCCCTGCGAGGGTGACCGGGCGGGCTCATGGCGAGGACGCAGGAGGGGCCGGCGCCTCGGTCCGCTCCGGTAGGAGGAGGATGGCCCCGGCCAGAAAGCACACCGCGCCGACGAAGGTCCCCAGATTGGACAGCTCGGCATTGCGGACCTGGCCGGTGGTGGGGACGATGTAGCCGGCCACCGCCGACGCGCCGAAGGCGATCGATCCAATCAGGTTGAGGAGCGTGATCCGCCAGGCCAGGCTCCGAGGAGACCACGCCGCCCAGCCGTGGCAGACCTCGAACCAGGCCAGGCCGCTGGCGATGAGGAAGCACACCGAGCCGACCGCATCTGGTCTCCAGACGTGTTGGTGGGCCGCCTGGGCGCTCAGATCGAGGCGGACGGCGTTGCCGGTGCTCACGTTGAAGTACAGGGTCCCGACCAGCTGGATGGCCGAGGCCCACCAGTCGATCTGGTCGGGGCGGAAGACGAGGACACGCCCCAACCCGCGTGGGGTGCCCCCGGTCACGGTCCCGGTTCGCGTAGCGGCCCCCGTGCCGGCGTCGACCGACTCGCGATACTGGAGGAAGGCGGCCGCGGTGAAGAACACCGAGCCGACGAAGAAGGTGATCGAGTCGGATCGGGTCCCGACGGCGCCGGCGTAGCCGGGCAGGGCCCCGACGGCGAAGAGGGCGGACCCCGCAGCGAAGAGGACGCCGATCCACCATCCCCGGGCCTGGGGTGCCCACCAGGTGCCTCCCGGCGACGATCCCTCGGGGGCATGCTTTCGCTGGCGACGCGACTCGTAGCGGGCCACCAAGCCGTCGGGCCGCTCGACCTCGATGAACGTGACGAACGGTCCGAGGCCGCCCCTCCGGGCGCCCACCGCCCCGGCCCCGGCCGTGTCGGCTGTCGCCCACCGATCAGCCCAGGTGTGGCCACGGTCCGGGGGCATCGGATCAGTATGGTCGGATCGGCCAGGGCGGGAGTGCCACCCACACTCTGCGATGATGATTCGGATGCCGCCCCTGTCGGAGCGGGCCCGAGCGAAAGGAATGCGGATGGAGCGCGCCATCACCGACCGCGATCGTTCGATCATGCTGCGAGCGGCGGTGGCCAGGGTGGGCCGGAGCGAGTTGAAGGCGGCGTTGGCGGTGGCCGTCGACTCGCGGTTCGGTGTCTCCACCGCGGTGACCAACGCCCTCAATGCCCTGCGCAAGCACCGGGACCCGGTCGCAGCGGTGGGCACCGCCCCGTACCGCGCCGTGGTCCCCATCGTGGCCGCCACCATCGCCGACGCCTGCTTGTCCAGCACCATCGAGGCGTTGGGGGAGCACTCGGACGATCCCACCAGGGAGCAGCTGCTCGCCGCCATGGTGGAAGTGGGCAGCACCTACTCCGATGTCACCATCGCCGTCATGCTGGCCTCGGTGGCCGATGGTGGGATGCCGGCCTCGGATCTCTGCTTCGAGATCCTGGATGATGACCAGCGCTACGGCCTGACCGACCGGTCCGCGCTCGAGGGTGCCGGGCCGTCCACGGAGGCTGCGGACGAGCCGGCCCGGGCGCTGACGCCCGAGCAGCGCGAGGCTCGGCGGCTGAAGAAGCGCAACGACGCCAACGAGCGTCGCCAGAAGATGGAGGCGGCGCGCCGGGCGGGGGAGCAGGTGCGCCGGGCGCGGAAGCAAGAGCGATCCTCGCGGCCGGCGGGCTCCGATGCCGCCCCCGCCGCGGGCGGACCGGTGGGAGGCCGTCCGGCACCCCGCCTGACCCGACGCGCCACCCTCACCCCGGTCCAAGAGGAGCTCTTCGACCGCGACGACCCCTGGGTCGCCGGTGTGGTCTTCGCCTGGGTGGCGTTCGACCGGGCGGACCTGACCGGTCCCGAGCTCGACGGGAAGTCGCGTCGGTGCGTGGTGGTTGCCGGCTCGCCGACCCATCTGCTGGTTCGGCCCGGCTACTCCGAGGGCGGATCCAAGAGCAGGGACTGGAAATCGGTACCCCTCCGGCACTGGAAGCGGGCCGGCTTCGACCGACCCACCTGGATCGACACCGAGTCGCTCCCGGTCCTTCGTGACTCGGTGGACGCCCCGGTGGGCTGGCTCACCCCGGAGGACTGGAATGCCCTCTGGTGAGGTGACCAGGGCGGTGGTCGCGCGGTGCGGCCCGCGGGCGGACGGTATTGACGGGAAGTTAGAATCTCTCTAAAGTTGGAAGAGTTCGTTCCCCGCCTAGTGCGACTGACCGTGGAGGTATCCCATGCCGAAGCCGACCCTGACGACCGAGTCCGGAGCCCCGGTGGTCGACAATCAGCGCAGCCAGACGGCCGGCCCCGCCGGGCCGGTGCTCATCCAGGACCAGCACCTCCTCGAGAAGCTGGCTCGGTTCAACCGCGAGCGCATACCGGAGCGGGTGGTGCATGCCAACGGCTCCGCCGCCTACGGCACCTTCGAGGTGACCGCCGACGTCTCCCGGTGGACCCGGGCCCGGTTCCTCGACCAGGTGGGCCGACGCACCGAGGCGTTCGTCCGCTTCTCCACCGTGGCCGGGGGACGGGGCTCGGCTGATGCAGTGCGCGATCCGCGGGGCTTCGCCGTCAAGCTCTACACCGAGGACGGCAACTACGACCTGGTCGGCAACAACACGCCGATCTTCTTCATCCGGGACCCCCTGAAGTTCCCCGACTTCATCCACTCGCAGAAGCCCGATCCGTACACCAACCATCAAGAACCCGACAACGTGTGGGACTTCTTCTCACACTCGCCCGAGGCCACCCACATGTTCACCTGGCTGTTCGGGGACCGCGGCATCCCCGCCTCGTATCGCCACATGGACGGATTCAGCTCCCACACCTACCAGTGGGCCAATGCCGACGGCGACGCGGTCTGGGTCAAGGTGCACTTCAAGACCGACCAGGGGATCCGGTGCCTCGACTCGTCACAGGCGGCGGAGCTGGCCGGACTCAACCCCGACAGCCACCAGCTGGACCTGATCGAGGCCATCGACAGCGGCAACCTCCCCTCGTGGACGGTGTCCGTGCAGATCATGACCGATGAGGAAGCCGCCTCCTACCGGGTCAATCCGTTCGACCTGACCAAGGTCTGGCCCCACAAGGACCACCCGTTGATCGAGTTCGGCCGGCTGACCCTCGATCGGAACCCCGACAACTACTTCGGCGACGTCGAGCAAGTCGGCTTCGATCCGGGAAACTTCGTCCCCGGCGTCGGACCCTCGCCCGACAAGATGCTTCAGGGACGGCTGTTCGCCTACGGCGATGCCCACCGCTACCGGTTGGGGATCAACCACACCCAGCTACCGGTGAACGCCCCGCACGCCACCGAGGCCCACAACTACGGACGTGACGGCCTCATGACCGGGGACGGAAACGGGGGCCGGGCCAAGAACTACGAGCCCAACAGCTTCGACGGCCCGGTCGAGACCGGGCAGCCCTATGCCGCCCCCCTCGAGGTGGGCGGTGCCACCGGCACCTACGAGTGGGACCGTCGGGCGACCGATGACTTCACCCAAGCCGGTGATCTCTACCGGCTACAGCCGGCCGACGCCCAGGACCGGCTGGTCGACAACATCGCCGGTGGCCTGGCCGGCGTGTCGGCGGGTCCGGTGGGCGAGGGGATCATCGAGCGCAGTATCGCCCACTTCCGTGCTGCCGATCCCGAATTCGGCGAACGGGTCGCCCACGGGGTCAAGGACCGGCGGGGCTGACATGCCGGGTCCAGACGCGGCAGCGGGGCGGTAGCGAGGTGGCGCGAGTGGCGGCACCATCGGCGGTAGCGGACGTGGGGGCGGTGGCGCTGCCCGACCGTCTGCAGGCCCGGGGTTGGCGCATCACCCCGCAGCGCCGGGCCGTACTCCGGGCGCTCGACGGCGAGCACGTGCACCTCAGCGCCGATCAGGTCCACGCCGCCGCCCGCCGGGTGGTGCCCGAGGTCAGCCTGGCCACCGTCTACAACACACTCAACGAGCTGGTGGGCATGGGTGAGATCAGCGAGATCCGGCTGGCCGACGGGACCACCCGGTACGACCCCAAGGTGGGGCCCGGTCACCATCATCTGCTCTGCGAGGGATGCGGGCTGACCTTCGATGTGGAGCCGCTGGGGGTCGAGGGGCTCTCCCTCCCGCCGGCCCAGCGCTACGGGATGACCGTCGAGTCGCTCGAGGTGGTCTTCCGGGGCCGGTGCAGCAACTGCGCCGAGCACGCCTGAGCGGTCGCCCGGGCACCGCTCGGTCCGCAGGACTACGGTTCCGTTCGCACCCTAACCAGGAGGACGGGCAATGCCAACGTTCATGGACTTCCATCCCGATCTGCAGCTCCCGCCCGAGGCGATCACTCAGATCACCGAGGACACCAAGGCAGGCACGGCCGACCAATTCGGAGTCCGGCAAGTGGAGCTGTTCCACAATCCCGGGGGCCAGGTGTACTGCCTGCTCGAGGCCCCGGACGCGAATGCCGTCCGTCACCATCACGAGGCCCTCGGCGTCCCCTGCGGGGACGTTCACCAGGTCGAGGGCCTGCTGTAGGGCGGACTCTCAGGCGGGTGGGGCGGGGGCGTCCAGTGGGATGCGGCTGCCGCCACCGACCGGGTCGGGATGGGGCGCTCCCACCGGCGCCAACCCGGGCTGCGACCCCCGGATCACCTCGAGGATGTCGTCCCCGATCAACTCCTCGCGTTCGAGCAGCGCATCCCGGAGGCACTCGACCACGTTGCGGTGGTCGCCGAGCATCTGGACCACCGACGCCTTGGCCGCGGCCAGCAGCTCCTCGACCTCGGCCCGGCCGCTGTCGGTGGAGAGCACCTTGGAGACGATGCCACCGGCCGGGTACTCCATGGCCGCCGACGAGACCAACGTCGAGCCCATGCCCAGCAGGCCGACCATCTGGCAGGCGCTGAGGGTGGCGGCCTGGAGGTCGCCCGCCACCCCGGTTGACGCCTCCCCGAAGAACAGCTCCTCGGCCACCATGCCCCCGAAGGCGATGTCGATGAGGGCCCGGACTTCGGACTTCGTCTTGGTGAAGCGCTCCTCCTCCTCGGAATGGCTGAGCAGGCCCAGCGCTTCCTTGCGCTTGATGATGGTGAGCACCTCGAGCTTTCGCCCCTTGCCCACCAGCCAGGCCACCGTGGCGTGGCCGGCCTCGTGGGTGGCGATGGTCCGCCGTTCGGCCTCGGTGTACTCGACCGGCTGAGCCACGCCGATCTCCTCGGTCATCTTGGCCTGCTGCAGGTCGTTCCACGACAGTGCCGCCGCTCCCCGGCGCAGCGCCCACACCAGTGACTCGTCCATCAGGTGCTCGATCATCACCGGGGAGTACCCGGCGGTGAGCGCGGCCAGGGTCTCCCGCCTGGCCGGGTCGTCCAGTTCGGCGTCGTGTGCCTTCTTCCCCAGGTAGTAGTCGATGATGTCCCGGCGTCCCGATCGACCGGGGAGGCCGAAGTAGAGGTTGCGATCGAAACGGCCGGGCCGGACGAGGGCCGGATCGAGATCGGCGGCCCGGTTGGTGGCCCCGATGACCAGAATATTGGCCGGGATGTGCTCAGGCTTGCGCAGGCGCCGATGGACGGGCAGCCAGGCATTGACGGCGTCGACGAGGAAGCCCTTGAGCCGTTGGCACCCCGGTTGCTGCTCGAAGGACTGGAGTTGGATCAAGAGCTCGTTGACCACGCCGGGGATGCCTTCGCCGTGACGGGCACCGGTGCCCCGCGAGCCCCCGATGGCGTCCAGCTCCTCGATGAATCCGATTGCTCCTCCCTCTCGTCGGGCGTGCCGGCGCAAGGCCTTGAAGTAGGCCCGGATCTTGCGATTGGTCTGCCCGTAGAACATGGATTGGAAGGCGGACGAGGACACGAATAGGAACGGCACCCCGGCCTCGGCAGCCATCGCCTTGGCCATGTAGGTCTTGCCGGTCCCCGGTGGCCCTTCGAACAGGATGGCCTTTCGGGGCGAGCCGCCCATCTCCTCAGCGAACGTCCGGTGGGCGAGGAAGAGGTTGAGTGTCTTGGTGACCTCCTCGACCAGGCCCTCCGACCCGCGCACGTCGTCGAAGCCCACGGTGATCTCGTCAGGCCGGTAGAGGACGTGCGGCGAGCGCCCGGCGGCCAACAGCGGAACCACCATCACCAGTACCAAGACGGTGATCAGGACCATGGCCGGCATGAGCGGGACCAGGGACGCCGGGATATGGGGGGTGGGAAACGTCGCCCCAGGGTCGAAGACGTCTCGCAGGACGAGAATGGTGACCACCGGCACGAGCACCATGGCCAGTCGTTGCAACCGGGTCAGGCGGGCCCGTTGCTGATGGGCGCCGACGTCGGTGGAGGACATCCGGGCCACGCTCGGGGCGCCGAGTGTGGACAGCGAGCCCGATGGTCCCGCCACACCGGGTTGGCCACGCCGGCCGTCGCCGATCAATGGCAGTGGAGCATCCAGGGGACGTGAATCCCCGTCCGGTGATGTCGTCCCCGATGCCCCATCACTCACCATGGCCTGCCTCCAGTAGAGCTACCCGCGGCGCGTGGCCACGCTGCAGAATCTGTAACCCGGTGAACCCTTTCGGCTTCGACCGAGTGCCCCTCTGTCGACGGCCACCTCCTCGACAACGAGTCGCGGATGGTGGTCACTGCCGACCATACCCGGCGCGATCGATTGTGTCCCACGATTGCGCACAGGGTGTGCATGCGCCGACGAGGAGTGAGCATTTGGGAGGATTGTGTCAATCCGGCGTCGAAACGGGTACTGATCAGCGGGCGATGGGCGCTGGAAACTCCCGCACCTCGAAGTCGGTGAGGATGGTCGGGCACAGTGCGGTATTGGTGAGCGCGCACGACTCCACTGCGATGTCCACACTCGACCCGTCGGCGACCGCCGGTACCACCTGGGGGAAGATGACCGCACCGGTGACCGGGTGATCCCCCCCGGATCCCTGGAGACTGCCCGGGACACCGGCCGGGTCGGTGACCGATGCCACGTCCGGCGTGGGCATGGTGCTCTGCTCGCCGAAGGGTTTGGCCCCGTTGCAGTGGGCCTCGGTCTGCTGCCACTGGGGAACGGTGAAGAAGGGGCAGACCAGTGCCACCCCGTGGGGTGTGTCGGTTACCGCGTAGGTGGCGAAGACCCCCTCACTCCCCGCCGGCGCGGCGCCGAAGAGCGACGGGTCGGTCACGCCCGGCGGATAGACCACCAGCCCGGTGGCGCCCTGGATGAGCGGGGTTTGCGCGCACGTCCATCCGCTGGGGCCGAGCACCGTGTGGACGCCATCGGAGTAGAACTCCACCGTGCCCACCAGCGCGGTCGGGATGGGAGCCAGCAGAACGGTGGGCTTCCACCCCGAGCTCCCGAGCGGCGTGCCCGAGGCGGTCGTGCATGCCACCACCGGGAATGCCACCGCCACCTCGCCGGTGAGCGGCGAGGTGGTCGCCGTCGTGGCCGTGGGCGCCGCCGCACCCCCGGTCGGCGTCGGGGAGGTGGTCGTCGCCGATCCGATGAGCGAGCTCCCGCACCCGGCGAGCACCCCACCGACGGCCAACAGGCACAACGCGGCACCGACGGCCGAAGGCCGGAACGCAGCACCGAGGGCCGAAGGCCGGAATACAGCACCGGCGAAGGGCCGAAGCCGGCGAGTAGTGGATGTCCCCATGGTCATTGCCCAAGACGTTAAGCGAACTCGGTTCACCATCGGTGGTCATCGCGCCGAGCAGCACCGGCACCCCTCACTCCATGGGCACCGGGCAGTCGACATGGGCCAGTTTGTCCGGGTTGCGCACCACCCGGACGGCCACCACCCGGTGGTCACGGACCTCGAAGGCGATGACCAGGTCGACCTCCCCGCCGACGACGATGACAGCACCGGCGCCACCGTTGACCGAGGCCGTTCGCACCCCGATGTCACCGCGGTAGCGGTGGGCCAGGTTGACCAGTAGCCGGGCCACCCGGGGGGCGCCGATCACCGGGCGTCTGGCCGCCCGTCGGGTGGAGCCCCCGTCGGCCACGCACACGACGTCGGGCGCCAATCGCTCCAGCACCTGGGCGATGTCGCCGACGGCGATGGCGGTCATCAACTCGTCGCTGATGGCGCGTTCGGTGGCGGGGTCACGGGCGGCCCTGGGTTGCCGGACCCGCCGCCGGGCGCGGCTGGCGATCTGTCGACAGGCCACCTCCGACTTGTCGACGGTGGCCGCGATTTCGGCAAATGGCACGGCGAAGACATCGGCCAACAGGAACACGGCGCGCTCCACCGGCGCCAGCTCGTCGAGGACGGTCAGGAATCCGAGACGCAGCGAGTCGGCCAGCACGGCGGCATCCTCGGGCCCGGCCGCGGACACCAGGGGCTCGGGCAGCCACGGTCCCACGTAGGTCTCGCGGCGGCGGCGAATGGAGCGGAGATGGTCGAGTGCCACCCGGGTGGTCACGGTGGTCAGCCACGCCTCGGGTCGCTCCAGTTGGTCGGCCCCGACGGTCTGCCAACGAAGCCAGGCATCTTGGACGACGTCCTCGGCCTCGGTGACCGTGCCCAGCATCCGGTAGGCCAGGCCGACCAGGCGAGGTCGCTCCCGTTCGAAGACCTCGGTGGGGGTCGGTGGCGGCCCGATGCTCATATCACCATTGTGGAGGAACCGCAGTCCTGTGCGGCCGGCCCACCCGTGGCGGTCGTCACGTCCCAATCAGCGCCCATATCCCTCTGACGCCGGCCGACCCGACCGTGTGACAACGGCCTGGGACCCACGCTCCGGGCGCTGCCGCGTGCTGAGCATGTGACCAAGGAACAGAAGTGCTCGCTGTGTTCCGAGCCGACTTTTTCGTCGTTCTGAGATCCGCCCACAGTGCGTTGGGGTCGGCCCACAAGAGAGTTGGAGCCCGTCCGCAAGAGTGCGTTTCGACGGTGGGAGCCTACGTATGCCGTGAACTGGCAGGTTGGAGGCTAAAGCCCCCCGCGCTACGGGTCGATCTTCCCACCATGACCACCAATGAAGGTCCGGCGTCGAATCACCACATTTCGGGTCTCTATACCCATATGTTCATGGACTCTCTGGCGGAGAGACTGCCGGTTGATGCCATCCGCGACATCCTCCGCAGAGCCGGCGAGAGTCGAAGTCTCGAGGAGCTCAACACCGTCTCGTCGTGGAGCTCGTATGACCAGTTCAAGCGGCTCCTGCAAGAGGCCAGGATCACCGTGGACTCCACCCCCGGTGCCGCCGATCGCAAACCGACACCCATCAGGCTGATCGATACGGAGATCGCCGCCACCGTCCAGGCCCTGGGCTCCCCCAGAGAGGTGCTCGCCAGCTCCACCAACGCGAGCGCAATGGTGCCGATCCGACGGTACGAGACAACCGAGGTAGGGCCGAACGAGTGGACCATTCGAGAGCATTTCATCGACGGATTCGAGCCGTACCCGGAGTACTGCGAGTTTGCAGCTGGGCAATACAAGTTGATCCCACTCTTCTTCGGCCTCAAGCCGGCGAAGGTCGTCGAGGAGGAGTGCCAGTGTCGAGGAGACGCCACCTGCCTCTTTCGACTGCGCTGGGTGGATGGGGATGAAGCGACGTCGCGGGCAGAGTACCTCGAGGTGCGCACCCAACTGCTCGAGGCGCGTCTTGAACAGTTGCAGGACATGGTCACCGACCTCGCTTCCAATGAGCGCTACGAGGACGTCCTTCAGGGGATCGTCGGATCTTCGATGCGGGCCGCCGGTGCCGGCGGTGCCCTGATGGCGCTCGAGTCGCGAGCGGGGAGCCCTCCGAGGCTCTATTCAGAGGGCCTTGCCGATGCAGAGGCGGCCGAGCTCGCTAACGCACTTCTGGCAGGAGATGGTGATCGTAATGATGTTGACGTGGTTGACGTCGTGTCTGCCCGCCACCGCTACGGGGTCCTCGCAATCGGTGCGCACGGCGGCATCTTCACCTCTCGAGCGCGCGGCACCCTGGAAACCTATGGCCAACTGGCCGCTGCCGCGCTCGATGCTGCCGACGCCCTGGAAGACGCTCGCACCCAGGCCAACACGGCCAAGGTTCTCTTGGAGCTGTCTGCGTCACTGGCCGACATCGTGAGCACCGAGGAGATGGCCTCAAAGGTGGTCCGAGCGGTACCCGACGTCATCGACTGTGATCGCGTCGCGCTTCTCCTAGACGACGGGAGCAGGGATGGAACCACGGGCGGAGTGTTCCGGATTGTGGCTTCCGACGGCTATCCCGAGGACGTCCTCGCCGCGCTCGACCAGCGGCTCTTTCGAGCACAGGAGGTGGGGACTGCTGCTGAGTACGGCCTGATGGAGCGAACTCAATCCGCAAGCGGTGCCTTGGCCGTCGTCTCGGCACCGATCAGCCTGGCCGGCGGCATCATCGGATTCATCGTGGCCAGTGTCACACGCGACCCGGATCGCCTGGCCATCACCCCGCGTCTGGCGGATCGGCTGAAGGGTCTGGCCGCGCAAGCCTCGATCGCCATCCGAAATGCCCAACTGGTGGACGAGATCCTCTTTCAGGCCGTTCACGACACGCTCACCGGTCTGCCCAACCGGGCACTGATTCTCGATCGCACCGAACAGATGCTGGCCCGGGCCCGCCGCACCTACGTACCGGTCGCCGCCCTGTTCATCGATCTCGACGGATTCAAGGACGTGAACGACAGCCTCGGTCACGCCGTTGGGGATCAACTCCTTCAGGCGGTTGCAGCCCGCCTGTCCGCCACCATGCGCGAGAGCGACAGCATCGGCCGGCTTGGTGGTGACGAGTTCGTGGTGCTGGTTGACGGCACCACGATGGACGCGGGCCCCGAGCTGGTCGCCGAGAGAATTCTCGAGGTCCTCCATGCGCCCTTCGAGCTGGCCGGGGCCGGCCCGCTGAGGCTCACGGCCAGCATCGGCATCGCTGCGGGCACCCGACCTTCGGCCACCGAGCTCCTCCGAGACGCCGACATCGCCCTGTACCAGGCCAAGGCGGCCGGAAAGGACTGCTTCGTCATATTCCGGCCGGAGATGCACACGGCGGTGCAGGACCGTCATCTGCTCGAAATGGACCTCCGGGTAGCCCTCTCCTGCCACCAGTACTTCCTCAACTATCAACCGATCTTCGATCTGCGAAGTGGGGAGGTGATCGGTGTCGAAGCGCTGCTGCGCTGGCGGCATCCGGAGCGGGGAGTGGTGCAACCGGACACATTCATCCCCATCCTCGAAGACTCCGGGATGATCACGGACGTCGGTCGGTGGGTGCTGGAGGACGCCTGCCGACAGGGAGCACATTGGCATGGGCTCGGGTACCAGCTCGATGTATCTGTGAATGTCTCCGCTCGGCAACTGGAGACGGACCAATTGATCGAGGACATCCGGTGTGCGCTCGAGCTCTCGAGGTTCGATGCGCGTTCACTAATCATCGAGATCACCGAGACGGCCATCATGAAGAATGTCTCGGAGGTCGTACCGCGGTTGAGCGCGCTCAAGGCGATCGGAGTCCGCATCGCCATTGACGATTTCGGGACCGGCTACTCCTCGCTCGCCTATCTCCAGCAGTTCCCCGTCGATACCCTCAAGATCGACCGTTCATTCATATCGACAATGTCGGACTCGCCCGAGTCCGGAGCGCTTGTCCGCACGCTGGTCCAGTTGGGCAAGAGCCTCGGCCTCGAAACGCTGGCCGAGGGGATCGAGGAGTCCGAGCAGCGCTCGCAGCTCGAAGCGCGAGCAATGCGACAGTGGACAGGGGTACATCTTCGCCCGACCCCTCGAGGCCCAGGCCGTCGAGCCGTTCCTCGCCGGCCGACGCGCGCCCGGGGCACCCGTGTTGGCGGACCAACGAGTTGCCAAGCCGTGACCATGCATGGTCACGGTACCCATGCTGGATTGCGAACCAGTAGGTGTCGGACAGGTCGCCCGGCTTCGGATTGAAGCTCCGGGGACCCACGCCGTGTTGCGTGTTCCGGTTGTCGGAGAAGCCGATGTCTCCGGCGTTCCAGTGGGTGCGGAAGGTGAATTCGCGGCGCCACGAGTGCGCCTGGCCCGATCGCTCGCTTCGTATGTGGACCACCAGGGCTGCCCGACCCGGACGGGGTGTCCTGCTACGTTGACGTGTACGTTAAGGTATGTTTACGTGGTCGTAATCAATGGCAAAGGTGAGCGATGGCCCTGCTGGACGGGATGAGGACGGAAAAAGCCGACCGGAAGCAGAGACTGGCCGGGTCACCGGCCGGCCTCCCGGCCAACTACAAGTGGATGGCCCTGTTCATCTCCACGCTGGGCATGCTGATGGCCACCATCGACGGATCGATCGTACTGATCTCCCTCCCCGACGTCTTCCGGGGCATCGGAATCGATCCGCTGGAGCCCGGCAATACCTTCTACCTCCTCTGGATGATCCTCGGCTTTCTGATCGTCACCAGCGTGTCGGTGGTCAGCCTGGGTCGGATGGGTGACATCTACGGCCGGGTGCGCACCTACAACCTCGGCTTCGCCGTATTCACCTTCTTCTCGCTGCTGCTGAGCATCACCTGGATGACCGGGCATGGCGCTGCGGTCTGGCTGATCGTCATGCGCCTCTTCCAGGGGGTGGGCGCGGCCATGCTGATGGCCAACTCGGCCGCCATCCTCACCGATGTGTTCCCGAGCAACCAACGGGGGATGGCGCTCGGGGTCAACCAGGCCGCGGCGCTCAGTGGCACGTTCATCGGGTTGGTCCTCGGTGGCATCCTCGCCCCGATCAACTGGCGCCTGATCTTTCTGGTCTCCGTGCCCATCGGGCTGCTCGGCACCGTCATCGGCTATCTCAAACTGCGTGAGACCAGCCCGCGTCAACCGGCGCGCATCGACTGGCCGGGCAACATCACCTTCGCCGTCGGCCTGGTGCTGGTGATGGTGGGCATCACCTATGGGATCGAGCCCTACGGCCAGCACGCCATGGGATGGACCAACCCCATGGTGCTCTTCGCACTGGGGATCGGCGTGGCCCTGCTGATCGCATTCTGCGTCATCGAGACCAAGGTCGCGGAGCCGATGTTCCGCCTCCAACTGTTCAAGATCAGGGCGTTCACCAGCGGCGTGCTGGCCAGTTTTCTGGCCGCGCTGAGCCGCGGTGGGCTCATGTTCATGCTGATCATCTGGCTCCAGGGGATCTGGCTGCCGTTGCACGGCTACGCGTTCAGTGTCACCCCGTTGTGGGCGGGCATCGCCATGGTGCCCCTCACCGTCGGGTTCCTGGTCGCCGGACCCACCTCGGGCATCCTCTCCGACCGGTTCGGTCCCCGCCCGTTCGCCACCGGCGGCATGCTGGGCACTGCCCTGTGCTTCGCCCTGCTGGAGCTGCTGCCGGTCGACTTCCCCTACTGGGTGTTCGGCCTCCTGCTGTTCTTCACCGGTCTGACCATGGCCGCCTTCGGGTCACCCAACCGGGCCGGGGTCATGAACAGTCTTCCCGCCCAACATCGGGGTGCCGGCTCGGGCATGAACACCACCTTCCAGAACTCGGCCCAGGTGCTGTCGATCGGGATCTTCTTCACCCTGATCATCATCGGTCTCATGTCGTCGCTGCCGGAGCATCTCCTCCACGGGCTGGTCGCCAACGGGGTGCCCGCCGATGTGGCCGAACGCACCGCCCATCTGTCACCGGTCTCCACCCTGTTCGCCGCCTTCCTCGGCTACGACCCGATCCAACATCTCGTCGGGGCCCACACCCTGTCCCAGCTCACCGTGGCCCAACAGAAGGCGCTCACCGGACGCGCCTTCTTCCCGGGTCTGATCAGCGCACCATTCAAGGCCGGCCTGCACGCGGCGCTGGACTTCGCCATCGTGGCCAGCCTGTTGGCGGCGGCCGCCTCGTGGTTCCGCGGTGGCAAGTACGTCTATACGGAGCCGGTCCGGCGCCAGGGAGTCGATGAGCAGGACGGTGCCGCCGAGGAGGGTGAGGAGGTGGCCACTTCTCACCGGCAGCCACTCCCGGTGGGGGCCACCGACGACGTCTCCGCCGCCTCGGTCGCACAGGTGGAAGCGGGATGATCACCAGGAACGCCGCCACCGAGCCGACCCCGGTGGTGCTGCGGATCGGCGAGGTGGCCAAGCTGACCGGGTTGACCACACGAACCCTGCGGTACTGGGAGGAGCTGGGGCTCATCCGCCCGAGCAGTTACCGGGGGAGCGGCGAGCGGCTCTACTCGCAGACCGACATGGCCCGGGTGACCCGGATCCGCGAGCTCCAGGAGCTGTTGGGGTTCTCGCTGGCCGAGGTCCGTGTCGTGCTCGACACCGAGGACATCGACGTGCTCGATCGGGTGCGGTCCGAGTACCGCTGGGGCGACTCGTCGGCGGCCCGACGACGCGCCCTGCTCGACGAGGCCATCGAGGCCAACGAGAAGTTGCTGAAGCGTCTTGACGACACCCTGGCCCGGATCGGTGCCTTCCGTGAGGAACGGGCGGCCAAGTCCATCCGGTTGCGGGAGGCCCGCCGCGAGCTGGACGAGGATGCGGAAGGATGACCGCTTCCCTACAGTGAGCTGATCCGCACAGTGACCTGGTCTGCCGGGTGCCGTGGGCGCCCTGGTTTGTACCCATCAGAGACAGGAGCCCCGAGCAATGACCGACGCGATGAGAGCAGAGACGACCCGGATTGCCGGACACGGCGGGGACCAGATCGAGGCCTATCTGGCGCAGCCCCTCGATGGACCCCCGACCGGTGGTGTGGTGGTGATCCATCACATGCCCGGTTATGACGACGCCACCAAGGAGATCACCCGCCGGTTCGCGGCCCAAGGCTATCTGGCCGTCTGCCCGAACCTCTACTTCCGGGAGGCACCCGGTGCCAGCCCCGATGACGCCGCTGCCACCGCCCGGACCCAAGGGGGCGTGCCCGATGAGCGTCTCATCGGTGACGTCGGTGGTGCCGTGGCCCATCTGCGGTCGCTCGGCTCGTCGAACGGAAAGGCATCCACCATCGGGTACTGCTCGGGCGGTCGCCAGTCGTTCCTGTCGGCATGCAGCCTGGACCTCGATGCCGCCGTGGACTGCTACGGCGCCTTCGTCGTCAACAGCCCCCCCGAGGGACTCCCGCTCAAGATCGGGCCCATCGCCCACCTGGCCGCTGACCTCTCCTGCCCCCTGCTGGGTCTGTTCGGTGCCGAGGACCAGTACCCCGGGCCCGACGAGGTCGCAGAACTGGAGTCGATCCTGGCCAAGGCCGACAAGGAGTTCGAGTTCCACACCTTCGAGGGGGCGGGGCACGCCTTCTTCTCCACCGACCGGCCCAGCTACCGACCGGAGGCAGCCACCGAGGGGTGGCGGCTGATCTGGGAGTTCCTCGGCCGCCACCTGGCCACCAACTGATCGGGGATCGACATGTGCACGTACCAGACCACCAAGGTGAGTGTCGTGGGCAGCGGAAAAGGAGCGGAGGGTTGGTTCCCGGTGTCCGATGCCACCGTGTACTTCGACCACCCGGTACACGCCAACGCTGACCACACGTTGAACATCGACCTGCTCAACCCCTCACGCGGCGCCGGGGCCAGGGTGGCCGTCGAACTCGACCCGGACTCGGCCCGGGCCCTCGCCCAGGCCATCCTCGACACCCTGGCCATCGTCCCGCCCGGGCTCATCGACTCGGCGGAACCACAGCCCGACCGGTCCTGACCGGCTGTGCTCCGGCTGATCAGTACGGCCGCGGCCAGGCGCCGGGCCCTTACTGCGGTGGTGGCATCTGGCCCGGGGGTGGGGGCGGTCCGGGATCCACGGGCGGATAGCTGGGCATCGGGGGCGGCGGCGCCTGCCCCGGCGGTGGGGGAGCCTGCCCGGCCGGAGGTGGAGGCGGGGCGGCGTAGCCGGTCTGTGATGGGGGATAGCCACCCACCGGCGGGGGGGCGGTGTAGCCACCGCCGGTGCCGAAGGTGCCGGCCAGTGCGGCCGGCCCGCGGTACACGCTCGGCCCGAGCCACAGGATGTACCAGAAGATCGGCGCCAGCAGCACCAGGCCCACGGTGAACGCGCCGCCGTGGCCGAAGCTCTTCGAGACGTCGTGGAGGATGATGATCGAGACCACCAGCAGGGCGAGGCTGCCCACGAAGGGGATGATGGCCAGCAACAGGAACCAGGCCCAGGTGATCGGCCTCCCGGCCACCTTGAGGAGGACGATGAAGTTGTAGATGGGGATGAAGGCGGCCCACGGCGGATCGCCGTAGCTTCCGGCCTTCTTATAGGCCCCGTAGACGCCGAAGGCGAAGACGAAGTAGAGGATGATGTAGACGAGGAACAGGGCTCCCGCACCGCCCCCGGAGCTCGCCGTCAAGTACGCCGCCAGTACATGTCCCATGGTTCCCCCTATGGAGTCGGCCCGGTAAGGCACAGTACACATCTTTGATACCACTTCTGGACCCGATTCGGGTAGATGCTCGCTGGTCGGGGCTCCTGGGGTGACAGCCGCTGAGTAGGGTCCCCGATCATGATGCACCTCTACTCGGCCGGCCGGGCAGGTCGATGTTGCGCCGTTCGTTGTGGGTGGAACTGTTGCGTGCACACCCATGTGAACCGAGCCGGGTCTCCGCTGCGGGCATCGTGTGCGGCCGCCTTGGTAATGAGCGTCGAAACCGTGGACAAACCCGCGAGCAGGTTCTTCGAGGGTTACACCCCATGACTCGAGGGTTACACCCCATGAGTAGGGTCGCAGGGCGATGATGCACCTCTACTCGGCAAGCGGGGCCCGGCCGCTGGCCGCACGATTGGCCGAGGTCCTGGCGGTGGCGCCTCCGGATCCGTTCACCCCGGAGTGGCTGGCGGTCCCATCAGATGGGATGCGCCGCTGGCTCACCCTCGAGCTGGCCCGGCATCTCGGCGCCTCGAGCCCGGGCGCCGGCGACGGCATCGCCGCCAATTTCATCCGCGCCTATCCGAGCCACCTGCGCAGCGCGGTCCTGGCCGCGGACCGGCCGGATGATCAGCCCGATCCCTGGCAGATCGAGCGGATGGTCTGGCCTGTACTGGAGGCCATCACTGAGGCCGACAGCGGGACGCTCCCCTCCGGGCTGGCCGCTCTGGAGGGCCAGCGCGAGGGTTCCTCGCTCTACGCCAAGGGCCGTCGCATCGCCGACCTGTTCGACCGCTACCACCTGCACCGCCCGCACATGGTGCGCCAGTGGGCCCAGAACCGCCTGCTCGATGGGGCCGGGCGGCCCCTCGATGACCACAGCCTCTGGCAGGCCCGGCTCTGGCGCCAGATCCGGGCCCGGATCGACCAGCCCAGCCCACCCGAGCGGCTGCCGACGGTCCTCCAGCGGCTCCACGCCGGCGAAGCGCTGTTGGACCTGCCGCCCCGCCTGGTGCTGTTCGGGTTCACACTCCTGCCCGCCGGTGCCTTCCTCGACGTGGCCCGGGCCGTGGCCGCGTCCCGGGAGGTCTTCGTCTTCATGCTGGAACCGACGCACTACGACTCCGAACGGCTGCTCCTCGCCAACCCCCGGCCGCGGGACGACACAGTGCGACTGCGGTCGAACGACGCCACGTCCCCCTTGGTCGATCACCCACTGCTCCGCAACTGGGGGCGTCTCCACCGCGAGACCGCACTGCAGCTGGCCGACGTCGAGGCCGACGGTCTCCCGGTGCACCGGCTCGAACGTCCGGAGTCACCGGACGTCGCCTCCGACACCCTTCTCGGACGTCTGCAGGACGATCTCCGGGCGAACCGTGCACCGGAGCCCACGCTTGTCGACGATCCCGGGGACGACTCGGTCCAGTTCCACTCCTGCTTCGGGGCCACCCGACAGGTCGAGGTCCTGAGGGACGCCCTGCTCCACCTGCTGGCCAGACCGGGGACGGACCTCACCGAGGACGACATCGTGGTGCTCTGCCCGGCCCTCGACCGCTTCGCCCCGCTGATCGAGGCGGCCTTCGGCCGGTCGGCCCCGGCCACGACAACGTCACCGTCGGACGGCACCCCGTCGACGACCCCAGAAGCCAATCGGGATGGTGCTCCCGCGCTGCGGTACCGCCTCGCCGACCGCTCGATCCGGACCACCAACCCGGTGTTGAGTGCGGCCTCGGCCCTGCTCCAGCTGGTGGCCGGTCGCTTCGAGGCGGACGCGGTGCTGGAGTTTTTGGCGCTGGGTCCGGTCCGGGAGCGATTCGGATTCGACGATGACAAGCTGGCGGTGATCGGGGATTGGGTGGAAGCCACCGGGGTGCGGTGGGGTCTCGACTCTTCTCAGCGTGAGCGACTGGGTCTTCCCCGCTCGGTGGTCACCAACACGTGGGCCGCAGCGGTGGACCGCCTACTCACCGGCTCGGCTATCTTCGACGACGACCTGCGACTGTCCATCGGAGACATCGCTCCGTATGGTGTCGAGGGAGAAGACGTCGAGACCGTCGGCAGCCTGGCTGCTGTCATGGGGTGCTTGACCGAGTTGGCCACCGACGCCACGACGACCCGCCCGCTGGCCGAGTGGGTCGAGCGGATCGGCCGGGTCTGTTCGGCGCTCTTCGCTGCCGAGTGGGACCGGGGGTGGCAGACCGAAGCCCTGGAGCGGATCCTGGGCGAGGTGGTCGAGTCGTGCGTGCTCAGGGATGAGGCCTCGTCGGTGGCACTGGCGTTCGGCGATGTCTGGAAGCTGCTCGACGAACGCCTCGACGACAAGGTGGGTCGGGCCGACTTCTTCCGGGGTGGGATCACCGTGACCTCGTTGACGCCGCTCCGCTGGGTGCCCTTCCGGGTGGTCTGCCTCCTCGGCATGGATCAGTCCGCCTTCGGTGCCGAGGGCTCGGCCGGCGACGACCTCTCGGCCGCGGTCCCCGTGCTCGGCGATCGGGACCCGCGTGGCGAGGTGCGCGAGTCCATCTTGGAGGCGGTACTGGCCGCCCGGGACCATCTGGTCGTGGTGCGGGAGGGTCACGACGTCCGCACCAACCATGTTGTCCCGAGGGCGGTCCCCACCACTGAGCTCTACGAATCCCTCCTGGCGTCGGTGGTCACCGATATGCGGAGCGGGGTGGCCCGCCGTCTCGAGATCGAGCATCCCCGTCAGCCCTATGACGAGCGCTGCTTCGAGCCGGGGAGGCTGATCGCTGGGGTTCCGTGGGGGTTCGACGGGAACGAGCTGGCCGGGGCGCGGGCCCGGCGGGAGCAGGCCACGGTTCGGTCACCCTTTTTGGAGGAGTGCCTCGACCCGACGGTGTCCGACGTCATCGAGCTCTCGGCCCTGCACCGATTCCTCAGGAATCCGACGGCGGCATTCTTCAGTACCCGGCTCGAGGTCCGCCTCCCTCGCCCCGAGGAAGACCTACCCACCGCCCTGCCCGTGGACATCGGGGGCCTGACCGGTTGGGCCGTCGGCTCGCGGCTCCTCGAGGCCCGAACAGCGGGGCGCTCCTTCGATGAGTGGTTGCGCTACGAACGCCAGCTCGGCACCCTGCCTCCCTCGCCCCTGGGCGACGATGCGCTGCGGATCCTCGACCAGACGGTGCAGGGCATGCTGGAGGTCGCTCACCGGGCCGGCTTGGTGCCCGGGCCGGCCCACCCCTTTCCGGTGGATGCGCTGCTTCAGGACGGCACCCGGGTGGTGGGCTCGGTGGCGCTCCGTCTGGATGGCGACGCCGGCCAACGCACCGGGCCCGCCGAGCTCTACTACTCGAGGTTCAAACCGACCCACCGGGTGGCCGCCTGGCTCGATCTCATGGCCCTGGTGGCTACCGAACCGGGTCGACCCTGGCGCGCCTTGTCGGTGAGCCGCCCGGACCGGGCGGGCGCCGACCCGACCGTCCATGACCTGGTCCCGGACACCTCGGGCGTCACCCCGGCAGGCTCCGAGGCCCTGGCCGTGGCCGTGGACTGTTACCGGAGGGGCATGACCGAACCCCTGCCCCTCTTCCCGAAGTTCTCGTACCAGCTGTATCGAGCCAAGTCGGCTCGGGGTAGCTGGAGGGGCTTCAGGTTCCCCGAGGATGGCGACCAACTAGCCGTGCGGTTGGCCTTCGGCGATCGGGACTTCGAGGGCATCACCGGACTGATCCCCCGTCCCGGTGATCCTGGGGTGGGCAAAGGCCGGGCCATGCGGTTTGCCGCCTACCTGTACCGGACCATTGACCAATCGAGCAGTTCACGCCCGACGGGTGACGCGGGTCGCGCCTCGACGGGACCGTCTGCGTCGTGACGGCTTCCCCCGAAGTGACCCGGTTCGACCTGGCCGACCCGCTGCCGGCCGGCAAGCTGGCCATCCAGGCCAGTGCCGGTACCGGCAAGACCTACACGCTGATTGACCTGGCCACCCGGTTTCTGGCCGAGGGGCGGGCCACGGCCTCGGAGCTGTTGGTCGTCACCTTCACCCGGGCCGCCACCGACGAGTTGCGGTCCCGCGTTCGTGACCGGGTGGTGGCCGCCGTGGACCATGTGGGCTCGAGCCGACCCGCCCCACCTGACGACGCCCTGTTGACCCTGCTGAGCGAGCACGGTGATGTCGACTGTCTGGCCCGGCTTGCAGCGGGCGGTATCCGAGTTCGACGCCGCCACCATCACCACCATCCATGGGTTCGCCAAGCAGGTGCTCGGGGCACTCGGGGTGTCGGCCGGGGCCGACCCCGACGCCCGACTCGACGCCGACTCGTCCGCCTTGATACGGGACACCTGCGCGGACGTGCTCATCGCCGCCGCGGTGGACGACGGACAGGTCGAGCTCCTACCCAGCCTCGATGAACTGTACGTAGCCACCGAGCTGGCCGACGGTCGGCCCGATCTCGTGCTGGTGCCGGCCCCGGGCCAGCCCGGTGCCGCTCCCGAACACCTCGTGCTCCGGCGGTTGGTGGAGCGCAGTGTGGCCCTGGTCTGGCTCCGCCGCCGGCAGAGCGGGACACTCAGCTTCGACGACGTGCTGACTCAACTCCGCGACGCGCTGTGTGGCCCGGGTGGCGAGAGCGCGGTGGCCTCGTTGCGAAGCCGGTTCCGTGTGGCCCTCATCGACGAGTTCCAGGACACCGACCCGGTCCAGTGGCAGATCTTCTCGACGCTGTTCGACGGACCCCAGTCGGGGACGTCGCTCGTGCTCGTGGGCGACCCCAAGCAGGCCATCTACGCCTTCCGCGGTGCCGACGTGCATACGTACCTCCGGGCCGTCGAGGAGGGTCCGTCGACCAGCCGACGATCGCTCCTCACCAACTGGCGCTCCGACGACCGGGTGCTGACATCGCTCGACGCTCTCTTCGGCGGGGTCACGTTCGGCAGCCCCGATATCCCGTTCATCTCGGTGAGAGAGGCCGAGGAGAACCGAGGGCGCTACCTGTCGGGAAGGGACGGCCGACCCCTGCCCGCCCTCTCCCTGCGGCTGGCCGTCGGTGAGGACATCCTCCGACACAGGAACAAGGACCATCTGGTCATCACCGACAGCGCCACACGCGCCATCTACGCCGACCTGGTGGCGGAGGTGGCCCGACTACTCGACGAGGGACGTCTGCCCGATGCCGACGGAGACGGTGACCGACCGGTGCGGCCACTGGACATCGCGGTGCTGGTCGGGATGCACGCCGAGGCCGCCGACGCCCAGGCCGCCCTGGCCGAGCAGGGGATACCGGCGGTGGTGGCCCGCGGCGGCAGCGTGCTGGAGTCACCGGCCGCTGACCACATGCGCTGGCTCCTCCACGCCCTTGCCCGACCGGCCGACCCACACCGGGTGCGCATGTACGCCCTGTCGTGGTTCGCCGGCTACCGCGCCGCCGAGGTGGCGGCGATGTCGGAGTCGACCATGGAGACCATGCAGGAGCAGCTTCGCCTGTGGTCCGAGATGTTCGCCACCCACTCGGTCGCCGACGTCTTCGCCCGGGTGTGGGCGGAGAGCGGGATCGTGCCCCGGGTGCTGGGCGCGGCCGACGGTGATCGGAACATGACCGATCTCGATCATCTGATAGAGCTCCTCGAAGGGCTTTCGCCCGGCGGACGCAGTGGCGTGGCTGGGCTCCTCTCGATACTGGACACCGAGCTCCCCCGTGAGGACGACACCGAGGTTGATGGGGACGTGTCGGCCCGGCGCATCGCCTCGGAGGCGGCGTCGGTGCAGATCATGACGGTGTGGGCTGCCAAGGGTCTCCAGTTCCCGGTGGTGTGCCTGCCCACGCTGTGGCGTCCGCCACGCGACAAGGAGCCGGTGGTCTACGTGGACCCGGACTCGGGGCTGCGGACCTTCGACCTGTCCGGGGGAGCCGACTGGCCGAATGAGGACCAGGCCCAGGCCCGTCGCCAGTGGGCCGCCGACGAGGCGGCCGGGGAGCGTCTCCGTCTGTTGTATGTGGCGCTGACCCGGGCCCAACACCAGACCGTGGTGTGGTGGGCCCGGGCCGATCGGAGCAACCAGTCAGCGCTCGCCCACGTGCTGTTCGCTCGCCAGGGGGCGGCCATCGACTCCGAGGCGTTCGGTCGACCGGCCGTCTCGGTACCGTCCGATGGCCAGGCGGTGTCCCACTTCGCCGCTCTGCTGGAGGCAGCCGAGGGCACCGTCGCCGTAGGGGTGGTCGACGAAGCACCATCGCGGGCGCAGCGTTGGCGAGCGCCGCTCGGCGAGGCGGCGGGGTCGGACCTCTGCGTGGCCACGTTGGAGCGCCTCCCGTCTCGGTGGCACCAGCGGTGGTCGTTCTCCGCCATCGTCGACCGCGCATCGGTTGGGCGCCTCGACCCCCACGACACGTCGATGGCCGACCGGGGGGCCGGCGACGAGCAGGGGCAGGCCGACGCCCACGAGCTTGTGACCGGACTCGACCGAGCGGTGGACGGCGTCGCCGACGAAGGGCGTCCGCAGAGTCCTCTGGCCGATCTCCCGGCCGGGACCACCTTCGGCACGTTGGTCCACTCCGTTCTCGAGGAGATCGACTTCCGCTCCGATCGGCTCGACGCCGAGTTGGAGGATGCGGTGGACCGCCAACTGCGCTGGCGGTCGGTGGATCTGACCCCGGTCATCCCGACCGGCGCTACGCCCGAGCTGGGAAAGGCCTTGCTCCTCGATGGCCTCCGTCGGGCCATCGACACCCCACTCGGCCCGGTGAGCGGCGGCGTCCGGTTGGCCGATATCGGGATCGGTGACCGGCTCGCCGAGGTCTCCTTCGACCTGCGGCTCGCCGATGACGGGCCGCTACCCAGCGTGCAGCAGATCGGCGCAGTGACCCTGGGCCATCTCGATTCCTGCGATCCATTGACCGGATGGGCCCGCCGACTGGCCGAGGGGTCGATCGGGGTGACCCTGGCCGGCCATCTGACCGGCTCCATCGACCTGGTGATGCGGGTCCCTGGCGCACCGGCCGGATCCCGATTCGTGGTCGCCGACTACAAGACCAACGCGCTCCACCCGCGGGGCCAGCCGGTCGGGCCGGCAGACTACGGCACCGGGAGGCTGGTGGCGGCCATGGAGGAGCACGACTATCCCCTCCAAGCGCTGCTCTACTCGGTGGCCCTGCACCGCTACCTGCGTTGGCGCATGCCCGACTACCGACCCGAGGCCCATTTGGGCGGCATCGCCTACCTGTTTCTTCGGGGAATGACCGGCGCCCGAGCGGGGGCCGACGAGCCCGCGGGGGTGTTCGAGTGGGCCGTGCCGCCGACGCTGGTGGTTTCGCTGAGCGATCTTTTGGCCGGTCGCCCACCCGAGGGCCAGGTGCTGTGACCTTGCGCACCGCCATTGGCCTCTCCGGTCGTCCCGTGGTCGTGCCGGCCGGCGCGGAGATCCTCCGTCCGTTCATCGAGGCCGGAGTGTTCGGGGCCTACGAGGTGCAGTTTGCCGCCGCCGTCCTGCGCCAGCAGCCCGGTCTTGCCGACGAGGAGCTGCTGGCGCTGGCGGTGGCCGCTCGTGCTCCCCGCTTCGGCCACGTGTGCACCCCACTCGATGCCATGGACGTGCGCCTGGCCGAGCTCGACGGGGAGGAGGCAGACGACCTGCCCTGGCCGTCGCCCGAGGTGTGGGCGGCCAGCCTGATCGGATCGACCATCGTGTCCCTGGTGGCCAAGCCGACCGACGGACCACTGCGCCCGTTGGTCTGGGATGGTGACCGCCTCTATCTACACCGGTACTGGCACTACGAGCTGGCCATCGCCGACGACATCATCCGTCGGTGCACCTCGGCCGCGTCGGGCAATCCGGCGTGGTGGTCCGGACCGGACGCGGGCGATGTGGACCGGGTGCTCGACTCGCTGTTCGGAGCCGACGGCGCCGATGCACCCGACCTGCAGCGGCTGGCTGCACGACGGGCCCTGGGCCCGGGCGTGTCGATCATCGCCGGGGGACCGGGGACCGGTAAGACCTACACCGTGGCCCGACTCCTGGCTGCCGTCCACCTGGTGGCGGCCGAGCAGGGCCGTCTGCTCTCAGTGGCCCTGGCCGCTCCCACCGGGAAGGCGGCGGCCCGCATGGGTGAGGCGGTTCAGGCCGCGCTGGAGGACACCAACCTGTCGGGAGTGCTCGGGGGCGTGGGCGGGCTGGTGGCCGCCACCGCTCCGACCACCATCCACTCGTTGCTGGGTTGGGAGGACCGTACCCACTTCCGTCACGACCGTGATCACCCGTTGCCCGAGGACATGGTGATCATCGACGAGACGTCGATGGTGTCGCTCCCCCTGATGGCCAAGTTGCTCGACGCCGTCCGGCCTGAGGCCTCGGTGGTGCTCGTCGGCGATCCCTACCAGCTGGCCAGTATCGAAGCGGGCACGGTGATGAGCGACGTGGTCGGCCCGGCGGGTGGCTCCGGGGACGGCCGAAGATCCAGTTGCGCCCGAGTCGTCGGCGCCGGATGCGGCGGCCGGGGTGCAGACGCTGTGGGACTCATTGGCAGCTGCGGACCCCGAGCCGGTCGGGTCCGGCAGCTCTGACCGATCGGGTCACCGTGCTGCGGACCATGCGGCGGTTCGGCGGGGAGTCGACGATCGCCGCCCTGGCTGACGCCGTCCGCACCGGTGACGGGGCCCGGGCCCTGGGCCTGCTGGAGGAGGGGGCCACCGATCTCCGATGGGTGCGCCCCGAGGACGCCGAGCAGCTGGACATGGTGACGGGAGAGCTGGTGGAGGTGGGAGAGGAACTGGTGGTTGCCGCGGCACGGGGCGACGGTGCCGCCGCCCTCGCTGCCGCCGGGCGCGTCAAGGTCCTGGCCGCCACCCGTCGGGGACCCAACGGGATGGCCGAGTGGACCGGCCGGATCGAGCAGGGGGTCGCCCTGTTGGTCGCTGACTTCCATCCCGACCGACGCTGGCACGTCGGGCGTCCGGTGCTGGTCACGGCCAACGACCGCGCCAACGGGGTGTTCAACGGGGACACCGGGGTGGCGGTGCAGGGCGGTGAGGGGATGGAGGTGGTCCTGACCTCGGGGGACGTCCTCCGTCGCCTGGCCCCGTCCCGTCTCGACCGGGTGGAGACGTGGTGGGCCATGACGATCCACAAGAGCCAGGGGTCCGAGTTCCCCCACGCCGTGGTGGCGCTCCCCGAGCATCAGTCGCCCATTCTGACCAGAGAGCTGCTGTACACCGCGGTGACCCGGGCCCGGGAGCGCCTCACGGTCGTGGCCGGCGCCGACGCGGTGGAGCAGGCCATCGCCCGTCCGCTGGCCCGGGCCTCCGGTCTGCGGAGCAGACTGTGGCCTGTCTAGCCTGGCCCGCATGGACGAGCTACGCCTCCGCCCTCGACGTCGCCGCCGCCATCCGGGCCAGGGAGGTCAGCCCGCTCGAGGTCCTCGACGACTGTCTGGCCCGGGTGGATGCCCGTAACCCCGAGCTCAACGCGGTGATCTGGCGCAACGACGAGGAGGCCCGGGCCCAGGCAGTCGAGTTGGGCGAGCGGATCGCCGGCGGGTCCGAGCCCATTCCCCCCTTCGCCGGGGTGCCGCTGCCGATCAAGGACCTCCTGCCCGTGGCCGGCCAACCGGTGACCTACGGTTCACGCGGCGCCCCCGACGGGCCCAGCGCGGTGAGCGAGCCGGTGGCCGACGCCTCTGGTGGCCGCCGGGTTCGTGCTGTGCGGACGCACCAACACGCCCGAATTCGGCTCGATCACCGTGACCGAGAACGATCGGTTCGGCGTGACCCGCAACCCGTGGGACACCTCGCACACCCCGGGTGGATCGAGCGGGGGAGCGGGATCGGCGGTGGCGGCCGGGATGTTCCCGGCGGCCCACGCCAGCGACGGTGGAGGCTCCATCCGGATCCCCGCCTCCTGCTGTGGCCTGGTCGGCCTCAAGCCCAGCCGGGGCCGGGTGGCCGCCACCGTCCCCGGCTGGCAGGGCATGTCCACCCAGGGAGCGCTCACCCGCACCGTCGCCGATGCCGCCGCCATCCTCGACGTGATCAGCGCGCCCGACCCCTACGCCTGGTGGAACGCACCCCGGCCCGAACGGCCCTTCCTGGCCGAGGTGGGTGCCGACCCGGGCACGCCTACGGGTGGCGGTGTGCACGGTGTCCGCTCTGGGCCTCCCAGTGGCTCCCGAGCCGGTGGCCGCGGCGGACCTGCGCGGCGCGGCTGCTGGAGGCGGCCGGCCACCAGGTGTCGAGGCTGGAGGCCGACATCTTCGACCCGGTCGCCCTGGCCCCGTTCCTCCACGTGGTCAATGCCGGGCTGGGTGATATGGCCGACATCGACTGGGACCGGGTGGAGCCGCACAATCAGGCCGGTCACGCCGCCGGTGAGGCGGTGGACAGCCTCACCCTCACTCGTTCGCTCAACCAGCTGCACCGGATGACCCGGGATATCGTGGCCCGCTTCGATCGCGACTTCGACCTCTTCGTCACCCCCACCTTGACCATCGAGCCGCCGTAGGTCGGGCTCCTCGAGGCGGTGCACCGCGAGGCGGGACCGGTGATCGAGGTGGCGGCCATGGCCGCGTTCACCGCCGTGTTCAACATCACCGGCCAACCGGCGGTCAGCCTGCCTCTGCACACGGCCGCCTCGGGCCTGCCGGTGGGCGTGCAGATCGTGGCCGGGCCCTGGCGGGAGGCCCAGCTGATCCGGGTGGCCGCCCAGCTCGAGGAAGCGTGCCCGTGGGCCGGTCGCCATCCCCGATTCGGGTGACCGGGACGACGCCGACCCGATTCGGCCGGTGGCCTCAGACCGCGCCCTCGGCCGGCGCGTGCTCGGCCAGGTCGGACTGGCGCACCCAGGTGGCGTACATCTCGGCGTAGCGGCCGCCTGCCGCCACCAGCTCGTCATGGGTGCCGACCTCGATGATCCGCCCCAGGTCGACCACCACGATGCGATCGGCCCGCATGGCCGTCGACAGCCGGTGGGCGATCAGGATGGCGGTGCGGTTCTCGAGGAGGACGTCGAGGGCGTTCTCGATCTTCGTCTCTGACTGGAGATCGAGGTTGGAGGTGGCCTCGTCGAGCACCAGCACCCGCGGATGGGCGAGGAAGGCCCGGGCCAGGGCCAGGAGCTGGCGCTCGCCGGAGGACAGGGTCTGGCCGCGCTCGTGGACCACGGTGTCGAGGCCGTTGGGCATGCGTTCGACCACGTCGGTGAGGCCGACCTTGTCGATCGCCTCGTGGATCTCTGCGTCACTGGCGGTGGGCCGGGCGAAGGCGATGTTGTCCCCGATGGTCCCGGCGAACAGGAAGGGCTCCTGGGGGACCACGCCCAGCTGGCTGCGCAGGGAGTGCATGGTCACGTCGCGGAGGTCGTGGCCGTCGATGAGCACCCGGCCCTCGGTGGGGTCGTAGAAGCGGGTGACCAACTTGGCCAGCGTCGACTTGCCGGCCCCGGTGGGCCCGACGAAGGCCACCGTCTCCCCGGGCTCGACCATCAGGTTCACGTCCTCGATGACCAGCCGGTCGGGGTCGTAGCCGAAGGAGAGGTGGTCGAAGACGATCTCTCCTTCGATCGGCGGGAGCTCCACCGCGTCGGGTGCCTCTCGGACCTCGGGCTCGGTGTCGACCAGGTCGCGCAGCTTGTTCACCGAAGCCTGGCCCTGCTGGTAGGTGTTGTACTGCTGGACCAGCAGCTGGATGGGCTGGAGGAACCGGTTGAGATACAGGAAAAAGGCCACCAGGGCGCCGAGGGACAGGGTGTGGTTGACCACCATGGAGCCGCCGATGGCCAACAGGACGGCCTGGCCGAGGACGCCCAGCAGCTGGGTGCCGGGGCCGTAGATGGCGTTGACCCGGGCCGTGTAGTTGTTGGCGTCCCGGTAGTCGCCGACCACGTTGCGATGGTGGATCACGTTGTGGCGCTGCCGGTTGTGGGCGGTCACGATGCGGACGCCGTGCAGGCTCTCCGACAGGTCGGCCAGGACGTTGGCGATGCCGTCGCGCACCCGGTCGTAGCCGCGCTCCGAGGCCCGCCTGAACCACACGCGAGGCGGCAACCAGGGCCGGCACGATCAGCACGACGGTGATGAAGGCCAGCCGGACATTGGTGGCGAACAGGATGACGGTGATGACCACCATGGTCAGCCCCTGGATGGCCAGCTGGGAGAGCCCGTCCTGGAGCAGCTGCTGGAGGTTCTCGATGTCACTGGTCATCCTGCTCATGACCACGCCGGCTTTCTCCTCGGTGAAGAAGCCGAGCGAGAGGCGCTGAAGATGGGCGAAGACCTTGACCCGGAGGTCGTTCATCACCCACGCGGCCAGACGACCGGTGACCTGGACCTGGAACCGTTGGCTCAGGGCGGTGAGGACGACGAAGAACAGGTAGGCGATGGCCGCGGCCACCACAACGGCGAAGTTGAAGTGGCCCTTGGTCATCCCGTTGTTGATGGCGTACTCGGTGAGTGTCGGCCCGACCTGGGAGGCCACGGCGATAACCACCACCAGGACCCCGGCCAGGGCCAGCATGCCCGGGTACTTGGTCAGCAACCGCCACAGACTGAGCCGCTTGAGCTCGCGCTCGGAGCTGTTCTGGCTGAAGACGATGTCCGGCTCCGCATACTCCGGCTCGACGGCCAGCAGCTTGTCCACCCCGTCCTGCAGCTCGTGGGGGATGCCGGCGAACGGCAGACCGGAGGCGGCCGAGGCTTGCGCTCCCCCGGGACCACCGAAGCCCCCGCCGCCACCTCCGCCGAACATCATGGCCGGCCTCCACCGCGGACCGAATCGAGCAGGTCCCGCAGCGGCTGGCCGTCGGGCTCGTCGGGGTCGTTGGCCTCCAGTGCCGACTCCTCTGCTGCGTCGGCGGCGTCGGCCTCCAGTTCGAACTCACCGGCCTGGGCCAGTACCTCGGCGTAGAGAGGGGTGGTCTCGAGCAGCTCGGCGTGGGTCCCGTCGGCCACGATCTTGTGCTGATCCAACAGGACCACCCGATCGGCCAGCGAGATGGTGGACAACCGGTGGGCGATGATCAAGGTGGTGCGGCCCTCCATCTGGACCCGCAGTCCTGCATGGATCCGCTGCTCCACCTGGACGTCGATGGCGCTGGTGGCGTCGTCGAGCACCATGATCGGCGGGTTGACCAACAGGGTCCGGGCGATGGCGATCCGCTGCCGTTGCCCGCCGGAGAGGGTGTAGCCCCGCTCGCCGACCACCGTGTCGTAACCCTCGGCCAGGTGGGTGATGAACTCGTGAGCGCCGGCCGCCCTGGCCGCGGCCTCCACCTCGTCGAGGGTGGCCGTCGGTTTGCCGTAGGCGATGTTGTCGCGCACCGAGGCGGAGAACAGGAAGGGCTCGTCTAGCACCACCCCGACGTTGGCCCGCAGGCTGGCCAGGGTCAGGTCCCGCACGTCGTGGCCGTCGATGCGGATGGATCCGTGCTTGACGTCGTAGAAGCGGGTCAACAGGCGGGCCACCGTCGACTTGCCGGCTCCGGTCCGACCGACCAGGGCCACCGTCTCTCCCGGGGTGATGTGCAGGTCGAAGTCGGCCAGCACCAGCTGCTCGGCGTCAGCCGAGTAGGCGAAGTCGACGTGCTCGAAGCGCACATCCCCGTGGCAGTCGACCAGGTCGATGGCGTCGGGCGAATCGGTGACGGTGGGCTGCTCGTCGATGATCTCGTAGATGCGGTCGGCCGAGGCCGCGGCCCGCTGGCCCATCATGATCAGCATGCCCAGCATCATGAACGGGGCCTGGAGCATCAGCAGATAGGCGTTGAAGGCCAGGATGTCCCCGATGCCCAGTCCGCCGTGGATGACCATGTACCCGCCGAACAGCAGGACGAGGGCCAGCCCCACCTGGGGCAGGTTCTGGACCAGAGGGGAGAAGCGGGCCCGGAGGTCGGCGTCTTTGACGTAGCTCCACCGCAGCTTGTCGGCCGCCCCGGACAGGGCCCGGAGCTGCTGCTGCTCGGCGGCGAAGGACTTGACCACCCGCACGCCGTTGACGTTCTCGTCGACGATGGTGGCCACGTCGGCCAGGCGGGATTGGATGAGCCACGACACCGGGAACATCGACTTCCGCATCTTCACCCCGGCCAGGTAGACGAAGGGCATGGTGGCCATGGCGATGAAGGCCAGGGGCACGTCGATGGAGAGCATGAAGCCGAAGGCCACGATGGCGATGGAGCACTGGACCAGGATGGACGGGGCGAAGGTCATGTACATCTGGACCGACCGGATGTCCGAGTTGGCCCGCGAGATGAGTTGGCCGGACTGCACCCGGTCGTAGAAGGAGAACGACATCTTGGTGAGGTGCTCGTAGATGATGTTCCGCAGGTCGTACTCGATGTCGTAGGCGGTCTCGAAGAGGAACAGGCGGGAGATGTAGCCGGCCACCCCACCGACCAGCCCGATCCCGACGATCAGCCATACGTAGTGGTCGAGGGGGACGGTGTGGCTTTGGATCGAGTTGGTGATGGCATCGTTCAACAGGTTGGGCACCAGGACCTGCAGGACCAGACCCACGAACGAGGCCACCAGCGAGGTGATGAAGATCCCCTTGTGGGCGCCCATGATGGGCATGACCCGGCGCAGCCACGACAGCGACTTGTCCGGGTTGATGGTGGCCCGGGGCGCCTCGTTGCGGGCCGCCTCGGCAATGGGGACGAACTGGCTTCCTTGCTCGGCGGTGTCGGGCGGGCGGGGCCGGAGGGTGGGGACCCTCATCTGCTTGGCCATCCGGGCCAGGCGGTAGGCGCCGAAGGCCCGTCGCCAGATCGCCAGGCCGTCGAAGGCACGTTCGGTCTCGACCCGGTCGCCCAGGCACCCGGCGATCTCGTGCAGCCGGGCGGTGACGGCGGCGTCGGCGGTGTCGAGGGCGTGCCGACCGCTGGTGGTCAGGACGTGGTCCACCTGGCGGCGATCGGACACCACGGTGCGGCGCTCGACCAGGCCGCGGGCGACCAGCCCATCGACGATGGCGGTGACGCTGGGCGGTCGCACGGCCAGCCGTTCGGCCAGGTCAGAGGAGACCGCCGGGCTCTCGTCGAGGAGGCCGAGGACCCGGTATTGGGGCAGGGAGAGCTCGGCGGTGGCCAGGCCGATCTCCACCTGCTTGGCCAGCCAGGCGGCCGTCCGGCCCGGGTTCTGGCGTTCGCCGACGTCGGCCGACGGCGCCGCAGTTGCTTTGGGGGTCACATAGTTAGACTATCGAACCATTGAGGAGGCCCGTTCGCGCCGGCGCACGGTGGCCAGACGGCCCGGCCGCTGGTCCACGCAGGCAGGGCGGGGGAGGGCGCTAGGAGACGAGGCCTCCGGTGCTGATGTTGAGGCCGTCGGTGCTCTTGGAGCGGTGGACCACCTGGATCTCGCTGAACTCGGCCAGGCCCCAGGGCCCGTTCTCGACCCCTACCCCGCTCCACTTGAACCCGCCGAAGGGTTGCTGCGGGGCGAGGGCCAGGTGGGTGTTGACCCACGCCGTCCCGCACTCCAATCGGCCGGCGATGTCGGCAGCACGATCGCTGTCGGCGCTCCACACCGAGCCGGACAGACCGAAGTGGGTGGCATTGGCCCGCTCCACGGCGTCGTCCACATCACGGTAGGAGATCACCGGCAATGCCGGGCCGAACTGCTCCTCGTCGACGATGCGGGTGCCGTCGGACAGCCCGGTCAGGATGGTCGGCTCGAAGAAGTAGCCGGGACGGTCCATGGCATGGCCGCCCACGGCGGCCCGGGCCCCGTGGGACACCGCGTCGCCGACCAGTTCCTTGACCCGCTCGAACTGCGGCGCGTTGTTGATGGGCCCCAGCTTCGAATCCGGCTCGGTGCCGTCCCCCACCTTGACCGCCGACGCCTGGGCAACCAGCCCGTCGACCACGTCGTCGTAGAGCGCCTCGGGAACGTAGACCCGCTTGATGGCCGAGCACACCTGGCCGTTGTTGTTGAAGGCACCGGCGAAGATGGCCTTGCTAACCACGACCGGGTCGGCATCGTCGAGGACGATGGCCGGGTCGTTGCCCCCCAGCTCCAGGGTTACCCGCTTGAGGTCTGGAGCGGCCGACATGGCGACCTTCTTACCGGTCTCGATGGAGCCGGTGAAGCTGACCTTCCGTGGCACCGGGTGACCGGTCATCCACGCCCCCAGCTCGTCACCGCCGCTGACCACGTTGACCACGCCGGGGGGCATCACGTCGCGCATCATCTCGACCACCTTCAAGGTGGCCAAGGGGGTGAAGGGCGAGGGCTTGAGGACCATGGTGTTGCCGGCGAGCAGAGCCGGCGCGATCTTCCAGAAGGCCAGGGTGAGCGGGAAGTTCCACGGGGTGATGGCGGCGACCACGCCCACCGGGCGGCGAACCACCTCGACCAGGGCCTCGGCATCATCCTGGATGACCTGGGGCGGTGTCTCGAGGTTGGCAAAGTACTGGCACCAGATGGCGGCGGCGAACACCTCGATGTTGGCGTCGCCAAGTGGCTTGCCCTGCTCGGCGGTGAGCACCGGGGCCAACTCGGCTCCCGAGGCGAGCAGCACGTCGGCCATGTTCAGGAGCGTCTGGCGCCGGAGGCCCTCGTCGGACCTCCAGTCCCGTTGTGCCTTGGCGGCGGCGTCGAAGGCGGCATCGAGCTGTTGGCGGCTGCACGCCGGGGCGTGGGCGAACACCTCGTCGTTGGCCGGATTGACCACGCCGAACGAGTCGGCCGCCGGCACCGTGTCTCCCCCGATGGTCATGACGAAGTCGGGCATGCGATCCTCCGATGCTCTGCGGTCAGGTCCTGAATGATCAGGCCCTGAGGAAAGCTAAGACGTGGATTGCCCTGAATGTCAAGGGAGAAACGGTGCCGGGCTTACACCCGTGCCGGCTCGGACTCCGGCTCGGTGGCCGGGTCCTCGGGAAGGGTGGAGACGGGCGGCAGTTCGGGGTCGACGGCGAGACGGGGGAGGATCCGATCGAGCCAACCCGGGAACCACCAGTTGGCCTTGCCGAAGAGGAACATCAGCGAGGGGACGATAGCCATCCGGATGAGCAGGGCATCGATGGCGATGCCGGCGGCCAACCCAAGGCCGAACTCCTTGATCACCCGCTCCCCGCCCAGGATGAACGACCCGAACACCAGGATCATGATGAGGGCGGCCGCGGTGATGGTCTTGCCGGTGGAGGCCAGGCCCTTGCGCACGGCGGCACGGTTGTCCCCGGTGGCCAGCCACTCTTCTTGGATGCGGCTGACCAGGAACACCTCGTAGTCCATGGAGAGCCCGAAGAGGATGGCGAACAGCATGACCGGCAGGAAGGCCTCGATGGGGCCGGCCCGGTTGACCCCGAAGATCGAGCCCAGCCACCCCCATTGGAACACCGCCACCAGCACCCCGAAGGCGGCCCCGATGGACAACAGGTTCATGGCTGCCGCGGTGAGCGGGATGATGATGCTTCGGAAGACCATGGCCAACAACAGGAACGAGAGCACCACCACCAGGCCGATGAACAGCGGCAACTTGCCGGACAGCACGCGGGCGAAGTCGACGAAGATTGCGGTGTTCCCGCCCACGTACACGGTTACGCCGGTGCCGGCCACCACCGCCGGGATGGTGCTCTGGCGGAGGTGGTCGATGAGGTCGGTGGTGGCGCCGGCCTCGGGTGAGGAGGTCGGGTAGACGGTGAGCAGCGATACCTGCTTGCCGTTCTTCTCCGGCAACGTCACCGGGACGATGGTCCGGTCGACCACCCCGGGCTGCTTCTCCACCGCGGCGGCCAGTTTGTCCAGTACCGCCTGGTCGGCCGGGCCGTCGTTCTGGGTCACCAGCAGCAGGGGTCCGTTGAAGCCGGGACCGAAGCCGTTGGCCAGCAGGTCGTAGGCCTGGCGGGTGGTGGTGCCCACCGGGTCGTTGCCCTGGTCGGAGGAGCCGAGACGCAACGAGAAGAAGGGAAGGGCGATCAGCACCACGATCAACAGGGCCACCACGGCAGGGAGCACGGGGCGCTCCTGGATGAATCCGGCCCACTTCGGCCAGAACCCCTTGGTGCCGGCGCCCACCACTCGGGGCCCGTTGCTGGCCAGCTCCTTCTTCTGACGCCGGCTCAGCACCCGCGGGCCGATGAACCCGAGGAAGGCCGGCAGCAGGGTGAGGGCGGCGATCATGGTGAACAACACGCCGATGGCGGCGGCGATGGCCAGCCCGTAGAGGAACGACACGCCGAGGGCGAACATGCCGAGGAGGGCGATGCAGACGATGATTCCGGCGAACATGACCGCCCGGCCCGACGTGTTGACCGCGTTGACGATGGACGACTCGATGTCCTGTCCGGCGATCAGGCCCTGTCGGTGGCGGGTGACGATGAACAGGGCGTAGTCCACCCCGACGCCCAGCCCGATGAGCAGTACCAGCTCGGTGGAGAACTGCGGCATCTTGAGGAGGTGGCTGAGCAGGCCGATCAGGCCGATGGCGGTGCCCAGCGAGGCGAGGGCCGACAGCAGGGGAAGGGCCATGGCGAAGATCGAGCCGAAGACCAGGAACAGGACGATCCCGGCCAGGAGGACCCCGAGCCCGGTGCCGCCGAACGACGGACGGATCGCCGACTCGGCAACCAGGCCAGACACGGCAACCTGGAGGTTGGGCCCGCTGGCGGTCTGGGCGGTGGCCACGAAGTGCTGGGCGGCGGGCACCGAGATGAACTGGGACTGTCGGTCGAAGGTGACGGTGGCGAAGGCGGTGGTGCCGTCGGCGCTGATCTGGTTGGCGCCCTCCGGTTCGTACGGGCTGGTGATGCTGGTGACGTGCGGAACCTTGCTCACCTTGGCCAACATGGCCTCCACGCTGGCCTGGACCGAGGGATCGGTCACCTTGGTCCCGTCGGTGGTGTGCCAGACGATCTGTTCCCGGTCGCCGGCCACGCTCGGCGCCGCCGACTGGAGGAGGGAGAGGGCCTGGGTCGACTCGGTGTTGGGCAGGGTGAAGCTGTTGGAGTAGGCAGTTCCCACCGACGCCGACAGCAGGGTCATGCCGACCAGCGCAGCCAGCCAGAAGAGCAGGACGACGACGCGGTGGCGGACACACCAGGTGGCTAGGGCCTTCATATCAGGGGACTCCTCACAGTCGGATCTCGGTAGGTGTTGCCATTTGCCGGGTTGGCTGGCGATGGCGCCCCGACCAGAAGGCAGGGCACAGGCGCGGACGATTTTCGTCGACGGCGATCGACAACCCTTAGATCGTCCGATTCGCCCGTTCGCTTGAGAACGTTAGTGGCGCTGGGACCGGTACCGGTCCCACCCTTGCCCCCGGGGCAGAATTCACCGTCGGCCATGAGTGGCCGGGCCACGATCATCGTCGTGCATGATGAAGGCATGGAGCTTCGCCAGCGTCTCGTCCCCCTGGACGGGGCGTTCAATTTCCGGGACCTCGGTGGGTATCCGAGCCGGGAAGGGCGCGCCACCCGGTGGGGGAGGGTGTTCCGCAGCGACACGCTCCACGAGCTGAGCGGGCCCGACGTCGACATGTTGCGAGCCATGGGCCTGTCCACCATTGTCGACCTCCGCACCTCGACCGAGCTCGATCGCACCGGGCGGGGGCTCCTCGGGCCCGAACCCATCGACTACCGCCACCTCTCGGTCATTCAGGATGCCGAGGGCGAGGCGGTGGCCGCGCCGGCCCCGGCGGGTGAGGATCTCTCCGAGCGCTACCTCTGGTACCTGGATGTCGGGCGTCAGCCCCTGGTCGACGCGCTCACCTTGTTGGCCGAGCCGGCCCGGCTCCCGCTGGTATTCCACTGCGCGGCGGGTAAGGACCGCACGGGTGTGCTAGCGGCGCTGGTGCTCGACATCCTGGGGGTGGACCCCGAGGTGATCGTGGCCGACTACGTGATCACGGCCGGCCGGATGGAGCTGATCATGGGCCGCTACCGGTCAGACCCCGCCTTCGGCGACTGGCTGGCCCAGGTGCCACCGGATCGCTTCGGCGTTGAGGAGGCCACCATGGCCGGCTTCCTCGCCCAGCTCCACGACCGGTTCGGCGGTGCCCGGGCCTGGTCGGTCGCCTCCGGCGTGGCACCCGAACAGCTGGACAAGATGGAGGAATTGCTGCTCGAGCCCCCTTCCTAGCGGACGTCGCCCGAGTATCGGAGCAGGATCGGGCTACCCCGCCGCACCCAGGAAGGTGAGCAGTGCCTCGTTGACCTCGTGGGGGTGGGTCCATGCGATGTTGTGCGGACCACCCTCCACCGGGACCAGTGTGCAGTCCACCATCAGCGCCGGAAGCCGCGCCGAAGTCGCCTCGAACGGAAGGATGCGATCCTCGGTGCCGTGAAGCACGAGCACAGGAACGTCGATCTCCTGCAGGTCGGCGCGGAAGTCGGTCAGCCAGGTGTCGGCGCATGCGTACGTCGCCAAGGGCGAGCAGCCAGCCGCCACGTTGAAGCTCGCCTGCCATGCGCGCTTGCTGATCCGGGTGCTACCGAGGACATCGACGTTGTAGAAGTTGTTCAAGAAGGTCTCGAAGTAGGCATACCGGTCGCTGACGATTGCCGCCTCGCTGTCGGCGAAGACCTTGCCCTCCACGCCCTCGGGGTTGTCGTCGGTCTTGAGCAGGAAGGGCGGGATGGCGCCGAGCAGGGCGGCTTTGGACACACGTCCCGAGCCATGCGTGGCGAGGTAGCGGATCACTTCTCCAGTCCCCATCGAAAAGCCGACCAGGACGAGGTCCCGCAGATCGAGGTGATCGATCAGCACCTTCAGATCGCCAGCGAACGAGTCGTAGTCATATCCGAACGTCGGCCGGCTCGACCGGCCGAAGCGGCGGCGGTCGTAGGTGATCACCCGATATCCATGGGCGAGCAGATCCCGCTCCTGGCGCTCCCACGAGTTGCCGTCCAACGGATATCCATGGATCAGGACGATCGGGTGCCCGCTCCCGTGGTCCTCGTAGTGGATCTCGATGGGGCCGCCGTTCTCGGTGCCGACGGTGACAGAAGGCATTGTTTCTCTCCGTTTCTGGCTTCCCGCTGAGGCGGGTTCGAGCATGAGGCTGTGCCCCCGGCCGACGCAGCTGCGACGGCCGGGTGGGTACGAATTCGGTTGGGCCGGCAGATCACTCCCGGCCCGGGAGCCGCGCGGTGACCTCCTGGACGATCCACAGATTGCCGTCGGGATCGTTGAAGGAGCAGAACGACCCGTAGCTGGTGCGCTCGGGGTCGGGGCCGGGTTGGCGCGCCGCGAGGGGGAACGGGGGGCCGTGCCAGATGTCACTGACGTCGCTGCCACGCTTCATGAGTGCGTCATGGGCCGCCTCGATGTCAGAGACAACAAGCGTGCCCTGGATCGATCCGGGCGCGGCCGTGGGGAGTCCCAGGCCGAAGGTGATCGAGGTCCCCGAACCCGGAGGTGTGAACTGGACGAAGTGGATCCCTTCGAGCGGCGCCACGTCATCGTCGAGCCGCCAACCCAGCTGTTGGTAGAACGCCTTGGCTCTGTCGACGTCGGACACGGGGACGATATGAACTTCGAGGTTCATGGTGGGTACCTCGGTTGCACTCATGGCTCTCCCTTGCTTTCCCTTGGTTTGGCGGTTCCGACGCATCGCATTCCGGATGACGTCGCTTGTGTCTGGAGCTCACCCTTGCCCGCTCATTCGCAACACGAAGGTCCTGCAGTCGAGTTAACGCTTCTCGTCGTCCCGGGTCCACGACTTATGACCAAACTCTGGTAGGCGTCGCCTATCACCGATCGCCCGCCGGGACCCGCGGAACTGCATTTCGGTCGGCCTGAGACGACTGCCGCCAGAGTTCCGCCCGCCGCCGGCACGAGTCGCGGTTTACACTATGGGAATGCTCGCCGCCCTGTGGGAACCGGTGCTGGTGGGGACGTTGGTGGTGGCCACCGTCCTCATGTCGGCAATGGCGGTCGGCGGACTGTTGGTGTGGCGCTACGGCCGGCGCAAGTGGCGCGCCTTCCACTCCCATGGTGCGGTGATCGGGGCCATGGCACTGTGGGAGGCGACGGCCACAGGTGGGCTCGGGCGCCGGGCATCGTCCTCACCCGAGGATGTCTACCGGTGGACGCCGCGCCGGGTACGTAAGGAACTGTGGCGGCGCGTTGACCGAGCCGATGCCGCAGTGCGAGCGGCCTCCGATGCCGGGGCGCCCACCGCATCGCTCCCTTCGCTGTGCCGGCGTCTGAACGACGCCGCCGTCGGGCTCGACCGGGTCCTCCGGATCGAGACATCCGGAACGGTCCCGGTCGAAGTGGCGTCACAGGTCATCGAGGTGATCCAGGCGGCATCCGACGTCCAACGGGCCGCGGTGGCGTCGGCCAGCGATGCCACCGGCCAGCAGGTCCATGACCTGGTCCGCGACGCCGATCATGAGATCCAGTGTCTCGATGCCGGCGTGGCCTCGGCCCAGGCGGCACTGCCTCGCCGCCGGCGCTGACAGCGCGATCAGGACGTGGCCGACAGCACCTGGTCGAGTGCCGCGCCCAGCACCTCGAGGCCGTCATCGAGGAGCGCACTGTCGATCACCAACGGGGGGAGCAGCCGGATGACGTTGCCGAAGGTGCCACAGGTGAGGACGACCACCCCGGCCTGATGGCATGCCTCGGCCACCCGCCGGGCAGCGTGCGGGTCGGGATCCTTGGTGCCGGGACGGACCAGTTCCATTGCCATCATCGCCCCTCGACCGCGCACGTCACCGATGGCCGGGTGGCGGGCCTGCATCACGTTCATTGCCGTCGAGATGGTCTGCCCGATGCGGCGAGCCGCCGCAGCCAGGTCCTCGGTCCGCATGATGTGGATGGCGGCCAGGGCGGCGGCACAAGCCACCGGATTGCCACCGTAGGTACCCCCCAGGCCGCCGGCGTGGACTCCGTTCATCAGCTCGGCGCCGTCCGGTCACCGCGGCCAACGGAAGGCCCCCGGCCAAGGCCTTGGCCGTGGCCAGCAGATCGGGGACCACGCCCTCGTCCTCGCAGGCGAACCAGTCGCCGGTGCGGCAGAAGCCGGTCTGGATCTCATCGGCGACCAACAGCACGCCGCGGTCGGAGCACCACGCGGCGATGGCGGGGAGGAAGCCAGGGGCGGGGACCACGAACCCGCCTTCGCCCTGGATGGGTTCGATGAGTACGCAGGCCGCCCGGTCGGCTCCCACCTGACGTTCTATCTCGTCGAGGGCCCGGGCCGCAGCCTCCTCCCCGGTCATCCCGTCAGGGTCCCGGTAGGGGTAGGACATCGGCACCCGGTAGACCTCGGGGGCAAACGGCCCGAACCCGTCCCGGTAGGGCATGTTCTTGGCGGTGAGCGCCATGGTCAGGTTGGTGCGGCCGTGGTAGGCGTGATCAAAGACCACAACCGCCTGGCGACCGGTCACCCGCCGCGCCACCTTGACCGCGTTCTCGACTGCCTCGGCGCCCGAATTGAACAGCGCTGAGCGCACGGGCAGGTTGCCGGGGGCCATCTCGTTGAGCGCCTCGCAGACGGCCACGTAGGACTCGTACGGATTGACCATGAAGCAGGTATGGGAGAACCGGGCCACTTGGTCGGTGACCGCCTCCACCACGCCCGGCGCGGCGTGGCCCACGCTGACCACCGCGATCCCCGCCCCGAGGTCGATCAGCGAGTTCCCGTCCACGTCGACCACGATGGCGCCGGACGCCTCGGCCACGTACAGGGGGAGCGCCGAGCTGACCCCCGTCGTCACCGCGGCCGCTCGCCGGTCGGCCAACGCCCTCGATCTCGGCCCCGGCAGCTCGGTGACCAGGGTGCGCTGCTGTCTGATCACCGGGCTTCCACCACCGGCACAGTAGTTCGGTCGATCAACCGGGGGCGGAGCGACCAACGGCGGCTGGCTAGGAGGCTGCCAGCCCGATCACGCCGAAGACAGCGCCCGCCGGGTCGGCCATCACCGCGAACCGGCCGGCCGGGATGTCCATCGGACCGGCCAACAACGTCGCCCCCAACCCGGTGGCCTGGGCCACGGTTACGTCGCAGTCGGCGACGCCGAAGTAGGCCAGCCAATGAGCGGGCATGTCGGCGGGCACGCCCTCCGGCATGTCGATCATGCCTCCGACGGTGTGGTCCCCGAGCTTCCACTCGGTGTACTCCATCGGGCCCATCTGGTTGGTGTCGGCACCCCATCCGAAGACGTCGGCATAGAAGGCCTTGGCGGCCGGGACGTCGCGGGTGTTCAGTTCGTTCCAGACCAGGGCGCCGGGCTCGTTGACCAACCCGGCACCGGGGTGGCTCTTTGGCTGCCACACCGCGGCGGCCGCGCCGGTGGGATCGGCGAACACGGCCATGCGGCCCACATCGAGCACGTCCATGGGCTCGACGAAGACCGTGCCACCGGCCTTCTTGACCTTGTCGATGGCCTTGTCGGCATCGTCAACCGAGACGTAGGTCGTCCACGCCGGGGGTTGGCCCTCCATCATGATCGGTCCGGCGCCAGCCACGGGCATCCCGTTCAGCTCGAACATGGTGTAGTGCCCAGCCTCTTCTCCCTGGTCGGTGGCATCCCAGGCGAACAGGGCGCGGTAGAAGGCCACCGATGCGGGGAGATCGGGACTGGCCAGGTCCGCCCACGACGGGGTCCCGGGCTCGTAGCTGGTCATGGTGGGCATGGCACGCTCCTTTGCTGGTCTGGGGCTACTGGATGACAGCGGTGGAAGGTGATACCTACCCAGATTGGCACGAAGTGAACGGGGCCGCCGGGGCCGCCCCGACCCGACCCGATCAGTTCCCGAAGTTCCAGCTGTCGCCGTCCTCGTAGCGGTGCAGGATGTTCTTGGCCATCAGGATCTTGTGCACCTCGTCGGGACCATCGGCCAAGCGGAGGACCCTGGCCGTGAGGTACATCTGGGCCAGGGGAAGATCGTTGCTCACTCCGGCTCCGCCCCAGACCTGGATGGCCCGGTCGACCACCCGGTGGTAGGCGGCGGGGACGAACACCTTGATTGCAGAGATGGCCGTACGGAGATCGGGATCCCCGTTGGCCACCTTCTCGGCGGCGTTGATGGTCATCAGCCGGGCCGATTGCACGTCCATGTAGCTCTCGGCGATGAAGCCCTGGATGAACTGCTTGTCCTTGAGCAACCCGCCGTGGACCTCTCGGGTCAAGGTGCGCTCGACCATCAGGTCGAACGCCCTCCACATCTGGCCCACCGAGTTCATGCAGTGGTAGACCCGCCCCGCCCCGAGCCGGTCCTGGGCGGCCTGGTGCCCCTGGCCGACCAGGCCGAGGGTGTTCTCGATGGGGACGCGGACGTTCTCGTACTTGATCTCACAGTGGTCGGAGGTGGCGTGGCCGAAGATACCGATGCCTCGGAGGATGTTCACGCCCTTGGTGGCGGTGGGCACGATGATCTGGGTCATCCGGCCAGGGACACCCAGCTCGCCGGTCGGGTCGTTGGCCCGGCACATGACGATGAAGAAGTCTGCGTCGATCCCGTTGGACGTGAACCACTTGTGCCCGTTGATCACCCAGTCGTCGCCGTCGCGGACCGCCTCGGTCTGGATCGAGCGGGGATCCGACCCGGCGTTGTCCGGCTCGGTCATGGAGAACCCGGACTGCATGGTCCCGTCGATGAGCGGCAGGAGCCACTTGCGCTTCTGCTCCTCGGTGCCGTACTTGACCAGAATGGTGGCGTTGCCCGAATTGGGGGCGGCGATGCCGAACAGGGCCGACGCACCCACCGCATAGGCCAGGATCTCGTACATGTAGGCCAAGGCCAGAAAGTCGAGCCCCATCCCGCCGTACTCGGTGGGGAGGTGTGGCGCCCACAGTCCGGCCTTGTTGACCTTGGCCTTGATCTCCTCGCGTAGCTCGATGCTCTGGCGCCTGCCGGCCTCGCGCTGATCGTCGCTGAGCTCGGTGCCCCGCCGCGATCGCCACAGCACATCCTCGTAGGGGAGGATCTCGGCGTTGATGAAGTCCGCCGTGCGCCGGCGGATGTCGTTGATGGCAGGGTCCAGGCCGGGTATCGGCGTCACGTTGATCGCCACTGCGGTCTCCTCGTCAAGCGTTGGTTTGGGGGGCGGGCCGTCGGGTATCGACCGCGCCCTCGCCATCATGGCTCAGTGGAGGGGACCGCGGTGCGGCCGGCGGCTATGACGCGCCGGCTATGACCCGCCGGCCAGGTCGTAGACGGTGACCCCGTCGACGGTCTGGGCGGTGAAGTGGGTTGTCACCCACGAGGCGATCTGCGAAGCCGAGGAGCTGCCCGAGGTGCCACCACCCCCGAGTCCACCGCCGCCCCCGAACCCGCCTCCGCCACCGATGTAGTAGTGGATCCTGCCCTCGGCCACGTACTTCTCGAACTGGGCCAGGGTCGGGGCGGGGTCGGTCCCGTTGAATCCGCCGATGGCCATGACCGGGTCATCGGTGGCCAATTGGTAGCCCGACGCCGAATTCGAGCCGGTGGTCGCCGCCACCCACGAGTAGCGGGAGGCATCGGCGGCGAGCAGGGCGGTGAGTTGCGTGCCCGGCGTTCCCGCGTTGAGCAGGCCTCCGGCCGCGGCCGCCTCGGTTGCCGCCCCCGGCTCGCGCCCCTCCTCCGAATCCGCCGACACCCGGTCCGCCACCGAACCCACCGGTCGGCCGCGCCGCCTGCGAAGCCGCCGCGCCCGGCGCCGCCTCCCAAGAAGTGCCGGATGACGCTCCCGGGGATCTTCAGCCCGTGGGGGAGTTTGGCCCCGTTGGGCAGGGTGAAGCCCGTGGGAGGGTGATGCCGTTGCGGGCGACACCGCCGAAGCCCCCACGCCCACCGAAGCCGCCCGGCCCACCGAAGCCGCCTGGCCCACCGAACCCGCCGCCGCTCTGGATGGGTGGGCCGGCGGAGGGGATGGCCCCGTTGTGCGGGGTGGCCGCGGTGGCGAGGGAGTAGGCCGCCGGTGCGGCGATCACCGAGGCGATGCCGAAGCCGGCCAGCCCGACCAGCCAGCACGCCCCGGGCCCGGGGTAGGAGGGCGATGCCGAGGGCGGCGACGATACCGACGGCCAGGATCACCCAGCGCAGCGCCGGGTACCAGGTCGGGCTCCACCCGAGGATGACGAAGGCCCAGGCGATGGTGGCCACGATGGCCGCGGCCAGGGCGATCCGGGGGAAGAGCTGCCGGCGGCCGGCCCACAACGTCGACGCTCCCATCCCCACCAGGGCACCGATGGCCGGGGCCAGGGCGACGGTGTAGTAGGGGTGGATGATGCCGTGGGCGAAGCTGAGGACGACCCCGGTGAGCAGCAGCCAGCCCCCGAAGATGAGGAAGCCGGCACGCACCCGGTCGGTCCTCGGGGCCCGACGGGTCAGCCACAAGGCGGCGACCAGGCCGATCAGCGCCCCGGGGATCAGCCACGAGATCTGGCCTCCCATCGAGGAGAGGAACAGCCGGTCCCATCCGGTGGGGCCCCACATGTTGCCCGGGGTGCCGCGCCCACCGACGCTGCCGGTCTCGTTGCCGGTGATGCGTCCGAAGCCGTTGTAGCCGAAGATCAGATTGAGCTCGGAGTTGTTGGTCGAGCCACCGACATAGGGACGGTCGGCCGCCGGGGTCAGTTGCACGGCCGCCACCCACCAGCCGCCGGAGATCAGCAGGGCCACTCCCGGTGTAGATCAGCTGCACGATGCGACGGCCGAGCTTGGGGGGACCGGCCAGCAGGTATACCAGCGCCAGTACCGGCAGGAGGATGAGGGCCTGGAGCATCTTGGTGATGAACCCGAACCCGATGAGGGCGCCGGCCAGCGACCATCCACCGGGTCCGCCCCCCTTCGATGGCCCGAATGGTGGCGTAGGCGGCGGCGGTCAGCACCAGGGTGAGCAGGGCGTCGGGGTTGTTGTACCGGAACATCAAGGTGGCCACCGGGGTGAGGGCGACCACGGCGCCGGCCAACAGCGCCGCACCGGGGTGGAACCACCGACGGACGGTGACGAAGAGCAGCCCGACCGTGGCCACGCCCTCGAGCGCCTGGGGCACGAGGATGCTCCAGGCGTTGACGCCGAACAGACGGGCCGAGATCTCCATCACCCACAGCGCCGCAGGTGGCTTGTCCACCGTGATGAAGTTGGAGGCGTCCGAGGATCCGAAGAAGAAGGCCTTCCAGCTCTTGGTGCCGGCTTGGACCGCGGCCGAGTAGAAGCTGTTGGCCCAGCCCGACTGGCCCAGTCCCCAGATGTAGAGGAAACCGGTACCGACCAGGAGCACGACCAGGGCGGGGCGGACCCAGGCCGGATCCTGGGGCCGTCCGCGGACCAGCCGGGCCATGCGCCCAGCTGGCGGCGTCGGAGTCGGCGGCCCGGGCGGGAGGCCCCCTCCGCCGGGCGCCTCGGGCGCGGTGGCGACCGCCCGGTCATCGGGTGCCCAGCCCGAGGGTGCCGGGAGGTGCGGGTCGGGCCCCGGCCGGGCCGGGTCCAGGGTGCCTGGTTCGGTGGTAACCGCGGACGGGCCCGCCGTGGTGGTCTGGTCGGTGATATCGGTGTCGGTCACGATGGCGTCCTCGTCAACTCCATTGGTTGTTGCTGATGGGGTCCCACGGTCGGAGTGCTCGGACGCGGGGTGAGGTTGGTCCCGAACTCGGGCCGGAACACCCAGGTGCGGAGGATGCCGAACCGGATGACGGCGGCGCCGGCGTTGGCCACACTCACCGCCACCAGTTCGGGAAGCAGCGAGGTCAGGCCGGCAGCCCGGGTCACCGCCAGTGCACCCGTGGTGAAGGCCAGGCTCACCCCCAGCAGCGCCGCCGCGGTGACCATCCGATGACGGCGGTCGAGACCATGGTGGGCGGTGCCGGCCATGCCCCGGTGGGCGGCGGTGTTGCCCAGACTGCACAGGCCAATGGCCACTGCGTTGGCCGGATAGCTGCCCAGGCCCGGCTCGAGGGCGGCGAACAGCGCCGCATAGGCCACCGTGCTCACCGCGCCCACCCCGGCGAACCGGAGCAGCTCGTCGGCGAAGACCGCAGTGCCGGGGCCGTCGTGGGGAGACGCCGTCCCCGGCCCGTCCGACGGCGTGCCGGGGACGAGTTCGGTGACCCGGTCGCCCCACCGGTCCCCGAGGTCGATGGGGAGACGGTCGGGAGTATGGGCGGCGGCCCCCGGGTGGATGTCCTGGTCGACACGGGCCGGTCGGAGCACCGCGCGCCGTCTTGCCCTCGGTCCCAGCAGGCGCCACATCCCGCGCAGGTCCATCAGGGCGGTGTGGAGGATCTCGACCCGGGAGTCGGTGTCGTCGACCCAGTCCACCGGCACCTCGTGGATGCGAAGGCCGATGCGTTGCGCGGTCACCAGCAGCTCGGTGTCGAAGAACCACTCCTCGTCCTCGACCAGCGGCAGGAGTTCCATGGCGGCGTGGCGGCGCATGGCCTTGAACCCGCACTGGGCGTCGGTGCACGAGCCGCGCAGCGCCGACCGCAGCAGCAGGTTGTAGCCGCGGGAGATGAGCTCACGACGGGTGCCCCGCACGACGTGGGCGCCGGGGCCGAGCCGGGTGCCGATGGCCAGATCGCTGTGCCCCGACAGCAGCGGGGCGACCAGGGGGAGCAGGGCGTCCAACCCGGTGGCCAGGTCGACGTCCATGTAGGCGACCACCGAGGCGGTGCTCGGCGACCATGCCGCCCGCAGGGCCCGTCCCCGACCCTTCTCGTCGAGGTGGATGGCGGTCACCCCGTCGAGGGTGGCAGCGAGCTCGGAGGCGATCCGCCACGTGCCGTCGGTGCTGGCGTTGTCGGCGATGACCACGGCGGCGTCGAAGGGGAACGAGGCGTCGAGGTAGGAGCGCAGGGCGGTGATGCTGGTCTGCGAGCTGGCCCTCCTCGTTGTAGACGGGGATCACGATGTCCACGTCCACCGCGGTCGGCGTCCCGTTGTGCTGCGCTCGTGCGAAGGGGAGGACGGTCATGACCGTGACACTGACTGGTGGGATTCGGTGTTGCCTAAGAGTGAGCTGTGCGTTTGATGAGAATGCTCGTTGGCGGGCCTCCGGCCGGCTCGTCCGGCGAGGCGTCGGCGGACGGCTCCGGCGGTGGGGTCGGCCTCGGGTGGGGATGCCGGCAGCCGCACGATGAAGGTGGTGCCGGCGCCGGCGGCCCCCTGGGCGGACACCGTGCCCCCGTGGGCGGCCACGATGGCGCTCACGATGGACAGGCCCAACCCGGCTCCGCCGTGGGTCCTCGACCGCGACGGGTCGGAGCGATAGAACCGCTCGAACACGTGCTCCGCCTCCTCGGGGTCCATGCCCGGGCCGTTGTCGGCCACCGTGATGACTGCGTCGGCGCCGTCACGGCCCACGCTGACCCGGGCCGGTCGTGCCCGGCGGCGTGTGGGCTCGGACGTTGCCCAAGAGGTTGTCGACGACCTGACGCAGGCTGGTGGCGTCGCCGAGGACCTCGATGGGCTCGGAGGCCTCGAAGGTGAGCGGCCACTCGGGTCCCACCGTCGACGCGGTCTGCACCGCCTCGGCGCACAGGGCGACCAGGTCGACCGACCGATTCTCCATGGGCCGGCCCTCGTCCAACCGGGCCAGAAGCAACAGGTCGGCGACCAGGTGCTCCATCCGGGTGGTCTCGCTGCGGATGCCCCCCATCAACCGCTCGAGGTCGGCCTTCTGTTCGGAGGCGCCGCGCCCGAACAGCTCGGCATAGGCGGAGATGGCCGCGATAGGCGTGCGCAGTTCGTGGGATGCATCGGCCACGAATTGCCGGAGCTGCTGCTCCGAGGCGCGCAACCGTCGCTCCGAGGCCAGCCGGGCCGTGAACGCCGACTCGATGCGGGACAGCATCACGTTGAGGGTGCGGGCCAGGCGGCCCACCTCGGTGGTGTCGTTCTCACCCGGGACCCGCTCGGTCAGGTTGCCCGTCGGCGATGGACTCGGCGGAACGCTCCATGTCTCGCAGTGGGCGCAAGCCGATGCGCACCAGCCACAATCCGCCGATGACGGCCAGAACGACGGCGCCACCGGTGACGGCCAGCTCGACCAGCAGCAGGTGGTGGAGGGTGCTGCCGATGTCGCCCAGCGGTTGGGCCACGATGAGCACGTTCCCGTTGGCGAGCGTGGAGGCCGCCACCCGAAAGACGGGGCCATCGGCGAGTGTGGCCGCGGGCGTTGAAGTAGTTGGTGTGGCCGGGAGTAGTGGAGAGGCCGGCGATGGTGGTGGGCAGCTGCGGGGTGAACGCCTTGGAGTTCACGTAGGCCGGGCAGCTCTGGCCGTCGATGACCTGACCGGAGAGGGATCGCACCTCGGCGGCCGAGGTCTGGAAGGACGGCGGGGTGAAGGGGGAGCCACCCCCGCCACCGGGTCCACCGTTGCCGGGGGCGAATTGGCCGGGTTTGATGCACACGAGCCCGAACGAGCTGCCGGCCTCCTGGACATAGCGACCCTGGGACTGGGCAAGCTGTTGGTCGACCCGCTGGTAGAGGAACGACTCCAGTGACGAGTAGGTGACGACGTCGGCGATGACGAGGGCCACCAGGGCGATGATGCCGATGGCGATCAGCAGCCGGCTACGAAGTGACATTTGCTAGTCCCCAGCCGGCTCGCGCAGTGCGTACCCGACCAGGCGGACGGTGTGGATGAGCGGGGGGCCGACGGCCTCGAGCTTCTTGCGGAGGTAGCTGACGTAGGTCTCCACCACGTTGCCGTCCCCGCCGAAGTCGTAGTGCCACACGTGGTCGAGGATCTGGGACTTGGACAGCACGTGGCGAGGATTGAGGAGGAAGAACCGCAGGAGATTGAACTCGGTGGCCGTCAGCGAGATGGGCTGGCCTCCACGGGTCACCTCGTGGGCGTTCTCATCCATCTCGACGTCGGCGAAACGGAGGAACCCGTCGTCCTCGGGCTCAGTCCCGATCCGGCGCAGGATGGCGTGTACCCGGGCCACGATTTCGGCCAGGGCGAAGGGCTTGGTGACGTAGTCGTCGCCGCCCACGGTGAGGCCGGCCACCTTGTCGTCGATGGCGTCGCGTGCGGTGAGGAAGAGGATGGGAACACGGATGCCGTCGGCCCGCAATCGGCGGGTGACTTCCAGGCCGTCGAGGTCGGGCAGCATCACGTCCAGAACGATGAGGTCGGGGGGGCGCTCCTGGGCTGCGGCCAGGGCCAGTCGGCCGTTGACCGCCTCCTCGACGCCGAAGCCCTCGTAGCGGAGGGACGTGGCCACCGCATCGACGATGGAGGGTTCGTCGTCGACCACCAGAATGCGCTGGCTGCGGGTGGGCTCCATGGCGCTCGTCCTTCCATTGATGATTCACCGCGGTTGACCTGGGAGTTCCACCAGCATCGCATCCGCCATTGGACGTCGGGTGTGACCCGCCTGTGAACCCGCTGTGAGCGACGGTCGGCGTCTGGCCCGGATTCACAGGGAGCCCCCAGCCGGGACTGCGCTGGCCTTGCAGGCGACCCTGTCCAATGGGTCCATCGCCGGATCCGAACCTATCGGTCGGTCCGGCCTTCCGATGCAGCACCGCTGGCAGAGAGGACACGACATGGCAAGCCACCGCCCACTGCGCACACCGAGCGACCGGTCGGGACGGCGGGCCCGCGACCGGGCGCTCATCCGGGTCCGTCGGGCCACCGCCCTCATCGGGCTCACCGCGGCGGCCAGCGCGGTCGGCCTCGGGGCGTTGGTGGCGTCGGAGACGACCGTCCCCTCGTCAGCCTCGGCGGCCGACCAGGTGACCAGCTCGTCGACCCCGACGGTGGCCGGTCGGACCACCACCACCACGTCCCCGTCGTCGGCCGCATCGACGAGCAGTGACGCCGCGGCAGGAACCGCGTCGACCAGCGATCCGACCACCACGACGACCACGGCAACTCCCGAAACACACACCGTCTCGGGCCAGACATGAGTGCCCGGGTCACCCACCCCGGTGCGCGGTCCCATGGCGTCGAGCCACCGGCCGCGGAGCCGACCGTCGGCATTCGCACGTTCCGGGCCATCGGCACCACCGTGGAGGTGGCCGTCACCGACGCCGACCGGGTCGACGCGGCGGCAGCCCTGTTGGCCGATGACCTCCGCGCCCTCGACCTGGCCTGCAGCAGGTTCCGGGTCGACTCGGAGCTGATGCGACTCGAACAGACCGGTGGGGGACGGCCGGTGGCGGTCAGCCCGCTGCTGTTCGAGGCGCTCGAGGTGGCCTGTGTGGTGGCCGTGCAGACCGCCGGTACGGTCGATCCGACCGTCGGATCGGCGCTCGTCGAGCTCGGCTACGACCGGGACTTCGATCAGATCGGATCGGGCGCTGTCACCCGGGGTACCCAGCCCCGTCCGGCACCGGGGTGGTGGCAGATCGAATTGGATCCCGGTGCCCGCACCGCTGCCGTTCCCGTCGGCGTCCACCTCGACCTCGGGGCCACGGCCAAGGCCCTGGCCGCCGACCGGTCGGCCCGGCGGATCGCCCAGGTCCTGAGCAGTGGGGCGTTGGTCAACCTGGGTGGTGATGTGTCCGTGTCCGGAGCCTGCCCACCCGGGGGGTGGGGAGTCGGGATCGCGCCCAGGTGCACGGCCCCCACCGACTCGGTCGGTCCGGTGGTAGCCGTCGCTACCGGCGGCCTGGCCACATCGGGGACGACGGCCCGCGCCTGGGTGCGGGACGGACGTACCGTGCATCACATCGTCGACCCGTGGACCGGGGAGCAAGCCCGCCCGGTCTGGTCCTATGTGTCGGTGCTGGCGCCGAGCTGCGTGGAGGCCAATGCCTGGAGCACGGCCGCGGTGGTGTGGGCGGACGATGCTGCCGGCAACCTGGCCGGCCTCGGCGTCACCGCTCGGATGGTCGACGCGGACGGAGCCGTCGTCCACGTCGGCGGGTGGCCGGTCGAGGCACCGCCGGGCATCGGGGCCGAGCCCGCTGACGACCTCGCTCCGGCGAGACCGGTGCGGTGATGCTGGCCACCACGTCCACCACCGTCTGGTACACCATGCGGGCCACCGGGGTGGTCGCCCTGGCCCTCCTGACCGTCACCATGGTGCTCGGGATCCTGACCGCGGGGAGGGCGACGACCCGATCGTGGCCGGCGTTCGCCCGTGCCGACCTTCACAAGCGGGTGTCCCTGCTGGCCATGGTCTTTCTGTCGATCCACGTGTTGACCGCGGTGGTCGACACCTATGTCAACGTGGGATGGGCGGCCGTGGTGGTGCCGTTCGCCTCCCCCTACCGTCCACTGTGGACCGGTCTGGGCACCGTCGGGGTCGACCTCATGGTCGCCGTCGCCGTGTCCAGTGCCCTCCGCCAGCGGATCGCGGCCCGGACCTGGCGTGGCATCCACTGGTTGGCCTACGGGAGCTGGCCGGTGGCCATGGCTCACTCGTTGGGGATGGGGACCGACGCCGCCACCGTGTGGTTGGACGTCCTGGCCGGCGCCTGCTGCCTGGCCGTGGTGGCCTCGCTCACCTGGCGGGTCGCCGACCATCGGCGGAGCCCGGTAACAGTGGTGCCTTCGATGGGCGATCCGTCGTTCACACGCGCCCGGTGGCCGGCACCCGCTGTTCCCGGGCATCGGTCACCGTCCACCCCGACTCGGCTCCTCGAGGGGGAACGGCAATGACGGTCATGACCGCAGACATCGCCCCGCGCCTGTTGCCGGTGGCCCGACCGGTCGCCGGCTCCCCGTCCCTGGCCACCCACCTGGCCACCTACCCGGCGTTGACCGTCCCCACCGGTGACGACCCGGTCTGGGGGGCCCGGACCCGGCAGGCCGTGGCCGAGTCCGGTCTGCTCGGACGTGGCGGCGCCGGCTTCCCGACCGGGGCGAAGTGGAACCCGGCGTCGACCGGCCGGCGCCGGGCCATGGTGGTGGTCAACGCCATGGAGGGCGAGCCGGCCAGCGCCAAGGATCGGGTGCTGATGGAGCGCTCACCCCATCTGGTGCTCGATGGCGCCGAGGTTACCGCCGGGGTGATCGGCGCCTCCGACATCGTGATCTGCGTCGCCGACGGTGCGGACGGCCCGGCGACCTCGGTGGCCCGGGCCATTGCCGAGCGGGAGCGGGCCGGCACGGTCCGTCGCCGGATATCGGTGCAGCGACCGCCGGGCCGGTACGTCACCGGCGAGGAGTCGGCGTTGGTCGGGTGGCTCGGCCACCGTCGCGCCCTCCCCGTCCTGCGCATCGACAAGTCGGTTCCCCTCGAGGTGGGCCGTCGCCCGGTACTGGTGCACAACGCCGAGACTCTCGCCCACGTGGGCCTGGTCGCCCGGTACGGCCCCGAGTGGTTCCGCCGCCTGGGCACGGTCGACGCTCCGGGGTCGACCCTGGTGACGGTCACCGGCGCGGTGAGTACCCCGGGAGTGCTCGAGGTGGAATACGGGACGCCGGTCATCGACATCGTGGGCCGTGCCGGGGTGACCGACCAGCTGTCCGGGGCGCTGGTCGGTGGCTACGGCGGTGGATGGCTCGGCGCCTGCGATCTTCCCACCGCCTACGCCCCCGGTCCCATGGCCGCCATCGGCGCCTCCTGCGGCGTGGGCGTCGTCGTGGCCCTGCCCGCCACCGCCTGCGGCGTCGCCGAAACGGCCCGGGTGGCGCGTTACATGGCCGGCCAGAGCGCCGGACAGTGCGGCCCCTGTGTCTTCGGCCTGCCCGCCCTGGCCGATGACCTCGAGGCGCTGTGGACGGGCACGGGCGTTGGTGGGGTGGTCACCCGGATCGAGCGGCGCGCCGCAGAGATCGAGGGCCGGGGGGCGTGCCGCCATCCCGACGGGGTGGTCCGCCTGGTCCGCAGTGCCCTGACCGTCTTCGCCGACGACGTCGACCAGCACGCCGCCGGTCGGCCCTGTCGGGGGCACGGCGCAGGGTCGGTGTTGAGCTTCCCCGCCGAGCCTGGGCCGACCGGGCGGGCCCGGTGACCGCCCGCCCTCGGATCGGTGTTCGGCTGCGGGTCGACCCGGTGGCCTGTGACGCCCACGGCTACTGCGCCGAACTGCTGCCCGAACGGATCACCCTCGACGAGTGGGGCTACCCGATGGTGGATGGCACGCCGGTCGAGGCCGATCTGGTGGGCCTGGCCCGGCGGGCGGCAGCTGCCTGCCCCCGACGGGCCCTGTTGCTCGACGAGACGGTGTTGCTCGACGAGACGGTGTTGCTCGACGAGACGGTGTTGCTCGGCGAGACGGGGCGGTCACCGGGGCGGGACGGTCAGCTGCACACGGTGCCGTGAGCGGGGAGACCGGCGCCGTCGAGGTACTGGGACACCACCTGCTGCATGCACGCGTCGCCTGATCCGCTGAGCAGCCAGGTGTGGCCCCACCCCTTCCAGGTGACCATGGTGGCCGAGGGGAAGATGGCGGCCAGATGTCGTGCCCCGACGATCGGGGTGTTGGGGTCGCCGGTGTTGCCGAGGACCAGGATCGGGGGCGTCCCCGTCGGGTGGAGGTCGGTCACCGGTTGCCTGGCCGCCGGCCACGCCACGCACCCGCCCATGGTGTAGGTGACTGCGTAGCCGCCGACCAGCGGGTAGCGCGCATCGAGGGTCCGGGCCAGGGTGCCGGCGGCGACCGGCCCGGGGTGGGCGGCGGCGTCGTTGCAGGTGATGGCCCACAGCGGATCGACCAGGGGTGCCCCGTTGATGTCGGTGGCGAACTCGAGGGCCAGGTCCCTGAGCGGGGCCCCGTTGCCGCCCTTGGCAGCGATGAGCGCCGAGTAGTACAACCGGTGGACTCGGGTGACGCTCGAACGCGAACAGGGTGGCCGTGTCCAGGTCGCCAACGGTGACCGGGTAGCTGTCCCCGGAGCCGGGCGCCGGCAGCGGATGGTCGCGTCAGCGACGTGGCCAGGTCGGAGAAGAAGGCCTGGGGATCGGTGCCCAGCGGGCACGGGGCCTGCGGCCAGGCAGGTGGCGAAGAGGTGGTGGAGCGACTGCTCGGCGGCCGGCGCCTCCTGCACGGCCTGTTGGGTGAGCGAAGCGTTCACGTCCACCGCCCCGTCGAGCACCATGGTGGCCACCCGGTGGGGGAACAGGTCGGCGTAGACCGCCCCGAGCGCGGTGCCGTAGGACATGCCGTAGAAGCTGATGGTGGGCACGCCCAGCGCCTGGCGGATCCGGTCCATGTCCCGGGCCGTGTCGACGGTGTTGATGAAGGGCTCGAGCGGCCTGGGTCTGACAGGCCCGGGCCATGGCGGTGAACGCCGGGGCTCCCGGCAGTGGCGGCCCCGGCGGCGGCGGGGACCGGGAGCACGCTGGTCAGCGCCGACGGCGCGGTGCCGCACATGAGGGGATCGCTGGCGCCCGTCCCGCGGTGGGTCGAAGCTCACGACGTCGAACCGCTGGCGTACGGCCGACGGGAGCAGGCCGAGGATGACAGGAAGGATCTGGTTCCCGCTCTCCCCGGGCCCCCCGGGGTTGAACAGGAGCATCCCGCCAGGGTCGGAGGCGTCGAGCGCGGGGCCCGGCTGACCGCCACCGTGAGTTGCGGGCCGCCCGGGTGTGCGGTAGTCCACCGGCACCGAGACGGTGCCGCATTGCAGGGTGGAGCTCCCCGGGCAGGCCGTCCAGACGATCGGCGCCGGTGGAGGCAGAGCCGGGAGTGCCGCCTGGGTCGGTCCCGGGCCGGCCGCGGTGCTGGAGGTGGCCGCCGGCCCGGACGCCGAAGCGCATCCGGCGCCCACCAGCACGATGAGGACGATTCCCAGCGACGCACCCAGTCGCCGGTGCCGGCTCCCTGGTGCCATGGGTTGCGAACGTAGCAGCGAGGGCAACCGGCCGCGGGCGGCGCACTGGTCACTGACCAGCGGGCGGGCTCACCAACGGCATGGTCGGGACCGCCCCTGCAGGAACGTCGTCGCGTCCACCCCGAGGACCTGGGAATGCCTGGGGCGGCCACTCTGTTGGGAAGGCCATGGAGGTACTGGCCTTTCCTTCGCGGTTGCGGGCGCCACGATCAGCCGACCATCACTCGGCGACGGTGACCGCGGCCAAGGTGATGGCGGTGGCCGGGTTGGCCGCCTACAACTGGTGGGTGGTGGTTCCCTTCGTGCCCGGCTTGATGCCGTCGGTCAACGGCTTCTTCTCCGACCTCGAGGCCACCGGGATGCCCCACGCCGCGCTGATGTCGGACGCCGATCTCGCTGCCGGCGTGCTGATGGTGGCGGCCCTGCTCCTTCGGGGTCCCCGAGCCGGGCAACGGAGTCCGGCGGGAGTGGAAGTGGATGGTGGTGTTCGCGTTGGCCGGCGCGGTGGGCGGCCGGTACCCCTACGCCTGCGCCGAGGGTCTGAGCGCCACCTGCCGCCGCCTGGAATGGCACCTGCAGCTCCCCGTCCACCACTACGTCCACGTAGTATCCGGCATCGCCGAGTTCGCCGCGCTGACCATGGCCGCGGTCATCGCCATGCGTCGGACCCGCGGCCAGTCCACCATCGAGGCCAGGGTGTACGCAGGCGGTGGTGACGGTACTGGCCGTCGGGTATCCATTGCTCGGGCTGGTCTACTTGACCGACCGACTGGGGACACTGGTGGAGCCGGTCTTCTTCGTCGCCTTCTCCGTCATGGTGCTGGCCGTGATGTTCGAGCCGGTCGGCCGTGGGCCGACTCCGAGCTGGTCGGAGCGCGTGGCGGCACGCGGAATCGAGTCCGCCGACCAGACCTCCGGTCAGGCGACAATGGCGACCGGATCGCCGTTGTCGCCGATCATGCCGGTGCCCACCACCCTCGTTCCCCCGGCCCTCTGGTAGGCAGCGCCACCGAGGCCGATCCCGCCGGAACCGGACGTGATGCCGGAAATTCGACAGTGTGCTTCCTTTCCGCCTAGGGTTATGGGGTCATCGACCCAATCACGCGGGTCGGTGCATGTAGGGCTTCACAATGGATCCCCGCGTTACCGTGCGTGAATTTCAAGGAGTGACAGTTATGGGTGTAGGTGCAGTCAAGTGGTTCAACGCCGAAAAGGGCTTCGGATTCATTACGCCTGACGGCGGCGGGGATGACCTCTTCGTTCACCAGTCCGAGATCCAGATGGAGGGCTTCCGCGACCTCGCGGAAGGCCAACGTGTGGAGTTCGAGACCAAGCAGGGCCAAAAGGGCCTGCAGGCGAGCCAGGTTCGCAAGATCTGACTCGAGTCGTGCCCGGTGTCGACCTGACGGCCCTGCCGGATCTCCGGTAGCGGCCGTCGGGACGACGCCCACCGATGTCGTGCCTCGGAAGCGAGGCCGGACCACATCGGGTCGTTTGCCTTACGCGCACCCTGCGGGGATCACCCGACCAGGAACCCTCCGGACTGGTGCTGCCACAGCTTCCCGTACAGCCCGAGTTCGCCCTGATCGAGCAGTTGGCGGTGGGTACCCTCCTCCACGATCCTGCCCTGGTCGAACACCACGATGCGGTCCATGTGGGCGATGGTGGAGAGCCGGTGGGCGATGACCAGCGCGGTTGACTCCTCCATCAGTCGCCACAGCGCCTCTTGGACCAAGGACTCGGATTCGGAGTCGAGCGCCGAGGTGGCCTCGTCCAACACCAGAAGCGGGGCATTCTTGGCCATGGCCTGAGCGATGGCCACCCGCTGGCGCTGGCCCCCGGAGAGCTTCAGCCCGCGCTCGCCCACCACGGTGTCGTACTTGTCGGGAAGGGCATAGACGAACTCTTCGACGTGGGCGGCCTTTCCCACCTCATGGACGATGTCGTAGTCAACGGTCGACGCCGCCACCCCGTCGCCGTCCACTTGCGCCATTCCGTAGCAGATGTTCTCGGCGATGGTCCGATGAAGGAGCTGTGGGTCCTGGGGGACGTAGGAGACGTGGCTGCGCAGCGAGGCGAGGGTGATGTCCCTGATGTCCTGGCCGTCGACGAGTATCTGGCCGCTGTTCACCTCCATGAAGCGGAGCAGCAGCTTGGACAGCGTCGACTTCCCCGATCCGGAAGGGCCGACCAGGGCAACGTGCTCCCCGGGCTCGACGGTGAGGACCAAGTCCTCGAACAGCGGGGTGTCGAGGCGGTAGCCGAACCCGACGTGATCGAATTCGACCCGGCCGGCGGTCACCGCGAGGTTCCCCGCCCCGGGGGCATCGGTGATCTCGGCCTCCACTCCGGCGATGGCGGTGAACTTGGCCGCCCGGCCCAACGAGCGGGTGAACTGGCGCAAGTGCTCGAAGGACTGCTGCAGGCTCAGCGCCACCTGGGCCGAGTAGTACAGGATCAGGTAGAGGGCAGCGGTCGTGGCCCAATGGTGCACGGCCATGGTCGTCCCGGCGATGAGGGCGAGCAGGGTCCCGATGACGATCGAGGACTCCAGCTGTAGCTGGGTGCGCATGAAGATGGAGCGGGCCCGCAGGTCGGCATCGACCGACTGGCGCATCAGGTCCTCCACTCGGCTCCGCTCGTGGGGCTCGGCGGCTGCGGTCCGGACCGCCATGAGATTGGTGACCGTGTCCGCCACCACCCCGGTGGCCCTGGAGTGGTGGTGCTCGAACTGCTCGGCCGCGGCCCGCACCATCCGGAGGCGTCGGGAGAGGACGAAGACGAACCCACTCACCATCACCAGCATGGCCAGGGCCGCCGGCCAGACGAAGACGGCGAGCACCACGATGGCCGACAGCACCACCACGATCACCGGCAGCAAACCCCAGGAGGCGACGTCGACCATCTCGACGAAGGCCCATGAGAAGTTGCCCAGCGATGAGATGACCTCCCCGGCGGGATGGTCCATGTGCCAGCGGTAGCTGAGCGTGAGCAGATGTCGGTAGCCGTTGTTGGTGCCGGTGGCGAAGCCACGCACACAGGCTCCCCACTCGAGCCAGCCGGCGACACGCCAGAGGCCCATGGCGACGATCCCCGCCACCCCGTAGGCCAGCAGCAGCGGACCGAAGACGCGGCGTTCGTCCACCACGGTGTGGTGGGGGAGGGTGGCGACGCGCCCGAGGATGGAAGCGAAGATAAGCGGGCAGACGATGTCAGCCACCACCACGGCCAGCACCATCACCACCCAGGAGGTGACCAGCTGGCGCTTCTGGCCTTCGACCTGCTGCCAACAGAAGGCAACGGTCTCCTTCGCTGAGGCAGATGGGAATTGAGAGAGTTCAGCCACTGCAGGCTTCCTTGTGAGGAGGGAGTCCCGGGGGCGCCGGGGGAATGACCCCGGCGGCCTCTCGGCCGGGACTACGAAGTGAGGAGAGTCGGGATGGGCATCGTGGATGCCCGGGCGTCAGTCAGGCTGACGGCAGGTCCGCAGCCGACCGAACGTGTCGACCGGGTCCGCCCACCGGACGGAGGGCGACGGTCATACCGTCGTCGTCCCGTCCACGGCGGGGATGAGGACGACGGACGCGACTGCGTTCCCCGCATCTGTCTGGTCGCTTGCCATCATCCGATCACCCCCATCCGCTGGACATCCGTACGAGGCCCAGATGAAGGCACTAAGTGCCATGGTATCCGACCCACACGGGGCCCGCGTCAAACCGCCGGCTCACCGTCGACCGGTGGAGGGTTTGCTGTTCGGCAACGGCGCAGAGGCCCGACCGGCTGGTGCCGATTGGGCCTCGTTTGCCGAAGCGACGGACGTGGGGTGGGGGTCGCCGCGTGCCGCCGGTGGGTACGCCGGGTTAGTGCCCCTTGTGGGCTACCAACCGTGGCAGCCGTACTGATCCGGCGGGCTGGATTCGATGCGCTCCGCCACCATGATCTGCTGGTCCTCGGTGGCCATGGCTCCTTCGGGAGCGTATTGCTCGCCTCCGTAGGCGTCCCAGTTGGTCCGGGTGATGCCCAATCCGCCGCTGAAGCGTCCGCCGTCGGAGGACCAGTCACCGCCCTCCTCGCACATGGCCACCCGTTCCCACTCCTCGCGCTGGACCGGCGTCACGGTGTCGACCGGCATCGCCGGGAGAGGGGGTGCAGTGGTCACCGGCGACGGCGCGGTCACTGCCGCTGGTGCCAGCACCGGTGCGGCCGCAGCCGTGGGTGCCGCGGAGGGAGCCGCGGTGCCGGTGAACGGCAGCGACGGCAGCGTGGTGGGGAGACCGAGGAGGAGACTCGATCCGGTGAGGAGGGGTGCGTCCGATTGGAGCACCGGGTGGGCCACCAGCTTGGGTGGCATGACGTGGACCGGAGACGATTTCGTCGACGAGGACGAGGTGATTCCGGCGTGAGCAGACGGCGCGGTGGCAGCCTGCTCCAAAATGCTGACGGTACTGAGGGCGACAGAAATGATCGCCACGAGTGCAATGCGGGTCCGCACGGCACCTCCCTTCGTAGGGCGCGTAGAAGCGCCGAGCTCTGTTCGGTGTTGGCGGGCTACGGCCATCGCATTCGTTCCCCGGACGGCGAGCGGGAAGGCTTCGTCCGTCCTGGCGTCACGCCGAAGGGTGTGCGGCCGGTGTTAGTTACGCCCTGGATTGCGTCGTGGGGACACCACTCATTTCATCGTTGTTTCACTGCCGATGTTCTCGGTACACGTCGGTCGACCAGCCAGAATGTGGCTCGAGCCGGAGACCGCGCTGATCCCTGCTGTCCTGCCGCGCAAGGTCGATCATTTCGAGTCGACGATGGCCCCAGTTGCGGTCTGCGAAACGGCGAGAACACCGTTGTTTGCGTCAGCATAGCGGATGGCTCTCATCCGTTAGTATCGGCAACCTGAATTTGGCCGTTGACCAGGGAAGTTGTGGTTATAAACGGCCAAACTACATTCTCTATTCCGGCCTGGGAGGCGCCTTGTCCTGCATTTGTTTGACCGATTGATCGGCGACCGAGTTACCAGAGCTGGCCCAGCTGACAAATTCGAATTCGACCACGACTATCTTATAAATTGATGCCGTTCATCTGTCGAAAAGAATGTGAGGTACAACCAGGTACGGAGTCGGCGCATATTCCCAGTACCCCGCCTCAGTCTCCCTACGATTGAGGAGACGGGGACACGCCGACGGCCCCATCCGCTTGTGGGGTGAGGCGGTGGACGCCGCCGGGTCACTCCATTTGCTCACTATGGAGGGTCACACGGTCACGGAGAGAGAAACGACTTTGTTCCCTACCCGATCCGGGTTATGGTGGCGGCCGGAAACCATTAGACGTCGCTGCAACAAGCTGCCGTTCAATTTCACTTTGGCGAAAGATCGTCGAGCTGGGGGCATGAGCCCGCGGGCTCGATCTTGTGAGTTGGGTGTGCGATTTGGCGCACCCTGTTGAGCGTGACGGTCCAACAGCGGATAACTCGGTAGGGGAGTTCATGTCATGCCATTGTCCCGATTGATGGGCGCTCGCACGCGTACCCGTTTGGCCTCGCTGGTTCTTTCCGTCTCGCTGGTCCTCGGGCTGTTCGGCGGCCTGTTCGGACTCGTCGAGGTCACGCCGGCGGGAGCCGCAGGCGCTCCGACGCAATTGGCCTACACCACCAATCCGTCGACCGTGGCCGCAGGGGCGGCGATGACCGCCCCCGTGGTGCAGCTTCGCGACTCCGGCAACAACAACGTGCTCCAGTCGGGCACCTCGGTATCGGTGGCCATCAACTCCGGCCCTGGCAGCTTCGATCCCTCCGCCACCACCACGACCACCACCAACAGCTCCGGACAGGCCATCTTCAGCAATCTGGTGTTCGACACCACCGGGAGCTACACGCTCATCGCCACCAGCTCCGGTCTGACCAGCAAGGTCAGTGGCTCGTTCAATGTCACACCGGGCCCGGCCACGCAGCTGGCCCTGTCCAACGTTCCCTCCACTGTGGTATCGGCCGCCGATCTGGGCATCACCGTCACCGCCCAGGATGCCGAGGCCAACACCGAGACCACACTCAGCACCGGGAGCGTCTCGTTGACGGTGGCCACCGGCCCGCCGGGTGGAGCGCTGGCCGGGACGACTACTCGCAACTTCTCCGGCGGCGTTGTCACCTTCTCCGCGGCGACCCTCACCACAGTGGGTAGTTATACGTTGAGCGCCTCCTACACCGGGTTCCCGACGGTGACGTCCGGATCGATCGTGGTCACCGCCGGTGCGGCCAAGAAGCTCGGATTCGTCCAGGGCCCGACCACGACCACCGCCGGATCGGTGATGAGCCCGAGCCCGACCGTCCAGGTCGAGGACACCAACGGCAACCCGGTGGTCGACACGGGCGTCTCGGTGACCCTGACCTCGTCGGGCACGCTGACCAGCGGATCCACCAAGGTCGTCTCCACCGATGTGAATGGCACCGCCACCTTCTCGAATCTCACGTGGAACACGGCAGGGACCTACACCATCGCCGCCTCAGCCAGCGGGCTAACCGCCACCGGCAACAGCAGCAGCTTCACCATCTCACCGACCAACCCGGTCAATCTCGTGTTCACGACGCAGCCGACGACGACCAGTGCGGGGTCGGCGGTCTCGACCACCGTGGTGAAGATCGAGGACAGCTTCGGCAACGTCATCACCTCCTCGTCGGACCCAGTCACGCTGACGCCGGTCGGCCCGGGAGCATTCGATCCCAGCAGTACGCCGACGGTGACCGCGGTCAACGGCGTCGCCACCTTCTCCAACCTCATCCTCGACACCTCCGGGAGCTACACGCTCTCCGCCTCGTCAACCGACGGGGCCACCGGTACCAGCCATGCCTTCACAGTAAGCCCGCTGGCAGCCACCCACCTCGCCTTCTCGCAGGCGCCGGCCAACGTGACGGCGGGCACGGTGCAGGTTCCTAACGTCCAGGTCCAAGCCCAGGACCAGTACGGCAACGTCGCCACCACCGCCACCGGAACGGTCACCTTGACCGCCTCTCCCTCGGTGACCCTCACCTCGGGTACCCGGGCCCTCTCCAGCGGCGTGGCCACCTTCGGCAGCCTCAACATCCAGACGGCGGGCACCTACACCCTGACCGCGTCGTTGACCGGCCTCACCTCGGCCACCAGCGGCTCGTTCACCGTTTCGCCCAACGTTCCCTATCAACTGGTGTTCGGCACCCAGCCCACCAACATCGTGGCCGGCCAGCTGATCACCCCCTCACCCACTGTGTCGATCGAGGATCACTTCGGCAACCTCGAGACCAGTGACAACACCGACACCGTGACCCTGGCCGGTTCCGTGGCTGCCGGATCGACGGCCACGGAGACGGCCGCCGGCGGCGTCGCCACCTTCGACAACGTGACCATCGATGTGGTGGGCAATGTCACCCATACGTTGACGCGCGACCAGCGCCACCACGCCGAGCCTCAAGTCGGCTACCAGCGCCTCCTTCACCGTCAGCCCCGGCGCCCCGGCCAGCCTGGCCATCGTCCAGCCTCAACTCGGCGGCCAGGTCAATACGGGCAACTCCATCGGAACGTTCTATCTTGAGCAGTACGACCAGTACGGGAACAACACGTGGGGGTCGGTTGGAACGCCGCTGACCTTCTCCTCCTCATCGAGCGGCGGCACGTTCTCGCTGACCCAGGGCGGACCATCGACTACCACGGCGACGTTCCCGTACCCGCCGAACAACAACAATCCTCCCAACAACCGGGATCTCTACTTCTACTACGGCGATACCAATGTTGGTCTTCCGACCATCACCGTGTCCTCGCCGGGCCTGGTCAGCGCCACCCAGTCGGTCGAGATCATCAACGTCGAGAGCCCCGGTGATCAGACCAACAGCACGGGGAGCGCAATCACCCCCCTCACCATCACCGGGCAGAACTCATCTCCCGACTACACCTTCACTAGTTGGTCGGCTACCGGTCTCCCCGACGGCCTGTCCATCGACAACACCGGCACCATCACCGGAACCCCGACGGCGCTCGGCACCTACTCGGTCGAAGTCTTCGGCTACGAGGGAACCTACGCCTACGGGTACGCCACCTTCACCTGGACGATTGGCAATACCGTCTCGGTCACCAACCCAGGCCCCCAGTCCAGCGCAAGTGGTACGGCGATCACCGATCTGGCCATCAGCGCCTCGGATTCCTCGCCCACGGCCACCCTGTCCTATTCCGACAACGGCACGCTGCCGCCGGGCCTGTCCATCGACCCGTCCACCGGCGTCATCAGCGGCACGCCGACAACCGGGGGGAGCTACCCGGTCACCATCACGGTCACCGACAACTCCGGCTACTCCGGCACTGCCACCTTCACCTGGAACATCACCAACTCGGTCTCGGTGACCAGCCCCGGCGACCAGACCGGCACGTCGGGCACGGCCATCACCGATCTGCCCATCACCGCCTCGGACTCCTCGCCGTCGGCCACCTTGTCCTACGCTGACAACGGCACCCTCCCGGCGGGACTTTCGATCAAGTCGAGCACCGGCGTGATCAGTGGAACTCCGACGGCAGGAGGTACCTACTCGGTCACCATCACGGTTACCGACAACAGCGGTTTCTCCGGATCGGCCACCTTCACCTGGACCGTTGCGAACACGGTCTCCGTGGCTCCCATCGCCAACCAGAATGGCACCACGGGCGTGGCGGCCACACCGGTGACGGCGAGGGCGACAGACTCGCAACGCTCACCCGCACCTACCATCACCTGGTCCGCATCAGGGCTGCCGGCAGGCCTGGCGATCGGTGCCGCGACCGGCACTATCTCAGGGACGCCCACGACACCTGGCACTTCTTCGGTGATCGTGACGGCAACCGATAATGCCGTTCCAACCAATACCGGGTCGACCAGCTTCACCTGGACCGTCGTGGACAATCGCCCCGTGGTCACCTCCCTGTCCCGCACCAGCGGACCCGGGAGCGGCGGCACCAAGGTCAAGATCCTCGGGTCGAGGTTCGCCGGCGTGACGTCGGTGAAGTTCGGCTCAGTAACCGTTAGCAGTTTCAAGGTGAACCGGAAGGGCACCAAGATCGCCACCACCGCTCCCCCCGGGGCCGGCACCGTGGCCGTGGTGGTCACCACGTCGGGCGGATCGAACAGCCCCGGTCCTGGTGACCAGTTCACCTACGGTGGACCGGTGATCAGCGCCGTGTCGCCCTCGAGTGGACCGGTGAGCGGTGGCGGCCAGGCGGTCACCATCACCGGCACGGGCCTGTCCGGAGCCACCGTGGTGAAGTTCGGAACCGTTGCCGGCACCGACGTCATCGCCAACAAGCCCGGCACCAAGGTCACCGCCGTGGCCCCCGCGGAATCGGCGGGCACGGTGAACATCTCGGTGACCACTCCGGGTGGGACGGCCACCGACAGCAACGCCTACACCTACACGGGTCCGGTGGTCACCTCGGTGAGCCCGACCAGCGGACCGGCCACCGGGGGGAAGAAGGTGACCATCATCGGCACCAACCTCGAAGGCGCCACCTCGGTGACGTTCGGGTCGGTTGCCGGCACCAACGTGGCCGTCAACTCGGATGGGACCAAGGTCGTCGCTGACACCCCGGCCGAGTCGGCCGGGACGGTGTCCATCACCATCGTCACGGCAAACGGAACGGTCACCGTCAACGCCGCCTACACCTTCTCCTAGGACCGAGGCGTGTCGCTCGGTCCGACCCGAAGCGCCGGCATCAGGGGTCCGAACGACCGCAATCGCAGGGACCCCGCCCACACCCCGGCTCCGTAGGCCACGTCGTCGGAGATGGACGCCGCCGCCCAGCGGACCGGATCGAGCCCGGGGCGACGTCGCCACCAGTCGACCATCGGCGGGACCAGGACCAGCGCCGCGGTCACCGCTCGTCGGCGGGGGCGCCCCCGGAGCAGGCCGACGGCGAGGACGGGCCCGGCCAGCGTGGTCGCCGCCCGCCCCATCCCGACTGCCGTCCACCCCGCGGCCTCCGCACTCCAGCGGAGGGAGAGCGACGCCGGGATGCCATGGTGACGAACCTTGGCGAAGATGGCCGCCGCCGCCGCCACCACCAGCACCAGCGCGGTCCGGGGGCGGCCGCCCAGCCCTGCCACGACGGCCGCCGTCGGCCACGGTCGCAGCTCGACCGGGGCCAGTCGGCCGGGGTGACGCTCCGACAGTGCGCCCGCCGAGGTTCCGTACCGGAAGCGGCGGGCCAGGAGCTCGCCCCACGAGGAGGGCTCCCGGTGCCAGACGGTGACCGAAGGGTGATAGCGGACACGCCAGCCGGCCTCGAGCATTCGCCACACCAGATCCACGTCCTCCCCCACCCGGAGATCCGGATCGAACCCGGAGGCCAGCGCCGACCGACGCACCACCAGCGCCGCAGTGGGGACGTAGCGCACCACCCGGTCGGGGCCCACCTCACCCTGGTCGGGACCCAGGTCGAGGGGCGAGCGGGCATCCGAGTATCGAGCGATGCCCCGACGGTCGAGGCCCGCTGACCAGTGCTCGGGGCGGACCCGGGGTGCGACGGCGGCGATACTCGGGTCGTCGAACAGCCAGACCAAGCGCTCGATCCACCCCTCGGTGACCGTGCAGTCGCTGTCGACGAAAGCCACCAACTCGGTGTCGAGGTCCACCAGTGCCTGGTTGCGGGCGGCGGCCGGCCCACCGTTGGCGGCCGCGCCTGATCACCCGGGCCCCGTGCTCCCGGCACACCGCGGCGATGGCCCCCGAATCCCGGGAGGCATCGTCGACCACCACCACCGGCACTCCCGACCCCAACGATCGGAGGCAACGGTCGAGGGCGTCGCTCCGATCGTGTGCGGGTACCACCACGGTGATGCTCGGGGAACGGCCTGGGCCGTCGGCGGCCCGGGGCCGGGGATGGGCCATGCCCGACGTCGACCAGGCGTGCCCCCAGCTGGCGGGCGGCGACCGACGGCGATTCGTCGGCGAGTAGGGACGCCAGACCGTGCACGCCTGCGGGGCTCAGGGTGATCAGCCGACCGGGGTGGCCACCGACCAGTACGGTCCCGTGACGGAAGGATCGCACCGACCGGTCGAGGACCAGGCCGAACCCCTCGGGCAGGGGCGTCACAGCGAGAGGCCGCCGTCCACCGGGATCACCGCCCCGGTGATCGGGGCGCTCTCGGTCCCGGCCAGCCATACCAGTGTCCCCGCCACCTCCTCGGGGGTGAGGAGGCGCCCGATGGGCTGCTGGTCGGCAAAGGAGTCCGTATGCGTCGAGGCCGTAGAGCCGGGCGCTCTCGCCCAGCATGGCGGTGGCGGTCGACCCGGGACTGATGGCGTTGGCGGTCACCCCGGTCCCGGCCAGCTCGACGGCCAGTCCTCGGACCAGGCCGGCCACCCCGGCCTTGGCCGCCCCGTAGGCGCTGAGCATGGGGAGTCCGCGGGTGGCGGCGGCGGAGGCCACGGCCAGGTAGCGCCCCTGCCGGGGGGCGGCCCGGCGCAAGAGGGCCGGAACGCCGACACGGGCGGCGGTGATCGGTCCCCCCAGATCGACACCGAGCACCGCATCCACCTGGTCGCCGGGCATCTCCCACAGGGGGACCCCGCCGGCGATCACCCCGGCCACCGAGATCATGGCGTCGAGACCACCGAAGTGCTCCTCGGCGGTGGCCACCGCGCCGGTCAGGGCATCGGGGTCGGTGGCGTCGGCCACCCGGGCGATCACCGGGGTGGTGTCCGGAGCACCGGTGGCCCCCGAAGGCGGTGCCAGCGCCCGTGCCGCCTCGACCACCGCGTGCAGCTCGTCGGCGGAGCCCATGGCATAGGGGACCCGGAGATCGTTGCCGCCCCGGTCCACCGCCACCACCGCCCATCCGGCCGCGGCCAGACCGCGCACGGTGGCGGCCCCGATCCCCCGTGCCGCCCCGGTCACCACCGCAACCCGATTCATCCGGTCACCTCCCTGGTCGAGACCACTGCCGGTCGCTGCGCCATCCCGACGAGGTCGTCGACGGCGATGGCGAGCAGTCGGCGCCCTTCATCGGCGTTCGCACCGGTCGGGTCACCGAGTACCCCGTTGGCGCTGATCCCGCGCACCCCCTGGGCGCGGAGCAGGGGCAACAGCGTGTCGATGGGCCGGGGATCACCGGCCTCGGCCCGCTCCATGCTGACCCGTCCCGCATCGATGGCCAGCATCACCGAGGTCTCGGTGCGACCGGCGTGCAGGTCGCCCGACCACGGGGGTGACCAGCCCGTCACCGCCCGTTCTTCGGCGGCCAGGCGGGCCACGGCCCTCCCCAGGGGAACCGAGTTGCCGCCGTGGGCACAGACCAGCACCACCCGTTGGAAATCGACGGTGGCCGACCGGCCCAGCTCGACCAGGACCAGCTCGGTGGCCTCGCGTCCGATGGACAGGGTTCCGGCAAAGCCCTGGTGCTCCCCACTGGATCCATAGGCGAGGGGCGGGGCCACCACCAATCGGTCCAGGCGTTGGGCGGCGCCGATGGCGACGGCCACGGCAATGTCGGTGTCGGTGGTCAGCGGCAGGTGGGGTCCGTGCTGCTCGGTCGACCCGATGGGGACGAGGAGGATGGCGCCCGACACCGCCCGCGGGGCCATCTCCACCCAGGTCGACTGGTCGAAGCCGCTCACCGGTGACCACCCACTCCGGCTCCGTCCCCGTCTACGCCGGGGGCGCCGTCGAGGTAGCCGTGCCGGACCAGAAAGCCGATCAGCGCGTCGGCGGCCAGGTCGGCGTCGATCGGCCCGATGAGGGTGGGGGGATCGTGGGCCACCAACGCCCCGGTGAGGGCGAGCAGCCGGATGCGGGGATCCTCGTCCCGGGGGGCCGGGCAGCACGCGGGTCCGGGGCGAGAAGGCCCGGCTGGCGCCAACCCGTTGGTCGCCGATCTGATCACCGGGCCCGTCCCCGGCCACCGGCGGCGAGCCGGCGGTGGGGACGGCCGCGCCGGCCGCGGCCAGGGCCCCCTCCAACGAGGCACGGCGCAGTCGGACCCCCGCCCCCTCCACCGAGCACACCGCGGGCAGGGGCACGGTGAGCCGCTCGCGCCAACCGCCGTCGAGTCGGCGGTGGGCCCACAGCAGGCGGCCGGCCTCGTCGGTGGCCGCCGGCGCCTCCAGCGACACCAGGCCGAGCGCCTGGGCGGCCCCCAGCTGGTGGGCCAGAAAGGCGGGGAGGGCGCCGGTACCCCGATCGGCAGACCGGTCGCCGCACAGCACCAGGGAGGGCGGGCCCCACGGGCGCACGGCGGCCACGATGGCCCGGGCCAGCGCCTGCTCGTCCCCGCCCAGCTCCCGCTCGTAGGGGGGGTCGGACTCGGCCCCCGGCATGGGGACCCGCAGCACGTCGGCGCCGAGCGATGCCACCTCACGCAGCACCGGTTCGACGGCGGCCGGGCCCACGGTCACCGCCAGCACCCGGGCCGCCCACCGCTCGGCGATCCGCAGGGCGTGCTCCAGGGCGGCACCGTCGGCGGCGGACAACCCGATGCCCCAGACGTCCCGCCGGATGGCGCCGGTCATGGCGTCGACCTCCGGGCGCAGATCGCAGATCCGCAGGCAGACCACCACCAGCGGTCGGGGCTCGGCCGGGGGTGCCGGGCGTGACGGGGCCGGGCTCATCCGTGGTGGAAGACGACGCCACAGCCGCCGTCGGGGTAGGTCCAGGTGATGGCGCCCTCGTGATCGCAGACCATGTAGCAGGTCCCGCACTCGAAGCACTCCTCGTAGTTGAACAGGATGCCGCCGTCGGCGGTGGGTGCGAACAGATTGGCCGGGCAGGCGGTGACACAGGCCCGGGTGGTGCACGATCGGCAGACCTCGGAGTCCACGGTGATGTGGGCCCGGTCGCCGACCCGGAAGTCGACGGTGGCCATGCGGTCCTCGAAGGACGGGCCCCGCCACCGGCGCCCGTCGTCGTCGGCGGCTGGGATCGGGCCCGGGTCGGTGTCGCTCATCCGAAGATCCTCATGGCTCGCAGGGTGTCGGACGCCAGCTGGCGGAGCTTCACGCCATGGGCGGCGGCGGCGTCCCGGGTGATCCGCAGCCCGCCGCGTTTGGGAGTGGGGTTGGTCACGGTGAACATCCCCTCGACCAGGTCGCAGAGCAGGCCCGGATACCGACGCTGGACCCGATCGGAGAGGACCAGGGCCGGGGCCCGGCGCAGCCGCTTGTGATCGGCCAGGACGAACTGGGCCTCGAGGTCGGACCGGTACGAGGCGAGCCCGCGGGCCGAGACGTCACCGACGGTGAGGGCCCGGTCGACGGCCACTCCGGCCGCGTGCCCCGAACCGATGGCGAAGTTGACCCCCTCCAGCCAGAGGCCGGCGGCCAGGGTCATCGCAGCCGCGTCCCCGGCCACCAGTATCCCGTCGGCGACCAGGGTGGGCATGGTGTCGAAGCCGCCCTCGGGGATGAGGTGGGCGGCGTACTCGCGCAGCGACGACCCGCGCAGGTAGGGGGCGATGGCCGGGTGGTCCTTCAGGTCGGCGACCAGCTCCTCGGGACGGACCTTGGACTCGGCCAGGTGGGGGAGGGAGACCACAACGCCCACGCTGACGGTGTCGGCGTTGGTATAGAGGAACCCACCGCCGGGGATGCCCCTGGTGCACCCGAGCATCTCGATGTCGACGCCCTGGTCGCCGCCCACCCCGAAGCGCTCGTTGATCACCCCGGCGGGAAGCGACAGCACCTCTTTGACCCCCAGGGTGTGGTGGGAGGCATCCGGGGCCGGCGCCATTCCCGCCTCCTTGGCCAGGAACGAGTTCACCCCGTCGCAGGCGATGACCACCGGCGCCCGGAGCTCGGCACCGTCCCGATCGGTGCGCACCCCGAGCACCCGGCCGCCCCCGTCCCGGACCAGCCCGGTGGCCACGGTGGCGGTGAGCAGGGTGGCCCCGGCGTCGGTGGCCTTGGTGGCCAGCCACGAGTCGAAGGCGGAACGCACGGTAGTCATGCCGTTGAACGGGGCGGCACCCCAGGCCTCGGAGCGGTAGTCGATCGACAGCGACTGGGTCCCGGTCATCACCATGGTCGACCGACGCACCACCCATCGCTCGACCGGTACCTCCTCCCACCAGGTGGGGACGATGGCATCGAGCACCCGGCCGTAGACCACCCCGCCGTAGACGTTCTTCGAGCCGGGGAAGGGACCGCGCTCGACCATCACCACCGACCGACCGGCCCGGGCCAGGGCCAGCGCCGCCGCCGATCCCGCCGGGCCGGCCCCCACCACGACGGCATCGAAGGACCGGGGGTCGGGAGCGGCCCCTGCGGGCGTGGTCGCATCGGGGGTGGCCGGCTCAACCACGACCGGGCTCCGATCGGCCGACCGGCTCGCCCTCCGGCGAGGGCCCGTCGTCGACCCCGGCCACGCCGAATCGCCGGCCCAATTCCACCAGGAGCCCCCGGGCATCGGTGACCAACCCGAGATCGGCCATGGCGGTCATCGGTGCGGCGGGGTCGGTGTTGACGCTGACGATGTGCCGGGGCGTCCCCAGCCCGCCGGTGTGCTGGGCGGCCCCCGACACCCCGAAGGCGATGTACAGCTCGGGATCGATGGCCACCCCGGTGGTGCCGATCTGGCGCTGGTAGCCGGTCCAGCCGGCGTCGGTGGCCACCCGGGTGGCCCCGGCCGACCCGCCCATCGCCGCCGCCACCTCGACCAGCAGGCCGAAGATCCGGACGGCATGCCGATCGTCGACGCCCGCCGCCAGCCCCGCCCCCCCGGCCATCACCCGGCTGGCGTCGGCCAGGTCCATGGTGTGGGGGTCGGGCTCGAGGATGGCGGTCACCTCGGGGTCGGGGAGGTCGGCCCCCAGTCCGGTGTCATCGGGCAACGGCTCGGGGACCGCCGCCGTCCGGGCCGGTGCCACGCTGCGACTCCCCGGCACCAGGGTGACCACTGCCGACCCGTCGATGTCCACCGGCAGCAACACCCGGTCGTCGAGCCGCGCCACCATGGCCCGCACCCGGGGACCGCCCGCCGGGCCGGCCCCGGCGTGGTAGTCGGCGCGGATGGCCCGGGCCACCAGCGGCCGGCCGAGCGCAGCCGCCAGCCGGGGAGCCAGGTCGCGCCCATCGGGCGATGCCGGGAGGATGACCAACCGGGCTCGCTCCACTGCGGGGGCGAGACGGGCGGCCAGGGCGGCAGGCCGCAGGCCGGCCCCGGTGTCCGCCCACCACACCTGCTCGGCCGCCATCAATGCACGGGCTCCCCGCTCGGACCCGGTTCCCACCACCACCGCCGCCCCCCCGGCCTCGGCCACCGCCTCGTCGGCACCGGCCGGGAGGCGACCGTCCCGGGCCACCACCACCGCCACCGTGTCCCCGACAGTCCGGACCCCGGGACCGGTCACAGGGACACCGCCACCCGGTGGCCCTCGATGACCGCGGCGTGGGCCCGACGCGGCGCCAGGCAGTCGCCGATCCGGTGGAGGGGGACGGGCCCGTCTCGCATGGAGCGCCACAGCTGGTCGTCGGGCTGTTGGTGCACAGCGCAGACCACCCAGTCACAGGCCCGCTCGTGGTCGGTCCCGGTCGGGTGGTGCTGCAGCGAGAGCACCACCCCGTCCCCGTCGGGTCGCACGCCCATGGGCACCAGGTCCACGCTCTGGCCGATGCCCTTGGCGTGGGCCTTCACGTTCCAGGTCTCGAGGTCCAGGGTCACCCCCAGGTCCTGGGCCACCACCATGGCGTTGGTCACGATCTCGACGTCGCAGCCCCGGTCGGCCAGCAGCTCGGCCACCGAGGTGGCCTGGTGGAACCCGAGCTCGTCGATCACCACCACCCGGCCGTGGGGATCGGCGCGCCCCTCGAGCACGTCGCGCACGTCCACCACCCGGGACAGGTCGCCGGCCCACCACGGGCGGGAGGGCCGCCCGCCGGTGGCCACCACCACCGCGTCGGGCTGCTCGGCCAGCACCAGCTCGGGGGTGGCCTCGGTGCCGGTGCGCAGGTCCACGCCCAGGCGGCGGGTGGCCACGATGAGGTTGCGCGTGATGTCGAGGAACTCGGCCCGGCTGGGCACGCTGGCCGCCACCTGGACCTGGCCGCCGAGTCGGTGCTGTCGTTCGAACAGGACCACCCGGTGGCCGCGTTCGGCGGCGGTGACCGCAGTCTGCAACCCGCCCGGGCCCCCGCCCACCACCACCACCTTCCGGCGCCGGATGGGCACGGGGAGGACGGTGGCCTCGCGTCCGGTCCGCGGGTTCTCGATGCAACCGAGCCACCGGTTGAGGCCCATCCGGCCTACGCACTCCTGGTTGCAGGAGAGACAGGTCCGGATGTCGGTGGCGTGGCCGGACCGGGCCTTGGCCGCGAAGTCGGGGTCGGCGATCTGCCCCCGCACCACCCCGACCAGATCGCAGACGCCCTCGCTGAGGGCCCGGTCGGCCTGGGTGGGGTCCTTGAAGCGCCCGACGCCGACCACCGGAACGCCCACCACCTCGCGGATGGCGCTGGGGATGAATAGGGCATACCCGGGGGGGACCTGCATGCTGGCCTCGATCATGTACAAGGTGGCGGTGGCCACGCCGATCGAGGTGTTGATGTAGTCGACCGTGCCGGTGGCGTCGACCAGGCGGGCCACCGCCACCGCGTCGTCGATCCCGGTTCCCCCCTCGATGAGCTCGTCCCCGCAGAGGCGGACCCCGAGGGCCCGGTCGGGCCCGATGGTGTCGCGCACGGCGTCGACGATCTCGAGCAGGAGCCGGGCCCGGTTGGCCAGCGGACCTCCGTAGTCGTCCTCGCGGGTGTTGGTGGCCGGGGACAGGAATCCCCGCACGATCGAGGAGTGGGAGCACTGCAGCTCGATCCCGTCGAACCCACCGGCCATGCAGTGGTCGGCCACGGTGGCGTAGCCGTCGACGATCTGGGCGATCTCGTGGGGCTCGACTGCCTTGGGGACCTCGCGGAACAGGGGATCGGGCACCGGGCTGGGCGCCCACACCGGCAGCCGCGTGTACATGCTCGAGGCCTGCCCACCATTGTGGTTGATCTGGGCGAAGACGGGCACGTCGTGGTCGTGCACGGCACCGGTGATCCTCCGGTACCCCTCGATGACCGCCGGGTCGAACCCGTGGATGAGCTTCTCATAGGGCCAGTCGGTCGGGTGGGTGGAGTGTTCCTCGGTGATGATCAGGCCGGCCCCGCCCGCGGCCCTGGCCCGGTAGTAGGCGGCGTGCTGGGCGGTGGGCATTCCCCCCTCGGCGTAGTTGGTCAGGTGGGCGGCGAAGACGATCCGGTTGGCCACGGTGACCGGCCCGAGTTGGAGCGGCGTGAACAGGTGACGGTAGGTGGTGCCCGCGCTCATCGGCTCGTTCCCCGCTCAGCGGGCCGACGAGCCGGCGTCGACGGTCATGGTGAGGCCGGTGACGTATCGGGACTCGTCGGACGCCAGATAGACGACGGCGTCGCTGACATCGCTCGGGGCCACCACGTCCACGGACAGGGAATTGAGGAATACCGAACCGGTGTCGGGGCTGGCCTCGATGCGCGATGTCAACCCGGCCATGCCCACCAGCATGGGGGTGTCCACCCCGGTGGGATGGATGGTGTTGACCCGGATGGACCGGGCGGCCAGCTCGTTGGCCAGGGTGCGCATCACCCCGACCATGCCGTGCTTGGAGGCGACATAGGGGGCCAGGAAGGGCTGGCCCTTGAGGCCGGCCACCGAGCTGATCAGGACCATCGAGCCCCCACCGGCCTCGACCAGGGCGGGGATGGCGGCCACGCAGGTGTTCCAGGCCCCGGTCAGGTTGATGCCGATGACCGCGTCCCACACCGCCGGGGTGACCTCGTCCCACCGCTGCACGCTGCACACGCCGGCATTGGCGATGGCGATGTCGAGCCGGCCGAGCCGGCCCACCCCGTCGCCCACGGCAGCGGCCAGTGCATCGGGATCCCGTACGTCTGCTTCGGCGGCCACCATGCGTGCCCCGGTGGCTTCGACCAGTCGCACCGTCTCGGCCAGGTCGTCGGGGGTGGCCAGGGGATAGGGGATGGAGGCCACGTCGGTGCACAGGTCGATGCCGATGATGTCGGCGCCCTCGGCGGCCAGGCGGACGGCGTGGCTCCGGCCCTGACCGCGGGCGGCTCCGGTGATCAGGGCCACCTTGCCGGCCACCCGGCCGCTGGTTGTGGGCTCGGCCGCGCTCATCGGGGGGCTCCGGCCGCCGCCGGGATCCGCTCGGCGGTGGCCCCAGCGGCAACGTCCAGGGCCCGGCGACGACCTTCGAGCACGGCATCGAGCACGGCCCGCGGGGCCACGCAGTCGCCGGCCCGCAGCGTCCCCGGCCGGGCCAGATAGAGGCTCTCCTCGGGGAGGCGATGGCCGCAGTCGACCAGCACGGCGCAGCCGATGGTCCGCCGCTCGCCGGTCCACACGTCGTCGAGCAGGGCCTCACCCTGGTGGACGCCGCGGAGCAGGGCCCGCAGCTCTCGGCGGACGCCGGCCCGTTGCAGCCGGGTGTTGGCGTCGGCCAGGTCCCCGGTCAGCGACAGCAGGGTCCCGGCGATGGGGTCCGGGGCGACCAGGGCCACGTCACGCCCGGCCCCGGCCAGCCATTCGGCCACCCCGATCCCGATCGGACCACCGACCGGGTCGTGAACGACCACCGGCCCGTCGGGCAGCGTGCCGCCTCCCTCGACCAGCAGGGCCAGCGGCTCGACGACCAGGCACGACCCGTCCACCGGGACGACCAGGGGCGCGGCCCGGGCCCCGGTGGCCAGCACCACCTCCTCGCCGCCGGCGCGGGCCGCGTCGAGCGCCGCCGCAGTGACCTCGGCACCGGTCTCCATGGTCACCCCGAGCACCCGGCACTCGGCGATCAACCAGTCGGCCAGCGCGGCCAGGCGGTCGCGACCCGGTCCCACCGCCGCCGCCCGCAGCGCCCCGCCGAGCCGATCGGACCGCTCCACCACCCGCACCTGGTGACCGCGGGCGGCCAGCACCCGCGCGCACTCGAGGCCGGCCACCCCGGCCCCGACCACCAGCACGCGGCGCTGATCGGGATCGGTCCCCTCCACCGGGGGCTCGACGGTCTCGTACCCGCTCCGAGGCTCTCCCACGCAGGAGACCACCGGGTTGCGATTGTCGCGGACCCGGCAGGCCTGGTTGCACAGGATGCAGGGACGGGCCCGATCGGGGGCGCCGGCCCGCACCAGCGAGACCAGTCGGGGATCGGCGATCTGGGCCCTGGTCATCTCCACCAGGTCGGCCACGCCGCCGTCGAGGGCGGACTGGGCCACCGCCGCATCGACCACGCTGCCCTGCAGCACCACCGCGGCCCTTCCCGCTGCCGCCTCACGCATCTGTCGGCAGAGCCCGACGTTGAAGGCGGGCGGGGTGTGGGCGTCGGGACGGTAGGCGGAGGCCGAGTAGGGACCGCCACGGACCACCACCAGGAGGTCGACCAGATCGGACAGGGCCGCCACCTGGGCGGCCGCGTGCTCGGGGGTCACCCCGGCCCACGGTGCCAGCTCGTCGCAGCACAGCCGCAGGGAGAGCACGCAGCCGGGTCCGAGGGCCGCCCGCACCGCGGTGAGCACCTCGGTGGTGAGCCGGAGGCGATCGGACCCGTACCCGTCGGCCCGCTGGTTGGTGAGGGCGGAGTGGAACTGGCGGAGCAGCGACGAATAGCCGGCGTCGATCTCCACCCCGTCGAGCCCTGCGTCCACCGCCCCTCGGGCCGCGTCGGCGAACCCGACGGTGACCGCGTCGATGTCGGCCGGCTCCATGGCCGTCGGCATCTCGCGGCTGACCACGTCGGCCACCGGTGACGGCCCCCACAGCACCGACTGCGAGTAGGCGCTCGACCCCTGCATCCCGCAGTGGCCGAGCCCGGCCAGCACCACCGTGCCGTGGGGGCGGCAGGCCTCGGCCACGCGCCTCCATCCCGGCCCGCACTGATCGGCCAGGGGGGCCCGTTCGTAGGGCCAGTCCGAGGGGTGGACCGAGGCAGTCTCGGTGACCACGACGCCGGCGCCCCCGGCTGCCCGGGCCTGGTAGTAGGCGGTGTGGCGGTCACTGAGCCGGCGACCTCGGCCCAGGTTGGTCTCGTGGGGCCCGAACAGGACTCGTGACGGCGCGGTGCGACCGGCCAGCACCACCGGGTCGACCAGGCGTGCCACGGCTCAGCGGGCGGGAAGGTCGGGAGCGAAGGAGGCGACGGGGCTCTGGTCGCAGGCCCGGTCGGGCCGGCGCGCCGGGAGGAGGGCCACCGGCGACCGCCGGGGAGGCCGCGAATGGTCGAGTGACGGCTTGGGGGGTGTGGGCCGGCCACCATCGGCGAGGGTTCGCTCGCCGTGGCCGAGGACGCACTCCGGATCTGGCCCGTCGAGGGGGAGCCCGGTAAAGAACTTGGCCGCCATGCACCCGCCGCGGCAGGCGTCGTAGTGGCCGCAGCTACCACAGGCTCCCGCGCTCTGCGGCCGTCGCAGCTCGACGAAGAGGTCCGAGTTGCGCCACACCTCGGCGAACCCACCCGGGGAGCGCACGTTGCCGGCCAGGAACTCGTCGTGGATGGCGAAGGGGCAGGCGTAGACGTCACCCACCGGGTCGACCAGGCACACCACCCGACCGGCGCCACAGAGGTTCAGCCCGGGAAGAGGCTCGCCGTAGCCGGCCAGATGGAAGAACGAGTCGCCGGTGAGGACCTCCTCCCCGTGGACCACCAACCAGTCGTAGAGGAGTCGCTGCTGAGCAGCGGTGGGATGGAGCTCGTCCCACACATCGGCCCCTCGACCAGACGGCCGCAGCCGGGTGAGCCGGAGTTGGGCGCCGAAGCGATCGGCCAGGTCCTTGAGGGCGTCGAGCTGGGTGACGTTGTGGCGGGTGACCACCACCGACAGCTTGAAGCCGACGAAGCCGGCCTCGGCCAGGCGGCCCATGGCCGCCAGGGCGGTGGCATAGGAGCCGGCACCGCGGACGGCGTCGTTGGTGGCGGCGGTGGCGCCGTCGAGCGAGATCTGCACGTCCACGTAGTCGCTGTCCGCCAACCGTCGGGCCACCGCGGACGTGATGCGTGACCCGTTGGTGGAGAACTTCACGCCGACGTGGTGTTCGGCGGCGTAGTCCACCAGCTCCCAAAAGTCGGCCCGCACGGTGGGCTCGCCGCCGCCGATGTTGATGTAGAAGATCTGCATCCGCTCGAACTCGTCGATCACCGCTTTGCACTCCGCGGTGGTCAGCTCGTGCGGATCACGGCGGCCGGAGCTGGACAGGCAGTGCACGCAGGCCAGGTTGCAGGCGTAGGTCAGCTCCCAGGTCAGACAGATCGGCGCGTCGAGGCCACTCTGGAAGATGTCCACCAGTCGTCCGGCCGGCCTGGTGGCGGAGCGGGGATGATCGCTGACCAGGCTCACGAGCCCTCCCGTGGGCGGATCATCCCGGACTCGGCCAGCCGGTCGAGGGCCCGCTCGTAGGAATCGAGCTCCGCGGCGGTGACCCCGGCCGCCCGGCACGCGTCACGGCCGGTCGGGTGAACGGCCAGCGACTCGACCACTGTCAACAGGGTCCGGCTCTTCAGGAACGACAGCCGTCGGGTCCCGAAGTGATAGGCCAGTGCCCCGAAGGACTCCGGGCGCAGGGATACCTGGGGGTGCAGGGCCCAGGGACGCGAGCCATCGAAGGGTTCGGTCACCGCGGCCGGTGGGATGGGTGGCATGGAGGTGGGCTGGGCTTCGGTGGGTGATCGACGAGAGATCTAGTAGACGCCGCACATGCCGTCGATGGACACGTCTTCTACCAGCAGGTCCTCTTCCACCAGGGAGGCTCCATCGGCGGGCGGGCCGATGACGGTGGTGGGGGCGTGGTCCGCTCCGTGCTCGCCGGCCGCAGTGGCCGGGGGGTCGTCGTGTGTGGTGGTGGCGCTCATGGGACCTCCGGTGGTCTTCCGGTCGGAGCCGGCTGGTGGACGGTGGTGTCAATTTATAACACTCGATGCCAAAATGGAAGTCTGATGACCGCATCGGCGACCACGGGGGCAGACGGACCAGCGGGGGTGGCACGCGGGCGGCGGCCGAGCACGTCCCGCCAGGACGTGGCCCGGGCCGCGCTCGACCTCTTCGCCCGCCAGGGGTACGACCACACCACCGTCGACGAGATCGCCGCCGCCGTCGGGGTCAGCAGGCGGACCTTCTTCCGCTACTACGAGTCAAAGCGAGAGGTGGTCTGGGGTGAGTTCGACGCCGAGCTGGTCCGACTGCGCCATGAGCTCGAGGGAGCGCCGGAGGACCAGCCGATGATGGACGTCCTCCGCCAGGCGGTCATGGCCACCAACCGGTTCGGTGCCCGGGAGCTCGACGAGCTCCGTATCCGAATGGGCCTGATCAGCTCGGTCCCCTCCCTGGTCGCCCATTCGGCGCTTCGCTATGCCCAGTGGTGCGAGGTGGTGGCCGGCTTCGTGGCCGGCCGCATCGGCGGAGTCCCCGAGGACCTGGCCCCCCAGACGGTGGCTCGTGCCGCGCTGGGTGCAGCCATGGCCGCCTTCGCGTGCTGGACCCGCCACGACACCGACGACCTGATCGGCGAGGTGGATCAGGCTTTCCGGCTGCTGGCCACCGGGTTCGACGAGGCGCTCTTGTCACGCTGACGGGAGCCACGCCCACTCGAGGGGGCTCGTGTGGTCAGGTTGGACCGCTGCTGTCTGGCCGGACCACCGTCGACCCCCGGGTGTAGCCGACCCGGACAGGCAGGTTCGACCAACGTACGTGCGCCCGGGCCCACGGTAACGCACCCGTCTCTTGTCGACCGCGGGTACCCCGCAGTGGGGGCATCCGCGGTCGACGGAGGGTCAGGGTGCTACGTAGGTGTACCGGTCAGCAGGGCCGGTGGCGCTCACGCCGCCCGGCGTGGTCACCACGATGTCGACGGTGCCGGCCGCCTGTGCCGGGACCAGGACCTTCACTGACGTTCCCGATGGGTTCGCCTTGAAGGTGGTGGCGGCCACCGAGCCGAACATCACCGAGGTCGCCCCCGACAGTCCGGTGCCGGCGATCTGCACACCCTTGCCCCCGGCGGTCGATCCGCTGGTCGGGGTGAGCCCGGTGATCACCGGTCCCTCATAGGTGTACCGGTCAGCAGGGCCGGTGGTGCTCACGCCGCCCGGCGTGGTCACCACGATGTTGACGGTGCCGGCCGGCTGCGTCGGAGCTGTGACCTTGAGCGATGTCCCCGATGCGTTCGCCTTGTAGGTGGTGGCGGCCACCGAGCCGAACATCACCGAGGTCGCCCCGGACAATCCGCTGCCGGCGATCTGCACACTGGTGCCGCCTGCGCCCGGCCCGCTGGCCGGGGTCACCCCGGTGATCGCCGGTCCGCCGTAGGTGTAGTGGTCAGTGCTGGTGGCGATGGTCGGACCCGCCGGCGTGGTCACCACCACGTCCACAAGCCCGGCCGCATGTGCCGGCGCCGCGGTGGTGATCCCGGTGCCCTTCTTGTTGACGATGAAGTGCGAGACGGAGACCGAGCCGAACTTCACCGACGTCGCCCCGACGAAACCGCTGCCGCCGATCTTCACCTTCTTGCCACCCGCACCTGGCCCTGCGTTCGGGCTCACCGAGGTGATGATCGGACCAACGGCCGTCCATGTGAAGCTGGCGGTGTTGGAGAATCCGGCATTGTCGGTCACGGTGATGGTCACCGGGTAGACCCCGGACACGGTCGGCGTCCCACTGATGGCTCCCGAGGACGATCCGATCGACAGGCCCGTGGGCAGCGTGGAGCCGGCCGAGTAGCTCAGTGTCGCCGTGGTCGAGGAGTCCGTTGCGTGGATTTGGAGCGGACTGATGCTGGAACCGACCGGGCTGGTCTGGCTTCCGGGGGTAGTCACCGACACGGTGTTGGTGATGTTCCAGGTGAAGCTGGCAGAGCCCGAGAAGCCGTCGCTGTCAGTAGCGGTCACCGTCACCGGGAAGGTGCCGCCGGTGGTCGGGTTGCCGGTGATGGTGCCGGTGCTGGACCTGATGCTCAGACCCGGGGGCAGCCCGGTGGCCGACCACGAGGCGATGGATGCGCCCGCGGAGGAGTCGGTGGCCGAGTTGGCCACCGGGGTGATCGCCGTGCCGGAGGTGTTGGTCTGCGTCCCGGGGTTGGTGACCGACACCGTGTTGGTGATGGTCCAGCTGAAGCTGGCCGAGCCCGAGAAGCCGGCGTCGTCGGTAGCGGTCACCGTGACCGAGTTGGACCCGGCGGTGGTCGGAGTTCCGGTGATCGTGCCCGTCGTGGGGTCGATGGACAGACCGTCGGGAAGACCGGTGGCCGCATAGGACAGTGTCGCCACCGATGAGGAGTCAGTGGCCGCGATGGTCAGCGGGCTGATTGCCGCGCCCGATGCACTCGACTGCCCGCCTGGACTGGTCACCGACACGGTGTTGTTGATCGTCCAGGTGAAGCTCACCTGGGCGGCGAAGTTGTCGCTGTCGGTCACCGTGATGGTCACCGGATAGCTGCCGGCGGTGGTCGGCGAACCGGTGATGGCGCCCGACCCGGCGTCGATGGAGAGGCCCGGGGGCAGCGTTCCATTGTCGGCGAAGGAGAGCGTCACCGACGGCGTCGAGTCGGAGGCGGTGACCACGACGGGAGTGATCGGTGCACCCGAGATGTTCACCTGGTCACCGGGGTTGGTCACGGTCACCGAGTTGGTGATCGACCAGGTGAACGAGGCCTGGGCCGAATATCCGGAGCTGTCGAGGACTGTCACCGTCACCGGGTAGGTCCCGGCCACCGTTGGCGTGCCGGTGATCGATCCGGTGCCGGTATCGATCGAGAGCCCCGACGGCAGCCCGGTGGCCGAGTAGGACAGGGTGGCGGTGGAAGAGGTGTCCGATCCGGTAGTGGCCACCGGGGTGATGGCCGAACCGGAGACGTCACTCTGGTCGCCGGGGTTGGTCACCGACACGATGTTGGAGATACTCCACGTGAACGACGTGTGGGTCGAGTCGCCCTGGTTGTCGTTCACGGTGATGGTCACCGGGTACGACCCGGCGGTGGTCGGGGTGCCGGTGACGGTGCCGGCACTGGGATCGATCCCGAGACCCGGCGGGAGGGTGCCCCCATCGGAGAATGTGACGGTCGCCGTCGAGGACGACTCCGACGCGCTGATTGACAACGGCGTGATGGCCGAACCGGAGACGTCGCTCTGGCTGCCGGGGTTGGTCACTGACAGGGTGTTGGTCACCGTCCAGGTGAAGGTGGCGTGGTTGGAGAAGCCGGCGTTGTCGGTGGCGGTCACCGTCACCGAGCAGGCGCATGCCGTGGTCGGCGTGCCGGTGACGGAACCGGTGCCCGAGTTGATGGAGAGCCCGGCGGGCAAGCCGCTGGCCGTCCAGGTGAAGTTGGCTCCAGCCTGGGTGTCGGTCGCCGAGTTGGAGAGCGATCCGATGGCGGTGCCCGACAGGCTGGACTGGGCCCCGGGGTTGGCCACGGACACCGTGTTGGTGATGTTCCAGGTGAAGGTGGCGGACTTACTGAACGGTCCACCGTTGCCAGAGGTGACGTTATCGGTGGCGGTCACCGTCACCGAGCGGGATCCGCCCGTCGTCGGGGTTCCGCTGATGACCCCGGTGCTCGAGTTGATGGAGAGCCCGGCGGGTAGGCCGGTGGCCGAGTAGGTCAGGGTGGCGGTCGACGAGGAGTCAGACGCGCTCACGTGCAGCGCGGTGATCGCCGATCCCGACACGTTGGACTGGGTGCCCGGGTTGGTCAACGACACATTGTTGGTGACGGTCCAGGTGAACGTGGTGCTCTGTGCCAGTGCCTCCGAGTCGGTGGCTGTCACCGTCACCGAGCAGACGCAGGCCGTGGTTGGGGTTCCGGTGATGGCTCCGCTGGTGGCGTTGATCGCCAGACCGACGGGGAGGCCGCTTGCGCCGAAGGTTACCGTGTTGCCCCCGGTGGTGTCGTGGGGGGCGGCGATGGTCAGGGTGCTGATGGTGCCACCCGACACGGTGCTCTGGCTGCCCGGGCTGGTGACGCTCAGGGCGTCCACGTTCCAGGTGAGGCTGATCGAGCCGTTGCCACCGCCGGTGCTGGTTCCGGCCCCGGCTCCACCGTTGCCGTTGTAGGAGATGCCCGACGAGTAGGTCGCGTTGACGGCGGAGGATCCGCCGCCGCCACCACCACCGGCGTCAGAACCGCTGGTGCATTTGTCGCCGCCGCCCCCACCGCCGCCGGTGTATCCGCCGCCGCCCCCGCCGCCGCTGGCCCCGGCTTCGACGGGGAAGCCGCCGCCCCCGCCGCCGCCACTACCGCCACTCGAGCTGAATGGTGAGTTGGCCCCGGTCGACCCATTCCCGGAATCGCCGCCGCCCCCGCCACCACCGCCACTGGTGCCGCCGCCGCCCCCACCGGTGCCGTCGCTGCCGTCACCGTTGGTGCCGGCAGCACCCGCGGACGTGGAACCGGACCCCCCGCTCTGTGCGGTTCCGCCGCTGCCCGGCCCGGTCGAGCCGGTGCAATCCCAGCGCGACCCGCCGCCACCACCACCACCGGCCACCGCCACGGCCGTGGTGCACGCGGTGGTGCCGAAGCAGAACCCGGAGGCGCCGCCACCGCCACCGCCCGAGGAGATGCCGTCGACCGACACGTCCTCATCGGTGGCCCCGCCGGACGAGGCCCCGGCGGCAAAGCCTGCGCCGCCGGATGCTCCGCCGATGGTCGATCCGCCGCCGCCGCCGGTCGATCCGCCACTACCGCCACACCCGAGCTTCACCGACACCGCTCCGGTGTTGTGGGTGAGCGCCAGGGTGCCGGCGACCTGGGCGCCGGACCCGCCGGTCCCGCCCGACCCCGAGTTGGTGGCACCACCTCCGCCACCGCCCCCGTTGAGGGTCACCGTGGCGGACAGCGTGCCCGCCGGGGGCGTGGCCGTCACGAAGCTCGAGCAATTGGGACCGCTCCCACTCCACGTGGCCGCAACCGGGTTGGTGGAGGCGCCGGCGACGGTGGGCGTCTCGGCCACCGTCGCGAACACGCCGCCAACCAGGGCGAGGACGGCAGCACAAGTACCCACAGCGAGCGACCTGGGTCGCCTCGACAGCCGTCGTCCCGTGGCCTTGGCTTGCCGGGTGGGCCGATCAGCCATTTCCGACTCGCCCTGCGGCACCTGCGGATTCGTCGTGTACTTGGCGTGGAACACTGCCCCTCCAATGGGATCGTGGACTGGTTTCATTCAATTCATTGCTGTCTGATGTGACGTGGCGCTGGTGTCTTGTCGACCGTTGCCGACTACTGGTGTTCCAATCTGGCGTTGACTGATTCGAAGTGTCCTAGGAGAAGAAGCGTCCTAGGAGAAGGTGTAGGCGGCGTTGACCGTGACGGTCCCGCTTGCCGTGACGATGGTGATGGAGACGGTCCCGGCCGACTCAGCCGGGGTGTCGGCCACGACCTTGGTCCCGTTGGCGTTGGACGCCACGTTGGTGCCGGCAACCGACCCGAACTTCACCGAGGTGGCTCCGCCGAGGTTGGTTCCGGTGATGGTCACCTTCTTCCCCCCGGTGGCCGTTCCACTGGTCGGGCTCACCGCGGTCACCGTGGGGCCCGAGTAGGTGTAGGCGCCGCTGTCGGTGGCCGTCCCACCCGGGGTGGTCACCGAGATGTTCACCGCTCCCGCAGATTCGGCGGGGGCGACGGCGGTGACCTTGGTGCCCGCCTTGTTGGCGACGACGTCGGTGCCGGCAACCGTCCCGAACTTCACCGTGGTGGCTCCGGACATCCCCGAGCCGGTGATGGCCACCGCCGTGCCACCGTTCACCGGTCCGCCGGAGGGCGACACGGCGCTGATGGACGGTCCACCATAGGTGTACTGGTCGCTAGGACTGGGACTGTTCGACCCGCCCGACGTGGTGACCACGACGTCCACGGTGCCGGCCGCCTGGGGGGGAGCGGTGGTGGCGATCTTGTTGCCCTTGGCGCTCACCGTGAAGTGGGTAACGGCAACCGAGCCGAACTTCACCGACGTCACATCGAAGAACCTCGATCCGACGATCTTGACCTTGGTGCCACCGCTCCCGGGTCCGCTGGTGCGGGACAAGGAGGTGACGACGGGGACATCGTTCACGATGGTCCAGATGAAGCTGGTCGATCCGCTGTATCCGTCGCTATCGGTGGCCGTGACCGTCACGTGGTAGGTGCCCGCGGTTGTCGGCGTACCCCCCATCTCGCCCCCGGCGGCATGGATGGACAGGCCCGGAGGCAGTCCCGTTGCCGACCACAGGATGACCTGCGGTGGGACCGTCTGGGAGTCGGTGGCTGTCGGCTTGACCGGGGTGGCGAGAACGCTGGTGTCGCTGCTCTGATTGGTCAGGGGAGCCACCGTCACCGTGTTCCGGACGAGCCAGGTGAAGCTGGCGCTACCGGAGAAGCCGGCTCCGTCGGTGGCGGTGATGGTCACCGGGTACGAACCACCGGTGGTCGGCGTGCCCGAGATCGTGCCGCTCGACGGATCGATGGACAGGCCCGGCGGCAGAGTGCCACCGTCGCTGTAGGTGAGGGTGGCCGTGGACGACGAGTCCGAGGCGGTGATGGGCAGATTGGCGATGGCGGTGCCGGAGACGCTGGACTGGTTGCCGGGGCTGGTCACCGACACCGTGTTGGTGATGGCCCAGTTGAAGGTGGCGGTCCCGCTGAATCCGGCGTTGTCGGTGGCGGTGATGGTCACCGCGAACGTCCCGCCGGTGGTCGGCGTGCCGGTGATGCGTCCGCTCGACGGATCGATGGACAGGCCCGGCGGCAGTGTTCCCCCGTCGCTGTAGGCGAGGGTGGCCACCGACGACGAGTCCGAGGCGGTGATGGGCAACGCGGTGATGGCCGTGCCCGACCCGTTGGCCTGGTTGCCGGGGCTGGTCACCGTCACCGTGTTGGTGATGGCCCAGTTGAAACTGACACTACCGGTGAAGCCGGCGTTGTCGAGGGCGGTGATGGTGACCGGATAGCTCCCTGCCGTGGTCGGCGCGCCTGAGATCACGCCGCTCGACGGGTCGATCGACAACCCGGGCGGCAGGGTACTGCCGTCGGTGTAGGACAAGGTGGCCGTCGACGACGAGTCCGAGGCGGTGATGGGTAGGGCCGTGATGGCCGAGCCGGAAACGCTGGACTGGTCACCGGGGCTGGTGACCGTCACCACGTTGGTCACCGTCCAGTTGAAGGTGGCGGTTCCGCTGAACCCGGCATTGTCGGTGGCGGTGATGGTCACCGGATAGCTGCCGGCAGTAGTCGGTGTGCCGGTGATGTTGCCGCTCGACGAACCGATGGACAGGCCCGGGGGCAGGGTGCCACCGTCGCTGTAGGCGAGGGTGGCCACCGACGACGAGTCAGAGGCGCTGACCGGCACGGCCGTGATCGCCGCGCCGGACAGATCGGACTGGTCACCGGGGCTGGTCACGGTCACCACGTTGGTGACCACCCAATTGAAGGTGGCGGATCCGCTTAAGCCGGCGTTGTCGGTGGCGGTGATGGTTACCGCGAAGGTCCCGCCGGTGGTCGGCGTGCCGCTGATGATGCCGCTCGACGAGTCGATGGACAGGCCCGGGGGCAGGGTGCCACCGTCGCTGTAGGCGAGGGTGGCCACCGACGACGAGTCAGAGGCGCTGACCGGCACGGCCGTGATCGCCGCGCCGGACAGATCGGACTGGTCACCGGGGCTGGTCACGGTCACCACGTTGGTGACCACCCAATTGAAGGTGGCGGATCCGCTGAAGTCGGCGTTGTCGGTGGCGGTGATGGTTACCGACGAGGTCCCGGCGGTGGTCGGCGTGCCGGAGATCACCCCGCTGGTGGGGTCGATCGACAGCCCGGGCGGCAGGGTGCCGCCGTCGGTGTAGGTGAGGGTGGCTCCTGCCGAGGAGTCAGACGCGGTGATGGGAAGTGCCGTGATGGCCGTGCCGGAGAGGCTGGATTGGTCGCCGGGGTTGGTCACCGACACCGTGTTGGTGATAGTCCAGTTGAAGCTCACGGCGCCAGTGAAGCCGGCATTGTCGAGGGCGGTGATGGTCACCGGATAGGTGCCGGCAGCTGTCGGTGTGCCGGTGATCACCCCGCTCGAGGGGTCGATCGACAGCCCGGGCGGCAGGGTGCCGCCGTCGGTATAGGTAAGGGTGGCCACCGACGACGAGTCCGAGGCGGTGATGGGCAGTGCGGTGATGGCCGTGCCGGACAGGTCGGACTGGTCACCGGGGCTGGTCACCGACACGGTGTTGATGACCGACCACGAGAAGCTGGCCGACCCGGTGAAGCCACGGCTGTCGGTGGCGGTGAGCGTCACCGAGAAGGTGCCGGCGGTGGTCGGGGTGCCGGTGATCGTTCCAGTAGTTGAGTCGATGGAGAGGCCGGTGGGAAGGCCGGTAGCCGACCATGAGGAGATGGTGGCGACCGACGAGGAGTCGCTGGCCGAGTTGTCCAGGGCGGTGATGGCCGTGCCCGACACGCTCGACTGGGCGCCCGGGTTGGTCACCGACACCGTATTGGTGATGGTCCAGGTGAAGGTGGTGCTCCCGCTGAATCCGGCGTTGTCAGTGGCCTTGATGGTCACCGGGTAGGACCCGGAGGTGGTCGGCGTGCCGGTGATGGTCCCGGAGCCAGTACCGATCGAGAGCCCAGGCGGAAGCGTGCCGCCGTCGCTATAGGTAAGGGCTGCGGTGGACGACGAGTCCGAGGCGCTGATGGTCAGCGCGGTGATCGCCGTGCCCGACACGCTGGATTTGGCGCCGGGGTTGGTGACCGACACCGTGTTGGTGATGTTCCAGGTGAAGCTGGCCGATCCGTGGGCGCCGCGGCTGTCGGTGGCGGTGAGGGTCACCGAGCACGCACAGGCCGTGGTCGGGGTCCCGGAGACCGCTCCGGTGGTGGTGTTGAAGGACAACCCGGCGGGCAGGCCGGACTGGGCCCATGAGGTGATGGTGCCAAAGCCGACCACCGAGGCGCTCGGGGTGAGCGTGGTGATCGCCGTGCCCGACACGTTGGACTGGGTGCCCGGGTTGGTCACGGTGACGGCGTCGTTGACCGTCCAGGTGAAGGCGGTGCTGGTGCCGGTGAAGCCCTTCGAGTCGGTGGCTTTCGCGGTCACCGAGAACGAGCCACCGGTGGTCGGCGTGCCCGAGATGACGCCACCGGGGCTGATGGACAGCCCGGGCGGAGCGCCCGACAGCGACCAACTAGTGATGGCGGCGGTCGACGAGGAGTCGCTGGCGGTGACCGTGACGTTGGAGATGGCGGTACCCGCGGTGGACGTCTGGGCCGCCGGAGCGGTGACGGTCACGATGTTGTTGATGGTCCAGGCCAGGACGGTAGTGCCCTGGAACCCGGCCGAGTCCGTGGCCTGGATGGTCGCCGAATAGCTGCCCGCCGTGGTCGGCGTGCCGGTGATCGCCCCGGCGGTGGACATGCTCAACCCGGTGGGCAGTGACCCCGCCGTGATCGACCACCCCGTCGATGAGATGGTGGCCCCACCTGCCGCACCGGAGGTGGTGGCGGCCATGTTGACCGTCGAGATGGCGGTACCCGAATTACTGGTGAACGGGCCGGGGTTGGTGACCGTCACCGTGTTGGTGACGGTCCAGGTGAAGGTGGTGTTGGCTGTCAAGGACTGTGAGTCGGTGGCGGTCACCGTTACCGAGCACGAGCACGCCGTGGTCGGTGTGCCGCTGATGGCGCCGGTCGTCGAGTTGATGGACAGCCCGGCGGGCAGTCCCGATGCAGCGAAGGTGACCGTGTTGCCGCCGGTGGTGTCGTGCGGGGCGCTGATGGTCAGGGCGCTGATGGCGCTTCCTGACACGTTCGACTGCGTGCCTGGGTTGGTCACCGAAAGGGCGTCCACGTTCCAGGTGACCGAGACAGACCCGCCGCTTCCTCCGGCTTCGCTGCCGCCGCCGGCACCCCCGCCGCTGGAGTACGAGACGCTGGACAGGTAGCTCGCCGCCACCGCCGAGGCACCTCCTCCACCACCACCACTGGCGTCTGCGCCGCTGGTGCAGGTGTCAGCGCCGCCCCCGCCACCACCGGTGTAGCCGCCACCGCCACCGCCCCCGCCGGCGTCGGCCTCGTTCCCGCTGCTCGAACCTCCGCTACCCCCGGCAGAGCTGAAGGGGGTATTGCCGCCGCCCGATCCGTTACCGCCGTCACCGGGCCCGCCGGAGCCGCCTGCACTGGATGCGCCCCCGCCCCCGCCAGTCCCGTCGCTCCCGTCACCGTTGGCGCCCGCGGCACCAGGGCTGGTGCTAGTGGTGCCGCCACTCTGCCCCGTGCCTCCAGCGCCCGGTCCGGTCGAACCAGAACAGTCCCAGCGGCTTCCGCCACCGCCACCGCCGGCGGCCACTGCTACGGCTGTGTTGCAGCCGGTCGTCCCGAGGCATAGCCCAGTGGCGCCGCCGCCACCCCCGCCTGACGATGCTCCGTCAACCGATGCGCCTTCCGACGTGGCGGAACCTCCGACGGCACCGGCCGCATACCCACCGCCACCGGCACCACCGGAGGCGCTGCTGGAGCCAATGAACGAAGTATGGTTCTGGGAGCCGGCGCCTCCGCCGCAGCCCAGTTTGGCGCTGATCGCACCGGTGGCATGGGTCAGCAGAACCGTGCTGGTGATCTGGCCGCCCGATCCGCCCGATCCACCGGATCCGGAGTTCGTGCCACCCCCGCCACCGCCGGCCCCTTTGATCGTCACCGTGGCTGACACGGTTCCCGCCGGTGGGCTCGCAGTCCCGTAGGCTGCACAACTCGGCGCCGGGCTGAAGGCTGCCGCCACCTGGTTAGTGGTGGCACCGGCATCGCTGCTTGTGGCGGCGATGGTCACCACCGAGAGCAGGCCGCCCACCAGGGCCAGGGCGAAGGCGATGGTGGCGCCGCGGGTCAGCACGCCTCGCCGCCACCGGCCGCCGCCGCGTGCGTCCGATGGAGGGGCGCTTGTGTGCGCGCCGCCAAGCGCAGAATCAACAGAACGAAACGAACTCATGTGAGCCGGCCCTCCCCTTAATGTGCGACGCCAGAGGGCTTCTGGTTCTCCCCCGCCCAGCGGCTCCACGACTTCTTCAGCCGAGAGCAAGGTAAGCTAATTGCGGCGGAATGGCAACCGAAAGTTGCATAGACCCAGTAGATCTCCACTCGGTGTGGTCGACCGAGTACGGAACGCGAACTTTTCCGATGATCGCCGGTAGCTCTACAGAGCCTGTAGGGAATTCGGAAAAGAAAACAGCCCGTGTGGCAACGCCGCCTCAACCGGCGTGACCTCATCGCCATCCCATATTGGGCGCAGACTCCCTCTCCGTAGTGGTAGGACCACAGAGAGTGTCCATAACGCAACCTAGAGTCGCAATCTCATACAAACGGTTGCGTTTGGTGTGGAGATGTCTTACCTTGCCATGGACCGTTGGATGCGGTCAGGTCGGTGGCGGGCGGGGGAGTACACGTCTTCTGCATCGACTCTTTGGGGACAACAGGAGGGGTGACCCGGTGGGCTCTCTGTATTCGCTCTCGCGCCGCACGGTGATTCTGGTCAAGCTGGCCTTGGCTGGGGTGATCGCCATCGCCGGCGTGCTTGTGTTGGTGGCCGTCCCGGCGGGCGCCGCGACGCCGAGCATTGCCAACGGGAACGCCGCCTACACGCCAGGGAGCACGTCCCCCCCGAACCAGTTCAATGTCCTCACGCTGGTCTCCGGTGGCGCCGCCTCAGTGAATACCTCGTCCTTGACCGTGGTGTCCCAGCCGTCCAGCGGTAGTGCCACCGTCGCCACCACCAGCACCACCGGCATCGTCACCTACACACCTGCCTCCGGCACCACCGGCGTCCAGACGTTGACCTTCGCCTACTGCGCCCCGGGGGACACCTACCCGAGCGCCGGCAACTGCACCACCGCCACACTCTCCTACACCCCGTCGTCGACCCAGTACTTCGGAGGCGAGGTGGAGGGCACCTCGGTCGTCGAGGATCTCGACGCCGCTGTCGTCACCCCAACCACCGCGGTGCAGGGATCGGCCGTCTCGATGTCCATCGCACCGGTGGCCACCAGCATCCCCTCCTCCGAGAGCGGTGACGGCGTCAGCGTCACCGTGGAGAGTGCCTCGCAATTCTCGGTGATCATGCCCATCCCCAAGGGATACACCTACGTGCCGGGTTCGATCGGCACCACCGGGGGTGACGCCACCACCACCGGCAACTACGCAGCCACCTACTGCACGGCCCCGCTGGCCGACGCCTGTACCGCCCAGATCGACAGCGGAAACTACAAGACGGTCTATCCCTACATCGAGACGTACCTGAACCCCAACACCACCGTCGCCGGTGGGGCCAACGTGACCCTTCCGACCATCACCGCCCAGTTCACCGCGAGCGGCGCGGTAGGAACGGTGGTTCCCGTCGATCTGACCGAGTTTGTCCTCACCACCACCGTGTCGATCATCGGCGCGGCCACGTTCGACGGGTATCCGTCGTGCTCCTCCTGCGGATCGTCCACTCCGCCCACCTACTCGGCGCCCACGCCGCTGGCCAACACGACCATCACGGCGGCGGCCCCGACGGTGGCGGTGACCGGGGTCAATCCCGACTCCGGCGCGCCATCGGGCAATACCAGCGTGACCATCACCGGCACCGACCTGGGTAACGCCTCGGCGGTGGACTTCGGGTCGAACAACCCGGGGACCATCACCGCCGACTCGGCCACCTCGATCACCGCCACGTCGCCTGCGGGAACCGGCACCGTCGACATCACCGTCACCACTCCCGACGGGACGTCGGCCGCCAATCCGGGCGATGAGTTCACCTATTCGAACGTTGCCCCGCCACCCGGGCTGACCAGCATCAGCCCCTCGACCGGCCCGGTGATCGGCGGCAACAGCGTGACCGTCACCGGCACCAATCTGGGCGGTGCCACTGCAGTTGACTTCGGCCAGACGCCGGGGATCATCACAGCCGACTCGTCCAGCTCGGTCACGGCCACCGCCCCATCGGGTACCGGCACCGTCGACATCACCGTCACCACACCAGGCGGCACGACGACACCAGCCCCGGCCGACCAGTACGCCTTCGGCGTGCAGACCCTCACCAAGCTCTCCACCTGGACGGATACCCAGGCCTGTGGCATCCCGTCGACCACGTCGGCACCTTCGGGGGCGAGCCAGGTCACGGTGGCCGCCAGCGGCGGTACCGGCGGCGGCGGCGGCGGCGCCGCATCCAGCGATTCGGGCGGATCCGGGGGATCAGCGTCGTCGGTGACAGGTTCGACCGCGGTTAGCGGCGGCGAGCAGGTCACCGGCATCAGCGGTTGCGCCGGTGCCACCGCACCCAACGGCTCGGGCGTGGTCAGCACCGGGGGCGCCGGGGGCATCGGCTACAGCAACGGTGGCGGCGGCGGCAACGGGTATTACTGCGCCGGCATCGACATCGAGAGTGTTTGCGTCGGCGACGGCGGTGCTGACGGCAGCGGCGGCGGCGGCGGCGGTTCCAGTGCCGTGTGCGTCGGTCCGAGCTGCCAGGTCGGCGTCACCCCAGTGCTGGTTGCCGCCGGAGGCGGCGGCGGCGGCGAGTCGATGTGCGCAGGATCCGACGGTGGAGGCGGCGGTACCGGCGGCGGGGGCTCTTCGACCTCCTCGGTCGATCTCACCGGGGCCGGCAACAGCGGGACCAACGGTGGCATGGGAGCCACCAGCGGTGATGTCGGAGGTCCCGGCGGTGTCAACAACACCGGCGGGAGTGCCAGCGGGACACCGGGGGGTCCCGGATCCGATACCGTCTCGGCCGGTGATTCGGCCGGCAACGGCGGCGGAGGCGGCGGGTTCGTCGGCGGCAGCGGCAGCACGGCCACCGCCGGCGTCGACTGTGGCGCCGGGGGCGGGGGCGGGGCCGGTTCATCGTGGGCGGCCAACGGCACCGGAGCCAGCTTCTCCACTACGAACGCCACCGCGGCGGTCACGCTCACCTTCTACGGCTTCGTGGGTACTGCGCCGGCCATCACCACCCAGCCGTCGAGCACCACCGTCAATGCCGGTCACGCCGCCACCTTCACGGCTGCGGCCAGTGGCAATCCCTCCCCCGACGTGCAGTGGCAGGTCTCCACCAACGGGGGGACGTCATTCTCCAACCTCAGCGGCGCCACCAGCGCCACGTTGTCGTTCACCTCGTCCTCGAGTCAGACCGGCAATGAGTACCGGGCGGTGTTCACCAACTCGCTGGGCACGAAGACGACCAACCCGGCCACCCTCACCGTCGACAGCCCCCCGGCCATCACCACCCAGCCCAACCTGGCCCTGGTGATCGCCGGTCAGACTGCGGTCTTCACTGCGGCGGCCACCGGCAATCCCACCCCCACCGTGCAGTGGCAGGTATCCACCGACGGGGGAGCCACCTTCTCCAACGTCAGCGGAGCGACCACCGACACCCTCGCCTTCTCCACCACACCGGCAGAGAACGGGAACGAGTACCAGGCGGTCTTCACCAACTCGGTGGGATCGACCACCACCAACGCGGTGGGTCTCACCGTGGAGGAGGGGCCGACCGTCACCACCTCACCGGTGAGTACCACGGTGGACGCCGGCCAGCCGGCCAGCTTCACCGCCGCGGCCAGCGGCAATCCCAGCCCGACGGTGCAGTGGCAGGTGTCCACCAACGGAGGAGCGTCGTTCTCGGACATCGCCGGGGCCACCAGCCCCACCTACACCCTCACCACCACCACCGGTGAGAACGGCGACCAGTACCAGGCGGTATTCACCAACTCGGTGGCGTCGGCCACCTCCAGTTCGGCAACCCTGACCGTGGACTCAGCGCCCGCCATCATCACCCAGCCGACCAGTACCACGGTCGACCAGGGACTGACCGCCACCTTCACCGCCGCGGCCAGCGGCAATCCCAGCCCCACCGTGCAGTGGCAGGTGTCCACCAACGGGGGAGCCACCTACTCCACCATCGCGGGCGCCACCAGCGACACCTACTCGTTCACCACGGCAGCCGGTGAGAGCGGCAATAAGTATGAGGCAGTGTTCACCAACTCGGTCGCTTCGACCTCGACCAACGCCGTCACCTTGACGCTGGCCACCAAGCCGGTCGTGACCACCAATCCCACCAGCACCACGGTGGCCGCCGGCCACGCTGCGACCTTCACCGCCGCGGCCAGCGGCAGTCCCACCCCGACCGTGCAGTGGGAGGTGTCGACCAACGGTGGGGCCACCTTCAGCCCGATTGCCGGGGCGACCGCGACCACGTACAGCTTCACCACCGCGTTGAGCAACAGCGGCAACCAGTATGAGGCGGTGTTCACCAATTCGGCCGGTAGTGCCACCACCACGGCGGCCACGCTTACGGTGGACGAACTGCTGATCACCACGGCCACACTTCCGAACGGATCGATCTACACCAAGTCCACACGTACCCTCTACTCGGGCCAGTTGGCCGCCTCGGGTGGCAACCCGCCCTACAAGTGGGCTGTGTCGGCCGGTGCCCTACCGCCCGGGCTCAAACTGAGTAAGTCCACCGGGGCGATCACCGGCAAGGCCAGCTTCGATGGGACCTACACGTTCACCATCGAGGTGGTCGACACGAAGACCAAAAAGACCAAGACCACGCCTTCCACCGAGAACTCGGCCACCAAGGTACTGACCATCACCATCAGCGGCTGATCGTGGTCAGGTCCTTGAACTGAGGAGCGCCACGCCGTTGCCATCGTAATGGTGACGGGGGTGATGGCACGTCCTGCTAAGCGTGGCCAGCGTGCCGGGGATGGCGCTAATCGCCCCCTGTTCTGCGCCTGGCCCGCGGCAGTCCTTCCGACGAGAACACCCGCGGGGTGCTCGGACAGCACCTGCCACGTTGACAACCCTCGGTACACCAGTGCGAGCCCGGTGCCCGGGTCCCCCCGACGAGGCCCGGACAGTCCCTCGGATGGATGACACGGTCAGGGGCGTTCGCAGAGCCATTGTCACGGCCCGTCCGAGGACAGCGTTCTGGGACGGCTTCCGAGGTGTTCTGATTGGTCTGCCCCGGCAGGCAGGACGGGCGACGGCGGCGGCTCCAGTGCGGGATGCCTGGCGGAATACTGTTGGCGGACAGCGCAGGAAGCGAACAAGAATGCGGTCGAAATGACAACTACAGATGGCTCCCCACCTCCACCGGCACGGGCTTCGAGTCTTCGCTCGATGGTCGGACGTGCACCGATCGCCCACACGACGTATCGGTGGGCGCAGAGGGTCCTGAGCCCGTTCCGACACCAGGGGATCTGGCGATTCGACCGAGGGTCCAAGGGGCCGCCCATACCTGCCTCTGGTCGCTTTGCCGCCCTCTTCACCAACCACCACGGCAAGCTGGTTCACAAGTGGGTGAGTTACTTCTCCGTCTACGACCGGGTTCTCGACAGATTCTCCGATGGCTTCGTGACTCCCGAAGGAGAGCACCGGCCGTTGCGCTTCCTCGAGATCGGTGTGTCCAAGGGCGGATCGCTGGAGATTTGGCGCTCATTCTTCGGCCCCGAAGCGGTCATCTTCGGCATCGACGTCGACCCCCGGTGCGCATCTGTCGCCCGCGAGGACCTGCACGTGCGAATCGGCTCACAGGCCGACCCGGTGTTCCTGGCCGAGGTGGTAGCGGCGATGGGCGGGATCGATGTCGTGCTCGACGATGGGAGCCACGAGTGCAGGCACCAGCGGGCGAGCTTCGATGTGCTGTTCCCACTGTTGAGTGTGGGTGGTGTCTACCTTGTCGAAGACGTCTACACCTCGTACTGGCTGTCGAAAGGCGGCGGTCATCGCCGCCCTGGTTCCTTCATCGAACTGGCCAAGGGCATGGTCGACGGGATGAACAAGTGGCACTACCGCTGGCCAGTGGGCCGCCGGGCCCGCATGGCCATGACTGACGTGCATTCGATCCAGTTCTTTGAGGCCATGGTGGTGATCGAGAAGGGGCGGAGGGAGCGACCCGACGTCCGGAAGGTGGGCACAGCTCCGTTCTGAGTCCACCATGCGGCAGCGGTTCCGCGGTCCCCGAACACACCATGTCCGCGGCCTCGAGGCACCAGGCCCGGCGGCCGCTCTGCTGTCGACCGTTCCATATCGGTGTAATCTGGCTACTCGGATCACGAGGCATTCGAGACGTCGATTGCTGGTGAACGGGCCCACCAGCGACCAACTCGGATCTACTCGTGAACAGAACTCGTGGAGAGTTTCGCAGACGTTCATTCAGTCCGGAGGGGTAGTAGGTGACGGCCAGCGGGGACAGAGTGATGAAGAAGCTTTTCGGATTGGCCCTTGACCCCTACCGTCAGCGGAACCTGCTGCTGTCGGCGGTTCGGAAGCGGTCCGTCGGCTCCTACGAGTGGCGGGTCGAGATCGGTGCGGTCGAACGGCCGGCCTACGCCTATTGCGTACGGGAAGCGGGGAGACTGGCAAAGCGACTGGGCATCCCGCGGGTGAGCGTCGTCGAGTTCGGCGTGGCCGGCGGCAACGGTCTGTTGGCGTTGGAGGAGCACGCTCGGCGGTGGTCCGACACCTTGGGCGTAGATATCGAAGTCTACGGATTTGACACAGGAACTGGCTTGCCAACGGTCAGCGACTATCGCGACCTGCCGTACCACTGGCAGGGTGGATCCTTTGACATGGATGCGGACGCCCTGCGGCGACGTCTGAAGTCCGCCACATTGGTGCTCGGCAATGTCGACGACACGCTGAGTTCGTTCGTCGACGAATACGATCCGGCTCCAATCGGCGCGGTGATGTTCGATATGGATCTCTACTCCTCAACCGTGAGTGGACTGCGGCTCTTTGACGTCGACGAGAAGCATCGGCTTCCTCGAATCTTCACCTACTTCGACGACATCATCGGCTACGAAGTCTCGCTCTTCAGTGACTACACAGGCGAGCGGCTGGCCATGGCCGAGTTCAATGGCTCACACCCATCTCAGAAGATCTCCCCGGCCTACCATCTGTCGACTCGGGCGCTGGCGACGTGGCACCATCAGATCTATATCGTGCACGACTTCGCCCATAGCCGGTATGTCGACTTCGTAGGCAGGAAGTCGGCCCAGTTGCCACTTCACGATGGCTGAGCCACGATCAGCGCCTCGTCTGATGTTGACGCAGCTGCGTGCAGGATCGGCGTTCCGGAACTGCAATGGAACCGGATGCTCGGGCGACCACGGGACTCGGCTTGCGTTGGGCCGGGCTCCGCAATAGACACTGTCGTGGTGGCCCCGTTGCTGCGCGTGACCGATCTTCGGCCCCTGGGTCGATCGAGGATCGGCGCGGTCACCGCAAAGGAGCCCACATGAGCATTCATCAACCCGAGCCCTCGCCCCTCGATGACTCGTTGCTCGTGGGACCAACCGGACCTGAGGGCTTGACCGCTCCGGTGAAGTTGGTCATCTGGGATCTCGACGAGACGCTGTGGAGCGGCACCCTCAGCGAGGAGACGGTGCGACTGGACCAGTCTCGTATCGACCTCGTCCGGGCACTGAACCGCCGGGGGATCGTGAACTCCATCTGTTCGAAGAACGATGCCCAGGCTGTACGTCTCCGTCTCGAAGAGGCTGGAATTTGGCAGGAGTTCGTCTTCGCCAGTGTGGACTGGTCGCCCAAAGGCGGTCGTGTCGCCCAGATCATCGAGAACATGCAGCTTCGGGCCGAGAGCGTCCTCTTCATCGACGACCTTCTCATCAATCGCGGCGAGGTGCGCTCGCTGGTGCCCGAAATCCAGACGGCGTCGCCTGACATCATCGATCATCTTCTCTCGCTTCCCCAGTGCAAGGGCAAGAGCGACGAAGGCCTGACGAGACTCGGCCAATACCAATTGATCGAGCGCAAGCATCTCGACCACAAGGCGTCCACCACCTCGAACATCGACTTCCTTCGATCCTGTGCCATCCGGGCGGGAATCTTCGAGGCAGGGGAAGACGAGCAGGATCGGCTGTTCGAATTGGTGAATCGGACCAATCAACTCAACTTCACCAAGCGTAGGCCGAGTGAAACCGAGTTTGCGGCCCTGTTGCAGGATCCGGATCGGCGGACAGGGTACGTTGCCGTGCGGGATCGGTACGGTGACTACGGGATCTGTGGTTTCTTCTCCCTTTCGGACTCCGGTCGCCAACTGGATGATTTTCTCTTCTCGTGCCGGGTACTCAACATGGGAGTCGAACAGTGGGTCTACGACCAACTGGGTCGACCGTCGCTGACCGTGGTGGGCGAGGTGGCATCAACCCTTGAGGACTCGGTCGATTGGATCACCCTGGACGCCGGCCTGTCGGAGGTGGCCGATGCTGCGGTCACCGATGCCACTGATCGAGGCGGTCCGCCCCTTGCCTCGGCCACGGAGCGGGTGTTGATGGTTGGTGGGTGCGACCTGCGGACCACAACCGTGTTCCTCGGGGGAGCCATCGACACCGATTTCCATCGCACCGCCGATTCCGGAGCCTTGATCCACCCTGAGCACACCGACTTCCTTCGTCAGGCTGCCGTGGGACTGACCGACGAGCAACGATCGGTGGTGGACGGGTTGCCCTTCTTGGACCTGGAGATCTTCGACCCCTCCGTGCTGAAGAAGCAGCACGACCTTGTCATCTACAGCCTGCTGATGGACATGACGCAGGATCGGTACCGTCACCGGGACACTGGTCTCGTCGTGGCGTGGCACCAACTCGACGTGGACGCCACCAATCCGGCGTCGTGGCCGTCCATCGAGAAGAGGTACGGGACGACCGCGATCGACGACGCCTTGCTTGCTCGATTTTCTCAGGAGTTCGACCGGGTGGGAGCGCTCACGACCGACCAGTTCAAGGTCAACATCCGATGGCTTTCCGAGAGGGTGGGACCCAGCACCCGCCTCATCTTCTTGAACGGGGCGGAGCTGCCGATCGACAGTGTGGCAGAGCCCCGGCGTCACCTTCGCCACCAGCAGATGAATGAAGCGCTGGACCAGGTGGTCGCTGAACTCCCGAACGCCACCGTCTGCGACGTGCGGAACTTCGTCCTCAGCGAGGAGGACCTGAGCCGGAACGACCTCCGGCACTATCGCAGACACGTCTACAAGCGGATTGCTGAGGAGATCAAGCGGACCTCAGCAACCAGTCTCGAGCTTCGGAAGCCGAAGGTGACGACGAGTGTGAGGAGAAGTGTCGTGTGGAAATCGCGCCGGTTCCTCGGACAGAGTCGACGGAGGCTGTTGGGAAAGCCCGAGTAGAACAGGAGACACGATGAGAGGTCGGTGGGTGGGGAAGGTGGTGACGGCGGCCTTGTCGGTCCTTGCCGTCACCGCGGCCGCCTGCAGCTCGAGCCCGATGACGACGACGGCGACGATTCCGGCTCCCACCGGCCTGCCCTCCTTCTACTCGGTCCCGACCACGGTGCCGTCCTCCGCCCCCGGGACCTTGGTCAAATCGGAACTGATCGCCAGCGATGGCATCCACGGTCGCGTCTACCGGGTGCTCTACGTCTCCGAGAGCATCTACGGCAAGCCGACCCTGGTCACCGGACTGGTGATGGTCCCCGAGACTCCAGCGCCGGCCGGTGGGTATCCGGTGGTCACCTGGGGGCACGGGACCAACGGCATGGCCGACCAGTGCGCGCCCTCGTTCGGATCCGTCCCAAGCGGTGCCCCTGCAGAACCAGTTGCTCGACCGGGGGTGGGTGGTCACCGCCAGTGACTACCAGGGGGAGGGGACGCCCGGGCTGCTGCCGTACCTGGTGGGTGTGGTGGCCGCCCGCAACACCATCGACATCGTCCGGGCCGCCGGTCATCTCACTGCCGCCCACGCCAGCAAGGACTATGTGATCTGGGGTCATTCGGAGGGTGGTCAGACCGCCATGTTCGGCCTGGACATCGGTGACACCTATGCCCCCGACCTGCATCTCGATGGAGTGGTCGCCGGCGCTCCGCCCTCGCAGTTCCAGGACATCTACACGTTCTTGAAGACCAGTCCCTTCCGCTACTACCTGTTCATGGCCGGGGCCGGGTTCAACGCCGCCTACGGAAGCGCCGCCGCACCCTTGAGCCAGGTGATCACGCCCAAGGGCATCTCCTTGCTCCCGGTGCTGTCCAAGGGGTGTGCGGACTACATCGCCAAGGAGACCAATGGCTATCCCCTGGCCGAGATCGTGAAGGCCGATCCGTTCACTGTTCCGGCCTGGAAGAAGCTGCTGGTGGCCAACGACCCGGGGAACTTCACCACCCCGAGCAGCGCGCCGCTCCTGATCATCCAGGGCGGCGCCGACGAGCAGATCCCGGTGGTGACCACCCAGCTCCTGAAGGCTCACGAATGCTCGATCGGCCAGGATGTCGAGCGTTGGGTCTACCCCGGACAGAGCCACGCCGGGGTGATCCCGGTGTCGATGGACGACATGGTCCACTGGATCGCCGACCGGTTCTCGGGGGTGGCCGATCCCGATCCGTACCAACCCACCGGGCAGGCGGGCATCGAGGTGAGTAGCTGCGCCAGCTGATGCCGCCCCGCTCCGACTGACACGGCGCCCGGTGGTGCGTAGGGTGGATTCATGCTCGTCGCCCTCGGGTCCGACCACGCGGGATACGTGCTCACCGTCATCGAGGTCGAGGAGTCGGGAGACCCGGACCGATGACCACGTCGTGACCGGTGGCCCGACCGGTTCATCTACCGGTCTCGCCCGAGCCGTTGAGCACGGAGAAGCGGTGCGCTTCCGGGCTGACGCCGTGGTGCCCTGCGACGGTTCGGGCCGGGTGCTGCGACCGGGAGTGGTGGAGACGTCCGGCGACACCGTCACCCGTGTCGGCACCCTGGATTCGACCCAGGACGGTCCTCCGATGCGCGAGATCCAGGTCCGGGGTGCACTCCTTCCCGGCCTGGTCAACGTCCACTGCCACTCTCCGATGACCCTGTTCCGGGGATCGGGGGAGAACCTGCCCCTCCACCGGTGGCTCACCGAGGTGCTCTGGCCCCAGGAGGCCCATCTCACCGAGGAGGACGTGTTTTGGGGCATGACCCTGGCCGCCGCCGAGCTGCTGCGGTTCGGAGTGACCACCAGCTGTGAGGCCTACTTCCACGAGGACGCACTGGCCGACGCCGTGGTGGCGGCCGGATCGCGAGCGGTGATCACCCCCGGAGTCCTCCAGTTGCCCGGTGCCGCCCCCGACGACCGCTGGTGGCAGACCCGTACCGATGAGATCGTCGACTTCCACGCTCGCCGCCAGGGCGACCACGGCCGCATCGAGGTCGGCTTCGCCCCCCATGCCGCCTACACCGTCCCGTTGCCGGGCCTGGTCTCCATCGCCGCCGCGGCTCGGGAGCTGGACGCCCTCTTCCACATCCACCTGGCCGAGACCGAGGAGGAATGTGCCCGGTTCGCCTCCCTGCACGGTGGCTCCACCCCCGCCGTGCTGGCCGACGCCGGGGTCTTCGAGGGCCGGGTGTTGGCTGCCCACAGCATCTGGTTGTCCGCTGACGACCTGACCATCTACCGCCGGCATGACGTTGCCGTGGCCCACTGTCCCCAGAGCAATGCCAAGCTCGCCTCCGGGGTGGCGCCGCTGATCGAGTTCCTGGACCGGGGCATCCGGGTCGGACTGGGAACCGACGGCCCGGCGTCCAACAACGACCTCGACTTGTGGGAGGAGATGCGGTTCGCCGCCCTAGTGGCCCGCATCCGCCAGCACGATGCCGCCGCCCTGTCCGCCCTGTCGGCGCTCGATCTGGCCACCAGGGGCGCCGGGTTGGCCCTCGATCGTCCCGAGCTCGGCACGCTGACCCCGGGGTCGCAGGCGGACATGGTCGCCATCGACCTCGACGACCCGGTGTTCGTGCCGTGGCTCGAGGACGACCAGCTCATCGAGCACCTGGTGTGGTCGGCATCGAGCCGGTTGGTCACCGACGTGTGGGTAGGGGGGCGCCAGGTGGTGGACGGCGGCCGGTGCATGACCGTCGACCTCGACCGGGCCCGTCGTGAAGTTGAGGCCCGGGCCCGCCGGCTGCTGGCCGCCAGCTGACGCCCAGCTCCCAGGGCTACGACTCGACCAGTGCGCTGGCGTATCATGGCTGTCGTGGCGCTCCCCCTTCCCGGTGATCCACTGCCCATCGTGGGTCCCTACGGGCCGCAGTTTCCACAGAGGATTCCTACGCGGGGAGAAAAGGTCCGCTCGGCGTTTCGACGGTCGACCGCCGACCTCCGCGCCGAGCCTGATTTCGTCATCATCGGAACCCAGCGGGGTGGTACCACCTCGCTCTACACCTGGTTGAGCTCGCACCCGCAGATGACCCCGGCGAGGATCAAGGAGGTCCACTACTTCGACGTCCACTACGACCTGGGCCCACGCTGGTACCGGTCCCACTTGCCGTTGCGTCGGCCGGGCGTGTTCACCGGCCATTCCAGCCCCTACATGCTGTTCCACCCGTTGGCACCCGAACGGGCGGCGCGTGACCTGCCCAGTACCACCAAGTTCATCGTGCTCCTCCGTGAGCCGGTGCAGCGCACGGTCTCCCACTACTGGTACTCACGCCGGCTCAAGCGGTGGGAGAACGAGCCGCTGGAACGGGCCCTCGACCTCGAGCAGGCTCGGCTCGCCGGTGAGGAGGCGCGGATCCGCCGGGGCGAGCGCAGTTTCGCCTATGCCACCTACTCGTATGTGGCCCGCAGCGAGTATGCCCACCAGCTGCGGACCTGGTTCGACGCCGTCGGGCGCGAACGAATCCTGGTGGTTGAGAGCGAGCGGATGTACGCCGACCCCGCGGTCACCGCCGGGATCGTCGAGTGGTTGGGCCTCCGCCCCCACGACGCGCCACTTCCGGCCGTCAACAAGTCGGAACGGCTCGGCACCGAGCGTCCGGAGGTCCTGTCCAGGCTGGCTGACCATTTCGAGCCCCACAATCGGGAGCTGTTCGACCTGTTGGGCTACGAGTTGTGGCGCGGCGACAGCGGAGGCTGATCACCGAGTTCCGCGTGAAGCAGTAGAAGCGAACGGCACCGGAGGCAACGACGCGGCCGCCAAGGAGTGTGTGCCGGTTAAGAATGCGGCGCCCGATTCGGTCGTCGGGTCGTCGGCTACTATGCCACTACTGTGCTACCGGTCGATGTGACGTATGCGCAATGCGATGGTCGGATCAGACGTCTGCTGGCCGAGGTCCGCCGTGGCTAGTGCGCCGGCAGGACTCCGATGAGCAAGCCTCTGAACATTCTGCTGGTCATTCTCGACACTGTCCGCAACGACGCGCTGGACTCCTCGTTCGAGGACTCGGGCCGTTGCTATCGGGCGGCGACCGCCATCGCCGCTGCCCCCTGGACCCTGCCCTCGTGCACGTCGATCATCACCGGGCGCGCCCCGGTGGACCACGATCACTACTGGCCCAGGCCCCGACTCGCTCGCAATGCCCTTCTCGAGACGCTTCCCCGCGAGTACCGCAAGACCGGACTGGTCAACAACACCGCGATCGACCGCGAATCGGGTATCGGGAATGGCTTTGACCGATGGAGGACCGACCTCGACCACGACCATCCCTTTGAACAGGTACTGCCGATGATCACGCGGTCGAGGCGGCGGCCCCAGTTCATCGTGCTCCACTCGAACATCGCTCACGACTACTACAAGCCCACGTCCGATCGGTACCTCTCTCCCGAGCTCAGGTCAGCGTCGCCACGGTTCCTTCGCGGTCGAGTCATCACCTGGCAGAACATCGATCCGGACGAGCGAGCCGAGGTGGTTGCCACCTACGGCGCATGCGTCAGGCAGGTCACCCGGCAAGTAAGCGCCGTGCTCGAGGCGGTTCGCCACCGCGACGATTTCGTCACGGCCATCACCGCCGACCATGGCGAAGGTTTCGAGCCCGACCTGGCTCGGGTCCACCATGGCGGTCGGCTCCACCAGGATGTCCTTCGCGTCCCCCTGTTCTTCGATCTGCCGTCCTCGCTGTCGTCGTCGGTGCGGGAGCGCCTCTCCGACTCCCTCGGATCCCAGGTGCTGTCGGGCGCCGACGTACTTCCCACGCTGTTTGATCTGGCCGGCCATCGCGCTGTGAACGGTCCGGACGACATTGACGGTCGTTCCGCCTTGGGATCGACGAGCCGGACGCTGATCAGCCAGGACCGCCGCTACCTCTATCTGAAGGACCGGTTCCGGGTCAACTACAACGGTCGTCAAAAGAACATGACAGAGGAGGACCGTGAACGCAATCGCCAGTTCGCCGAGCTGCTGGTGGAACCTCCGACGATGCGTTCCTTTCTTCGCTATCCCGACAAGTGCATCGTGACATCGCTGCACCTGAAGACCGATGGGGATCCGGCCGCCCATCGCCCCACCTTCGCCGCGCTCGGCAACTCGCTCATCGGGTCGCCAGTGCTGGCTGTCAACGGAGACCATCTGCTCGGCTTCGAGCGCTTCGATCTCTCATCTGATCCCACCGAGGAGCACAATCTCCTCGACCCGGAAAGCGGGGGTCTCGCCAGCCTTCAGGCATCGCCGCTGGCCGCGTCGATCTCGATGCCGATTGCCGGCAGAGGCGATGTCGACCTGACCGCACTGCTGGACGGAAGTCAGCTGCTCGGAACCTCGGCGGAGTAGCCACCACCCGTGCCCGCCGGGGACCCGATGGTCGCCGCCGTTGATCCGACACGGGACCTGGTCGATGCCGGGCGGCGCCCCGAATAATGAACATCTGGCTCGAGGCTGCTACGTTCCGGTGGGATGACGTACGAAGCCTCGGTGTTCCACGGTGGCCTGTCCCGCCGCGAGATGCTCCCGTTCATCCCGGAAGGGGCGTCGACCATCCTGGACGTGGGTTGCAGCCACGGCCGCTTCGGTTCGGTGCTGAAGGAGGCCAATCCGGACTGGACCGTCGTCGGCATCGAGCCCGACGCCGAGGCCATGAGCGATGCCGCCGGCCACTATGACCAGGTCATCCACGGGTTCTATCCCGACGATCTCCACCGGGTCGCGGTTCGATTGTGTCGTCTTCAACGACGTCCTCGAGCATGTCGTTGATCCATGGGGCATGCTCGACCGGACAGTCGCCTACCTGGATCCCGGTGGCTGCGTGGTGGCCTCGATCCCCAACGTCCGGTACGTGTTGGTGGTACGGGAGCTCGCGCTGCGGGGACGCTGGGACTATGCCGACTGGGGCGTGCTCGATCGGACCCATCTGCGGTTCTTCACCCGGAAGTCGATCGAGGAGCTCTTCACCTCCAACGGTTTCGGTGTCGAGACCCTGACGCCGATCAACCCGGCCAAGGGCTGGAAGTCGTCACTGCTGGCCGGGCCGTTTCGCGACATGAGGTTCCGACAATTCGCAGTGGTGGCCCGGCCCCTCGACCCGCAGCGCTGACGTCGACGGTCCGGCCTTACCGACCGTGTCGTACCAGGGGCCCCTCGCCTCCGGTGGCCAGTCCCTTGGCCAGGGCATCGAGCCAGCCGTGCCCGAACTCCTGGTCGGGCTCCATGTAGTTGCCCTCGGCCCATTCGTTCCATGACTTGATGACCACCATCTGCTCGGCGTCCGGTGCCCGGCGGGCGATATCGATCGCTCCCTCGACCTGGCGCTGGAATCGGGCGGGGTTGGATCCAACGGCGACCACGCCTCTGCGGTCCCGCCGGGGGGAGTCGTCCCAATTGGGCCAGACACAGGGGACCGCGGTGGCACCGAGTTCCTCGGGAGGTGCACTGGTGCAGAAGTCGGCGTAGTCGAAGCGGTAGGGACCCCGACGCACGTTCATCCGGCGCAACAGGGAAGTCGGCCGGACGCCGCGGTCGGTCTGGCGAAGGGCTTCTCGATGAAGACGAGGGCGTCGAAGCCCTGGGCGACGTGCGTGGCCGGGTCGGCGAACGGGCCACAGCTGACCAGGTAGATGCCCCCGTCGTCGGTGGCCATCTCGCGCAAGGACTCCACAAATCTGGGGGCGTCGGGCAGGAGGTCGGCCCGGAAGACGAAGAAGACGGGTGCCCCGTCGATCCGGATGTACCGCGGATCGTCGAAGGCGGCTCGCAGGTACTCGAAGTGAGCCCGGTCGTCCTCGGGTCCCGGGTAGGTCTGTTCGAGCATCATCCGCTCCTCGCCACCCATCCAGCGGTCACTCCAGCTGTGGTTGGCCCAGGCGAGGCAGAACGGGAAGTCGGGTTCTCGGCTCGCCAGCACCTCGTCGAACGGCCGCTGAAGAAGCCGGCGGCCGGCGAACCAGTAGTGCCAGTAGATGAATCCGGTAAGCCCAGCCGCCCGGGCCAGCTCGGCCTGATGTTCCCGGACTTCGGGGACTCGCAGGTCGTAGAAGCCGAGGTCGGCGGGGAGGTGCGGCTGAGGATGCCCCCGGAAGAGGGGTCGTGCCTTGGTCACGTTGGTCCACTCGGTGAACCCCGGTTCCCACCATTGGTCGTTCTCGGGGATCGGGTGGAACTGAGGTAGATAGAAGGCGAGGACTTCCATAGGTGACCGAACCTTGCTCGACGCTGGTCGCGGCCGAACGCTCAGCCGAAGGGGTCACTGTAGTGCGTCCGGCGGTCGCGGCAACACCTATCCGCGGCCTACTTCCGATCGGGTAGCCCGAGCGATGCCCGCAGCCGGTTCTCCGCGGTCAACTCGGTCTTGGCCGTGGCGTCAAGATTCCGGTAGTCGGTCACGATTGCCGGGTCGGTGGACTTGACACGTGACAGTGCGTGGGACTCGGCTGCCTCCTTCGTCAGGACGTTCTCCACCGCTTGGGCCAGCGCGCCCGACGAGGCTGGCCATCCGATCGATTTGAGCTTGTTCCCGTAGGCGGTCAGGGCATCCCCGGCGTCGTTGTCAGCCGCCGGCGTTGCTGGTCCATCGGGTGACGACAGCTTTTCGATTTGCTGGCCGCGCGAGATGAATGCGTTGTACGCCGAGGTGAATGCCGCTGCGGCTTGGGCTTTCGTCACGGGGGTGGCGCCCGTTGAGCATCCGGCCACAACGGTGGCAAACAGGACAACCGCAATCGCCCATGCGACCCTCATAGGTCCTGACCGATTCCGATCGGACAATTCGTGTTCGACGTCACTGGTGGTCGTAGCCGGAGAAGCCATGGGTGGGCACCGTGCCAGCCTAGGCCCGGGGCGGTCGGTGGCTCGACGTGCAGTCGCCCGCCGGCTACCGCCCCTGGTGCTCGAGTTGCTCGGCGTAGCCAGCCGCCCCGGTGGCGAACCGGCCGATCATGCGCCGCAGCACGACGACCATCAGGCGACCGGTACCGGGGATCTTCGCATCGAAGGTGGCCGACCAGATGATCAGGCAGCCCGACCCCTCGGGGGTGATGGTGACGTCGGCCCGGTAGTGGCGCACAGGGAATCCGGACAGGATCCGGTAGGCCAGGTGGTTCGGTGGCTCGAACACCATCACCTCCTCGCGGGACCCGATGCCGTAGCGAGTGAACCGCCGCACCGCCCCGACGCCGTCAGGGGTCGGGTGGCCGTCGCGGACCAGGTCGGAACGAGTGAGGAAGGACCACTCCTTCCAGCGGCGCGCCTCGCCGATCAAGGGCCACACTGCCGCTGCCGGCGCCGAGCAACGGGCCCGGACTTCGTACGACCAGCGACCTCCGGGTTCCTGAGGATGGCCCCCGGCCGGGGAGGTCATCCCTCGACGTGAGCCTTGAGGGCGTCGAGGGACTGCTGGTAGATGGTGGTCATCAATTCTGCCATCGAGTCCGGCGTGGCGTCGACCACCCAGGTGACGTGGCTGGTCGTTCCGGTCGGGACCACGGTGATCACTGCCTCGTGGCTCTCCACCGGGGCGCCGTCGGCGATGGAGTAGGTGAGGGCGCGAGCGGCGTCGTCTTTCTTGACCAGCCGCTCGGTGATGGTCATCCCCATCGTCTCCAGGATCCGGTTCTCTCCCTCCACCCGACACGAGTCGATTCCGGGCATCCAGCCCCCGATGCCCCCGAAGTCGCCGACGACCGCCCAGACGGCGTCCGCTGATCCGCTGATGTCGGTCTCTGCCTTGCCTGTACCCATGGTTCTCCCTGCACTCGTCGGCGGTCGGGACACGCCCACCGTGCGCCGTCCTCTGCTGTGTGGCCACGATGGTAGGCGGTGGGCCGGCCCCGGGCTGCAGGTCTGGGCGGAGGGACGGAGGCCCGGCGATGTTGGCGCACCTGGTGGTGGCCCCGTAGCGTCGGATCCGTGACCACTTCGGATGCCGCCACGGATGACGTCGCCGCCCTGTTCCTTCCCGCTGGCGAGTTGATGGTTCCGACCGAGCGGACCCGGGGGCCGTGGTCGCCGCTGGCCCTGCACGGAGGTCCGGTTGCCGCGTTGGCCGCCCGGGCCGCCGAGCGCCATGCCGGCGGTGACGAGATGCAGCTGGCCCGGATCACCCTCGAGCTGGTCCGCCCGGTGCCCCTGGTCCCGCTCCGGCTCTCTACCGCCATGGTCAAGCCGGGTCGGAAAGCGCAGCTCCTCGGCACGGTGGTCGAGGCCGATGGTGTCGAGGTGGCCTGGTCGCGAGCCCTGCGCATCCGCCGCGCCCCGAGGACCAGCGGGCAGAGCCGACCGTGCCCGAGGACGAGGCCCCGCAGCCGCCGGACACGGTGGCCTCCACCCCGTTCATGGCCGAAGGGCCGCGCGCCTTCCACAACGAGGGTATGGAGATGCGCTATGTAACGGGTGGCCCGAACGTTCCCGGCCCGGCCACGGTGTGGTTCCGCCTGCGGTGTCCGGTGGTCGTCGGCGAGGAGCCCACCCCCTGGCAGCGGGTGGCGGCGGCCGCTGACTTCGGCAACGGGGTGTCGAGCGAGCTCGCCTTTGACTCGAGTGTCTTCATCAATCCCGACCTGACCATCTCGGTGCACCGGCCGCCGATGGGGGAGTGGGTCTGCCTCGATGCCCGGACCCGCTTCGGGACCCCGGGGATCGGCGCCGCCGAGTCGGCGCTGTGGGACGTGGAGGGCCGTATCGGTCGATCCGTCCAGACCCTGGTGGTGGAGCCATGACGGTGGCCGACGAGGGCGGGGTGGTCGCTCCCAGCGTGGCCGAGTTGCTGATGGCCCGGGCCGAGGACGACCATCCCGGCCTGCTCTTCGAGGACCAGCAGTGGACATGGCGCCAGGTGGTGGAGGCCAGCGTGGCCCGGGCCGGCGCTGATCCGCGCCCTGGTCCGCTCGGACCCTCTCCACATCGGCATCCTCCTCGGCAACGTCCCCGAGTACATCTTCTGGCTGGGCGCCGCCGCCCTGGCCAAGGCGGTGGTGGTGGGGATCAACCCCACCCGCCGGGGCGAGGCACTGGCCGGCGACATCCGGCGCACCGACTGCAGCCTGGTGATCACCGATGCGCTCGGCGCGCCACTGCTCGACGGTCTCGAGCTCGGGATCCCTGCCGACCGGGTCATCCGAGTCGACGACCGGCACTACGATGCCCGGCTGCGCCAACACCGTGACGCCGACCTCGGCGTCGATGGTCGCCGCCGCGGGGCCCACCGCTGATGACCTCTACCTGTTGCTGTTCACCTCGGGGACCACCGGCACCCCGAAGGCGGTCCGGTGCACGCAGGGCCGACTGGCCTCGATCGCCATTCGGTCGGCCGAGGCCTACGGGTACGAGCGCGACGACGTTGCCTACTGCACCATGCCCCTCTTCCACGGCAACGCCTTGATGGTCCTGTGGGGTCCCTCCCTGGTGGTCGGGGCCACCATCGCCCTGGCCCGCCGGTTCAGTGCATCGGGCTTCGTGGCCGACGTGCACCGCTACCGGGCCACCACTTTCACCTATGTGGGCAAGGCCCTGGCCTACGTGCTCGCCACCCCGCCGGGTGCGGACGAGGCCTCGTGCACCTTGCGCCGGGGGTTCGGGACCGAGGCATCACTGGCCGACCACGCCGCCTTCGAGCGGCGGTTCGGCTGCGTGCTCACCGAGGGATACGGCTCGAGTGAGGGGGGCGTGGCCATCAGCCGGACGACGGACACCCCGACCGGTTCACTGGGTCGCCCGGTGGGCGACATCGCCATCGTGGATCCCGACACCGGGGAGGAATGCCCCCCGGCGGCGTTCGCGGCCGGGGGAGGGCTGCGCAACGGCGAGCACGCCATCGGCGAGATCGTCAACCGTGCCGGCATCGGTGGCTTCGAGGGGTACTACGCCGACGAGGAGGCCGACGCCTCCCGGACCCGTAACGGCTGGTACTGGACCGGGGACCTCGCCTACCGTGACGAGGAGGGCTTCTTCTACTTCGCCGGGCGACGCGGGGATTGGATGCGAGTGGACTCCGAGAACCTGACCGCCGGTCCCATCGAGCGGATCCTGGTCCGTCTCGACGGTGTCGCCGCCGTGGCCGTCTACTCGGTGCCCGACCCGCGCACGGGGGACCAGGTGATGGCGGCGCTCGAACTGCTCCCCGACCACGCCTTCGGCCCGGATGGGTTCAGTGCCTTCCTCGCCGCCCAACCCGACCTCGGGACCAAGTGGGCCCCCTCCTTCGTGCGGGTGACCGCCACCTTGCCCCAGACGGCCAGCGGCAAGGTGACCAAGGACCCGCTGCGCTCGGAGGGGTGGTGGCACGGAGACGACCCGATCTACTGGCGCAGCACCACGGCGCTGGCCTATGTCCCGATGGACGGCGACGATCGCCGGCGCCTCCGATCCGAGTTCCGCCGTCACGGGAGGGACGGTCTGGTCGGTGCCTGATCGCCGCGGTCCGCCCCCCTCGCCGATCGCCCGGGCCTGGCACCGGATCACCGATCGCACCGCCACGGCGCTGGCCTATGTCCCGATGGACGGCGACGATCGCCGGCGCCTCCGATCCGAGTTCCGCCGTCACGGGAGGGACGGTCTGGTCGGTGCCTGATCGCCGCGGTCCGCCCCCCTCGCCGATCGCCCGGGCCTGGCACCGGATCACCGATCGCACCGCCACGGCAATCGACCGGACCGACGGCTTCCAGCAACGGCACCGGGCAACTGCCATTCCGAGCGCCGTGGTCCGCAAGTACTCGGACGACCAGGCGGGCCGCTTGGCCGCACAGATCTCCCATGCCGCGTTCCTCGCCGTCTTCCCCTTGCTCTTGGTGCTCCTCACCGTGGTGGGCATCGTCCTCGACGGCCACCGGGCGTGGCAGGAAGACGTGGTCAACTCGGCACTGCGCCAGTTTCCGGTGATCGGGTCGGACCTCGGCAACAACGTGCACCAACTGTCCACCACCAACACCGTGGCCCTGCTGGTCGGGTTGACCTGGCTGGTCTACGGCAGCATGCGGCTGAGCCGGAGCGCCCAGGTGATGATGGCCACGGTGTGGGGCATCGGCCGCGATGACCTGCCCAGCTTCGAGCGGTGGATCCCGAGGGCCCTCGGGTTCCTGGCCGTGTTGGGCGTCGGGTTCATCGCCGGGGGTGCGCTGGCCGGGCTCGGCGCCTTCGGCGGGCTCGGGAGCTGGTCGGCGGGAATCGGTCTGGTGCTGTCACTGGTGGTCAACGTCCTCATGTACTGGGGCGCCTTCTCGGTGGTGGTGGCCCTCCCCGAGGACCACTACACGGTATGGCCGGGGGCCCTGCTGGGGGGCCTGGCCTGGACGCTGCTCCAGTTCGCCGGGGCCCTGTTGGTCCGTCATCAACTGCGCCACCTGTCCAACCTCTACGGCACGTTCGCCACCGTCCTCGGGCTCATCTGGTGGATCGGCCTCGGCACCATGTTCACCGTCTACGCCGCCGAGTTCAATGTGGTGCTGACCCGTCGCCTGTGGCCACGGTCATTGCGCCGGCCGAAGGCGACCACCGGCGACCGGCCGCCCGAGGATGGGGACGTGGGCGGGGACGCCGCAACGCCACCCCAGAAGCAGGCGTCGCCGACCGTCGCCGGCTAGCGCGCCGCCCCGTCCGAGGGGGCAAGCTGTGGTGGTGCCCACCAACCCGTCGAGCCAGTACGCCACCGATGGCAACCTGGCCGCACGGCAGCGACTGTGGTGGTCAGGCCGCCGTGAGCCCCGCTTCGATCTGTTCTCCTGGGTCCTCGATCTCGCCGGGGTGACCCCGGGCAGCGACCAGCGCGTCCTCGACGTGGGCTGCGGCAACGGCGCCTACGAGGCGGCCATGCACGAGCGGGGCCACCGTGGCCTTCGGGTGGCCCTGGACCTCTCTGCCGGCATGCTCGTCCGCGTCGACCACGCGCTGGGCATACAGGCCGACGCGCAACGCCTTCCCCTTCCGGCTGGCCTCTTCGACCTCGTGCTCGCTCCGCACATGCTCTATCACGTGCCCGACATCGTGGCCGCGGCCCGCGAGTGCCGGCGGGTGTTGCGGCCCGGCGGTGTCGTCGTGGCCGTCACCAACAGCGACGCGAACCTGGTCGAGCTCCGCGACCTGGTGGAGGCGGCCGTCGGGTCGGGCTGGCGGATGGTGCAACCCTCGGTGCGGCACTTCAGTCTCGAGAACGGCCGGGTTCCCTTGGCCACCGCCTTCGAGTCGGTGACCCGGGTGGACTGCCCGGAGACCCACCTGGAGGTGACCGACCTCGACGCCGTGGTGGACTACGTCGCCAGCGTGGGGGACCACTACGAGGCCGAGGTCGGGCGACCGTGGGCGGACGTGGTCGAACGGGTCCGCCAACGGGCCGGCGAGGTGTTGGCCTCGGGACATCCGCTTCGATTCACCTCGGCTGCCGGCGCATTCGTGTGTCGCTGAGGTCAGTCGGCCGGGGTCCACGGCGTGATCCACGGCGACGCCGGCCAGTGCTCCGCCGCCGCCATGATCGCGAACCCGGTGGCCCCGTCGATCGACTCGCGGATGATGTCGGCGTGTCCGGCGTGACGGGCTGTCTCGGTGATCAGGTGGAGGAGCACCCACCGGACGGACCAGGCGTCCACGTCCTTCGGGAACCATGGGCTGTCCCGCGGCACCGGCACCGCCTGGTCGAGGTCGGCGATGCCGTCGATAACGGCGTCGGTGGCCGCGCATGTCTCCTCGTAGTGGTCGAGGACCACCTTCAACGTGTCAGCGGGCCCGAAGCGGAAGTTCTCGCTCCAGTCGGTGCTCGGGTCGAATGGGGCCTGTCGTTGCTGCACGATGTCCATCCAGTGGCGCTCGGCCCGGTCGAGGTGCCTGATCAGCCCGCCCACGCTGAGCTCGCTGGCCGAGGGCGTGGCCCTGGCCTGGTCGTCGGAGAGCCCGAAGGCGGTGAGGCGCAACACGTAGCGCTGCTGGGCCAGTGCGGTGAGCAGTCCGTGGCGTTCGTCGGCGACGGGGCTGAAGACTCCGGGCATGGTGTTCTCCTTCATCGGGTCAATCGGGCTTGTTGTACACCCCCATCGTCCTCCTCTAAATAGGACATCCTCTGGCCACTTTGTGAGCGATACTGGGATCCATGCGTGCGGACCGGTTGGTGGCCGTTCTCCTGTTGCTCCAGAACCGCCGGCAGATCACCGCCGCCGAGGTGGCCACCGAGCTCGAGGTGTCCGAGCGGACGGCCCGGCGTGACCTGGAGGCGCTCTCGGCCGCCGGCATCCCGGTGTACTCGCAGCCCGGTCGGGGCGGCGGGTGGAAGCTGATCGGTGGTGCCCGCACCGACCTCTCCGGACTGTCGGCTGCCGAGGCTCGCACCCTGTTCTTAGTGGCCGGGCCCTCGGCGCCGGCCACGCCGGAGCTCAAGAGCCGCGTTGCGCAAGCTGGTCCAGGCGCTGCCCGAGCCGTTTCGGGCCGAGGCCGTGTCGGCGGCGTCCTCGATCATCGTCGATCCCGACCGGTGGGGCGCCACCGCCCGTACCCATCATCCCCTGCATCTCGAATCCCTGCAGGAGGCGACCATTCGGGGCCGGCAGGTCCGCCTCGGCTACACCGCCCGTGACGGCGCCCCCTCCATCCGCACGGTCCACCCGCTGGGCCTGATCACCAAGGCCCGGGTCTGGTATCTCATCGCCGGCACCGATGCCGGGCAGCGCACCTTCCGTGTCGACCGGGTGACCAGTGTGGCGCTGAGCGACCAGCCGGCGGAGCGACCGATCGACTTCGATCTGCAGCGGGCGTGGGAGGAGATCGCCGCCACCATCGACGAGCTCCGGTCGCCGGAGCGAGTGGAGGCGATGGCCACACCGGAGGTCGTCGAGGTGTTGCGCTGGATGTTCGAACGCCAGGTGGCGGTCGGGCCGCCGGGCCCCGACGGACGGCTACCGGTGTCGATCGGTGGTCAGCGATCCGAGCTGATCGCCAACCAGCTGGCCGGGTTCGGCGTGGGGGTCGAGGTGATCGCTCCCGAGGAGGCCCGTCAGTGCCTGGCCAGGATCGCCGGCGAGCTGTCCGGGCTCTACCCAGCCTCCGCAACCTGACCGGGTGTCGGTGACAACCGGGGGCCGGCGGGTGGGTGGCGCCCTCCTATCGTGGTTGGGATGGACGACCTCGACACCGTCATCGGGCATTACCAGTCCTCCCTCGAGGAGGACCGCCTCTCCGCCGGGCTGGGCCAACTGGAGCTGGTCCGAACCCGCGAGGTGCTGCGTCGCCACCTTCCCCCGGCCCCGGCCGAGGTGCTGGACGTGGGTGGTGCGACCGGCGTCCATGCCGCCTGGCTGGTCGAGGACGGCCATCGGGTCCACGTGATCGACCTTGCCCCCCGTCACGTCGAGCGGGTCCGATCCGATCTCGGCCCACTCGGCGTGACCGCCGAGGTGGGTGACGCTCGCCACCTGGCTGCGGCGGATGACAGCTACGACGTGGTCCTCCTCCTCGGTCCGCTCTACCACCTCACCGAGCATGCCGACCGGGTTCGGGCCCTGCGGGAGGCGGGGCGAGTGGTGCGGCCCGGGGGACTGGTGGGCGTGGCCGCCATCAGCAGGTTCGCCTCGCTGTTCGACGGGCTCGCCCGGGGATTCCTCTTCGATCCTGACTTCCGTCCCATCGTCGAGGCCGATCTGGCCGAGGGACAGCACCGCAATCCCGACCAGCGGGAGCACTGGTTCACCACCGCCTTCCTCCACCACCCGGACCACCTCCGGGCGGAGATCGAAGAGAGCGGACTGGCCATCCTCGACCTGGTCGGGGTCGAGGGGTTGGCCGGATGGCTCAGGAACCTTTCCGGCCGGTGGGAGACTCCCGAGGGGAGGGAGGCCATCCTCTACTCGGCACGGGCCGTCGAGGCCGAGCCATCGGTCCTCGGGCTGAGCGGGCATCTGCTGGCTGTGGCCCGAGCGCCGGGCTGAGTCAGTCGATGGTGTCACCGAGCGTCCGTGCACCGGCGCCGACCGTCAACAACCGACCCGTCCGACACCGCCCGAGCCGTGCCCGGCGGGGAGGTCAGGGCTCGACCAGGGGAGCGGTCGGCGTCTCCGTGCTGGCCGCCGCCTGGGCGGCCAGCGGTGCGGCCAGGGAGACCTGCCGGGGGATGATCAGAGCCAACAGGCCCGCGGCCAGGGCGATGACGGAGGCGATGAGGAAGCCGCGAGCGTACCCGGCGGTCATGGCCACACGCTCCGCCTCGGGAGTGACCGGGTGCCCGGCCAGAAGGGCGGCGATATGGGTGGCGGCCACCGTCGACAGGACGGCCAGCCCCAGCGACGCCCCGATCTGCCGGCTGCTGTTGACCAGGCCGGAGGCCAGGCCGGCCTCCTCGCGCCGCACCCCGCCGGTGGCCGACAGGGCGATGGGGGTGAAGGCCAACCCCATGCCGAAGGTGGCCATGATCCCGCCACCGCAGGCGACCGTCCAGTAGCTCTCGCCGGCCTGGATGAACGACAGCCAGTACAGGCCGGCGGCGGCGAAGAACGAGCCCACCACCAGGACGTTGCGGGGCCCCACCTTGGGGGCCAGGCGACCGGCGATGGTGGCCCCGATGGCGATGGCGGCCGTCTGGGGGATGAAGGTGAGGCCGGTGACCACCGGGTCGTAGCCGAGGACCTGCTGCAGGTAGAGGGAGAGGAAGAACCACATGGCGAACATGGCCGCCCCGAAGCAGAACATCACCAGGTTGGCCACGGTGAGGGCACGCGACCGGAACATCCGGAGGGGGACCAGCGGGTGGGAGGCCGTCCGGGCCTCGATGACCACGAAGGCGGCCAACAGGACGACGGCGATGGACCCGGTGAGCAGGGTCGAGTGGGAGGTCCAGGACACCTGGTCGGTGTGCACGATGGTGTACACCAGTGCCAACAGGCCACCGGTGACGGTGACGGACCCAGCCAGGTCCAGACGTTGGCGGGGGCCATCGGCCCGCGACTCGACGAGGTAGAGCCTGGCCACCAGGAACAGGACGATGCCGATCGGCACGTTGACGAAGAGGATCCAGCGCCACGACAGGTACTGGGTGAGGAACCCCCCGAACAGCGCACCGGCGGCTCCGCCGCCAGCGGCCACCGCGCTCCACACCCCGAGGGCCCTGGCCCGCGCCCGTTGCTCGGTGAACGTCACCGTCAGGATGGTCAGGGTGGCCGGGGAGAGCACCGCGGCACCGATCCCCTGCAGCGAGCGGGCCGCGATGAGCGTCGCCTGGTTCTGGGAGAAGCCACCGATCAGGCTTGCCCCGGTGAACAGGATCAGGCCGATGAGGAGGATGCGCCGCCGCCCGAACAGGTCGGCCAGCCTCCCGCCGAGCAGCAACAGGCCTCCGAAGGTCAGCGAGTAGGCGGTCACCACCCACTGGAGGTTGGCGGCGGTGAAACCGAGGCTCTTCTGTATGGAGGGCAGGGCCACGTTGACGATCGAGATGTCGAGCACCACCATGAACTGAGCCAGGCAGACGATGGCCAGGATGATCGAGTCCGCCCGGTCCAGGCGTGCCGCGGTCGGGCCGCTGTCAGGTCCGAGGTCCATCTCGGGCATCGTAAAGGCCCGTGGCCGCCGGCAGTTCAGTCCACGCCCGGTTCGGTCTCGGTTGGGCCGGCAGGGGTCAGTGGGACTGCCAGGCGTCGGGGTCGTCGGTCATCTTGAGGACCGATCGGGGCAGCTCGCCGGAGACGATGTCGGCGATGGTCACCTGCTCGAGGACCGAACGTAGGCTGGCCCGCACCGCCACCCACACCGACTGCAGGTGCTCGGCCGACCCCTCGTAATTGGCGGCTTCCGGCCTCAGGCCTCGCACCTCGGCTAGCGGGCCGTCCAGCGGGCGGATCACATCGGCCACGCTGATGGCGGTGGCCGGCCGGGACAGCCGGTAGCCCCCCTCGGCCCCCCGCTGGCTGAGCAGCAGGCCGGCGCGGCGCATGTCGTTGAGGATGCTCTCGAGGAATTTGGCCGGCAGCCCCTGGGACTTGGCCAGGGACTCGGCGGTGACCGGCCGGTCGTCGGCATCGGCCAGGGTGCACAGGGCCCGCACCGCGTAGTCGACCTTGGCAGAGATGTACACGGGGATGATTCTGTCAGAGCTTGCCCCTCCATGGCGCCGGCGGTCCGGGGGAGATCCGGGCCACGTCCGAGCGTCGCACGTCGCTCTCAGCGGGCGGAGGCGTCGAGCAGGCCGTAGCGGCGGCGAACCGAGGTGTCGACCCGGGTGAAGGCCACATCCACCATGATCCCGATGAACACGATGACGATCATCAGGGCCACCACGATCCCGTAGTCGGCCTGGGTGTCGGCGTTGACCGTGCGCCCACCGAGGCTCAGGGGGTTGATCAGGATGAGGAACTCACCGGCCATCAGCGCGTGCCAGGCGAAGGCCCAGCCCTGCTTGAGCCCACCGAGGATGCTCGGGAAGGCCGCCGGCAGGACCACGAACCGCTCGAGGGCCAGGCCGTGGGCGCCCATGGTCCGACCGGCCCGGAGGAGGCCCGGGGGGACCTGGTCGATGCCACTGATGAACCCGTTGGCCACCGCCGGTGCCGCCCCGAGCACCATCATCAGGATGATCGCCTTCGAGGTGACCCCGAAGACCATGATGGCCAGCGGGTACCACAGCACCGACGGCATGGTCTGCATGCCGGTGATCAGGGCGGCGATACCGGTCCGCACCACCGGAATCCGGGCCACCGCGGTGCCGACGATCCCGCCGATGATGATCACCAGCACATACCCGATGATCGCCTGCTGGGCGGTCACCCAACAGGACTGCCAGAACAGCGACGTGCCCAGGAGGTCCCACAGTTGGCGGAAGGCGGTGGCCGGCGACTGCAGGATGTAGGGCTTCCAGTGGACCCAGACGGCGACCTGCCAGACCAACAGGATGATCCCGAAGGCGATGAGCTTGGGCCAGGTGGCCCGCCAGATGCGGTGGCGGAGGGTCGCCTTGGTCGAACGACCGGCGCCGTCGAGGGCATCGAGCCCGGCGAGGGCCTGATCCAGCGTCGGGCCGTCGGACGAGGGGGTGCCGCCCGTTTCCGATGGGCTGGTGGGGGCGCTTCCGTTACTCGTCGTGGTCAACGGGTGGTCAATGGCCATGGCGACCCACCTCCGACCGGAGTTGATCGGTCACCGTGGCGGCCAGGGCGGCGATCTCGACCGAGTCGATCCGTCGGGGCCGGGGGAGGTCGACCGGATAGGTGGCGGCCACCCGTCCGGGCCGGCTGGTGAGGAGGATGATGGTGTCGCCCAGGCGGGCTGCCTCCCGGACGTTGTGGGTCACGAACAGAACGGTGAAGCCGCGGTCGAGCCACAGCGACTCCAGTTCGTCGTGGAGCAGGTCGCGGGTGATGGCGTCGAGGGCCCCGAAGGGCTCGTCCATCAACAGCAGCCCAGCGTCCTGGGCCAGGGCCCGGGCCAGGGCAGCCCGCTGGCGCATCCCACCGGAGAGCTCGTGCGGTCGCTTGGGCCCGAACCCACCGAGGTGGACCCGTTCGAGGAGGTCGTCGGCCACGGCCCGACGCTCGGCCTTGCCCACGCCTCGCAGGCGCATGGGAAGCTCGACGTTGGCGGCCACGGTGAGCCAGGGGAACAGGGCCGAGTCCTGGAACAGCATGGCGGTGGCCGTGCCGCCCGTGTGGCCGACCCCGGGCTGCCCCTCCGCGCTTCCGCTGCCGGCGCCCCCCGCGGTGACCGACACCGATCCCACCGTGGGCTGGTCGAGGCCGGCCACCAGGTTGAGGAGCGTGGTCTTGCCGCATCCCGAGGCGCCCACCAGGCAGACGAACCGGCCGGGAGCGACATCGAGCGAGATGTCCTGCAGGGCGACCACACCGGCGTCGCCGGTGCCGTGGCGCTTCGACACCCCGGACAGCGTCACCGAGGGGGCCCGGGCCTTGACCCGGGTGGCCGGCGTCGGCGCCACGGTGGTCATGAGCTCAGCGCCGCCTTCCCCTGGGTGGCGAGCAGGAGGTTGATCGGCGCCAGGTCGTAGATGCCGCTGATGTTGGAGGTGGGGAAGCCGGCCGCCTTGGCGTGCACCAGGTCGGTGGCGATGGACGAGGCGATGGGGTCGTTGGTGAAGGTCATGTCCGACCAGGCGGTGGCCAGGTCGCTGGACTTGAGCGGCTTTCCGGTGAGTGCGGTCAGCGCCGTGTTGGCGTCGGTCTGGGCCTTGGACGGCGAGCTGTTGATGAAGGCGTTGGCAGCGATCTGGCCCTTCAACAGGCCGTTCACCACCGCCGGGTTGGCGTCCAGAAAGCTCTTGTCCACGACCAGGACGGTGGTGGAGAAAAGACCCTTGGGCCACTGGGTCTTCTCGTTCACCAGCACGTGCCCGTGGCCGTCAGCGACCATCTGGGTGACCCATGGCTCGGGGACCCAGGCGCCGGCGATGGTACCGGCCTCGAAGGAGGTGAGGGTGGTGGCGTTGGCCTGGGGGAGGATGTTGACCTCGCCACTCCCGCCGTTGGGTCCGGGGAAGGTCAGGCCCTGCTTGCGCAACCAGGTGCGCAAGGCCACGTCCTGGGTGTTGCCGAGCTGGGGGGTGGCCAGGGTCTTGCCCTTGAGTTGGCTGGCCGAGGTGATCGACGACGAGACCACCAGGGCCGCGCCACCCGAGGTCGCTCCCGAAATGATCCGGATCGAGCCCTTGCCCTGCGAGTAGGCGGTGATGGCCGAGTTCGGCCCCATGTAGGCGGCATCCAGCGATCCGGCCAGCATGGCGGTGACCTCGGCCGGCCCGGCGTTGTAGGTCGAGGTCTGCAGGGTGACGTTGCTCGGGAGGTTTTTGGTGAAGTACCCGTCCTGCACGCCGATGAGGGCCGACGCATGGGTGAGGTTGGTCAGGTAGCCCAGCCGCAGTGTCACCGGGGCGCCGGACGTGGTGGTGGCCCCGTTCGCTCCGGTGGTCGTCGTCGAACTGCTGGAGTTCGAACTGCACGCTGACGCGACCACGGCGATCCCGATCAGCGCAGCGACCACCGTCGTGCGAAGGGTCCGAGTGCGGCGCGGTGCCGGGATGTTCATAGTGCTCCTTGGCTGGGGGGGCATCGGCACGGTGTGCCGTCCGATCCAGCGATCCAGCCGCTCTGCAGCGGGCTGAAGGGGGAGTCGGGTGCCCCGGGCTGATGTGTTGACTATCTTTCCTATATATCTAGCAATAAACTAGGGAATGGGATCTCCTCACTGTACCACCAACGATTCCCTTGTGTTCGGAGTCCCTACGCGCCACGACCAGGGTCTTTCTCGTCGCCCAGGCACGGGGTAGATGACCGGTGGATCTCTTCTGACCAGGCCTTTTCCACCGGTTGGTCGGCCAGGATTGCACCCAGCCCAGATCAAACAGCCAGCTGGCCGGCCAGGCGCTCGGCGAGGCGTTGCCGATGGGGCGGCCACTCCTCGGCCAGCATGGAGAAGGCGGCGCTGTCCCGCACGGTGCCGTCGGCCGCCGGCCGGTCGGCGCGCAGCACCCCGTCGAGTCGGCACCCCAGCCGTTCGATGGCGGCCCGGGACCGGGCGTTGCGGGCGTCGGTCAGGAAGCGCACGGCGTGGACCTGCCATGCCTCGAAGGCGTGGGTCATCATCAACAGCTTGGCCTCGGTGTTGATCGGGGACCGCTGGGCCGAGGGGTGGAGCCAGGTGTAGCCGATGCTGGCCACATCCGGTCGATTTCGTTGGTGGACCTCGGAGCCGGGGAACAGTGACGACCAGTCCCAGGGGGCCAGGTCGTAGAAGCGGGTGCTCCCCACGATGCGCTGTTGGTCGACCCGGTAGGTCACGAACGGGTACTGGTCATCACGGTGGCGCGCCTCCAGGGCCCGCTCCACGTAGGCGGCCATGCCGTCGCGGTCCCAGGGGACCGGGGTGAAGGCGAAGGTCGACCGATCGGTGGCCGCTTCCAGCAGTTCGTCGATGTGCTCGGTCCCCAGGGGCCGGAGCTCGACGAAGCGGCCGTAGAGGGAGAAGGGCTCGGACATGGATCCATTGTCCCCGATGGCGCCGCCGGCGCCGAGCCGCCGGACTACTTGAGCAGGCGGGACAGCCGGCGGTCGGCCAGCGCCTTGCCCCCGGTCTGGCAGGTCGGGCAGTACTGCAGCGACTTGGTGGCGAAGGAGACCTGGCGGACGGTGTCCCCGCAGACCGGGCACGGCTGACCGGTGCGACCGTGGACCTGCATGGCCTGCTTCTTGTCCCCCTTGAGCTCGGCCAGGCCGAGGGTGGCTGAACGGTCGACTGCTTCGGTGAGCACCCCCACCAGTGCGGTGTGCAGGCCAGCCACCTCGTCGTCATCGAGGGCGGTCGTCTTCTTGTACGGAGAGAGGCGGGCGCGGTGAAGGGCCTCGTCCGAGTAGGCATTCCCCACCCCGGCGATCAACGACTGAGCGGTGAGTGCGGTCTTGAGGGTGGACGAGGTTCCGCGCAGGATGGCACCGAACCGCTCGACGGTGAAGTCGGTGGAGAGCGGGTCAACGCCCAGTTCGGCGAGGGGACCGACGTCTTCGGGGGCATGGACCACCCAGAGGGCGAGGCGCTTTTCCGTCCCCATCTCGGTGATGTCGAACCCGCTTCCGTCCTCCAGTCCGACCCGGAGAGCAATGGGGCTGCGGCCCGGGCGGAGGGCGGTGGCGGCCACCACGTCGTGCCACCTGATCCAACCGCCCCGAGCCAGGTGGCAGACCACCCAGAGATCACCGCAGTGGAAGCACACGAACTTGCCCCGCCGCTCGACGCCGGCCACCCGCTGTCCGACCACCTCGTCGAGCGCCGGTTGGACCGTCTTGAGGGCGGAGAAGGAATTGAGCTGGCACCGGTCGATCCGCAGTCCGGCCATCCGGCGGGAGAGTTGGACGGTCAGGGCTTCGACCTCGGGGAGTTCTGGCATCGGTCAATTGTGGACCCCCGGCGCCCGTAGTATCAGGTCCGCACCTGCACCAGGGTCGAAATCGTCCGGCGGTAGCGGTCCGGCCCGCGGAAATGCGCCGCACGGGGCCCCTGCCGGCGCTCGGTCCGACCCCCCGAATCCGAGAGGAAGTCCCCGTTGTTCCGCCCGGTCCCCGCCGAAGCCGATTTCACCGCCCTCGAGGCCGACGAGCTGGCTCGCTGGGCCAAGCATCGCGTCTTCGAGCGCTCCGTCGAGCTCCGGGCCGGGGCCGAGCCCTGGGTCTTCTACGAGGGTCCCCCCACCGCCAACGGCCGGCCCGGGCTGCATCACGTGTGGGCCCGGGTCTACAAGGACCTGTTCTGTCGGTATCGGACCATGCGGGGCTATTCGGTACCCCGCAAGGCCGGGTGGGACACCCACGGCCTGCCGGTCGAGGTCGAGGTCGAGAAGCAGCTGGGGATCACCGCCAAAAACCAGATCGAGGACGAGGTGGGCATCGCCGAGTTCACCCGGCTGTGCCGCGAGTCGGTGCGCAACTACGTCGACGAGTGGCAGGGCCTGACCGAGCGGATCGGCTACTGGATCGACGGCGACAGCGCCTATTGGACCTTTTCTCCCGCCTACGTCCAGTCGGTGTGGTGGAACCTCAAGAACCTCTGGGACCAGGGCCTGCTCTACGAGGACATCAAGGTGGTCCCCTACTGTCCCCGATGCGGCACCGCCCTGAGCAGTCACGAGCTGGGCCAGCCCGACGTCTACCGCCAGGTGGTCGACGAGTCCGCCTTCGTTCGCTTCCCGCTGCTCGACGAGGGGGATGCCGCCGACCGTCTTCGGACCACCCTCCAACGGAGCACGTTGGCCGGACTGTCCCTGGTGGTGTGGACGACCACACCGTGGACCCTGTTGTCCAACACCGGTGCTGCGGTCGGTCCCGACCTCTCCTATGCGGTGGTGGGCGACGCCATCGTCGCCGCCGACCTGGTGACCCAGGTGCTCGGGGAAGGCGCCCTGCCCGACCGGCTGGTGACCGGGACAGATCTGGTCGGGCTCCACTACGAGCGGCCCTTCGCCGACGTGGCCCCCCCACCGGCCTCCGGCCCCGGCTGGAAGGTGGTGCCGGGGGACTTCGTCGAGGCCGACGAGGGTACCGGTGTGGTCCACCTGGCCCCGGCGTTCGGGGAGATCGACCGGCAGGTGGGGCGCGAGAACGACCTCCCCACCCTCAACCCGGTCGGTCCCGACGGGCGGTTCACCACCGCGGTGCCCTGGCTCGCCGGCCAGGCCGTGCGGGACACCAATGCCGCGGTCAACGACCGTCTCGAGGCGGAGGGGCGCCTGGTTCGGCGCCAGGCCCACGCCCATCCCTACCCGCACTGTTGGCGGTGCGACACACCCCTCATCTACTGGGGGAAGCCCAGCTGGTACATCCGCACGTCGTCCCGCAAATCCGACCTGGTGGCCCAGAACCAGACCATCGGATGGCACCCCGAGCACATCCGGGACGGGAGGATGGGGGAGTGGCTGTCCAACAACGTGGACTGGGCCCTCTCCCGCGATCGCTACTGGGGTACGCCGCTCCCCATCTGGCGCTGCCCCGAGGGGCACCTGCGCTGCGTGGGCTCGTTGGCCGAGCTCACCGAACTGGCCGGGCGGGACGTCTCCGATGTCGACCCCCACCGCCCGGACATCGACGCCGTCACCTTCGCCTGTGCCGAGTGCGCAGCCGGCGACAACGCCGGCGACGGTGCCGGCCCGGCGGGTGGGTTGATGCGCCGGGTGGAACCGGTGATCGATGCCTGGTTCGACTCGGGCTCGATGCCCTCCGCCCAGTGGGGCTACCCGGTGGCCGAGGGATCGGCCGAGCAGTTCGTCTTCCCGGCCGACTTCATCTGCGAGGCCATCGACCAGACCCGAGGCTGGTTCTACTCGCTGCTGGCCGTCAACACGTTGGTGCGGGGGGCGACCCCGTACCGCAACGTGCTCTGTCTCGGGCACATCGTGGATGCGGACGGCCGCAAGATGTCCAAGAGCGTGGGCAACGTCATCGATCCCTGGGAGATCCTCTCGACCCGGGGTGCGGACCCCCTCCGGTGGTGGATGTTCTCGCAGGGATCGCCGTGGACGCCCACCCGGGTCAGCTTCGAGGTCATCGACTCGGCCATGCGGGACACCATGCTCACCCTGTGGAACACCTGGTCGTTCTTCACCACGTACGCATCGTTGAACGAGTTCGACCCTGCCGACCCGGCAGTTCCGGCACCACCGGATCGGTCGGTGCTCGACCGGTGGATGCGTTCGCGTCTCTACGCTGCCGTGGCCTCGACCAGCGCCTCTCTCGACGGCTACGAGCCGTTTCCGGCCGCCGTCGCCATCGCCGATCTGGTCGACGACGTCTCCAACTGGTACGTGCGGCGCAGCCGGCGCCGGTTCTGGCGTACCGATCCCGAGGCCGACCCGGCCGACTCCCTCGGCGCCCAGGCCACCTTGCACGAGGTGCTGGTGACGGTGGCCGTACTGCTGGCCCCGATGTGCCCGTTCCTGGCCGACCGGATGTGGCGCGATCTCACCGACGCCGCCGAGGCCGACTCCGTCCACCTGGCCGACTGGCCGGCGCCCCGACCAGATGCCCTCGACCCGGCCCTCGACGAGAGCATGGCCCTGGCCCGCCGCCTCTCCTCCCTGGGTCGGGCGGCCCGGGCCGAGGCCGGCATCAAGGTGCGCCAGCCGTTGGCCCGGGCGCTGGTTTACCTTCCACCGGGCAGCCCGACCCCTCCCGAGGGGGTGGTCGAGGACGAGCTCAACGTGGACCTGGTTGAGGTGACCGCCGACCTCGGCGACGTGCTGGCCTACGAGTTGGTGCCCAACTTCAAGCTGCTCGGTCCCAGGCTCGGTGCACGGGTCCAACAGCTGCGGGCGGCCATGGGCTCGGTCGACGGGGAGGCCGCAGCCGCCGACCTGGCCGCCGGCCGGCCGGTGGTGGTCGATCTGCCCGACGGTGGCGTCGAGCTCGGCGGGGACGATGTCGAGCTGCGCGTCCAAGCCCAGCCCGGGTTCGCCGTGTCACGGGACGGGGCCGAGGTGGTCGCCCTCGACCTGGCCATCGATGACCAGCTCCGTCGCCGCGGCACCGCCCGCGACGTCATCCGCCACGTGCAGGAGATGCGCAAGGCTGCCGGCCTCGAGGTCTCCGATTGGATCCATCTCCATCTGGTCGGCCTCGACGATCTCGCCCCCCTCTTCGACATGATCGGCCGCGAGGTGCTGGCCCGGACCGTTGCCGCCACGCCTCCCGACGGCGCCGGCGCCGGGCCCGGCACCACCTTCGAGCTCGACGACGGGCAGACGGTGTGGTCGGCCACGGCCTGGGTGGTCAAGGCGTGAGCCGGCCGCCGGATGGCAGCGGCAGCAGTGTCGGCCCCGGCAAGCAGGGAGGGAAGGAGCAGGGAGGGAAGGGGCAGGGCGAGGAGTACGTCCTGGCCGTGGACCTGGGCACCGGTGGACCGAAGGTGGCGGTGGTGACGGCCACCGGCAGGATCGTGGCCCACGCCACCGAGCCGGTGGCCCTGCACCTCCTCGAGGGCGGCGGTGCCGAACAGGACCCCCACGAGTGGTGGTCGGCGATCTGTACCGCAGCCCACCGCGCCCTGGCCGACGCCGCCGTCCCCGTCGAAGACCTGATCGGGGTGGGATGCACCGCCCAGTGGTCGGGCACAGTGGCCGTGGGGGCCGACGGCTCGCCCTTGATGCGGGCGATCATCTGGATGGACTCGCGCGGCAACCAGGCCATCCGCAAGGTGGCCGGCGGGTCGGTCAACGTGCTCGGCTACGACCCGCGCAAGATCCTGCGATGGGTGCAGGTGACCGGGGGGGCGCCCGGGCTGTCGGGCAAGGACCCGGTGTCCCACATCCTGTTCATCCGGGACGAGTTCCCCGACGTCTACGCCCAGACCGCCACCTTCCTCGAGCCGGTCGACTACCTCAACCTCCGACTCACCGGCCGGACCTGTGCCTCGTTCGACTCCATCGCCGCCCACTGGGTGACCGACAACCGGGCCATCGACCGGGTCGCCTACGACAAGCGCCTCCTCGAGGTCACCGGACTGGACCGGGCCACGCTCCCCGACCTGGTGCCGCCCGGGAGCATCGTGGGCTCGCTGACCGCCGAGGCGGCGTCGGACCTCGGGGTCCCGGCCGGCCTTCCGGTTGCCGCCGGTTCGGGGGACGTCCACTCCGCCGTGTTCGGCTCGGGGGCGGTGGCCGACTACGACGCCCACCTGTATATCGGGACCTCGTCGTGGATCTCCGCCCACGTCCCCTTCAAGAAGACCGCGCCCACCAGCAATGTGGCCTCTATCCCTGCCGCCCTGGCCGGCAGGTACATCATCGCCGACGAGCACGAGACAGCGGGAGCGTGCCTGACCTTCCTCCGCGACAACCTCGGGTTCGCCCCCGATTTCGAGGCCATGAACGCCATGGTGGACGAGGTCGAGCCGGGCAGCGGCCGGGTGCTGTTCACCCCGTGGCTCAACGGCGAGCGCTCCCCGGTCGACGACCACACCATCCGGGGCGGATTCCACAACTTGTCGCTGTCCACCACCCGGGCCCAGATGGTCCGCGCCGTCTATGAAGGTGTGGCCTTCAACTCGAGGTGGCTCCTCGAAGCGGTGGAGAAGTTCGCCGACCGTCGGCTCGACTCACTGGCGTTCATCGGGGGCGGGGCCAACTCCGACCAGTGGGCACAGATCCACGCCGACGTGCTGGGCAGGGAGATCCGTCAGGTGGCCGAGCCGGTGCTGGCCAACGTGCGAGGTGCCGCCCTCATCACGCTGGTGGCGCTGGGCCGGATCACCGTCGACCAGATCCCTGGTCGGGTCGAGATCCGGCGCGCCTTCTCGCCCGACCCGGCCAACGCCTCGGAGTACGACACGCTGTTCCGCGAGTTCGTCGCCCTCTACAAGCAGACCAAAGGCATCTTCAAGCGGCTGAACCGGTTCTGAGCCCGGCGGGCCGACAGCCCGCTTGGCGCCTGGGTCCCCTGAAGAACCCACGGCGACGATCGTCCGAATCGTTGCTCAGGAGAGCAGGCGACGGCAAAGTGCAGTCAAGGGCGGGGTACTTGGCACACCCCTTACCGTCACCTGCAGTCCGGACTGACCCCCCGCTGGCCCGATCGAGTGGATGACTACTGGGCCTGTTCCGGACAGTTTGGCCGTTAAGAGACTTTTCTCCCCTGAGGTGGCTGACACGCTCTGGAGCAGCGGGTCGAAGGAGATCTGAACGAGGTTGGGAAGCGCGGGCGGCGTCCGGACGGAACGGGGATCCGTACTGTGTCGACGATGCGCTCTTGAGGGCCAGCCTGATCTGGTTCTCACCGAACGGCTGGAGGACCACCGCAGAAGAAGCGTGCGGCCCAATGGTAGCCAGCACCTCCCCCCCGGGAGGCAGTTTGGCAGTGGGACCACGGACACGGAGGTAGGCCATGCCGGCGTCGCTGGCCGGCAACTCCAGGGGATGCCACACCACTCCTTGGACAAGCAGCGTTGCGAAGCCCGGCGCTACCTTCTGGGGTAGCCCGCCCTGCGTGATATAGATGCCGGCACAGCCGTCGGCGATGAACAAGCGCGTCGCCAGGGGCTGATGTGGGCAGCGAGCGCCCTCGTACGATCTCCCCCCTCAGCGACTGTCCCGTCAGCCCGGCCACCGATCGCTGCGCATCGACGTAGTGCAGAGCCTGGGTAGTTGACCAGGTACTCTGAAAGGTGCTGGCCATGGCCACGTTGGTCACGACCCCGTAGACCCCGAACACCGCGACAACGACGAGAACCAATCGCTGCGCCACGTGGGACCGGGATCGGACCCGGCGGCACACATCGATCAGCCCGATGGCGCCGCCCAGGATCAGCAAGGGCATCAAATCGGCGACGAATCGGTTTTCGGTCCATCCGTACACCATGACAGTGGCGGCTGCCGCCCCTGCCGCCAAGAGGGGGATTCGTAACAGACGAAGTCCCCGGCTGGTCCCCGTGCGGAACGTCGCAAATGTCCCCCACAGGGCACCCACCAGGAGGAGGGGCATGGAAGCAGGCACGCTGGCCACCCGGTCGCTACCGAATCCCGCCACACCGCCGAGGTCCTTCGCCGGATACGAGGGCAGCGTGATGAACGGGAAGAGGTGAGAGAGCCGTAAGCCTCCGGGTTGGAAGTAGGCGAGCAGACTGGTGGGGATGAAATGCAGATTGAAATAGCCCCCCTTCACGGTCTGCCCCAAATTGAACAACTGATAGCCGATTTGATCGGATGCCGGTAAGCCGATGAGGATGCCGAACTTGGCATAGTCGACGGCGCAGCCGGCTGCGAGAGGCACGAGACCGGCCAGAAGCACTGGGACGGACCAGCGGCGCTGCTCGACGCCCCCACGCCCGGTGGCGAACCACAGTCCTACCAGGATTGCCCCAATCACACAGGCGGTCCCGGTAGTGGAGCGAGTGAGGTTCGCGGCCAGGATCAGAAGCCCGCATCCCACCACTCGCCCCGTAGACGGTCGCTCCAGCACACCGATCAAGGCGAACAAACTTCCGACGGATAGGGCGACACTCCAGGCGAGGTCCTCGGAGAAGACCCAGGGGTCCGATGCCAAGAAGACCAGCACCGATCCACCCATGATCGTCGCTAGGAGCACGGCGTACGTGGCGGCTTCGGTCCGGCTCAGCGACGAGGCGCCTACGGCCATGGTGCGCACCCGCCATACCAAGAGGGAGCTGAACAGGGCCGTCACCAGCCACGCCATCAACATCGAGAGGGCGGTCAGGCGGCCGTCCAGCGAATGGGTGACCACCAAAATGGGCATCCGGAGTAGAGAGGGAAAGATCCCGAAGTAGGTGTATTGCCGACCAGCATGCACGAAGGCCTCGCCACCAAGTGCCCCATTGGCGACATACAGGTGCCCGTGGAGCATCGCCCTGGCTTGCAGGTCGTAGAAGTTGCTGGCGTACCCGTCGAGTTGCGCCGTTCGCAGGAGGCTTGGCGAGGAGTTCCAAAGGTCGGAGAGCACCCACAGGTAGGGTGTGACGACGACCGCCACCCCGGCGAGCACGAACCGTACGAACCGGCTCCTACCTTCCTGATGGCCCGATGGTGTCACTGGGGACGCTGGGACTTCCGCCCCGACGGATGCGAGGTCTTCAGACGCAGCCGGTTGGCGAGACCTCTCGCTGCGTAGGTCATCCAGGTCGGTGAGACTCGCGCCGGTTTCGGACGCTGTTCGCCCCCAGAGATCCACGCCGATTACCTTAAGCCACCATGACAAGACTGTCCCTTATCGATTGCGCACCGGGCCAGGGGTAGATGGACGCAACCCTCATTCCCCGCCCCACCTGTCTCTTGTCGAGCACCGCGCCAACGCCGCTCGAGTTGACCCAGGAGTGTGCTGGCGGTTGGTGAGCCGAGGGGATGGCTACCGGAAGGGCTCGGCTCTGTAGTACACGCCCCGATTGGCACACCGAACGGGCTGCTTCGCTGCGTTCACCTTTGCCGACGGGGCAGGGGACCGTCCCAGGGGCGCGAGCGCCCTTCGCCATCTACCCGTGCCCTCGACACTGAGGAACGTTCGGCAACCTCGCTGCACGGTCCTTTGGAACGGCTTCGGTGAGAGGAATCGGAGGTAGCGTCACGGCCATGCAATGGGGGACGGGCGGCTTCGGTGACCTGGGCGGTCCATAATGAGGGGCGGTGGCTCGTGAGAGAGTCGACCGCAGAAGAGGTCGATGCCTTGGCCGGTCCTTCGGGATCGGGGCCCGAAGCCGCCAGGGACATCCGTGGCAACCCGGGTGCCCATCCTCACCGGTCGGCGCGATCTGTGCACTGGCGCCGGTTCGTCGGTTCGGACTTGTTTATTGGTTTGGTCCTCGCGCTACTGGCATGGCCCTCTTCTACGCTTGACCTGGCCAACGCCATTCCTGGTCAGTATGGGTGGCAAACCGCCCTGGCGATGGCCGCACACAACCGCATGGCGTTTGGAACTCACATCGTGTTCACGTACGGACCGTTGGGGTTTCTCACCGTGCAACAACTCAACTACTCGGCGACCGCAGTCGCCGCCTACTTCTTCACGCTGGCACTCTCGACCGCTGTGTTCGCAGCATTGATCTGGTCGCTGCGCCGCGCCGTCCCACTGGTCGTGGCGATAGTCGTGGCATACCTCGTCGGCAGCGTTTCTCTCCACGCCATGGATGGTCCGGAATATGTACTCGGGTTCGTTTTCGTCATCTGTGTTGCGGTACTCAGCCGAGAGGACGACGATCCTGCACCCTGGTGGATATGGGTAAGTCTGGGTAGCCTCCTCGGCATCTTTTCTCTGGTGAAGGTGAGCCTCGGCGTGGGAACCGCTGCGGCCTTGATCGTCACCGTGGCCTTCGTGCCCCACGGCCGAGGGCGAGCCATCGGGGCTCTTGCTGTTGGGGCAGCCTCAACGTTCTTCCTGAGTTGGTTCGGGACCGGGAACGGCTTCGGGAACATGGTCCCTTTTGCCAGAAGCTCGACCGAGGTCATTAGCGGGTATTCGGCGGCAATGTCGATAGAGGACCCGAGTCGAAGATACGCCTATTGGTTGGCAGCGATCGTCGCAGTCCTCATCGGTCTATTCGCCGTGGCCCATGGACGCAGAGTGCAACGACGGTCGAGGATCGGGATCGGCGTTCTCGCACTGGTGGTTACCTGGCTGCTCTTCAAGGAGGGGTTCGTCCGCCACGACTATCACGACTTGATTTTCTTTGCGGTGGCCCCGCTGATCCTTGTAGCGCTTACCCCAGGGCGGCGGTCGTGGATGGTAGTCCCTGGGGTTCTTGCCCTCACTGGCATGACTGCAATCGTCGTTGGCGGCACTCCATCCTTTCTCACTCGACCCGATGTGGCAGTTCGGAATTTCTCCTCTGAGGCCGCAACGCTCGCCTCCCCGGGCAGAACGGCTGCCGTCATCGATCAGTCGCGTCGATCGCTACGGTACTGGTACGCGATCCCGAACCGGATGGTGGTGATGATGAGCGGTCAGACCGTGGACATCTCGCCATGGGAGCCCACCGTGGCGTGGGCGTATCCCCAGCTTCGTTTCGACCCGCTGCCAGTGATCACGGACTACAACGCCTATACCCCGTGGCTCGACCAGCTGGACACCAGCTACCTGGCGTCGCCTGACTCTCCCCGCTTTATTCTGCGTCAGAATGAAGCTATCGACGGACGAGACCCGGCATTTGAGCCGCCGAATGCTCAACTTGCCATTGAGTGCCGGTACCGTCAGGTGGCTGTCGATGCCGCGTGGCAGCTCCTCGAACGCGGCGCCGATCGCTGCGGTTCGCTGAGCTCCCTCGGTACCGTCACGACTGGATTCGAACATTGGGTGTCGGTGCCCAGGGCACCCACTGGCGACGCCATCGTCGCGAAATTTCAACTTGCCCAGGGGTGGTGGTCCGGGTTGCAGACCATTCTGTATAAACCTCCCGAGGTCTCGATCAATTTCAGTTATGGAGCGAGAACCCAGAGTTGGCGATTCGTGGCCGCTACCGCGCCCGACCTGCACGTGATACAGGTGGCCTCAACGCTCGGCTACTCCAGCGCATTCGTGCCTGTCGCCCCTGGTCACCTCATGTTTTCAATCGCGGGAGGGAGCCGAAGCGCAGCTGGGGTAAGGGTTTCGTTCTACGGGATCCACGAGGCGGCACCGGCGAACGGCACCGGGGGCCCAGATCGTGGAACGTCCACTTCGTCGGGCCAGACGGCGACGCGCCCCGGGACCTCATCCCAGCCGACGGAGGCGTTGTTGCCGTCGATTGCCCACCTGCTCTGGTAGATCGTGTGGCGACATTCGATGAGGGAGCGATCGATGGGTATCCAAGTGGTGCCGAACTCCCACCGGCCGGGCGGCGGCGGGGTACCCCATCCACGGAACACGTCAGCCATGGGGAGTACCTGTTCGAATGGACCACAATGAGAACCCCCCTGACGAGATGTTCGGTTGTCCGAGGGCCTCAATGAAGAGCTTCATAACCGGACCGCTTCCATAGTCCGAGCGGTCAACGATGACCATCGAAACGTCATACTTGGACAGCGTCGCCCGAGTGACGGACACCAAGGCGGGTCCCAACGGTGGCGGAGGTCCGTAAAGAGGAAGAAATGCCTGCGCAGTGATGAATCGCTGAAGACCGGGGGGGCTCATGAGGCTCGGTGCTGTCACCGAGCCACCGTTCGGACCCTTCACATGCGCGTACCCGCCCAGGAGGCGAAACGGGTACCCACTGTCCATCTGCCATTCCATTGGCTGCGTGAACCCATACGTCGGATATGGAAAGGTGATGGTCACCGGGTCGCCTGCCGGGATCGCTGCGCGCAATGTCGCCGGCAACGATGAATCCTGCTTCGTCGAGTAGGGCCACTGGGGCAGCTGGGTGACGACGAATGCCGCGACGAGAGCACCGGCGAAGACACGGCTCGTCAACCATGTGGGCCGTGGACGGCGACGGTGCATATCGTCCAAGCCGAAGGCGATAATTGCGGCCAGGAATCCAAACACCTCTAATGAGAAGCGAGAAGGAAGGACATTCTCAACGAGCGGGATGTGGGCGAGCAGTAGAAACGGAAGCGGAAGATGCGTTGCCCGAGCATCGACAACCAGATAAGGGCCGAGGGAGAGTACAGCAGCGACCAACAACAACACAGATGCCAATTGCACCCGTGGGGTGCGGCGAGAGCGCCAAACCAGAAATCCCGCGAGAGCGAGGACCAGCACGCCGATGTAGGCATCGAATTCATCCGGGTTACTGCCACCCAAAAAAGAGCCGAACCGTACCGGGTTGGGTCCCGCCATCAGGCGGTTCCCGAGGGACCGCAATCCAAATGACACATGCTGCAGTGGTCCGGGAACGAAGAAGTCGAGCAGGTCGTTCCGGTACGGATTCTGCACGGAATATGTACGGGCAGTTGAATGCTGAGGGCCAGCTACCAGCATCCAAACGGGATAGGCCAACAGCGCGACCAGGACGGGGACCGCGATCAGGAGCGGCCGGATCATTGCACGACCCATCTCTTGGATTCTCGACGGGTACCGAAGCGCGGTGCACACGAGAGCGACGAACGTGAGAATGGCCACGTCGACAAGCACCTCTTGCGAGATGAAGTACTGGGCTGCGACGAGCAGCCCGAGCTGGCAACCGAGCAGCCACGGGGATCCCTTGCGTTGCAGGATGTACACGATGGTCAGTGCAATGAATGGCGGAATGGGGACGAACGTAAATACGATGTGATCGGATCCTTGGCCGACCATGTATGGCGAGAAGCCGTAGAGAAGACCGCCCAACGCTGCCCCGGGCAGCCACACCTTCCACTTCCGCAACACCACGAACGCCGCCGTGGCGGAGACGGGCATGGCCAGCACCATGAGGATGTTCGTGGTGACGAGGGGACTGAACGCCTCTGTCAGAGGCGCGCCGATCAAGCCGAGCAGTGGGCTTGCAGTATTTTGGGCCAAGTTCACACCGGTCGGCACAAACATGGAGTTGGTGAAGAACGGATTCAGCCCATGGGCGATGGCGTGGGGGACCCAGCCAATGAACCATGCCGACAGCACGTAGTCCGACGTCCTGCCGAACGGGCGATTGGTGATACCCGGGAGCACCGGCCAATAGGCGACGAGCCCAAGCACCACGTATGTCGCCACCACACCGATCGGCAGGAGCGCTCGACGCCGCGTGGGTGCCAAGTGGGCGTTCGGTTTGTCCTGGGCACGCGTAGTGATGGCTTCCGTGACCGCCACCTACGTCCCTCCTCGCATTGAAAGGTAGTCAGCGTATCTGCCGACGCTACCTTGAAGCGCTAGGGGTCACGTTGTGAAGCGCTAGGGGTCACGTTGAGTAGTCTGTTGGTGTCGTTGGCGCTCGCAACCGGCACCGTGACACTCGAGCCGGGTCGACGTGTGCCATTCGGTCGATCCTGTTGAATCCTCGGTGTACCGGGAGGCAGCTTTGGAATAGCCAACCGGCGCGATGAGGTCCTGTCGGACGTGGAAGACGTGGCGGCCGGTGATCAGACGAAGCTGGTGGGGGCGGGATCACCGTTGACCAGAATCCCGGTCGGGTCGAGGTCCGGCGTGCCTTCTCGCCCAACCCGCCACCGCCTCGGAGTACGAGACGCTGTTCCGCGAGTTCGTGGCCCTCTACAAACACACCAAAGGGATCTACAAGCGCCTCAACCGGTTTCTGACCCCGGCCCGATCCTCTAACGGTCCGGTTCGGAGGGGAGTCTGCAGCCATGCAAACCGTCCCCTTGACGAGTCTCGCCCACGGTCGCAGCATGGACGGGTGACCGACAAGGAGGTGGCAGCGATGCCATGGATTTCCCGAGCAGCGATCACCCTAGGTCTCGTGATCCTCGGCACCCTGGCCCTCAGCCTGCCCGCCGGTGCCGCGGCCAAGGTGGGACCGCACCAGTTCTTCACCGGCGTCATCAACGGAACCGACGGGAACACGGTCACCCCGATCGGCATCGAGATGGCGTGCTTCGGACCGCTGCACCCCGGCCAGACAGGGCACCCCCTGCGCGGTCAGACGCTCGCAGTCCACCAACTGTTCCCACCCAGCCCGACGGACGGTTCACTGGGGAACACCGGCGACGACTCGACCATCGACGTGTTCTTCCGCGCCCCTCCTCCGGCGTCCGCGGAGGCAACTGCCGACCCGACCGCTTTCACCCGCTACGACAAGACGAAGAAGCTCCCCACGTCGCTCACCCTGCCCTGCAGCGGGACGGGAACCGTCTGGTTCGTCCCGATTCCCGTCGTGCCGCCGTCGCAGTCCGCGGCAGCGCCGGTCCAGTTCGTGTCCCAACCCTGAACGGTCGCAACGCCGTGCCGCGACCTCGACGGCGGTGAGGGACTCAGTCGACCGCAGTCGGCCGGGGGTCCTCGGGCACGCCACGGCCGCGCTCGCCCGCTTCGAGTAGACGGCCGATCTCGACGACCTCCGCTTCGACCGAACTGGCGAACCAACGCGCCGCCACCAGGTCATGCAGCCACCCGAGCGGCCCGTGGCCTAGTTCGAGCTCCTCGACGTGGCGGATGCGCGTTCCCCCCTCCACCGGATCGATCTCGAACCAGGCATGGAGGTGCTTCGGCACCCCGTGCTCCAAGGTGACATCGATGCTGAAGGGCCGCTTCCACCGGTACCGGGTGATGACCGATCCGCGGAACCGGCCGAGAAAGGTGCCGTCCTCACGGGCCACCATGCCGTCCGAGGTGTCGGCGAGTTTGGTGACCCAGATCATCTTGGTGTCGGCCTTGGTGTATTGGGCCGGGTCGAGCACGAAATCGAACACCTGGTCGGGGGTTACCCCCATGGCCACGGTCGTTCCCTCCCCCCGAATCATCGACGTTCGTACCCGGGTGAGGACACCTGCCCTAGGCCCGGCCGCCGATCATCCCCGATGCCACGGACTCGTCCGTCCTTCATGGGGGGAATGCTAATCCGGTAGGGCCGGGCGGAGAATCGCTCACGGCATCCCTACCGCGGCCCGGCCGGCCGATCGATGACTGAAGGGTCCGAGGGGTCTCCGGTGGTTGCGAACCGTCGCATGGCCTTCTGGTACGTGATCGGAGCCAGGGTACGCGCGATGGGCGCCACCAAGGGCAACCGGGCGGCATTGATGTCGGTCCGTGGTCCCCCGATCCGGTCGGCCACCAGAGCGGCGACGCCGTCCGCGGTACGACGGACCATCTTCGGGGGCAGCGAGCCGCCTTCCCCGTCGCCAGACAGGCCCATGGCGGTCGGGACCCAGCCCGGGTAGAGGACATGGAGGTGCACCCCGTGAGGCGCCATTTCGTGGGCCACCGACTCGGTGAAGGCGGAAATGGCGGCTTTCGACGCTGCGTAGGCGCCCTGGCCGGGCTCGGGTGCACGCGCCGTGTCGGACGAAACGTTCACGACGACACCGGAGCGCCGGGCGACCATCCCGGGCAGTACGGCCAGGGTGCCGGCGACGGTGCCGAAGAAATTGACGGCGAAGACGTCCCGGACGACAGTGTCGCCGTCATGGTCGGCGGGCCGGAGGATGATGTCGATGCCGGCGTTGTTGACTAGCACGTCAATCCTTCCCCGCTCCGCCTCGATGCGGGCCAGCACGTCACGGTACGAGTCGGCATCCGCCACGTCGCACACGGAGGTGGTGCTACCCGGTGACCGTCGTGTCAGCTCCTCGGCGAGCCGATCGAGCAGGAGGCGCCGGCGGGCGAGGCCGACGACGACAGCGCCGCGTTCAGCAAGGGTCAGGGCCACGGCCCGTCCAATGCCCGACGAGGCACCGGTGACCACGGCCACCTGCCCGTCATGGCGGGGAAGCGATCGCGGCCGTCGGGTCATGGGATACACCCTACGGTCCCCCCGGCGGGCGGAGAAGCGCGTTGATGGCCCCTGTTCTACGATGACGCCCGAGTCAGGCCCTAGTGGCGCTGACCGGGGGAGGCGAACAGTGATGCGACGGATGGGGACAGCCACGTGGCTGATGGCGGTGTTGTGCTTCGGGGGCCTGCTGGCGGCCTGCTCGTCGGGCTCTTCGACATCGACCACGTCGACCACACCGACCGGCAACAGCGTTGCGTTGGCGGCCGGCGGCTCAGCGGGGAAGATCGGGCTACCTGGTCTATTGGGACCAGAACGAAGAGGAGGACTTCCTGCACATGCCCTCGGGAGTCCAGGGTCAGCTCGTTCCGCCCTGGGACCCCAACGGGCAGCTGTGTGTACTTCCCGACGGTCGTTTCGTCGTGGGATACGACCCGACGCTTGCCCGCTCAGGACAACCTCGGTAGCGCCAAGCCCTACAAGCAACCCGCCGACGGCGAGGAGCTCGACGAACCCAACGGTTCGTTCAGCGGACAGACTCTCTACGTGCCGGGCCCGTACAAGATGCCGGGCCAGACGATCGGCAGTGACTCGCCGCCTACCTCCAATGGCGTGTTCAACAACAATCAGACCTACACCGGATGCGTGGTCGACAAGTCGGGCAACGTTCTGGCCAACGACATCGCAACCGCGCAGGGCCAGTACCCGCCGCCCAGCAGCGGGAGGTTGGTGGAGTGGTTCGCACCCGACTACACCACCTATTGCATCGTTTATGGTCCGACCACCGGAGGGGCGGGTCCACATCACACCGACGGGTCCGGCGGTCTGGCCCAGCCCGGGATGATGGCTCTGGCCGACAACGGCGACGTGCTGGTCCCCAACGTCGGCACCTCGAGCGTGCTCCAATTCGCTGCATCGTCGCTGCCCACCAACGCGTCCGAATGTCCAGGAGGGATCTACCCGCGCAGCAAGGTGCAGGTGTCGAATTTCGTGAGCGGCGTGTCGTTTCCCGCCGGCGTCGCCAAGGACCCGACCTGCAACTGCTTCGCTGTCAGCAGCTACATCGGGAACCCGGGAATCCGGTGGGTGACCAGTGACGGCCAGCCCGAGCCGGGGCGTGGCTCGGTGCCGGGGACGACGATCGCCGACCTCGGGAAGAGTCCCGGCCAGTACAACCCGTTCGGGATGGCCTTTGCTCCGGATGGGACGCTGTACTTCATCGACATCCACGTCGCCTGCTAGAGGGGATCTGAGCGGGGTGCGGGCCGGCTGACTACGGGGGTCGGGTGATGAAGGTGACCTTCACCAACGGCCAACCGGCCACACCGGTGGCGGTGGCCACCGGGTTCGACTTCCCGACCAGCGTGACCGTTTGCGTGCCGGCCAAGGCGGTCTGTCCCGTACCCGACCGGCGCGATCGTGGCGCCCTTGTCGGGCCCGTCGGAGAACCCTGCGCCGGACGCCGGGCCAAGCTCGAACGCTCCGGCCAAGGCCGGATTTGGCTGATCGGGACATGGTGGGTGAGGGGCAACCCCGGTGACCCGGCCGGCCGGCCGTCGAAGTGCGCTCGGTGCCCCTTGCCGCTGCGGTGGTCGCAGCCGTCCTGCTGGCCGGATGCGGTAGCCTCGACGGCACTCGGAGCGCCAAGGCGGTACCACGGGCCCGGGCCGTGCGCGCCGGGCCCGTGGGACTGGCCCACGTACGGCCACGACGCCCAGCACACCTTCCACGGCCGCACCACGCTGACACCAGACGACGGCGAAGACACTCAAGGTGGCCTGGTTCTTCCCCACCGGCGACGCGGTGACCGCCACCCCGACGGTGGTCAACGGCACGGTCTACGTCGGGTTCGTGGGACGACTACTTCTATGCCCTCGATCTCGAGACCGGCGCCGTGCGGTGGAAGTACCGGCTGAGCGCCCAGAACGCGATCACTCCGTACCCCGGCCAGCAACCCCGCGACGCCACATCCGACGGCGGGCTGGTCACCTCCTCGGCCTGGTACCAGCCCGGTGCCGGCGCACGACCCGACCTGGTGATCTTCGGCGGCGGCTACACGCTGTACGCACTCAACGCCTCCACCGGGGCGTTGTACTGGAGCCACGACTACACCGGGCAGCCCGGCCAACCCCCCGATCCCGACAAGGACGGCACCCGGATCTTCTCGTCGCCGGTGGTGGCCGGCGGAACAACGTGCTCTTCGGAGTGGATGTCGACGGTCAAAAGGACTACCGAGGCTACGTGGTGGCGGCCAACCTCGACACCGGCGATCCGGTATGGGAATTCCAGACCGACGTGGATGGACCGGTCAGGTGCTCAACGACGGGTGTGGCAGCGTGTGGTCGTCGGGGACCGTGCTGCCAAGCTCGGGCTGGTCGTGTTCGACACCGCCGACTGCGATTTCTCCAACTCCCAGTCGCTGTCCGAGGCAGTCTTCGCTCTGCATATCGACAACGGGAAGCTTGCGTGGGTGTACCGTCCCCCAGTTCCCCGACCTCGACTGCGACTGGGACTTCGGCGCCACCGTCAATGCCGGGGATCACGCCAGCGGTGCAGGCCACGTTCCTCGGGGTGGGCGGCAAGGACGGGACCTACTATTCGTTGGATCCGGCCACCGGGAAGACCTTCGGTGGTCGACCAACGTCGTCTTCGGAGGATTCTCGGGCGGGTTCATCGCCACCACCGCCTTCGACGGGCAACGGGTCTACGGGTCGACCGCCCTCGGCGATTTCGGCCGTTTCGAAAAGGACACCCAGGTTTTGTGCGACCCGAGCAACCCTCGGGACACCCCCAAGCAGGAGCCGACGGTGCATGCCTTCGACGCCGCCACCGGCGCCGTCGAATGGCAGGCCGACAGCGCTCCCTCGTTCGCTCCCACCACCGTGGCCAACGGCATGACCTTCAACGGACCAACGCTCGCCGGCAACATTCTGCAGGTCCGAGAAGCAGCCACCGGGCAACTCATCGACACAGTTCCTGTGCCCGGACCGATCTGGTCGGGCGTGGCCACTGTGGGCGACGCCTTGGTCACCGGCATCGGCTCCTCGTATGTGGCCCATCCGGCCGGCGTCGCGGTCCTCACACCCGGAGGAGCACGTCCGGTTGCCGGCCCGTAGTCCGTCCCACCGGCCCGAATCGCCGGTTTCCCGAACGGGACCTCTCGCCACATGAGCGGTCGCCAGCTTGTCAGGGGCGGGAACGCCGGGCCATCGGTCGGCGACGGTGCACTCGGCGTGCCGATGGCGCGGCTACCCAGCGCACGGTCTCTGCCTAGGCCGGCTCCGTTTTCCCGCTCCGGGCCCGGTTGGCCGCGCTGACCACCGCGTGGAGGGACGCATCGAGGATGCTCGAGTCCATCCCCACTCCCCACCAGGTCGACCCGTCGGGACCCTCGGCCTCCACGTAGGCCACCGCCGAGGCGCCACTTCCCGCGGTGAGGGCGTGCTCGCTGTAGTCCTTCACCTCGAAGTCCACGCCCAGCTCGGTCCGCAACGCCCCGACCAGCGCGTCGATCGGTCCGTTGCCCTCGCCCATCACGGTGCGGGGCTCGCCGTCGACCAGCAACTGGGCGGTGACGGTGGTGCGTCGGGCCCCGGTGGTCATCTCGCTGCCGATCAGCCGCACGCCGGCCTCGTCGGCCAGGTAGGTGCGGGAGAACACGTCCCACATCTCACCGGGCCGGATCACCGTGCCGCTGTCCTCGGTGACCGCCTGGACCGCCTTGGAGAACTCCACCTGGAGTCGACGGGGGAGGTCGAGCCCGTGCTCGGTGTCCATCACATAGGCCACGCCACCCTTGCCCGACTGGCTGTTCACCTGGATGATCGCCTCGTAGGTGCGACCGGTGTGGCTCGGGTCGATGGGGAGGTAGGGCACCTCCCAGTGGTCGTAGTCGTCGCCGATGGCGGCGAAGCCCTTCTTGATGGCGTCCTGGTGCGAGCCGGAGAAGGCGGTGTAGACCAGGTCGCCGGCGTAGGGGTGGCGGGGGTGGACGGGCATCCGGGTGGCGAACTCGGCCACCCGCCGCACCCGGTCGATGTCGCTGAAGTCGAGGGCCGGGTCGATCCCCTGGGAGAACAGGTTCATGGCCAGGGTCACCACGTCGACGTTGCCGGTGCGCTCCCCGTTGCCGAACAGCGTCCCCTCCACCCGGTCGGCGCCGGCCAGCACGGCCAGCTCGGCCGCAGCCACCGCCGTGCCCCGGTCGTTGTGGGGATGGAGGCTGAGGATGATCGAGTCACGGTTGGCGATGGTCCGACCGAACCACTCGATGACGTCGGCATAGACGTTGGGGCCGTACATCTCGACGGTGTTGGGCAGGTTGATGATGATCGGTCGCTCGGGGGTGGGCTCGATCACCGCCATCACCGCCTCGCAGATCTCCACGGCGAAGTCGGGTTCGGTGCCGGTGAAGCTCTCCGGGGAGTACTCGTAGCGGATGTCGGTGCCGGGCACCGACGTCTCGAACTTCTTGCACAGCGTGGCCGCGTTGACGGCGATGTCGATGATGCCGGCCCGGTCGAGGCCGAACACCACTCGGCGCTGCAGCTCGGAGGTGGAGTTGTAGAAGTGCACGATGGCCCGGGGCGCGCCGACCAGCGACTCGAAGGTACGCTCGATCAACTCCTCGCGGCACTGGACCAGCACCTGGATGGTCACGTCGTCGGGGATGAGCCCCTCGTCGATGATCTGGCGTTGGAAGTCGAAGTCGGTCTGGGAGGCGGAGGGGAATCCCACCTCGATCTCCTTGAACCCGATGTCGACCAGGGTGTTGAACAGCCGCAGCTTGCGCTCGGGGTCCATCGGGTCGACCAGCGCCTGGTTGCCGTCCCGAAGGTCCACGCTGGCCCACCGGGGGGCCGCGGTGAACTGCGCGGTCGGGCCAGGTCCGGTCGGGCAGGGTGAGCGGGCGATAGGGCCGGTAGAGGTGGAAGGGCATGGGGGAGACGTCACAGGGCATGGCCAGCCGGCCACCGGTCCTGTCGCCGGTGCTCGTGTTCGGTTGGGGGTTCGGCTTCGGTGCTCATCGGTGATGCTCCCTCGGTGGGTGGTGGTGCTGGTCTGGTCTGGGTCTGGTGGCCGGCCGGCTGCCGATGCCGGCCAACAAAAAACCCCCTGGCCGTTTCGGCTCAGGAGGTTGCGGGCGAACGCGATGTGGCGTTCGCCGTCAGGTAAGGAGGAGTTCCGGGGTCGGTGCGCGTGTACATCTCGCATTCCATGGTGGCAGGCGGTCCGCCGTTCGTCAAGGACCGTGGCGGGCTGGCGGTCCCGGCGCCCGCCGACCCGGGCCCAGGAGCGGTCGGGGCCAGGACCTGGTGGGCGGCATCGACCACCGCCGCACGGTCGGCTCCGGACCGATGCCACCAGCGGTCCCTTGCCGCCGGCCCATCGGAATCCCTCGATGGCGCCGCCCATCCGGCGCAGCCGTTCGGTCATCCTGACGGCCAGGTAGCCGCACACCGGGGCACCAACGGCGGCCAGCGCACCGAATGGAGCGCCGAAGGCCTCCCCGATCGACACGCCGAGGACCACGTAGACGGCGGTGAACGAGAAGAGGCAACCCAGCAGCTTGACCGTGGCCCGCATCCCCTGGTTGGCGGGGATCCGTGCCGGCCACCTTGATCAGCTGGTACGGCACCAGGTGGATCGCCACGCCGGCCACCGCCAGCGGGAGCGCACCGAGCACCTTGGCCAGGGCCCCGACCAAGGCCCACCGGAGGCGTCTCGACCCGTAGCTCGCCGCCACCTGGGCGTCGGTGAGCCCCACCGTGATGAGATCGCGGCGGTAGGTGTCGTAGGCCGTGATCCAGCCGGCCCACGGCCGGACCGGCGCGGTCGCCGGCATCGGTCAACGCCGACCGCCACCTCGCTGGCGGTCGCCCAGCCCACCTCGCCGGGGAGCACGCTACTCGGCCCGGGCGACGATCTCGGCGATGCCCGCCAGACCGCTCGGCATCCGCCCACGAGGCGTAGTCGGGTCCGACGTCACGCAAGCGGTCGGCGAGGTGGGCGGTGAGGCCGGCGCACCGCCCGGTGGTCGTCGTCGGCCGTAGTCGTCCATCCAACCGGCCGACCGGTTCGGGCACGCCCACCCTCACCAGGGCCCGGGACCGGAACCGTTGCTTGTCGTCGTAGACCAGGGCCACCGCCACCGTCTCCACGTCCTCCACGCCGCGTCGGCCGCGCCGAGGGCGATGCGGGCCGCCCCGGTCCGCAGTGGCTGCAGCGCGGGCTCGTCGTGGCTGATCCCCTCGGGGAAGATCGCCACCATCCCCCGTCGGCCAAGAGCCGCTGGGCACGTGGCGAACGTGCCGGCATTGCGTGACGTGGAGACGCCGTCGTTGGCACGGTAGACGGGCACCACCCCGGCCAGCTTGAGGAAGGGCCACAGAACGGGGATGTGGAACAGGGTGGACTTGCCCAGGAACCTCGGGTAGCGGCCTAGGGCGGCGATGAGCAACAGGCCGTCGACCAGGCCGTTGCCATGGTTGACCACCAGCACCGTGGGCCGGCCACCTCCGAGGCGCTCGGCGTGCTCCACCTGTACCCGACGGAAGAAGACGTGGACCAACACACGGGCCAGGCCCACCATGACCAGATCGGCGGCGCGGCGTGGGCCACGGTCGACCACGCCCGTGTCCAGGTGGCTGGCCGATGGTCGGGTGCCGTCGCGGAGCGCCTGTCATGCTCTCTCTTCGTCGCCGACCTGGGTTTGGGTGGGCGGCCGCGGTCAGATGCGTTCGAAGTTGCGGGCCAGCTCCCAGTCGGTGACCACCCGGTTGGCGGCGTCCCACTCCTGCCGGGCGGTGTTGAGCAGATGGTGGTGGACCTCGGGACCGAAGGCCTCGGCGGCCACCTCGCTGCCGGCCAGGCAGTCGATGGCTTCGGCCAGGGTCGAGGGGATGCGGGGGACCTCGGCATGCCTGGTAGGCGTTGCCGGTGAAGGCCGGTTCGAGCTCGAGCTCGTGCTCGATGCCCCACAGGCCGCCGGCGATGGTGGCGGCCAGGGCCAGGTACGGATTGACATCGGCACCGGGGATGCGGCTCTCCACCCGCCGGCCGGGGCCGGTCCCGACGGCGCGGAAACCACAGGTGCGATTGTCCTCACCCCACACCACCGCGGTGGGGGCCCACGAGTCAGGGACGTAGCGGCGGTAGGAGTTGACGTAGGGGGCGAAGCACCACGCCAACTGGCGGGCGGCGATGGAGCTGGCCGGCCACGAACTGCGCGCCGATGGTCGAAAGGCCCGCCGGCCGTCGGCGTCCGGGCCGGCCGCCATCAGCGGCGTCACCGGTCGTCGACGTCCCACAGGCTGGTGTGGATATGGCAGGACGACCCGGCGGTGTCCATCGACCACTTGGCCATGAAGGTGGCGGCCCGCCCGAATCCCGACGCGATCTCCTTCACACCGTTCTTGAACACCAGGTGGCGGTCGGCGACCTCGAGGGCGCCCCCGTAGGTGATGTTGATCTCGTGCTGGCCGATGCCGGCCTCCCCTTTGGAGAACTCGATGGGGATCCCGGCCTCGACCATCTGGTTGCGGATGCGCCCGATGATGTACTCCTCACGCGATGTCTGCAGCAGCTGGTAGTCCTCGATGGTGTCGGTGTGGGGGACCAGTTTGTGCCATCGCTTCTCCGCCGCCTCGGAGAACGAGTCGCGGAAGAGGTAGAACTCGAGCTCGGTGGCGCACTTGATCTCGAGGCCGTGGCCGCGCGGCCCGCTCGAGCTGGCGGCGGAGGATGCGACGCGGCGAGACCTCGACCGGTGGCCCGTCCATGGTCACCAGGTCGCAGAGCACGAGTACGCTCCCCGGCAGCCATGGCAGGGGTCGCACCGTCTGGGGGTCGACCACCGCGTTGAGATCGCCGTACCCGGTGTCCCAGTTGGCGAACCGGTAGCCGGGCAGCGGGACCATGTCGACGTCACAGGCCAGCAGGTAGTCGCACACCTCGATCCCGTGGTGGAGCACGTGGTCGAGGAAGAAGGCACCGGTCACCCGCTTGCCTACCGGCCGGCCCTGGAGGTCGGGGAAGGCCACGACCACCGTGTCGACGTCACCCGACTGGATCTGATGGGGAAGGGTCTCGAGGGTCAGCATCCCAGCACTCTGGCCCAGCAGGCGATGAACCGTCCAGCCCTATTCGGGGGTCACGTAGGCGGCGGTGATCCCGCCGTCGACCACCAGGGACGATCCGGTCACGAACGAAGCGTCGTCCGAGGCCAGAAACAGCGCCGCCTTGGCGATCTCATCGGGACGTCCGAACCTCCCGATGGGAATGTGCACCAGACGCCGCTGACGGCGGTCCGGGGTCGGCGAGCAGCTCGGCCAACAACGGTGTCTCGATGGGCCCGGGGCAGATCGAGTTGGCCCTGATGCCCCGAGCGGGCGTACTCGACCGCCAGCTCCCGGGTCATGCGACAGCACTCCTCCCTTGGACGCGGTATAGGCGATCTGGGCGGTGGCCGCCCCCATCAGGGCGACGAACGAGGCCACATTGACGATCGAGCCGCCTCCCGAATCGAGCATGGCCGGGACCGCGGCCCGGCATCCCAGCCAGACACCTTTGAGGTTGACCTCCATCACCTTCTGCCAGGTCTCGGGGGGGGTGTCGAGGACGCCGCCGTCATCGTCGGGGAAGATGCCGGCATTGTTGAAGAGCACATCCAGCCCGCCATAGGTGTCGACGGCGGCAGCGATCATGGCGATCACGCCTGTTCTCGTCGGAGACGTCGACGGTCACGGCGATGGCCGCGCCGCCGCTCGCCTCGACCTCGGCCGCCGTCTCCTGGGCCAGGTCGGCGTCCACATCGGCCACCACCACCCGCGCCCCTTCGCTGGCGAACAACAGGGAAGCCACTCGCCCGATCCCGCTCCCGGCTCCCGGTGATCACCGCCGTCTTGCCATCCAGTCGTTCCATCGATGCCTCCATTCGAGGTGGATTTCGAAGCGAGGGAGCCCAAGTGGTCGTGCTCGCCGAACACCTTACCGGCGGGTTGCCGCAGGATGGAATACTGGTCGTCGTGGCGTCTGTCGATCCCTGTCCGATCATCGGGGTCACCACCTACCGCCAGGTCAGCTCGTGGTGGGCGTGGGAACGCGACGCGGCAGTGGTCCCCGGCCTCTATCTGGATGCGGTGGAGGCCGCTGGCGGTCAGCCCCTGCTCATCCCACCGGCGAAGGGCGGCCCGGTGGGTACTGACCAATGCGGGGGATCGGGAGGATCCGACCGGTTGGAGAGGGTGGTGGGCGCGGTCGACGGGTTGGTGCTGATCGGTGGTGGGGACATCGATGCCGGCCGTTACGGGAAGCACCCCGACACTCGCAACGGCGGCGCCAGTGATCGAGCGCGACGATCTGGAGTTCCGGTTGCTGGAGACGGCCCTGCGCCATGATGTGCCGGTATTGGCGGTCTGCCGGGGCGTCCAGGTGCTCAACGTGCTCCTCGGCGGTGACCTCATCCAGCAGCTGCCCGACACCCTCGGGTCGGATCGTCACCAACCGCGGCCAGGTGCGTTCGGCACGGTGTCGGTGGTCACCGAGGAGGGGAGCACCGCGAACCGCCTGCTCGGCGACCACATCGACGTGCTGTGCTCACATCACCAGGCCATCGGCTCGGTGGGGCGCGGACTGGTGGTCACCGCCCGTTGCGACGATGGCGTCATCGAGGCGGTCGAGATGCCCGACCATCGATTCGTGGTGGGCGTGCAGTGGCACCCGGAAGAGACCGGTGACACCCGCTTGTTCGAAGCCCTGGTGGCGGCCGCCGATGCCCGGACCGATCCGAGATCCGCCCGGGCGGCGAATTCCGGACCGTCCGTACGCAGAAGAGCAGGGATGACCGACGTGACCACGGTCGTGAACCCGGCCACCGAGGTGGCGCTGGGGGAGATCCCACGGTCGGGGGTGGAGGAGACCGATGCGGCGGTTGCCCGCTCCCTCGAGGCCGGCCCGTCGTGGAGGGCGGTGGCGCCGGCCGATCGGGCCCGCCTGTTGCGGCGGTTCGCGGCCATGGTCGAAGAGCACGGTGAGGAGCTGGCCCGCCTCGAGACGGCCAACGTCGGGAAGCCGATCACCGAAAGCCGCGACGAGGTGGGCATGGTCGCCGAGGTGCTGTACTTCTATGCCGGCGCCGTGGACAAGCATCGCGGGTCGACCGTCCCGGTGGCGGGCGGCGTCGACATGACCTTCCACGAGCCCTTGGGCGTGGTGGCCGCTATCGTCCCGTGGAACTTCCCCATCGCCATCACCTCGTGGAAGGTGGGTCCGGCGTTGGCCACCGGCAATACCATCGTGGTCAAGCCGGCGGAGATCACTCCGCTGTCCGCGCTTCGTCTGGCCCAGCTGGCTCTCGATGCCGGCATCCCCGAGGACGTGTTCCAAGTAGTGGCAGGAAAGGGGTCGATCGTCGGGACCCGGCTGATCGATCATCCCGACGTGGCCAAGGTGGCCTTTACCGGTTCCACCGAGGTTGGCCGAGAGGTGATGGCTCGGGCCGCTGGGACAATCAAGCGCGTCACCTTGGAACTCGGAGGGAAGTCGGCGTCGGTGGTCTTTGCCGATGCCGACCTCGAACGGGCTGCCTCCGCCACACCCGGTGGCGCGTTCGCCAATGCCGGACAGGACTGTTGTGCCCGCAGCCGGGTTCTGGTGCAGCGATCGGTCTTCGATCGGTACCTTTCGCTGCTGGCCGAGGCGGTAGGAAAGTGGACGGTGGGAGACCCCACCGATCCGGCCACCAAGATGGGTCCGTTGGTGACCGCCGCCCACCAGGGTGTGGTCGGTGGATTTCTGGCTGCGGGCATGGGTGTGCCCGGGGGCGGGCCGGTGACCGCCGGCCTCGTGGGCGAGGTGCCCGATGGACCCGGGTTCTGGTTCCCACCCACGGTCGTGGCACCGGCCGGTGCCGAGTGGCGCATGGCTCGCGAGGAGATCTTCGGACCGGTGGTCGCGGTCATACCCTTCGATGACGAGGAGGACGCAGTCCGACTGGCCAACGACACTCCCTACGGCTTGTCCGGATCGATCTGGACCCGGGACGGCGCCCGCTCGCTTCGCGTGGCTCGAGCGGTGCAGGCCGGCAATCTGTCGGTCAACTCCAACAGTTCGGTCCGGGTGCAGACCAGTTTCGGAGGTATGAAGCAGTCCGGCATCGGCCGTGAGCTCGGGCTGGAGGCGCTGGCCTCGTACACGGATGTGAAGAACGTATTCGTCGCCACCGACGGTTGAAGACACCACCGGTGCTGCCACATTCTCCGAGTGGCGCGGGGGAAACCCGGGACGTGAACCCATAACGGTGGCAACACACGCCGTGTAAGATCTGGGGATGACGGATGAAGATGGGGCAACCACATCGAGTGGAAGAAGCGCAAAGCTCGTCGTCCGTCTGGCATCGCTCGTCTTCGTAGCGGCGTGCTTCGCCTTTGTGGCCCACATGCTGGTCAGAGATTGGCCGGAGACCGTCGCCGCGCTCAGGAATGCCAGGCTGTGGTGGCTGGTGCCGGCGGCCGCCTGTGCGTTTGGCGGCATGTTCGTGCTGGCGTGGCGATGGGGGGCAGCCATCCTCGCGGTGGGAGGCGAACCCGCCGGCCACCACCGCGTCATCAGCGCCTTCTTCGTCGGAGAGGCGGGAAAGTACATACCCGGTGCGGTCTGGGCAATGCTGGGACGCAGTGAGCTCGCCCGCCGCGAAGGGTACGAGCGATCGATTGCCTATTCCAGCGTGGCGCTCTCCGTCATCGGCTGCTACCTGGCCGCAGCCCTCACCGCTCTGGTCCTCGCTGTCGTGGCCTTGCTCGGTGGTTCCATTGACATGCCCTGGTGGCCGGTCGCAGTGGTCGCGGTAGTCGGCATCATCGCGATCCATCCCGCAGTCAGTCGCCGAATTCTGGCCTTGGCCAGTCGAGTCCTCGGGCGCACACTGACGGTCGAGATCCCGAGCTGGGGTCGCTGTCTGCGTCTGACCGGTTCGTACATACCAGTGTGGATCCTGATTGCCGCCGCCACGGTGCTGGTCACGGAGTCGCTGGTGGCCCACCCGCCGATCGCACGCGTTGCGCTCGCCGCGGTGGTGAGCTGGATCATCGGGTTCGTCACGCCTGCGCCCGGTGGGATCGGGGTGCGTGAGGCGGTGTTCGTGTCGGTCGCCGGCATCGCTGCCGGTCCGGCCGCGGCGGCGGCGATCTTGGCGCGAGTACTGTTCGTCCTGGTTGACGGCCTGGGTGCCGGAGCAGGATGGCTGGTGCTTCGGGCGACGGAGCCTTCGAGTGTTCTGGTAACGACGAGGAGGCGGGCGATTTGAGCGTTGAACCGGTCCATCCGAGATCTCAGGATGAGGCGGCCGTTCCGGCTGGCGCAGATGCCGACGCCTTGGCCGACGACGACGCTCGACTGCCGTCCATCTCGATGGTGGTACCGGCCTTGAATGAGGCAGACAATCTGGTCGAGACGATCCCGCAGGCGATCGCCGTGCTCAAGGGCATGAACGTCGATTATGAGGTGTTGGTGGTCGACGATGGGAGCACAGACGGGACGCCGCAGGTGATGCGCAAACTGTGCGCAGAGTATCCACACCTGCGGAGTGTGCGGCTGCGCCGCAACGCGGGTAAGGCGGCCGCCCTCTCCATCGGCTTCGATCTTGCCGCCAACGACGTCTTCGTCATGATGGATGCCGATGGTCAGGACGAACCAAGTGAGATTCCTGCGCTGGTGGCCAAGCTTGACGAGGGATTCGATCTGGTCACCGGTCGCCGCGCCACCCGGCAGGACCGGTTCTTGAAGCGGCACACCTCTCAGCTCTACAACGCCACGACATCCTGGGTGAGCGGAGTGCCCGGACGAGATTTCAACAGCGGTTTGAAGGTCCTCCGTCGCGAGGTCGCCGAGACGATCGATCTCTACGGAGAGCTCCACCGGTACCTGCCCGTCCTTGCCGCCTGGTCCGGCTTCTCTGTCACCGAGGTCGAGGTCGAGCACCATCTTCGACTTCATGGCAAGACCAAGTACGGAGTCGCTCGATTCTGGCGAGGCCTATTCGATCTGGGAACCGTGAAATTCATCACCTCGTACAACCGCCGACCCTTTCACCTCTTCGGCGGCGCCGGGCTCCTCTCCGCGTTGGTTGGAACCGGTCTGCTGATCTGGATGTTCATCCGGCACGTGATGGGCCTACCGGTCGGGGACCATCCCGCTCTCATCACCGGAGTCCTCTTCGAAGTCGTCGCCGTACAGCTCCTGTGCTTTGGCTTGCTCGGAGAGCTCCTCGTCTACCTGACCACGACGCGCGGTGGCGACAGGCCGCTACCGCCGGCTGAGTTCATTCGAGACAAGGACTCTTCCTAAGCCCCGCGACGTTGTCAACCTTCAATGAAGGCGTAGCCACGGCGATGATCCAGGGAAAGCAGGGATGAACGCTGACCGCTCGGAAGGATCGAAGCAGGAGGAGCCGGAGCGTTGACGGTCGGAATTGTTGGACGTGTTCCGGATTGTTGCCCCAACGCCTGAGGTCCTTTCCTCGGCAGAGGTTGCCGAGTCGAAAGAACGGCTCCCATGGAACAGACACCACGCAGTGCCCATGGCACACCCGAGCCAGCTCCCCGACTGCGCGCTCGGGTTCTCCCAGGTGCTCGAGAACCTCGAGGCAGGTGACCACGTCGGCGCTGTGATCGGTGAATGGCAACATCCCAGCATCTGCCCGGACGCCGGAGGCGGCGGGAAGCCGCTGGAGGGCCATGGTCAGCTTGTCCCCTCGATACTCAACTCCGACCAGCGAGCCGGCACGTACCTGCATCGCCTCCAGCGCCAGTCCCTCGCCGATGCCGACATCGACCCAGGTGCCGCCGGTCGAGCCGGCTGTCACCCGGAGCTCGCGCAGCAAGCGGGCGATCAGCTTTCGAACGACGACGTTGTTACTACTGTATTTTGCCTCATCTTCCCCTGCGGCCTGAACTGAGGCACCAGGTGGCAAGCCGATGGGCTCTGGTCCCGTTGCATTCATACCGGGATGGTATCGGAGGGAACGTTGTGCGGCCGCACCACCGCGAGCCGCGCGATGTCTCAGAGCAACGCGGGGGAGGACCCCACATCCTCGGTTCGATGATTGATGCCGACCGATTGCCCGGTGTCGCCTGTGACGGTACCCGCTCCGATCTCGCGCCGACCAACCGGCCCAGTTCCACGCCGGAGGCCCGATCCCAAATGACCGGGTCCGTCGGGGCGGGTCAACTCCAGTCTTCGGGGCATGAGATACTGATGCGTCAACCGGCCATTCCTCGTGGTGTTGGGGCAATGTCGGGTCGTACCAGAGGATCCGTAGTTCGCGAACAGAGGGGGATACGAGGTGAGCGTCCAGTCGGCAGTCGATGCGCCCGCCCAACCTCCCACATCGACGGCGAGCGACGACCAGATCTGGCAGGGCGGGCGGTCACCCTGGCCCATGGTCGGAGCCATCGTCACCGCGGTGGTCTTCGTCGGCGCCCTCGTCATGACCGGGCTCTACATGCACGCCTACGCGGTGAACTCTCTGTACTACGACCAATTCGCCGACGTCAACCTGGTGGAGCACCTCCGAAACGGCACGCTCTCCCTTCCCCTCCTGTGGGCGCAGCACAACGAGAACCGGATCTTCTTTCCAAATTTGATCACCCTGGCCCTCGCCGAGACGGTGCATCTCAACATCGTGATCGAGGTGGTCATCAGCACAGTGTTCTGGTGGGCCGGCGCCGCCACACTCATCCTCACTCACCACCGGCGAGCCCCCTCCGTCAATTGGCTCTGGTACATCCCGGTCATCGCCGGTTTCGGCTCGCTGTTGACGCAGAGCGACCTCCTCTTCGGGTTTCGGATGAGCTGGTTCCTGACGATGTTCAGCCTCTCCGTTGTCCTCATGTTGCTCGATCGAGAGGAGATCCACCGTCCGACGACCGCCTTCGCCGTGACGGCGGCGGTGATAGGCAGCTTCTCCGCGCTGCAGGGCCTGTTGATTTGGCCTGCGGGCCTCGCCCTCCTCCTCCTGCGGCGCCGTTCACGAGCCACGTTGGTCGTCTGGATCGTCAGTGCCTGTGCGACGACGGCCCTCTACTTCTTCCACTACGACTTCGCCCAGGACGCTGTCGGTGCGGGTAGCGGTCCATCCGGACCCAAGGCGATGGTGCAGTTCTTCTTCACGTCCATCGGCAATCTCTTCGGCACCGGGTTCAGGACTCCGAAATCGGAGAGCGGGTACGTGTTCGCCATCGGCGTCGTCGTCTTTGCCTGCGCGGTGGTGGCGATCGTCCATGGTATCCGGCACCCACGAGGTACTGGACCGCTCGGAGTCGCCCTCATTACCTTCGGGCTCCTGTTCGAGGCCTCAGGCGCCATCGGTCGGACCCGGCTGGGACTGGCCGCCGAGGGTCGCTACTGCATCTTCACCCTGACCATCTGGATCGGCTCCTACCTCGCCCTGGTGGGGCCGTCCGTCCACGACCGAATCGGGCGCGGAGTTCGGTGGGCCCTCGGTTCGGAAGGGACCCGGTCCACGCTCCTCTCGTCGGTGCCGCCGTCTCGAGTCATCAAACGGGCGACCGCACCGGTCGTCCTCGGCTGCCTAGCGCTGCTGCTGCTGCTCCAGTTCGACGAGACCTGGCACATCGGTATCACCTACGGGCAGATCTGGAAGACACAGCGGCTGGCGGGGAACCAAGTGGCGGTCAACATCGACGACGCCCCGAGTCCGTTGATCTCCCAGCTGTTGGGCAGCTACCCCACCGCGTTCACCAAAGCGATGGTGGCCGAGGCAAAGCAGCAGCGACTGAGCATCTTTGCCACGCCGGTGGCCGGCGACGACTTCCAGAAGGGCTTCGTGCTGATGGTCGTCCCGACGACGGACAGTGTTCTCCACGGCACCGAGCCGCTCGACGTTGCCGTCTCGAAGCCCCCGCTCCGCGGCCCGGTCTCCTTTGTCACCCAGCCCTACGGGGCGCAGCCCCGAGTGATTGGGCAGGCCCAGGACAGTGCCTATGGCTGGGTTGCGACATGGAACACCCTCACGGTGCCCGACGGCCACTACAAGCTGTGGGCCACGGCGCGATATCCAAAAGGCGGCACGAAGGCAAGTCCCTTTATTTGGGTGACGGTCGTAAACGCCAACGCAGCGGCCTCGTCGTCGCATTCTCCGTCATCGTGATGGAGGCATTCCCTCGATTGCGGCCCCCGGCCCCGGTGGCCCGTGGGGCCGGGTAACGTCGAGCACATGTCCGACCGTTCTCGCAAGATCGTGAAGCCGGCAGCCGCCTTCGGCGTGATCGCCACCATGGCCAGCATCTGGTGGTTCGCCCTGAGGCCCCGTCGGAAGTCGAAAGGCGAGAAATAGGCCGTCGAGAGCCCGTTGCTGGTTCCCGGTTGACCAAGCCTGGGGCGCGGGTCCACGCCGGGGATGGCCGCTGGTACTGCGGATAGCCTCCCGCGGTGGCCCTGGCTTCGCTCCGCCCCCTGCGATCGCGGAACTTCGCCCTCATCTGGTCGGCCGCCCTGGTCTCCAATGTGGGCACCTGGATGCAGACGGTTGCCCTCGGGGTTCTGGTGTTCGCCCGGACCGGCCAACCGGCATGGACGGGCCTGGTGGCCGCCGCCGCGTTCATCCCGATCGGCCTGCTGGCCCCGGTGGGAGGCGCACTGGCCGACCGACTGGATCGTCGCCGGTGGCTGATCGTCACCACGCTGGCCGAGATGACCTTCGCCTCGTTGCTGGCCGCGGCCGCGGCCAGCGGGCATGATCCACCGGGCGCCCTGGTCGCCCTGGCCTTTTTGGGCGGCGCCTCGGGGGCGATCGGGTTCCCCGCCTATCAGGCCATGGTCCCCGACCTGGTTCCGAGCGAGGATCTGTTGGGGGCGGTGTCGCTCTCGTCGGCACAGTTCAACCTGGGCCGAGTGCTCGGGCCGGCCTTGGCCGGCCTGGCGCTGGTGACCCACGACTATGGGCTGGTGTTCGGCATCAACGCGGCGTCGTTCGCCGCGGTGGTGGTCGCCCTGGCCATGGTGAGGTTGCCGAGGCCAGTCGCTCACGCCGATGGGGTGAGGATGCTGACCCGCATCGTGGTCGGAATCCGGGCGGCGCGAGCCGAACCGGCATGCCGCGCCGCCATCGGACTCATCGCCTTCGTCGCCCTGTTGGCCTCGCCGTTCATCGCCCTGGTCCCGGCCATGTCCGGCGTTCTCGACCGGGGTGGGGTGAGCGTTGAGGTGGGCACCGCCATCCTGGTCACCGGACAGGGCCTCGGGGCGGTGGTGGGCGCCCTGGCCCTCCCGACGCTGGCCGAGCGGTTCGGACGCCAGACGATGGTGCGGTCGGCCTTGTTCGCGCTGCCGGTAGTGCTGATCCTTTACGGCCTGGCCCCGTCCCTGTGGTGGTCGGTGGCTGTATTCGTGGGGGTGGGAGCCACCTATATCGCGGTGCTGTCCGGATTGAACACGGTGGTCCAGCTGCGGGCCCCGGCCCAGGTTCGAGGTCGGGTCCTGAGCATCTACATGATGGGTTTGGGGATCGTCTACCCCATTGGCGCCGTGGTGCAGGGGGGGATTGCCGACCACACCGGCGTGAGATCGGTCACCATTGCTGGTGCGCTGATCCTGTTGGGCGGGATGATCGTCATCACCATGATCCGGCCCACCGTGTTCACCGTGCTCGGCGAACCCTCGTCGGTTGACGCCGCCGTCGTGCTGCCGACCGAGGAGGTTCCGTGACCGGCGCCGTGACCGTCGAGGTTCTCACCGCAGCCGAGGCGGAGGACCGGCAACGTCGTGCTGCCGGGTCCCTGGTGGCATCGGGTCTGGAGCCGGGTGATCGGATCGCCTTCTGCCTACCCTCGTCAGCTGCGTTGCTTTGTGCCGTGCTCGGTGCCCTTCGCATCGGCGTCGTCCCCGTGCTCTTGAACGCCACGCTGCTCGATGCCGAGCGCGATACCCTCATCGCCGACTGCGGCCCGCGCCTGGTGATGACCGATGGCGATCATCTGTCCACCTTGGCCGGGGGCGCGCCGGTGGAGCTGTCCCCCTATCCGCAGTCCCGCCCCATGCACTACACCTCGGGCACCACTGGTCGATCCAAGGGAGTGTGGTCAGGCCTCTGGGACGCCGGGACGGCGGAGGCGGCCTTCTGCGACGAGGCCGATTTCTGGTCGTTCGGCCCCGACGACGTCCACCTGGTCTGTTCGCCCATGCACCATTCGGTGTCCATCCGCTTCGCGGCCGGCACCCTGCTCCGTGGCGGAACCTGTGTCGTCCTCAGCCGATTCGACGCACCGGTGGCCCAGGCGGTGTTGCTCGGTCGTCGCGGTCCGGTCCCCACCACCACGTTCATGGCCCCCGCTGCCCTCACTCGGTTGCTCGACGGCATGGAGGATTCGGGTCGATTCGACGGTCTGCGCCTTCTGGCCCACGCTGGGGCGCCGTGCCCACCCGCCCTCAAATGGGCGGCGATCGAGCGGGTGGGTCCCGGCGTCCTGTGGGAGTTCTATGGGTCCACCGAAGGACAGTTCACGGCGTGCTCGACGGATGAGTGGTCGGGACGGCCGGGAACGGTGGGTCGGGCCCGGCCCGGCCGGGTGATATCGGTCGATGAGGACGGCACCATCTGGTGCCGTCCTCCGGACTTCGCCCGTTTCACCTACTGGCGAGACCACGAGAAATCGGAGGCGGCCTGGAGGGACGGTGCCTTCACCGTCGGGGACCTGGGAAGACTCGACGGTGACGGCTACCTGTTCATCGATGGCCGTCGGGACGACCTGATCATCACCGGAGGCGTCAACGTCTACCCGGCTGAGGTGGAGACCGTCCTGAGCGATGCCGACGGTGTCGCCGAGGTCGCTGTGTTCGGGATGGACGACGAGCGGTGGGGGCAGCGGGTGTGCGCGGCGTTGATCCCGGCCGCATCGTCGAATTCGGCAGCCGGTCAGGCCCTCATCGATGCCGTGCGGTCCCACGCCGATGGCCATCTGGCCACCTACAAGCGGCCCAAGCAGTACGTGGTGCTCGAGGCCCTGCCCCGCACGGCCACCGGGAAGGTCCAGCGGAACCTGATCTCGGGACTGGTGAGGCCGCCGTGAGACCCGAGCCGGGCCTCGGCCGCCGCCTCTCGAGGTGAGGAATACTGGTCGGATGAGCCCTGCCGATACCGGCCCCCCCATCGCCACCATCAACCCCACCAACGGCGAACTGCTCCAGCTGTTCGAGCCCTATGACACCGACGCGGTGGAGGCCAGCCTGGCCGCGGCCGCCGCAGCCGCTCCTCAGTGGGCGGCGACCGCATTTTCGCCGAGCGCGCCCGTCTGCTGGCCACGGTGGCCGAACTGCTCGAGGCCGAGCTGCCCGACATCGCCCATACCATCACCACCGAGATGGGCAAGCCCTTTGCCCAGGCCAAGGCAGAGGTGGCCAAGTGCGCCAGCGGATTCCGGTGGTTCGCCGAGCATTCGGAGGCCCTGCTCCAAGACGAAGAGGTTCCGGTGGACGCGTCGCTGGGCCTGGTCACCTACCAACCCCTCGGCGCAGTATTGGCCATCATGCCCTGGAACTATCCCCTCTGGCAGGTGGTCCGATTCATCGCCCCGGCCGTCATGGTCGGCAACGTCGGACTCCTCAAGCACGCTCCGAGCGTGCCCCGTACCGCGCTGTTGCTGGAGGACCTGTTCCGACGGGCCGGCGCCCCCGACGGGTGTCTTCCAGACCCTGTTGGTCGGGAACCGATCAGGTGCCGGCGATCATCGCCGATCCGCGGGTGGCGGCGGTGACCCTGACCGGCAGCGTCGGTGCCGGCCGTGCCGTGGCTGCGCAGGCCGGGGCGGTGGGCAAGAAGATCGTGCTCGAGCTCGGAGGGAGTGACCCGTTCATCGTTCTGCCGTCGGCGGACCTGGACAAGGCTGTCTCGGTCGGCGTCCAGGCCCGGGTGCAGAACGCCGGCCAGTCGTGCATCGCGGCCAAGCGGTTCATCGTCCACCGGCGGAGTGGCCGAGGAGTTCACCCGACGGGTTCGTCGCCGGCATGGAGGCGATTGTCGGTGGGGGATCCGTTCGACCCGGCCACCGAGGTCGGGCCGCTGGTCACCGCCACGGCCTGCGACACCATCGAGGCCCAGGTGGAGGACGCCCGTGCCCACGGCGCCACCATCCTGTGCGGGGGCGAGCGGGTGGTCGGCCCTGGCGGGCCGGAGCACCCCGGTTTCTTCTATCGCCCCACGGTGATCACCGGCATCACTCCGGCCATGCGGGTGGCCACCGAGGAGGTATTCGGGCCGGTGGCGCTGCTCTTCGTCGTGGCCGACGCCGATGAGGCGCTGGCGGTGGCCAACGCACACCGAGTTCGGCCTGGGTTCCAGCGTGTGGACCAACGACCCCGATGAGCAGCAGCGGTTCGTCGGCGGAACTACAGGCCGGCCAGGTCTTCGTCAACGGGATGGTGGTCTCCATGCCCCAGCTCCCGTTCGGAGGGATCAAGAGCTCGGGTGTCGGGCGGGAGCTCTCGCGTCAGGGCCTCCACGAGTTCTGCAATGTGAAGTCGGTGTGGATCGCCTGATGACCGCCTTGTGTCCATGGCCGTCGGCTCGATGAGTGACCACGGAGGGCGCGCCTACCTCGACCACGCGGCCACCACTCCGATGGGCCCGAGCCGCGGTCGAGGCCATGGCGCCCTACCTCGATGGTCATTTCGGCAATCCGTCGGGCAACCATCTCGAGTCCCGACGGGCCCGGCTGGCCGTGGACGAGGCCCGAGAGCAGGTGGCCCGGGTGCTCGGCGCGGACTTCGGTGACGTGGTGTTCACCGCCGGCGGCACCGAGGCCGACAACCTGGCCGTTGTCGGCGGGTGGGAGGCCGTCGCCGCCGGCCGTCGGTCGCCCCCCGCCATGGTGTGCACGGCGATGGAGCATCATGCCGTGCTGAACACCTGTCGGGCGTTGGCCCGACGCACCGGGGCCGAGCTGCGAGAAGTACCCCCGACGAAGGACGGGATCGTCGACCTCGACGCCTTGGCCGAGGCGTGCACCCCGGAGGTGGGACTGGTCTCGGTGATGGCGGTGAACAACGAGATCGGGACCATCCAGCCGATCGAGGCGGTGGCCTCGGTGGTGCGTGGACGTTCGCAGTCGGCGGTCCTCCATTCCGATGCCATACAGGCGGTGCCCTGGCTCGATGTCGCCGGTCTCACCGCCCCGGCCGATCTGGTGGCGGTGAGCGGTCACAAATTCGGTGGTCCGCAAGGGATCGGTGCGCTGGTCGTCCGCCACGGGATCGGGATGGATCCGCTGATCCATGGGGGCGGTCAGGAACGGGACCGCAGGAGCGGGACCCACAACGTGGCCGGCATCGTGGCCATGGCCGCCGCCCTGGAGGCGTCGGCGTCCGGTCGGTCGGAGACGGTGGCACGGGTGTCCGCCCTACGGGACCGGCTCGGAGACGGCCTGCTCGCCTCGGTGACCGGTGCCACCGAAACCGGCAGCCGGAGCGACAGGGTGGCCGGGATCCTGCACCTCACCATCGCCGGTGTGGAGGGCGAAGCCATGGTCGTGCTGCTCGACGAGGCAGGGGTGGCAGTATCGGCCGGTGCTGCCTGCTCGAGCGGCGCGGTGGAGGTGAGCCACGTGCTGGCGTCGATGGGGATGGGCCCGGCCGAGGCGGCTGGTGGGATCCGGTTCTCCCTGGGCCCGACCACCACCGACGCCGAGATCGACCACGCCCTGGCCGCCGTCCCGGCGGTGGTCGCCAAGCTGAGAGACTGCTGACATGCGCGTGTTGGTCGCCATGTCCGGCGGCGTGGACTCCTCAGTGGCCGCCGCCCTGCTGGCCGAGGAGCTCGGTCCCAGTCAGGTGGTGGGGGCCACCCTCAAGCTGTGGGGCGGCTCCTCGGATTCGGGCTGCTGCTCGGTGGCCGATGTGGAGGATGCCCGCCGGGTGGCCGACCAGTTGGGCCTGGTCCACCACGTGTTCAACTTCGCCGCCGACTTCGACGCCCGAGTGGTCGACCCCTACGTCCGCGGGCACGCCGAAGGCCGCACACCCAATCCGTGCATCGAGTGCAACCGGCATCTCAAGTTCGATCGCCTGCTCGGACGGGCGCGCTCCCTCGGTTTCGACGCGGTGGCCACCGGCCACCATGCCCGCTGCCTGGCTACCCCGGAGGGGCGGTACCGCCTGTGTCGTGGTGCCGACCCGAACAAGGACCAGTCGTATGTGCTGGCCATGCTCGGACAGCACCAGCTGGCCCGCACCCTCTTTCCCGTCGGGGAGATGACCAAAGCGGAGGTGCGCGAGATGGCGGGTCGACGGGGATTGCGGACTGCGGGGAAGCCCGACAGCCAAGATGTCTGCTTCATCCGATCGGATGTGGGTCGCCAGGAGTTCCTCAAGGGACGCATCCCCCTCCATTCGGGCACCATGGTCGACCACCAGACCGGTGCGGAGCTCGGTTCGGTCGACGCGGTGGAGCTGGTGACCGTGGGCCAACGCCGCGGGATGGGTCACAGCCCTGATGGCCGCCGTCGCTTCGTGACCGCAGTGGACGTGCCCGGCCGGCGGGTGTCGCTCGGATCACCGGAGGCTGCTCTGGCCGGCGCCGTGGTGCTCCACACGGTCACCTGGGTGGATGGGGACCTGACCGGCATGGGGACCGATCGGTGCTCGGGCCCCGCCGGGACGCGCGCCGTCATCGCCCAGTGCAGCGCCCACGGCAGACCCGTGGCCGCCACGGCCCGGCCCGTGGACGGCGGGCTGTCGATCACCTTCTCCGTGCCCCAGCGACGAATCGCCCCAGGCCAGACGGTGGCTCTCTACCATTCGGATCGCCCGGACGAGGTGATCGGGTCCGGGATTGCCGAGTGACCCCGCGGGGTCGGCCGTGATCCGCAAATCGCCGGGCGACCCGACGGCCCCCGTCGACCCGGTGGCCCGGGCCGAGGAGCTGCGCGCCCTGGTGGCGCATCACAACGAGCGCTATCACCGACTCGACGATCCGGAGATCACCGACGGGGAGTACGACGCCCTGGTTCGCGAGCTGCGAGCCATCGAGGCCGACCACCCTGACCTGATCGTGCCCGACTCGCCCACCTCGGCCGTGGGGGCAGCACCGTCGGCGCTGTTCGCGGCGGTGGAGCACGGGGTCCCGATGATGAGCCTCGACAACGCCTTCAGCCCCGAGGAGCTGCAAGCCTGGGCGGATCGATTGGCCAAACAGGTGCCCGCCGACACCGGATTCGTCTGCGAGCTCAAGATCGATGGCCTTGCCATCTCCCTCACCTATCGCCGCGGGCGCTTCGTCCAGGCCGCCACCCGGGGCGATGGGCGCACGGGCGAGGACGTGACCGCAAACGTTGCCACCATCGCTGACATCCCACACGAGTTGGGCGCCGAGTCCACCCCGGTGCCGGAGTTGATCGAGGTGCGGGGCGAGGTGTACATGCCAGTCTCCGCCTTCGAGGATCTCAATCGGCGCCAGGGCGAAGCCGGTGAGCGTCTCTTCGTCAATCCGCGCAACTCCGCGGCCGGCTCCCTACGTCAGAAGGACTCGTCGATCACAGCGGCGCGAGCCCTCTCGTTCTGGGCCTATCAGGTCGGGGAGCTCGTCGTGGGGGGGTCCGCCGGTGTGGGCGGCGACCAGGCCACCGATCTGGCCCCGACCCACTCGGGCACCCTGGAATGGCTGGACAGGGCCGGATTTCCGGTCAATCCGGAGCGTCAACTGGTCCACGGGCTCGGTGAGGCCCTCGCCTTCTGCCGCCGATCCGAGCAGAGACGCCACGATCTCGACTATGAGATCGACGGTGTCGTGATCAAGGTCGACGACCTTGCTCTCCAGCGACAGTTGGGTGCCACCTCTCGCGCCCCAGGTGGGCCATCGCCTACAAGTTCCCTCCGGAGGAGCGGACCACCGAGCTGCTCGACATCGCGGTGTCCATCGGCCGGACGGGGAAGGCGACGCCGTTCGCAGTGTTGGATCCGGTGTTCGTCGGCGGTTCGACGGTCTCACTGGCCACGCTCCACAACGAGGACCAGGTCCGGATCAAGGATGTGCGCCCCCGCGACATGGTGATCGTGCGCAAGGCGGGGGATGTGATCCCCGAGGTGGTAGGTCCGGTGTCTGGCCGCCCCCGACGCCGCCGCCGCCCGGCCTGGAAGTTCCCCACCGAGTGCCCGAGCTGCGGCAGCCCGTTGGTGCGGCTGCCTGGTGAGAGCGACACCTTCTGCACCAATCTGGATTGTCCGGCCCAGCGGGTCCAACGGATCGCCCATTTCGCCTCTCGCTCCGCCATGGACATCGAAGGCCTCGGCGAACAGCGGGTGCAGCTGTTCACCGACCGGGGACTGCTCGCCGATGTGGCCGATCTCTACTCGTTCACCGAGCGCACCTTCGAGGGTCTCGACGGATTCGGGACGGTATCCATCGCCAATCTTCTGGGTGCCATCGATGCGTCCCGGACCAGACCGCTCCACCGAGTCCTCATCGGCTTGGGCATCCGGCACCTCGGCCAGGTGGGGTCGATCGCAATGGCCGGCGAGATGGGAGACATCGACAAGGTGATGGCAGCCGACGAGACCACCCTGGCTGCGGTGGAGGGAGTTGGGCCGGTCATCGCCGACAGTGTCGTCCGGTGGTTCTCCTCGGCGGTCAACCGGTCGGTGGTGGATCGTCTCCGCCGGGCCGGTCTCACCCTGGTCGAACCAGGCCGCGGTGGTTCGTCGACCCACGAAACCGAGTCTCAGACACTGGCGGGAAAATCAGTGGTGGTCAGCGGGACGCTGGAAGGATGGACCCGCGAGGAGGCCGAGGGAGCGATTGTGGCCCGGGGGGGCAAGTCACCCGGGTCGGTGTCGAAGAGGACCTATGCGGTAGTGGTCGGAGAGGCGCCCGGTGCGTCGAAACTGGCCAAGGCCGAGGAACTCGGGGTCACGGTGATCGGTGACGCTGATTTTGCTCACCTGCTCGAGACGGGCGAACTGCCACGATGACGGTCGATCGATGAAGATTCTGATCGTTGCCGATTTCTTCCCGTGGCCGTCCACCGGCGGCGGTCTGATGCGGTTGGCAACGTCGATCGAAGCCCTGTCCGGGCTTGGGGAGATCGATCTCTTCTCGCTCTACGACACCCGCCGGCCTGAACGCGTCGTTCCTCCCACGCTGTCCATCTCGAGGGTGTGCACGTCTCCCTACCCCGAGGTGGGTGCCTCTCGGCGCTGGCGATCGTCAGGGCTGGCCCAGCGGGGAGCGTCGTTGCGGTGGCGGGCGGCATGGCTGGCCCGGCCGGGGGTGCCCATGGAGATCACCATGCGGCGCTTCGACAAGACGCCCCGAGCGGCATTCGAATCGTTCGTGGCCGGCCGATACGACCTGGCCTGGTACAACACCATCGCCACCTTCGAATGGCTGGGTCGACCCCAAATGGGCCCCACCGTCATCGACATCGACAATCTGGAGAGCGAGAAGGAGAAGCAGCGCGGACGACTCATCCGGACGGATACATCGGGCCACGGGGTGGTCGGATCGGTGCACCGCGCTTTCGCCACGGCCCAGTCGCGCCTCAATGCCCGTGATTGGAGGAGTCTGGAGAAAACGGTTGCGGGACTGGCCGACCGGGTGGTGCTGTGCAGTGACCTGGATGTCGAGCGCTCGGGGCTCGGAAACGCCGACATCGTCGCCAACAGCTATCACCTGCCCCTCCGGGCCTGCGGGCGCCTCGAGGTCTCGGACCCGCCAGTCATCCTCTTCCAGGGATCGCTCAACTACGCCCCGAACGTGGATGCAGCCACCTGGCTGGTCCGGGACCTGGGCCCTCGGCTTCGATCTCGAGTCCCGGGCACGGAGATCAGGTTGGTCGGCACCGCCACCCCAGGCCTCGAACGGCTGCACGACCCTCCACGGGTGACGGTGGTGGGCAGGGTCCCTGACATGGAGCCGGAGCTCGCCCGGGCTGACATCGCCGTGGTCCCTCTTCGCTTCGGCAGCGGGACCCGCCTCAAGATCCTCGAATCCTTCGCCCACCGCATCCCGGTGGTGTCCACCACCCTCGGGGCCGAGGGGCTCGACGTCGAACCTGGCGTTCATCTACTGGTCGCCGACGACCCCGAGGAGTTCGTTGCCGCCTGCCAGCGCCTCCTCACCGAGGTCGATCTTCGGAAGCGGATCGTCAAGGCCGCCGAGGAGCGCTATCTCGAGCGCTACGAGTCGTCCTCGGTCAAGGAGCACATCCAAGCCCTGGCTACAAAGGTGGTAGCCGGAGGTGAGTAGCCTGTCGAGGTCAGCGGCCCGTGCCGCGTGCCAACTGCTGGCGGATGGTCAGGGGGACTGCATCCTTCAGCGCCCGCCACCATCTGCTCCCGAGGCTTGACGGCGCCGCAGGGAAGAACGGCTGCTCCCATGCGCCTTCCGCTAGCGGGCCCTCCGACAGGCGCCGATACGCTCGCCATTTGGGCGTGGCGTGCAGCGGCTGCCACCGCTCGTCGAGTTCGATGAAGGTGTCGAGGAACCAGCTCACTTGGGGAAGGTCGGCGTCGTCGAAGACCACCACGCCACCTCGGCGGAGCAGGCACGCACCGTAAAACCAATCGATGATCGGTTGGGGGAAGCCATGGCTGCCGTCGATGAACACGAGGTCGCGCTCGCCTGACCCGGTCAGTTCGGGAAGGGCCACCTCCGACGGTCGGAGGTCGAAGGCGAGCGAGCTTGTGTCTACCCCCATGCCCGAGCAGTACGCGGTGATGACGTCCATCTCGTCTGGAAAAGGGACGATGGCCAGGTGCTCGCAACCCCATGCCGCGAACAGGACGGTCGAGATGCCGACGCCGGTTTCCAGTGTCCGCGACGCCCTGTGGACGTGTCGGGCCATGAAGCCGTAACAGCTGCGCTCGGTTCTCCACACGGTGCCCTCGGGAGCCCTGGGATGAACCCGAGGCGGAGAGGCGAGCACTCGCCCGATTACCGCCAGCTTGTCCTCCAAGCCCTCGTCGACGTCCACCCGTGCAAGGTACTAGAGGCGATGGACGCGCCATCCGGTTAGGTCAATGGATTTACACGCTGATGGCCGCTCTCCGGCCGGCAGTGGAGTATCGGCAGTCCGACCAGACGGCTTCTCGGTACGGTGACCGCAGCCGGGTCGGGGCCAGCGGCACCTGGGCCCCCCAGTCCTTCGAAAATGCCGTTCTCGTGCCAGAAAGGGGGACCGACCGTCCACCTGCTCGATCGCTCCAGTCGGTACCCTTGACCGAGAACCATGCCGAGTATCACCGACTCCATCGGGCGTGTCCTCGGCGACCGCTACCGACTTGTTACCGCCCTGGGCACCGGTGCGTCTGCGCACGTCTATCTGGCCGACGACGTCTCGCTCCATCGGCGAGTGGCCATCAAGGTCCTGCACCCGGCCCTCGCCGGCGACACTGCCTTCCTCAAGCGCTTCCGGGCCGAGGCCCGGGCGGTGGCCGCCCTCAACCACCCCAACATCCTGCAGGTCTACGACTGGGGCGAGGAGGACGGTGTCCCGTACCTGGTCCTCGAGTACCTGGCCGGCGGCAGCCTGCGCCAGGTCTACGACACCGGGGTGCTGCTCTCTCCCGAACAAGCGGTGCAGGTGGGAATCGAGGCCGCCGCCGGGCTCGACTACGCCCACCGCCGCGGCCTGGTCCATCGCGACATCAAGCCGGCCAACCTGTTGTTCGATGCCGACGGGCGACTCCGCATCGCCGACTTCGGTCTGGCCCGGGCCCTGGCCGAGGCGTCGTGGACCGAGCCGGATGGGGCCATTTTGGGTACCGCCCGGTACTCGGCTCCCGAGCAGGTCGAGGGGTGGGTGCTGGACGGGAAGGCGGACGTGTACGCCCTGGCGCTGGTGCTCTACGAAGGGGTGACCGGCGAGTCTCCATTCATCGGTGACACCACCGTGGCCACGCTGATGGCCCGGGTGGGCACCCTGCTCCCCGAGCACGAGGCGCTGGGTCCCCTGAACGACGTGCTGGTGTGGGCGGCCGCCCCCGAACCGTCTGAGCGCTATGACGCCTCACAACTCACCCACCGGCTCCAGGCAGTGGCGCGCGCCCTCCCCGGCGCCCACTCCGTTGGCGATCGTCGATTCGGTGCCCATCGACGAGGTCGGCGAGGTGGACAAGGTGATGGTCCGCCCGACCCGGCACCGACCCGGTGGGGCCGACGGATCGGAACCCACCGAGTTGGGTGTGCCGGGACCGGTCGCTCCCGGCACCACCAGCAAGGCAGCCAAGAGCAAGGGGAGGCGCCGGTGGCCGTGGGTGGTGGCCGCTGTCGTGGTGGTGGCGGCGCTGGTTGCGGCCGGCGCGGTCTATGCCTCCGATCACAAGATCTTCACCGCCAGCCACCCCATTCCCTCGTTGGTGGGCCAGACGGTGGCCCAGGCCGATCACCTGGTGAAGGCTGATCGCTTCACGGTGCACCAGGCAGGCGTCGCCTTCAGCATCACGCTGGGTGCGGGCAAGATCGTTCGCCAAACTCCGACGCCTCGTTCGGGCGCCCATGCGGTGAGCGCCAAGGAGGGTACGACCATCGCCGTGGTGGTCTCGGCCGGCCCCCCACCGGTGACCATCCCCGCGGTGACCACCTTCGCCACCTGCAGCCAGGCCATCCAGGCCCTCGCCGGCGCTCATCTTGTCGGGGTGTGCCCAGCGTCGGCGGCTCAGTACAGCTCGACGGTGGTGGCCGGTGCCATTCTCGCCACCTCCCCGGCCGGTACTGCTCCCTACGGATCGACGGTGACCATCATCGCCTCCAAAGGGCACGCCCCGGTGGCCATCCCCGTGGTCACCGGAGCAGGGACCACGTACGCCGCCGCGTCCGCCGCCCTCAGCGGCGTCGGGTTCGTCCCGGCGCAGAAGAATGCCTATAGCCCCACCGTCCCCACCGGCCAGGTGATCAGCACGACGCCGGCGTCTTCTGCGGGTCCGCAGCCGTACGGGTCCGCCGTCACCGTCACCATCTCCCTCGGACCACAACCGGTGACCATCCCCGACGTGGTGTCGCAGTCACTGGCCGCGGCCACCAGCGCCCTCCAGGCCCTGGGTCTCCAGGTGGCCGGCCCGTACGGCCCGCAGGGCGCCACCCGGGTGCTCTCCACCGACCCGCCGGCCGGCAGCTCGGTGCCGCCGGGGACGACCGTCGACATCTACACGTTTTGAGCGGGTCCGGCCGGGTCTGTGAACTGTGCGAGGCAGCCCGTATCACCCCGTGGTTCCACGAGGACAAGGTGTGCTGGGTGGCGGCCTGCGAGGTGTGCGACGTTCCCATGGTGGTGTGGAAGGAGCACGGCCGCGAGCCACCCGACGCCGAGGTCGAGCACATGCTGGCCGCCTTGGGCCGGGTGGCCGACGACCAGCTCGGAGCGGGCGGCTGGTCCTTCGACCGGGTGATGCGCCAGATCCCCGACCATTTCCACGCCCACGCCCGCGACCCGAACTGGTGGTTCCGCCGGTTCGGTCGCCGGTGAGGCAAGGGCAGTGAGATCGGTGCCGTGATCAAGTACCTGGGATCCAAGCGCCGTCTGATACCGGCGCTCACCGTGCTGGCTGCGGCCTCGGGGGCCCGCACCGGGCTCGACCTGTTCAGCGGGACGACCAGGGTGTCCCAGGCCTGGAAGCGGCTGGGCATGGCGGTGACCGCGGTGGACAGCGCCCGCTTCGCCCACGTCCTCGCCCGGTGCTATGTGGCCACCGATCCCGGGATCACCCCGGGCCTTCCCGACCAGGTGAACGACGCCGTCGACCGGCTCAACCGGCTGGAGGGGCGGGCGGGCTACGTGACCGCCACCTTCTGCGAGGCGGCGCGGTACTTCCGACCCGAGAACGGGGCCCGCATCGACGCCGTGCGCGATGCCATCGAGCGTGACTACGCCGGCACCGCACTGTGGCCGGTGCTGATGACCAGCCTTCTGGAGGCTGCCGACCGTGTCGACTCCACCACCGGCCTGCAGATGGCCTACCTCAAGCAGTGGGCGCCACGAGCCCACCACCCACTCGAGTTGCGACTGCCGGCATTGATCCCCGGACCGGGACGGGCAGTTCGGGGCGACGCCTGCTCGCTGGCCGGCTCGCCCGAACTCGGCCCGGTGGAGCTGGCCTATCTCGACCCCCCCTACAACCAGCACCGCTACGACGCCAACTACCACGTGTGGGAGACCATCGTGGCCTGGGATTCCCCGGCCCACTACGGGGTGGCCTGCAAGCGCGAGGACCTGCGCGACCCCACCCGGCGCAGTGCCTTCAACGGGCGCCGGACCATGCCCGACGCCCTGGGTGGGGTGATTGCCAGGGTCGAGGCCGAGGTGGTGGTCCTCTCCTACAACAACGAGTCGTGGCTCGACTTCGACCAGCTCCTCGACCTGTGTGCGGGACGCGGCCACGTGGAGGTCCTTGCCTTCGATTCGGCCCGCTATGTCGGGGCGAGGATCGGCATCCACGATCCCACCGGGGCCAAGGTGGGTACGGTCTCCCACGTGCGCAACACCGAGTACGTCCTGGTGGCCGGCGAACGGGCACGGGTGCGGTCGATGGTGGCGGCGGTGGTCGACTCGGGTCACGGACAGACCGTCGACCGTCCCGTCGTGGTCGCCTCCACCCGGGCCGAGGGTGTGTTGCCGGTTTGACCGCTATGTCGGTCCCTGCCAACGTAGTCGCACCAGTCCAGCGGGCCCGACCCGGCGGGGCCGCGACGAAGCCGCAGCAGAGATGGGGAGCGACGACATGGGAGCACTGGAGGGACGGACCGCGATCATCACCGGGGCCGGTCGCGGCATCGGGCGTGAGCATGCCCTGCTCTTTGCCTCTGAAGGGGCAAACGTCGTGGTCAACGACCTGGGTGGCGCCGTCGACGGTTCCGGTGACGACCGTTCGCCCGCGCAGCAGGTGGTGGACGAGATCACCGCAGCAGGAGGACAGGCGGTGGCCAACACCGACGACGTCTGCGACTGGGACGGCGGGAAGCGCCTGGTCGATGCCGCCATCGCCGCGTTCGGGGATCTCCATGTACTGATCAACAACGCCGGCATCCTGCGCGATCGGGTGCTGGTCAACATGTCGGAGGCCGACTGGGACTCGGTCATCCACGTCCACTTGAAGGGCCACTTCGTCCCCACCCGGCACGCAGCCGCCTACTGGCGCGAGCAGACCAAGGCCGGCAAGGAGGTCAAGGCGTCCGTGGTCAATACGTCCTCGACATCGGGACTGCTCGGCAACCCCGGTCAGTCCAACTACGGCGCCGCCAAGGCCGGGATCGCCGCCTTCACCACCATCGCCGCCGAGGAGTTGGTCCGCTACGGAATCCGGGTCAACGCCATCGCCCCCGCGGCCCGGACCCGGATGACCGAGCAGACGCCCGGCCTCTCCGACATCGTCCGAGCCCCGGCCGACGCCTCGGTGTTCGACAGTTGGGACCCGGCCAATGTCTCCCCGCTGGTCGCCTATCTGGCCACTGTGGACTGCCCCGCCTCGGGTCGGGTCTACTTCGTCCAGGGTGGCCAGATTCGCCTGTTCCAACCCTGGACGATGACCGACACCCTGGAGAAGGCTGATCGCTGGACGGTAGCGGAGCTGCAGGCGGAGATGCACCCGCTCGTGGGCTGAGCCGTGCCACCGGTCAGAGGGCCTGACCGGCCAGGGGGTGACGGCGGTTTCGACGCCACGGAGGTGATCGAGGCCGAAGCACTGCTCAGTGGCACCGGGTCCGGGGCCGACGGTGGCATCGTCGTCCCCTGGCCTGTCCTGTTCCGTCACCGGATTCACCGACGGGTGGCCACCTCGGACCGCTACCAGTGGTGGGTGCTGTGGACGGTGCTGGCCGGGCTGCTCTCGGTCAACATCACCTTCACCGTCTTTGTGGTGGCGCTCCCCCAGGTGGCCGAGCAGCTGCACACCTCGGTGTCCACGCTCACCTGGACCTCCACTGGGCCCCTGCTGGCCTTCGGCGTCGCCGCCCCCATCCTCGGCAAGCTCGGCGACCTGCGCGGCTACCGGCGCCTCTACCTGTGGGGATTGTCCGGGGCCGCGGTCAGCGTCGTGCTCACCGCCTCGGCCCCGACTGCCGGGGTGCTGATCGCCGCCCGTCTGTTCGACGGTGTCCAGGGGGCGGCCACCGGTGCCGCATCGATGGCCCTGGTCCTCCAGGCGTTCTCGCACGGGGACCGGGTCAAGGCCATGGGCTGGTGGGCACTGGTAGGGGCGGGGGGACCGGTGATCGGGGTGACCATCGGGGCGCCGATCATCCAGTACTTCGGGTGGCGGGCGCTGTTCTGGGGCGAACTGCCGCTGATGGCCATCGCCGCCGTGCTGGCAGTGATCGTGTTGCCCTCCAGTGACCGCCCGGTTGACCAGATCACCGATCCGGCCGCCTCACCGGCGGGTCGGCCCGTTGAGAACCTTCACTCCCCGCCCGGCGCGGAGGGGTCCGGCGCCGACGGAGCTCCATCGCCGAGCCCGTGGCGACAACTCGACTGGAAGGGTACCCTCACCCTTTCGGGCTCGGTCACCGCCGGCCTGCTCGCCCTCAACGAAGCGCCGTCGTGGGGGTTCACCGCCCCGGCGACACTGGCCGTCCTCACTGTCAGCATCGTATTCGGCGTCTGGTTCGTGCTCCACGAGCGACGCGCCCCCGGCCGCTCATCCCATTGCGTTACTTCCGGATGCGCAACTTCGTCTTCCCCCTCGGGTCCAGGACCTTCGTCAACTTCTCCTATATGGGGGGATTCTTCCTCTTCCCCATCCTGATGGAGCGGGTCTACGGCTACAGCGAGACCCGGGCAGGGTTGGTGTCCACCGCCCGCCCGCTGATGTTCTCCATCGTGGCGCCCATTGCCGGGTACGCCGCGGTCAAGGTGGGGGAGCGGCTGTCGGCGGTGGCCGGCGCGGTCACCCTGGTCGCCTCCATGGTCCTGTTCACCCAGCTCGGGGCCCAGCCGTCCTTGGTGGTGATCCTCGTGGCCTTGGGGCTGTCCGGGGTGGCCAACGGACTGTCGACCCCGTCGACCGCGGCGTCGGCCTCCAACGAGGTGGCCCCGGACGAACTCGGGGTGATGAGTGCCGCCCAGCAGCTGATCACCCAGATCGGCATCGTGGCCGGCATCCAGGTGATGGTCACCGTGCAGGCCTCGAGTCACGGCGGGGTGGGGTCGCTCGACTCGTTCCACCGGGCCTATGCCGTGGGCGCCGTGGGCGCCGTGCTCGCCGCGGTGTGCGGGTTGTTCATGCGCAACACGCCAGGCCATGGCAGAGTCCCGGCCACCGAGGAGTTGCCGGCGGTGCCGGTCGGCTGAGCGCTCCCCGCCCCCTGGCTACTCGGTCATGGCCATGATGCGTGAGGCGATCTCGGCGGCCGCCGGATCGGGGGTCATCGACTGCAGGGCCAGCAGTTTGGCGATGTCCCCCTCGACCTTGATCTTGCCGGACATGAACGCCTGCATGCCGGCCTGCGGATTGCCCTCGACCAGAATGGCCTTGGCCACGTCGTAGTCGAGGGAGACCTTGAGGTCCACCGGGTCGATGTGGCCGGTGTCCAGCACCAGCTCACCGCTGCTGGTGTCGACATGGGCCTCGACCGTCCCCTCGCCGAAGGGCACCTCGCCGATGACCAAGTTCATGCGGATGGAGTGGTCGATGGTGGCGCTCTTCCCGTCGAACTCCGCCCTGATGGCACGGGCCTCGGTGAGCCAATCGTCGCTCAGAAACTGATAGGTGGCCATCGTGTGGTGCTCCTCGCCCGTCGTGTGGATGTCTGGGCGCCAACACTACCCTCGGTCCCCCCACCGCTCGTTGCCGGTGCCGCCGGGGATGACGGGTCGTTCTGGTCGAGCTTTCTGGCTGCGGCCGAGCGCGGGTAGCATCCCGTGCTGTGACTGCCCCGATCATCCCAGGTGCCGAGCCGTGGTCCCATACAAGTGGGTCGCACGGCGTCCTCGTGCTCCACGGCTTCACCGGCAACCCCCAGTCGATGCGCCCGCTGGCCGAGGCGGTGGCCGCGGCAGGGTTCACCGTCGACCTGCCCCTGCTCCCGGGTCACGGCACGGCCGTCGACGACATGATCCCCACCCGATGGGAGGACTGGTCGGCGGCGGCAGAGGCCGCCTACCAGGCGCTGGCCGAGCGCTGCACCAAGGTGGCGGTCACCGGGCTGTCCATGGGGGGGACGCTCTCGTGCTGGCTGGCGGCCCGCCACTCCGAGATCACCGGCATCGCCGTCATCAACCCACTGGTCGATCCCCCCACCGAGGAGTTCCTGGAGGCGATCCGGGGCCTGTTGGCCGGGGGCACCGAGGTCATCGACGGCATCGGCTCGGATATCGCCAAGGAGGGCTCCGTCGAGGTCGCCTATGCGGGCACCCCTCGGCTGCCGCCCTCTCGTTGTTCGGGGGCGTCAGCGAGGTGGCCTCCGATCTGGGGGCCATCCGCTGTCCTACGCTGCTGTTGAGCAGCCGAGAGGACCACGTGGTGGCGGTCGAGTCGGGCGACGTGCTCGAGGCATCGGTCGGTGGGCCGATCGAGCGGGTCTACCTGGAGCGCAGTTTCCACGTGGCCACCCTCGATTGGGACGCCCCCCTGATCGAAGAGCGGGTGGTTGGCTTCGTCGGCCAGGTCATGGCAGGACCTGATGCTGTGACTGCTTGATGGCCTGCTCCGATTGATGGCCGGCCCCGACCGCCTGACTCGTGACGAGGTGGCCCACGTGGCCGCCCTGGCCCGCCTCGAGCTGACCGAGGAGGAGCTCGACCTCTTCACCGGTCAACTGGCCCAGGTGCTCGACCATGCCCACGACGTGTCTTCGCTCGACCTGGCCGGGGTCGCCCCCACCGCGCACGCCATGGCGGTGACCAACGTGCTCCGCCCGGACGAGCTGCAGCCGTGTCTCGACCGTGACGAGGTACTGGCTCAGGCGCCGTCGGTGGAGGACCATCGGTTCCGGGTGCCGCGAATCCTCGGCGAGGCGCCATGACCCCGGCCAGCCCGTCGGCGGCACTGGCCAACGCCGTCCGCTCCGGGGCCCGTTCCGCGTTGGACGTGCTCGAGGAGCACCTGACCGCCATCGAAGCTGGCGACGGGGAGGTACACGCCTTCAACCTGGTCACCGGGGCGGAGGCCAGGCGACAAGCCATTGCCGTGGACGCGGCCGTGAATGCGGGCGAGGACCCCGGTCCACTGGCCGGCGTGCCGGTCGCCCTCAAGGACAACCTGTGCACCAGGGGGGTGCCCACCACCTGTTCGTCGCGGATTCTCGAGGGATGGCTCCCGCCCTACGACGCCACCGTGGTCAGCCGTCTGGTGCAGGCCGGCGCGGTGGTGGTGGGCAAGACCAACATGGACGAGTTCGCCATGGGCTCGTCCACCGAGACGTCGGCGTTCGGCCCCACCCGCAACCCACACGACACCAGCCGCGTGCCCGGAGGGTCCTCGGGCGGCTCGGCGGCCGCGGTGGCCGCCGGATTCGTCCCGTTGGCCCTCGGCTCGGACACCGGTGGGTCGATTCGCCAGCCGGCCGCGCTCTGCGGAGTGGTCGGCATGAAGCCCACCTACGGCGCCGTGTCCCGCTTCGGCCTGGTGGCGTTCGCCAGCTCGCTCGACCAGGTGGGGCCGTTGGCGACCACGGTGGCCGACGCCGCCCTGCTCTTCTCGGTGATCGGTGGTCACGACCCGGCTGACTCGACCTCGCTCAACCGCCCCGCCCCCCGGGTCCTGTCCGTGCTCGACGACGGCGTGGACGGGTTGACCGTCGGCATCTTGAAGGAGCTCCTCGACGGAGTTGATCCGGACGTGGCCTCCCGGACCCACCAGGCTGCCGACGCCTGTCGGGCCGCGGGCGCCAGGGTGGTGGAGGTGTCGGTCCCCGAGGTGGTCCTCGGGCTGTCCGCCTACTACCTGATCGCCCCGGCCGAGGCTTCCTCCAACCTGGCCCGCTATGACGGTGTCCGCTACGGCCTACGGGTCGAGGCCGAGGACACGGTGGCCATGAACACGGCAACCCGGTCAGCGGGCTTCGGTGCCGAGGTCAAGCGCCGCATCATGCTCGGTACCTACGTCCTGTCGGCCGGGTACATGGACGCCTACTACAACCAGGCTCTCCGGGTCCGGACGAGGATCATCGAGGGATTCGCCACTGCCTACGAGGGATGTGACGTCCTACTCGGACCCACCGCGCCCACCACCGCCTTCGCACTCGGGGACAAGACCGGCGATCCGCTCACCATGTACCTCTCCGATGTCTGCACCATCCCTTCCAACCTGGCCGGGCATCCGGCAATCAGCGTTCCCTTCGGCACCGGGGACGACGGCCTGCCGGTGGGGGTGCAACTGCTCGGCTCGGCCCTCTCCGAAGGAACACTGCTCAAGGTGGCCGCCGTGGTGGAGGCGGCGGCCCCGGCGCTCTCGGTCCCGGTCGGAGGGGGAGCGTGAAGCCGGGCTGGGAGATGGTGATCGGGCTCGAGGTCCACTGCGAGCTGCGTACGACCACCAAGCTGTTCTGTGGCTGCCCCAACATCTTCGGGGACCAGCCCAACACCAACGTGTGCCCGGTCTGCCTCGGCTTGCCTGGCTCCCTGCCGGTGCTCAACCAGACGGCAGTGGAGCTGGCCATGGCCATCGGGACCGCTCTCCACTGCGAGATCCGGTCCTCCACCTTCCACCGCAAGAACTACTTCTATCCCGACCAGGCCAAGGACTACCAGATCAGCCAGTACGACCAGCCCATCAACGTGAATGGTCACCTCGACCTTCCGGACGGCACCCGGGTGGGGATCGAGCGCGCCCACATGGAGGAGGACACTGGCAAGACGTCGCACGCCGGCGCCTCGGGCCGCATCCACGGCGCCGACTACTCACTGGTGGACTACAACCGGTCGGGGGTACCGCTGGTGGAGATCGTGAGCAGACCGGACATGCGCTCCTCGACCCAGGCCCGCGCCTACACCACCGAGTTGCGAGCGGTGCTGGTGGCATCGCGTGCGTCCGATGGCAAGATGGAGGAGGGGTCGATGCGGGTCGACGCCAATGTCTCGGTCCGCCGTTCCGCCGAGGACCCCTTCGGCACCCGCTGCGAGATCAAGAACCTCAACTCGACCCGTTCGGTGGGACGGGCCATCGACTACGAGGCCGATCGCCAGATCGCCCTGCTCGAGGCGGGGGAGTCGGTCGTCCAACAGACCCGGCACTGGGACGAAGACGCCGGCCGCACCGTTGCCCTGCGATCGAAGGAGGATGCCTACGACTACCGCTACTTCCTCGAGCCCGACCTGGTGCCGGTGGTCCCCGACGCCGAGTGGATCGACGCGGTGGCCGACACCATGGCTCTGATGCCGGCGGCCCGCAGGGCCCGTCTGCTCGCCCTGCTCGAGGATGCCGGTGGAGCGTCGGATTCCCAGGGAGACCATGTGGCCACGGTTGTCGACCTCGGGCTCGACGACCTGGTGATCGCGGTGGTGGCGGCCGGGGGGCCCGTCGCCCTGGCCCTGGCCCGTACGGCCAACGAGGCGGCCACCGATGCCGAGGCCGCCCGACGGCTCGACCCGGAGAGCTATGTGGCGCTGTTGGCCATGGAGGCCGCCGGCTCGCTGACCGCCACCCAGGCCAAGGCGGTGCTGGCCGACCTGCTGGCTGCCGGCGGAGGCGATCCGGTCGCCATCGCCACCGCCAAGGGTTTCGAGGCGATGTCCGAGGACTCGCTGGCCGCGGCGGTGGCGGCGGCGACGGCCGCCCATCCCGACGAGTGGGGCCGCTACCGAGATGGTGAGGACAAGCTGGCCGGCTTCTTCACCGGTGTGGTGATGAGAGCCACCAGCAACAAGGCCGACGGCAAGGCGGTGGCCACCGAGCTACGGCGGCTGCGGGGCTGACCACCGCACCCCGGAGCCGAGGACCTCGAGGCTCGGAGGGAGCCCTCCGGCGGCGAGATAGGGCCCGGCGGGCCCGAAGCCGAGCCGGGTGATGGCCACCGGCCTCGGTGGGTCTGGCTGGGGGGCCAGCGAGCGCGAGGGGCTGTAGAGCAGCCAGATGCCGCTCGCGTCCTGGAAGACGGAAGCCTCTCCCGGCCCCTGACCCTGGTCATTGGAGGCCAACAGGGGTATGGGAGAGGTGTCCAAGCAGGGTCCCGCGGGTCCGACGCACCGGGCCGCGCCGATGGCGTAGGCGGGCTGGTTGAACCAGTTGCCCGAGTAGAAGTCCCAGTAGGCGCCGCCCACCTCGACCAGGTCCGGAGCCTCGACGATGGTGCCTTGCCACGGCTCGTCGGGTCCCATGATGTCGACGGGTTGACCGGTGAGCCCCAGGCCGTTGCCGGTCAGCCGCTGGGACCACAGCCGGGTCGGGGTGGAGGAGCCGGCGATGTTCTGGTCGGACTTCCACAGCATCCAGTGGACGCCGTCGTCGGTGAAGACCCGGGGGTCGATCGAGCCGCCCTGGTCGGCTTGGCAGATGAAGGGGGCGCTGATGGAGGTGAAGGGGCCGTCCGGCTTCGTCCCGGTGGCATCGCCGATGCACTCCATCCCGGGGTCGGACCCGCGGACCATGGCGGTGAAGTAGAGGACGTAGTCCGCCCCGAACTGCTGGACGTCGGGTGCCCAGGTATAGCCGGGGACTGCCCACGGGGGGAGGGCTGGAAGGGCGTCGGTGACCGGGCTCCACGCCCCGAAGGTGGTAGCCGACACCACCGGCACGTTGATCGCCGGTGGTCCCGGAATCCCGCTGGTGTACAAGAAGTAGCGGCCCTGGGCGAGTGTGAGAACCGGGTCCGACTCATCCTGGCCCGATCCCACGACGGTGCCCGGGGATGCCGGGGTGGGGTCCGGCGGTGGGCGGTCGACGCCGCCCTGGCCGGGCAGTCCCGGGGCCGGGGAATGGGGGGCCGCAGGGGGATCACCAGCGGCAGGGATGGGGGCGGCCCCGGACCGATGGACGAGCACCGGGGTGTCGGCGACCGGGGCGGCCACGCCGACGCCCACCGCCACCACCACGGTTGCGGCGGCGACGGCCAGCACCACCAGGCGCAGGCGGCGTCGTCCACCGTGCCGACCGGTCCCCCCCGGCGCGGTGTTGATCTTGCTCATCGAACGCAGCGACCCCTCGGTGTGCCGGCCACGACCATCGGCCCCCCTACCTGTTCCTCTTGTCAAGGCTACCGCCGGACCCCCGGTCGGCTGGGGAATAGCGGTGGACATCCTGGTCGAACCTGGGGACAGCAGAAGAAATCCGGAGGAAAAGGTAGGGATTTCGCGCCGTCCTATTGACCGGCGGGAGCGCACCCCTCACAGTGTCAACTGTTGGGAAACCGAAGCTCCTCCGAAGACCGGAGAAGACCCGAGGGAACGGGCTGCAAGGCTCGGAAACGAGGGTCAACTCGCAGGGACGGAGGGCCGTAGGTGACCGGCGTGGTGGTCCGGGGACGGGCCGGAGCGTTCTTGCGAGCGCTGCGGTTCGGTACCTGTTGCAGGGTCGTCCGACACGGCTCGGCGCAGGTGAAGCCGGGCGCACCGTGAGCGTGGCCCCGAGGAGCTAGGGCGGTTTCGGCCGTTCGGTTACTCGGGGCTGCGTCGCGTCCTGGCCCGGGGGCGGGTCGACGAGGCTCAGTGGTGTTGGGTCGACCCGGCAGCAGGGACCACGGCCTCCATGCGACACGGGTCGGGCTCATCGTTGCACCGTTCGCACTCGAGTTCGAGGGTGCTGTGGGAGATGGAGAAGGCACCGGCGATGGCTGCCTTCACCGTGTCCCCGACGAGCTGGGCTTCCTCAAGGGTTGGATGCCCGGTCAGGACCATGTGGGCCGAGAGCACCCGCATCTCACTGGACAGACTCCAGACATGGAGGTCGTGCACCTCGCCAACCCCGGGAACGCGGGCCATGGTCTCGGTGAGCTCGTCGAGATCGACGTCGGACGGAGTTGATTCGAGCAGCACCGCGATGCTGGATCGGAATACGTGGGCCGCCTGGTAGACGATGATCATGGCTACCACCAGGGCTGATATCGGGTCCAGCCAGCTGGCCGAGGGCACGAAGATGAGGGCCACTCCGGCCACGACCACGGCCAGCGAGGCCAGCGCATCTCCGGCCATGTGCAGCAGGGCCGAGCGCATGTTGAGGTCGTTGGAGCCGTCGCGGAGGAGAAGGGCGGCCACCCCGTTGACCACCAGCCCGAAGGAGGCCACCGCCACCACCATGCCGGCGCGCACCCCTTCGGGATTCCCCAGCCGGTGGACGCTGTCGATGACGATCAGCACGGTGACCACCGCGATAAGCGAGGCATTGGCCAGGGCGGCCAGAATGGTGGCCCGATGGTTGCCGAACGAGCGCTCGGCGCTCGGAGGGCGAAGTGCGAATCTCACCGCCACCAGGGAGAGGACGAGCGCTCCGACATCGGCGAGGTTATGGCCGGCGTCCGCCAGCAGCCCGGTGGAGTGGGCGATCACGCCGAAGGCGATCTGGACGACCACCAATCCCGCGTTGAGAGCGACACTGATGGCGAGTCTGCGGGTTCTGTCCATGACCGGTCCTGCACGCCAGTCTACCAACGACCGGGCTCGGCCCTCCGTGGAGAGCTACTCCGGCGAGGCAGTCGGTCCAGTTGCCCCTCCCATGGTCGTCAGCCGCAGCTCTGCCGCGTAGGCCGACGTGCCCGGCTGGAGCGCCTGCCCCGAGTCGGGGCTGACCATCATGCACGACTCGTCGACGGCAACGAATTGGCTGGCCGGAATCTGCTTGAGCTGATTGACGTCGCTGGACACCCATCGACTGTCGGCGGTGCCCTGGAAGAACCAATTGCTTCCGTTGTCGGCAAGGATCAAGCCATAGGTCTTCATGGTGGTGATCACCGTCTGGCATGCCGAACCACAGGTCGACGCCGGGAGGGTGAAGTCGGAATTCAGCCGAAAGCGTGCCCCCATCGGGGGGCAGCTCGGATTGGCCTGGCCGGCCTCGTGCCGCGCCGGCCACACATCGCTCTGTTGGGTGCAGGCCGCCGTGAACCTGATGGCATGGTCCATCGATCCCGACGCCACCTCGTCGTAGTTGACCAGGCCGGGCAAGATGGCCAGACCAGCAGCATCGGCCGAGGTCCAGCCGGCCGGCCGGAGGGTATCCGAGTCGAGGTTCCAGATGGCTCCGGACCCGGCCTTGGCCGTGCCCTTCTTGACGTTGAAGTGCGTGGCCCACGTCTCATACAAGGTGCAGGTGACCGGGTTGACCATGATGGCGTGATGATCGGAGCCACGTTCGATGGGGGTCGTCGCCGACAGTGGATACGGCCCCGGATCGCTCTCCGAGGCGTAGCGAAACTTGATCGAGATGAGCGGCTGGGATGGAGACACGATCTGCCAGGGCATCCCGTACTGTTCCTTGCCGTTGTTGGTGGGCCCATAGTCGGGGTGGAGGTCGGTCGTGCCGGCATCCATCGAAGCCAGCCACGTCGTACTGTCCGGGTTCAGCGGGAGGCTGGTGATCGGGGTGTTCCACACGTTGTCGGCGGGAAATGCCGGACACGTCGTCCCCGGAAGTGTCGTTCCTTCGGAAGCAGTCGACGCGGCGTCGGTTGCCGCCGGAGCGACGGCCACAGGGAGGGCGGTCGCACCGGTCGTGGCGGCGCCGATGGTCAGCGCGAGGATCACGATCAACGACCCGACGATCGTGCCCATACGGTTCTTGATGGCCGATCTGATTTTCATGCTCGATCTGTACCTATTTCCCACCAGCATGGCGCCCCCTTCGATGCGATGTGATCATCACCATCGTCGTCGAGATCGCGGTCAGCGGCAATTGCCCGGGGTTCGGTGGTGCCAGAGCGCGCTCGGTAGCATGGCTCGATGCGGTTCCTGCCGTCGACGCTACGAGGGTGGGTGCTGTTGACGTTCTTCTTGCTGGTCATCGCCTTCTTCGTGCTGACGGCCCGCCTCTTCGTGTGGCCGCCGACCGACCAGCCGACCAAGGCCGATGCCGTGGTCGCCCTGGGCGGCGATCCGGGTCAGTTGCGGGCCAAGAAGGCGATCGCCCTGGCCCGGTCAGGCTACGCCCCCGTCGCCGTCATCTCGCTGGGCGGTACCAAGGCGGTCCCCTGTCCCCACCCGGTGCCTCATGTTCAGATCATCTGCTTCCGAGCTGATCCCCTCGATACCCGGGGTGAGGCCGAATACGTGGCCGAGTTGGCCGCCCGGCGTCGGTGGGATCGGATCATCATCGTGTCCGAACGGAGCCAGGCCACGCGTGCCCGACTGTTGTTCAAACGGTGCACACCGGTGCACCTGGAGATGGTCCCGGTCCCCGACCCCCGCCCGCGCTTGTTCTTCGATGTGGCCTACGAATGGGGGGCGCTGACCAAGGCATTGGTGTTGGAGTGGTCCTGTTGAAGGAACGCGCCGGGATCACCCGGCGTCGTCATTCAGGAGGCGCTGGTGGCCTGATTCGGCTCGCGGCAGTTGGCGATGGCCACTGCGGCCAGTTGGGATCGAACACCCAGCTTTCGGAGGATGGAGCGGATGTGGGAGCGCACGGTGGCCACCGACACCACCAGGCTGTCGGCGATATCTTGGGCTGCCCAGCCCTCGGTGAGATAGAAGAGGACCATCCGCTCGCTGGCCGTGAGTGTGACCAACGCCCGGAACCCGGGCGGAAGGTCCAGGTCGTCCAATTGGAGCGACGCAGAATCGGGAGCTCTGCGCAACGACCGCAAGGTGGAACGAAGCTGGTCCAGTCCGAACTGTGCCGCTGCGCCTTGAGCGACACAGCCGGCCACGGCCCCGGCGCCGGCTCCCACGCTCACCGCCACCACCGGAATTCCAACCGCGTGGTACGAAGCGGTGAGTCGGGCGGCGACAGACCAGGCGCTGGAGGACCACACCGGGATCTGACCGGTCCTTCCACGTTCGAGCAGAAGGACGACCAGGTCGGCCACGTCCTCGTCGATGGCCACGCCGAGTTGGGCGTCGACGGGCGCGGTGAGTGCCGCGGTCTTGAATCCCTGGCCCTCGGCGAGGGAGACCGCGGCCGTAGTGGCCCATCCCGGGCCACTACTACCAGACACCTGGAGATCGACCACCAGGATGTCAAGGCGTGAGGGCTGTTCGATGGGGCTGGCCGTGGCCCGAGGCGTCGAGGCGCGCCAGGTGGCCGTAGATCCAGGGTGGCGGCGACGTTCTCTGGCGTACGGGTAGACGCACCGCCGGCGAATCGACTGAAAATTCCTTCCAGGTCGGGAGACCGCCGAACACCCCTTCAGCGGTTGGTCGACGGTGACCACGGAATCGGCCGCCCTCGACTGGGCAGCGGAGGCACGGGCCAGCTGCGAACTGCCCGCCCGCGCCGCGCTCAATGCCCTTCGGATCAGGCCGTATTGCCCGGACGGCTGGGGGCCGGTGGCGATGCCTACCGAGACGGTCACTCGAGGAGCAACTGCGCCGATCGCCACGGGCGTGCCCTCCAGGGCTCGAGCCAACCGATGACCGAACACATGGGGCTCCACCTCGCTGGTCACGGGCCCGAACTCGACCGCCACACGGGAGGTGGCCATGGGACAGATCCGGTCCCCCACTCTGACCGCGTTCTGGATCTGATTGAGCGCGTACGCTGCCATCCGCCTGGCGGCGCCCGAGGACTCGGAGTCGCCGGGCGTGCCCACGTGCAAGGTCACACAGGCAAGCGTGCGAGTGACACCGAGCCTGGCTCTTGCCGATTCCCTTTCGACTTCGTCGGACATCTTGCCCCGCACGTCTCCCCATCGGCACCCGGTCCGACCAGGTCGGAGAGGCGCGTTTTCACTGTCCACTCTACTTGCGGGGCGACGGGACCACCAGGGCCATCGGCACCTGCGTGCTCGGCTCAGGCCGACTTGACGTGTCAGCGGCCGGGTTGGCTGCGGACCGGGCCAACTAGGGAGCGTGGGCGTCGGTCCGGTGGTTGCTGATGTGACCTGGGGGCGTCGACGCCATTCGGTTGGCAACCGCCAGGTGCACGAAACCGTCGAGGGCGAGAACGACCCCGACCCCGAGAACGGCGCCGGCGAGGGCGTCGCTCGGATAGTGCCAGCGGAGCCCGACCACCGCCACCGCCATCAGGGCTACGGCCGCGGCGGCGACGGCAATCACCACCGGGCGGATCCGCCGGGGTGCCGCGACCGCCCACGCCGTTGCGACAGCGGCCACATCGGTCACGTTGCCCGACGGATAGCTCAGCACACCCTGGTAGTGGCGACCCACAACGGGCTTGAGCACGTACTCGACCAACAAGGCGGCCAGCAGGGGCCCGGCCACACAGGATGCGGCACGCCATCGGTCACGGCGCACGACCATCAGGGCGGCGATGACGGTGCCGACCACGAGCGCCGGTGCAGAGCCGAAATCGGTGATCCGGATCAGCGCGCCCGAGTTCGACTTGGCCAGTACGTCGAACCCCCATCGGTCCAAGGCGTTGGCCCCAGGGTGGATGCTCACGGCAGCGGCGGCCACTACCGACCAACCGAGCAGGATCAATCCGGCCAGCGTTTCCTTTCGAGCTGAAGCTCTGACCAACCGACCATCACGAGCGCCAGGCGCGCCGCTCGACGTCAGGACACACCTCGAAACCAGCTGACCGTGGCCTGCAAACCTGATTCGAGCTTCACTGGTTCGACGTCGGGGAACAGCTGCCTCACCCGGGTCTGGTCGGCCTGGGAATCGCGGACGTCCCCGGCTCGCGGATCCAGATGCTGGCGGGGGAGGGGAACGCCGAGCACCTCTTCGAGGTGGGCGATGACCTCGAGGAGGGAGACCCGGGTTCCGAAGGCCAAGTTGACCGGTTGGGGATCGGTCACCCGACGGGCGATCGCTTGGGTCAGCACCTCGGCAACCGTACCCACGTAGGTGAAGTCGCGGGTCTTGCTCGCCGTCCCCATGCACGGGGATCGGGTCCCCGCGCAGCGCGGCAGCGATGAATGCCGGCACCACTGCCGCATAGGCGTGGTCGGCGGCCTGGAGCGGGCCGAACACATTGAAGAACCGGAAGGCAAGAACCGGCAGCTCGAACGATCGCCCGTAGGCCAAGGTGGCCGATTCGGCTGCCAATTTGCTCGCCGCATACGGACTGACCGGCATGGTGGCCATGTCCTCGCTCTTGGGCAGCGCCGGATTGGCCCCGTACACAGATGAGGACGAGGCCACCACCACCTGTGGCCGACCGTGGCGGCGGGCCGCCTCGAGCACCTCCATGGTCCCGGTGGCGTTGGTTTGGTGGCTGGCCATCGGATCCGCCAGTGACCGGGGCACCGAAGGTCGGGCGGCCAGGTGGACGACTGCGTCGGCGTCCGTCGAACACATCGTCGAGTAGCTCGGAGTCGAGGATCGAGCCCACCACGAGCTCGACGCCGTCGACGAGGGACAGATTGTCCCGGTTCCCGGTCGACAGATCGTCGAGAGCCACCACCCGGGTCGATGCCGGGCTCGTTGGCCAGCACCGCACACAGGTTTGCCCCGATGAATCCAGCCCCGCCGGTGACCACGACCTTCATGGCCGTACCGGTGCGCCCGGCGACCCCGCTCGGACGGAGCGGTGCTCGTCCGGTCGCTGCCCCGGCACGTCGATCCACCGGACGAGGCTACAGCCGTTCGACCGTCGGCCCGCCCAACCGGTTCCGGGTGTCGAGAACGTAGGCGGCATGATCGCGCGACCAGGTCGTAGTCGAAGGTGTCATGATCGGTCACGATCACCACTGCATCGGCGGCCGAAAGCTCCTCGGCGGTCAGCTCCACGAGCGGGTAGGGCAGCGATCGCCGGACAGATGAGGGTCGGACACCCGGACCTCAGCGCCCAGTGCGGCCAGAGATTGGGCAATGAGCGTGCCGGGAGCCTCGCGGGCGTCGCCGGTGTTCTTCTTGTAGGCCAGTCCCAGCAGCAGGACCCGCGAGCCGTTGACGGCTCGACCGCGTCCGGTTGAGCGCCAGGATCAGGCGGCGCACCACGTAGTCGGGCATGTGCTCGTTGACATCGTTGGCCAACTCCACGAACCGGAATGGCTGGCCGAGGCTGCGCGTGACCTTCCAGGAGAGATAGCTGGGGTCGATGGGCAGGCAGTGGCCGCCCACGCCGGGTCCCGGCGTGAAGCGCAGGTAGCCGAATGGCTTGGTGGAGGCGGCATCGATGGCCTCCCAGACGTCGATGTCCAGCGATCGCGGCGAACATGGCCAACTCGTTGACGAGGGCGATGTTGACGTGCCGAAAGGTGTTCTCGAGGAGCTTGGTGAGCTCTGCCTCGCGGGTTCCCGACACCGGCAACGGTCTGGTCGACGAGCGGTCGTAGAAGGCCCGGACCGCCTCCAGGGAGGCGTCGTCGATACCGGAGACAACCTTCGGGGTGTTCTCCAAGCGTCCAGGTGGCATTGCCGGGGTCGATCCGCTCGGGGCTGTAGCCGAGGTGGAAGTCACGTCCGGCCACCAGCCTCGATCCTTCCTCGAGGAGCGGCGCCACCAGCTCCTCGGTGGTACCCGGGTAGCTGGTCGACTCCAGGACCACGAGCGCTCCAGGTCGCAGATGGCGGGCGACGGTGGATGCGGCGTTCTCCACAAAGGACAGATTCGGTACCCCCTCACGCAGGGGGGTGGGCACGTCGATGACCGTCACGTCGAAGCCGGCCATGCGTGCAGGATCGTCGGTGGGTTCGTAGCGGCCGGTGCTCAGGGCGCCGGTTGAGACGATCATCGGAGACGTCCTCCACATAGGAGTCGCCGGCGGCGAGGCGCTTGATCCGCGCCGTGTCGAGATCGAATCCGACGACGTTGAATCCGACGTCCACGGCCCGAAGGGCCAGTGGCAGGCCCACGTAGCCCTGTCCGACGACGACCAGCTTGGTGGGCTCGGTCGTCCGGGTTCACTCGTTGATGCTCTGCAACTCTGCTCGTGCCGGGCAACTGACTCATACCGGCACCTGCTCTGAGTCGGTGAGAGACCCAGGGGGAGTGGGACCACGGCGCCCGTTCCCGCTCACTTGATCGGCTGGCCGCTTCCCGTGGGTGCCGCGGACCGGCGAGCTCGAGGTAGTGGGCGCGATGGTCAATGCCACGTCGAAGAGTAGCGATCGCACCGTCTGATCGTCGCGACGGGCAGTTGCGTCTTGCAACTCTTGGAGGCCGATGGTGAGCTCGTCGGCCGGAGCAAGAAGCGGAATCAGCTGGTTGATGTAGGGGTGCTGGGTGGTGAGCATCTTCTCCTCCGGGGTCCGAAGCTCCTCGTCAAGCTTCTCCCCCGGCCGGATGCCCACCACCTCGATGGGGATGTCGATGCCGACCTGGAACCCTGAGAGCCGGATCATCCGCTCGGCCAGATCGAGGATGCGAACGGGCTCACCCATCTCGAGCATGAAGATCTCGCCGCCGCCGTCGGAGAGCACTGACGATTCCATCACCAGCTGGACAGCCTCTTCGACGCTCATGAAGAACCGGGTCATGCGGGCATCTGTCGACCGTGACCGGCCCGCCGGCGGAGATCTGCCGGGCAAAGGTCGGGATGACGCTTCCACGACTGCCCAGGACGTTTCCGAACCGGACAGTGCAGTACGAGGCACCATCCGGCGCTCGCGAAAGTACGATCTGTTCGGCCAGGCGCTTGGAGGCACCCATGACACTCGAGGGACGTACCGCCTTGTCCGTCGAGATCTGCACGAATCGCTGCGCGCCCACGTCGGTTGCTGCTTCGACCACGTTGAGAGTACCGAAGACGTTGGTCCGGGATGCCTCCACGGGGTGGTGCTCGAGTACGGGAACGTGCTTGTGGGCCGCAGCGTGGAACACGACCTCGGGGCGGAAGCGGCCGGAAGATCTCGAAGACCCCGTAACGATCGGTGATATCGACGAGTGCCTGCTCGCAGGGGACCGGCACCGTTGCCGCGGTGTCGTGCAGGTGAGTCTCGTCGTGGTCGAGGAGCACCAGGAGGGACGGGTCGAGCTCGGCGACCTGACGACAGATCTCCGAGCCGATCGAGCCCCCGGCGCCGGTGACCAGCACCCGCCGACCGGCGAGCGAGCGGCGCACGGTGTCGAGGTCGATGGGAACGGGGGTTCGTCCGAGCAGGTCCTCGATCCGTGGCTCGCGGACTTGACGGAGCGACCCGACATGGACGGAACCGGTCACCAGGTTGCTCACACCCGGCAGCACCCTCATCGACAGCCCGGCCACCTCGCAGGTCTGCAGCACCCGCTCGACGAGCGCCGGCGGTGGATCAGGTATGGCCAGCAAGACCTGTTGAAGCTGGTAACGACTGGCGGAGTCGGCGATGTCGGCGATGGACCCGACCACGGGGACTCCCAGCATGGAGAGTCCGTGTGCACGGGTGTCATCGTCGAACACGGCAACCGGGACAAGGCCGGCCCCCGGGCTCCGCAGCATCTCTCTGATGGCAGCGGCACCGGCGTCTCGACTACCCACGATGGCCACCCGAAGGCCAACACGTCGCGAGCCGCGTTGCCAGGCAAACAGGCGGGAGTGGAACCGCAGCACCCCCATGCCGGCAGTGGCGAACATGCATCCCACCACCACCACGGCCACCGGCACCATCTCGATCTGCGCCGAGCGACCGAGCGGATAGGCAGCCACCAGAATGACGACGATGACGGTCGCCGACAGCACCAGTTGGCGAGCCTCCTCTGCACCGGCGTGACGCCACATGCGGCCATACAGCCCGAAGATGTGGTTGGCGACGAGGGTGACGACCAGCGCCACGGCGATGAAATAACTGAAGTGCTGCCAGTAGTGAGCGGGTGCCTTGTAGCGGAAATAGGCCACTTCGGCCAAGCCGTACCCGCCGAGGACACATAGGGCATCGAGGAGGGTGAAGACGAGTCGGGACCGCACCTTGCTGGCCCGGACGGCGACGTTCTGCCTGGCCTCGATGGCTGGAGCAGCGGAGCCCGCCCCCTGGTCCGTCTCGACGTCGTCCTCAGGCACAGTCAAAACCCATCCCGATAGCCCCCCATTCGATGCACGCCTTCGCTGTCCGACCTAACGATTCTGATCTCGAAATGCCCCTGTCGAGCTTTGTTCGGCCGGTCTGCCCTGTTGTCCTGCCTTCCGTTCCCCGTGGCCGTCAGATGACGTCCTGCGTCGGCCTGCCCATCCGAGCCCGGTGTCCCTGCAGTGTGCCACCCTCAGGCGGGGCCTGCCACCCCAACCGGCGACCCCGACGAAGTGCTCGACACCCGGGCCCCCGGAACCCCGGCTACGCTCCCCGAGGCTACTTCGCTGTTGTGCCCCCGGCCATCCTCAATATTGGGGATCCGATCAAGCCCACCTGCACCCGGTTCACCCGTCGCCGACTCGCGCACTGCGTGAGGACAAGCCGTGGCCGTGGGGCCGCGCGCTGCCTCATGCGGGTCCGGTCAGGTATGATATCAACCCTCTACGTCAGGCAGGGAGTGGGACAACGATGGAGCCAATCGACTATGCGGGGGCGCTTCGGCGCAGCTGGCGGCTGTTGGTGGTGCTTGGCCTGATCGGTGCAGTGGTCGCCGTGCTCATTCCGGTCAGCCATCCCAAGGCGAAGCCCAACCCGCTCAAGTGGAAAGCCGCGGCCCTGGTCGGTTCTGCACCATCCGGAGGTTCAGATCTGGTCGGTGGCGGGGTGACCAGCGCACAGATCCTGTTCTACGCCAACAGCCAGGCGGTCAAGGTGCAGACGGCCAAGGACGCCAAGCTCAATGTGCCACCGGCACTGCTCTTCGGCTATCTGTCGGCCTCGGCAGCCCCAGCCAACGCCACCGTGAACGGTGCCCCCACCACCACGGGTGCGGCGTCGGCGGCGGCGAAGAAGGCCAAGGGAACCGGCCTGGTCCAGCTCAACGCGGCAGGTTCCACCGAGCAAAAGGCTGTCTCCCTGGCCAACTATTACGCGTACGAACTCGGGTACTACCTGACCCAACAGGTCAAAGCGCACGCAGCCACCAACCCGCCGAAGCCGGGTGTGGCGGCAAATCCGAACCCAGCCACCGGATACGCCGTCGTGCAGGGGTCCATCGTCGGCACCCATAGCGCCAAAAAGGCGGCCGTCACCTCGAGCCACAAGGTGCGACTGGTGGCCGGACTGGTCCTCGGTCTGGTCCTGGGTGCGGCCATCGTGCTGCTTCGTGAGTTGCTCGACAAGCATCTTCGTACCGCGGCCCGGGCCGAATCACGGTTCGGCTACCCGGTGGTGGCCGAGATCCCGTCATCGGCGGGAGCCGGTGGGGGATCCGCCCTGAGTTTGGACGTGGATCGCGATCCGAGCTCCGCGGCCGCCGAGGCCTATCGGATGTTGCGCATGTCGGTGCTCTTCGAGCCGCTGGCCTCGAAGGTGGCGCCAACCAACGGCTTCGGGTTCTTCAACGGGAACGGCAACGGGAACGGCAACGGCTCGAGTCTCTTGTCGCCGAGCACCGTGGCGGAGGTGGCGATGACCGCCCCCATTCCTCAGGTTCCGAGCTTGCGCCAGATCGTGCTGGTGGTGTCCGCCGGCACCGAGCCGACCCGCCCTCAAGTGGTGGCCAACCTCGCTGCCACCTATGCCGAGGCAGGGCAACGGGTGGTGGTCATCGACACCGGTGAGCTGGAAGCAGGGCGGGTCATCGAGGATGGCGCATCGGTGACCGGGGAGATCCGCCCCGAGGACATCGCCGCACACCTGGAGCCCTCGAGGCTCGAGAATGCGTGGCGGCTGCCCCTTCGTCCGTTCATCCGCAACACCGGCCAGTTGGTGAATCGTGCCCCGGTGGTATTGGATGCGCTCCGAAGCGTGGCCGACGCCGTGATCATCGAGGCACCGCCCCTTCTTGCCTACCATCATGGTGAAGCGCTGTCCCATGCCGTCGACGTGGTGCTGGTCGTCGGTGAATGCAGGTTGACCACGTTCGACGAGGCGCAGCGAGCCGGTGACCTGTTGCGCCGGCTGATGGCGCCGGTGCTGGGAGTGGTCTTTACCAACGTGCGCCTCGATCGCCGCGACATCCGCCAGGTTCCGCAACAGGGTCACGGCTCGACACCGACCACCCCGGCGGAGACGACCAACGAGCCGGCCGTTCCGACCGACGTCGGACCTCCGGTGGCGCAGACCCAGGTCTGACCTGGGTCTGGCACCACCACCCAATGCTCGTCGCCGCTCTACCCTCCGATCCGTGGGTGGCCTTGGCCGTGGCCGTCGTCCTGTTCGCGCTGGGCCGCCAGGTCATCCGTCGGACTGCCCATGCCGAGGGGAGCCCGTGGCTGATCGGGATCATGACGATCGGACTGGTTCTCCATCTTCTCGCCGCTCCGACGCAGCTCTTTGTCACCGATCACCTTTATCACGGGATCGCCGACTGGACCCGGTACACCCACCAGGGCTTCATTCTGGGACCCGAGTTTCGTCACCTCAACTTCACCTTGGCGGGGGCCCAGGTTCGCCAGATCGTCAATGACGGATCGGTCAGCATCGCCTGCGGCATTGTCATGGCTATCGTCGGCAACAACGTCATCGCCACGTTTCTGGTGTTCAGTTGGCTCTCGTTCATCGGTGCCATCTTCTTCTACCGGGCCTTCACCCTCACCTTTGCCGGCGCCAATCATCGCCGCTACGCGTACATCATCTTCTTGCTGCCCTCGTTGATCTACTGGACCGCCGATGTCAGCAAGGAAGCGATCATGACGTTCGCGCTGGGGCTGACCGCCTACGGCGCAGCCAAGATTCTGGCCCGTCAGAGGGGCGGCTTCTCGTTGGTGATTCCCGGGGTGGTCATCGGCTACTTCATTCGCCCCAACGAGCTCTTGTTGGTGCTGGCCGGCTTCGCGGTGGCCATGATGATCCCCAACGCGGGCGCCCGGCGCAACCTCGGCGGCCTGCGACGCCTGCTCAGTCTGCTCTTCCTGGCCACTCTCCTCGGAGTGTCGATATTCCTGACCCTGCACTACTTGCGAGGCGGTAGCGGGGTATCGCTGAACAAGGTCAACTCCAACAATCAGGGGACCGGTCTCGGGCTCGGAAGTAGCGGGGTGCCGTACTCCACCAACCTGGCCACCTACCCACGGGACATCTACGAAGTGCTGTTCAACCCGTTGCCCTATAACTTCCATGGGGCCGGCGAATTTGTGGCCGCCGCGGAGAACACGCTGCTCATCGGGCTCATCCTCATCTCGCTCCGCCAGCTCCGCATGGTGGCGCGGGCCGCGTTCGCCCGGCCCTACGTGATGCTGTGCCTCACCTACAGCGCGACTTTTCTCTACGCCTTTGCCGCCCTCGGCAACCTCGGCCTCATCGAGCGGGAGCGGACCATGCTGTTGCCGTTCCTGATGGTGCTGTTCTGCATCCCGCGGGCACCCCGCGGCCAACCTCCTCGCTACGAGTGGGAATTGAAGAGGCGGGCGCGTCAACAGTTGCGCCGGGCTCGGGAGCAGATCGATCCGCGGCAGACCGAACGTCTGGCTCCGACGTCGAGGCCACCAGCGCCTACGGCGCCCAGGTGACCAGGTGACCAGGCGACCACCCTCGGTGATTCCCCACAGGATCGCGGGGCTTTCACCGTGGGGCCTCGACCGTGTTGAGTGTTGACTTGGGTCATCCTGTCCACTAGAAACTCACATGGGGTCCTCGAGGGACTTTCGTCTGCCGGGGGGAGTTCAGCGTGAGCGCCGGACCAACGCTGGCAGTGGCCCGCTCATCGTGAGCGGCCAATTTATCAGGGAGGGCAAACGTGAAACACAAGCTTGTAACGAGCGCTGCCGCATTGGCGATTGGCGTATCGGGAATGGTCGGAATCGTCGGGCTGGCATCTACGCCGGCTTTTGCAGGAGCGACCGTCGTCACTGCCGGTGCTGGTAGCAGCGTGAGCTGTGACATCACCGCTGGTGCCAAATTGAATCCTGGGTTGAAGAACGATTGGGCCAAGGCCAGCGGGGACAGTGGCGCCGAAGGTGCTGCGTTCGACAGCGTTCCCACTACCGTGTTCTCGACCACTCCCACCTACCCGCCAGGTGAGGTAACCACGGCCAAGGGCTCCAGCTACGCCGCTGGCGTCGCCAACCCGAGCGCTGGTTGCTCAGGGAGTGCAACGGACGGAGTCCACACGGCAAGCATCATCGGTATCAAGAAGCTCACGCTTGCCTCGGACTCTCAGTCGAGTCCTCCCGGTGGCGGTTCTCCCAGTGGTGCCACTTGCGCGGCCTTCCTCACCGATGCCGCACTTGGTGACACCGGGACCTTCACTTCCACCATCGAGTGGACCTCAGGTACCGTGGGCGACGCGATCGCCTCCACCACCATCAGTGGGTTGACGCTCAGTTCCGGTTCGTCCGGAGGAGAGGCTGCATTCATCTTCTCGGGCGGTACCATCACCGGCTCCTTTGCCGGCGGCACGGTGAAGACCACCGGCGCAGTCGCCAACTCGCTGGTGAGCGAGATCAGCCAGGCCGCTGAGACAGCAACCAATGCCGAGGACAACTTGGCCTGGGTGCAAGGTGGCGAGGTGGGCACAGAGCCTTGGGTTACCCTGGGCTGCCAGCCGACCATCGCCCTGAAGGAGGCACTGGGCAAGCACGGTGCACCCAATACGTACACCGCTTCCATCAAGGGTCCGAAGGGTCTGGCCAAGATCGCCGTCGATCCGGCCAACTCCTCGCTCACTGCGAGCAGGTAGCAGCTAGTTCACGGACACACCGTCCGGTAGCACGTGCAAGAGGGTGGGGCTTCGGCCCCGCCCTCTTGTCGCGCCCGGTGGTCGTAGAGGAAGGCCCGGTGGCCCTAGAGGAAGGCGCGGATCAACCGTCGGCGTGTTGGTGGGAGAGGGATTGTCCGCCCCGGCTCGATCTAGTGGTCGAAGGTGTAGGAGTTCAGAACCTCGTACTTGTCGATGAGCCGTTGCACGCCCCGGCGGTCCTCGTCGGACCATTGGAGTGCGTCGCGGGTCCGATTGGTGCTCGGCCATACGATCTTCGAACAGGCATCGAGGTAGGAGGCACCCGGCTCCACGCCCAGGAAACCGCACAGCGCGGCCAGGGAGGGTCCGGGATCGGCGGCGAACTCCTCATAGCGCACGTCGATCAGCTCGGACGGATCGAGTAGTGGCCGGACCACGCTGACCGCCTCGCAGATCTGCTCGTACCAGGTGGTGCCCTCGGCCAGGGACCACTTGCGCCAGCGCGCTTCGGCGGCAATGTTGTTGAACGGGTTGCGGGTCACGTGGACCACCCTGATCGGCACCTTCACCACCCGACGCAGACGATCCAACAGTCGAGGGAATTGGGCCAGTTGCAGCACCGCGGCCCTGGCCCGCTTGTCGCCGAAGACCCGCGGTCGCACGACCGTCCCCTGAGCCTGGTCGGGCACCGAGTAGTCGTAGCCGGACCAGGTGCGATCGATCTCACCGAAGTGTTGGTCACGTTCGATGATCAGCGAGAGGAGCTGCGAGCGTCGGAAGTGATGCCGCACGTAGCGCACCGCATCGAGCTCGTGCGAGATGACCATGTCGGGGTGGGCGTTGAGGAGCGTCCCCACCAGGGTGTGGCCACTTCGGGCGTAGCCGATGAAGAAGCAGAAGCACTCGAGGTCGCTGAGGTCGGGATTGTTCCGGGCCCGGAGAGCGGAGCGGGCGTACGCCTCTGCCCACTGGCGTGCGCCCTTTGGATCGACCAGAACCCTCCCCGTTGGTTGGGCAGCCCCGGGGGCGGGCGAGGCGGTCACAGCCCGCAATTTCGGTTCGGCACGGGGCCGAAGACTAGTGGACACCGTCGACGTCCCCGACGGCCCGGCCCGGGCCGGTCGCTCGGCGAGACCATCAGACCGGGATGCGTCGACCAGGGCGCCGGTCGAGCAACGGCTTGAGCAACGTCATCCATCGGGTGCCTACCGCGTCCAGGCTGAAGTTGTCCACGCACCGTCGGCGAGCCGCCTGTCCCATCGCCGACCGGAGGTCCGGATCACCCAGGAGCCGGGCGGTGGCGGCCTCCATGGCCGGCCGGTCGTCGACGGGTACGACGAATCCGGTCTGCCCATCGGTGACGATCGAGCGGACGCCGGGGACGTCGGTGGCCACCACCGGCAGGCCCGACAGGCCCGCCTCGATGAGAACCCCCGGCATGCCCTCACCGGCCGGACGGCTGGGGAACACCATGATGTCAGCCTCTCGCAACCGGTCGGGGACGTCGGAGCGCGATCCGAGCAGCTCGACATCGGCGGCCCGCGCCGGCCCGGCGAGCTCCCCGCGGAGCGGACCGTCCCCGATGAGCTGGGCCCGAAACGTCGCCCCCTGGCTACGGAGCGCCGCCACCACCTCTACGAAGCGGTCGGGCCTCTTGCCGGCTGTCATGGCACCGACGAAGGCCACCAGCGGCGATGATCGCTCGATGCCGCTGTCCCGTGGGTGGAACAGCTGCGGATCGCGGCCGTTGGGGGCCAGCTCCACCCGGGCGGGCGGAACGCCGAACCGGGTGATGCATTCGTGGCGGACCTCTTCGCCCTCGGCTGCGACCACATCGGCCCGGGCCACCAGCCGTCTCCACAGCTCGAGTTGCATGCGGCGCCCGGAGCCGGAGTAGGTGCCGATGGCGTAGTAGGCCAACGGCCGACGCCGTCCGATCATGGCCGGAGCCAGGTATTTCAGGGGTTCACTCCCGTGGGCGACGACCACGGCGGGGTCGTAGCGGTCCAGGGCGGCTCGGAGCCGCGCCAGCAGACGAGGGTCGAAGCCGACGGCGGGGGCGTCGCCTCCGGGATAGTCGATGGCGAAGTCGGTGGCCACCTCGGAGGGCCCGTCGAACAAGCTGAGCACCCGGTGGATCCGAACCCCGGGTCTGTCCAGGTGGTCGGCGAGCGCTCGCGCCTCGCGCTGCGCACCACGAGCCGATGGAGTCGGGATCACGTGCAGGACCAACGGCAAATCGGTCGACAGCCACCCGTCGCTGGTGTGCTCAGTGGTTCGCTCGGTCATCTGCGGCCCCCCGTCCGCGGCCGGCCGATCCGGCATCGGAACCCTAGCAGCCGAAACAGTTCTGTCTCCGCTACCATGTGCGGATTCCAGGAGGAGTGCAGCGGCCGTGACCGGTCTGGCCGCTCGTTGTCGTGCCCCCGTGCCGACCTCGGGGAGCGTCGATGAGAACTTTGGTGATTGCCAGCGACTACCCGTGGCCGGAGGACAGCGGGTCCAAGATTCGACTGGCCATGATGCTGCGGGGTCTGCGCCGCGCCGGTCCCACCGAGCTCGTCTCGATCGTCTCGCGGTTCCGATCGGACTTCGATCCCCCGGACCCGGCATTGGGGCTGGCCAAGGTGGGCCGCGTCGCGTTCGACAACCGTCCCGCATCGGGCGTCAAGGTTCTTCCCACCCTGTGGCACGCTTCGATGCCCCTGGGGCTTCCGTGGCAGGACTGGATGACCGTGCAGCGAGCCCTTGCCCGCTTCATGTCCGGTCGCTACGACCTGATCTGGTTCTCCGGCCCCCGGCCCTGGGCCCTGGCCGGCCTGCCGTCGCTCGCCCCAACCGTCCTCGATCTCGAGGACCTCGAGGACGAGAAGATCCTGGCCCGATTGTCCACCCCACCTCCGCCCGGGCAAGGACCGGTGCCACGGGCGCGTCGGGGCCTCAGCAACGCAGTGGCGCACGAGGAGGTTCGGCGGTGGCGGCGCCTGCAGCGCCGTGCCGCCGGACAGGGGTCGACCGTGGTGGTGTGCAGCCGCCTCGATGCTGATCGAGCCCGAGCCAACGGCGTGGCCCATGTGGAGGTGATCCCCAACGGCTACCGCACCGTGCAACGCCCGGTGGGCCGGGAGGTGGTCGGTTCGCCTCCGACCGTCTTGTTCCAGGGCCTGTTACGGTACCCCCCCAACATAGAGGCCGCTAAGTTGCTGGCCTACAAATTCGGCCCGGCGCTCCGTGCCGTCATTCCGGATGCGGAGATCCGACTGGTCGGGGCCCACCATCCCGAGCTGGCCGTACTGCACGATCCTCCGAGCATCGCGGTGGTAGGACGGGTCCCCGATATCACCACCGAACTGGCCCGGGCCGACGTGGTGGTGGTGCCGGTCCGCTACGGCAGTGGCACCAGGCTCAAGATCCTCGAGGCGTTCGCTCACCGGGTGCCGGTGGTTTCGACCTCGCTCGGAGCCGAGGGGATCGGAGTTCAGGACGGGGTTCATCTCCTGATCGGCGATACGGTCTCTGCGCTGGTCTCCGCATGCACTCGATTGCTGCAGGACCCCCGTCTCCGCCGTTCGATCGCCGACAACGCCCACGCCCTCTTTCTCGATCACTTCCGAAGCGAGGCGATCGAGGAGAAGGTCGAGGCGGTGGCGCGAGATACGGCCGGCCGGCAGGGTTCTGACCGATCGGGTCGACGGTGGTGAACACGGTTTCGAGTCATCGGTAGCATGATCGTCGATGGAAGTCCTCGCCCTCTACCTCCCCCAATTCCATCCCATTCCCGAGAACGACCGGTGGTGGGGCACGGGCTTCACTGAGTGGACCAATGTCGCCCGAGCTCGTCCCCTCTTCCGAGGGCATGTCCAGCCTCAGCTGCCGGCCGAACTCGGCTTCTACGACCTGCGGGTGAGCGAGGCGCGAGAGGCCCAAGCCGACCTGGCCCGACGCTATGGGGTTACCGGCTTTTGCTACTGGCACTACTGGTTCGCCGGAACGCGGCTCCTCCATCGGCCGTTCGACGACGTGCTCGCCTCGGGGACCCCCGACTTCCCCTTCTGCGTGGCCTGGGCCAATCAGAGCTGGTCGGGAGTCTGGCACGGGGCCCCCGAACGCTTGCTCATCGAGCAGACCTACCCGGGTCCCGAGGACGACATGGAACACTTCTCCTCGCTGAGGCCGGCGTTCGAGGATCCGCGCTATGTCACGATCGGTGGCCGACCGCTCATGCTGGTCTATCAGCCCGACGGACTGCCCGAGCCAGCTCGTTTCGTCGAGCGGTGGCAGAAGATGGCTTACGATGCTGGCCTCGGTGGCCTGTACCTGGTGGCATCGCTGGGCGAGTTCGATTACGAGTCCCACGTGGAGGACGGCTTCGACGCCGCCGTGTACTTCCAGTTCCCTATGGAGCGGGACAGGGCCGCCCGGGTGCGCAAGCGGGTACAGGAGTGGGGCCTGCGACCCGGGCCGCTCCGCTATCCCCACGCCGAGGTCTTCCCCGAGCCGCCGCGCCGGCTGCGCGGGCGGATGTTCCCCGCCGTCTACCCGAATTGGGACAATACGCCCCGCCTGGGCCGGAATGGCCTGGTGGTGACCGGATCCACGCCCGAGCGATTCGGCGCCCACGTCCGTCGCGCCGTCGAGCTCGCGACTGCCAATCCGGCCGGTGAGCAGGTCCTGATGATCAAGTCGTGGAACGAGTGGGCCGAGGGGAACTACCTCGAACCGGACCAGCAATTCGGGCGGCGTCGCCTCGAGGCCCTCGCTCGGGAGCTTCCCCAGCAGGGTGGAGACGGCCACCCTGCATGAGCCTCGATCCGGGTCACGACCGACGGTCGAGGAGGTTGCGGTAGATCTGCTCGATCTCGCCGCTGGCCCGGGCCACGTCGAACCTGGCGCTGCTCTCCCTGGCCTGGTGGCCGAGGCGAAGGCGTAGGGCTGGGTCCGAGCAGACCGTCTCGAGGGCATCGGTCAGAGCCACCGGTTGGCCGGGGGGGACAATCAGACCGTTGACCCCGTCAGTGATGACCTGGGGCACACCACCGACCGCGGTGGCCACGATCACCGCCCCCACGCTGGTGGCCTCCATCAGCGCCACCGGGAGCCCCTCCTGGTGGGAGGCCAGGACGAAGACGTCCGCCGCGGTGAGCAGCCGCAGGGCATCGTCACGGTGACCGAGGAATCGGAACCGGTCACCCAGCTCGAGCGTTTGCGCCCGTGCGGCCAGCTCCTCGTCGAGCGCCCCCTGCCCAGCGGCCGCGAATCGTATGGGCAGGTTCCGATCGGCGGTCAACCGGGCAGCATCGAGGAGAACGTCGTAGCCCTTCTCCGATCGGAGGTTGGCCACGGTGACGACCAGGAGGTCCCCGGCTGGGACCTCCAACTCGGACCGGACATCCCTCCGGATTGCCTCGCGCTGGGCGACCATCGTCGCAGAGAGGGAGAGGTCGACCCCGTGCACCACCACCCGGGCCCGGGGTTGCAGCGCGCGGGGGAGGGCGTCGTAGGCGGCCGGGGAGACGGCCAGAAGCGCACCGTCGGAAGAGATGGTGGCCCGGTTGAGCATCTTGACCAACGGCGAGACCCTGTTCCACAGGCTGTGCTCGGTGTAGAGGGTCACGGGGCGCCTTCCCCGAGGCATCGACGCGATCACCAGTCGGCCCAGTGCTGCGGTGTAGGGCAGATGGAAGTGGACGATGTCGAAGTGTTCGTGCTGGAGCAGGGCGCGGAATGCGGCCATCCACCGGAGGTCGAGATTCCGAGTGGCCCCGAGGGCGTGCACGGGGGTGCCGCCGGCGCTGATGGTGGGCGCCAGGGCGTCCTCGGCGTCGAGGAGGAAGGCGACCTGGTAGTCGAAGCTCTGGCGGTCGCCGCTGGCCACCACGTCAACGAGCAGCCGTTCGGCGCCGCCGTGGCCGAGTCCCTTGATGACCAACAGCACCCGGATCCGGGACGTGGACGCGGACGTGGGTGAATTTCCGGGTTCCGGCACGGGCTGATGTTAGCGACGAGCCAAGGGTGGCAACTCCGGCCCGCTACGGTCGAGGCGACCTCGCCGATCCAATCGTCGACTGGATGGACACATCAAGCGGGCGTGCGCAGCACTCACTCCATATGGCGACTGGTCGGGCGGGGTCGTACCTGATCCGACCACATCTCGTAGCCCAAAAGTTCGAACAGTTCACGATTGTGAGGCTCGAAGTGCTCGTGAAGCTGCGCCATCAGGTCCGGACTGGCCTCCTCGCTTCGATCGGCTGAATTGGAGGCCGGATATGGCCGGCCATGGGGAGCAAGCCCCAACCAATCGAGCACCCTGTTTGAGGCGGCTGGATCAGCGTAGAGCTTCTCACTTTCCAGTATCAGAATTCGATCGCGCCCCACCGCGGCAAACCAACGACGGAGCTGCGGCGCGTACTCACCTCGGGAGACATAGGAGTAGGCGAGGTGCTTGGGGCTCTTCTCGCCCCGCAACAGCTGCTCCTTCTCCGAGGCCAGCCGTTCCGGCTCGAGCTCGATGGCCCGCTCCAGCGAGTATCTCTCGATCGTATTGCGTTGTTGCCAGAGCCAGTAGTGCGAGATGGCCCGCTCGACGGGATTGCGCAACAGCACGATGAAGCGGGTGTTGACCGGGAGATCCTTGGCTGCCCGCCCAGGGGCCAGGGGATGGAACAGCATGTAGGGACTCGACTCGCCGGTGATCTGACCGCTCCGTTTGATGGGAAAGTGCGAGCGGTACCACCGTTCGCCCAGATCGTAGTGCTGGTCGAAGTAGTGGACTTCCTTCTTGCGACCCGGGGTAACCCCGGGATGGGCCACCAGCCATTCATAGAGCGACGTCGTCCCGCCCCGCTGAGCGCCCAGGATCACGAAGTCGGGGAGTGGCCGGAGATCAGCTGTCAGGTAGCGCCCGACCGATGCGGCGGTGATCTTTTGTTGGCGGGTTCCTTTCTTCCGCGTTCCCAACGTTGGCTTGAATGCCGACATTGCCATCTACGCACTGTACAGCGATTCTCGAACCGCGGACCTGCGTGGAGATCCGATCCGGGGCGGCACTGACCGCGATGAAGACCCGTGACGGCGCGTGCGTCTGCGCCGCTCGGGTAGCCTGCTCCATCACATTTCATAGCGAGTTATGACGGTGGGAGGACCGAGTTGAGCACCCGGCTGCTAAGCGTGATCCTGCCTACTCACAATCGACCGGAGCAACTGGAGCGCGCCGCCAATTCAGTGCTCACCCAAGCGGGATGCGATGTCGAATTGGTGATCGTCGACGATGCCTCCAGCGATCACACGCCGTTGGTCACCGAACGGTTGGCGCAAGATCCTCGAGTCCACGTCGTGCGCAATTCCGCATCTCTCGGCCCGGGGGGCGCTCGCAACAAGGGCATCGCCATGGCTCAGGGAGAACTACTCGGATTCTGCGACGACGACGACGAGTGGCTGCCGGGTGCTGCCAGTGTGCTTGCCGGCTACTTGGAGGCGGACAAAGAGCTAGGCGTCGTGACCTCGTGGCACCAGGTCGTCCACGACGGCATGGATAGGATCGTCAATTATCGGGGCCCACTCAAGTTCGGCGCTGGCGAACTGCTCTGGTTCAATTTCGTGGCCCTGCCCTTCGGGGTCATTCGACGGTCCTCCTTCCCCAACGGGCTCTGGTTCGACTCGAGCTTGCCAACATGCGAGGACTGGGACCTGTGGCTCCGCTGCGCTCTCGAGCGACCGGTCGAGGTCGTTCCACGCGTGCTGTACTCGTATCATCAATACGCCGGCAACCGGGTGACGAACACAGGTTCCAGCCATCGAAGCGGACGTCAGACCTTTCTCGACAAGCACGCCGGGGTGATGACCGAGGCGTGCCGGGTGTATCACGGCGCGGTGATCCAAGAACAGACCAACGGACGCGACGCCATGATCAAATCACTGGCGGCATCGGGGTCGAGATCGCCGGTTGCGGCCGGATACGCCGGTTCCCTCCTTGCCGCTGGCCATCTGACAAGTCGCATCGGTATGCGTCGGCGTGACCCGGGGTTGGCATCCCGTACCATGTACCGACTGCTGCAGCACGGTGCCGGAGTGAGCCAGTCGGAGAGAAGCGTCCTGTGACCTCGAAGAGACCCATCGTGATCGCCGGTCTGCCGCGTTCGGGAACCACCTGGACGACCCGGGCGATTGGCTCGAGCCCCGGGTTGCGGAACATCGTCGAATGCGACAACGAGGACAAGCACCCCGAGGCCATCCACGCCAAGCGTCGGCTTGGCCGTTATCCGGTTCTCGGACCCGGTGACCAGGACCACTCGTACCACCGACTCTGGGAATGGATCCTCCACGGGGCCTACGAAAGTCCTCGCTCCATCCGAGCCCGCCGGATCCTTCCCCACGGATCGCGTGGGCGGCTCTTCGACGGATCGCTGGACGTGGGTTCGTGGCTGGCCGGCATGATCGCCCGCAACCCTCGTCCTGACGCTCGGCCACCAGGCGTGGTCGAGCCTCAACGTGTGGTGGCCAAGTCGATTCACCTCGAGCTGGCCCTCGAGTGGATCGCTACGGAATTCGATGTCGACGTACTGGTCCTGCTTCGCCATCCCGCCAACGTGCTGGCCAGCTGGATGGAGGTGAATCTCAAGGATTCCCGCAATGCCACGCTCGATACTCGATCGGACGTGCGGTCCCGCTACATCGACCCGTGGGGGGCGGGACCTCCCGGCCCCGAGCCCCTCGAGCAGATGTGCTGGAGAATCGGACTGTTGACCGCGGCGCTCGAGGATGCCCTGTCGCGCCATCCGAACTGGCATTTCCGGACCCATGAGCGCCTGTGCGTCGATTCAGTAGGCGAATTCCGCCGCCTCTACTCGGAGCTCGATCTCGAATGGAGTGATGACGTGGAGGACTTCCTGCGGGAGCACGACAGACCGGGGGAGGGGTTCACCGTCAAGAGGGTTACCGCGGAGATGCCCGATTCGTGGCAGAAGCGTCTCGATGACCATGAGCTGAGCACCCTGCGGCGGGTACTGAGCAGGTTTCCCATATCCACATGGTCCGAGCAGGACTTCGAACGGCGGACCTGATCGGACGCTCGGCCGTGGCGGCAGCCTTTGCCCAGAGAGCCCGGCCGCCGTTGCCTCCCTTGCCGTAGTCGATGGCAGGTCTGAGCCGCTCAGAGGCCAGCCAGCATCGCCAATCCGAAGCCTCCTTGCGCCTGCGGCGTGGGGTGGCCAGCGGGCCGAACCTGCAGGCGCCAGGGTCCTGCCGGCAGACATCCAGGTGTGGCACCGTGAGGCCGATCTCGCCACCACCGGGCTAAAATGCGGGGTCCTCAGGGGTGACTGAATATGGTCCCTACGATAGTGTTGCTCGCAGCACCACGAAGGCAACGGGGTCGGCGACACGGACTCAGGGGGGTACGGGCGTTTAATGGCAGTGGCAGAAACCATTTCTTCGGGCGGGGATGAGCTCGCGGAGACGGCTATTTCGCCCCTCCCGGCTGAGCCCCCTCGGGACATCATCTACCACCACAAGGTTCGGTTCATCGACTCGATCCGCCTGCTGTGGGCCCATCGCGAGATCATCTACACCCTGGCCGAGCGTGATTTCCGGGCTCAGTACAAGCAGGCCACACTGGGGATCCTGTGGGCGGTGCTCAGCCCGGTGGCGACCTTGGTGATCTTCGTCGTCGTGTTCTCCCGCGTGAAGTCGTTCGGCAGCGACGGTATTCCCTACGCCCTCTACTCGTTCGTGGGCATCTTGTGCTGGAGCTTCTTCTCCTCATCGATTGGCGTGGGCGGTAACTCGTTGTTGAGCAACAAGGCGCTGATGGCAAAGACCCAGTTCCCACGGGAGTGCTTTCCGTTGGAGACCATGCTGGTGGCCGGGTTGAGCACCGTGTTGTCGTGGGTGCCGCTGGCTCTCTTGTTCGTCCTCTTCGGTCGGGCACCGGCGCTCACGACGTTCTGGGTCCCCATCTTCATGATCGTCGAAGTGATCTTTGCCGCCGGCGTCACCCTGGCTATCTCGAGCATCATCATCCAGATGCGGGATCTGGCCCAGGTGCTCCCGATTCTGACCTCGCTTGGGCTGTTCGCCACCCCGGTGATCTGGCCCTTTGCCAGCATCCCGACGTCCTACCACATCGCCGGCGGGCACCATGTCCACAATGTCGTCGTCAACGGGCATACGGTCCATGCCCATTGGGTGGGTGGCATCACGGTCAATCTGCAGGTCGTCTATTCGTTCTTCAATCCGCTGGGACCGATCATCAACAATGCCAGGCGGACAATGCTGTTGGGCCAGTCGCCGCAATGGGAGTTGATGGGCGTGGCCTTTTTGGGCTCGATGATCTACTTGGCCCTGGGATACCGGATCTTCAAGCGGCTCGAGGTGAACTTTGCCGACATTGCCTAGCGGGACCATCGAGGTCGAGCATGTCTGGAAGAAATTCCGCGCCGATCGGACGTTGCCGAAATTCGCCGACCAGCTGAAACGGGCTCGGAAGTCCATGACATCGCGCGGTAAGCACGACTACCGATGGGTGCTCAAGGATGTCAATCTCAATGTTGAGCCGGGCGGTACGTTGGCGCTGATCGGGATCAACGGTTCCGGCAAGACCACCATGCTGAAGATCATCAGCCAGGTCACCTACCAGTCGGCGGGGAGGTGCACGGTCCAGGGTCGGATCGGAGCCCTGCTCAGCGTGACCAGTGGCATCCACCCCGAACTGACCGGTCGGGAGAACGTCTACCTCTACGGTGCCGTCCTGGGCATGGGTCGCCAGACCATCCGGAGACGGTTCGATGAGATCGTTGAGTTCGCCGGACTGGAGGATGCGGTCGACCGGCAGGTCAAATTCTTCTCGATGGGGATGCAGATGCGCCTCGGGTTCTCCATCGCTGCGTTCCTCGAACCGGACATCCTGCTGGTGGACGAGGTGCTCTCTGTCGGAGACGCCAATTTCCAAACCAAGTGCCTCAAGCGCATCGGCGAGGTAGTCCGAAATGGCACCACGTTGCTCTACGTCTCCCATGATCTGGCCTCGGTCGAAGCATCGTGCAAGAACGCCGTGTGGCTGGCCGACGCCGTGGTCCAGGCGTCCGGTCCCACCAGGGAAGTGGTGGCCAAATATCGGGCCGCCGTCGAAAAGAACGCAGCGCTGGTCACGTCCACCGAGGGGGAGATCCAGGTCTTGAAGGCCGAGATCAGCGCGGCAGACGGCGGGCAGGTCCGCTCCGAGTGCGAGCTCGATATCTGCCTGACCCTCAACGCCCCTTATGCCACCGACGCCAACTTCTTCATCGGTGTGTCCCAGGGCACCGGGTTCCCCATGTTCATCGTCGTCCACAGCGGCTCCTTTCCGGCCGGCGATTTCGAGGTCCGCTGTCGTTTGCATCACCTGCCACTGGCCAAGGGGCACTACTCGCTCTGGCCGGCCATGTCGGGCCGCGTCAATTCGAAGGACACCCCACTCCTGCCGTGGCGCCCGGCAATGTCCTTCGAGGTCATGGGACCGGAGTTGTACCAGCTACCCGAGGGCGTGATGGTCCTCTCGCCGGTATATGTGGGAGCCGACTGGCAGGTCAACTAGTCGGACGACCGCATCAAGGAAAGAAGACCCGCTCCTCGAACGATCCGATGATCCTCCCGGTGCGCATCCCCGCCGCCCGTGCCCAGGTAATGCGGGCGTCGCCAGGGATCAGCACCACGGGAGTGCGGATCAGCAACCACAGCCATGACTTTGTCGCCCCGGCCAGATTGCGCCGTGCCCCGGTGGCACGGTGGCGGCGGTACAGCGCCGGGCCGCTTCGACCGTAGGCCGCAGCCTGGCGGAACACCGCCCTGAAATGCGGTCGCTCGCGCTTGGCCACCACCGCGCCGAAGGCGATGACGAAGCGGAACCCTTGGAGTTGAAGTCGCCAACACAGGTCGATGTCCTCACCGATCAGCAGGTCCTCGATGAACCCGCCGACTGCGTCGAAGGCATGCCTGCGAACTGCCAGGTTGGCACCCAGCCCAGCCGGCAGAAAGCCGAGCTGCCGCATCGATGCCGGCGACGGAGGTGACGCCTGAAGGCCGTTGAGCGACCAGAAGTCGAAGACGCCAGCCACAACGTCCACTTCCTCGAGGGCTTTGACACAGCTGGACAACCAACCCGGCCGCACCACGTCGTCTGCATCACAGAATGCGAGGAGTTCGCCCTTGGCTGCCCGAACGCCGGCATTGCGGGCTGCCGGAGCCCCTCGCACCCCAGAGGCGTCGATCACTCGGAACATGCTGTGCTGGTCGGCCCACCGCTGAGCGACTGCAGCGCTGTCGTCGGTGGATCCGTTGTCGGCGACGACCACCTCCCAATCCTCTGCGCACTCCTGGTCGGTGAGCGCTTGGAGCTGCTCCTCCAACCAGGGCATCCCGTTGCGTACCGGGACGACGACAGTGATCACGGTGCGAACAACCGTGGCGTCGGCTGCGGCGGAGTCACGTGAGCCGTGAACCTCATTTCGAGCTCCCTCCCCGATCTCGATTGACCCGTCTTTCCGCCGCTCACGTCGAACGACCAGCAAGGCTGGCGTCCCTCGCCCGGTTAGTCTAGCCCCGTGAGGGGAAGATGAACGTCGACGAAGGGTTGGGCAACGGGTTCGAACGCCCTCTGGCACCTCCTCCCGACGATGTGGCTGCAGTCGTGCTCACTCACATGCGGCCCCGATTGGCCGGCGACGTGACCCGTTCGCTAGTCGACGTCGAGGGGTTCCCGCCCGAGCATGTCGTGGTGGTGGTCAACGGTGTCGGCGGCCTCGATGACCCAGCGCTGGAGTCGCAGGTCCAGATGGTCCGGCTGGCCAGTAACACTGGTCCAGCCGGCGGGTTCCGAGCTGGATTGGTCGAGGCCTTCTCTGATCCCGCGGTCCGCTGGGCCTACCTGTGCGAGGACGATGTCGGGCTGTTTACCCTGCCCACGCCTCGGGTACGGGATGTGATGGAGCGCATCGTGGCCCGTGGGGACCGATCTCCGCCACTGGGCGCGGTGGTGGCCTATGGGCGACGGTTCGTGGGCCGCGGCGCTCACACTGAGAACTACGTGCCCCCGCCCGGTTCGGCCAACGGTCTGACTCCGGTGGATGTGGCCTGCTGGGGCGCCACCGTGGTGTCCCGGGCGGTCGTCGATGCCGGCGTGCTCCCCGACCCGCAGTGGTTCTTCGGATTGGAGGATTTCGATTTCTTCTGCCGAGTTCGTGAAGCCGGGTTCGACGTGCTCGTCGATGACGTCGCCGCCTGCCAGGTGGCCATCCAGCAGACCTCCGAGGGACGGGAGTTCGCACTCCGTGACCGACGCCCCACGGACACCAGCGAGGCGTGGCGCGCCTACTACCACGCCAGGAACTCGTTCGCCTTGACCCGACGGCACGGTCATCCGAGCTGGCATCTCTGGCACCTGGCCTATACCGCCCGTCACCTCCAAAAGGCTCGTGGCCGTGCCGAGCGCATCGCCATCGCCCACGGAACCTGGGACGGTGCTCGTGGCCGGATGGGGGAGAATCCCCGCTACGGCCGGCGGGTCGGCGAGTACGAGTCGTCCGTCGGGTTGCCGCCCCCGGCCAGGTAGGCGAAGTTCGGCCACCGGTTCACGTCGAACTCCCCCAGACCGCGCCGCCAGGGCGGCAACGTCAGGGGCGTACAGCTCGATCAGGCGCTTTCTCACGTCGTCGCTCAGGACGGCGACGTGTACTCGATGGCAATCGGCCCGGGCGCACGTCGGCCTCGGGATGGTAGTTGGCCAGCCCGAGGTTGCCGAAGGTCCGTTGCAATTGCCCGCCGGGGTCGGCGACGCACAACTCGAGCTGGAGGATGAGGAACCGGTCAACGTCGAACTCCTCCAGCCAGCCCTGGAGAGCCCGGTCGTAGAAGCCCCGTTGCACGGCGTCGGCGATGATGTCGCCGTCGCACGGCACGCCCATGCGCTGTCGATGGGCCAGACCGGAGCTGAACCGCTCGACGGGGTCTCTGAGCAGGAGAAGGAGCCGGGCGTCCGGTGCCGCCCGCTTGAGCAGCCGTGGAACCCACGGGTAGGTGAAGTAGTCGGGGGTCCATTCACCGGCCATCGTCCCGGCCGTACGGGGGAACCATCTGTGATAGTCCTCGATGTCCGCAGATCTCATGGGCTGAGCACCGAAACGGTCGAAGAAGTGCCGTTCTTTGTGGATGCCCTGGCGGGACGAGACCATGGGGTGAGAACAGATCAGGTCGTACCACCAGGTGGTCCCGGCCTTCTGGACGCCGACGCCCACGAACTCAGGCGGCCCGGTCACGTCACCGTCGTCGAGGGGTGGAGGTGTGAAGTCGAACCCCACTTCCCACGGCGCGTAGCGGCCCAGCCCGTGCAGCACCTGACGGCGGACCCCGGGGGGCAGCTGAGCGAACCCGGCCCTGGCGCGGTCTCGGATGTTCACGGTGTCTCGCCGGCGGGCACGCCGCAGGATGCCACATGAGGGTCAAATGCCACAACTACCGCCGGTCTCGTCGGGATCATCCCCTCGTCGGACCGGTCGCCCTGTTTGACACTGCCAACGTGACCACCGATGATCTCGTGATGGTCAAGCCAGGGGGCGGCGTTGGGGTGCATTGCCGTCGACCGCGTCCGTCGGTCGCCTGGCCGGGAGTCTGATCCGATGTGCGGGATCGCTGGGCTGTTCGATCCGTTACGGGCGATGGATGCCGACCGGCTCGGGCGTCGGGCGGCCGACATGACTGCCACCCTCACCCATCGGGGCCCCGATGCCGGCGGGTTGTGGGTGGATCCCGACCACGGTGTGGCGCTCGGTTTTCGTCGGTTGGCAGTGGTTGAACTGGGCCCCGAGGGCAGTCAGCCCATGCACTCCCCGGACGGACGGTGGGTGGTGAGCTTCAACGGCGAGATCTACAACTACCAGGCGTTGCGGCGTCGGTTGGTCGGTGAGGGTCTCGCCTTCCGAGGCGGGTCGGACACCGAGGTGCTGGTGGGCTCGATTCAGCAGTGGGGCCTCGACCGAGCGCTCGAGGCATGGGAAGGCATGTTCGCTCTCGCCCTGTGGGATCGCCACCGTCGCCACCTCCATCTGGTTCGGGATCGCTTCGGGGAGAAGCCGCTCTATTACGGCTGGGTGGGGGGACAACTGGCCTTCGCCTCGGAGCTGAAGGCCCTGCGCCGGCTGCCGGGCTTCGTCGCCGACATCGATCGCGACGCGGTGGCCTTGTACCTGCGGCACAACTGCGTGCCTGCGCCGCACACCATCTATCGGGGCGTGTCCAAACTGATGCCAGGGCACCTGGTCACCGTGAGCACCGACGCCCGGCCGGGCCAGCCTCCGACTGCCCGAGCGTACTGGTCGGCAGGCCGGGCAATCGAGGAGGCCCGGGTGCGCCCGTTGGCGGGGCCCACGGAGGAACTGGCCGATCAGTTGGAGGCGGTGCTGTCCGACTCGGTGGCGGCCCGCATGGTGGCAGACGTACCGGTTGGGGCATTCCTGTCCGGGGGTGTCGACTCCAGCGTGGTGGTGGCGCTGATGCAGGAGCACAGTTCCCGACCGGTGCGGACGTTCACTGTCGGATTCGCCAACCGGGCGTTCGACGAATCGAACGAGGCCAACGCTGTCGCCACCCACCTCGGGACCGATCACACGCCGCTGCTGCTCGGGGACGGTGACGCAGCCGCGGTGATCCCGCAGCTCTCGGACATATGGGACGAGCCGTTCGGGGACGTGTCGGAGATCCCCATGCACCTGGTGAGTCGACTGGCTCGCACCCAGGTGACCGTCTCGCTCTCGGGCGACGGCGGCGACGAGCTGTTCGCCGGCTACAACCGACACGCCTGGCTCGAGCGCTTGTGGCGGCGATCGTCGGTGCTGCCCGACCCGGTCCGTCGCATGACCGGATCGGCACTCGGACGGGTGCCCCCGGGGTTGGTGGACGCGGCGGCCCGGGCTACCACCCTGATGCCCTCCCGATTTCAGATCAGAAATCCCGCCTCCAAGGTGGCCAAGGTGGGAAAGGTTCTGGCCGCCTCCGGGCCCGAGGATGCCTACCTCTCGTTGGTGTCCTATTGGGACCGCGCCGAGTCCATGGTGGTCGGTGCGGGACCGTCCGCCTCGATGGCCGCCCGCCCATCAGAATGGCCTGCGCTCGACGGGATGACCGAGCAGATGCTGTGGCTGGACGTGGTCAGCTACCTCCCCGATGACATCCTCACCAAACTCGATCGGGCGGCGATGGCCGTCTCACTCGAGACGCGAGTTCCATTTCTCGACCGTGCCGTGTTCGACCTGGCCTGGCGGCTGCCCATGTCGGTCAAGTTGCATGAGGGCTCCACCAAGTGGCTCCTCCGCCAGGTGCTCTACCGCCATGTGCCGGCGGACCTGGTGGAACGACCGAAAATGGGTTTTGGCTTTCCCATCGGCCCCATGCTCCGCGGTTCGTTACGGCCATGGGCGGAAGCCCTGCTCGACGAGAAGCGCCTGGACCACCAGGGGCTGCTCGATCCCGAACCGATCAGGCGTGCATGGCAGCAGCACGTCGGGGGCCGTCGCGACTTCGCCCACGAGCTCTGGAGCATCCTTGCCCTGCAGGCGTGGCTGGACCGCTGGATGCCAGACCTCGGAGAGTAGGATCGACCAGTGCTCGGACCGCCGGCGCCGGTGCGCCGGCACCGGGCGATCTGGCTGTAGCGTGGAATGTCCAGATGCAGGCGTGACAACGAGGGCCACCGTCGCCTAGGCGAGATCGCACTGTGTGGACCGGCAGGAGGGGATAGGGGTAATGATGGCGCCGACGTCCGATGTCGCCCCCGTGACCCGACCGCGCCCCACCCGGGGCTGCCGGATCGTGACGACGTCGTTGACGGCTCGGGTGCTCCTGGCCAATCAACTGCGCAGCGTGGCGGATGTCGACTGGACCGTGATCAGCGGAGATGCCTACGACGATCCTCCCGAAGGTGTGGCGGTGGAGGTCGTGCCCATCCGGCGCGAGTTCGCCCTGTCCGACCTGGGGTCCTTCGTGCGCTTGTGGTCCTATCTGCGTCGCCGTCGCTTTGATTTCGCCCAGACCCACACGCCCAAGGCGTCCTTTCTGGGACTTCCGGCCGCCCGTCTGGCTGGGACCCCTGCCATCTACACGATCCACGGGGCCCTCTACTTTGCCGGCAACGGCAGGAAGGCAAACGTCCTGGGCTGGTGCTTCGAGCGCTGGTGCTGCACGTGGGCCAACCGGGTGTTGGTCCAGAGCCGAGAGGACGAAACTGCGCTGCCCACGGCCCGGATCTGCTCCCGACACAAACTGAGCTACGTGGGCAACGGGATCGTCATGGATCGTTTCTCGTCCGCGGTAGTGCCGGCGCTGCACTCAGAGCGTCCCATCGTCATGATGATCAGTCGATTGGTACGTGAGAAGGGGTGCGCTGACTTTCTGGATCTTGCCGCGTCGTTGGCCGGCCGGGCTGACTTCGTCCACGTCGGCCCGTTCGAGCACGATCAGAGCGACGCGCTCACCGAGTCCGAGGTGGAGGAGGCCTCGAACGCCGGGGTGACGTTCGTCGGCGCCGTCGACGATGTTCGCCCCTATCTGGCCTCGGCCACGGTGGTCGTGCTTCCTTCCTACCGGGAGGGGATCCCCCGGGTGGCCATGGAGGCTGCAGCCATGGGTGTGCCGGTTGCCGCCTATAACATCCGTGGCGTGCGTGAGGTCATTGATCCGCAGCTGGGCCTGCTGGTGTCCTGCGGGGACAAGCACGCCCTGTCCGAGTTGGTAGAAGGTCTGGTGAAGGACCCTGATCGCTGCGCCGAGCTCGGTGACCGCTGCCGCCGGTGGGTGCGCTCCCGATTCTCGGAGGACCATGTGATCGAACGGCTTCGTGTCACGTACGCCTCGATCGGTCAGGTCGGGGCGTGACTCCGACAGTCTGCCTGACCGTCGACGTCGAGGACTGGTACGACGGCATGGCCGTGCTCGGCGAACCCATTCCCCGGCCCCACGGGGCCCGCAGCGGGCTGTCCGGCCTGGCATCGCTGCTCGAATCCGCCGACAACCATCCGGAGGTAACCCTGTTCGTGGTGGGGAACTACGCCGCTGGTGTGGGCGCTGAACTCAGCGACCTGGTCGCAGACGGTCACGAGATCGCCAGCCACGGGCCCGACCACGGGAAGCTTCCCGAGGACCCGGCATCGCTGGTCGACTGGCTGCGACGAGGACGGCACATGCTCGAGGACCTGGTCCAACGACCGGTCCAGGGCTTCCGATCACCCCGCTTCGATGTCCCACCAGCACTGGGCCTGGCCCGCTATCGCGAGCTGCTGGCCGAGGCCGGGTTCCACTACGTCTCCGATACCAGCCATCTGGGGTCGGGGTCACCGGTCCGTGAGCTACCGGTACTGACCAAGCACCGGTTTCCCATCGGTGGAGGCAGCTATCAGCGCCTCCTCCCCACTCGGGCGGCTACCGCTGCGGTCGGCTCGACATCGGGGTTGGCCGTGCTCTACTACCATTCCTACGACTTCGGTGCGACGCTCCCGAGTTCACGTTCCATTCGCTCGTTGGCCGTGGCCAAACAGCTGGTGGGCCGAGGGAGGGTCCCCGCTGTGTTTACCCAGATACTCGGACGGTTCGGTAGTAAGGCGTGTGGTCATGTCGAGTGGTGACTTCGAGACGTACTTCCATCAGCGGGCGCGCCGGTTCGCTGGCTTCTATTCGAGCGAACCGGTGGCCAGGGTGCTCGGCCGCGGGCCGCTCTTCGACCGGCTGCGTCTGGCAGTGGAGACCACCGTCGGGTTGTCGCCGACGCGGGTACTCGACGTCGGATGCGGCAGTGGGCCCTTGTTCGCCCCACTGGCGTCGGAGGGGATCCATGTCACCGGCATCGATCCGGCCGAAGCCATGGTCGCCCTGGCCCGGCAGCAGGCGGCCAACTTCCCCGGTTGATCGAGGTGGAGCAGCGGGGTGGGAAACACCTGTCTGAGGTCGATGCCTACGACGTGGCCATCGCCCTGGGAGTCTTCGACTACGTCAGCGAACCGGCCGAGCTGTTGGCACGGATGGGTCGGGCAGCCGGCCACGTCATCGGCTCGTTCCCCTCGCCCGGCCTGCGATTGATCCTGCGCAAGGTCCGTTACGGTGCGCGGGGGGTCGGGGTCCACGGCTACACCGCCAAAGGCTTCGACCGCCTGGCCACCGATGCCGGCCTGGAGGTGGTCGAGTTGACCCCCCTCGGGCGCGCCGGCTACGTCGCCCACTTCCGCCGCCCCGCAGTCGAGACGACCGACACAACTCCGTCCACCGGGAACTGAACCGGTGCGCCCACCCCGGGTGGCGAGGGCTGCCTTCCGGAGCCTCTCCCCGAGGACGCGGAGCGCGGTGCTCCACCGGATCGGATACTTCGCCCCCTGGGAGGAAGGGTTCGATTTCACCCCTCCGGCCCTCGTGCCGGGCGAGAGTGCCGGCCCCCCCGACTTCGTGGGCATCGGCGTGCAGAAGGCGGGGACCAGCTGGTGGTACGAGCTCATCGCCGACCATCCCGGGGTGTCGGCTCGGGACGACATCCACAAGGAGCGCCACTACCTCTCCCACATCGACAGCACTCCGTTCGGCTCGGAGGAGGTGAGGCGCTATCACGGATGGTTCCCCCGCCGACCCGGGACCATCACCGGGGAGTGGACACCCGACTACCTGGGGTACCCGTGGGTGGCGCCCCTGTTGGCCCGGGCGGCGCCGTCGGCCAACGTGCTCGTCCTCCTCCGCGACCCCGTCGAGCGGTTCCGGTCCGGGCTCACCTATCGACTGAGCCAGGGTGCCCCTGACGACGAGGCCACGGTGGCGGACGCAGTCCGTCAGGGCTTCTACGCCAGATGTCTGCGCCGCTTCCTCGACTACTTCCCCCCCGAGCAGTTCCTGGTCCTCCAGTATGAGCGGTGCGCCTGTGAACCGGTCGACCAGATCGCCGCCACCTACCGGTTCCTCGGGCTCACCGATCACCAGCCCGCCGACCTCCGCCGGCCGGTCAACGTGTCCGGAGACAAGCTGACCATCGATCCTGAGGCGAGACAGCGGCTGGTCGATCTCTATCTGCCCGACGTCGCCGACCTCGTCTCGCTCTTCCCGAACATCGACCGATCGCTGTGGCCGAACTTCGCCTCCTGCGCCGGATGACCTCCTCGATGCCCGGGGACCGGGCCAACCTCGCGCGATGACGTTCCGCTCGCAGATGGCCGAGGGACTGCACCGGCTGCCTCCCCGCCTTCACGCGCTTCTCCCACCCGAGCCGCGAGCAGACCTGCGACACAGGCTCGGCCGATACTTCCCCTGGGAACAGGGATTCGACCTCACCCCTCCAGCCCTTCGACCGGGGGAAACTGCTGGACCGCCTGAGTTCGTGGGCATCGGAACCCAACTGTGCGGAGCCGGTTGGTGGTATCGACTGGTCGCCGATCATCCCGGTGTGTCGGTCCGCAGCGACATCAGCATGCAGCGTCACTACCTGTCCCACTTCTGCACCCGCCCCTTCGGTGCCGCAGAGGTACGCGCCTACCACGGGTGGTTTCCACGGCGCCCGGGCACGATCACCGGCGAGTGGACCCCGAGTTACCTGGCCCGCCCATGGGTGGCACCCCTGCTTGCCCGTGCCGCGCCCGATGCTCGCCTCCTGCTCATCGTGCGGGATCCCGTCGAGCGGATGCGGCGGGGGCTCGCCCGCTCGACAGAGGGCCGCCAAACCCATGTCGGCTCGCACGTCGCTGATGCCGTGGACCGTGGCTTCTATGCCGCACAATTGCGGCGTTTGCTCGAGTTCTTCCCCGACGGCCAGGTCCTCACCCTTCAGTACGAGCGCTGCCTCACCGATCCGCGGGGCCAGCTCGAGGCCACCTATCGCTTTTTGGGGCTCGACGAGGCCCACCGCCCGGGGGCTGGGTACGGCTCGGGTGGAGAGACCGCCGGACGGCTCCCGACACTCGACGCGGAGACGCGGAGCCGTCTGATCGACATCTACGCCGCTGACGTGGCCGATCTGGGCAGGCTGGTCCCCGAGCTCGATCTCTCGTTGTGGCCTGGCTTCCTCGACACCTGATCGGAGCGCTGAGGTCACCGACACCCAGGTCGGCCCGCCACGTCGCCGCCGGGAGGCTTTCCGATCGCACTAGAGTTGCTGGGTATCCGATGGCGGCCGATGGCAGCGAGCGCAACGTCCGAAGGGGGGAATGAGGGTGATACCGGAGGGGATCATCGAACGCCTGCGCTGCCCCATCTGTGGTGAAACGGTCGAGGCCACCGCAGGCGACGGGGGAGTGCTCTGCTCGGCCGGCCATCGCTACGCCATGCGGGACGGCTACCTCGACTGCTCGGCCGGGGCGGTGGCCGAGGGATCGACCGAGCGGACCTTTGCCAGCTTCGGGTTCGAGTGGAACAACTTCGACGAGGTCCGAGAGGAGGACGAGGGTTTTGCCGAGGTCTACTTCCGCGACCTCGACCTGGCCGGCCTCAAGGGGAAGGTCGCCTTGGACGCCGGCTGCGGAAAGGGCCGCTACACCCGTTTTCTGGCTGAGCATGTGGGGGCCATGGCAGCCCTCGACGGCTCATCGGCGGTGGAGGCGGCCGCTCGGAACCTGGGGGGCAACCCCGCCGTGTTGGTGGTGAAATCGGACCTCCGGACGGCCCCGTTTGCCCCCGAGAGCTTCGACTTCATAACCAGCTTGGGCGTGTTGCACCACCTCGATGATCCTCACGAGGGTTTCGTCCGCCTCCTCACCTACCTGGCGCCGGGGGGCGGCATCCTGCTCTATCTCTACAGCCGGCCTCAAGGGTTCGGCCTCCGTGGCATCGCACTACGCCTGGCGGCGGCCCTGCGGACCATAACGGTGCGGTTGCCCCACCAGGTGCTCAAGGTGGTCAGCGCACCGATCGCCGTCTGCCTATTCTACGGGGTGGTAGCACCTGGTCACTATGGAGATCAGCATGAGATCGCCGCCCTGGCCGGCCTACCGATGGACGCCTATCGGGGAAAGCCCATGCGCAGTCTGATCCTCGACACCTTCGATCGCCTGAGCGCTCCGGTCGAACACCGTTACATTTGGAGGGAACTGGCCCCGTGGTTCGCCAGCTCGGGCTTGGTGGTCGACGCCGCCCGGGACGAGACGGGATGGTTCATACTGGCTCATAGGCCCTGAGATGGAGAAAGGGGGCGACATGGAGAGTTCACAACGGCGGATCATGGCGGTGATTCTCACCCACAACGCCCCCGACACGCTGGCCCGCTGTCTTCGGGCCATCGCCGACCAGACCTGCCCCCCCGAGGCGGTACTGGTGGTCGACAACGCCAGCCGCCCTCCGGTGGACCTGCAACCGTTGGACACGGCACCGCTTCCCACACGCGTGCTCCGTTCGGAGGTCAACACCGGGCCTGCAGGCGGGTACGCCCAGGCTCTCACTGAGTTCGTCGGCTCCGACTATCTGCACGCCTGGGTGCTCGATGACGACATGCGTCCCGAGCCCGAATGCCTCGAGCGCTTGTGGACCGTGGCCGAAAAGGATCCGGAGTCAGCCTTCATCTTCCCGATGTCGCGGCAGCATGACGGGTCGCTCGGCGTGTGGCCGTCGTGGTGCGGGGTGATCGTGGCCCGCCAGATCGTCGAGGCGGTCGGCGTGCCGATGTCCGAGCTGTTCTGGTGGGCCGAAGACACCGAGTACCTGCAGTGGCGGATCCCTGAAGCCGGGTACCGGGCGCAGGTCGTCGATGGCGCCATCGTCGATCACGATGCCATCAGACGTAGCGGAAGCGTTCCTCTCTGGAAGTACTACTACGAGACGCGAAACATGCTCTACGTGCACATGCATGTCAAACACCGCGTCGGCCTCTATCCACGGAACATCTCGAAACTGCTGGCTCGAGCACTACTTCGCGAGAAGCACGATCGATTGCGCCGCCTGGAGGTCATGGCCCGGGGACTGTGGGACGGAGCCTGGGGCAAGCTCGGCATGCGCTATCCGGTGGAGCCGATGATGGAGCGAAAGGTCGGGCCCGACGGTGATCTGCCGGGTCCCCGGACCTGACCGACGGGCATCGGCGTACGGGGGCTCGCGGTTCAGCGATCGGCAGCCAGAAATGAGAAGTGGGACCACAGACGGAGATCGATCTGTGGGTACCGGCCGGCCAACGCGGCGACGTCAGGCTCGTAGAGATGGACGAGCAGGCGTTCGAAGTCGGTGGGAACGGTGCGCTTGACCTTGGTCTGGTTGACTGCCGATTGCAAGCCCGGAGGGCAGAAGTCGTCATCCAGTCCGAGGAACCGGTACGTGGCTGCCAGTTGTTCGGCCGGTTGGCGGATGCACGCTTCGTACTGCAGGACCAGCATCTGGGACGGACTGTAGACCGCCTCCCAGGGGGCCAACTCGGCAGCATAGAAGCCTCGGGCCAGGCCCTTGTACCGCGTGTTGTTGAGGCGACTGCGGTTCATCCGGCGGGAGATGTCGGACCGGTAGCGGTCGACGGGGTCGCGCAGCATCACGATGACCTTGGCGTCAGGTGCCAGCTGGCGGAGGATGGGGGGGAGCCGGTAGAGAAAGAGATAGGACGGGGTCCATTCGCCCGTGATGGTCCCGGCCGGGCGTGGGAACCACTGGTGGTAGGCCCGGCGGTCGTCGTCGCTCCACCGCCGGTTGCGATCGTGCTCGAAGTGGCTCTGGTTGAAGAAGAGCAACTCCTTCTCATGCGGGGGGTGGACGGCGGGGTGGGCCAGAATGAGGCTGAACCACCAGGTTGTACCGGCCTTGGGCACACCGACACCGACAAAGTCCGGAGGACCGACGGACATCCCCGGGGGAAGGACGGAGCCTTGGGGGCAACGCCCTGAGCCCACGGGCCGTAGTGGCCGGTCCGGTGCAGGATGCGCCCCTGCAGCGACCCGGGCAGCGCAAGGAACGCCGACCGGGCCCTGTCCTCAATCGTCACCAGGTCTCGCTCCCGCCACCGTCACGACGGCATCGACACCACGTCGGTCGCCTGGCTGCCATGTGCGCAGTTCCATGGGTGGGGATCGTACTACCCACCCACCGGGCCGTTGCCCTCGACGACCGCGTGCAAGGTCCTCTGCGGGGAGCCGGTAGCGATGCCGTGGGACCGGGTGGGGCGACCTCCGATCTTGGCGAAGTCAACGGTGCTGTGGGAGCCTGTTGGCATGGGTTTGCGCCAGAGTGCAGCGGCGGCGGCGCGCCATCTACCACTCGGTGTGCACGAGATGGTGCCTTCCATCGTGCGCCGCCCGCTTCGCCATCGTCTCGGCCGGTACTACGCGTGGGAGAGTGGCTTTGATCATCACCTCACTCCTGCACTGGCGCCGGGAGAGGAGAATGGTCCCCCCGAGTTTGTGGGCATCGGTGTCCAGAAAGCGGGGACCAGTTGGTGGTACCAGTTGATCGCCAGCCACCCCAAGGTGTCGGGTCGACCGTCGATCCACAAAGAACGACACTTCTTCACTCGCTTTGGCACGGAATCGTTCGGGGCGTCGGACATCGCCGACTACGGAGCCTGGTTTCCCCGTCAAGCCGGCACCATCTCGGGGGAGTGGACGCCCGCCTATTTCGACTGTCCCTGGGTGCCGTCGCTGCTGGCCCAAGCCGATCCCGAAGCAAAACTGCTGCTCATCCTGCGCGATCCTGTTCAGCGATTTCGCTCCGGGATGGCCCATCAGATCCGTGGTGGAGCTGACCATGTGGGTTCCCTCCAGGTGAGGGCTATTCGCCGAAGTCTCTACACCGACGACCTCAAGCGCTGGCTGGAGTACTTCCCGGCCGAGCAGTTGCTCGTGCTCCAGTACGAAGCCTGTGTCGCCGATCCGGCTGCCGAGCTGCAGAAGACGTTCAGGTTCCTGGGTCTGGACGGCTACGAGCCACCCGACCTGCGCCGCTCAGTCAACAGGACCTCGGAGGGAAAGGCCGACCTGCCCAAGGACGCTGTCGCCAGGTTGAGAGAGATCGTGGCGCCCGACATCACCGCGGTCGCCTCGCTGGTACCCGAACTGGATCTCTCGCTCTGGCCCAGCGCCTCCGGGTCGGCCTAGCCTGCCGGAGTTCTCACTGGATCGTGATCACGACCCGGGGGACCGCCGGCGATGGCCTTCGATCGATGAGATCACCGTCCGCATCGGTTGGGTGACCTTCCAGCTCGTTGATCCGCGCAGGTCGTCCAGATTGCGGTTGGCCTCGGCCAATTCGGCCTGCGTGGCGACCAGCCTCGCTTGGGTGGTCGTCCATACGACCTGGGTCTCCTCCAATGCCGACTGAGTGGCCTTCCAGGCCGCTTCCGTCTCCTTCCAGGCCACTTCCGTGTCCTTCCACGCGGTGTGGGTGGCTGTCAGTGTGGCCTCGGCATTGGCCAGTCGGTTGGTGGCGTTGAGACGTTGCTGCTCGAGGAGCTCGTATCTCCGTTGGAGATCCCGCAGCGTCCGTCGGACGGCGATGACCGCCGATGACCATGGCGATTCGGGGTCGACGTCCAGGTGGGGAAAGGGATTGTGTTCTCCGGCGAGTCCGGTCGAATTGTCCGACCAGCTCACCGTGGGCCTCCAGCACCATGCCGGCATCCTCGGGTGAGGACCGGTGCGACTGGTGGCGGAGTTCGGGGTCGACGGAGCCGATCGCCCGAGACCGGTCCCAGTGGCGGGAGAAAGCGCTGAACTGGTCCAGTGAACCCAGCCAGTCGGCCGCCGCCCCGATCACGTCTTCGGTTCCGCCAACGATGGCGTCGTAGGCGACAACGTAGGTGTCCAGCCCTCCCAGGCACGCCAGCGCCGAGCGGTTGTACCGCTCCCACAGGGCCAGTCCGTCAGGAAGGGCCAGTCCGTCCCGCTGGCGGAGGGACTCGGCCACATCGAGCGGCGAGCGCCAGATGAACACGACGGCCAGGGGCGCCGACAGGTGGTTCCTCCAGTACGGGAGAAGGAGGCACAGACGCGGGTCTTTCCAGACTGACGGCCCCTGATGGGGATAGGCGGAGGCGATGGTCGCCACGGGATCGGCAGGCGGTCTCAGATCGTCCCGCTGCTCCCAACCGGCCACCATCTCCGGGGGACCATCCCAGGTGCCCCCCAACGAAGCGAGCAACTCGTTGTTGAAGAGACCGAGGGAGAGGCTCTCCCAGTGCTCGGGATTGCTCTCCGGCCAATCCATTCGGTCATCGGAGCGCACCGTATGGAAGCCCAATGACCCGAGTGCGCCGGCGACCGCCGACGTGCCACTTCGATGCATCCCTACGACCAGCACCCACGGTCCTGGCGGGGCATCGGTCATGCGTACCTCAGCGGAGCCACCGGTACATCTTCTGAAAGGCCTTGGAGGTGCGCGGGGACCGGTAGGCAATATTCAGGGCCACGTGCTTCCATTGTGGCAAGCCCGGCGGAGGGGTGTATGCGGGGGAAACGGCGGCGGCCCGGCGGCTGTTCTCGCTGGCCACGAGGCCGACGGAGACCAGGTAGTCGCGGATGGCACGGTCATCGGCCGAATCGAACTCGACGGTGGCCGATCCGTCTGGCTCTCCCAGGGCACCGAGGTAGGTGGCGGAGGGTGGGTCACCGGAACGGGACGGAGGGCCCATACGAACTGCTGAACGGTTGGATAGGGGTTGTGGGACTCCGACAGCACGCGAAGGGCTCCGATCATCTCGGCAGGCAGTCGGTCATTGAGCCACGCGTCGTATTGGTCGGTGTGCACGGTGCTGAAGTTGTTGCGAGCGATCACCCGCCATCCGCAGCGCTCGAACATGCGCTCCAGCGTCTCGCTGGTGAAGAACCGGAGGTGGGTGCTGTCGAGCATGCCCGTCTCGGTCGGGATCCACCGGCCACACAGCAGGCGGAGGGCGATGTCGAAGTGGGCCACGTTGGGAACCGACACCACCAGCGCCGGCTCCCCGTGCTTCAACGACCACGACGAGAGGGGGCCGAGGAGCTGCTGGGGTTGGGTGAGATGCTCGATGACATCGAGGAGCATGAGAGCACCGACGTCACCGAGCTCGTCGAGGGTCGCCTGCACGGCGCCCACGTCGGTGAGATCGCATTGGGTGGCATCGATCCCCGCCTCATGCATGAGGTCGACGGCCACCGGATGGATCTCGAGCCCGTGGTAGGAGATGCCTGCTTCGCGCAGGGCGTGGCTGACCACCGCGGTACCGGCACCCAGGTCGACGACCGTGCTCTCGGGACCGAGGCCGAGGTTGCGGACGAGACCGGCGGCGTTGCCCACCGCGCTCTCGTGCTGGTAGGGGTAGATGTAGTCGAATCTGGTCTCCACCACGGTGGCCGAGTCATCGCCGGGGGCCCGCAACTCCCCTGGACGAAGCCGAACGGCATCAGGTGGGTCCAGCATCACCGCCCGGGTGGCTTCGAGGAACGCCCGTCCGTAGCGTTCGTCAGGCTCGAGGTGATTGCCCTCCGCCCATTCGTTCCAGGCCACGATGAACAGGTAGTTCTCTTCCTCCCGCACCGAGGACACGGATTTGACGGTGTGACGAAGCCAGCGCTCGTATGCCTCGGGGGTCGCTCCGGAAAAGATGGTGGCCCCGTATGGGCGACGGGCGGTGTTGTCCCAGCCCACCATCACCGAGGGGAAGCGTTTCCACGGGGGGGAGTGGTACCGCAACTGGGCCTGTAGGGAAGACTCGTAATCCAAGATGCGGTGGCCGCGTGCGCCCTCCAAGGGGAGGAACACCTGCTCGCCGTCGAGCGGCATGAAGCTCACGCTGGCGTCGAGGCCGTATGCCTCCGGGCCCACCGTTCGGCGGTCCCCAGCTCTCGACCCAGCAGAGATAGAGATCGGGGAACCCGAGACGCTGAGCCTCCTTCCGCCAGATGTCCGCAGTCCTCTTCGGGTTGGGGAGCTGCTGCGGCCCGGTAGATCAGCATGAGTGGTCGGCCGTCGATCTTGATGTAGCGGTCATCGGCGAAGGCGGTGGCCAGCCAACGGATGTGGGCCAAATCGTCCTCGTCGCTGAACTCTTGAGGCATGAGGACCTTGCCGGTCTGGGCGTCCCAGTTGCGGGTCCATTCTTCGTTGGCCCAGCAGAGGGCGAACGGGAAGTCCGGTGATCCCGAGGCCAGAACCTCATCGAACGGCCGCTCGAGCAGCCGCGTTCCGTGGAACCAGTAGTGGTAGTAGACGAAGCCCGAGATCCCGTGGGCGGCGGCCAGGGCAGCCTGCGCCTCCCGGACCTCGGGAACCCGCAGGTCGTAGTAGCCCAGCTCGCCTGGGACATGGGGCTGATAGTGCCCGGGGTAGAGCGGCTTGGCCCTGGTCACATTGGTCCATTCGGTGAATCCCCTACCCCACCACTCGTCGTTCTCCGGAATCGGGTGGAATTGCGGGAGATAGAACGCCAGGGCGCGGGGCCTGTTCGGTGCGGCACCGCTCGATGCCTCTGCAGTTGCCATCCTCGAAGGATACGACAGCGAACGGGTGACTACGCAAGGCCGAGGGTGGGGGAGGGGGCCACCTCCCTCACGGTGAAACAACGACTACTCAGGGTACGGGCCTGGTTCTGGCGCAGTTCAGCGGAGCAGGGACCGGATGGTCTCGACGATTCGGACCTGATCGGGCTCGGACAGGGCCGATCCGGTGGGCAGGCAGAGGCCGCGCTCGAAGATACGAGCGCAGACCGCGCCCCCTATGGTCGGCGCTCCGGCGAAGACTGGCTGGAGGTGGAGAGGTTTCCAGGTCGGACGCGATTCGATGTCCACCGCCTCGAGGGCGAGGCGAATCTCCTCTCGATCGGCCCCGAAGTGCTCGGGATCGACCTCGATGCAGGTGAGCCACCAGTTCGGCTCGCCGTAGTCGGCGATCGGCATGAACCGGATCCCTGGGACACCGGCCAGGGCACTGCGGTAGCGGGCGTCTATGCGCCGCCGTCGGTCGATGTGACTGTCCAGCCCCCGCAGCTGCCCCCGGCCCAGGGCGGCGAGCAGGTTGCTGAGCCGATAGTTGTACCCGATCACCGAGTGCTCGTAGTGAGGGAAGGGATCACGGGCCTGGGTGGCCAGAAATCGGGCCCGGTCGACCAGGTCGGCAGAGTCGGACACCAGCATGCCGCCCCCACTGGTGGTGATGATCTTGTTGCCGTTGAACGAGAAGACCCCCGCCATGCCGAAGGATCCGGCCGGCCGGCTGCGGTAGGAGGCCCCGAGCGCCTCGGCAGCGTCCTCGATCAGCGGGACCCCGTACTCGTTGCAGGCCCGGGTGAGCCCGTCGTAGTCGGCGCACTGCCCGTACAGGTCGACGGTGACGACGGCGGCCGGTAGCCGCCCGAGGCTGGCCCGGGAGGCCAACTCGGTCGCCACCAGGTCTGGATCGATGCCCCAGTTGGCAGGCGAGCAGTCGACGAGGACCGGGTTGGCCCCGAGATAGGCCACCGCTGCGGCGGTGGCCACGAAGGTGAACGAGGGGACCAGCACGTCGTCTCCGGATCCCACACCGGCCAACAGCAGACCAAGATGGAGAGCGGCGGTCCCACTGGACAACGCCACGGCGTGGCCGACCCCGGCTCGCTCAGCGAGCTCACGCTCGAAGGCGTCGATGTCCGGTCCGACCGGGGCGATCCAGTTGGAGTCGAAGGCCTCCAGCAGCATGCGTCGCTCCTCGGCGCCGACTTCGGGCGGCGAGAGGTAGACCCTGGTCACCTTCGAGCCTCCTCGTCAGGGCTGAGGGCACGTGTGGCGATGGCCGAGGCCACCAGGAGCAGTGCGGCGGCGACATCGACCGCGACCGCCGCGGCCATCGATCCAATGTGCACCGCGACCACTGCCAACGTGGCCAGCACCGCCGCCATGGCGACGTAGGCCAGGCTGGCCATCGGTCGGGGCCAGCCGATCGCCACCAGCCGGTCATAGGGGTGACCTCGATCGCCGGCCACCAGCGAACGACGACCCAGGGCTCTTCGGACGACGGCGAACGCCACCTCGGCCACCGGTAGCGCCACCAAGGTCAGCGCCGCCGTTCCCAGCGGCATCGGCTTCCCAGGGCCCCACGACTCGGCCAGCAATATGGTCAACCCTGCACCTACCAGGTAGGAGCCCCCGTCGCCGAGGTACACACGTGCCGGTGGCCGGTTGTAGACGAGGAACCCCACCAGGGCGGCGGCAAGAGCGACGGCCAGGTCCCGTCCCGACCCGTGCAGCACCACGGCGAAGCCTGCGGCACCGACGGCCGCCACGCCGCCGGCCAGCATGTCGAGTCCGTCGAGAAAGTTCACGCCATTGATGACGATCACGGTGGCCGCGATGACCAAGACGGTGGCGACGGCCCCGGGCAGGTGAACCGGGCAGGTGGCCACCACTCCGGCCCCGATGACCAGTTGGCCCAGCAGGCGTACCAGCGGCGGAAGTTCGAATCGGTCATCTGCCAGGCCGAGAACGAGGGCCCCGGTCAGCGGCACCAGTACGCTCGGTCGACCCGGGACCGCTCCGACGGCAACGCCGGCGAAGACCGCAACTCCACCCAAGTACGGGACAGCCGTGGTCTGCGGTTTGAGGGCACCGGGACGGTCGACGATACCGGTCCTCTTGGCCACCACGATGACCACGGGGGTAGCGGCCAGCGTCACCACGAGTGCGCCGGCGGCGATCAGCAGGTCATTCACACCGGGCCCGGCCCAGAGGAGTACCACTGCATGACCAGGGACACAGTTCCCGGGTGAAGTTCGAAGCGGTCGACAGGCACGAACGCGGCCTGCCGGTACAGGGCCACGGCGGTGGCGTTCTCCTCGCCGACCACCACGTGGGCGGCGTCCAGCCCGCGGGCAACGACCTCATCGAGGAACGAGGCGACCAACAGCCGGCCCACCCCGTGGCCCTGCCAGGCCGGGTCGACCGCCACCGCCAGGAGCTCAGCCCCTCGGCCCACCGTGGACGGGCCCGAGGTCCCGTGGCCGAGGGTCTGGAGCGCCTGTCGCCAACCCGAGATCAGGCGACCTGCGGACTGAAGCGAGGCCGCCACGCCGTCCCGCACCACGAAGCTCTTGTAGAGGGAGGTCACGTCCACCGAACCAGCGATGAAACCCTGGGAGCCGCCCTCGTGCACGGCGATCAGCAAGAAAGAGCCGGGGACTCGGTTGATGCGCCGGTACAGGCGCTCCAGAAAGCGGGGTCCGAGGAAGGAAAGAAAGCCATCGGAGATCTGGCTGGCATGCAGAGTAGCGGCCACGGCGGCGTCGGCATCGGTGGCCACCCGTACGGAGCACGGCAGTGGGGCGGAATCGCCCGTCGCAGCCCGTGGAGCCACAGAACCCGGATCCCCCGCCCGGTTGCCCCGGGCATCGTCCGGTGGTGCCCGGTCCTCTCCTCGGTTCCGCCCCATGGCTGTCTCCCTGACCTCATCCGACGGGGCCCGATCTGCTCCAGCCCGGTGTAGGCAGTCGGCCAGGAGTCTACGACCTGTTCCAATCGGCCGGGCCATCGGCTAGATTTGTCAGTCATGGATGGGGCTTGGGGCGTCGCCGGTTCGGGCCAGTATCAGCTGTCCCATCTCGGAAGCATCGAATCGCAGTCGATCCACATCATCCGTGAGGTGGCGGCGGAGTTCGAGCGACCCGTGCTGCTCTTCTCCGGCGGCAAGGACTCGGTGGTGATGCTACGGCTGGCGCAAAAGGCCTTCTGGCCTGGGCGGATACCGTTCCCGGTGATGCACATCGATACCGGACACAATTTTCCCGAAGTGATCACCTTTCGTGACCGTAGCGTCGATGAGCTCGGAGCCAACTTGGTGGTGGCATCGGTTCAGGAATCGATCGATGCCGGTAGGTCGACCGATGAGGCGGGATCCAATCCGTCCCGCAACCGTCTCCAGACCCGCACACTCCTCGACGCCATCACCGAGCATCGCTTCGACGCCGTGTTCGGCGGGGCCCGGAGGGACGAGGAAAAGGCCAGAGCCAAGGAGCGTGTGTTCTCCTTCCGGGACGAATTCGGGCAGTGGGATCCGAAGAATCAGCGACCCGAGTTGTGGTCACTGTTCAACGGGCGGCACCGCCCGGGCGAGCACATCCGAGTGTTCCCCATCTCCGACTGGACCGAGCTCGACATCTGGCAGTACGTGGCCGACGAGCAGATCGAACTTCCCTCGATCTACTACGCCCACCGACGTGAGGTCTTCCGTCGAGACGGCATGCTCCTGTCGGTCGGCCCGTTTGTCTCGCCACGCGACGACGAGGAAGTGTTCGAGGCCACGGTGCGCTACCGGACGGTCGGCGACATGACCTGCACCGGAGCGGTGGAGTCGGTGGCCAGCTCGGCCCAGGACATCGTGGTGGAGGTGGCCGCGTCGCGGCTCACCGAGCGGGGAGCCACCCACGTCGACGACCGGGTCAGCGAGGCATCCATGGAGGATCGCAAGCGGGAGGGCTACTTCTAGTGGAACTTCTGCGCCTGGCCACGGCCGGCTCGGTCGACGACGGCAAGAGCACCCTCATCGGGCGGCTGTTGTTCGACTCGAAGGCCATTTTCGAAGACCAGCTCGAATCGATCGAGCGTGTCAGCCGGCAGCGTGGCGACGAGTACACCGATCTGGCACTTCTCACCGACGGCCTGCGGGCTGAACGAGAGCAGGGCATCACCATCGACGTTGCCTATCGCTACTTCGCCACTCCGGCTCGCAAATTCATCATCGCCGACACCCCCGGGCACATCCAGTACACCCGCAACATGGTGACCGGAAATTCCACCGCCGATCTCACCATCGTCCTCGTCGACGCTCGCAAGGGCATTGTCGAGCAGACCCGCAGACACGCCTTTCTGGCATCGCTGCTCAGGGTTCCGCACCTGCTCTTGTGCGTCAACAAGATGGACCTGGTCGACTTCGACCGAGATGTGTTCGAGTCGATCCGCGAAGAGTTCGCGTCCTTCGCCAGCCGGCTCGACGTGGGCGATCTCAGTTTCATTCCCATCTCGGCGCTGCAGGGCGACAATGTGGTGCAGCGGTCGGCCAACATGCCATGGTACGAGGGCGCGTCGTTGCTGCACCATCTGGAACAGGTGTACATCTCGTCCGATCGCAATCTGATCGACCCTCGTCTGCCGGTCCAGTGGGTGATCCGCCCACAGGCCACCAGCCAACCTGACTATCGGGGATACGCGGGTCGGATCGCGGGCGGTGTGTTCAGGCCGGGGGACGAGGTGATGGTGCTGCCTTCGGGGCTGACCACGACCGTGGCGGGGATCGACACATTCAGTGGGCCATTGGACGAGGCCTACCCACCGATGTCGGTGACCGTTCGATTGGCCGACGACGTCGACGTCTCCCGCGGCGATCTCATCTGCCGGCCCCACAACCAGCCCACGGTCGGCCAGGACCTCGACGCCATGGTGGCCTGGATGACCGAGCGCCCCGTCGTGCCGGGGGACTTCCTGGCGCTCAAACACACCACTCGTTGGGTGCGGGCCATGGTGCGCGAAATCCATTACCGACTCGATGTCAACACGTTGCACCGGGACGAGGCGGCCCCGTCGCTCGGCCTCAATGACGTGGGCCGGGTGAGCCTTCGGGTCACCCAGCCACTGTTCTATGACAGCTATCGGCGCAATCGCCAAACCGGCTCCTTCATTCTCGCGGCCGAGGACACCAACGTCACCGTGGGTGCCGGCATGCTGCTCGGCCCCGACTGAGGACTCGGTGGACGACGTGACATCTTCCAATGTCACCTGGCACCCCGGTCACATCTCTCGCGAAGAGCGAGCAAGCGCTCTCGGAGCCCGTGGGGCGACCGTGTGGCTCACCGGACTCTCCGGGTCCGGAAAATCGACGGTGGCCGCGGCCGTGGAGCAACGACTGGTGCTCGAGGGCCGATCCGCCTACCGACTCGACGGCGACAACCTTCGAACGGGCCTGAACGGCGACCTCGGCTTCTCCAATGCGGATCGTGATGAGAACACCCGGCGAGTCGGCGAGGTGGCGTGTCTCTTCGCTGACGCGGGGCTGGTGGCCATCGTGGCTCTGATCAGTCCCTACGCGCGGTCACGCCTGCGGGCCCGCCAGCTACACGAGCAGGCCGGGCTCCCTTTTGTGGAGGTGTACATGGCCGCGTCCGTCGATCTCTGCGCCACCCGGGATCCCAAGGGCCTCTACGCCCAGGCGGTCAGTGGCGACATCGAGTCGTTCACCGGAGTCGACGACCCCTACGAGGTACCGGAGGCTCCCGAGTTGAGGGTGGAACCACGCACTCCGTTGGACGTCGCCGTGGAAGCGGTGGTGGCGACACTGGCGAAGGCGGAAGCGGCGAGCCGCTCGGGGGCAACGGACGAGAGCTGAACCGGCCGGAGCACGATTCTCCGCTCGACCACGGACAGTCACCGTGCCGCTTCTCCTTGCTGTTGGACCTGCAATTATGCGTGTTCACGTGCAATACTGAGCGTGTTCCTAACCTCCGGTGTTCGTGAGGCGAGGCGAGTTCCGGTTGTTGGCGAGTAACCGGGTTTCAGCGTCGCAGCATGCGGAAATAAGGGGCTTCGATGGGGGCGAGTCGCTTTAAGGTGGGCTGGTGATTGACAACCGAGGCAGGAGAGCCAACCGTTGGCTGGCGGCGGTGGCGGCTGCCCTGGTCGCGGTCGGAGCGGTCTTGGTCACTGCAGGCACCGCGTCGGCATCGCCCACCAAATCCGCGTCGGCATCGCCCACCACAACCGCGTCGGCACCACCCACCACGACCGCGACGGCACCGGTCACCAAAACCGCGTTGGCACCGCACACCAACGTGGTGACGCATTCGCATCCGATCATCAGATTCTCGAGTGCTCAACAGACCGTGTCGTTGACGATTCCGACCCCGCCATGTCCCAATGGTGGCACTTCTTGCCAGTGGATGCTGTTCGTCAATGAGTCGGCGGCGCCGGGCCATCCGGTGGTCGGTGTCGCCACCGGCGCTTCGGGCACACTGACCGTGGCCTATCCGAGCGACTTCTGCGGGGTCCTGCAGGCCGATGCGCTCATCGGTCCTGTGCCCTGGAACCTGATCATTGGGCACCGGGCCGCGATACAGACGGTCCAACCGTGCCCGCCCGACATCTCTTCGACCACGACGACCACATCGACCACGTCGACCACGTCGACCACGTCGACCACGTCGACCACGGCGGCACCGCAGACACAGGCCACGTCGGCCCTCCCGTTTTCTGGTGGCACCACGACCTCGACGGTGGCAGCGGTCACCGCGGCCACGTCATCGGGCAGTGGGAAGAACGGCAATGCTGCCGCAGTGGCTCAGCTGCCCTTCACCGGTTTCGACCTCACCCCACTGGCCCTCATTGGTATGGCGTTGATCCTCTTGGGTCTGTTGGTCCTGACCACCGTGGAGCAACGGCGCAGGGCCCTCCGCCGGGCGGTGATCACCGTCCGATCGGGGCCGGTGGCCGACTACTCGGCGCGTACGTCACGGTGGTTTTTGGGCGAGTAAACCGCGCTGACAGTGATCACGCGGTCACTCGGCTCGGGTCTCGCGTCGCCCAATTGTCGCCCTAATTGCCGCCGCCCGAGCACGATACCGGACACTTCGCTAAGGTGTCGCCCATGAAATGGATAGGCGTAATAGTACTGGTCATAGTGGGGGCGATCGCCGCGTACGTCGCCATCGAATACCTGACCGTATCGATCCACTCGTTGCCGAGCTTCATCCCAGGCCACAAGGCGGCCATCGCAGGCCACAAGCCGCCACGCGGCCGCTACCACAAGAGGGGCGCAGTGGCGGCCCTGATTGCCTTTGTCGCGTTCGTGGTTGCGGGTTTCCTGGCGTTTCGTATCGTCAGAGCCGATCGAGCCGGAGGCTCGGCGGGCAGTACGGGCGGAAGCTCGGCTGCCGACCAACTCGTCTAGGAGTCGCTACCAGCACCGCTCGTGAGCGGCGGTGGCGCCGCCATGCCCGGCATCGATGGCCTATATTTCCATCATGCGGAGTCGGCTGATTGGCGGCGTAGTGGTTGTGGCGGCATTGGTGAGTTCCGGATGCAGTTCCGGACAGAGCACTGCGCCGAGTACCACAACCGTGAAGGCGGGCCCTAACGACAGGGTGGCGTGCACCGATTTCGAGCGGCTCTTAAGCGCCGGACTCAAGGGACAGCGGATTTCGGCCTCGGATCAAGCTCGACTCACCTCCGAGTTGGCGCAAGCGGAGTATCCGCCCCTCCGCAGTGAGGGGGTCACCTTGGCCAACGCCGAGCCCGGCAAAGGCAGCGCGGCTCTCGCAAGCGCCGGCGGAGCGATTCAGCGCACCTGCACGGCCATGGGGATCGGTCCGTAGCTAGCCCCGTGAGGTAAGCGCCAGCAACAACATGTCGAGACCGCCCCGCACGACGGAGCCCGACCACGCCGCGGTGAGCTCTCCTTCCGGCGTGCTCAGCATCATCAGCGCGTTCGCTCCGGTGGTGTCCGACACGATCTGCTTCCAGCCCGGCGATCCGGGCCCCTGGGGTAGGACGAAGATCGACGTCCGGAAGGCGAAGGCGATATCACCGGCGGAAACCGGACTGCGAGAGGTCAGTGGAGGAACATCGCTCCCGAACGTGCGTCGCTCCAGGCTGGCCAGCTCGAGGTGGTCGGGAAGGTTGGCGAACTCGAGGAGCAGGCACGCCAGCTGTTGGCTGGCATTCGAGAAGGTCACGTCAAGCTCTGTCGGACCCCCCACGGCGGATTGGCACATCCAGCACGAGATGTTGATTCCGGTGTGATTGTCCGGGCCGGATTGGCCCAGATGCTGCCACGTCCCTCCGGCCGAATCGGTCACTGACACAACGGAGCCGCAGTCGATGCTCGGGTAGTAGATCGAACCGTTCATGAAGGCCACCAGGGTGTTGCCCGGCGTCGGGTTGACGGGATAAGGCTGCGAGGCCCAGGTGGGATGACCCGATCCCGCCGGCAGGATGGCGGAATCGGTGTACGAGGACTGCACGAGGCGCCGGCTTCCGGCCGCCACCCCTTTGGGGACGAAGGTGGCCATGACGCCTACGCCACCCTTCGCTCCCTGGAGATCCGTCCACGTCGCGCTCGAGGCGCGATCCACTCGAGGATCCGGTGTCGAGACGGTCGGCCACGTAGCACTGCTGTGTTGTGTCGGCCAGGCGCGAGTGCCAGCCTTGCGGAGCTGTCGCGGTCGACATGTCGCCCATGATCGCCGAAATCGCCAGTTCATTGTCAGCGGTGAGAGCGAAGTTGGTGGTTGTCGTGGCCGTGTTCCCCGACAGTTTCGCCTGACAGATCTGGTCGCAGAGCTCGAACCCGTTGGCTCCCGAGTATTCGAACAGCGCCATGTTCATACCGGTGATGCCCGGAAGGACCGGATAGCCGAGGCCGATCCCCTGCACGAGGGGCCGGTTGCCGCCTCCCGCCGACTCGCAGTACCAGATGTCCAATCCGTAGAAGTCGTCGGAGAAGAACTCCACGGCCTGGCGCCAGTGGTTGCCCCGGTCGTCCGACACCTGCCCGATGGTCGGGGCCAGCACACCGGTGGATTTTCTGGTTACCACCGCCACCAGAAGACTGCCGGCGGTCACATTCTTGCCGTACCTGGCGGAGATGGTCCTACCCGTTGTCACCCGCGTGCCCTCGGTCGACTGGAGGAGCGAGAACCCGGCCGTCGAACTCCCACACGCTCCGAGCACTCCGGCACTGGCCAGGCCGATGGTCCCGCCGAGCAACTGTCGTCGTGAGAATGCCACCGCGCTTGCCTTTCTGGAGACGTGGAACCTGGCAGGTATCCCGCCTGGTGCCGCCGATGGAGCTTGCGTAGCGGACCCGATAGTAGATGGTCGACGCGGCTCGGATGGCGCCGTTGCGGGCTGCTCCAGCGCACTCTCCACTGCAGACCCGTTGGTTATACTCCGGCCACCGCCACGGGGAGGGACCGGGCTTGAGCGACGCCGATGCACAAGAGTTCGAGGGACTCACGGCGCCCGAGGTCCCAGAGAGTAGCCACCGACGCTCGAGCCCCTGGGCGCACGCTGCGTGTGTGGGATGGGTGGTGGTGGCCGCACTGGCCGTGCTCGCCCCCGTGCTCGCCCATGGGTCGTCCTTCGGTTCCTACGACGTGCTCTCACGGTACGGGCTACTCCAGCAGCCCGGCGTCGTCATCCACAATGTGCAGGGCGGCGACCAGTCCGATCAGATCATCCCCTGGTCGATGTTGGCGTGGACGCAGGTCCACCATGGGCAGCTGCCACTGTGGAACCCGTACGAGGCCCTGGGGATGCCATTGGCCTTCAACTGGCAGGCCGCCGCTTTCAGTCTGCCCACCCTGGTCAGCTACCTCTTCCCCCTCCGTCTGTCCTTCACCGTCCAGGTCGTCCTCACCTTGGTTATTGCCGGGACCGGCGTCTATGTGCTCGGCCGGGTCCTGCGCCTCGCCACCGTGGCCTGCGTGTTGGCAGCAACCGTCTTCGAGCTCAGCGGTCCGATGCTGGGCTGGTTGGGCTGGCCGCACGCGGCCGTGCTGTCGTGGTCGGGCTGGCTGTTCGCCTCCGCCCTCCTTATTGTGCGGGGCAGCCACCGCCTGGGCTCGGTCACCCTCCTCGCCCTGGTCATCGCGGCAATGGTCTATGCCGGGCAGGCCGAGATCCTGACCCTGTGCGGTCTCGCGCTGCTCGTCTTCCTTGTCGCACTGCTGGTTCAGAGGGCACCGTTCGGGCCTGGATCGGGGCCCATCCGGCGTCCCACGTTCGACTTGTCGGTCGGCGTGGTGACCGGGCTGGCTCTGGGTGCACCGTTGCTGCTTCCGGGGCTGCAGGTCGCAGCCGGATCGCAGCGAGCCGTGCCGGGAGGGGACCCCGCTGAGATACTGCGGGGAAACCCTCCCCTCCCGGCACAGAATCTGGTGCATTTCGTGTTCCAGGGCTTCGACGGGTTGCCAATCGCGGGCAGCCACTGGTTCGGCTACATCGGCGGATACTCCGAAACCGCGGCCTATGTGGGGGTCATTGCTCTGGTCATGGCGGTGACCGGTCTGGCGGTCCGCCGCCGGCGTCCGGAGGTGATCGCCATCGGAGCGGTCATCGTCGTGATGACCGCAGTCGCCTTCGCCCCGCCGGTGGTGGCGGTGCTCTATCGGCTCCCGCTGGTCGGGACGGTGCTGTGGCAACGGGCCATCCTCCCCGTCGCCTTCGGTGTGGCCGTCCTGGCCGGAGTGGGGATGGATGCCCTCCTTCGGGCGAAGGACCAACGGGCTGTACGGCGCTGGTTGGGGGGTGGGTTCGGTGTCAGTGCCCTCCTCCTCGTCGGACTGTGGTTGTTCACTCGCGGCCATCTCGGGTCGGGTGACACGGGGATCCGGGCCAGATCCTTCATCTGGCCGGCAGCAACCTCGGTGGTCGGATTGATGGTGGTCGGGTTCCTCGCCGTGCTCGATCGCCGTCGTAGAAACGGTGACAGGGGGAGACCGACCGGCGTGGGGCGATGTGCGGCGCTGACCTTGCTGGCCTGCGAGACGGCCTTCCTGCTGTCCGCCGGAATTCCGCTGTGGACGTCAACGTCGACTCCGTTCGCAACCACGCCGGCCATACAGGCACTGAAGAGCTCGGTGGGCTCGTCAGTAGTCGGGCTCGGAGGTTCGCTCTGCTTCCTCCCCCCGGGCCTCGGCCTTCCCGAAAATGCCCAGATCGCCTACGGGGTGCAGGAGCTGGCCCTCTATGACCCGATGATCCCAAGCTCCTACTACTCGTCGTGGGGGGCGGTCAGCCACCAGTCGGCGGGAATACCCGATGACTCGGTGTACTGCCCGGGGATCGACACCGCCCAGCTGGCCAGGCTCTACGGGGTGAGCTATGTCCTCGAACGTTCGGGAAGCCCGGGGCCGGAGGGAAGCGACTTCGTCAGAACGGTGGGCGACGAGGACCTCTACCGAGTACCAGCATCGGGGGCTGCCACCCTCACGCCCCTCACGGCCGATGGGGGACTGCCGGCCGAGAGCGAGCCCGGTTCACCGGTGTCGGTGGCCCATGACGATCCAGCGTCATGGAAGATCGTCACCGACACCGATGAGGCTCAGGTGCTGCGTCTGCGCCTGACCAACGTTCCGGGGTGGCACGCCACCATCGACGGCCAGCCGGTTCCGCTGGTGCCCTTTGCCGGAGTCATGCTACAGATGAAGGTGCCGGCCGGGCACCATACGGTTGCGCTCTACTACTGGCCGGCTACCTTTACCGCTGGGCTGGTGCTCGCCGGATGTGCGGCGCTCGGTCTCGTCGCCGCGTTCTCTGTCGCGCTAGTCCGGCGCCGGAGGAAGCGAGTGCCCAGGCAATCGTCGTAGTGAACGTGACTCCGCCGGCCACACGTGTTCAACGGTGCAGGAAGTCGCTCACGAATGGCGGGAATGGTGAGGTGGGCGCACGTTCACCCCGCACGACACGGGGGGATGTTGGGCAGGCCCTCTGCGCGGTATTTGTTGAACAATCCTGGCGAGAAGACACTGAGGTGATCCTCTTGGGCGTCGGCGAAGGCTGGATATCGGAGCTCAGGCACCGCGTACAGATATACAAAGACGCCGTAGAATCCGTAACACCCCTCCTCTTTGACTGGGACGTCGTTGAGGTTCACGACCAATCGTGCGCCAGTGACAAGGTTCTGGTTCCAGACCCGGGCGTGGGCGATTCCCGAGTCGGTCGTCACTGCGAACTGGATGACCAGGAAGGCGATTCCGGAGAAGATGAGCAGTCGGGTGGTAAAGCCGCGTACCTGATTGGGCTCACGTCGACAGTGAACCCAGGCGTAGCTAACGATGGCCACCAGAATGAGGAGATTGGGCATCGTGTAGCTGGATTGCGGTGCCAGCGCCGAAATGCCGTAACCCACGCGGCCAACCGCGATGAACAGATCAAAGAGCAGTCCGAAGGCCAAGAGCGCCACCGGAAGACAGTTCCGGCCGTCTCTACGATGCCGGATGGACTGAACCGTGACAAATACCGCCAGGGCGAACATGGCAGCACCGAGGAGTCCGTTCAACCACAGGGTCTTGGCGTCTGCATTGGGGATCACCTCACCCAGCTCCACGAAGACGAACTGCGCCGTGGTTATCGGATGATGGAGGGCGAACGTCGACGATTCGCTGGCGCAGCTGTAGATGAAGGTTCCTTTGACGCTGCAGTGCGCGGGACCGAAGCTATACCGCCAGAAGTAGATCAGGGCGGTGCCGATCGCCGCCCCGCACCAGGTGACTATCTCGACCTTCCTCCTCCGTGGCCAGAGGTGCGGAACTTCGGGCAGCGTCCAAACAAGACAGATCAGACCGACGGGCCACAACGCCAGCCCTTGGAAGCAGCAGAGGGAGGCGGCGACTGCAGCGACCACTGCGCCGGCGAGGATCACGTTCCGGCGCCGCGGAATCGTCAGCAGGTAGATCATGACGACGAGGAAGAACACGCTCAGGTACCAGGGGAGCTGGAACGCCCAGAGCGCGTTGTGCCAGTCTTCGGCGCTGAACCAGACGACACCCACAAGAACAACGGCGAGTGGGGTGATGGGTCGGCGCACGTAGGCGCGAAATGTGGCAAGAAACACGAGAAATGCGGCCACGAAAATCACAGCACTCAGGAGGATGATCCACTGGGTGTTCTCATGGGTGAGAACGCCGAGCCCGACGAACACCAAATTGGGAAGAAACATACGGTCTTGGTGGTGCTGTGCCCAGAGCGCACCAAGAGTCAGCCGCCCGTGCAGCGCGGCGTGGACCAACTGCACGACATTCCAATCGTCTTCAAAAAGCGCGTTCATCGAGTAGTGCGCAACGAAGAGAAGATAGAGCGCCGGTATCGCGATCATGGCAATCGCAACACCCACGACCCGCTTCTGCGAAGCCTGCCCAGCCCGGGTCTCATCCGAACGATGCTTCGGATCGATCGATGCAACCTCGACCGGCGAGCCGGGTAGGGTACGTAGATCGGCGGGGGGATCGCCCATCGACACAGCATCGCGCAGTGCGAAGCCGTGAGCCGGATCGTGTTCACTCATCGCCCGAATGACTCGCACAACATCGGATTCACGCGGCAGCGGAACCAGCGCGCGAAAGTCCCCAGGTTCGCCTGGCCCCTGGGAGCTGATTACGGTGGACGCTCAGCGCCTCCGAGGGGCTTTGCCGCCGTGTCATTCACCGCGGTCTCCGTGATGGAGCCTGACCCGCGATCGGAAGGTGCAGAGGCGCCATTCGTCGAGCCAATTGTCGATTCCCCGGAGGTCGGTGTCCTGAACCGCCTGGATTCGAGCTTCTTGCTCCACCTCATCAGCGGGCGTTCGAGCAAAAACCACGACAGGATGGTGAGGGACAGCGTGACCACAATGGCAACCACCACCCGAACGACGTCGTTCCAATGTGGATCGAAGTACCGGATGGCGAAGAACACCGGCAGGTGCCACAGGTAGAACGCGTAGGAGACCATCCCGAGGGCCACAAACGGCTTGAGCTCGAATAGATGCCGCCCCCCCAACGCCCGCTCAAGATAGCCAGGATGAGCACGGCGCATGCGAAGTCGATGGCCAGAAACCCGCCCCAGTACACGAACGGGCCTTCCTGCGTGGCAAACGGAAGACAGGCGAGCAGAAAGGCGGCGGCCACCCAACCCGCAATGGTGAGGCCGCGCTTCGGCTCTTTGCCCCGAACCCAGATATGAGCAAGCAGGGATCCCCACAGGATCGAGTCGGCACGGGTGTCGGTTCGATAGAAGATAGACCACCAACGATGGGTGTCCTCGTACAGGATGTATCGGTGGATGGCGATGATGGCGATCAATGACAACAGAATGGTCGCCACGGTTCTGAGACGCATCCGGATGGTAAGGAGGGCGATGGTCAACCAGGGCCAGACGAAGTAGAACTGTTCCTCGAACGACAGCGACCATAAGTGCTGAAATCCCGACGCCAGTTTGGGACTCAACGGACCTGCGGCGCTGGCCGAGTAGTAGTTGGAGTAGTAGAAGAGCACGGAGAAGATGGAGGGGACTTCGGTGTGCAGCCATTGATGGCTGAAGTAGGCGAAGAGCGCGTTGGCCAGCACGACCACGTAGAGAGCGGGGAGGAGTCGAAGAGCCCTGCGCCGGTAAAATGGACCGATCCCGATGCCGCCGTGGCGTGCCTGCTCCTTCAGCAGTAGGGCCGTGATCAGGAATCCGCTGAGGACGAAGAACGAGTCCAAGGAGACCGTGGCCCCCGGAATCACGAGGAGCGTCGGAATCGGGAGGATCACGTCCATGTGAGCGACAAAGACGATGAGCACGGCCACCCCCCGGAGACCATCGAATCCGGGGACCTGACCGAAGCTGCGGGACGGCAGCGGAAGAGGTTGAGCGTTGAGAGAATCCCGTGGGCCGGTGCTCGAGTTCTCTTTCATGGCGTCGCTTCCCCACGTCGTCGCTAGCGCCTCGATGCGATTGAGAAACACTACAACCGGTTCCTGAGAGGGGATGTCACCGGGATGTCCAGTTCGGGCCATGTTCGGCCTCGGCGGTGGGCCCGATCGGCTCTCGACCCCGGCAGACGGCAGAGGATCCCGAGGGGCTCAGGGATCGCCGGACCAGTTGCATCTCCACGACGGGCAGAATTCCTCAGGTCCGCCGCCGGGACACATTCCTGGCGATGTAGCCGTCGAGAAGGGGCCTGACCCTGCCCCGACTGGTCATCGAATTTGACGAATGTCAGACCCGGGTGCATCTTGAAATCGGTCGTGAGGAAGAGCCGGAGTCGGGCGAATTCGTTACCATCCCCCCCATACTGTGCGAGGCTATGCGCATGGGGGGGATGGGCACCGACCCGGGGTCTGGACGGGTATCAGTCGTGGAGCGACACGTGCCTGAGGGTGAGCAGCAGGTCCGCGGCGAGGGTCGCCCACTGTTCCGCATATGGGCGCTGGCGACGGCTATCTTCTTCTGCTTTTGTGCCGCCTGGTCCTTGGCCACGCCGATCGGAGCTGCGAACGACGAGCCTGCTCAGCTGGTCAAAGCGGCCTCCGTCGTGCGAGGAGAGATCGTAGGACACAAGGTCTCCCCGAAGCTTCTCGCCCAAGTTCCGGCTGGCGACCGTGCTGATTTCGAGGGCTGCCTGTACCTTTCGACTGCTCAACGATGCAGCGCCGCCGACACCGTTGTGACCGTACCGGGCAGCTTTGCCGACTTCTCCCGCCCGCTTTGTTTCACGCTCTTCTCGCAAGCCCCTGCCGGCTGTGATCAAGGGCTCAGAGGCCCTGGTCGGGAGGTGAAGGCGACCACGTACGTCGGCCGCTACCCCCCGTTGTACTACGCCATCGTCGGCCTTCCGTCACTCGCATCGCATACGGACACCGGGGTCTATCTGATGCGGCTATTGAGCGGATTGGCGAGCGCAGTATTCCTCGGTCTGGCGTTTGCACTGGCCGCCTTCTGGTCTCGCTCGCGGCTGATGGTGGCGGCCGTGGCGGTGGCCGCATCGGCGATGGTGGTCATCTTCAGCTCCGTTGTCAATCCCAGCGGTCTCGAGTGTGCCTCAGCCATCTGTGTGTGGACCGGCGGACTCATTCTCGTGATCGACCAAGCGGACCATCCTCGCCCGAGCGTGGTAATCATCACTGCGGTCGCTGCCTCGGTGATGGTGCTCATGCGGGGATTGTCACCTCTGTGGCTGGTGGTCATTGCCGTCTTTCTCATCGCACTCGCGCCGCGCTCGATCTCACCCTTGTTCCGCTGGCGCCGGGTGCGGGTCGCCGTGGGAGCCATCGCCGTCGCCGGGGTCGTCGCCGTCGGGTACATCCTGTGGGCCCACGCGCTCTCTGTGTATCCGATCGGTACGCCGGTCGCCGCCGGGACGAGTGAGCTGGGCGTGGTCCAGTCGGCCCTGGGGAGGACCGCAACGGTGATCAAAGAGCTGGCCGGAGCATTCGGTTGGACCGAGACCAGCCCTCCCCTGGCGGTGACGGTGGTCTGGCTGCTTTCTGCCTCGGTATTGGCCGTGGCGGGACTTTGTACCAGCCTGCGACGCCACGCGGCAGTGATTGTCGGTCTGCTGCTCGCCTCCGTCGTTGTACCTACAGCGCTGATGGTGTCCCAGGCTCACAAGAACGGCCTGGTGTGGCAAGCACGCGACGGATTCCCCCTCTATGTCGGGATCTTCTTGGTGGCCGGAGCGGTGGCGTTCCGAAATCGCGAGCCCACAGCGGTCGACGGTGAAGGGGCGCCGGCCGAGTCCCGGATGGCTCACCGGCTCGTCCTGCTGTTGGCAATCTGCCGCGCCCGCAGTGCAGCTCGGTGATTTCGTATGGGCTCTTCGGCGTTATACCGTCGGCTTGGGGTCCGAACTTAACCCCTTTGCTCATGTGAGCGGGGGATGGAGCCCCCCGCTGCCAGCTGTCCTGTTGGCTGTCGTCGTCACAGTGGTGGCTATCTTCTACGGCTGGTGGATCGCTCGGTTGAGTGCTCGGAAATCGGCCAGATGAGTGAGGAACTCGCGGCCACGGCAGATTCGCCGGCAGCCGCGTTGCCCGCAACTCGAACGGTTGGCGTTTCCGCCGAGGTGTCTTCACAATCACCGAAGCACTTTTCCTTGGGAAATCGGCCCGCCCTCACCGGCGTACGGGCGCTCATGATGGTTCCGGTAGTCCTGTATCACGCCAGTGTGACGCGCCTCCAAGGCGCCTGGATGCCCCTGGAAGTCTTCTTCGTGCTCAGCGGGTTCCTCATCACCAGCATGCTCGCCACCGAACATCAAAGGACGGGGGAGATAAGCCTCAAGAAGTTCTATACCCGTCGGGGAATCCGCCTTTTGCCTCCACTGCTATTGACCATAATCCTCTTGGCGATATACGCGTCACTCGTCCACGTGACCGATGCATCCCAGCGAGTGTGGGGCGATAGCGTGTCTGCATTGTTTTATTCTGATTATCGTCAGGCCTTTGAGCACGATCCACTTTATTCTGGATATTTGACCCAATGTTGGTCGTTGGCGGTAGAGGAGCAGTTTTACCTAATATGGGCAGCGCTCCTAGTCGTGGCCGTAAAGTTTGGGAGACGTCAGATTGCCTATGGTTTAGCTTGTACCGGCGTGGTGCTCTGCTGGGCCAACCGGACGCGGATCGTCCTCGATGCGCCTCACTGGACATTGTCGGTTGCCGACCGGGTGTACTACGCCTTTGACACACACGCCGATGCGTTGTTTCTGGGTTGTCTGCTGGGATTGATTGCCACAGGCGATCACCTCGAGGGATGGAGGCCCTGGGCGAAACAGGCCATCTCGGTAGCCGCCCTGCTATCGAGCGTAGTCATGGTTTGGATACTCTTCGCCGTTAGCGTCGGAGCGAGATCCCTCCCCCTTGTGTGGCTGCCTGTCAGCGAATTGGCTTCGGTCGTGATCATCACCTACTTCATCGTTCAACCGAAGGGAGTAGGCACAAAGGCAGTTGGCATATCAGCGCTGGTGTTGATTGGCAACATGACCTATACAATCTATCTGGTGCACTTTCCAGTCTTTGTCGCGGTTAGCCCATCGACAGTGGGTTGGCCTCTTTGGCTGATCGAGGTTGTACGATTTGCTATCGTCATCCCAATAACTGTCGCCAGCTGGTACCTAATTGAGAAGCCACTGATGCAATGGCGGAGGAAACTCGATCCGGCCCGTTCAGTCCATGGTTCACCTTCGAGTTGAGATCACGCCGAATCGTTTGCGATAAAGCCCAGGGTCCTTCGTTGGTGTGGAGCGTCTCGATCAGGTTCATATGATTGGCCAGAAGAGCGGGCGGGAGAGCGTCAGCCCAAACGAAAGAGATGGTGGAGATCATCATCGTTGGTACCCGCATGTCCTAGGGATTGCGTGGATCATCGGTGCGGCGATGGTGACACTTGGGCCAGCGCTCCATCACGGCGTAGCGCTGGGGCCGTACGACATCCTTTCCCAATCGGGCCTGACTCGGTCGGCGGGAGTCACGGTTCGGAACTCGGCGACCGGGGATCAGATCGCAGAGATGATCCCCTGGTCGTCGCTGGCGTGGATGCAGGTCCACGCCGGCCATGTACCCCTGTGGGATCCGTTCAGCGGCCTGGGACTGCCCTTGGCCTTCAATTGGCAGTCGGCGGCCTTCAGCCTACCGACTGTTATCAGCTATGCCTTCCCGCTCCATATCGCCTACACCGTTCAGATCGTTGTAACGCTGGTCGTTGCGGGGACGGGAGCGTACGCGCTCGCTCGCGTCCTGCATGTCGGCGTGATCGGCTGCGCCACGGCGGGGACGGTCTATGAGCTCAGCGGCTCGTTTATGGGGTGGTTGGGGTGGCCACACGCGTCGGTGATGTCATGGGCAGGCTGGCTGCTGGCGGTGACGATACTCATCGTTCGTGGCCAGCACCGCACTCGCAACATTGCCGCGTTCGCCGTCTTTTTGGCCCTAGCGGTGTATTCCGGACAGCCGGAGATACTGACCATCCTGGTGGTATCCGTATCCGTGTTCTTCATAACCATGGTGATCCTGAAGATGGCACGGCAACACGACTTCCGATGTTCCGTAGGTCCACTCGTCGATTTTTCCCTGGCGGTTCTGGCTGGAGCGGCCCTCGGCGCCCCACTCTTGTTGCCGGGGATGCAAGTGTTGGCGAGATCGACCCGGAACAGCGGAACCCTGCTGGCGCGTACTGAGGTCGGAAAATCGCTCCCTCCTCACGATCTCGTTCATCTCCTGGTGCAGGGGTACAACGGCCTGCCAATCGTCGGAAGCCATGTGTTTGGTGATGCTGTCTACTTTGACACCGCCGCCTATGTCGGTGTCATCGCCATCGCCCTGGCGGTGCTCGGGGTTGCACGGGGCTGGCGTCGACCTGAGATCGTCTCGTTGCTTGTCGTGACCATCGTGACCCTCGCCATCGTGTTCACCCCGCCAGTCGAGGCCGTGTTCCTCCACTTGCCTCTGGTCCAAACCATCGACTGGCACCGAGATCTGATGATTCTCGGTCTCTGCATTGCAGTTCTCGCAGGTTTTGGGGTGGATGCTGTTGTTCGTTCGTATACCGACCGGTCGACCACGCTGCTCCTTGGGGTGATGTTCGGGGCATTCGTGGCGCTGCTCTCGGCGCTGTGGTTGACGGGCGCTTCAGGTCTTTCGGGATTGGATGCCACGCTCCGCAGGGACAGCCTCAAACTGCCCCTGATCACTGGTGTTGTCGCCCTTGTCACCGTGGGTGTTCTGGCGTTGTGGACGTCGAGACGAAAGAGCTTGGCATCGGGATCTGTCCGGGGTGTGCCGTCTACCGCCGAGCCAGGGCACGAGCCGAGTCCCCTGCACACCAGCCCTGGGCGTCGGCTTCCCATGCCCAACCCCGGACAGGTCGCAGCCGGGGTGCTCTTGGTGCTCGAAACCATCTTTTTGGTGGCATCGGGTGCCCAGTTGTGGTCGTCGGCAGGCGGGGGAGTCGGCACCAATCCTGCCGTTACCAGCCTCCTGAGAGCGGTCGGTAGCTCAACGGTGGGATTTGGCGCCTTCACCTGCTACGACGGACCCGCAGTGACGGCCCTCGGAATTCTCCCGGAGGCCAACAGCCTCTATGGCGTCCACGAGTTCGACCTCTACGATCCCATCCTGCCCCATGCCTACATCCAGTCGTGGGCCGAGGTGAGTCGCACCTCCGCCGGAGTCCCCGTCTACAACTCCTTCTGCCCCGACCTGACCACAGCTGAGCAGGCTCGCCGATTCGGGGTGGAGTATGTGTTGGAGCCTCTGGGCGCACCTGGGCCGGCGGGTGCAGTCTTCGATCGGGATGTGGGGAACGAAAGCCTCTATCGAATACCTGGTTCCGCGGCAGCAACGCTCACTCCACTGACGTCGGAGGGGCATCTTCCGCCTGACGGTGCTCCCGGGGCGCCTGCCGAAGTTGAGCATCCCTCACCCTCGTCATGGAGGGTCACGACTGCGGGCGACAAGGAGCAGGTTCTCCGCCTGCGGTTGACAGATGAGCCTGGATGGCATGCGTCGATCGACGGGCGACCGCTGAAGCTCGAGTCCTATGCGGGCGTGATGGTGCAAGCGAGAATTCCTCCGGGAATCACACCGTCGTCCTCCACTATTGGCCGGTTGCCTTTACGGTGGGCCTCATCGTGGCGGCGTGCTGCATCGTCGCGCTATTGACGGCGTCAGTGATCGCATTGCTCGACCGACGCAAGTCGTCGCACGACTCACACTCGACCTAGTCGTCACCCGCGGTCATCCCGAGAGAATCTAGGGTATTGAAGCAATGGACCGTCCGCCACCCGCTGTTGCCCACGGATCCTCTCGATGGAGGCGGGCGATGCCGAATGCTCTTGGCATCCTATGGGTGGTGGCAGCGGGTATTGCGCTTCTTGTTCCGGCTCTCATCCGGGGCATCTCTCTGGGGCCGTACGATCTTCTGGCCGAATCCGGGTTGTTGCACCAACCCGGAGTCGTGATTCATAACACATGGGTCGGGGATCAGATCACCCAAATGATCCCCTGGACCATGCAAGCGTGGACCCAGGTCCACCACGGTCAGCTACCACTTTGGAACCCGTATAGCGGGCTCGGCATGCCACTTGCATTCAACTGGCAGTCAGCGCCATTCGGCCTACCGGCGCTCATCGGCTATCTGTTTCCGGTTCGGGACGCCTACACCGTCGGGGTGATCGTCACCGTGATCGTCGCCGGAACGGGCGGCTATTTCCTTGGTCGGGTTCTTCGACTCGGGGTGATCGGGTGCGCCATGGTGGGCACCGTCTTCGAGCTCAGCGGCCCATTTGTCGGGTGGCTCGGTTGGCCTCATGCGGCAGTATTCTCGTGGGCTGGCTGGCTGTTTGCTGCAGCTGTACTGATCATTCGAGCTGAGCGGCCGGTTCGGCCTGTTGCATTGTTCGCGGTTGTGTTGGCGCTCGCGATCTACGCAGGACAGCCAGAGGTTCTGGTCGTCCTTGCCTTCGCGCTGGCTGTGTTTCTCATCATTTATCTGGCCCAGCTGGGGTGGCAAAACGGAGCCCGATCGATCCTCCGTCCGGTACTCAGCCTTGCGACCGCTGCCGTTGTTGGTGGTGCGCTGGCTGCTCCTCTTGCGCTTCCGGGTCTTCAGGTCTTTGCCGGCTCTGTACACAGCAAGACAGCGGGACAAGCGGCGCTCCCATTGGAGAACCTGATCCACTTAGTCGCACAGGGGTTCGATGGACTTCCAATCGCCGGAAGCCGGATGTTCGGGTCGGACGGTCCGTTCTACGTTGGTGCCTTTGTAGGCGTAACTGCAATAGTGCTAGCCGTTGTCGCCGCCGGGGCTAGCCGACGACGGCCGGCGATCGTCGCATTTGCGGCCGTCGGAATCGTCAGTTGCGGGGTCGTGTTCGTGCCCTTTCTAATCTCCATTCTGGACGCCTTGCCGCTGGCCGGCTCAGTCGGATGGACGCGAGCTCTGTTGCCAATGGCCTTCGCAATCGCCGTCCTGGCGGGATGCGGCGTCGATGCACTGGTCCGCATCGACCGGGACCGAATCTGGAAGTGGACCGGCGTCGGTTTCGCAGCGGCCGGTGCGGTGGTGCTCGTGTTTCTGTTTGGAACAAGGGACAATCTTCCGGCAAACGATCGCAGCATCCGCGCTCATAGTTTCATCGGGCCGGCCATCGAAGTGCTGTTCGGGCTAGTCGTCGTCGGACTCGTGTTGCTCGATCGACGCCGAAGACTGGCTCGGGCTGGAGACTCCGAGCGATCCGGTTCCGCCGAAGTCACCATTAGGTCGCTTGCCCGCTCGGCCGCTGAAGCTCCTCACGTTGATCGTCCACCGGAAGCGAATCTTGCCACGGACGGGCGCAGGCGATTCGGATCCGCCAGGCTGGCAGGACTTGGACTATTGGCCTGTGAGACGGTCCTTCTCGTCGCTGCCGGCGCACCGCTGTGGTCGTCGAGCCCCACTTCCTTCAACCAAACGCCGGCGGTGGCCGCCATTCGACATGATGTGGGCACCTCGGTGGTCGGGTTGGGAAGCAACCCCAGCTACTTTTGCAGTGGACTGGGGATCCAACCGAACGCCAATATCGCCTTCAACGTCCACCAACTGACTGTTTACGATCCGATGGTGCCCAAAGGGTACTTCACCTCATTTGCGGCTCTCACCGGTAGGTCGGCAGGCGAGGAGGTCAACAACCAGTATTGCCCGGCGCTGACGCAGCTATCACAGGCCCGGCTGTATGGAGTGGCTTTCATCCTTGAATCAGCTGGAACGTCCGCGCCAATGGGCTCGACGTTTGTAGCACGCGCGTAGGGAACGAGTATCTGTACCACGTTCCCGATTCATATCCGGCGACTCTCACGCCGATGCCTGTAGGAGGCGGATTTCCGGCAGACGGCGCTACCGGGACCCCAGTTGCTGTCTCTCATCCCGACCCGGCCAGTTGGAAGATGTTCACCGACTCCGCCACGTCGCAAGTACTCCGGCTCAGGCTCACCGACGTCCCTGGCTGGCGGGCTTCGATCGATGGCAGGCCGCTCGTCCTTGAGAGCTTCTCCGGAATCATGCTTCAAGCACGCATACCGCCCGGTCGGCATCTGGTAGTGGTGAGCTATTGGCCCGAAGCGTTCACGGTGGGGATTATCCTGGCCATTTGCAGCTTCGCTGGACTACTGGTTGCTGTTTTCGTCGACAGCACCCGTCGGGAACGACGCCAACGTCGTCCCGGAAGACAGACCGACGGATCGGGATCCGAGCACTAGACCAGGTCAAATGGAGTGTCAGAGGGGGGAATGCGACCAAATGCTTACGGCGCTGCGTCGCGTGCCGGGTGGGCTGCCTAAGGGTCAGACGCCCAACGCAGGCACCCGCGTCGCTGTTGTTCTCCGTACCGCCGGGGGGAAATCGTGTTCGAAGATTCACACCGGACAGGTTCGCCCCAGTGAAGGTGATATTGGGCAGTCCGGCGTTGGTCATGTTCACACCGGCACAGGAGTTGTCACATCGTCAAGACATCCGTCGCCTATTCCCAGGTAGATCTATTTGACTCGGTGCTATCTGCCGCTCATGCTGACCGCATGGAATCCGACGAACCCTCTGACCGAGTAGCTCTCTTGGAGAAACAGGTCTCAGTCCTCCTCGCCATGGTCTACTCGATGGCCCAGGGCATGCGGTTCGCTCTGACCAGTCTTGAAGTCGACGAGTTTGCGGCGTGCCGATCTGGACGACGCAACGGAGTTCGAGGCCAGAGTGGGCGCTGACGAGGCAAGCCGGACGGATCCTCGGCGAGTGGCCAACGATGAGCTTGGCGACCAAGCGGTCGTGCCTAGCCTTGCCCTGGGAGACCCGCACGAGGACCTGAGCCTCTGGGCCCGACGGGGCGCCTTCATTGCAGCCCTCATCATCCCCCCGGCCCTCTACGTCCTCTTCGTGACCCACTACGCCACGAACGTTCTCCTGTTCGACGACTGGAACATGGCGCCCTTCCTCCATTCCGCCCTCAGCGGTCACTTTTCGTGGGGCGCATTATGGAGTCAGTACGGCGAGCCGCGAATCCCACTGACGCGTGGCGTGTTCCTCGTGTTTGCCTCCCTCGGCAACTTCGACGCCCGAGGTCCGATCTTCTTGAGCGCGTTCCTGCTCATCGCCGGGTACGGCGCTCTGCTCGGCATGGCGTGGCGCTACCTTGGAGACCTCAGGGCGCTTCTGGTTCTCGCTCTCGGCGTCGTGTGGTTCAGCTTGGCTGCCGTCCAGAGCGCTTTGTTCGCCTTCGAAGTCGGGTGGTACTTCGTCATTGCTGGCAGCATGGGCATGCTGGCGGCGCTGGTCGTTCCCCGTTCTCATCGAGCTATGTGGCTCGGAGTGGCCATAGCCATGGCCGTGATCGCTTCGCTGGGCTTTATCCAGGGCTTCATTGCATGGCCCCTCGGATTGGTATGCCTGGTCTGGAGCCATCCCCGACGATCATCGGTCGTCGCCTGGGTGATGGCAGCGATAGCCACGGCAGCTGTCTATCTGATCGGGTACAGCTCCAAGGCCACCTCGTGCTCGCCAAGCTTCGGGTGCACGCCGACGAGCGTCGTTGGGCACCCATTGTTGGCATTCCGTTGGTTCGTGATCCTCCTCGGAAACACCATTCCTGGCCAATATGTCCACACCGGCGCCGGGCAAGTGGCCCATGTTGGTATTGTCCGATACGAAGCGGTGGGAGGGTTGTTTCTTGCTGCGGCGGTCTTCGTCATCGTCCAGTCAGTGCGGCGTCGAAGCGACGAGACGATCCCCGTACCGATGCTGCTGGTCCTCTTTGGGCTGCTGTTCGACGCGGTGATCACTTGGGGAAGGATCGGATCGGGACTCACCGGTCCGGTAATAGACAACCGATACGGGATGGGCAACCTGGTTCTCCTGACTGGGATCGTCCTCTACGGCGCCGGGCGGCTGCAGGCGAGGGATGGCCTCCGAGGAGTTCACCGGTTTGCTCTCGCAGTCGTGCTGATCTCCGTCGTCCTGATTCAGGCAGCGGTGTCGACAGCCGTCGGCATCACCGCCGCCCGTACTACGGACAGCTTTCTGCGCAGCGGTGCGCGAGTCGTCGCCAACATTGATCGAATCCCGGTGAGTGAGCGGAGCTGCGAGCTCCTTTACTTCGTCATCCCGGAGGCATATATCGACGACGCTCGAGCGGCCCATTTGGCCGAGCTCGGCGACCCATACGAGGCATTGCGGCGGGAGGGTCCTCCTCCGCTGCTGGCCGAGTGCCGCTGATTGGTCTCGACCCGTGAGTCGCGACTAAAGCGACGATCGTTCTGCCCGGTGTCGGCGGCGAAGGAGTTCATGTAGCACCGCGAATGCAAGACCAGCCACACTGCAAGCCGCAAGAAGGAGGCCGACAGTAAAGGCGATGGGCCAGTAGTGGACTACGATGACGTGTCGGCCGGGAGGTAGACGCGCCTGAAGCATTAGACCCGAGAACCGTTGCAGGGCTAGTGGTTGGCCGTCGATCGTGGCGTGCCAGCCGGGAACATCGGTAAGGCGCAACCGGAGCACCTGAGTAGACGTTGAATCAGTCACGACTCTCCATTTTCCTGGGCTGGCCTGTTGGACACCGACTGGCGTTCCTGTCGCATCGTCAGAGGGCAAAGAATGGCCTGGACGAGTAGGAACGAGTGTGGCGGGAGCGGCACCAGGAATTCGGTAGAGCTGATTATCGCCTACGGCTTTGACGAAGACGCTACCGCTCGGTCCATCGGTGTTGGGAGGCTCGAGGACGTAACCCACCCCGAAGCGTCTGGCCGCAGCGATATCGGTGACAGCCGGACAGAACTGGTAGTAGTACGAACTACCTCCATCGGAGCCAGTAAGACTGTGCCAAACCGAGTAATACGCACTCGGTGCCAGCGGGTCATACATCGCCAGTTCGTGCACGCCGAACAGGACATTCGCCTGCGGCAAAATCCCCTGCCCCGGGGCACCTAGATACGTTGAGGCAATACACGATTCGGTCCCAAGGCCGACAAGCGATGAACCAACCGCCTTCTGGAGCGATGCAACCGCCGGCGTGGGTGCTAGTAGTTGAGAAGTAGACGACATTAGCGGCGCTCCTGCCGTCACGAGAAATACCGTTTCGCACAATAGGAGTAGGCCGCCTGCAATGTGGCCCGCTCGATGGCGTTCAGTTTCCTCCCCGGTCTTCGTGAGGGCAGCGAGTCCTACTATGACGGTTAGCCCCACGGCAATACTTATCGCAGGCCACAGAAAGCTACCGGTTCGTATCTTCGCCTCGTCTGGTGGCAAGTCACCGCGGCCGAACAGCCAAACGGCAACCAGTACGACAGCCGATCCTGCGAAGGCTCCGCCAGCCAAGTGACGAACCCTCGCCACAGCACTGTCCCGCACCAAAGCATCGAGGCCTATCCCTGCAAGAGCCGCCAGACCGAAACCTAGGGGTATGAGGGCCCGAGTCAGAATGACGTCGCCGAAGAGCGGAACGCCATTTACCAAAGATGGAATACCAGGAACGAATACCAAAAGCGACGTCGCAGCGATCACTGCCACCAAACCAACGACTTCAGGGCGCCTCCACCTCGTCCCGAGAGCCACCACTCCCAGCACGAGTGCGATCACACCTACGTAGGCAGCAGTCCACTGGTACGAAAGGGAACCGAACCAGTGACTTCCGGCGACCGGAAGGCCGTCAAATCCCTGAAATACAAGTTGCAGCGCGCCATGATCTGGGGTTGTCAGCGAATCGTAGTTTCCGGTTGCGGTGCGCCCGGACTGGGCGATTAACTGCATGCCTGGCAGTAGCAACGGGGCCGCCAATGCCGCGCCGGCCAGGCCACCGACGATGAGATCAAAGACCGGTCGTAGGATTGGACCAGTCGCGCCAAGCTTCGGAATCCTTTGGATAAGAATGACCGCCACGAAGATGCCGAGTGCCAGCAGAACCAAAAGCGCAGTTTCAGGATGACCGGCGTAGACGGTCAATGCGAGCGCCACGGCGAAGCCGGCAACCGCTAAAGCGCGCCTCCGACCTCGGACGACGAGCACCGCGGTCGCAAACAGCCAGCCTGTCCACGAGCCAACCGATGTCGCTGACCACCCGAGGAGGGCCATCATAGAGCCGCTCAGGACGAAGACAGTGCCGACAAACGCAGAGGCAATCACACCAAGTCGGAGAACTCGCCCGAACACGTAGCCGCCCGTTCCGGCAACGATCACCGTCACAAGCACCCCGACGGTATAGGCGAAACGCAGAGGCACTGCGTACCCGACAAGAGCCGGAAGACCAAAAGGGGCTGACTCCCAGTTGAAAGCGAGCGGCATTCCCAGGCCGTTGTACGGATTCCACAGCGGGATGTGGCCCTGGTGGACTTGAGTCCACGCCTGCTCCGTGAAGGGAATAAATAGGGCGATCTGGTCTCTCAACGATGGATTGTGGACCACTATGCCGGACTGCGAAGTCAGCCCGTTCGTCGTCAGAATGTCGTATGGGCCAAGGTAAATCCCGTGCACCAATGCAGGGATCAATACCGCCACCCCGGCCACTAGGACCCAGCCGACTCCGAGCACGCGTCAGGGAACCAAGCTCGCTTTATGGTAACGGATGTACTCGAGGGTGTCGGGTCCTTTAGCGCCCCTGGCATATGCATACAGCGTCCTTCAATCCAGTGAACCGCCGTCTGAAACGTAGCGCAATTTGGATTCATCCCGGGTTCGGTTGCCTCCGAAACCGGCCTGCGGGGCTTCGCGGGAAATGTCAGAATAGATAACCGTGAGAGACGGAGCATGGATTGCGTACCGAGCAGATGGGCTTGGTGACCTTGCTGCCGTCATTCTGTACGTCGCCGTCATTCTGTATGTCGAAATTGAAATCCGTCAGGCAAACGGAAACGGACGACGGGAGCATCAGTCTGTTCCGCCGCAGTGGCCTTTGAACCTGGCAAGCTCACTCGACGTGGCCACGTCCGCGGAACTTCGGAGTGTTCGGTTGCGACGGGCAAAAGATAGTTCAGTATCTCGACACGTATTGTACTCGCGACTGGAGAACTGGCCATGGCCACTTTTGCAGTTTCGGTGATTGCTTTAGCGACAGGGAGAAACGCTCGTTGCCCTCAAACCGACGACTGACTACTTCCGCCGCCGGCCAACCCACGATATTTAGCGGTTCAGGGCGGATCGCCACGAGCTTCGACCCATTGTTGGCTAGCACTTCCGATGGAGACTTCAGACTTCCCGCGTGTCAAGGTACTTAAGGGCTCCATCGTGAATACCCCTTCGGCAGAAGAGCGCGGGTACGACAAAGATTCGCTTCGGTCCACCGAACACCGCAGAACGATGCTCGTGGTGGTCGCGGCATGCGTGTTCCCGATTCTCTATCTAATCTCATCGGTCACGACTGAGTTAATGAAGCCGAATTTCGATGACTGGAATGTCACTGGGTGCGCTCTTTGGTACCCACGTCGTGGTTGCTGTTCGTGCCGTCGCCACCGATGGTGTTGTTCCAAGTGACCCTGCTGAGAATGATGCCTACATAGCCGTAAATTCCCCAGCAGGCTTGCGTTGGTCAGATTGGCGACGGTGAGATTGACGTAAGCCAGATTGGTCCCGCTCAGACTCTGTCCCGTCAGATTGGCATCGGTAAGGTTGACTCCAACTCACTCGCCGGCTCTCAAGCATGCGAAATACGTCGTGCTTGATCCGATCGGTGTTGAAGGCAGACCACCGGTCGATCAAGCCTCCGCCAGTTGGCGTCGTGCGCTGTGATTGAAGCAGGTCAGCCACGGTGTCATGGTGACCGGTCCGGATGGTTTGGATCTGAATCGACCGATCTGTCGAGCACGGTAGCGGAAGACGCCTGTATTCCTCATCGCCACCCCCCTCGGCCCCGGAATGCGTATCTGCCAAGCTGTCAGGAGTGGTTGCCTCCGAAGAGTCTCTCGCAGTGAGCACATCTCGATCTCCGGGAGCGCATTCCCCGTGCCTGACGACGCGCATTTCTATCGGAGTGCTCGCGGTTTCATATCTCTTGTTGGCGCTGACTTTCAGTCTCATGACTCGCGCCTACGAAGCGGATGACGAGGGTGCACACGTTCTGTATGTCGAGTTCATCGTTCGGCATGATTCAATACCTCAAATCGGAGCCGCAAATGGCGACGAATCCCATCAACCGCCCCTCTACTACTTGATCGCTGCCGGTTGGCAGGATCTTCTACGCATACCTGCATTCACGCCAGATGCCGTTCCTGTCAACAATCCGCTGACGCCAAACCGGCTCCCGATCTCCCATAACTACACCGCTTCTCAACATCGGGAAGCGGTCTACATTCATGAGCTGCGGCTGCTTTCGATTTTGTTCGGGCTTGCGACGGTGTTGTTGGCTTATGCGGGGGCCAGGGTGATCGGAATGGGCGAACCCTTGGCTCTTTCGTCGGGCCTGTTCGTCGCCCTCCTTCCGAGGGAACTCGTAGTCTCGTCAGCAGTAACAAATGACGCGTTGGTTGTTCCGCTGTGTGCGCTGGCGCTGGTGTTGTTTCTGCTATCCGAGCGCTCCCGAGCGGCGAAAGGCTTCAGCCGCAGGCGCCTTCAGCTTCTTGCGATGGGCATTACTCTCGGTGCTGCAGCGGTAACGAAGTTCAACAGCCTCCCCCTTGCAGTTATCCTTCTTGCGCTCGCCTTGGTTCCGGCAATCAGCACAGCCGGTCGGATATCGGGACAGCCATCGACCGGCAGCCTGAGTGCTGTAAATCGGCGCATAAGGATTGAACCGCGATTTCTGGTTGACAGCGTGATCGCCGTCGCCGGATTCCTTGCAGTTTCTGGTTGGTGGTTCGCGAGGAACAGGCATCTCTACGGTCAGTTTCTCGCCACTAAGCGGACCGACAGTTATCTCGGGGCCTTCTTCTTCCTTCACCCAATTCCATGGAGCGGCCACTTACTCTTTGTACAGGTCCCGCAAGCTTTGTTGAAGACCACCTGGTACGCGCAGCCGAACCTTGGGCTGCCAACGTGGATGAACTACGTGTTGGCGGCTTTCGCCATTCTTTGCCTCGTCAAGGGTGCGTGGGTGATCCTAGCGGAGCATCCATGGATTTCTTCGCAACGACAAAGACTTTCTGGTCTCGCCGTACTCGGCTGCATCTTGGGGGGTCTTGTCGCAATGGTCATAGTTGTAAAATCATCCTCGATTGCTGATGCTCGATGGGCCTTCGTCGGTCTTGCACCCTTTGCGCTTGTGTCAGTTGCTGGTAGCTGGCGTCTCGTGGGTCGAGCCGGCCCTCGTCTGGAGCCACTTGCCATGTTGCTGTGGCCGACTCTGTTCTTGGCGCTCGATATTTACGTCCTGATCCGCTTTCTCATCCCGCTCGGTGGTCTCTAAGCCGTTGGGAAACTGCGGTGAGACACTGTCGCCCAACAGCGCATGCCGGTCTCCCGGTCTTTGAACGAACCACTTAGTGAAGGTAGGTCGTGTCCGTGTTGCAGCGGCTCACTGCCATAAATCTCGAGCCCAGGGCCTGCCGCTCCTCCCGGTCTGTCAGAAGAGGACGATTCCTTGATTGGCATCAACATTTCCATGGGCATGCCTCAAAGCAACGGTGTATCCCGATAATGCCATTTCGGGAGGGGTTCCCAAGTCGCGCATCACTCGAGATCGGGAATAGGACGGGAAGGTCATAGGACCTCCTGCACAGGGGTGGTACCTTCCCCTACGTGGCAGACGTTGACTACACCGCTGAGGTCGACGCGTGGCACTGATTGATGCCGTCGAGGCGGAGGGCGACAGTTCTCCCCTGACCGGTCATCAGAAGGAACCGGTCCGCGGCCGTTTCTCCCGGATCGATTGGCCGTACGAATGTGGATTTCTGGTCGTCCTCATCGGTGCCGTCGCGCTTGCCCTGAGTGTGGCTGGACGGCGCTCCGGATGGCCGATTGGTCAGACTCCACCAGATCCCGCGTTGGTCCAGATCTACGCAGCTCACTTTCGGCACTGGGACCTCTATCCTGTCTGGTCGAGCAGCGATGCCTACGGGATGGGAACACCAGTCCTGCTGTTCTACCAGAGGACATTCTTCATGGTCGGGGGGGTGGTCTTCATCATCCTCGGTGGATCCCTCAAAGCCACAATGGTTGTCACCTTAGGGATCTTCATGGTCATAGGCGCATACGGGATGCGGGCGGCCCTGGCCATAGTCACCGAGAGCCGTCTGCTGCGCGCCGCCGGAGCAATCGGGTTCCTCTTCACCAACTGGACGTTCAGCGAATGGTTGATTCGCGGCGACCTGGCCGAGTTTTCAGCACTGATGATCGTGCCGTGGCTGCTTTATTGGTGCTTGAAGCTTGTCAGAGATGAGTGGGTCTCGTGGACGATCGTTCCCACCATGGTCTTGCTGGTGTGGGCCCATAACACGATTGGGCTGATGTCGGTAGTTGTCATCGGCGTCTCCGGCGCCGTCTTTCTCGTCCGCTATGGACGAGGGGGATTTCGACGCGTATTCGTCCGCATCGTCGTGGCCGCCGGAGCCACGGCGCTCATCCTTGCTCCGGGATTGATCGCCGAAGTGCGGATGGGCCAATTCTACCGATCCGGCAGCCACAATCATTCGCAACAACAGTGACCTTTCCTCTTTCACCTTCGCTCACCCAACCGCTTTCATCTACGACTCGGTCTTTCATTGGTTTGCACCGGGAGGGATTCCGTTCGGACTGAACATACAGTTGGACTTTGCCATCACGGCAATGATCGTTATCGGTCTGATCACGTTTTGTTGGGTCGGTTTGAGGAACCTTATTCGAAGTGACGACGATTCCGAGTCGATTCGAGTGGATAGAGCGCTGCTGGCGGTGCTTGTCGCCAGCGGGCTCATCTACCTTGTCTTGCAACTTCGAGTCTCCCTCCCCTTGTGGAACAGCGTCTGGCAGTTGAAGGTCCTCGGGTATCCGTTCCGGATGATGGCGTATCTCGTTCCGCTGCTCCTCGTCATGGCGGTGATGGTGGCGGATTGGTATTGGCGCGCCTTTCGCCCCCGCTTCCCGGTCGGCACGGCATGGGTATCGGCTGTACTTGCTGCAGGATGGGTGGCAAGTCTGGTCGTGCTGTCGCCGATCACCGCACATGCTCCGCCTCCGACGTCTGGTCTGCTCCGCTTCTTGCCGTTCTATCCGATAAGTGTGTTGAAGTTACAGCCCAGCGCCACTTTTGAGACCAGCTCGTTCTTCCGGCTTTTCCCCGAATATCTCCCGGTGGTCGACGCGCCCGATGGACGCGGGAGCGTAAACGCGTCCTCCGTCTACCAGCATCTTCACCAGAGCGCTTCCGAGGCCGCCTCGTTGTCATCCGTTCCCTGTTCCATAAGGGAAGTATCGGGCTCGTCGTTTGAGTCTCTCAAGATCGTTTATCGCGTGAGTTGCGCTGGGCCCACCGAGGTGGCCCTGCCGATCAGCTACAACCCCTTTACGAGCCTGGGAGCAACCTCATCCAGCGGGGTGGTCCATCCGATCCGAGCTCTTCATGTACCCACCGATCCGCGGATTGTGATTCGGGTCCGCCGGGGAGGCGTTCAGCTCATCGTTGCCCGGCTTCCCACGTTGCTCGGCATTCTCTCCTGAGAATGGGCAGAACCTCGTCGGAGGACCAGTAGGTGAACTGACTCGGGCGCCATCGCTAGTCGGAGACAGTGGCCGCGACAAACAGAGATGTTCCTGTCCGCCAGTGCTCACGAAGGAGCAGCGATATCCGCCCGAAGCCATAGAGGGCGCTGTTCACAACTTCAGGCAGCAGGGGAAAGTGCCTATGGGTTTGTTGATCCCCTTGGAGTGTGGAACGGCTGCACCGGGCTCTGAACATAGCCAGGGGAACCAACTCGGGGAAGAGGTAGCTCGCTTCATGAATCGCCAATGGCAGCTCCGTGAGGCTGGCGATCAGTTCGTCTCGCTCGTAGCGACGCCGATGTCCCAGTGCAACATCCCACTGCGACCAGAGGCGATGGAGGGCTGGAACGGTGAGGAGAATCGTAGTCCCTGGGCGGACAGTGTCCAGGATCCCCCGGACGAAATGGCGATCGTCGATCTGGTGCTCCAAGACATCCAGCAGGGTGACGAATTGGGTGGTCTGGTAATCGTTGGACTCGGTGGCGTCGGCATCCGTGCCGTAGGTAGCAATGAGGTGTTGGCGGAGAGAACGGATCGGCTCGACATAGCGGTAGACCGCCAATGGGAATTCGCTGGCCAGGTATGCGCCGAGTAACCCGGCTCCGGCACCGACATCGACAAGCTCGAAGGGCCTGTCGGTCGGAAGGTAGCTGCTGAGGGCATGCCAGCGCAGACGATGCCAGAAGAAATGGCCGGGGTACTCAATCTGCTGACGCAGATGACCTTCCAGGCCGATCGTCATTCCAGGCCTCCAGATTGGCCAGCGAGATTCCCCGTGAGTGTGAAAACACTGCGAACAGCACAACAAAATTACCGAGAGCGATGAACGAGAGGATGAGAAGTCCCAGCAAGGTCGCGGTTGCCCAACCTGGTATCGCTGCTGCTGTGAAGAGCCTAATCCCTATCACAACGAAGGAAAGGGTAATCCCGAGCCCAAACATCACCGAAAACGCCGTCAGTGCCCGTGCGGCGATACGATCAGTGAACGGCATCAGCATTCGGATCCCGTGCATGAATAGCCTGAGCATGTTCATTCGCGACTGACCTGCGTACCTGCGGCCTCGCGGGCAAGGTACCGGAACAACGTTCATGTCGAGACTCACCAGTGTGGACGAGTAGCAGAGGTCGAAGTACGGATGGTTGAGCATTCGGACGGCGAGCCATCCGCGATAGGCCGAGTAATTGCCGCTACGAACCGTCGTTCCTGTAAGAGTGTGGAACATGGTCCTGAAGAAGATGTAGAGCACTCGGAAGCGCAGTGATTCATTTCGCTTGGTACGGCGGGCCACGCACAGTGTTCCGCGTTCGTCCGGTGACGCAAGGAGCGGAGCGATGAGACGGGGCAGATCTTCTGGTCGGTCCTCACCGTCTGAGTCCATGACGACGACAAGATCTTCCTCGCTCACCTTGGGGAGCATGAGGCGCAGACCGTATACGATCGCCCGTTGGTGCCCCAGATTGAACGGGGGGGTGATTGTCTGCACGTCCTCGTACGTCTTCAGCTGGTCGATCTCGTGGTCGTAGCCGGCGGTGTCGTCGACAACGACAAAGTGGATCTCGGCAGAGGGAAGGACTGAATCGCTTTCAAGGACCTCGAGTATCCGTGTCCGAAGAATTACGAACGAAGTAACGTCCTTGTAGCTCGGGCAGACGATCCACAATCCCATCCCATTCATAGCATCGCGCCCCGTCCACCTATTGAGAGATTAGATACGACCTTGCTAATAGCCTACCGTTACCCCGATCATCACCACTATCGCTGGCAGACTATCGTCGACAATAGTGGATTTGGTAGGGGGTAGAGGGTGAGTTCCACGCGGCGTCCTGCAGATACGGCTGAGCCCTGTCCGCTCCCGATTGGTGGCGCACATGTCTGAGCCAACCGCGTCGGAGTCAGGGGGCGGGCAGCTGTGGCGTCGTGCACTCCCCGACGCTCTGGGTGTCGTGTGGCTGGTCATGATCGGTGTAGGGCTGCTCCTCCCCGCACTCCTCCACGGTAGTCATATCGGAACCTATGACCTGTTGTCCCGCCACGGGCTGTCCACCCAGCGTGGGGTCATTCCTCACAATTACATCAACAACGACCAAATCGACGAAATGATCCCGTGGTCGGATCTGGTCTGGACGCAGGTGCATCAGGGCCACCTTCCCCTTTGGAATCCGTACAGCGGCTTGGGATTACCGCTCGCATTCAACTGGCAGTCCGCTCCGATGGCCCTATCAGCTCTAGTTGGCTACCTTGTTCCGGTCCAATACGCCTTCGATGTCGGAATGGTGGTCACGCTCGTCGTCGCCGGCACCGGCGTCTTTTTTCTGGCACGCGTGCTCAAACTTGGCGTTCTCGCCAGCGTGTTTGCGGGAACGGTATTCGAGTTGGGTGGACCGCTGACCGGTTGGTTGGGCTTTCCCCATGGAGAAGTCATGTCGTGGGCCGGGTGGCTATTCGGTGCTGCACTCCTGGTCCTCCGGCAAGGGCACCGTATGCGGAACATCGCTCTGTTCGCTGTTGCGTTGGCCATGATGGTCTATTCAGGCCAACCTGAAGTGTTGTTGGTGTTCGGTCTTTCCCTCCTCGTCTTTGTCGTAGTTCTGATGGCGCAGCGCTTGCCCCTGGCCAAGGGCAAGGGACCGATTGGTCGGCCCCTCATGGACCTTGTCATCGGGGGGATTGCCGGACTGGCGCTGGCTGCTCCGCTCGCCCTGCCTGGCTTTCAGGTTATTTCCGCATCTCACCGCAATGGGAATTCGAATATCGGAGCCCTGCAACTTCACGATTTGATGTACTTCATATCGCAGGGATTCGACGGCCTACCGATCGCAGGTAGCTATCCCTTTGGAGCGTCTTTCTTTTACGAAGAAACGGCAGCATATGTGGGAATCATCGCAGTGGTGTTGGCAGCTCTGGCCATCTTGGTCCGGTTCCGTCGGCCTGAAGTCATTGGGTTCTCAGTCGTCGCAGTTGTCATGATGGCAATCATTTTCATTCCGCAAGTTACATCGACAGTGAATTCTCTCCAATTTTTGGGCAAGGCGAGCTGGGACCGAGCCCTGATGCCCATCGTCTTGAGCGCAGCGGTTCTCTCTGGCTTCGGATTGGACGCCCTGGTGCGATCGCATACCCAGCGAGCGGTGAGGCGGCGTGCTGGCGCATGCTTTGCGGCGGCAGCAGTGGGGCTTCTTGTCATCTTCGTGTTCGGTCGTGGACATCTTCCTGGCGCTCTGGTCGGATTCCGGGAGTCCAGCTTTATCGGACCAGCGGTTGGGGTCGCTGCAGGCCTTGTCGTTTTCGCCGTGTTGTCGCTTGCGGATCGACGCCGGGACCACGCTCGATATTCGGTGAAGATCGGACGCATCGCCGGGATCACCCTGTTGCTCTTTGAGACGGGATTTCTCCTCACCTCTGGAACCCCCATCCTCTCCTCGAGCTCAACGTTTCTCAAGCTCACGCCGGCGGAGCAGACCCTGAAGGAGATAGTGGGGTCATCAGTGGTCGGATTCGGCGATGCCTCGTGTGGGACGTTAGGAATTGACGTCTCGGACAACGACACGTTCGGTGTCTATGAATTAGACGCCTACGATCCGATCATCCCTGCGAACTACTATTCCGCTTGGAACGCCAATACGGGAGGCGGGGCAGGGTATCCGGAGTTCAATGAATTCTGTCCGGTCATACGGAACGCCACCGAAGCCCGCCTTTACGGTGTGGGCTATGTACTCGAGGAAAGCGGATCGAAAGGCCCGCAGGGGGGCGTATTCGTGCGGAATATCGACGGCGAGGGACTTTATCGCATCCCCAATACGGGGATCGCCACATTGACCCCATTGGAGTCGTCAGGAGCACCTCCTCCTATCGAGGCGGAAGGCGTTCCCGTCAATGTAAAGCGCCCTGACGCGGCAACGTGGAAGATAAAGACGTCCGCACAGACACCACAGATGCTCCGCTTGCGACTGACCGACACTCCGGGCTGGCATGCCTCGATCGATGGAAGGCCCCTGGCGCTCGAGTCATTCGCGGGCTCAATGCTTCAAGCGCAGATTCCTGCCGGGAACTATACGATCGAACTCAGATACTGGCCTTCAACACTGACGGTTGGTCTTGTGCTCGCCTTCCTGAGCGCGGCCGGGCTGGCGATCGGATGCCTGGTGGCGAGGAACCGCCGCAAGCGTCGCAGCGCGGCTGCAGTCCAGCTCCCGCTGAAGGATGACGACCTTGAAACGCCATCACGAATGATGCCCACCTCGTGACCCAGCAGACCCAAGTTGCGGATACCGCCGCACCGCCGGTTGACGTTGCTGGCGACGAGTCGGGCCATCGAAGACTTGTCGACCGCATGGACCCGAGGATGACCAACCTCCTCACGATTATCGGCTTCGGCGCACCGATCATCGGTTATTTCTACCTATTGAGCCGCTACAGCATCAACGTCATCGTCGGTGACCAGTGGGATGACCTCACGGTGATCAAACTGTCTTACGTCCACCTGTTCGATTGGGGATCTCTTTGGGCATTGCACAATGAGAATCGTCTTTTCTTCCCCAACTTGATCGTCATACTTCTGTCCCGAACCGTTCATTTCAATATCCAGATCGAGGAATACCTGAGCGGCGTGATGCTCTTGGCGTCCACCTTCCTGTTGATCTGGGCGCACAAGAGGCGGTCCGCCTCGAGTCCATGGCTGTACTACGTGCCGGTGCCCGTTCTGATGCTTTCAGTCGTCCAGTGGCAGAACACGCTCTGGGGCTTCCAAATGGCTTGGTACCTGGTGCTGCTCTCCTTGGCCGCCACTCTTGTACTCCTGGACCTGAGGACGTTGGGTTGGCTGACCTTCGGCGTTGCCATCCTCGTTGGAATTGTTGGCAGCTTCTCGTCGCTGCAAGGACTGATCATCTGGCCGGCAGGTCTGATCCTCATCTATCACCGACGCCGACCGTGGCCCTTCGTCGCTGTGTGGATCGCTGCGGGAGTGGGCTCGGTGGTCCTCTACTTCCACAACTTCAGCAACGCGGCGGGCCAGTTTCCGAATTGGGCGTGGCAGCACCCGCTGGTAGCCATCAGGTTCTATGTGGCGCTTGTCGGCGACGTCGTAGGAGTTCCCATGGCCGGAAGCTCTCCGAACTACGCCGTCATGGGGTTCGGCACGCTGATTGTCGTCGTCGCCATAGTCACGGTCCTCATGTACGGGATTCGTCGTGACGAGCGGAGCGGCAGTCCGGTCGGAGTGGCGCTGATCTGCTTCGGCCTCCTGTTTGCCGCAACCGTCACACAGGGCCGCATCATTTTTGGGAACTCCAGTAGCTCCCAGTCGCGTTACACGACGTTCGACCTCCTGATCCTGGTTGGGATCTATTTGACGCTCCTAGGAAGGCCACAACTGGGTCGGGCCGCACAACCTTCCAGCTCTGTGCCCACGACCGGCCTCGTGTCACTGTTGGGCCGAACGATGGCCGCTGCCTACAGCCGGGCTCAGCAAATCTGGCTCAATGTGGCTCGATGGGTTGTGATAGGAGCGATCCTCGTGCAACTTGTTGCGGGACTGGTCAATGGGCTCCCTGCCGCGAAGGGCAACTACGAGTACAAGGCTGCGGGTGCGAAGGTCCTTCGCAATATAAATCACAGCTCGAACTCGGAAGTGCAGTACTACCTCTATATCTTCGAGTCACCCGCGTGGATTCGATCGCAGGCGCGCATCGCACAGGAACATCATCTCAGTGTCTTCGACGACAGCGGTTCCTCTAACCGCCGGTGATGCATTTGCCTCTTCGCCGATCGCACCCGCATTGACAGTGCCCTAGGGTGTGAGAGCAGTCTGTCGGCGACCACACGCGCCTAACGCTATAACCGGTCCCGTTCACACGTCACAGCCGTGACGCGAACTCGATCACATACTGGCCCCCGACCAACGCGTGGAAATAGAGGCCCTGGCCGTCCGGAGACAGCGCCGGAGCTTCGACGAAACCGGTCAGCTGAGAGAGCATGCTCGGTTTGCCGAACGCGCTGGTCGCGGTGGCGCGGGTGGCGACGTAGATCGACGGTGGGGCCGACCCGAGTGGGAGCGGGGCGCGGGTGTAGTAGAGCTGGAGGCCGTCGCTGGAGATGTCGGGGGCGTAGACCAGCGCGCTGGGGTCGTTGACCCTCTTCAGGATCTTGCCCGATTTGGACAGGCGTTCGAACCCGTTCTGTGTCTTGGTGGCGATGGCGAGGGTGGCGCCGAGGAGTTGCCCTGACTGGCTGTAGTCGCCGTCGTCAAAGTACAACGTGTTCCCGTCGGGACTGATATCGGCGTCGAAATTCACCGAGCCGGGGGTGTCTTTGGAGATGCCCGGGACGAGAGCCACGCCGGTCACCGACCCGTTCGAAAACTCCCCTTCGTAGATCGTCGAAAGGGTCTGGCTGTAGCTGCGCGTGGAGACGAAGTAGAAATCGCCCGATGAGTCCATCGAGGGGACGGCATCGAGCGCCGAACTGTTGGCCCCCCCGATCTCTCCCTGGTAGAGGAACGTGGTGTCGTTGATCCGAGTTGCGTAGTACAGGTTGGTGTCGGTGGCGGCATTGCTATTATTGAAGAAGAGGTACTCGCCGTCAGGGCTGACGAACGGCTCCATCTCGTCGCCCGAGTACCCCTCGACGGTGACGATCGTGGGGTTTCCGAAGTTGTCCGGTGTGGGTGTCACGCGGACGTTGGTGGAGGCGCGACCATCGCCGGCCGCATTGACGGCCCGAACCCGGATCCCGTACTGGGTTCCATTGGTCAGTCCGGTGACCCTGCACGTGAGGAGAGTTGTTGCGCAGAGCTGGACGGTGCCGGCAGATGCCACGTATCCGGTGATGGGAGCTCCGCCGTCGGAGGATGGCGGCGACCATGACACGGCCGCTGCACCGTTCTCTGCGATCGCACTGACATCGGTCGGGGCACTCGGAGCTTTAACCTTGGAGCTTGCGCCCGCGGCGGCGGGAAGTGCGACCACCAGCGCAAGGGCGGCCGCCACCGCCACGAGTGATGCCCGTGCCGAGCGGGGTCGGCGCCGACCGGTGCGGGCCGATTGTGGGGAGCGGCACCTCGCCGTTCGAGCGTGTGTTGGGGAACGCATGGGCGAGCCCTCGATTTCTCTGTGCCCAACGATCAGATCGCCACTGACCTTACCCTAGGCTCACCGATCAGGGGCCCGTCGCTCATCGTGGGCCAGGCCGAAGAGGGCATCGCTCCGCCGATCCGGGCGGTTGGTCAGACAGGCGGGCGGCGCACTCGGGAGAGCAGGGTCCTGCCTGCTGAGCGCCAGCGATGCGAGGAGGCAGACTCGGCCCGTCGCAAGGCCAGCAGTCCGATGTCAACGGAGACGTCCCCCCAATCGCGGACCACTTCGTGGTGGAAGAGCTCCAGTCCGACCGCGGCACACTCGTCGATGACGTCCTGGATGGTGCCGTGGGAAGCGAAGTCCTCGACTTCGACGCCGAGGTTCCGGTTCCACAGGTTGTCGGTCCCCCGCACCAGGTCGATGGTCAGGACCACCAGGCCGCCGCTGCGCACCCGCGCCGCGATGTCGGACAGCAGCGCCCGCCGCCGATCGGCACCCATGTGCTCGATCACGCTGACCGAGTAGGCGCCATCGAAGGCGGGTCCCTTCGGCAGCCCGTCGAGGGTGCAGTTCCACGACCGGTGGGCCAGGCCCGCGGCGCCGTAGTCGAGGAAGTCCCATTCGTTCCAGTCGGGCTGGGAGGCCCAGTCCCGCCGGTTGGGTGAGGGATCGACCGTGTCGACCACGAATCCGAGGCTGGTCAGGTACGGGGCCAACGGCGTGACGCCGGCACCCACATCCACCAGCCTGCTTCCGGCCGGCAGACGATCCGAGATCAGTCGGCCGACGACCGGGTACTCCCACAGCCGAGGTGCATGGTCGGGATAGAAGCCGGTGGTGTGTCGCGCGTGGAGCCGGATGTTGATCAAGGTCAGCGGGTCTGGATGTCTCGCCATCAGCGGATCCAGCGTGGTCGTCGTGAAGTCGCGAGGATGTCGATCAGGCGGGGGTCGCAAGGCCACCACCGTCGCCGGTTCGACGCGGTCCACCGGATAGATTTCCAGGTCGGGAGCCACACGCTGGAGTGTCTCCGACAGCGCCTCGTAGAAATAGGGGCGCTCGGCCTCCGGCATGCCTGCTCGATCCTCCCAACCGGAGACGAGCAGTGCTTGCCCGGTGGACTCGCACAACAGCCGGACCATGTCCTCGTAGCCGCCGGCGTCGGGTTGTCGGTGCAGTGATCCAAGGCAAACCGTGAGATCGGCCGGCGTGTTGGGCGGCGCAGGATGCACCCGTCCATCCAGTCCTCCCGACCCGCCTGACTGGTCGCCACCGGTCGGGTCGTCGATGCCGGTGTAGGACTCGATGGGCAGCCCGGTCGTGATGCCCCGCTCGAGATTGCCTACTTCGAGGACCGATGACACCCCGAGCGCGTCGACCAGCATGGTGACAATGGCCCGGTTCCGGGTGGTCGACGCAGAGATGGCCTCCGCCTCCTCGAGTCCGTCGAGCCAACGTTGGAGGGCTCGTGCCGGCTGCGCCCTCGGCCACACCCCCCCGATCGCCGCGTTGGCCGTGTCGATTCGTCGGTTGATCGCCTCGTTGGAGGTGCGGAGCAGGAGACCAGTCCGATCCACCTCCTGGTGGTAGTGGATGATCGCCGGCTCCTCGGCGCCGGCCGGTATTCGGGACGGGTCGTGGGTCGGGGTGTTCCAGCGCGCCCCGAGCGCCTTGGTGTCGATGCCTTCGGCCTGGAGAGCGAGGGCCATGGCCACCTGGTCGACATAGACGGACCAGTCGTGGAGAAGGTGGGATCGGTCGAGGAGCCACCGGGCCCAGTGGCCCCAGGCCGTCGAGAGGGGAGGGAGCAGGGTGCCGGGCACCAGATAGAGGCCGCCGTTGCTGTTTCCGACGACCGTCCGGTCGTCCGGACCCCACGGGAGGTCTACCGTCGGCGGGGGAGTCAACCCGGCGGCTTCGAAGATCCGGAGCACCACCTCCAGCGGCGGAACCGGGGCATCCACTGGTTTGGCGGCGATCGAGTTGGTCGGGAGATCCAGCCGTCGGGGGTCGTCGAGGACGGCGAGGTCGGTGTCGCACAGCACTGCCATCCCGTCGATCCCTTCCTTCGCCAGCTGCACGGCCCCGGAGATCTTGTTGCAGTGGGGTGATCGCCGATCGAAGCGCTCGACCGGTCGAACGGTTACTCCTTGACCTTGCAGATGGGACAGCACGTCGAACTCATCTCGGCCGACCACGTGAACGACAAGGTCGTTGGGGCGGACACCGGCTGCCACCGTCAGGCAGGCGAACCAGCGGAGGGCATCCAGGTGGAAGCGCGGATGCTCATCGACCACGCAGGAGAATCGACCTTCGGGTGCGGGGGAGTCGTTTGCCTGAGCGCCCGAACCGTGCGGTGGGTTGAGGGGTTCGGGCACGTCACAGTGTAGCGACGCCTCCAGCGCCGATTCGGTGGTCAGGGGAAACTCAGGATCCCTTGGCCAGGCTCTTGCACAGGCGCATCGTGGATGGCGGCGTTGGAACCGGGGCCACCGTGACGACAGGGAGCGCCGAGGTCGACGAGGTCGGCGGGGGTGTGGCCTTGACAACGGCCGGCCCGGAGCCGCCCAGGTAGTGACCGAGCATCTTCGTCCCGTACCACACGATCGAGATCGAATTGAGGTTGGGGTCGGTGACGGCGGTGAACCGGTACTGAGCGTGGACATATTTGATGGGGAACGGCCATCCGACTGCAGGGGGCCATGTGATGGGGGTGCCACTGTTGAGAACGACGATCTGAACCATGCCCGGACTGTACGGCCGGAGCTCCACGGTGCTCTTCCCATAGGTCAAGAGCGGGATGGGAGTGTTGAAATACCGCTCGGATCGGTTGAACGTGAATCCGACCGTGTGGCTGATGCCGGGCCCCTGCTCGACAGGAATCCAGGTGGCGTGCTGGATCTGTTGGCCGGGGACATCCTTGAAGGTGGTACCCGTCGACAGGTAGAGCCCAGAGCAATTGTTGACGTCGAAGAGTTGGCCGGCCGGTGCCCAATAGGGGAGCCTCGTCCCGTGGACCACAGTCGATGCCAACGACTGCAGGCTGAACAGCTGCTGCGCCCTCACGAATCCGAGCGTCTGGGTCGGGGTGAATTGCGCCACCGGCCACGCAGCAAGGGCCACGTTGGCGACGAGGCAGTAGATCGCTCCGATGACGATCACGCCGAGGACGTTGCGCCTGGCCCGTCGAGGGCGCTCCGCCAAGCGACGCCAGATGTCGATGATGCCCACCGCGCTGGCCAGTATCAACAACGGCATGAAGTCAGCCATGTATCGCTCAGCGATGTAGCCCCAGAGGAGGACGCCGCCGGTGCCGGCTGCCGCCGCCACCAGCACGATACGGGTGATCCGCACCTGCTCCAGCCCGCGGGGCCGAAACGCGGTCACCAGGCCCCAGCAGCTGAGGAGGAACAGGAGGGGCATGGTGGGCGGGATGCTGGCCGTCGGGTAGGTCTGATCCAACACCGCACCGGCGCGGGCAGCCGCGGGCGCGGTCGGGGGGGTGATGAAGGGGAAGATGCCGGTTAGATGGATGCCGAACGGCTGCAGGTAGGCCCAGACGGTACTGGGGAGGAAGGCGAAGCTGAAGGCCTTTCCGCCGTTGGCAGCGAGGAAGTAACGCCGATGGGCGTTGACCGACGCCCACACCTGGTCGGCCATGGGCAGGCCGACCGGAAGGCCGAATTTGGCGTAGGTCACCGCGCAGCTGGCCGCGAACCCGATCCCTCCGGCCACCAGGACCGGGAGCCACCACCGGCGGTTCGCCGCCCCCCCCTTCCCGAGGAGGAACCATCCGGCCACCCCCACCGCTCCGATGACGCAGGCATAGCCGGTGGGAGTCCGATCCAGCGAAGCGCACAGGATGAGTACCCCGCTGGCAATGACCCGGCCCCGTGATGGTCGCTCCATCACTCCGAGTAGGGCGAACAAACTGCCGACGGTGAGCGGCACGCTCCATGCGAAGTCCTCGTTGTAGATGAATGGCGTCGCCGACAGGAAGAGGATCACCGAGCCGCCCATGATGGTGGCCATCAGCACGCCGTAGGAAGCCGCTTCGGCTCGTCCCAGTATGGCCTTGCCACGGATGATGATCCGCAGGCGCCACAGCATGAGGGAACTGAACAGTGCAGTCGTCATCCACGCCAGAAGGATCGAAGGAGCGGTGAGCTTGCCGTCGAGCTTGCTCGTCACCAGCAGGATCGGCATGCGGATCAGGGAGGGGAAGATACCGAAATACGTGAACTGGTGGCCGTCGTGATTGAACGCCTCGATGCCTTCGGCACCGTTTTTCAGCCAGAGGTGACCGTGGAACATGGATCTCGCCTGCAGGTCGTAGAAGTTGTCGTAGAGGACGGCCCGCAGTGGGCGCACATTGCCGGACCACAGGTCCCACCCGACCCAGAGCAGCGGTATCACCACAACCGCGATACCTACGACGACGGCGATGGTGAATCGCCGCCGGCTGAGATCGGCATCCGAACGCGGACGCCGCGTGCCCGATTGACCCGCTGGATCCGCGACTTCGAGAGCGTCGGGCTCCCTGTCGATTGTCGTTGTGGCGACCACTAGCCCTTTGGGCCCTTTCGCAGCACCCGGTCGCGAAAGGCAAGGATCCTGCTTCCGACGTGATCCGACACGCCGAGGTGGCGCTTGGTCCAGTCATAGCCCCGCAAAAGCTGCTTATCGGCGTAGATCATGATCGAGTGGGCACCGTCGCCAGGCCGAGCACGGTACTCGGTCGAACGGACGAATGGATCCTCCTCGACGCTGAAGTAGTAGAGGGCCATCGATCGGCGAGCCACGCCCTCGGGACAGCGCATCGGCTCGGGGTGGCCGTGGAACGAGGTCGGATCAGTGGTGAAGATGAGGGCACGGTTTGCGATGGGAGCCACCTTCTCCACGCAGTGCTTCATGTCGGCGCTCCACAACTCGAGGTCTCCGCCGTACTCGGGCTTCCATCCTTCGTTGAGATAGAGCAGGATGTTTGCCCGCCGCTGCCATTTCCGCTGGTGGGGATGGACGGTGAAATCGGCATGGACATTGAGGAACCCACCGGCGGTCGACTGATGAAGTCCACCTCCCTCCAGTGACGGATCCGCGATCAGGTCGTCGACTCCGATGAGCTTGCTCACGAACTCCACGAATGGCGGGGAATTGAGCTGCGTCAATATCTCTCGAAGGGTCGGTCCCCACGTATCGGGGTCGGTATGCGAGAACTTTCGCTCATTGGTGTGCAGATAGTTGGTCCACTGGCCGGGATCCAGAGGCGGGAACTCTTCGATCGCTGATTTCACCGCGTCAGGGTCGAGAAAGTTGTCCAGGACGATATGGGGATAGGGAGGTGTCGCCATGTACTGCGCATGGAGCCTGTCGAGATCGGCCGTCAGGCGTGGGAGGTCGAGAACCGGCCGATGGGTCTCCCTGCTTGCCTCAGTGGTCATTCCGACTCCACTTTTGCTCTGGCGGCCACGGCTGGCTCCACGGTGATGCCCCGGGAGCGTCCGGCGATCCGCCCCGACCGGTCGTCACTACGTACTCCCTGCACGTGCAACCACGCCCCCTTCGGTCACCAGCGATGGTCTCCATTACCGGGCCACCGCCAGCCTCAGAGGATACCTCGTCCCTGAATACCGCTCATATCGTCACAATTGACAGTAGTGCAGGAGGACGGTGGCACTCACGGCGGGGGTCACGAGGCCTCCTGAGGTTCGTGCTCATTGAGCTCGGCATCGGCGATCTGGGCGAAGAGCCGGTTGAGGATCAAGAACTTGAGCACCCACAGGATCCCGAAGGCGGCGACGTTGGCCCCTACCACCAGCGCCGTCCGGGCCAGGTGGTGGAGGTGATGGGAATCGGCGTAATTGTGGGCCAATGTGGCGGTATAGAGGGCGAATCCGATTCCGGTCAGCGACATGACCCAGAACGGGAGGATCTCCCGCCATAGGTGCGATCGACCTGATCGGCCCCACACCCACTGTCGGTTGAGGAGGTACGAGGGGATACCGGCCATGACATTGGCGAACAGGGTGCTGAAGACCTCGGACCACAGCCGGAGCACGCCATAGACGATGGTCAGGATGACCAACGAGGTGAGCGCGGAGATGGCCGACACCAGCGTGTAGCGCACCACCTTGGTTCCCTCGGGAGTCCGGCAGAACTCCCACAGCCGGGTTATCGCCTTCCTCATGACCTGCCGACACCGGCGTGAAGCGTCGCCGACCAGCACGTCCCCGCGATACCACGCCCCCCTCCTGTGACCATGGGTCACAATCCTAGTTGGCTACACTCGTGCGCGATAGGGGAGGAAATCGGGGGCGCAATTGGGCCGCCGATCTCGAGGGGAGCTCCGTGAGCGACACATTGGTGATGGAACGGGATGCAGGTGCGGCGCCGTCGACCGGAACCGCCTCTCGATCCGCCGTGGACGCCGGACGCCACCGATTCATCATCGCCTCGGTGATCGCCACCGTGATCACCGCCGTGCCCTTTCTCTGGATCCTGTGGTCGTCGTGGGGACCATTCAATGTGCTTCGCCCCTCCGTCTATCAGGACAACTTCTACGACCTCCAGGCCCGGGCCATGTTCCATGGCCACCTGTCGCTGGCCAACGGAGGCCTCGGCATCGAGGGCTTCGTGCACGATGGACGGACCTACACCTACTTCGGCCTGTTCCCCTCCATCATCCGCATGCCCGTCCTGCTGGTGACCAGCAGCCTGGACGGCAAGCTGACGCCGTCCTACATGTTGCTGGCGTGGCTGGTGAGCGGAGTGTTCACCTGCCTGCTGCTGTGGCGGGTGCGGTTCCTCGTCCGTGGCGACGCCGTCATGGGGATCACCGAAGCCGCCGCCTTCGGTGCGCTGGTGGCCGCGGTGATGGGTGGGACCATCTGGATGCTCCTGGCTGCCACCCCCTTCGTCTTCAACGAGGACATCGCCTGGAGCATCTGCCTCACCATCGGAAGCATCTTCGGCCTCCTCGGCGTGATCGAGCGGCCCTCGTGGGGCCGTGTCCTGTTCAGCGGCGTGCTCATTCTGTGCGCCAATCTCGACCGGGCCACCACCGGATGGGCCTGTGTGGTCGGAGCGGTCCTGATCGCCGTGTGGTTCGCGCTCGGGCTCGGTGGTCCCGAAAATCGTCGATGGACGGTTCCGGTGCTGGCCGCCGGCGTGATCCCACTCGTCGTCGGATGCATCGTCAACTACTCGAAGTTCGGTGTCTTCTTCGGCGTTTCCAATCAGGAACAGGTCTGGACGCACGTCAACGCCTACCGGCGGAAGTTCCTCGCTGCCAATCACGACGCCGAAGAGGGCCTGATCTTCGTCCCGACCAATGCCCTCGCCTATCTGCGGCTCGACGGCCTGCGCTTCACCTCGGTGTTCCCCTTCGTCACCCTTCCTGCGGCCCCGCCGACGGCGGTGGGCGGCGTGCTCTTCGACCGCCTGTACCGGACAGCCAGCCTCCCCTCGTCGTCGCCACTGCTGTTCCTCCTGAGTATCTGGGGACTGGTCACCGCGTTCCGACCCCGATCGATCGGGAAGGTGGCGCGGACCCGTCTTCTCCTCCTCGCCTCCGGCAGCGCCGGGGCGGCGCTGCTGCTGTGGGGGTACATCGCGCCGCGGTACCTCGGTGACTTCGTCCCCTTTCTGGCTCTGGCCGGCGCCGTGGCCATGGCCGACATCTGGCGTCGTCTGGAAGGGCGGAGCCCCGGGGTGCGCGCCGGCACGCTGGGAGTCCTCGGCCTGGTCGCAATGTTCAGCATCGTCGCCAACGTCGGGATGGCAGTGGTCCCCACCGAGGAGTGGGGACCGACCCAGACCCTCAACTACGTCGAAGCCCAGAACACCATCAGCAACCTCACCGGTCACACCTTGTCCGCCAACGTCGTGCGCGGGAACGCACTGCCTCCATTCGGCCCGGCCGGACAGCTCTACATCATCGGCAACTGCAACGGCTTGTACATCTCCAACGGCGAGAACTACTCGACCGTACCCAGCGAGCAGTTCATTCGCACAACGTGGATGACCGTCGAACGCGGACATGGCTTCGTGCACACCTTCCGCGTGACCGTCGCCGACCCTGTTTCGGGTGGAGCCGAGTCGATCCCACTGCTCACAGCGGGCAAGTCGACCCTGACCCTCAACGCCGTGCCGGTGGCCAATCGTGGCGGGGTCCGGTTGAGCTTCGTCGTGACCGGTCAGGGCCGAGCAGTCGTGAGCGGTGGCATCGGAGCCGATCTCGGGTCTTCGCACACCGTGGTGGTGACCTCCGATCCGGTCAAGCACCTACTCCAGGTGACCGTGAACGGTGCCAATGCCCTGTCGGCCACACTGTTGGGCGGCGAGCCCATCTCCACCCACGTCACTCCGTCTACCTCCGGGGATGGTCCGCCCGTGGTGACGGTCGTCGACACCACGGCCAGCTCACCCCAGCCGACCCTGTGCCAGCACCTCATCCATTGACCGGTCCGGCGCCGGCTGACTGGCTTCGCCCGGGGTCAGGCCTCGGGTTTCCGGCCCTGGAAGTTGACGATCCCCCCTTCGTCGCAGAGCCAGGCGATGGTCTCGTACGGCAGGGCGGCAGCCAGCAGACCTGAGTAGACCGGCGTCTTGCCGTACTCCATGTGGGGTCGCCATCCCCGTCGGACCAGTGAGTTCTGAAGGGAGATGGTGGTCTGGATGTGGGGCGCGGTCTTGATGGCGACCTGCTCGAACCCGACCTCCTCGAGGAGGTTCGACAGGCCGGTCCGTGAGGGTATCTGGAGATGCCGCGGGTAGTGATAGCCGCCCCAGTTGCGCCCGAAGAGCGTGAGCTCCCACGACGACACCGTGGGCAACTGCCCGATGACCCGTCCTCCGGGACGGAGGAGATCCAGCGAACGCTCGAGCATGGTGTGCGGATAGATCACGTGCTCGAGGACGTGGTTCATCGACACCACGTCGTACCGTCCGAGGTGGGCGCTCAGGTCAGCCTCCTCCAGTGTCCCCTCGATCACGTCGTACCCCCGGGCCCGGCCCTTGGCCGCGATGTCCGGTTGGATCTCGATGCCGGCGCACTCCAGGTCGATGAAGCGGCGGAGCTCGTCGAAGTGCCGGCAGTCACCGGTTCCCACGTCGAAGATCCGGCCGGGACGACTGCTGATGATCTTCCCGTAGAAGCGGGCCCGGGACCGGGCCCTGGCCTCGACCAGCAACCGGGCCAGTCGACCGTGGTTTTCGTTATAGGCGTGGTAGTCACTCGGGTAGAAGGGGGGGAGCTCCGCTTCCGTGGGGCGCGGGGAGATGAACTGGGATGCACACTGCTCGCATCGCTGGATGATGAACGGGCGGGGAGGCACGACGAAGTACTCCAGGTCGATCACGTCGGACCGGTACTGCGAGGTCCGGTCCGAGCCACAGATCGGGCAGATCACCGGCGGGTCGTCGAGCCCGGCGAGGGCCGCCCGGGTCCGGGGGGATCCCGCTCCGTTGTCGGTTGGTGACTCCATGTGCTGGTCCTTTGCCGATTGATCGGGACTTGATCCGTACAGTACAGTCGCGCCTGGGAGGGACTCGAAACGTGGCAGCTCGCAAAGAGGCCCAGGCCAGCAAGGAACGGGTGTGGCGGGAGCAGCTATCCGAGCTGGTGAGCGCCGAGGAGCTCGCCGAACTGTCCGTGCCTTCGCTGCCGGACACGGTGTTCGCCATCGCCGTTCTGTGGATCGAAGTTGCCGTTCTGGTCGCCGCCGCCGACCTCCTTCCCCGCTTGCCCCTGGGGTGGGCCATACCGGCGGGGATCGTTGTGGTCGTCCTGATGGGCCTGCGGATGAACGCATTCGGTGTCATCCTGCACGAGGGCTCCCACGGGCTTCTGGCCAGGTCGCGCAAGGTCAACGATCGCATCTGCAACTGGGCCATCGCCTTTTGGACCATCAACTCGGTCGAGGAGTACCGGCCCACCCACCGGCTCCATCACCGCTACCTGGGGCAGGAGAACGATCCTGACCGTGTCTTCTACCTGGTGCCCTACCGGCGTGGCGCGTTGACCAGTCTTCTGCTGCAGGACCTTCTGGCGGTCACCGCCTTCCGACGGGCGACCACCCGGATCTCCGGCACGTCCAGCGAGTCGGGGGCGCCGGCCAGCTTGCTCACGCGGCCCCAGCTCCTGGTGGGCAAGCTGGTCACCCAGCTCATCGTGCTCGGACAGTTCGTGCTGGTGCAAGGGGTCGCTCGCGGCGTCCTGTTCTACGCCGTCTTCTGGCTGGTGCCCATCGTCTGTATGTATCCGATGATCCTGCGCTTGAAGACGATCACCGAGCACTTCGACGCCTCCTTGCGTGACCCGAGCCGGGTGCGCTGGATCGCCCGCACCAGTTGTGCCGGGTGGCTGCAGAACCATTGGGTGGGCGCCAGGATGGAGTACCACTTCGAGCATCACGTCCTTCCCACCATTCCCTATCGCGGGTTGAAGAAGCTCCATCGCCAGCTCGACGACTCCGACCTGTTCGCCACCCATCGCGAAGTCATCTCACGGGGCTATGTGCGCTTTCTGGTGGGGGCGGTGATCACCAGCCTCGGTACGGCGCCGTCAGCCGGTGGGTGATTGATGGCGGTCAGCCTCACCACAGTTGGCTCGGCCTGGTTCCCCAGGCCACCTGGCGGGCCAGTTCGGCGCTGACCACCGGCAGGTCGGCGGCATGGGTGACGCCCACCAGCTTGGCGTCGGTGGTGACCACCCGCACCGGCAGGCCGGCACCCGTCGGCCACCATGGTCGCCACCACCTCGGGGAGCAGGACCTCGGCCTTGGGTACCTCGCCGCCGGCGGCCACCGCGGCCAGCAGCGGCCTCCTCGTCGAGGCCCGAGGCGTCCATGGCCGACTCGAGCACGTCCCAGATGGCCGGCTGGAACCCCCACAGGTTGACCGAGGTCGGAAGGTCGCCGTCGAGGTCGACCGGGTGCGAGCCCGTCCTCGGACGGTGAAGCGGTCTGCCGCCGTCGTGCCGGGTGACCTGGCGCCGCTCGGTCAGGGCCGCCAGGTAGCCGCGCTCGTCCGACCTCGCAGATCCCCCGGGTGACCGGGTCGTCGGTGGCCACGGTGGCCCGCAAGCTGGTAGCCGACCAGGACGTGCTCGTCGGCGGCCTGCGCCGAGCTGGCCGGCCAGCAGGCCCATGGCGATCTCGCCGTAGACGTCGTCGGCGTTGGACACGGCGAAGGCCCGGTCGGCGCCCAGCTGCGTCCTTGGCCGCCAGCACCGCGTGCACGGTCCCCAGGGGCAGCCGCTGCTCGGCGAAGGCCACTTCCACCGACTCCGGCCAGCACCGCTCGACGTGGTAGCGGATGGCCGGTCCGGTCTCGGGGTGGAGGACCAGCACGATCCGGCCGAACCCGGCGGCCACCGCGTCGCTGACCAGCAGGTCGATGACCGCCTCGCCGTTGGGGCCGATCGGGGCCAACGGCTTGCAGCCGCCGTACCGGCGGGCCATGCCGGCGGCCAGCACCACCAGTGGCGGGGCCATCGGCCCGCGGTCATCCGCCCCAGCGCAGCACGGCACTGGCCCAGGTCATGCCCGCCACCGAATCCGGTGAGCAGGACATGGTGCCCCGTCTGCAGCCGGCCGGTCTCGAGGGCGTCGACCAGGGCCAGCGGGATCGACGCCGACGAGGTGTTGCCGTAGCGGTCGATGACCACCACCGCCTTCTCCTCGGGGATCCCCAGCCGCTGGCAGGCGGCGCTGATGATGCGCAGGTTGGCCTGGTGGGGGACGATCAGGTCGATGTCATCCGACGGTGAGGCCGGCCTCGGCGATGGCCTGTTCGGCCGACTCGACCACCACCCGCACCGCCTTGCGGAAGATCTCCTTGCCGTCCATGTAGAGGTAGCCGCCGTGGTCGCACTTGAGCAGGTGCCGGAGCGAGCCGTCCGCCCCCAGGGTCCAGGACAGGAGCTGCCCGGGCCCGTCGACCGCCTCGAGCACCACGGCGCCGGCCCCGTCGCCGACCAGCACCGCCACCGAGCGGTCGTCCCAGTCGGTGATCCGGCTGAGGGTCTCCGAGCCGATGACCAACAGCCGCTCGGCCCCGATGGCCAGCATGCCGTGGGCCACGGCCAGGGCGTAGACGAATCCCGAGCAGGCGGCGTTGACATCGAAGGCCCCGCCGGGGACGCCGATGCCGTCCTGCACCGTGGCCGAGGTGCCGGGCACGATCTGGTCCGGGGTGGTGGTGGCCAGGATCACGCCGTCGATCTCGTCGGGCCGTCCGACCGGCCTTGGCCAGTGCGGCCATCCCGGCCTCGATGGCCAGCTGGGAGGTGGTGCCGCCGATCCGCCGCTCGCGGATGCCGGTCCGCTCCTGGATCCAGGCGTCGTTGGTGTCCATGGTCACCGACAGGTCGTCGTTGGTCACCACCTTGTCGGGCACCGCGATGCCCCAGCCGGTGACGATGCCGCCGCGTGCGGCGTTCATGGTTGGGTGATCGTCATGGTTCAGCCCGCCTCGAGTACGTGGATTCCGATGAATGCTGCATCCTTACCGATGATGCCACCGGTGTTGGCCGCCACCGCCAATCGGGCCCCCTCCACCTGCCGGCTTCCGGCCTGGCCGCGGAGCTGGGCGGTGAGCTCGACCACCTGGGCGATCCCGGTGGCGCCGAGCGGATGGCCCCGGGCCACCAGGCCCCCGCTGGTGTTGACGGTGACGCCGTCGCCCCCGATGGTGGTGTCGCCGGCCACCGTGGCCGGCCCGGCGTCCCCCGGCTTGAAGAAGCCGAGCGACTCGAGGGCGTAGAGCTCCTCGGCGCTGGTGGCGTCGTGCAGCTCGACGACGTCGACGTCGGCGGGGTCGACGCCGGCGTCGTCCCAGGCCGCCAGGCCGGCCTCGGCCAGACGGTCGTGGTAGTCCATGTCGCCGTTGCCCGAACGGATGGTGCTGGCCCGGATCGTCGGTGCGCCGGGCTGTGGGGTCGTGGCGACAGGACCACGGCGGCGGCGCCGTCGGTGAACGACGAGCACATCAGGCGGGTGAGCGGCCACACGATGGACGGGGAGCTCGAGGACCTCGTCGAGGGTCACCTCGGACTGGAACTGGGCGTTGGGGTTGAGGGCGCCGTGGTGACGGGCCTTGACCGCGGCGGCGGCGAACTGCTCGACGGTGGCGTCCCGCTCCTCCATCTGGATGATCGTCCACGACGGCGTTGAGGGCCATGAGCACCGAGCCCGAGGGATTCTCGAGCTCCTCGTGCATGCGGATGCGGTCGTCGAGTGGTACCCCGTCCTCGATGCCGGCCAGGGTGGCGGCCCGGTCGCCGGTCCACATCTTCTCGACTCCCACGGCCAGCACGGTGCCGGAGCCGCCCAGCGTGGCCAGGGTGGCCAGGTGGAGGGCGGAGGCCCCTCCGGCGCACGAGTTGTCCACGTTGACGATGCCGGCATTGCGCAGCCCGGCCTGGCGCAGGAACGACTGGCCCCGGATGCATCCCTGGTCGACCAGCCGGCCGGCGGTGGCGTTGCCGAAGACCACCAGATGTGACCTCGGCCGGGTCGACGTCGGCATCGGCCAGGGCCTCGGCCACCACCTGGTGGGCCATCTCCTCGACCGTGCGGTCCCGCCGGTTCATGGGGGTCATGGCGGTGCCCACGATGCGTGCGTTGCGATCCATGGTGTCCTCGCTATCCTCGAACCGGTACGCCAGCCGCGGGCAGGGCGGCGACCAGGCGCTCGAACTGTTCCAAGGGTTGGTCCGCGGTCACGTAGATGGCCACGTGCTCGGCCCCGGCACCGCGGAAGTGCGGCGACGACGTCTGCCACCTCGGCCGCGGTCCCGCTCACGAGGTGGCGCTCGAACGCCTTGGCCGGGATGCCGTAGAAGGAGGACATCCACCCGGTGCCCCGGGCCAGCCCCCGCCGGGGATCGTCGTCGACCGACACGAACAGGACCATGGACGGGGTGACCGCATCCGCCGGCCGGCCGGCCCGATCGACTTCCTTGGCCAGGCGTTCGATGGCCTCACGGTACTCGTTGGGTGTGAAGAACAGGGGCATCCATCCGTCGGCCAGGGTGGCCGCCCGGCGCAGCGCCGCTTCCGAGGAGCCACCCACCCACACCGGGATGGGTTGCGGCCCCGGCAGCTGCCGGTAGCGGTCCGAACCGCCGGCCTCGGTGTCCCCGACGGTGACCCCGTCCCCGGTGGCCCACGATCGCCTCAACTCGGCGATGCCGGCATCGAGCAGCCGACCCCGGGCGTGGTAGTCGATGCCGGACTGCTCGTACTCCCCGGCGTGGCTGCCCACCCCGACGCCGAGGACGACCCTCCCCTGGTCAGCGTCTGCAGGGTGGCGGCCTGCTTGGCCACCGCCGGGGCCTGGCGCAGGGGGAGCTGGACCACGCAGGTCCCCAGCCGTGGCGGACGTGGTGGCGGTGGCGGCCACGGTCAGGGCCACCAGCGGCTCGAGGGACGGTCCGTGCCAGAACAGGTGGTCGCACGCCCACAGGGCCGTCGGCGCCCATCTGCTCGGCCTGGCGGCAGATGCCGGCCAGGTCGGTGATGGGGTCGGGGCCGGAGGGCGACTGGTCGGTCAGGTCACCGCTGCGGCCCGGGATGGCGGCCCAAGGGGGAACCGTGTCTTGCACGAAGGTCGGCAGGACCAGTCCGATCGGCCCCGGGGGCGTGGCAGATCGCTCCATGGGCACAATGCATCGTATCCGCCACCGTGGGTCACCGTCACCACCGACGGCGGTGGTCAAGCGGCCTGGAGGGGGGCGCGGGGCTGCGTTTCCCGAGCCATGTTCGAGACCCGGGGCGGTTGCGGCAGACTGGTAGGGAGCTGCGTCGTCGACGGGCACGCCCGCTCCTTCGACGCCGATGAGAGGACCGGGCTGTGGATTCCGAAGCAAGTTGACCCGAGGCGTCGAGACGGATACCGTGCTCGGCGATGAAGCGCTCAGCGATGAAGAGCGCGGAGAGCGGTTGTCCCAGCTGAACGGTCTGATCGAGCTCATGCGACCGGCCGTGCAGGCCGACGGGGGGGATCTGGCCCTGCTCTCCGCCGACGTGGCCACCGGGGTGGTCGAAGTCCAGCTTCAGGGGGCCTGCAGCTCGTGCGCGGTGAGCGCCTCCACCCTCCAGGGCGGCGTGGAGCGGATCCTCCACGATCGGCTGCCCTGGGTGACCGAGGTCCGTGGAGGGGTCGACGAGTCGGTCGACCCGTTCGAGAGCGAGTCGATGGGCCGCGGCGGCTACGTCCCCAGCTTCTGAGTTGGATCCTGCCCCTCTGCGTTGAGCGGACCACCCAGTGTGTTCGGACCGGTGTGTTCGGAGTCGGCTCGTCACCCCGCGGGCTCGCCGGCATCCTGACGCCGTCCGTGGCCACTCCCGACTGGCCTAGCTCCCAAATTCAGGGCTTTGCTAGTTTGGAGGGATGCCAGGTGGGTGGGAGAACGACGTAACGGTTCTCGGAGGTTGCGGCCACGTGGGGTTGCCCCTGGGACTCGCCCTGGCCGACTCGGGCGTGAAGGTCGTGCTCTACGACACCAATCTGGCCGCGGTGGACCGGGTCCGATCGGGCAAGATGCCCCATCGGGAGACGGGCGCCCCCGCGGTGCTGTCCCGAACGCTGGCCGACGCCACGTTGACCGTTTCCGGGGATCCGGCGGTCATCGCTGGTAGCGAACATCTGGTGGTGGTCATCGGCACACCGGTCGACGAACACCTGAACCCCGACCCGCAAGCGGTGGTCACCGCCTTGGAGGAGATCGCCGGCCACCTGGTCGACGGGCAGGTCCTCGTCCTGCGGAGCACGGTGTTCCCCGGAGTCACCCGCATGGTCGAACGGCTGGTCGAACGGCTGGGGCGATCCATCGATGTGGTCTTCTGCCCCGAGCGCATTGCCGAGGGCCGGGCCATGGATGAGCTCCACTCGCTGCCGCAGATCGTCGCCGCTCGGACCGATCGGGCCTTCGAGCGAGGCGCATCTCTCTTTCGCCACCTGACCGGGACCATCGTGCGGGTCGAGCCCGAAGAGGCAGAGCTGGCCAAGCTGTTCACCAACTCGTACCGGTACATCAAGTTCGCCGCCGCCAACCAGCTCTTCATGATGGCCAACGATTTCGGACTCGACTACGAGCGGATCCGGAGCGCGGTGGTCGAGGACTATCCCCGCGCCGCCGACCTTCCCGGCCCCGGCTTCGCCGCCGGACCGTGCCTGCTGAAGGACACCATGCAGCTGGCCGCCTTCAACAACAACAACTTCGCCCTGGGGCAGGCCAGCATGCAGATCAATGAAGGACTCCCGCTCTACCTGGTGTCGCGGCTGGCGGCCCGCTACGACCTCGACGCCATGACCGTGGGCATCCTCGGCATGGCCTTCAAGGGCGAGTCCGACGACAACCGCTCGAGCCTTTCCTACAAATTGAAGCGGGTGCTCAAGGTACGTGCGAAAGGGGTGCTGACCACTGACCCCTTCGTCACCGTCGACGACGAGCTGTCACCGCTGGAGCACGTCCTCGAACGCGCCGACCTGGTGGTCATCGGTGCCCCCCACCGGGCCTATGCCGATCTGGCCATCAACCAGCCGGTTGTCGACATCTGGAACCTGCGCGGAAGTGGCGTGGTGGTGTGAGACCTCGCGTCTCCATCGTTGTTCCCGCCTACAACGAAGGATCGGAGATCGAGGTCGTCCTCGGTCGTCTTGCCGAGGCGGTGACCTTGCCGTGCGAGATCGTCGTCGTGGTCGATGCACCCGACGACTCCACCGCCCCCTACGTCGAGAAGTACGGGGCCAAGGACCCGCGCATCCGGCTGGTGGTCAATGACGTCGAGCCCGGCCCGGCCCAAGCCATCCGCTACGGCATCGCACGGGCCGAGGCCGACGTGGTGGTGGTGACCATGGCCGACGGTTGTGACGATCCCCAGCAGATCGATCAGCTGGTGCGCCTGGTGGAGCGGGGCGTCGTCGTCGCCGCCGCCTCCCGGTACTCGAGAGGTGGCCAACAGGTGGGCGGTCCGTTCCTGAAGAGCCTGCTGTCCCGCATGGCCGGGCTCACGCTGTGGGCCTTTGCCCGGGTGGGCACCCGGGACGCCACCAACTCGTTCAAGGCCTACGACGCCGCATTCATCGATCAGGTTGGGATCACCTCCAGTGCCGGGTTCGAGATCGGCATCGAGTTGGTGGCCAAGGCCAGGCGGGCCCGCCTGCCGGTGGCCGAGCTGCCGACCATCTGGCTGGAGCGCCATCAGGGTGTGTCAAACTTCAAGCTCTTGGGGTGGTTGCCGCACTACCTGCGCTGGTGGCGATTCGCCTTCGGGCCTCGCCTCCCCGTCGAAGAGCTCCGAGCCGCGGCTGATCGGGTGGAAACTGCATGAGTACCGTCTTCGTCACCGGATCGGCCGGGTTCATCGGCGGCTACGTGGTCAAGGAGCTCCTCGACCGGGGCCACCGGGTCATCGGGCTGGACAACTACTCGAAGTACGGACCGGTCAAGCGCTCCTACGACGACCATCCCCACTACCGGTTCGTCGAAGGAGACGCCCAAGACGTCGACCTGGTGGCCGGTGAGCTCGCCGCCTGCGATCACTTCATCGCCGGCGCCGCCATGATCGGAGGCATCTCCTACTTCCACACCTACGCCTACGATCTGTTGGCCACCAATGAGCGCATCACTGCGGCTGCCTGCGACGCCGCCATCTCGGCGCACGAGCATGGCCAACTGCAGAAGGTGACCTACTTGAGCTCGTCGATGGTGTTCGAATCGGCGGACTCGTGGCCGTCCTACGAGGGACAGGAGCACGAGGTTCCTCCGCCGGTCTCGTCGTACGGATTCCAGAAGCTGGCCGTCGAGTACTTCGCCCATGCTGCGTTCGACCAGTACGGGCTGCCCTACACGATCATCCGACCCTTCAACTGCGTCGGGGTGGGCGAGCGCCGGGCGCTCGGTGACGTGGAGATCCTCAGCGGCAATGTCTCCCTGGCCATGAGCCACGTCGTCCCCGACCTGGTGCAAAAGGTGCTCAAAGGCCAGGACCCGCTGCACATCCTGGGAGACGGCACCCAAATTCGTCACTACACCTACGGTGCCGACCTGGCCGAGGGGATCGTCACCGCCATGGAGCACCCGGCCGCCCTCAACGAGGACTTCAACCTCTCCACCTCGGAGTCGACCACCGTGCTCGAACTTGCCCAGGCCATCTGGTCCGAGGTCAACGGGGACGGGGTCCCCTTCAATTGGGTCTCCGATCCGCCGTTCCCCCATGACGTCAGCCGACGGGTGCCCTCCACCGAGAAGGCCAAGCGACTGCTGGGTTTCGAAGCCACCACCGGCCTGGAGAAGATTCTGCACGAGGTGGTGCCCTGGATCGAGCGGGCGGTGGCCGACGGCACCATCTGATCGTCTGGTCCGGTGGTTGCCGCTGGTGCCGCGCCCCATGCCGTAGGATCGCCGTTCGATGGGTCCCGACTCTGACCGGAGCGAGATCGCATCAGACGATGACACCTCCGGGGCGGTGCGGGCGGTAGGTCGCAGGCGCAAGGGCCGGCACTCGGTCGGTGCCCGCCGAACATCCCCGGCCGCGGCCGGCTCGCTGGTTCCGTCGCCCCCCTGGATCACCGCCCTGGCCTTCGCCATGGTGGTCGTCCCCTTCGCCGATCGTGCTGGTCCGGCTGGCCCTCGCCCCGGGACAGCACCTCTACCTCCCCGACGATCTCGCCCTCATCGACCTGCACACCCGCCGGGCCCTGCAGTGGAAGCAGCAGTTGGGCGTCTTCGACCACAACGGCTGGAACCATCCCGGACCCGCCTACTTCTACCTACTCTCCCTGGTCTACCGGGTCCTCGGTTCGGGTGCCAAGGCCATGTTCGTGGGAGCCACGCTGATCAACGCCTTGGCCGCGGTGGCCTGTGTGGGCGTGGTGCGGCGTCGGAGCACACCGGCCCGAGCGCTGTGGGCCGCGCTGTGGGTCTGCGTGCTGGCCTCCCTTCTGGCCACCGTCGGGCCGGGCTCGATCACCTACTCGGAGGGTGCGCTCGGGGGCCTGGTCAGCCCCTGGAACCCGATGGTGGTGATCTTCCCCCTCTTGCTGTTCATCCTGCTGTGCGCCGCGGCCATGGACCGGTCGCCGCTGTCGTTGATCGGTGCGGTGCTGGTGGGCTCCTTCATCGTCCAGACCAACATCTCGACGCTGATCCTGGTGGCTGGCGCTGTTGGTGGTGGCGGTGGCCACCTGGGTGACCACCGTGGTCGCCGATCGGCGGGAGCCAGCGTCGGTGGCGACCCGGATGCCAGGCCAGCCCGGCGTGGGCCCGCCCTGGGGTGGGCGGTCGCCGGCGCGGCGGTGTTCGTGCTGATGTGGCTTCCACCGGTCGTCCAGCAGCTGACCAACCACCCGGGCAACCTCACCCTCATCTACCGGTTCTTCACCGCACCCCACCCGGTTCCCTCGCTGGCGGCCAGCGTGCGGTCGGTGGTGTCGGTCTACGGCGTACTGCTGGTCGGCCCGTCGGAGGTGATGAGCTCCTACCTCGGCCACACCCCCGACCATCTGGCCGCCGCGGTGACCGCCATTGTGGTGGCCACCGCGGTGGGTATCGCCGTCACCGTCGTCGGCGCCCGGCAGCGCAACCGCTTCGCCGCTGGCCATCGGTGGCCTGAGCCTGGTGGGGTTGGTGGCCATGGTGGTGGCGGTCAGCCGCGTGGTCGGGGACGTCTACGGCTATCTGGTGGTGTGGGCCATCGCCGTGCCCATCTCGGCGCTGATCGGTGCCGGAATGGTGCGATGGTCCCGCGCGCACCGCAGCGCACCGTCCGTTCACCTCCCTGACGCAGGTCCGGGTGGCCGGGTGCGCGGTCGGCGTGGTGGCCTCGGTGGTCCTCTGCGTCCGGGTGGTGGCGATCCCCTCCCTGGCCTCGGTATCCGACCCCCAGGTCGGCCGGCTGGGGTCGCTGGTCCTTCCCGCGCTGGGCGGCAAGGGGCCCGTCTTCGTCAACGACGGCGGCGCCGGCACCGACCCTGCCAGCCGCCTCCTCGATGTGGAGCAGTTCATCGGCCTGGTCAACCTGCTCGACCAGCAGGGATACCGGCCCACGGTCAACCGCTTCTGGATCACCCGAATTCGGTCCCGGCTTCGAGGCCAGCGGCAAGGAGCGACGGGCCATCGAGCTGGACACCTGGACGCCGTCGTCACCCGACCAGCCCGGCTACCTGGGACGGGTGGGCGACCTGGCCGTGACCCTCATCACCGCCTCCCACGATCCCGCCGACAGCGCCGGGTGAGCGCGGCGATGGCCCTGGGCGGTGGCCGGCCACCGGCGGTCCCGGTTGACGATCAGCGGGCGGCGGAGCGCTGGCGCCAGCGCAAGCAGGGGCTTCTCGATCAGGAACCAGCTGCCGATGGCGATGGCGAAGATGATGGCCAGGCGGACCAGCTCGGTGGGCCAGTACGACCAGTGGGTTCCGTCGGCGCCGGGCTGGAGGGCCAGATAGACGGGGAAGTGGACCAGGTACAGGGTGTAGGTCAGATCGCCGAGGAAGACGAAGACCCCCAACCCGACGAACCGGGAGCCGAGGCCGGTGGGACAGATCACGAAGTAGACGATGATGATGGCCGACGCGATGGTGGTCAGCGGTATCCACCACACGACCATTCGCTCTTGGAACAGCGGAGCGTTGTAGAGGATCCAGATCATGAAGGCGACCGAGACCACCGCGGCGACCGACAGGGTCCGGGCCGACCAGCGCTTCCAACCACTGAGGTAGCCGTCGGTGGCCAGCAGGCCGAGCAGGCAGCCGAGGAACAGGGCGTCGGCCCGGGTGTCGAAGGCGTAGTAGATGCGGGTGAAGACGGCGTCGTCGAAGTGCGGGGCGCTGTAGGCCTGCCACAGGCGATCCCCGATGCTCAAGCGCCAAGCCGGCGACGGCAAACCCGTAGGCCAGTCCATCGGCGGCGCAGCGGACACCGCCGCCACCATCAGCACCGACCAGATCACGTAGAACTGCTCCTCCACCGACAGCGACCAGGTCTGGGCCAGATACCCGAAGAACGGCGCATGACCGAAGGCCTGGCGGTAGTCGGCGTAGTAGAACATGGCCGCGGCGCTGTCGCCGCACACCCGGGCCGAGGCGTCGGCCACGTGGACGAACGAGGCGTAGATGATGATCCCGGCGATGGTGAGCATCAACGGGGGCAGGAGACGGGCGGCCCGGCGTGAGTAGAACCCCTTCAGGCTGACCCTGCCGTTCCGGTCACCCTCGCCGGCCAGCATGGCGGTGATCAGGAATCCGCTGAGGACGAAGAACATCTGGATGGCGATCCACGACCCGGGCCAGGTCTTGAAGTTGGAGTGGTAGACGAGGACGGTGGACAGGGCGAAGGCCCGGAAGCCGGTCAGCGGTGGGCGGTTCCCCAGTCGGAACGGGGGCGCGTGGAGGTCGTCGCCGCCGCCGGTCCCGACGGTTGTCCTCCCGGTAACGGCCCGGTCGCCGTGGTCAGGGATCCCGAAGGGCTGGGGGCTCGCCCATCGTCCGGCACGGTCGACTGGTCACCGTCGGGCGTTGGATCGGACACGGTGCCGATGGTGGGCCGGTGGTCGTCGGCGTCCACGCCGGACTACCCGAAGGCCTGGTCAGACGCGTCGATTGCGGTGAGCGCAGGTTGGGCTGCCCGATCCCGCGGTCGCATCGGTGCAACGTTATCGCACCCCCTCGGATGGTCAGCGCACCGGCGGTGCCTGCAGCACGCACCGGGCCCACGGATCGTCGGCCACCGGGGAGCGGGCCCGCTCGCTGCACATGCGGTGAACGTCGGTGCCGGCCAGCGCCGTCGGCGCCGGTCGGCCGGCCGACGTCGCGCCACACCCAGGCCTGGTTCTGGTAGACGGGGGCCGAACCGAGGACGGCGGTGAAGAAGGCCACGCCGTACCCGGTTCCCCGGGCCAGCCTGAAAGGGGGCCAATCCGGCGTCTGCCGGCACCACCACCATGGTCACCCCCCAGTTGCGCATGGCCTCCCGGACCGCCTCGAGGTTCGACGGCGGACAGGGTCGGCGCGGGCAGCAGCGGCACCGACGCCGCCCTCAGCACGCGCGAACCCGACGGCGTCGGCGCCGGCCCGGGCCACCGTTCCCGACGGCCCACCACCACCGGCCATCTGGTAGCGCATCCCCCCGATGGCCTGCCAGGGGATCGACGGCCTGCGAGTCGGCGGTGGCGAACGGATAGGTGAGCAGCACCTGGCCCGGGCGGGAGTCGGTCGGCGGTGGTCAGGAACCAGCGGGGCACGGTCACCGGCTGCACGGTGAGCGGGAGGTTGGGAGCCGAGCACGGCAACCACCGGGACCAGGGCCACCAGGGCCACCGCCGACGGCCAGCCGCGCCGGCGCCCGCCGATGCCCGCCGACCTCGGCGTCCATCGCCGAGCACCGGCGCGTCGGCGGCCGCGGTCGGTGAGCCACGCCCGTGGCCGCCGACCGCGATCGATCGACGATGATCGCCACCATCACCGCGGCGCACAGTCCGAAGACGGCGGCGAACCGCGACTGGACCACGTTGTCGAACGAGGGGGAGGTGGTAGACGACCGACCACGGGACCCCACCGGTCCCCACCGACCCGCAGGCTGAGGGCGGCGGTGATCACGCCGAGGGCGCCGAAGAACCACAGCCGGCGATCCGATCGCCACGACCAGGGTCCCCACCGCCACCACCACCAGCAGGCCGACACCGAGGTAGGAGGCGGACGGAGCGGCCGGCCCCCGGTAGCCGCCGAGGGCCGGTGCCTCCTGGGCCAGCGCCTGGGAGCTGATCGGTCCCCACTGGCCCAGGTGGCTCCAGAGGTTGCCGACCGAGTTGCCGAGGTTGCCGGGGACGTTGGTCGACCACACCATCCCGCTGAGGTGGGCCGGTCCGGCCAGGAAGAACCACACCGGGTAGGCCAGCAGGATCGGCGGTCACGCGCCACCGCGGCGCCCACGCCGGTCAGCGCATGCCGCCCTCGGCGACCGAGCTCGCCGCCTGTCGTGGACCCCGGCGTAGCCCGCCAGCAGCGCGGTGGCCATCACGCCGGACGACCGACACGATGAGCACCATCTCGGTGCTCACGAAGAACTCGACGGTCACCAGCACGGCCAGGGCCACACCGACCCGCACCGGTCGGTACCGCTGTCGGATGTACAGCTCGTCGACGCAGGCCACCATCAACGGCAGCAGGGCCAGGCAGGCCAGGTTGAGCCAGCCGAAGGCCAGCTGGACGATCACCGCGGCGGAGAACCCGTACGCCAGCCCACCCACGAAGGCCGCCGGCGACCACCGCACCCACCGCTGCAGCAGCCAGAACATGGACAGCGCGGTCAGGGCCGGAATCAGCGTCGAGGCCACGTTGATGGCGGTCACCGGCCCGAACAGCAGGGTCACCGGGGACATGACCACGCCGATGGCCGGCGCGCTGGTGTCGCTCAGCAGGTTGAACCCGACCGGATGGAACAGCCAGTTCGAGTAGAGCAGCTGGTGGCCGTGGGCAGGGCGAAGGCCGACCACTCGAGGTACCACACCATCCGGCCGGCGTCGGTGCAGTCACAGGTCATCACCGTGGAGGACCGGTGCGTCCACACGTGCCACCACAGACCGACCGACAGCACCAGGTAGAGGCCGCCGGCGACCAGGTAGCGGGCAGGCCGCGGTGGCGGTTCGCCGGTCGCGCTGTCCGGTCGGCTGCGGGAGGGGTCGGTCGGTCGGCCGACGGCGCACCGACGGGCCGCCCGACCGTGCGCGCGGCCACGTCGGTCATCGGTGCTGCAGCACGCACGCGGCCACCGCGGTCCCGGTGGACGCGGTCCGGTGCCGTCGGTGCAGGCGGCGAAGGCGGCGGCGAGACAGGGCACCGGGGGACCGGCGCTCGCCGGCGTCGTTCCACACCCAGGCGCTCGGCCTGCAGGATCGGCGACTCGCCCGAGGGCGGCGGTGAACAGGCCGACGGCGTAGGGGACGGTCCGTCCCCGGTCGTAGGTGGGCAGGCCGGGCTGGTCGGGCACCACGATGGTGGTCACCCCCCATCCGGCCAAGGCCTGGCGGATGGCCCGCAGGTTGGCCGCGGTGGGCAGCGGCGGCGGCGCCCAGGGGGAGGGATGCCCGGGCCAGGACGTCGAACCCGGGAGCTTCCGGGTCCGGCCCGCGACGGGGTGATCCCCGGCCCGCCACCGCCCGACCATCGAGAACGTCATTCCCTCCATCGCCTGCCAGGCCATCGAGGACTGGATCCCACCGAGGGCGGCGGGATAGGGGAGCACCACCGGTGCGGCCGGCCGAGGCGCGGGGCGGACAGCCGCGAACCATCGGGGCAGCACGCACCGGCCGCACGGTCATCGGGATGTTGGGCCACAGGGCCACGGCGATCGGGACCAGCGCCACGCGCGGCGACGGCCACCGCGGCCAGGGCCGCGCCGGTCGATGCCGGGCCGGCGGCCGGCGGCCGACCGGACATGGCCGAGGATCACCGCCAGCATCACCGCCACGCAGAGGTCGACGATGACGGTGATGTTGACCGGGACCACGTTGTTGAGCACGGGGAGGTGGACGAAGAGGCGCCACGGAGCCCAGTAGCCGTTGCCCACCCCGAGCGACAGCACCGCGGCGACCAGCGCCGAGCACGCCGAAGAATCGAACCAGCGGGTCGCGGCGCCAGATGACCGCACCCGCCGATCACCACCACGATCACCCCGATGCCCAGGTAGCAGAGCAGGGGGAGCGTCGGCCCCTGGTAGCCGCCGAACAGATGCATGATCGCCGGTCAGCGGGGCGCTGATGAACCCGTTGACGAACTCACCGGGGGAGTTGGCGACGGTGCCGGCCGGGGAGTCCGGCCACGCCCGGCCGGACAGGTGGGCCGGACCGGCGAAGAAGAACCACAGCGGGATAGGCCAGGAGCACCGCCGCCACCCCGGCCGCCAGGCCGAGGGCGGGCGCGGCCCGGCAGCGCACCGCGTCGCCTGCGCGGTCGGCCGCCGGGTGAGCAGGGCCCGCACCCCCAGGCCACGGCCAGCGAACACGGCGAACAGCGACCAGGAGCGAGAGCACCTCGACGCTGATGAAGAACTCGACCACCACCAGCAACCCGAGCGCCATCCCGACTCGCAGCGGGTGCGGTGGCGGTGGCGGACGAACAGGTCGTCGAGGCAGGCCGACGATCAGCGGGACCGGAGCCAGCATCCCGAAGTTGGGGTGGGCCAGGGCCAGGCTGACCAGCACGAAGGGGGAGAAGCCGAAGAAGAGGCCCCCGACGAAGGCGGCCGCGTCCCAGGACACCCACCGCCGGAGCAACCAGAACATGGCCAGGGCGGAGAGCGGAGGGGACACCAGATCGATCAGGTTCAGCGACGCCACCGGTCCGAACAGCCAGGTGACCGGAGCGGACGCGATCCCCAGCCCCAGCGAGTTGGGGGCCATGTCGATCCCACGCGGGACGAAGAGCTTGGAGGAGTAGAAGGGGTTGAGCCCGTGGCTCAGGGCATAGGCCGGCCACTTGATCACCCACAGGGTCAGGGCCGCGTCACCGCATCCGCAGGTGGTGACCGTGCCGCGGATGGGGCAGCACGTGCCACCAGAGGATCAGGGACAGCGCCAGGTAGGTGCCGCCGGCCAGCAGGTACGACCGCCACCGCCCGGGTCGGCGACCGGCATCCTCGGGGCCGGTGCCGGTTCCGATGGCCACCGCGGCCGGCCTTCACCGGGTGGATCGCCGGGGCGCCCGGGTTGCCTGCGGCCGGGCGTGCTCGCTCGGTCTCCGCTCCCGAGGGGCTCAACTGCGGTGTCATCGGCAGACGCTCTTGGGCCAACGGTGCTCGACGATGGCGGTGGCAGCGACCGGTCCGGCCAGGTCGCCAGAGCATACCCATCTGCGCCTTGTCTCAACGGCAGAGCTCCGTCCTTGGCCAGATCCGGTTGGGCGGACACGGTCATGGTGGTGAAGGTGAGTGCGTGGGTGATGTTGGAGATCGGCCTGCGAGATGCCCAGCGGCGCGGTGATGGCATGCAGATAGGAGTTGAGAGGGTCGCAGGCCAGAGCGAGCCGGGCGGCGGTGACCGACGCCGGCGACACGCCGTCGGGCAGCACGGTCGCACCGGTCCCGAATCGAGCGATCATCCAGTCGACGCCGATGAACTTCTCGTGCCCGGGCCGGCTGTGGTGGGTGACGACGAAGTGGGAACCGATGGGGTTGGCCAGCGAGTAGTCGTCGAAGATGTAGACGTCGGGTCCACTCAGGTAGCCGGTCACCCCGATGGCACCGGCACTGACCGCCAGGTGAAGGGCAGTGATGATCGGGCCGGTTGGATGTCGGCGGAGCCTGGCAGCTGGCCGCGCCGTCAGCTCGGTGTTCGACCAACATCACCTGGCGCCCCTCGCCGCGCGCCTGGGCGGCCAGCCTGCCGGTTGAAGCCCCCGAGCTGGTTGTGGTAGTCGGCCGCGTTGACCGGGTGGGGGCTCTTGGCTGACCGTCGATCCAAACGGCGCGCTCGTCGATGATCCCGTGATCGGAACGGAGGACGCCGCCCGTCGAGAACCGGAGCCATCCGGCACAGGCGACCGACCAGGCGATGATGCCGACGACGGGGATGACCAGCAGCGTCCGAAGCTGCCGGACCGACACGAAGACCGGGAGGCACAGTGACAGGAACCCGGGCAGGAGAAGGCGGGCATGCTGGTAGTCGCCCCCGATCCTGGCCACATAGAGGATGTCGACCGTCGCCATGGCAACCGGGGTGAGCAGCACGATGACCCCGGTCCGGTCGCCGTTGCGCCACCATCGCACCAGCCGGGGACGCACGATGGGGATGGCCAGGGCAAAAGGCAGCCACAGCGTGTAGGGGGCGATGAAGTTCCACACGTAGGTGAAACCCTGGGACCACCACGAGGCGCCTGCCGACTTGGCCAGGGCGGTGTTGGGCACGATCAAGGCGAAGTACGCCATCCGCCACACCTCGTAGAGCGACGGCAGGGCGACCGCCGCCACCAGCGGCGCCAGGTATCGCCGGGTGATCGAGGTGGGTCCCCTCCAGCCCGACGCCGACACCACCACCCCGAGCGCAGCGAGCTCGACCATGGACATCAGGATCAGTTCGGGCCGGATGAGGGTCCCCAGGCCGACGACCAAAGCGCACCAGACGGCCGAGTCGCGCCGTTCCTCGGTGCGGACCAGCAGCCAGAACCCGAGTCCGATCCACAGGAAGGTCAGGCCCATCTCCAGCCCCGACGTGGCGAACTCCCACACGCCGGCCACCACCGCGAAGACGACCAGCCCGATGGGCAGGATCACGCCGCCGTCCCGGGTCGCCGGCCAGCCGTTGGACGGCGCGACCTGCCAGCACCACCCCGATCGCGGTGCCGGCCAGTCCGAGGAAGACGGACGAGCCACTCGAGGCTGATGAACGGGAGTACCTCGTGCATGCCGGCCACCAGGAACAGCCACAGCGGGTCGGAGTAGACCTCGACCCGCTCGCCCACGTTGAAGACGGGCCCATGCCGGCCAGCAGGTTGTCGATGATCCGGAAGTTGATGAAGGCGTCCTCTTGGACCCAACGGTAGGACCAGGCGCCGGCGACGACGATGACCAACGGCACCGCCACCACCGTCCACGAGAGCAGCTGATCGACCCGACGAGCGTGGCCTGGCGGCATCCCTTTGGCGTGCTCTGGGTCGGCGATGAATGGCGACGCTACACCTCTGCGCTCCCGACCTCGGGGAGGTGGTGACGCTCCACATCGCGTGGGCAGGCCATTGATGATCGACGGGTAGTCCCTGGTCGGGAGGGCCTCCGGCACCGATCCGACACGGCTGCCACTGATAGCGTCTGGATGCCGTGATCGGAGACGGTTCGCCAGGCCGAGCCTCGGGCCGTGGCCGGTTCGCCGGGCGGTGGTGGTGGTCGTGGGCCTGGCGGTGCCGTCGTCGTCGCCATCGTCGGTCTGAGCGTGCAGGCCGTCAGGGGCAATCGGACGGTGAGCGTGCAGCGGAGCGCCCGTCACCATCCACAACGCCGCGCTCGACGATGCCTTCTACCACTGCATCGACGTCCAGGCCCACAGCCTGGTCTCACCCGGGCGAGCCGGTGCGTCTTCGACGCGGCAGCCTCGGCGATCTGGTCACCCTGCTCAAGGGGGTCGGGAGCTGGGTGACCATCGCCAACCCGTCCTCGACCGCGGTGGTCCGGCTCTCGCTGCGCGACAACGTCACCGGCGATCGGAGCCTGTCTGGGCACCGTGGTCGTGGCCACCTACGCCGAACCCCGGGACGGGGTCAGCGTCCGCGTCGGGTCGGGCGCCAGCGTGCCCGGCGAGCGGACCCCCGCCGGCGCCGCCGCTATGACGTCGCCGTCGGGGTGACGCGCCGATGACAACGGTGCCGGCGGCCATCGTCGCCATCGTCGTCCTCGTCGTCGGCCGGCCTGTTCCCGGCGGTGGCCCTGGTCGGTCTCCGACTGATCACCGTGCCGCTGCTGCCGCTGGCCGGCGCGGTCATCGCCGCCCTGGCCGCCACCTGGTTCACCGCCGTCGGCGGGAGCTTCATCGGCTGGTTCGTCGGCCTGGCCGTCGTCGGCGTGTTGGCCGTCGTCGCCTGCTGGGTCGCGCTGGCCCGATCGGCGTCCCTGGCGTCGACCGACCCGGACGTGGCCGTCGGCCGCCGACCGGCGGTGCCGGCTGTCGGCGGCGGTCGGCGCGCTGGTCATCCTCGGTCGTCTGTATCTGGAGCCTGCGGGGGCTGGCCACGCCCACGGTGGGCTTCGACGCCCGGGCGCTGTGGCTGATGCGGGCCGGATGGTTCCTCCAGTCCCATCAGCAGCTGCTGATCAAGCTGCGGGTCCGCGACGTCGTCCTCATCCAGAGCGCCTATCCGCCGCTGGTCAGCGCGGCCACGGCCGTGGCCTGGCGCGTCACCGGTGATCAGTCGATGCGCCTCGGCGTGGTGGTCATCGCCCTGCTCAACACCTGCGCGTTGGCTGCCGCCGCCTTCGCGCTGGTCGAGGCCGGACGGCACGTCAGCCATCCGGTCTGAGCGCCGACGCCGGGACGGCGGTCGGCCCGACCGGTCGGCGCGCCGGTCGGGCGCACGCTGCTTGGTCGCCGCTGGTGGTGGGCGTCGTCGCCGCCGCTCTGCTGGTCTTCGTCGCCTTCGGGATCACCGAACCGTTCATGACCAACGGCTACGCCGATCCCATCTGGTCGCTGGCCGCCGTGGGCGCGGTCGCCTACGGGCTCCAGCTCGGGATCGAGCCGGACCAACCAGGGGGTGGCGCTGATCCTGCTGCTGGTGGCGGGGATGTCCAAGGACGAAGGAGTGGTCACCGCCGGCGCGCTCATCGTCCTGATCGCCCTCCGCGGCGTGGTCGACCATGCCCGCCGAGGAGCGCCGCCGCCGCTGGTGGCGGCCGGTGCTCATCGGGTGGCCGAGGTGGCGGCCGTCGCCGCCTGGCCGCTTCTCATGCGGATCATCCACGCCCGGGGGGAGTCGTCGACCGCTCTCCCCGGCCCAGCGACTGGCCCGCCCGGGCCCGAGCCGCCTACGACGGGATGGCCCCCTACCTCCATGTGATCGTCCTGGCCGCCCCGCTGGCCGTGGTGGGCGGGTTGGTCCTGTCGAGGGTGCGCCGGACGGAGCGGGATGGCCAACGACTGGTGGGCGTGGGCCGGGCTGGCCTGTGGCCTGTGGCCGTGGGCGGGGCCTACGTCACCGGCACCGCCGACCATCGCCGTCTGGCTGGTCGGAACGGTGGACCGGGTGACCGAGTTCCCGGCCCTGGCCGGCTGGTGGATCGTGGCCATGTGGGCGGTGGTGGCCAGCGGCGCACCGCGGCCGCCGTCCGCGTGACGCCGAGCAGACGTCACGCCGGTCGGCCCCGCATCCGACGCCGGCACCCGGGCGATCCGCCCGGTCGATCCCGTCCCCTCGCCGGTCGGCGTGGCCGCCGAATGATCCGGCAGCCGTGAGCCGTCGCCGAGCGACCGCCGACGCCGACCGGCGGCACCGCGGTCGCGCCGACGACCGAGCGCGCCCCGGTCGACGGCATCGGCCTGCGGTGGTGGCCGGTGCTGGTCCCGGTGGTCATCGTCCTGGTCGGGGCGTGGCTCTACCGCTGGGTGGACGAGGACGCCTTCATCAACTTCCGGATCATCGACAACCTGCTGGCCGGGCACGGCCTGGTCTTCAACCTCGGCGAGCGGGTCGAGGTGGACTCGGACCCCCTGTGGCTGTTCACCCTGGCCGGCCTCCACGAGATCCTTCCCTTCGTGGCCCTGGAGTGGCTGTCGGTGGTCCTCGGACTGGTGTGCACCGGCGGCGGGTTCCTCACCGGCGGTCGGGCCATCCAGCGCCTGGCGGAGCTCGCGGACGAGGACGATCGGTGTTCCCGCTCGGCCTGCTGATGGTGTCGGTGGTGGCCGGCGTGTGGGAGTTCGCCACCTCGGGGCTCGAGATGTCGATGGTCTTCCTGTGGCTGGGCGTCTCGTTCCTCCTGCTGGTGCGGGTGGAGGATCGCCGGCGTCGGGCCGTGCCGGCGGCGGTGGTCATGGGGCTCGGCACGCTGATCCGGCCCGAGCTGGCCCTCGGCTCGGTGGTCTTCGTGGTCGCCCTGCTCGTCGGTGGTGGCCGCCCCCGGCTGGTCGGGACCGGCCGCGCCGCCTCGGCCGCTACGGCCTGCCGGTGGCCGCCGGCCTGGCCCTGCCGGTCGCCTTCGAGGTGTTCCGCATGGGCTACTACGCCCTGCTGGTCCCCAACACCGGTCTGGCCAAGGCCGGGGGCGTCGGCCTGGTGGTCGCAGGGCTTCACCTACCTGTGGAACTTCGTGGCCCCCTACACCTTGTGGCTGCCCCTGGCCCTGGCCGTCCCCTTCGTCGTGGCTCCCGGCCCGCGCCTGGTGGCGGCGCGGCGACCGGCTCGGGGTGGTGGTGCTTGGCACGCCGATCGTGGTCGGGCTGGCCGACGTCCTCTACGTGGTGCACGTCGGGGGCGACTACATGCACGCCCGCCTGCTCCTGCCCGGGTTCTTCGCCCTCTGCCTTCCCGTCTTCGTCTCCGCCCGCCAGGCCCGGAGCCTGCTGGCCATCCCGTTGGCCGGGATCGTGGTGTGGGCGGTGGTCTGCGTCGGCTGGCTCCGGTTCGTCCCTCCCAAGGTGACCAGCCTCAACCCCCAGACCGTGTTCATCTCCAACGAGCGCAACAGCTGGATCACTGCCACCGGCAACGCCCACCCGGTCACCGCCGGCGACTACGGCAAGGCCCTGTCCGGAGCGGCCGGCACGCTGTTCACCGGCTGGCCCACCAGGTGCCCGCCGGGCCACCAGCGACTGCTGGTCATCACCAACCCCTTCGCCCCGATCGACCGGTCGGCAACGTCGCCGGCCCGATCGGCGCTGCCGTTCACCCTGGCCGTCAACGTGCCCGCCATCGGCGTCATCGGCTACCTGGCCGGTCCCGACGTCTACATCTTCGACTCGTACTCGCTGGCCAATCCCATCGGCAGCCACACCGTGGTGGTCAGGCACGCCCGTCCCGGCCACGAGAAGTACATCGGACCGGCCTGGATGGTGGCCCGCTTCGGCATCCCGGGCACGGCCACGACCCGATCGCCGGCGGGCCGTCGCCCGCAGGCGGTGGCCGCCGCCCGGCGGGCGCTGGGCTGCGACCCGCTGGCCGTCGTATCTCCGCGCCATCACCGCGCCGCTGACCGCGTCGCGGCTTCGTCGCCGACATCGGTGACTCGCTCGGCTTCACCACCATGTCCTTCAGCGCCGACCCGTCGCATGCGCCGCCGCCCAGCTCTGTGGGCGGCCGCCCGCGGCCCGGTCGGTCGCCCACCCGGTGACCGACGGTGGTGCCCGACCCCGACAGTGACCGGGGCGTCCGACTCGCCGGCGACCGGTGACCGGTCGACCCGAGCCTGGCGGGCCGGTCATCGCCGCCGGGCTCGTCTACCTGGTGCTGGCCCTGGTGCTCTGGTGGCAGGTCTGGTCCACCCACCCGACCACCACCACCACCTGTGGATGCGGCGACGCCGCCCGGTTCCTCTGGTTCTTCGAGTGGCCCGCCTTCGCCCTCACCCACGGGCACAGCGTGCTCTACTCGCAGTGGCTGTTCCATCCCACCGGGATCAATCTGCTCAACGACACCAGCGTGCTCGCCCTGGGCATCGTGCTCACCCCGGTGACCCTGGCCTTCGGGCCGGTGGCGGCCATGAACGTGGCCCTGACCCTGGCCCCGGTCCTGTCGGCGCTGGCCATGTTCGTCGCTCGTTCGACGCTGGGTGCGCTGGCAGCCGGCCGCCTTCGTGGGCGGCCTGGTCTACGGGTTCTCGCCCGTTCATGGTCACCGAGCTGGCCTTCAACCAGCTCAACATCGCCTTCCTGGCCATCCCCCCGCTGATGGTGATGGCCCTCGACGAGCTGTCTGGTCCGCCAGCGGCGCTCGCCCTATCGGATCGGCGCCGCGCTGGCCCTGCTGGTCGCCGTCCAGTTCTTCGTGAGCACCGAGGTGCTGGTGATCACCGGGCTGTTCGCGGTGGTGGCGGTGGTGCTGATGGTCGGCTTCGTCGGCCTCCGTGCACCCCGGGAGCATCGGCCCGCAGCCGGGCTACGCCCTCCGGGGATCGGCCACCGCGGTCGGCGGTGCCGCCGTCCTCCTCGGCCTATCCGCTGTGGTTCCTGCTCCGCGGGCCGGCCCACCTGACCGGGCCGATCTGGTCCAACGGCACGCTCTCCCACTTCGGGAACACCTTGACCAGCTTCTGGCACCGCCGGGGGCCTGGAGCAGATCCGGAGCCAGATGGCTCCGGTTCGGCGGCTACCAGGGCCCGCTGCTCCCCGGGCTCGGCTACCTGGGGGTGGGCGTGGTGGTGGTGGCCGTCGTCGGCCTCCATCGTCTGGCGTCACGACCGGCGGCTGCTCCTGTTCGGCGGCGTCGGGATCGGTCGCCGCCGTCCTCTCGCTGGGCCCCGGGCACGGCTACTGGGTGCCGTGGCAGGTGGTGGAGAAGGTGCCCTGGGTGGGCGACATCGTCGAGATCCGCTTCACCGTCGGTGCTCGCCCTGTGCGCGGCGGTGATGGTGGCGGTGGTCATCGACCGGGTCCGTACCTGGGTCTCCGAGCGCCGGCCGGCGCCTCGCCCGTGCCGGCCGATCTGGCCGCCGCCGCGGTCGATGGCCGTGGCATGCTGGTCCCGACGCTGGTGGCCCTGGCGCCCAACCTGCCGCTCACCACCCGGTCCTGGTCCTGCTCCCGCTGGTACGCCGAGGTCGGGGCCACGCTGCCCGCCGGGCAACGTGGTGCTCGCCTACCCGGCTCCCTTCTCGGGGCTGCAGTCCTCCCAGGCCTGGCAGGCGGTCAACCGGATGCGCTGGGCCCAGGCCGGCGGGGGAGGTCCGGAGGGCCAGCCGCCAGCGGGCCGGGTCGGCCCGGGCCGGGTTCGAGGTGCTGTTCGGCGCATCACTGCCCCTGGGCGCGCCCCCCGCCCCCACCTCGGCCAACCTGGCCGCCATCCGGCACGCCCTGGCGCCTGGGGGGTGACCACCATCGTGGTTCCCGATCCAGGCAGGACCTGCCCCGCTACGAGCAGGGCCGGAGCACCGCCTACGCGGTGGGACTGCTCACCGCGGCCATGGGTCGCCCGCCCACCTACAGCCATTCGGCCTGGGTGTGGTCGTCGGTCGGGTCCACCGCCCCGGACGTGCCCATGACCGTGGCCGCCTTCGACCACTGCACCATCGGGGCGGTGGCCTCGGAGCCGTCCCCGTCGGCCGTACCAGGCTGCATCCTCCGATCCGGGGTGAACCCGTCCTGACCTGGCATGGATGGACCCCAGCCCACCTGGCACCTACCATTTCCCTTCTACCCCGCACGAGGGACGTACCGGAGCGGGCGAGCCCGGGGGGTGGTGCAGCGGTGATCGACTCGTCGGCAGGCGGGGCATCCCACTCGCCCGTCACCATCTCGGAGTTCGTCCCCGCGCCACCGTCATGACCACCACTGAGCACCCGCGGGCGGAGCTCCCGCCGGACGGCCCGACCGCGACATCGGTGGAGAGCCATCCCGACCCGCCGCCGAACCCCACGGCCGAATCCCGGGCCCGACCACCGGGTCCGCGACCCTGCTCACCGCCACCGCCGCCTACCTGGTTCTCTCACTCTTCCTGTGGTGGAACGTGTGGACGACCCACCCGACGTCCACCACCACCTGCGGCTGTGGCGACTCCTCGCTGTTCACCTGGTTCCTGGCCTGGCCCGCCTACGCCATCTCCCACGGGCTCAACCCGCTGTACTCGACGGCGCTGTTCCATCCGAGCGGCGTCAACCTGCTCTCCAACACCGCCGAGGTGGGCATCGGCGTGTGTGCTGGCCCCGGTCACCTGGCTGTTCGGCCCGGTGGCCACCTTGAACGTGGCCCTGACCCTGAGCCCGGTCTTGTCCGCCCTGGCCATGTTCGTCCTGCTCCGCCGGTGGGTGTCGTGGACCCCGGCCGCCTTCATCGGGGGCCTGCTCTACGGCTTCTCGCCGTTCATCCTGATCGCACTCACCGACGCCCACCTGATGCTGGCCATGGCGCCCATCCCGCCCTTGATGGTGGCCTGCCTCGACGAGATGCTGATCCGACAACGCCACCGGCCGCTGGCATCCGGCGTGCTCCTCGGCGTGCTGGTGTTCGTGCAGTTCTTCATCGGCTCGGAGGTTCTGGTCCTGGTGGTGATCGCCGCCGCTATCGGGATCGCCCTGCTGATCCTCTACGGGCTCGTTCACCGCGACGTCCTCCGCTCCCGCATCCGCCACGCCGTCGCCGCCGTGGTTGCGGCCGGGATCACCGCCACCGTGCTGCTCGCCTATCCGGTCTGGTTCGCCTTGGCCGGTCCCGCCCGTCTGTCGGGGCCGATCTGGGGGACCTCCGACATCAGCTACGGGGGCAACGACCTGCGGGACTACCTGCTCCCGTCGACCCCGTCGCCGGCGTTCACCGCCCTCGACCACCACTTCGGGGGCTACCAGGCGCCGACCCTCTCGGGCCAGTACTTCGGGATCGGGCTCATCGCCGTCCTGGTCATCGGGGTGGTCGTCTGGCGACGCGACCGCCTACTGTGGCTGTTCGGGGCGGTCGGTGTGATCTCGGTGCCCCTCTCGATGGGCCTCCAGCTCCACCGGTGGACACTGTGGCGCCTGTTCGTGCGGCTCCCGCTGATGGACAACATCATCCCCAGTCGGTTCCTGCTGGTCACCTATCTGGCCGCCGCGGTCATGCTCGGGCTGATCGTCGACCATGCCCGCACCGACACCAACCGGTGGCTCGCCTCCCGGCGCGGCGTCGGTGACTCCGGGCCGAACCGTCGGTGGCGCATGGCCAGCACCGCCACCGCGGTGGTCGTGGCGCTCATCGCGCTGGTTCCGATTGCTTCCTACTACTCGAGCGGGGTCCCTCTGACCACGCAGCCGGTGGTGGTCCCGGCCTGGTTCCGGACGGTGGCTCCCCACCTGGGAGCTGATCAGGTGGTGCTGGCATTTCCGGTGCCCTTCGCGTTGTTCCAGAGCGCCATGACCTGGCAGGCAGTGGACACGATGTCCTTCGCCATGGTGGGCGGTGGTGGCCCCGACGCCCTCCCGGCGCGTGCCGGCCAGGAGGCCGTTGGCCAGACCGACATCGGCAACCTCTCAATCTCCAGTGCTGGTTCCCAGACCATCACGCCGACGGAGGTGGCCGCCGTGCGACGGGCCCTCGACGGATGGGGGGTGACCACGGTGGTGGTCCCCGACCCTGCCCATCTCCCGACCTACGAGCAGCTCCATCTGGTCCGGGACGCCACCGTGCTGATCACCGCGGCCACCGGACAACCGCCCATCCGTCAGGCGGACGCCTGGGTGTGGACCGGGGTCGATCGCGCCGGCCCCCCGATCCTTGCCTCCGGCGACCGCCTCACCGCTTGTGGCGCGGGCACCCCGGACGGCACGGTGGCCTCCATCGATGGTTCGACGGCGTGCGTGCTCGCCACCCGATCATGAGGGGTGGGTCCGGAGCCGGCGATCAACGAGTCCGACCGCTGCGGCCGACCTTCCGACCGACGTGGCCACGGCGGCGGGCAGGGCTGACGTGAGCGGACCGGCGGCGACCGACGTGGCACCGCACCCCGCGGGCACAGCGGCCAGACCGCGGTCCGGAAGGCTGGGGCGCGGTCGGGAGACCGGCGGGCTGCTGCGGTTCTCGGCCCTCGACGGCATCCGCGCCTTTGCCGTGATGGCGGTGCTGCTCTATCACGCCGGCATCCCGTGGACGGGGGGCGGCCTCCTCGGGGTGGACGTGTTCTTCGTCCTCTCCGGCTTCCTGATCACCTCGCTGTTGTGCAGGGAGTTGCAGCGCACCGGAGGCGTCCGGCTCGGGCAGGTTCTGGGCACAGCGAGCGCGGCGACTGCTTCCGGGCCTCATCATCCTGCTCCTGGGAGTTGCCGCCTATGCCTACGCATTCCGCAACTCGATCGACGTCGGTGCCGTACGCGGCGACGCCCTGTCCACGTTGCTGTACGTGGCCAACTGGCATTTCATCTTTTCCGACCAGGGCTACTTCGTGCAGGCGGCGGCGCCGTCACCATTGCTGCACACCTGGTCCCTCGCCGTCGAGGAGCAGTACTACCTGATCTGGCCCCTGGTGGCCCTGTTCGTGGTGCGGCGATGGGGTCTGCGGTCCCTGGCCATCACCGCCGGTGTCGGCGCCCTGGCCTCCGCCCTGCTGATGGCGGCCATGTACGAGGCGGGATTCTCCATCGACCGTCTCTATTACGGCACCGACACCCGGGCCCAGGCCCTGCTGGTCGGCTCCTTCCTCGGCGCCATCGGTTCGCACCGAGGCGAGACCTTCTCCATCCTCCCCACCGGTTGGACCGCCACCCGGCGCCGCCGACTGCTGTGGAGCGCGCTCGGTGTCGGCGGGGCCGTCTATCTCGCCTGGGCCTGGCACACGCTGGCCGGCCCGGACCCGTTCCTGTATCGCGGCGGGTTCCTGGTCGTGGCGGTGGCGGCCGGTGCGGTCATCGTGGGCTGCGTGACCGTGCCGGCATCGTTTCTGGCCCGGTTCCTCTCCCTGTCAGGGCTGGTGTTCATCGGGCGCATCTCCTATGGCCTCTACCTGTACCACTGGCCCCTCTTTCTGGCCATCGATCACGCCCACACCGGGCTCAGTGGGAACCGGCTGTTGGGCACCCGGCTGGTGGTCACCTTCGCGGTGGCCACCGCTTCCTTCTTGTTGGTCGAGGAGCCCATCCGCAGTGGGCGGGCCTTCCGCGGTCGGCTCGGTCTTTGCGTTGGGGGGGGCGCCGCCGTGGTCACCGCGGTGGCCGTGGTGCTCGCCACCGTCGCCCCGGTTGCCGGTGCCACCGCCGCCCCCCGAGGGGGAGGGCTCTCGAGCACCGAGCGCCGTTCGTTGGTCACCGCGGGAGCGTTCGCAGGCCATCCGATCCGTTTCGTGATGGTCGGGGACTCGGTCGGTCTCACCCTCGGGGTCGGGCTGGGCGTCGACTCACGGGACAACTACGGGGTGCGTGTCTTCGACGGGGGAGAGCTGGGATGCGATCTCGACGACGTGGAGGTGCAACTGTCCGGAGTGGTCCAGACGGCCACCCAGGGGTGCATCGACTGGCGAACCAGGTGGCGAGCTGGCATCGACAGCATCCGCCCTGACGTGGTGGGCCTGTTGATCGGGCGATGGGAGGTCAGCGACCACCTCGATCAGGGTCGTTGGGTCCACGTCGGGGATCCGGTGTGGGACCGGCACCTGACCGCAGAGCTGGATCAGGTCGTCACCGTGCTCTCCTCGACCGGCGCCAAGGTGGTGATCTTCACCATGCCGTATCTCGATCCGCCCGAAGAGGCCGCCAATGGGACGCCGTTCCCCGAGAACGACCCGGCGCGGATGCGGGCCTTCAACAAGCTCCTGATCGGGGTGGCCGACAGCCATCGGGACCGGGTCACCCTCATCGACCTCAACAAGCTGGTCGACCCTCGGGGCGTCTACCAGTCGGTGGTGGACGGGGTGACGGTGCGCTCGACCGACGGGGTCCACCTGACCAAGGCTGCCGGCGAGTGGCTCCAGGCGAGCATCCTGCCCACCGTGGCGACGCTGGGGCTGGCGGCTCGCACGCGATGATCGGTCTCCCATGATCAATGTCGAGCACGCCCACTCGACCGCCCGCTCGGGATATCCGCCCCGGCGTTCGGCCACCGGCAAGGACCGGATCACCGCCCTGGACGGGCTGCGGGCGGTGGCCCTGCTGATCATCATGGGCTACCACTTCGGCGTGGGGTGGCTGCGAGGGCGGCTTCTTCAGCCTGGACATCTTCTACGTCCTGTCCGGCTACCTGATCACCGGGCTGCTGGTCAGCGAGTACCGCAAGCGGAGTCGGATCAAGCTCTCGGCCTTCTGGCTGCGCCGGGCCCGCCGGCTGCTGCCCGCCCTGCTCATCGTGCTGGTGGTGGTGACCCTGATGGTCCGCTTCGTCCGAGCCGGCCGGCCTCTACCCCGACTTCCGGATGAGCGCCCTGTCCGCCCTCTTCTACTTCTCCAACTGGTGGCAGATCGCCGCCAGCAGCAACTACTTCGTGGCCACCGGGCCGGCCTCGCCCCTCACCCACACCTGGTCCCTGGCCGTCGAGGAGCAGTTCTACCTGGTCTGGCCGCTGGTGGTGCTGGCCGTGATGCACCTCTCGCCGCACCTTTACCCGGGGCATCCGGGTCCTGTTGGTCGCTCTCGGTGGTCGGCGCCGTGGCCTCGGCCCTGGAGATGGCCCTGCTCTACAACCCGACGGCCAACACCACCCGGCTCTACTTCGGGACCGACACCCACGCCCAGTCCATCCTGGTCGGCTCGGTGCTGGCCTGTTCCATGACCATCATCCAGATGCGCCGGGGCGCCGAGGGGATGGCCCCGGCGGCCAGGTCGCCTGGTCGCCCGGTGGGGCCTGGTCCTGCTCGGCCTGGCCGGCTTGGCCGGCACCCTCACCCTCACCTACACGCTGGTCGGCACCTCGTCGTTCGACTACCGGGGCGGGTTCCTGCTCTCGGCCCTGTCGGCGGCGGCCATCATCACCGCCGCGGTGTGCGTGCCCCGCGGGCCGATCGCCCGCGGCCTCTCCCTGCGGCCCGCTGGTGTGGCTCGGCACCATCTCCTATGGGGCCTACCTGTGGCACTACCCGGTCTACATCTACCTCGACGCCGCCCGGACCGGCCTGTCCGGGCTCTCACTGCTGGCCGTCCGCTTCGCCTGCTACCTTCGCCCTGGCCGCGGCCAGCTACTACCTGGTCGAGCGCCCGGTCATGTACGGGACGTTCTGGCGCTCCGTCAAGGCCGTCGTGCCCGCCGCCGTCCTGCTGGTCACCACGGTGGCCGTGGTCATCGTGGGCACGGTGGCACCGGCCACCGCGGCGGTGCAGCGTGAAGCGGTACCAGGTGCATGCGTCAGGACGCCCAACCCCCACTGCTGGTGGTGCTGGGGGACAGCACGGCCCTGACCCTCGGCGCCGCCCTGGCCGCCACCGCGCCGCCCGGCACCACGGTGGTGAACGGCGGCCTCTTCGGCTGCGGACTGGCCATCGGCGCCAACGCCTCCAACAACCCGCCCCAGCCCGAGCTGGCCATGTTCCCCGCCTGCAACGAGGCGACGCCGGCCGACCAGCAGTGGCCGGCGGTGGACACCCAGGCGGTGGCCGGCACCGCCCCCGGTGACCTGGTGCTCTTCGTCGCCGGGACCTGGGAGGTCCAGGACATCCTCCGGAATGGCCAGTGGACCAACATCGAGCAGCCGTCCTTCCAGCGCTACGAGCTCTCCCAGATGCGCAAGGCGGTGGAGATCGGTACTGCACACGGGGCGCACTTCGACTTCACCACCATGCCCGCCCTGGCCGCCGGAGCCGCCTTCCACGAGGCACCGTTCCCCGAGGACTCGTCGGCCCGGCGGTCTGATCTACGACCAGCTGATCACGAAGGTGGCCGCCGAGTTCCCCGGCTCGGTGAGCGTGATCGACTACGGCAGACTCCTCTCCCCCCAGGGCGTCTTCACCGAGTACCTGGACGGGGTCCAGGTGAGGACGGCCGACGGCATCCACACGCCGGCCTACGCCCCCGGCAATGCCGTTCGTCGGCAACTCGACCGCGGCGGTGGCCCATGCCTTCTACAACTGGCTGTCGCCGAGGATCTGGCCCCTGATCATCGATTCCAATCCCTCCGCCGCCGACACGGCGTCATCCCAGCGGCAGTCGAACGCCGGCCACCGATGAGTGTCGCCGACCTCCGGGCATCCGAGGGCCCATCGGCGGCCCGGCCCACCTCGGCCACCGGCCGCACCTCGGCCACCGGCCGCACCTCGGCCACCGGCAAGGAGCGGATCACCGCGCTGGACGGGCTTCGGGCGGTGGCCCTGTTGATCATCATGGGCTACCACTTCGGCGTGGGGTGGCTGCAGGGTGGCTTCTTCAGCCTGGACATCTTCTACGTGCTGTCCGGCTACCTGATCACCGGGCTGCTGGTCAGCGAGTACCGCAAACGGGGCCGGATCAAGCTCTCGGCCTTCTGGCTGCGCCGGGCCCGCCGGCTGCTGCCCGCCTTGCTCGTGGTGCTGGTGGTGGTGACCCTGATGGTCCGATTCTCCGAGCCGGCCGGCCTCTACCCCGACTTCCGGATGAGCGCCCTGTCCGCCCTCTTCTACTTCTCCAACTGGTGGCAGATCGCCGCCAGCAGCAACTACTTCGTGGCCACCGGCGCCGGCCTCCCCGCTCACCCACACCTGGTCACTGGCCGTCGAGGAGCAGTTCTACCTGGTCTGGCCGCTGGTGGTGCTGGCGGTGATGCACTTCTCGCCGCACCTTTACCCGGGGCATCCGGGTCCTGTTGGCGCTGTCGGTGCTCGGCGCGCGTTGGCCTCGGCCGCTGGAGATGGCCCTGCTCTACAGCCCGATGGCCAACACCACCCGGCTCTACTTCGGCACCGACACCCACGCCCAGTCCATCCTGGTCGGCTCGGTGCTGGCCTGTTCCATGACCCTCATCCAGATGCGCCGGGGCGCCGAGGGAATGGCCCCGGTGGCCAGCGTCCCTGGTCGCCCGGTCGGGCCTGGTCCTGCTCGGCCTGGCCGGCCTGGCCGGCACCCTCACGCTCACCTACACGCTGGTCGGCACCTCGTCGTTCGACTACCGGGGTGGGTTCATGCTCTCGGCCCTGTCGGCGGCGGCCATCATCACCGCCGCGGTGTGCGTGCCCCGCGGGCCGATCGCCCGCGGCCTCTCGCTGCGGCCCGCTGGTGTGGCTCGGCACCATCTCCTATGGGGCCTACCTGTGGCACTACCCGGTCTACATCTACTTCGACTCCGCCCGCACCGGCCTGTCCGGGCTCTCACTGCTGGCCGTCCGCTTCGCCTGCACCTTCGCCCTGGCCGCGGCCAGCTACTACCTGGTCGAACGCCCGGTCATGTACGGCACCTTCTGGCGCTCCCTCAAGGCCGCCGTGCCCGCCATCGTCCTGCTGGTGGCCACGGTGGCGGTGGTGGTGGCCGGGACAGTGGCACCGGCCAGCCGTAGCCGCGGTCAAGGTGCGTGCGACGCATGCCGGCCGCTGAGCGCCAGGCGCTCACCGACGCCAAGGCGTTCACCACCCACCCGATGCGGTTCCTGCTCCTCGGGGACTCACTCGCCTTCACCCTCGGCGTGGGGCTGTCGTCGGACAGCGTGCATCGGTTCGGCGTGAGTGTCATCCGATCAAGCGACCCTCGGTTGCGACCTCGACGACCTGCGGGCCATCGTCGCCGGCGTCATCGACTACCCGGTGTCGCCGTGCAACTCGTGGAGGACCTGCTGGGCGGGCAAGTTGCCGAGCTACCACCCCGAGGTGGTCGGCCTGCTCATCGGCCGCTGGGACATCACCGACCATCTGGACAACGGCACGGTGGTGCACATCGGCCAGCCGGCATGGGACGCCCATCTCGACGCACGAGATCGATCAGGCGGTCGCACCTGCTCGTCGTCCACCGGCGCCAAGGTGGTGCTGTTCACCATGCCCGATCATCGGTGCCTGGCACCGTCACCGGACGGTGCGCCCGACGCCGGATGACAATCCGATTCGGGTCACCGAGTTCAACGACATCGTGACCTCGGTGGCCAGAGAACGGAGCCAGGTGGTCACCCTCATCGATCTCAACAAGATCCTCGACCCTGGTGGCCACTTCCAAGCGGTGATCGACGGGGTCACCGTCCGGTGGGCGGACGGGATCCACATCTCCAAGCCCGGCGGGGAGTGGCTCCAGCCGGCCCTCCTGCCCACGGTGGCCGAACTCGGGCTACAGGACCGCTCCCGTTGAGCTCGCCGATCACCAGAGGATCGGATGCAGAACGATGGAGGTGAGCATTGTGGCTGAGCCAAATGGGCTGTGATCAGGGGTGATGTCCATCCGCCCTGGTCACGGCTCTTGCAGTTCGTTAGGTAAACTAACTATACTGGGACCATGAGTGCTCCCGCCACCGAAACCCCAGCGCCGGCCGAAGAGGTGGCGTCGGATGGTGTGCACGAGGATGGTGTGAACGATTCCGAGGCCGAGATGGCTTCTCGTCTGCGCCTGGCGGTGACTCGTCTCCACCGGCGCCTTCGCCAGCAGACCGCTGGTGGGCTCACCCAGTCACAGGCCTCGGCATTGGCCAGCATCGCCAAACTGGGCTCGCCCACCTTGGGCGCGCTTGCGGCCTGCGAGTCGGTGCAGCCACCGTCGATGACCCGCGTCGTCGGGGCGCTGGAGGAGTTGGGGTACGTGTCCCGAGTCATCGACTCGACCGATCGCCGGGTCGCCCGGGTGACGATCAGACCCGAGGGCATGCGTGTCCTCGAGCACAACCGCTCGGTGAAGAACGCATTCCTGGCCCAACAACTGCGCCGCATGGCGCCCGAAGAGCGACAGTCGCTGGGGGATCTTACCGTCCTTCTCGAACGCCTCGTCGCACTGGATGAGCCATGACCGCGCTCCGTGCCGCAGCCCACCAGACGTTCAGCTCGTTGCGGATCCGCAATTATCGGCTGTACTTCGTGGCCCAGCTCATCTCGGTATCGGGCACCTGGATGCAGACGGTGGCCCAAGCATGGCTGGTCCTGCACCTGAGCGGAAGCGGCGTCGACCTCGGCATCGTGGTCGGGTTGCAGTTCCTGCCCATGTTGTTGTTCGGCCCAGTCGGAGGGTTGGTGGCCGATCGGGTCAACAAGCGCCATCTGTTGTACTGCACCCAGGCCGCCGGCGGCCTGCTGGCGCTCGCCCTGGGTGTGCTGGTGGTCAGTCATCAGGTTCAGCTGTGGCAGGTCTACCTGCTGGCCGCCCTGCTCGGTGTGGTCACCGTCTTCGACAACCCGGCCCGTCAGACCTTCGTGATGGAGATGGTCGGGCGCGACGACCTTCCCAACGCGGTGAGCCTGAACACCGTGGTGATGAACGCCTCGCGGGTGGTGGGGCCGGCCATCGGGGGCGTGGTCATCACCGTCTTCGGACTCGGCGTCTGTTTCTTCGTGAATGCCGTCTCCTATGTCGCCGTGCTCATCGGCCTGTCGCTGATGCGCACCACCGAGCTGCATCCGACCGAGCAGGTGGTCCGGGCCAAGGGCCAGATCAGGGAGGGGTTCCGTTACGTATGGCGGACTCCCTCGCTGCGCAACACCCTGCTGGCCATCGCCTTGATCGGGATCTTCGCCTACAACTTCACCGTCACCCTCGCCCTGTTGGCCAAGGTCACCTTTCACGGCGGAGCGGGCACCTACTCGCTGCTCACCTCCTGCATGGGCATCGGGGCGGTGATCGGCGGCCTCCTGGCCGCCCACCGGGCCCGACCGACGCCGCGGCTCCTGCAGGTATTGGCCCTGATCTTCGGGGGGCTGCTGGCGGTGGTGGCACTGGCCCCGACCCTGCTTGCCGCCGCCATTGCCATCGTGTTGATGGGGGCGGCCTCCATCGGCTTCATCGCCACGGCCAACGCCACCTTGCAGTTGAATGCCGAACCGGCCATGCGGGGTCGGGTGATGGCCCTGTACGCCATGGCCTTTTTGGGTACCACCCCGATCGGTGCACCTCTGGTCGGTGCCATCGCCCAGTGGACCAGCCCGAGGATCTCCCTGCTAACCGGGGCGATCGCCACCGTGATCGCCGCCGCACTGTTGATGTGGCGCCACGAGGCCGGCCTCAAGCAGGCGAGGCCTTCCTCGGAGGCGATCGCCCGGGCCTCCGAGGCCCGTGGCGTGCGCGACGTCGAGTCGAATGTTGCTTGAACAAATCACTCTGCGAGACGGTCCGGCCACGGTGCGCCACCGACTTCCCGAAGGTAGCCAGAACGTCCCTTCTGACCACCTCCAAAACACAAAACACAAAGTAAAGGCTTGAAAACACAGAAGAGTAGGAGACCCTGACCGTTTGACCAGTTCTCCGACGCGGTCCGGTGGCGGGCGAGCTTCTGGGAGCGTCGTCCCGGTTCATCCGAGGCACAGGAGCGATCTAAAACAATCCAGCAAACGCTTGTACCCCGTACTAGGGTTGTTCGTGCAAGTGGGGGGAGGGCCGTTCGGTTCGTTCCCAGAACAAACGAAAGGGTGACTTATGCGACGAATTTTCTTGGCCGCTGTGGCCATGCTCATTCCGGTTTCGGCATTAGCCGTAGTGGGCTTGTCCGGCACGGCCGGAGCAGCTGGGGGGAAGCTGGTCTGCACCTCCATCACCGGTAATGCGAGTAGCACCATCGTGGTCAGTGGGTGCACCGGAGGCAACACCGGTGGAAGCTCGGAGCCGCTGGTGGCAACGTCGTTGGAGACCGGTGGGACCACCGATTGGGTTTCGGGTTCGACCACCACGACCGACGCGCCGGTTCTCACCGACCTCTCGGCCAAGAAGTGCCCCGGCTATGTCAAGAACGCAGAGTCCAACCCATCGGCCATCGGGTTCGCGTTCAACGTGACCGCTGACACCGGGGACGGCATGATGGAGCCCGCCACGGGAGCCGGTTCGGTGTGCGTCTCGACGAGCGGCGCGATCACTACGCTGAAAGCACTGGAGTACCGCTGGACCCCCGGTGAGATTACGTGCACCGGCATCAACGGTAACGCCGCCAGCACCATCACGGTCAGTGGATGCACCGGAGGCGACACCGGAGGAAGCTCGACGTCAATGACGGCTACGACGCTGGCAACGGGTGGAACGGTCGACTGGGTCTCGGGCTCGAAGACCACGATCGGCGACCCGACACTGACGACGTCAGTGGGCAAGAAGTGCCCGGGTTACGTCAAGGGAGCAGAGAGCAATCCCACCGCCGAGGCCTTCACCGCCCCGGTGACTTCAGACAGCGGGGATGGACTGCCACTCCCAGGCTCGGCCTCGGGTGCGGTGTGCATCTCGTCGAGTGGGGCGATCACGGACCTCAAGCCGCTGGTGGCCAAGTAGCGCAACCCATCACGGCACCGGCCCAGGCCGGCGACCCACCCAGGGTCGTCGGTACTGAGCGGGTGCAGTAGTAGCGAGGGAGAAGCCCCGCCTCTTCGGAGGCGGGGCTTCTCTTGTTCCCGAGAGTCACACCGGCGGCGGAAGCCCATTCAACGAGCGCTGGCTGGTGGGCCGACGGCCTACCCCTTGGTCGCCGCCACCTTGGGCTCCTTGGGCAGGCCGAGCACCCGCTCACCCACGATGTTGCGCTGGATCTCCGCCGTGCCGCCCCAGATGGTCTCCGAGCGCGAGAAGAAGAACGATGCCTGCAGATCGCTGACCGGGTAGTCGTCGCGTCCGCGCTTGAGTCGGACGTCCACCACGTCGCCCGGGTCACCGGTCAGGATCTGTCCGTCCATGCCCAGGATGTCGATGGCCAGCTCCATGGCCCGTTGGTGGTGCTCCGACCAGAACATCTTGTTGCAGGCGCCCAGGGCGGCCATGTGGTGCGTGCCGTTGAGGGCATCGGTGAGTGAGCGATAACCGTTGATCTCCATGATCTTGACGTTGGTCCACGCCCTGGCCAAGCGCTGTCGGATCAGCGGGTCGTCCGCCTTGCCGTTCTTCTTGGCCACCGCAATGATCTGGTCGAGCTCGCGAAGGAATCGGCGGTGGCCGGTGGTGGCCGACGAACCCCGCTCGAAGCCCAAGGTGGTCATGGCCACCTTCCACCCGTTGTTCTCGCCGCCGACCACGTTCTGGCGCGGGCAGCGGGCGTTGGTGAAGAAGATCTCGTTGAAGTCGGCGCTCCCGTCCACCTGGGCGATGGGTCGGACCTCGATACCCGGTTGCTTCATCGGCACCAGCAGGTAGGAGATGCCGGCATGCTTGGGTACGTCGGGGTCGGTCCGGGCCAGAAGGAAGATGTAGTCGGCGAATTGCGCCTGGGTGGTCCACACCTTCTGGCCGTTGATCACCCACTCGTCACCGTCGAGCTCGGCCCGTGTCTTCAACGAGGCCAGATCGCTGCCGGCATCGGGCTCGGAGAACCCCTGGCACCACGAAATGGTGCCGTTGAGGATGCCGGGGATGAATTGCTGCTTCTGTTCCTCGCTGGCCCACTGCAGGATGGTGGGCCCGACCAGCGTGTCCCCGAAGAAGTCCGCCCGCAGGGGAGCCTCGGCCCGGGCGAACTCCTCGTTGAGCACCACCGACTCCATCAGCGAGAGGCCTTTGCCGCCGTACTCCTTGGGCCACGATGCGCAGATCCACCCACCGTCGAACAGCTTCTTGGTCCATTCGCGGTTGAACGCCCTCTTCTCGTCCTTGGTCATGGTGAAGCCCGGGGTGCCCCACCCATCGGGCAGGTTGTCGGACAGCCATTGTCGGATCTCAGCTCGGAAGGGCTCGGTGTCGGCGGGATAGCTCAGATCCATGGGCCGAGACTACCGCTCGGTTCCGCGGATCGAGAAGGGCCAGTACGGCCGGTCGTAGGCGCGGACTCGTCTCGCCCTAGGGTCACTGGGATGTTCCGGCGTCGGTTCCGCTGGAAACGCAACTACAGGGCCGATGTCCATTGCTCTGACGCAGCCCAACCCGATCCCCGAGTCAGAGGACCGGTCTTCGTGGGATGCCTCTGCGCTTGTGGGACTATGAGGGCGATGGATGACTGATTGGTGTCGGGGAGGACGAGATGATCAGGAGATGGCCCCTTGCATTGGTGTGTCCGTCGCTGCTCTTCGGACTGCTGGGAGTGCCTGCGTGGGCGGCCGCTCAACCACAGATTGATGCTCCTTCGTTCACCGTTTCCCCGTCCGCACTCAACTTCGGATCGATCCCGGTGGGTGGAGTGAGCCGACGACAGTACGTCACCGTCACGAACGTCAGCGGATCAACGGTGACTGTTTCGGGGACTGGCGGCGGAGCCGGAGTCTTCGGTGGCGTCGGAGACTGCCAAGGAAAGGTGCTTCCGACTGGCCGCTCTTGTCATTTCTTCTACCAGTTCAGACCGGATGCTCTCGGTCCTGTCCAGGTTGAGACCAACGGAACGCTCAATGGTCAGCCTTACGCCCTGACCTTCACTGGTACCGGGTTGCCCGGCGACCGGATTCGGTTCACGAATAACCCTGTTGCCGCTGGAACCGACCTGGTCCCCTTCTCGTTCCAGGTCGATACGCTCAGCGTTCCCGCCTCTACCCTCTCAGCGACCGGACCCCTTCCGGCGGGATTGACATTTGTAGATGAGGGGAACGGGACTGCGTTGATCGCTGGGACTCCCACGGTCACCGGATCGTTCGCCATCCGGGTCAGAGCAAGGATTCCCGGAAAGACACATTCTAAAGAGGTGCACATCACCCTTGCGCCTGCCCAATTCTCGATATCACCCACGACGATCAACTTCGGATCTGTTCCCGTAGGAACGACCAGTCCAACGCAGACAGTGACCGTCACGAACATCAGCGGAACAACGGTGCTGGTTTTCGGGACTGGAGGCGGGGCCACAATCTTCGGTGGTACCGGAAACTGCCAGGGGAAGCTTCTAGCCGCCGAAGCGTCGTGCCAGTACTTCTACGCATTTTCCCCTGTCACTAAAGGCTTTGTGCAAGGCGGAACCAGCGGCACCCTCGATGGTCAGCCCTACGCCCTGACCTTCACCGGTACCGGCACCTGACCGCTTCACACTCGAATCCCGGTATCCATCGGCGTCGAGAGGTGCATCTCGCGACGCTGGACAGCGCCTGGGACCTCGGCTCACTCTCTTTGAGGATGCCGGCCAGATCCAACGTGACCACAACTAGTCGGGCCGAATGATGGCGGTCGGGGGTAAGCTTGTCCTGTCCGGCGCGTCCACGGTGGTGCGTGCCCGCGGGCACACGGCAAGGGAGGTGTGGCCCATGAAACGGGGAGAACCCCCCAGTAGACCGGGAGACCAACCACGACCTCCCGTCGCCGCGCACTGACCCTTCTTCGTCCTGACTGACCTCCGGACCGGGGCGGGCTTCGGTTGCGGACCAACTTGGTCCTGCGCATCGACGAGGAGGCTGTCGTCGACCCGTCCGATCCTCCGGCCCCTCCGGCCCTCGTCGCGCTGAGCTGTTTTGCCGCCGAAGCGGTGTGATCAGCTGACTCGAACGCTGGGCCTCGGGTGCTGCCGGTATGAGACCCGAGGTGTCCCATGACCCGACTCTTTGACCGGTGGCCGGTGCTGCCCACCCGCGACCGCCCTGATACGCCCGATGACGGTGGAGCGGACACGCCCGCCCATGCCCACTCGCCCTCGGCGCCCCCGGCGCGTCACATCCACCACACCATGCGTCCGCGTCGCCGCCAGCGTAGCCAGCGGCTGCTGGCCAACCGGGCCGTCCGGGATGCCATCGTGTCGCTGGCTGGCGTGGTGGGAAGGCCGGTGCGCAACCAAGGCGGCGCAGAGATCGGTCGGCTGGTCGACGTGGTCTGCCGTTGGACCGGTGATGAGACCTACCCGCCGGTGACAGGGTTGGTGGTTCGGGTGGGTCGGCGCCTGGCCTTCGTGGACGCCTCGGCCATCCAGACCATCGAGCACACCCAGATCGTGCTCAAGACGGCCCGGTTGGACCTCACCGATTTCGCTCCCCGCCCCGGCGAGGTGACCCTGGCCGACCAGGTCCTCGACCACCAGCTGGTCGACGTGGACGGGGTGCAGGTGATCCGGGCTGCCGATCTCTATCTGGCCCCCCTGGTGGGCCGGTACTGCCTGGTCGGCGTGGACATCTCCACCCAGAGCCTGCTCCGCCGGCTGGGTCCGGCACGGTGGCGGCACACGCCCACCCCCGACCGGGTCATCGACTGGGGCGCCATCCAGCCCTTCGGCGAGACCGAGCAGGGGGCTGCCCCCGAGGTGCGCCTGCGGACCACCAACCAGGGGCTGGAGCGCCTGCGTCCCGGCGAGTTGGCCGATCTGCTCGAGGACCTGATGAGACCCGAACGCCAGCGGCTGCTCGACTCCCTGACCCCTGAGGAGGCGGCCGACGCCCTCGAGGAGATGGATCCCGAGGAGTTGGCCTCCTTGCTGCGGGAGGCGGAGCCCGATCGGGCCGCCCAGCTGCTCGTAGCGATGGAGCCCGACGAGGCGGTGGACGCGCTGCGGGACCTCAACAGTGACGAGCGTGCCGAAGTGATGGCGGCGATGCCGGCCGACAAGGTGGCGGATCTGGCCCGTCTACTGGGGTATCCCGAAGACGAGGCCGGTGGCTTCATGACCACCGCGTTTCTGATCGCCGCCACATCGGAGACCGTCGCATCTCTCTCCGCCCGGCTCGCCGATGACGATGCGTGTCCCGACGAGCTCGACGCCGTGGCCCTGGTCGACGATGACGGGCGGCTGGTGTGGGACCTCCCCCTGTTGCATCTGCTGATCAACCCAGGGGACACCGTGCTCGGTGACCTGGTAGGTGAGGCGGAGCCGGTGACCGTTGGCATCCACGCCCGGGTCAACGAGGTCGCCGAGCGATTGGTCGATGCCCGCCGTATGTCGGTGGTGGTGGTCGAGGACGATCGTCCGGTGGGGCGGATACTGGCCGACGACGTGCTCGACGCCCTCCTGCCCGAGCGCGGCCGGATCCACTTCCCGAGGTTGCTCCAGTGAGCCCGTCCCGTCCGGCGTCATGAGCGCGGTGACCCGATCGGATGCCGCCGGTGACCGTGTGGGGTAGCCGCTGGTTCCGCGGCTTCATCATCTACCTGGCCGCAGCCGGACCCGGCCTCATCGCCGCCAACGCCGGCAACGACGCCGGCGGCATGGCCACCTACGCATCGGCCGGGGCCCAGTTCGGCTACCGCACCCTCTTCTTCATGGTGCTGGTCACCGTGGGCTAGGTCTGCATGCAAGAGATGGTGGCCCGCCTGGCTGCCTACACCGGCAAAGGGCTGGCCGCCCTCATTCGCGAGCAGTTCTCGCTGCGCCTCTCCGCCTTCGCCGTCCTGGCCTTCGCCGTTGCCAACGTCGGACTGGTGGTGACCGAGTTCGCCGGCATCGGCGCCGCCTTCGAGCTGTTCGGCGTGTCCCGCTACATCTCGGTGCCCATCGCCGCCATGGCCATCTGGATGCTGGTCATCGTCGGCTCGTACCGCTACGCGGAGCGGGTCTTCCTGCTGCTGTCCCTGGCCTTCATCACCTATCCGATCGCCATGTTCCTCGGGCACCCGGACTGGAAGGCAGGTGGCGGTGAACACCTTCCTGCCCCACTTCATCCGGTCCAAGGCCTTCTTGTTGCTGGCGGTCGCGCTCATCGGCACCACCATCACCCCCTACATCCAGCTCTACACGGCGGGCGCGGTGGTCGACCGTGGCATCGGTCCGGAGGAGTACAAGTACGAGCGGGTCGACGCGGTGAGCGGGGCGATCGTCTCCGATCTGGTCTCGATGTGCATCATCATCGCCACCGCCGCGGTCATCGGCGGGACCGGGGCCCTCAACTCGGCGGCCGACGCCGCCAAGGCCCTGGCTCCGCTGGCCGGCCGATGTGCGGAGACCCTGTTCGGCATCGGACTGCTCGGTGCCTCCGCGTTGGCCGCCGCGGTGGTGCCGCTGTCGACGTCCTACGCGGTGGCCGAGGCGGTGGGGGTGGAGCGGTCGGTCTCCAAGAGCTTCCGCCAGGCCCCGCTCTTCCTCGGTCTGTTCACCGCCCAGATCATCATCGGGGCCGGCGTGGTGCTGGTACCGGGCAATCTGTTCCAGCCTGATCATCAACACCCAGATCCTCGAGGGCGTGCTCACCCCGATCACGCTGGTGTTCATCCTGGTGCTGGCCAATCGCCGGTCGCTGCTGGGCGAAGCGGCCAACGGAAGGCTGGCGCGGACGGTCGGTCTGGTCACCGTGGTTGCCGTCGGCGGCTTCGCCACCTTTCTGGTCTCCCTCACCGTCCTCGGGTGGATCGGGATCTCCCTGTGATCGAGGTGGTGGCCGACGACCAACCCAGCCCGGAACATGCGTCCGGCCTGGTCGGCTTGCGTCGAAGTACCTGGCCGGGGGAGTATTTGCCTTCTATGTGCCTGCTCGCCTCGGTTGTCCATGCCTAGTTTCGGGCTCAAAAGGCACAAGATCAAGGGCCCCGCCACCCCGCCACCAGTCCCAGAGCGCATCCCCCCCCGGCCTCCCGCCCCCGGAGGCCTTCGCATCGCCTTTCTGGTCTACCGGGGCAACCCGCGCTGCGGTGGGCAGGGGGTCTACACTCGCCACCTCACCCGCGAGCTGGTGGCACTCGGCCACTCCGTCGAGGTCTTCGCCGGTCAGCCCTGGCCCGAGGTGGATGACGGCGTGGGCTTCACCCCGGTGCCCGGTCTCGACCTCTATCGGGATCCCGACCCGTTCCGCATCCCCAGGCTGCGCGAGTTCCGCACCTCGTACACCACGCCGATCGCTGCGCTCGAGTTCGGTGTGATGTGCACGGCCGGATTCCCCGAACCCTGGACCTTCAGCCTCCGGGTCCGCCGTCTGCTGGCCGCCCGACGCCATGACTTCGACCTGGTGCACGACAACCAGTGCCTGGGCAACGGGATCATGGGCATGATCGAGGACGGGTGGCCGCTGTTGACCACCTTGCACCACCCGATCACCGTTGACCGGCAGCTGGCCTTGAGCCATGCCGCCAACCCGTGGCAGCACATCACCCAGCGTCGGTGGTTCGGGTTCCTGCGCATGCAGGTCAAGGTGGCCAGAGCACTCCCCGGGTGGTCACTGTGTCCGAGTCGTCGAAGGCGGACATCGCCACCCAGATGGGCGTCGAGTTGGAACGCATGACCGTGGTCCCGGTGGGGGCGGACCATACCGTGTTCCGCCCCCGGCCCGAGGTGTCCCCGGTCTCGGGCCGGATCATGGTCACCTCGTCGTCCGATGTCCCCATGAAGGGCCTGGTGCCACTGCTCGAGGCGGTGGCCAAGCTCCGCACCGAGCGGGACATCGAGCTGGTGGTCATCGGCAACCCCCGAACCGACGGTCGGGTGGCCAAGGCCATCGATCGGCTCGACCTCGCCTCCGTCGTCCGCTGTGTCACCGGCATCACCGACGACGAGCTGGCCCAGAACTACGCCCAGGCCGAGGTGGCGGTGGTGCCGTCGCTCTACGAGGGGTTCTCGCTACCGGCCATCGAGGCGATGGCCTGTGGGGTGGCGCTGGTGGCAACCACCGGAGGGGCTCTCCCCGAGGTGGTGGGCGAGGATGGCGTCACCGGATTGCTGGTGACGCCTGACGATCCGGGGGCATTGGCCGCGGCCATCGGCCGGGTCCTCGATGACCACGACCTGCGTCACCGGCTCGGCGCCGCCGGCCGGCAACGGGTGCTCGGACGGTTCACCTGGCAGGTGACGGCGGCGGGGACTGCGGCCGAGTACCGCGCCCTCATGGCCGACCTGACCCATCCGGTCACCCCGGGGTCGTCCCCGGCCGACCACGACACCGATCGAGCTCGACCTGCGGAGGCCCTGCCATGCTGACTGTCGATTACACCAGACTCGGGGTGGGGGCGGGAGACCGCCTCCTCGACCTGGGATGCGGATTCGGGCGGCACGCCTACCAGGCCGCCCGGCTGGGGGCCGAAGTAGTGGCCTTCGACGCCGGTGCTGACGAGGTACGCAAGGTGCAGGACACCTTCGGGGCCATGGCCGTGGCCGGGGAGCTTGATCCCCAGGCATCGCGGGTGGGAGCGGTTCGGGGTGATGCCCTCACCTTGCCCTTCGCCGACGGCGCCTTCGATCGGGTGATCGCCTCCGAGGTGCTCGAGCACATCCCCGAGGACGAGGCGGCCATGGCCGAGTTGACCCGAGTGCTGCGTCCGGGCGGGTCGATGGCGGTCACCGTCCCCAGGTGCGGGCCCGAGTTCGTCAACTGGGCCCTGTCCGACGAGTACCACAACGTGCCCGGTGGCCATGTGCGGATCTATCGACAGCGCCAGTTGGTGGACCGGCTCCAAGGAACTGGACTGAAGGCGGTCGGGAGCCACCATGCCCACGGGCTGCACGCCCCGTACTGGTGGTTGCGCTGCCTGGTCGGCACCACCAACGACACCCACCCTGCTGTGGCCACCTACCACCGGCTGTTGGTGTGGGACATCGAGAAGGCTCCGAAGGTGACCCGGTACGCCGATCGCGTTCTCAATCCACTGGTGGGGAAGAGCCTGGTGGTCTACCTGGAGAAGCCTCGGGTGTCGGTGGCTGCGCCGGTGCCGCCGGCCCACGTGCACGACCAGGTCCGGGGCGAGTCCACCCGTGAAGCATTCGCGTCACGCCAGGAGGCGGTGGCATGAGGACGATCCCCGAGGTTCCCGGCGTCATCACCGCGGCCCAGGTCCTGGCCACCGCCCAGTCGATCGCCACGTTGCAGCGGCCGGACGGGATGATCCCATGGTTCCCCGGAGGTCATTGCGACCCGTGGAACCACGTCGAGGCGGCCATGGCCCTCACCGCCGTCGGCCTGGATGACGAAGCCGACCGCGCCTACCAGTGGCTGGTCGACACCCAGCTGCCCGACGGCAGTTGGTTCAACTATTACCTGGTCACCGGCATCGAGGACGCCCGTCTCGACACCAACGTGTGTGCCTATCTGGCCACCGGGGCCTGGCACCGGTATGTGTCCACCGGGGATCTCGACGGCTTGGAGCACCTGTGGCCCACCGTGGAGGCCGGGGTCGACTTCGTACTGCGATGGCAGCGGCTCGACGGATCCATCCACTGGTCGCTGGATCCGTCCGGGTTCCTCGAGGAGTACGCCCTCCTCACCGGTTCGTCGTCGATCTATCACAGTCTCCGCTGCGCGATCGCCTGCGCAGAGCGCCTGGGACAAGAGCGGCCGGATTGGGAGTTGGCTGCCGGGCGCCTGGCCCACGCAGTGGCCCATCAACCGGACGCCTTCGCGCCCAAGGTCGAGTTCGCCATGGACTGGTACTACCCGGTGCTGGCCGGCGCACTCAGCGGTGAAGCAGCCCGCCGCCGCATCGACGGCTCGTGGGACACCTTCGTGATGGAGGGCCGTGGCGTGCGCTGCGTGTCCACCGGCGAGTGGGTGACCGCCGCCGAGACCGCCGAGTGCGTATTGGCCCTGGACGCCCTGGGCATGGATGACCAAGCCCTCCGACTGCTCACGTGGGCCCAAGGGCTCCGCAACGACGACGGGTCCTACTGGACCGGGATGGTCTACCCCGAGGAGGCGACCTACCCCCCGCTGGAGCGGTCCACCTACACGGCCGGGGCCATGGTGCTGGCTGCCGACGCATTGAGCCGGACCACCCCGGCATCGGGGATCTTCCGCGGTGAGGGGCTGCCCAGCCACCTCGATCTCACCGAACCGGCCCCGGAGGCACCGGTGGAACCGGCACTGAGGACACCCGGCGCGCCGGGGCCCGCCTGACCTGAACCTGGGAACGGGCAACTCCGCCACCGGGCATCATGGGACCATGAGGCGGTACGTGCTCACCATCACCTGCCCTGACCGCACCGGTATCGTGGCCGCGGTGACCGGCTTCATCGCCTCGTTCGGGGGTTCGGTGATCGAGGCCGCTCAGCACGGTGACCTCACGACGGGCCAGTTCTTCCAGCGCATCGAGGTCGTGGCCGACAGCTTGCCCTTCGGTCCCCACGAGTTCGGCGATCGGTTCGTCGACATCGCGTCGCAGTTCCAGCTGGACTGGCGCCTCAGCGACACCGACGACCGTAAGCGATTGGTCCTGTTGGTGGGTCGAGAGGACCACTGCCTGGCCGATTTGCTTCACCGCTGGCGCAACGACGATCTTCCATGCCTGATTCCGCTGGTCATCTCGAACCACCCCGATCTTCGCTCACTGGTCGAGTGGCACGGCATCGACTTCGTTCACGTGCCGATCACCACCGAGCGCGGGGAGCAGGCATTCGACGAGATCTTTTCGCACTTCGAGTCGGCTGGGGGCGACGTGATGGTGCTGGCCCGGTTCATGCAGATCATCCCGGGCGAGTTCTGTGCCCGCTATCCCGGCCGGATGATCAATATTCATCACAGCTTCCTCCCCTCCTTCGCGGGCGGGCGGCCGTACCACCAAGCCTTCGAGCGAGGAGTCAAGCTGATCGGCGCCACCTGTCATTACGTGACCGCCCAACTCGATGCCGGACCGATCATCGAGCAGGACACCTGCCGCATCGATCACGCCGACTCGGTGCAGGACCTGTTGCGGATCGGGCGGGACATCGAGCGCTCGGTGTTGGCTCGGGGGGTCCGCTGGCATCTGGAGGACAGGGTCCTCCTCAACGGCAACCGAACGGTGGTCTTCGCCTAGCAGCTCGCTGCAGCGGGTCGGGCACGATCCGGTCAGAGCCGCCTCAGCACCCGCAGCGATCCACACTCGCCGTCCTCGACGAACTCACCGGAGTCGAGCGCCGCTCGCCAGATGTCGTGGGGTGGTCGGCCGCCGTCGGCCGGGTCGGGGAAGACGTCGTGGATGGCCAACCAGCCGTCTCGCATCACGTGGGGCGACCATCCCCGGTAGTCGGCCCATGCCGGTTCCTCGCCGTGGCCGCCGTCGATGAAGCAGAAGGCCAGCGGTGTCGACCAGTGGGCGGACACCGTCGGCGAATCGCCCACGATGCCCACCACCGACGACTCGAGATCGGCGCCGGTCACCGTGCGACGCCAATGGGGAAGGGTGTCGATCCGATCGGTGACCGGGTCGACGAGCGATCGGTCGTGGTGCTCCCAGCCGGCCTGGTTCTCCTCGGATCCGTGGTGATGGTCCAGACTGAACAGCACCGCGCCGGTCTCCTCGGCGGCGGCGCCCAGGTAGACGGTGGACTTGCCACACCAGGCACCGATCTCGACGAAGGTGCCGTTGTCGATGGACGCACCGGCCCGAAGCGCGGCCAGGTAGAGCGCCTCGCCTTCGTCGTCGGGCATGAATCCTCTCGCCGCCCTCGCCCCGGCAAAGAGCTGGTCGCGCCGGCCGGAGCGACTGGCGCGTGGTGTGGTGGGAACCGAGCGTGACGTGGATGGGCTGTCCATTTCTGCAGCCTGTCACGGGTTCGGGCCCACAGCACGTCGGAGGCGGCGGGCAACGACCCCGGCCGCCACAGTTGCCCCACTATGTTGGGCGCCGAGATGGATCCCGCCAGTGGGTGTCGATGTGCGGTCGAGCCGGCCGAACGATCGGCACCAAACGGCTCGGGGACACGGTGAGCGACGTTCGATGAATGAAGACAACCCCACCGGTCGTGCCGCCCGGCCTTCGGCGACCGGTAAGGAGCGGATCTCCTCGCTCGACGGCATCCGGGCCGTGGCCCTCCTGATCATCATGGGCTACCACTTCGGGGTGGGCTGGCTGCAGGGTGGGTTCTTCAGCCTCGACATCTTCTATGTCCTGTCCGGCTACCTGATCACCGGGCTGCTCACCAGTGAGTATCGGAGGCGGGGGGGCATCAAGCTCTCCGCGTTCTGGCTGCGAAGGGCCCGGAGGCTCCTTCCCGCCCTGGTGATCGTGCTGGTGGCCGTCACCCTGATGATCCGCTTCGCCGAGCCGGCCGGCCTCTACCCCGACTTCCGGATGAGCGCGCTGTCTGCCCTCTTCTACTTCTCCAACTGGTGGCAGATCGCCACCAGTGGGAACTACTTCGTCGCCACCGGAGCGGTGTCGCCGCTCACCCACACCTGGTCGTTGGCGGTCGAGGAGCAGTTCTACCTGATCTGGCCGCTGGTGGTGCTGGCGGTGATGGGCCTCAGTCGGACCTTCGCCCGCGGGAATTCGGGCCCTCTTGGTGCTCTCGGTGGTGGGGGCGGTGGCCTCGGCACTGGAGATGGCGCTGCTCTACAGCCCCAGCGCCAACATCACCCGCCTCTACTTCGGAACCGACACCCACGCCCAGTCCATCCTCATCGGCGCGGCCATCGCCTGTTCGATGACCATCATCGAGATGCGCAACGGGAGGGAGGGAATGGCCCCTCGGGCGACCTCGTCCTCGCTCCGGACGATCCTGATCCTCGTCGGGCTGGCCGGATTCGCCGGCACCCTCGCCCTGACCTTCACCCTGCAGGGCACCTCGGCCTTCGACTACCGAGGCGGCTTCACCCTGTCCGCACTGTCGGCGGCGGCGATCATCGTGGGGGCGGTGTGCGTACCCGGCGGTCCCATCGCCCGGTTCCTCTCGCTCTCGCCGTTGGTGTGGCTGGGCACCATCTCCTATGGCGCCTACCTCTGGCACTACCCGGTGTTCGTGTACCTGGATTCGGCGCGCACCGGGCTGACCGACCTCTCGCTTCTGGCTGTCCGTTTCGCCTGCACCGTCCTGTTGGCTGCGGCCAGTTACTACCTGGTCGAGCGACCAGTGATGTACGGGACGTTCTGGCGATCATTGAAGGCCGCGGTGCCGGCCATTGCCCTCATGGGGGCCACCGTGGCGGTGGTCTTCGTGGGCACCACGGCGGCGGCGTCCGCCATCCCGTCGGTTGGATCGATCCAGGGCCAGAGCGATCCATCGGGAAGCCACGGTATTCCCGTGCTGGTGACCGGTGACTCCACCGCCTTGACGCTGGGCCAGTCCTTGTCCTACTGGTCATCGGTGTCGAAGAGCGATCTGACGGTGATCGACAAGGGGAGCGTCGGATGTGGGATCGCCGAGGGCCGCTACTACGAGATGAACGGCACCAGCAACCGGGTCGCCGAGGCGTGCAATCCCCGCTCACCACGCTCGGCCCAGTGGCCGGCGTTGCTCCGGGCCTGGCTGGTCCGGTACCGACCGAAGGTCGTCGTGCTCCTGGCCGGGCGGTGGGAGGTCTTCGACCGGACCGATCCGGCCGGGCAGGTCACCAACATCACCAACCCCAGCTACGCCCGATACGTGCAAGGACAGATCCAGCGTTATGTGTCGATCGCCTCCAGCGCTGGCGCCAGCGTGGTACTGATGACCGCTCCGTACTATGACTCCGGCGAGCAATCCGACGGCCGGCCTCTTCCCCAGGACGACCCGGTCCGGGTCCGTGACTACAACCAGCTGATCCGCAACGTTGCCGAGTCCAACCCACAGACGGTCTCGCTCGATGATCTGAACGCCATGGTCAGCCCTGGCGGCCGATTCGCCACGACCATCGGGCGGATCACGGTGCGAGCACCCGACGGGGTCCACTTCCCATTCTTCGATGTCTTCGACGATCAGGCTCCTCTGCCCGACACCGCCGCCCAGACCGAGCAATTCGCTCGCTGGATCGGTCCGCAGATCTTCCCGACCCTGGAGGAGGCCGCCCACCAGTGAGCGACCCGGTACTCAGTCGAGGCTGAGCCCGTAGACGAGGTCGCCGGCGTCATCGACGTCGTAGATCTCGATTCCGTCGTCGACGTGGGGAGCGTCAGCGGCCAGTGCCACCGCCACCTTGTTGAGGGCGTTGCGGGTGATGTCGAGAACCAACTCGACCTGTTCGCCTTCGGAGAAGTGCTTCTCGACGGCATCGACCACGCCGGGGTCGATGCGACCCGGCGTCCAGATCATCGCGTCGGTCAGGGCCAGCGCAGCCTTGTGCGCCCCAGAGAGGTGACTGTCCTGGTACGAGTCGATGGCCCGGAACGACTGGTCGTCGGCGCCCGCCAGCAGTGCCGGTCGGCTCCGGAGGGATTGGCAGAGGCGGCACTCGTGCTGTCGGGCACCTCGGAGGCGGACGAGTTCCGAGGTCACCGGGTCGAGGCTGTCCAGGGCCGGTACCGCCCGGATGAAGCCGTCGAAGGCCTCCCAGATCCCCATGGTGGTGGTCGGTCGAGGGTCGGGCCCGAACGCCGGTGGGGTAGCGCCGCAACCGAAGAGCGCATCGAATGCGGCGTTGGTACGGGGGAGGAAGTCGATCACGAAGACCACGGCGACCACGTTCACCGCCGCCTTACCCACCCCGTCGAGGAAGCGACTGCGCAGACCGTCGGAGATGGCCGATACGTCGAGGCTGAATTGTGCAGCAAACTCGAGCGCCACCCGTTCGGCGCCGGTGCAGCCCGGGAGCGACTGCCAACCACCCGCATCACGGTCCGCCCACCGAGGAGGCTGGTCGCGGTGAGGTGGCACCAGCGGCCTCAGCCCGTGCTGTTCGGCGCAGACCCGGTCGGCTACCTCCACCACGTCGAACAGACCGGCCCCCTCCGCCTCCCGCCACGCCGCCCCTTCTACCTGGTCGAGCGCCCGGGCCGCCACCGGCGCGTGGTGATGCGGCACCCCGGATCTGCTGATCATGTCGCCATCAGGCTACCCGGGCGGTGCCGATTCGTCTCGATCGGGGCCGGTGCGCCGCGCTCACGCTCCCCCCAGAGTGCACCGGAGCTCGGGTCTTCCTCGGCACTCGGGTCATCCGCGGGCCCCCCGGTCATCCTTGGATGATGGTGACCAAGGTGTAGACGGCGAATCCGGCCAACAGCACGCCGCCCCCCTTTCGGATGGCCCCCAACGGCAGGTACCGGAGCAGGGCCCGGCCCCCGAAGGCGCCCAGGGCGGCGACGGTGACCAGGGCGGCGTAGGCCCCGATGAACACCGCCACCGGATCGTGGTATTTGGCGGCCAGATTGGCCGTGAGGATCTGCGTGAGGTCACCGAACTCACCCACGAAGATGACCACGAAGGCCGCCCCCACCGTCTTGATGCCGCGCCGGGCGCTGACGGCCTCCTGTTCGCCCTCTTCCTCTTCCTCCTTCTCGGGAACGAAGAGGAGGTAGACCGCACCGCCGGCGAACAGCAAGGCGGTGACCGCCTCGACCCAGCGGTGGGGGAGCAGCTGCAGCAACTGGCCGGCCGCCACCGCCAGGGTGACGTGAATGAGGAAGGCGGCAATGGCGCCCAGCCAGACCAGCACCGGCCGGTACCGGCTCCCCATGATCAGCGTGGCGATCATCGTCTTGTCCGGCAGCTCCGCCACGAAGATCAGGCCGAAGACGGTGAGGACGATGCCCAGCTGCACTTCCTCACACTAGGGAGTGGACGGCGCGGCGGCGGACCAGGCGGCGCGCTCGGCCCGCGGGACCCGGATCTACCCGCACCGACGTCCGGTAGCGGTTTGTCGGTCCGACTAGGCGGGTGGTACCCCCAGCACCTCCGTCAGGGTGGTGGCCAGCCGGCTCCCCTCCCGATCCCCGAAGGCCACGTTGACGGCCAGTCGCTCGAGGATCTGCTCCACGGTCCTCCCACCGGCCGCCAACGGGTGGGTCTCCACGAACTCGGTCACCTGGCGAGCCAGTTCGGGCGGAGTGCACAGTCCTCGGATGCCGTCGAGCATGCGGGGGAGGATATTGGAGGGGAACCTGGCCACCACCGCCTCCCACTCCTCGGTGATCCGCTGCCAGGCGGTCGGACCGGTCACCCGGTTGGCCACCAGTGACTGCAGGACGAAGGGCGCGTTCTGGGTGCGCACCTCGGTCATGGCCAGGTCGAAGGTGCGGGTGGCCAAGGCGAGGTCGTCGAAGGAGGCCAGGGCGTAGAGGTACCGGTTCTCCTCTTGCGGATTGGCGGGGGAGCGGTAGCGGGCCAGGAATGCCTCGTACAGATCCACACCACCCTGCGAGGCCACGATGTCCAGGACCGCCGACTCGGTGTCGGGATGGAGGGAGGTGGTAGCGGCTTGCGCGAAGCGATGCGACGCCTCGGCCTGTACGGCGGGATCGTCCCCGATGGTGCCGAGGGTACGCAGCACCGACGACCGCAGCGAGGGGGTGCGCTCGTTGTCCTCGTCGCGGGGATCCCAGCCGAGGTCCGCGGCCAAGGGTCCGAGCAGGGCGCGGATGGCGCGTGCCAGCACCGGCCGGTCATCCTCGGGGATCACCCGGTCGAAGAGACCCAAGGCGCCGAGCACCACCGACCACACGCTCGGGTCGCCCTCACCCCAGTCGGCCAGGGCGCCCGACAGGCGGAGAAGGTCGGCGAGCGGGGCTCGGCCGGACAGGGCCGCGGCCCACGTGTCCGAGACAAGGTTGTAGCGCTCCAGCGGGTCGAGGTCGCCGAGCCGGCCGGCCAGGCGCTCGACGGTGGCCGTGGGGTAGGACACCCGAAAGTATCCCGAGCCACCTGCGTTCACCACCAGGGCACCGTTCCCGGATCCGGCCCCGGCGGCGTCCTCGACCCGTGTGGGCGCGCCCAAGAGGATGGGTTGGGAGCCCACCTCGCCATCGTCCAGGGCCCGGGTGAGCACCGGCACCAGCCAGTCCGAGCCGATGGCCCCACCGGGCTCGCCCCGGTAGGAGAACGGTGTCTGGGCCAGGGCGCCGTCCTCGCCCACCACGACCAGGGGATAGCCGCCCTGGTTGATCCAGGTGTCCATGATGGTGCGCACGGCCCGCCCGCTGGAACGCTCGAGCGCGTCCCACAGGTCGGAGGTCTCGGTGTTGCCGTGGCGGTGGGTGGTCAGGTAGTCGTGGATGCCCTCGCGGAACACGTCGGGACCGACGAACTGCTCGAGCATGCGGAGCACGCTGCCGCCCTTCTGATAGGTGAGGACGTCGAACATGCCCTGTGCCTCTTCGGGCCGGCCCACATGGAACTCAACCGGCCGGGTGGCGTGGAGGCCGTCGACGGACATGGCCGCCTCCCGCTCCACCCCGAAGCTCACCCATCGCTGCCACTCGGGGCGGAAGGCATCGACCGCCAACACCTCCATGAACGTGGCGAAGGCCTCGTTGAGCCAGATGCCGTTCCACCACTTCATGGTGACCAGGTCGCCGAACCACATGTGGGCGATCTCGTGGCAGATCACATCGGCCACCCGTTCGAGCTCCACCCGCGCCGCCTGAGCCGGATCGACGAGCAGTACCGACTCGCGGAAGGTCACGCACCCGAGGTTCTCCATGGCGCCGAAGGCGAAATCGGGGATGGCCACCAGGTCGAGCTTGTCGGCCGGATACGGGATGCCGAAGTAGTCGGTGAAGAAGCGGAGGGCGTGCGCCCCCACGGTGAGGGCGAAGGGAGTGAGGTGACCCTGGCCGGGCCGATGGACGATGCGGAGTGGCACCCCGTCCACCTCGAGCGGGTTGGTGGCCTCGAGAGGTCCCACGATGAAGGCCACCAGGTAGGTGGACATCACCATGGTGGGGGCGAACCGCACACGCTTCTTGCCCCCCGCCTCGGGTGTCTCTTCCACCACCGCACCGTTGGAGTAGGCCGCCGACGCCTCGTCGACCACCAGGGTGACCTCGAAGGTGGCTTTGAGCTCAGGCTCGTCCCAGCAGGGGAAGGCCCGCCGGGCGTCGGTGGATTCCATCTGGGTGGTGGCGATGACCTGCTCCACCCCGTCGTCGCCGACGAAGGTGGACCGGTAGAAGCCGTGCAGCTTGTCGTTGAGGATGCCGGTGAAGGCAAGGTGCAAGGTGGCCGGGCCCGGTTCCAGCACTTCGGCGAAGGTGAGGGTGGCCCGTTCCTCCGTCTCGTCGAGGTCGATGGCGGTGGGGGAGAGGGCATAGCCCTTGTCGGGGTCGGCATCGTTGAGCTCGGCGAAGGTGATCTGGAGCTCGGCGGCGTTGAGGACGACCGTGGAGGTGGGCTCGTCGACGATGACGTCGATCTCCACGTCACCGGTGAAGGTGGCCGCGGCCAAGTCGGGCACCAGCACCAGCCGGTAGGCGTGGGGTCGGACCGTGCTCGGGAGCCGGTAGTCCGGGGTCTCGGCTGTGGTGCCGTCGTTTGTCGGAGTGGTCATCGATGCAGGCTACCGTCGGGCCGTGCACACTGACCCTCGCTCCAGCGATTCCTCTCCCGTCTCCGCCCCTGGCCCGGACCGGGTGGCAACCCCGGACCCCGGGGAGGGCCCGAGGCTCGACGTGGTGACCATCGGCAACGCGCTGGTCGACGTGCTGGCTTCGGCCACTGAGGCCGACCTCGAGGCGCTCGACCTGGTCAAGGGAACCATGGTGCTGGTGGACAATGACCGCTCCCGGGCCATCTACTCCACCATGGGCCCCACCACCGAGGCATCGGGGGGATCGGCGGCCAACACCGCCGCCGGGGTGGCCGCCCTGGGTGGGCGCGTCGCCTTCCTCGGACGGGTGGCCGACGACCAGCTCGGTCAGGCCTTCACCCACGACATCCGCTCGATCGGGGTGGCCTTCGATCCGACGCCGTCACCGGCCGTCCCCGGGGTGGCGGTAACCGGCCATTGCCTGGTGCTGGTCACCGACGACGCCGAACGCACCATGGCCACCCACCTCGGCGTGGCCTCCGACTTCTCGTCGGTCGACCTCCACGACGGCCACCTCTCGTCGGCCAAGGTGCTCTACCTCGAGGGCTACCTGTGGGAGCAACCCTCGGCCAAGGCGGCCATGCGCGGGGCCATCGAGATGGCCCACGCTGGCAACGCCACGGTCGCCCTCACCGTGTCCGATCCTTTCTGCGTCGAGCACCATCGGCGCGAGTTCCTCGAACTCCTCGCCGGCGACCTCGACATGCTCTTTGCCAACGAGGAAGAGGTCATGTCCCTGTTCGGCTCGGCCACCTTCGAGGAGGCGGTGGACGCGGTGGTCGAGACGGGGGTGCTCGCCGTCCTGACCCGGGGGGCGGCCGGGTGCGTGGTGGTAACGGCCTCGGGCCCGGCGGCGGTGCCCGCAGCGCCGGTGGACCGTGTGGTCGACACCACCGGTGCGGGTGACCTCTTCGCTGCCGGCTTCCTCTACGGCATCACCAACGGCCTGGGACCCGAGGAGGCCGCCCGCCTGGGCGGTGTGTGCGCGGCCGAGGTCATCTCCCACGTGGGTGCCCGGCCCCAGGCCGATCTCCGGGACCTGGCCGTGGCTGCCGGCCTGTTCGATTGAGCTGGCCGGGCCCGGTCAGCCCGGCGGGCTTTCGATGGGGCGAAAGGTGAAGGGGAGGTCCCCGATCCGGACCAGCACGGAGGCCACCGCCCGCCCGAGAGGGGCGAGGGCGTCGTCGAGGGTGGCGGGATTGTCGAGGGTGCTCTCGTCGAGCTGGCACGACCCCTCGTAGGAGACCTCCACGGCGCACTCGGGTCCATCAGGTCCTTGGATGAGGACCTGTTCGATGGTGGCCGCCCCCCGCGACAGGGGTTCGTCGCCGAGCACCGCCAGATGATCGGGGAGCACCTTGAGGAGCGGCTCGACCTCGGGGACACTGACCAGGCCCTGGACCCGGAAGGCGATTTCGACCAGGACCTCGGGCAACTCGTCCGGCTCCTCGCCGATGGCCCAGCTCCGATAGGCCGTCTGGCTCCAGGTCGGCCAGTCCAGCCCGGTATCGACGCGGATGCGCGCCGGTCGCTCCTCGCCGGGGAGGCTGTAGGACGTCTCGAAGCTGACATCACCGAGGAAGACGTCCACCTGGAACCGTTCCTCGACGGCCTGTCGCTGCAGCAGGGCTGCCTCGAAGGCATGGCGATGCGATCGGACGAGTTGGGTGAAGACGTGGTCCAGCATGGCGGGGCAGAGGCTACCGTTCTTCCATGCCCGTCCCTCACGAGTCGAGTCGGCGGTCACCCTGGCCGGACCGGCGGGTCATCGCCTATGCCCACCAGGGAGGGGCATGGGAGGGCCCCTCGTCCACCTTGTTCGCCATCGGGTCGGCCGTCGCCGCCGGCGCCACCGCCATCGAGCTCGACGTCCACGCCACTGCTGACGGACACCTGGTGGTGTGCCACGACCCGACCATCGACCGGACCACCGCCGGCACCGGGAAGATCGCCGATCTCTCACTGGATCAGGTGCGTGCACTCGACAACGCCTACTGGTCGGCCCCCGGTGCCGACGTGTCCCCCGGGCTCGAGCCGGACCGCTACCCATTCCGAGGCCGCGGCCCCGAGGACCGTCGCTTCCGGATCGCCTTGTTGGAGGAGGTCCTCGAGGAGTTTCCCGGGGTGGTGCTCAACCTGGACATCAAGCAGACAGCCCCGGTGGTGGCGCCGTACGAACAGGAGCTGGCCGCCCTGCTCCGCCGCTTCGGGCGCACCGACGACGTCATCGTCGCCTCCTTCCTCGACAGCGCCACCGACAGCTTCTCGACCTTCGCTCCGGAAGTCCCCACGTCGGCGGGCACTGCTGCGGTGGCCGCCTTCTTCCAAGCGGTGCAGGCCGGCGAGACCCCGGCCCCCATGCGCCACGTAGCGCTGCAGGTGCCGGCGACGTTCGGCGATCTGACGCTGGTGGACCAGCGATTCGTTGACGTCGCCCACCAGCAAGGACTCGCCGTCCACGTGTGGACCATCGAGGAGGAAACCGAGATGGAGCGGCTCTGCCACCTCGGGGTGGACGGCATCATCACCGACCGGCCCACCGCGCTCGGTGTCGGTACTCGACCGGCTCGGGTGTTCGTGGCGGCCCAAGGGTTGACGTCGCCGTCCGCCGCCGTGGGCTCGAGCTACCGGTGGCCGGAGCACACCCCGGACCGCACCGAGTGGGTCAGCCTCGACCGCAGTTCGGCTTCTTGCCGTGGTTGGCCTTCTTCTTGGCCCGGAGCTTGCGCTTGTTGGTTCGTTTCGACACAGTCCGGCAATGGTAGTCGGGTTGCGGGCACCGTTCGGATCGTGGGGCTACCGGGCGCCGCCCTGAGCGCCGGGCCGGGCCCACGATGAGCTGGTTGTTGCGGGACGGTGACGTGCTGGCCGCCGTCGAGGTGGCCGACAGCTTCGGCAAGCGGTCCAAGGGGTTGTTGGGCCTCAGCGGCTATGAGGGGGCGATGCTCCTCCCTCGCACCCGGTCCGTGCACACCCTCGGGATGCGGTTTGCCATCGATGTGGCCTTCTGCGACAAGGACATGGTGGTGCTGGACACGGTCCGGCTCCGGCCCTGGCGGTTCAGCCGGCCCCGCAGGAGGGGCAGGTCGGTGATCGAGGCCCAGGCCGGTTCCTTCGAGCGGTGGGGACTGCGGATCGGGGACACGGTGGAGCTGCGAGGGTGACCCCCGATCGGGATGGTGGGGAGACGGCGCCGGCACCGGGCCCGGAGCGGGACCCGACGCCTGACCCGGCGCTGGATCCGGCGTTGGATCCGGCGTCGGACCCCGACATCCTGGAGGAGCTCGAGTTCTGGATCGGTCCGGAGGACGACGACGAAACCGCTGCCTCGTCCCGTCCCCGTTCGACGGGCCGCGGCGCCACCACGGCGCCGGACCCGGGTGGGGCACCGCATGGCGGAACTGCCGTCCCACCCGGAGCCGTGGTGCTGGTCGCAACGCCGATCGGCAACCTCGGCGATCTCTCACCGCGGGCCGTCGACAACCTCCGGACCGCCGATGTCATCTACTGCGAGGACACCCGGCACTCGCGCAAGCTCCTGACCCACGCCGGTGTCACCGGGGTTCCCCTCCGGTCCCTCCACGAGCACAACGAGGAAGAGCGGATCGAGGAGGTGCTGGCTGCTGTCGGCGCCGGCCGGACGGTGGCGGTGGTCAGCGACGCCGGGATGCCCGGCATCTCCGATCCCGGGGGCCCGCCTGGTGGCGGCGGCGGCCGAGGCGGGAGTGACCGTCACCGTCGTCCCCGGTCCTTCGGCCGTGCTGGCCGCGCTCGTCGCCAGTGGCCTCCCGGTCGACCGGTTCTGCTTCGAGGGATTCCTTCCCCGTTCCGGGCGGGATCGGAGGGAACGGCTCGAGGCGCTCGGCGGTGAGACCAGGACCACCGTCCTCTTCGAGGCCCCCGGTCGGGTGGCGGGCACGCTGACCGACCTGACCGAGCACTGCGGGGCCAGCCGGCCGGTGGTGGTGGCCCGTGAGCTCACCAAGCTTCACGAGGAGATCTGGCGGGGACCCCTGGCCCAGGCGGCCTCGTGGGCCGGGGCCGCTCCGCTGCGCGGCGAGGTGGTGCTGGTGCTGGGTGGGGCCCCCGAGATCGAGGTGCCGACGGTGAGCGACGAGACATTGACTGCGGCGCTGGCCGAGCGGCTGGCCCGCGGGGAGCGGACCCGTGGGGTGGTCGATGACGTGGCCGGGACGTTCGGGGTCGCCCGCCGCCGGGTGTACAACCTGGCCCTCGCCGTGCGGGAGCCATCGGGGCCGGGCGACGTGCGTTCCGCCGGCCCCGGGCCGGAATGACAGCCGGCCCGCAGAGGTTGTACTCCGTGCCGGGCAAGGGGCACTCGGGAGCCTGGCGGCCAGACAGGGGCGAGAGCAGGGGCGGGCGATAGACGAGAGCAGGGGCGGGCGATAGAGAGGAATGGGGATGTTCGGACGAAGCCAGCGGGACGAGACCCAGGGGCCGGGGATCGCGCCCGACGACATTCCCGAGGGTCGGGACCGGGCCGCCTTCGCCGCGGGCTGCTTCTGGGGGGTGGAGGAGTTCTTCCGGGCCATCCCCGGCGTCACCGATGCCATCTCCGGCTACGAAGGGGGAGTGGTGGACCACCCCACCTACCAGCAGGTGTGCTCGGGGGCCACCGGCCACGCCGAAGCCGTCCTGGTCACCTTCGATCCGGACCAGGTGTCGTTCGAGCAGCTGCTGGAGGAGTTCTGGCGCCATCACGACCCGACCACCCTCAATCGGCAGGGCCCCGACCGCGGCACCCAGTACCGTTCCGCTGTCTTCACCCACGACGAGGCCCAGGAGAAGGCGGCGCGCGCCTCGCTGGAGGAGTACCAGGCGCGGTTCAAGCGTCCGATCGTCACCGAGGTCACCCCGGCCACCACCTTCTGGCCGGCCGAGGAGTACCACCAGCGGTTCACCGAGCGCACCGGACGGGGCGGCTGTCACGTCGCCAACTGGTGACCTCGGTCGGATCACGGCGGCTGAGCGGCTGAGCGGCTGAGCGGCTGAGCGGCTGAGCGGTTGAGCGGCTGAGTGGCGGCCGGCTAGGTGTTCTGCCCATAGACCTTGTTGACGCGGAAAATCCCCAGATGAGGTGAGCCCCCAAGGCAATGTGGAGCTGTTCACACACCCACAAAGCCAGGAGGGCTCACCGTGCACCGTAACGCTCCGCTCACCCCTGAAGGTCGACTCCGTCTGTGCCAGTTGATTAACGAGGACGGGTGGACCATCGCCGCCGCAGCAGAATCCATGCGGATCTCCCGCCAGACCGCCCACAAATGGTGGCGGCGGTACCAGGACGCAGGGGTGGCGGGCCTGGAGGACCGTTCCAGCCGTCCTCGACGCTGCCCCACCAAGACCCCGGACCGCATGGAGCGTCGGATCGTCGAGTTGCGCCGCCGCCACCAGCTCGGGCCGGCCCGCTTGGCCCCGAGGGTCGGCATGCCCGCTTCGACCTTTCACCGGGTGCTCCAGCGCCACGGGGTGAGCAGGCTCTCCGACCTCGACCGCAAGGGCGGCCGGGTCATTCGTCGGATCGAGACCACCCACCCGGGCGAGCTGGTCCACATCGACGTGAAGAAGCAGGCCAAGATCCCCAAAGGTGGAGGTTGGCGGGTGAACGGAAGGGTGGGTCGTCTGGACAACGGCCACGCCGGTCGACCCCGCCTCGGCTATGCCTACATCCATTCGGCCATCGACGCCTACAGCCGCCTGGCCTACTCCGAGATCCACACCGACGAACGGGCCACCACGGCCATCGCCTTCTGGCGTCGGGCCCGGGCGTTCTTCACCAACTACGGCATCACCATCGAGCGGGTGCTCTCGGACAATGGCAGCTGCTACCGGGCCAAGGACTTCACCGCCGAGCTCGTCTCAACCGGCATCAAACAGCGGTTCACCAAGCCCTACCGACCCCAGACCAATGGCAAAGTCGAACGCTTCAACCGGACCCTTCAGAACGAATGGGCCTATGCCCGGCCCTATCGCTCAGAAGCCGCCAGAATCCGAGCCCTGGACACCTGGCTCCATATGTACAACCATCACCGGCACCACACGGCGATTGGTGGACCACCCTCAAGCCGAGTCAACAACCTGGTTGGGCAGAACACCTAGGCGACCGGCGCTGCGGTCACCACAATTCGGCCAGGGCCCGCTCCACATACGGGGCCAGCGGGAGCTCGGCGAGCTGATCGGGCCCTAGCCACCGGGCCGCATCCGAGGACCCGTCGGCCTCGTCACGCAGATCCCCGCGGTAGGAGTCGATGCCGTAGACGATGCGGACCGTGTGCAGGACGGTGCCGTTGGGGATGGTGAACACGTCGGAGAGGACGCCGCGCAGGGAGCCGACCTCGATGTCCAGCCCGGTCTCTTCGGCGAACTCCCGGCGCAGGGCGTCCACCGGGTCCTCACCGTGGTCGATGCCACCCCCGGGGAGGAACCACCGTCCGGCGACGCTCAGGTATTTGGCCGCCCGCACCAACAGCACCCTGCCGCCCGGGTCCTCGCACACGCCGTAGACGGCCACCCGCTGCTCGAGTGCCACCGGTGGTGGCTCCGTGCGTTCCATCCAGTCCACCCCCGTGGCCATGTCGGACATCCGGTGGCCGGGCCGAGCCGCCGGTGAGCTGCCGGAAGGTGTCGGCCGGGTCGCCCCGGTCGGTACGCTACCGGGCAGTGTCCCGTTACTTCATCACCACCCCGATCTACTACGTCAAAGACGCGCCCCACGTGGGGCACGCCTACACCACGGTGAACGCCGACGCCCTGGCCCGCTGGCACCGGTTGATCGGGGACGAGGTGTTCTTCCTCACCGGCACCGACGAGCACGGCCAGAAGGTGGCCCGGGCGGCCGAGGAGCAGGGGGTGAGCCCCACCCAGTGGACCGATCAGCTGGCGCCCCGGTTCGCCGCTGCCTGGGCCGACCTCGACATCTCCAACGACGACTTCATCCGGACGTCCGAGCCGCGCCACCACCTCGCCGTCCAGCGGTTCCTCGGCCGTATCTACGACAACGGGTGGATCGTCAAGGACACCTATCGCGGTCTCTACTGCGTGCCCTGCGAGCAGTACTACGCCGCCGACGAGCTGCTCGACGACACCCTGTGCCCGATCCACCGCCTCCCGGTCGAGCACCTCGAGGAGGAGAACTACTTCTTCCGCCTCAGTGCCTTCGAGCAACCGTTGATCGACTGGTACGAGTCGGCCCCGGGTGCCGTGGTCCCCGAGTCCAAGCGCAACGAGGCCCTCAGTTTCATCAAGGGCGGACTGCGGGACATCTCGATCACCCGCACCTCGATCGACTGGGGGGTGACCGTCCCCTGGGACGCCGAACACGTCTTCTACGTCTGGTACGACGCCCTCATCAACTATGTGACCGCCATCGGCTACGGCCAGGACGAGCAGCGCTTCGAGGAGTGGTGGCCGGCGGTGCACCACCTGATCGGCAAGGAGATCCTGCGCTTCCACTGCGTGTGGTGGCCGGCCATGTGCATGGCCGCCGGTATCGACCCACCGGCCCACATCCAGGTCCACGGCTGGCTGCTGCTGGGCGGCGAGAAGATGTCCAACTCCAGTGTCAACCAGATCACCCCGGGTGATCTGATCGCCGAGTACGGCGTCGACCCGATCCGCTACCACCTGCTCCGGGACACGCCGCTCGGGTCGGACGGGGACTTCTCCAGCGAGGGGATCGCCAGCCGGTACAACGCCGATCTGGCCAACAACCTCGGCAACCTGCTGTCACGGGTGGCCACCGTGGTCGGGTCCAGGTGCGGGGGAACCGGCCCCAGGCCGGCGCCCGACAGTCGCCTGGCCGGCGTGGCCGCCGCCGTGGTGGCCGAGGCCTCCGAGGGATGGAACGCGGGCCAGCCCCAACAGGCGCTCGAGGCGACCTGGCGGCTCATCCGGGAGACCAATGCCGAGCTCGAGGTGGCCGAGCCCTGGAAGGCCGATCCGGGGCCGGCGGTGGACTCGACACTGGGCAGCGCCCTCGAGGTGCTGCGCATCGTCTCGATCCTCATCGTCCCGGCCATGCCGGCCACCGCCCAGGAGATCTGGCGCCGGATCGGGCTCGAGGGGTCACCCTCCGACCAGCGCCTGCCTGCAGCCGGATCCTGGGGCGGCTATCCCGGCGGCGCGGTGACCAAGGGCGCCCCGCTGTTCCCCCGACGCAAGGCCTAGTCCGAGGAGACCCGGTGGACGACGCGGTCATCGAGTGGTTCGACTCCCATTGCCACCTCCAAGAGGAGTTCGCCGACACCGCTGCCGATGACGACGCCGGCCCGCACGCCACCAGGCTGGCCGCCACCATCGCCCGGGCCAGCGAGTCCGGGGTGTCCCGCATGGTGTGCATCGGCACCGGGGCCGTCTCCTCGGCGGAGGCGGTGTCCCTGGCACGGTCCATGCGCCGCCCAGGATCGGTGGCGGTGGCCGAGGGGGTCGAGCTGTGGGCCTCGGTGGGCCTCCACCCCCACGACGCCGTCGACGGGGTGGGCTCCCTGGACGACCTGCTATCCGCCGAGCTGGGAGGGGACGCGGAGCCCGAGGGGCGGGAGGCCCGGCCGGTGGTGGTGGCCATCGGCGAGTGCGGGCTCGACTACCACTACGACCACTCCCCGCGGCCGGTGCAGCGGGAGGCCTTCGCCCGGCAGATCGAACTGGCCCACCGCCACGGCCTGGCCCTGGTCATCCACACGCGGGAGGCGTGGGATGACACCGTGGACATCCTGCGCGCCGGCGGTGTTCCCGACCGGACCGTCGTCCACTGCTTCACCGGGGGCCCCGACGAGGCCCGCCGCTGCCTCGACCTGGGGGCATCCCTGTCCTTCAGCGGAGTGGTGACCTTCAAGAATGCGGCCGATGTCCGGGAGGCCGCCGCCCTGTGCCCGCTCGACCGCCTGCTGGTGGAGACCGACACCCCGTTTCTGGCCCCGGTGCCCCATCGCGGAACCCTCAACGAACCATCGAGGGTCCCGCTGGTCGGGGCGGCTGTGGCCAAGGTCAAAGGGGTTGAGACTTCAGTGTTGGCGGCGGCGTCCACCCACAACGCTCGAGCCTTATTCTGCCTCTGAAGTGGGCTTATTCACCTTGTGACGCGGTGCACGATCGGGACCTCCGGCGGTGGCGGGGCCGGCCGGGTTTGATTGTCGGAGCCTGTCCCGCCTAGCCTCTGCCGTGCGGCCGCGCGTTTGATGCGGTCGTTTTGCTTTTCTCGGAGTGCGATCGTCGGGCGCGTTCCCAGAGCCGGCTTGGAGGAGTCGGCTCGCCCCACCCCTCACCGGGTGGACCTGTCCCTGTGGGGCTCATCCCCACGGTGGCGGCCTGTCAGTCGCACAAGGAGAGTGGAGTCCTGAGGACCAGAATCAAGAAGGGCAGCCGGCCCGGCCTCGCCCTGCTCCTGTGCGGAGCCGTTCTCATCGTCCCGCTCCTGTTGATCCAAAACGGTGCGGATGCCGCCGCGTCACCGAGGGCGGCGACCGGTGGCGTCCGCCACGGGTCGACCCGGGCATCGGTACCCGAGGCACGGTCGAGGGCAGCCTCGGGTGCCCGGAAGCCGTCGTCGAAGGGCACCTCCCCGGAACGGTCCCGGCCCCCCTCCCCGCCGACGCCCACCACCACTCCGTCGGTACCCCCCACCGGGGTCGACCCGGTCGAGACCACCGCCCCCACCCAGGAGATCGCCGACCGCCTGGTGCCTGCCAGGGCCCCGCCGAGCACCACCCCGCCGACCACCTCCACCACCAGCCCGCCGACCACCACGACCACGGCACCGCTGGTGGCAGGACCCGGTCCGGTGACCGAAGAAGGCCAGGTCACGTACTACGACCACCCGGCCGGCACCTGCGCCAGCCCGTGGCTGGCGTTCGGCACCGTGGTCCGCGTGACCAACCCGGCCGACGGCGCCTCGGTGACCTGCGTCGTCAATGACCGCGAGGCCGACACCGCCAGGGCCATCGACCTGGCCACCGCCACCTTCGCCGAGATCGCCCCCCTGTCACAGGGGGTGATCGACGCCGAGCTGAGCTGGTGACGCCGTGCCTAGGTGTAGTACCCACGGACCTTGCTGACAGGGTCCACCCATGAGTGATGCCTCCAAGGCGAGTGTGTAGCTGTCCAGAAACACGCTCACCAAGGAGGCAACGAAATGCACCGTAATGCTCGCCTGACCCCACAAGGTCGACTGTTGTTGTGTCAACGGATCGAGGGTGGTTGGCCGGTGGCCCATGCCGCCGCTGCCATGGGGATCTCGAGGGACCGGGCCTACGTCTGGTGGCACCGCTACCAGGAAGAAGGCCTCTCGGGCCTCGAGGACCGCTCGTCACGACCGCACCGCTGTCCGACCAGGACCAAGGCATCGATCGAACGGCGGGTGGTGACGCTTCGCCAGAAGCGGGGGCTCGGGCCGGCCCGGATCGCCGGCATCGTGCACCAGCACGCCTCTACCGTCCACCGGGTGCTGGTCCGCCACCACCTCAACCGCCTGGACCATCTCGACAGGATGACCAGGGTTCCGATCCGACGCTTCGAGATGTCACGACCCGGCGAGCTGGTCCACGTCGACATCAAGAAGCTGGGCCGGATCCCGAAGGGTGGGGGGTGGCGGGCCTACGGCCGCTCGAGGCAGCATCACGGAGGACAGGCACGGGTGGGATACGCCTATGTCCACACCGCCATCGACGGCTTCAGTCGGCTGGCCTACTCAGAGGTTCTCGCCAACGAGCAGGGGGAAACGGCGGCGGCCTTCTGGGTCCGTGCCGAGCGTTTCTTCGCCGACCAGGGCATCACCGTCGAGAGAGTGCTCAGCGACAATGGAGGTTGTTATCGCTCCGCGGTGTTCGCCCGAGCGCTCGGGGCCACGACCCACACCTTCATCAGGCCCTACCGACCACAGACCAATGGCAAGGCTGAACGCTTCAACCGCACCCTCCTGGCGGAGTGGGCCTATGCCCGCACCTGGACCTCAGAAGGCCAGCGGAACCGACAACTTGCCCACTGGCTCCACATCTACAACCATCACCGGTACCACACCGCCATCGGAGGTCCACCGGTCATCCGTGTCGGCAACGTCTCAGGTCACTACACCTAGGGGCCGGTCCGGCTGAGCTCGTCGAGCAGGGTTGCGGCGTCCTCGGGGACCGACACCACCAGGGTCACCGAGTGGGCGGCAATGTCGAGGGAGAAGTCGAAGAAGGGGCAACAGGCCTTTTCGCGTTGGGCCAGCCCGACCAGGTTCCCGAGCTGATCCAGGTGGTCAATCAGGCGGAGCTCGAGCCGGGTGGGCGAGGGTCGGCTCACCGCCACCGCCGGGTCTGACGCCACCTGGCGCCACTCGTCGAGCTGGCCCCGGGCTGCCTGCTCGGTGAGGCTGCAGATCAGTGGTTCGCTCATGCCGACCAGCGTACGCGTCGGGTGGCGATCGCCCGTCGGAGAGGTCGCCCCTGCGCAGGGCCGCGCGCGGCGAAGTGAGACACTGACCGGGTGACCCATGGTCGAGCGGAGATCCACGAGCTGCTGGTGGCCAACGACCTGCGGCCCAGCCGGGCGCTCGGCCAGAATTTCGTGGCCGACGGCAACACGGTCCGTCGGATCGTCCGATTGGCCGGTGTCACCGCCGGCCAGCAGGTGGTGGAGATCGGGGCCGGGCTCGGCTCCCTGACCCTGGCCCTGGTCGAAGCGGGAGCGGTGGTCACCGCGGTGGAGATCGACCGCCACGTCCTGCCGGTGCTCCGGGCCCAGGTCGAGCCCGTGGGGGTGCGGGTGGTCGAGGCAGACGCCTTGAGGCTCGACTGGCCCGATCTGTTGGGCCGGGAGGTCGGCGCGGACGGCGCGGAGGATGCAGGCCCATGGTCACTGGTGGCCAACCTGCCCTACAACATGGCCGTGCCGCTGGTGATCCGGGTGCTGGAGGAGGCACCCCTGGTCACCTCGCTCCTGGTGATGGTCCAGCGGGAGGTGGGAGAGCGCCTGGCCGCGTCGGCCGGCGACGAGGCCTATGGGGCGGTGTCAGTGAAGGTGGCCTACTGGGCCGACGCCACCGTGGTCGGCCGGGTGTCGCCCTCGGTGTTCATCCCCAGGCCACGGGTGGAGTCGGTGCTGGTCCGCCTGGATCGCCGGCCCGAGCGGGTGGCCGGTGAGGGCGGTGGCGACGGCCCCGGCTCGGCGCAGTACGACCGGCTCTTCGCCGTGGTCCGGGCCGGGTTCGCCCACCGTCGCAAGATGCTCCGTCGCTGCCTCGACGGGCTGGTCCGCCTGGAGGCCTTCGATGCCCTCGGCATCAGGGCTACTGCCCGGGCCGAGGAGCTGTCCCTCGGGGAGTGGGAGCGGTTGGCGGCGTGGGGGACCGCCGAGGCCGGTCCCGACCAGGAGCCCGGGGACCCCGACAGCGGGGAAGGCCCGACCCGGTGACGGCGGGCGGAACCGGACCGGTGGAGGTGGTGGCACCGGCCAAGTTGACCCTCTCGCTGCGGATCACCGGGGTGCGGGCCGACGGCTACCACCTGCTCGAGGCCGAGATGGTCACGCTCGATCTGGCCGACACCTTGTTCATCGAGGACGGCGACGGTCTGAGCGTCTCCCCCGAGCCCGTGGCCGGGTTCGCCGGGTGGCAGGGCGCACCCATCTCCACCGGACCCGACAACCTGGTGGCCAGGGCCCTGGTCGCCACCGGCCGCACGGCCAAGGTGCACGTGGCCAAGCGGGTCCCCCCCGGAGCCGGCCTCGGTGGGGGATCGGCCGATGCCGCCGCCATCCTCCGCTGGGCCGGCTGCAGCGACCTCTCGGTGGCGGCCGGGCTGGGCGCAGACGTCCCCTTCTGCGTGGCCGGGGGCAGAGCCATGGTGCGGGGAATCGGCGAGTCGGTCGAGCCGCTGCCGTTCGAGGAACGGCGCTTCACACTCTTGCTGTTGCCGTTCGGCGTGGACACCGGATCGGTCTACCGGACGTGGGACGACGAGACCGGGCGGGGCACCAAGGCGGGAAAGGTGGTGGCGGGCAACGATCTGGAGGCGGCGGCGGTGATGGTGGAGCCCCGGCTCAATCGGTGGCGGCTGCTCTTCGAGGTGATCACCGGCCAGCGGCCACACCTGGCCGGGAGCGGGTCGACCTGGTTCGTCGAGGGTCGAGCCGAGGAGCTGGGGATCGCCGACGGGCGGGTCCTCCAGCTGGAGGGCGAGCAGGCGGTGGTGGTGTCGGCGAGGACGTCTCGGCCGTTGCCGTGGTGAGCAATGGCAGGAGCCTCGGGGAAGAGTTCGACGCGGCTTCCGACGCAGAGGCTCCGGTAGGACCACTGCCGCTGTGGTGGCGGAAAGGTGCGCGAATTGTCTACGCAAAGTGCCAGTCTGGTGACTCTGCGTGTGAGCAGGCCAGATTGTTCGAATCCTCCATTGCGGTATCGGCGACGGCACCGGTACCTTCGAATTTGTAGGGCAGGTGCAGGGCAGATGCAGGCAGCCGACGACAGCGCTCTTCGGTGCCGATGACGGGGGGCCTCGTCGATGTCTCAAAGAGTCGCCACCGCGGCTGCGATTGTCAGGGCGATTCCGAACGACCGTCCTTCGCCACTGGTAACTCCGGCGCTGATCGCTCCGACACTGCTCCCGAGGCTGCTCTGCGTGGTGGTGATGGCATTCGCTCCGTATGAAGCGCGGCCATTGGTCGGGGCGGTCAAGCTGTTTCGTGGGACCGCCATCCAGCTCTCCTACCGGTGGGCGACCGGAGAACTGGCGGCTGATCCGACGGGTCGGGCGGTGCTGCTGTGGTCGGCGCCGTCGCCGATCTGGGACGAGTCGTCACCTCTGCCGGCAGTTGTTCGCCGTCGTGACCGCCACCATTGTCGGAGTCGTCCTCGTCCTCGTGTGCAGCGGAGTGTTCCTGTTTCCCCTTGCCATCGCGTTGCTGGTGATGGGGGTGATGGCCAGCCGGATCCTTGTCGCCGAGCTCGGCATCGTCGGGGCCAGTCTGATCATGACCGGTTGGCGAGGCATCGTCGCCCACCGGATCGAGCGGGATCTGACGGCTCGGCTACCCCGGCCGTCTGGCGTGAGGTGGCGTATCGATTGTCTGGCCGCCGTGCCTGCCCGAAGCGGTCATGGGGGACGTCTGCTCGACGCGTTCCTTGACCGTGCCGACACGTGCGACGCCGAGGTCGTCCTGCACTGCATCCCGCGGAACGTGGCCTTTTATCGTCGGCATGGCTTCCACGTCGCGGCAGGCGTCTGCCCGGACGGACAGCGTCTGATGCTCAGGCGGGCCAAGAGTCCCCGTCCCCGCACGCGGGCAGGCACGCGATCAAATGGGGCGAGCTGGCCGTGGCGCCGGCAGACGAACGACGCCGGCTGCCACCGATGCGCAGCGACGTCGCGGTCCCGTCGTGAAGCTCACCGGTCGCCCCCGCGACTGAGTCCGAGCAAACGGCACGGCACGAGGCATCCTCGAGGGAGTTCGCCAGGACCGGTACCGGATGGTGTCCGGTGAGTGCTACTTGCCTGCTGCCCGCCGCTGCCAGCGGGTGGCCTTCAACATTTTCTTGTGCTTCTTCTTGCGCATGCGTTTGCGACGCTTCTTGATCAATGATCCCATGTCGACCGGCACCCTAGCCGACCAGGTGGTTTTGCGCCATGTAGGCAGGGAGGGGGTGCGCAGTCGGACCTCCCCGGTCAGCCGTCAGCGGGCCGGGTTCAGAGCTCGCCGCCGTCGGCCGAGGGCGCGGCTACCGGAGGAAGGCTGAACCGGAAGACGGCTCCGCCGCCCTCGGCCCGGTAGACGTTGACACTTCCGCCCTCGTCCCGAGCCACCTGGGCCACGATGGCCAGCCCGAGCCCCGAGCCCGGCTTGGAACGGGCGCCGGCCGCCCGGTAGAAGCGATCGAAGATCAAGTTGACGTCGGCGTCGGCGACACCGGGGCCGTGGTCTCGGACGATCAATGTGCCGTTCGAGCAGGCCACTTCCACCACCCCGCCGTCCGGGCTCCACTTGAGGGCGTTGTCCAGCAGATTGTCAACCGCCCGCTCGATTCGGGTCGGCGATCCCGCCACCCAGGTCGGAGCCATATGGGCGTCGAAGACCACGCCTCGGCTCCGTCCATGGGTGGTGGCCACCTCGATGGCGTCGAGGACCACCGAGTCGAGCCGGAAGGGTTGCGAGGTCAGCTGGGGCTGTTCGCCCCGGGCCAACTCCGACAAGTCGCCCACCAGCGCGGTCAGCTCATCCAGCTGGGTCAGCACGTCGCTGATCAGCACCTCGCGCTCCTCGGGGGCCAGCTCCTCGAGGCGACGGGCCACCTCCATGTTGGTGCGGAGACTGGTCAGCGGGGTGCGGAGCTCGTGGCCGGCGTCCAGGACCAGTTGGCGCTGGCTCTCCCGCGAGGTGTCGAGGGCGGCCAGCAGCCGGTTGAACGCCCGCCGGAGCCGACCGAGCTCGTCGGGACCGCCGGGGTCGAGGCGCTTCGACACGTTGGTCGTCTCGGCCAGCTCCTCCACCGTGCTGGTCAGGCTGTTGAGCGGCCGGAGCACGGTGCGCCCCACCGCCAACCCCAGGAGCACGGCGACGGTGATCCCCACCAGCACGATCAGCCACAAGGCGAGGGCGAGGTGGCGCAGTTCGGCGTTTACCCCGGTGAGGGGGGCGGTGACCTGGAGGGCGCCACCGAGGGGGAGACGCAGATCGCCGCTGTTGTTCCCCGGGTTCAGGACGAAACCCGGGGGGAGGGCGACCACGATCTGGCGCAGGTCCACCCTCTTGACCGTCGACGAGAAGAAGGTGTCCGGCCGCAGTCCTCTACTGGCCGCCGTCGTCTTCACCGTGGGGTCGATGGGCAGCACCTGGACTTGGTTGGGATCGAGAACCGAGCCGGCCGAGGTCACCACCTGCGAGCAGGTCCCCGTCGGGGGCCCACACGAGGTGGGCATGATCGGGGGCTCCGGCGAGGCGACGGCGTCGTGGGCCTCGGTGCTCAAGGTCACGTCCACCGATCCGATCAGCGAGTGGTAGGCCACGATGTAGGTGGCGAAGGCTCCGAGGACCACCACCACCAGCACGGCGGCGGTGGCGGCCAGAACCAGGCGGGTCCGGAACGTCATGAGCGGCGGTGGGGAGCGAGTGGCATCGCGCCTACGGCTCGCGCAGGACGTAGCCGACGCCGCGCGCCGTATGGATCAGTCGGGGCTCGTCCCCGGACTCGGTCTTGCGCCGCAGGTAGCCGACGTACACGGCGAGCGAGTTGGTCCCCGAGTCGAAGGTGTACCCCCACACCCGGTCGAGGATCAGCTCGCGGGTGAGCACCTGGCGCGGGTGGCGCAACAACAGTTCGAGGAGGTCGAACTCGATGCGGGTGAGGGTGAAGAGACGGTCGCCACGGCGGGCTTCTCGGGTGATCGGGTCCAACGAGAGGTCGGCGAAGCGGAGCATCTCGCCCGAGTCCTCGGGTCGTCGGCGCAGGAGTGCCCGCAGGCGGGCCAGGAGCTCGGCCAGGGCGAAGGGCTTGACCAGGTAGTCGTCGGCTCCGGCGTCGAGGCCCTGGACACGGTCGTTGATGGCGTCGCGGGCGGTGAGCATGAGCACGGGCGTGTCGTTGTCGGCCGCTCGCAGGCGCCGACACACGTCCAGCCCGTCGATGGTGGGCAACCCGATGTCGAGGATCACCGCGTCGGGAGGACGGATGGCGATCTCCTCCAGGGCGTCGGGCCCGTCGGTCGCCAGGGAGACCTCGTAGCCATCGAGGCGGAGGGCACGGTTGAGCGCGCCGCTCACCGCCGGATCGTCATCGACGACGAGGACTCTCATCGTGGCGGGAGCCTATCGGGGTGGTGCTGTCGTGCCGTGGCACTGGGTGGGGTCATCGTGGGTGCGGGAGTAGCCTGTGGCGGTTGCCGAGCGGCAGCCGGCGCACCGTTCCGAGGTAGTTCAATTGGCAGAACGCTGGCCTTTGGAGCCAGATGTTGGAGGTTCGAGCCCTCCCCTCGGAGCCACTCCGGACCGGGGCCCGCCCGCCCGGCGCCGCTGGATGTGGGCGGTGGCTGGTGGTCGGTTGTCCTGTCCGCCGGCGGCGGATCAGTTCCGCGGATCGGTTTCGGACCTGCGGTTCAGTTGCCGGCCTTGCGGGCCCGGCTCCGCTGCCGGCCCCGGGTGGCGGCGTCGAGGACCACCTTGCGCAGCCGGACCGCCTTGGGGGTGACCTCCACGCACTCGTCGTCGGAGATGAACTCGAGGGCCTGCTCCAGCGAGAGGAGGAGCGGGGGCGTCAGGCGGATGGCCTCGTCGGCCGTCGCGGACCGCACGTTGGTCTGCTTCTTCTCCTTGGTCGGGTTGACGTCCATCTCCTCGGCCCGGGCGTTCTCCCCGATGACCATGCCCTCGTAGACCTCGGTGCTCGGGCCGACCAGGAGCATGCCCGCGCTCCTGCAGGCTCATCAGGGTGTAGCCGGTGGTGAGTCCCCGACGGTCGGCCACCATCGACCCGTTGCGCTTGGTCTTGAGCTCGCCGTGCCACGGCTCCCACCCGTCGAAGACGTGGTGGAGCATGCCGGTGCCGCGGGTCTCGGTCAGGAACTCGGTGCGGAACCCGACCAGGCCGCGGGCCGGCACCCGGTAGTCCATCCGCACCCAGCCGGTGCCGTGGTTGACCATCTCGATGAGCGAGCCCTTGCGCAGGGCCATCAGCTGGGTGACCACGCCCAGGTAGTCGTCGGGGACGTCGATGGCCACCCGCTCCATCGGCTCATGGAGCTTGCCGTCGATCTCGCGGGTGACCACCTGGGGCTTGCCCACGGTCAGCTCGAACCCCTCGCGGCGCATGGTCTCCACCAGCACGGCCAGCTGGAGCTCGCCCCGGCCCTGCACCTCCCAGGTGTCGGGTCGCTCGGTGGTGAGCGACCCGCAGCGAGACGTTGCCGACCAGCTCGGCGTCGAGCCGGCTGAGGATCTGGCGGGCGGTGAGCTTGGTGCCGTCGATGCCGGCCAGCGGCGAGGTGTTGATGCCGATGGTCATGGACAGGCTGGGCTCGTCGACGGTGATCACCGGCAGCGGGCGGGGGTCGTCGGGGTCGGCCAGCGTCTCGCCGATGGTGATGTCGGCCATGCCGGCCACGGCGGCGATCTCCCCGGGCCCGGCCTCGTCGGCGTCGACCCGATCGAGGGCGTCGGTCACGTACAACTCGGTGATCTTGGTCCGCTCGATGGTGCCGTCCAGCTTGCACCAGGCCACGGTGGCGCCCTTGCGCAGGGTGCCGTTGTGGATCCGGCAGATGGCCAGCCGCCCGAGGTAGGGCGAGGCGTCGAGGTTGGACACGATGGCCTGCAGCGGGGCGTCGGGGTCGTAGTGGGGGGCGGGGATGCGTTCGACGATGGCCTGGAAGAGGGGCTCGAGGTCGGTGCCCTCCACGCCTTGCTCGGTGGCAGGCCCATCCGGCCCGGGCGTTGGCGAAGAGGATGGGGAAGTCGATCTGGTGCTCGTCGGCGTCGAGGTCGAGGAAGAGCTCCTCCACCTCGTGGACCACCTCGTCGATGCGGGCGTCGGCCCGGTCGACCTTGTTGACCACCAGCACCACCGGCAGGCGGGCCTCGAGCGCCTTGCGGAGCACGAAGCGGGTCTGGGGGAGGGGTCCCTCCGACGCGTCGACCAGCAGGAGGACGCCGTCGACCATGGTCAGGCCCCGCTCGACCTCGCCGCCGAAGTCGGCGTGGCCGGGGGTGTCGATGATGTTGATCTTGACCCCGCTGTGGACGACGGCGGTGTTCTTGGCCAGGATGGTGATGCCCTTCTCCCGCTCCAGGTCGCCGGAGTCCATGACCCGCTCGTTGACCGACTCGTTGGCCCGGAACGCCCCGGACTGCCAGAGCATGGCGTCGACCAGGGTGGTCTTGCCGTGGTCGACGTGGGCCACGATGGCCACGTTGCGGATGTCGTCGCGGGTCAAAAGGGGCATGAAGAGTAGAGGCTATCGGGAACGGTCGAACACCCAAGCACTCCCGTATCGGTCGTCGGGCGGTGCGTTGCTTGCTACAGGGACGCCACCGGGACCCTTGATCTCACTCCCGGGCTATGCCGAGACCCCTCCCGAGGCAGTCGATTGTGTCCCCGTTCCGACGCCGTTGATGGCTGCCACCTTGAAGGTGTAGGTGGTTCCGGTGGTCAATCCGGTCACTGTTTCTGGGATGGTCGTCGAGTTGAACGTGGTCGCCGTCTGGGCCACGCCTGCCTTGTACGGCGTGACCACGTAGCCGGTGATGGCCGAGCCGCCGTTGGAGGCGGGAGCCGTCCAGGTGACGCTGATCTTGCCGTTGGAGACCTTGGTGCCCGACACGCCGGTGGGCGCCCCCGGTGTGGTGGCCGGGGTGACCGCGGCGGACGCCGTCGACGGCCGCCCCGGTGCCGACGCCGTTGATGGCGGCCACGGTGAAGGTGTAGGCGGTGCCGTCGGTCAGGCCGGTGATCGTCTCGGTGGTGGCCGTGCGAGTTGAAGGTCTGGGCGGCCTGGGCGACGCCGGCGATGTAGGGGGTGACCGTGTAGCCGGTGATGGCCGACCGCCGTTCGAGGCCGGAGCGGTCCAGCTGACGCGAGACCGAGGCGTTCCCGGCGGTGCCGACGACCGCCGGTGGGCGCGCCCGGCATGGTGGCCGGGGTGACCGCGGCGGACGCCGCCGACGCCGCCCCGGTGCCCGACGCCGTTGGTGGCCGCCACGGTGAAGGTGTAGGCGGTGCCGTTGGTCAGGCCGGTGACCGTCTCGGTGGTGGCCGTCGAGTTGAAGGTCTGGCGTGGCCTGGGCCACGCCGGCCGATGTAGGGGGTGACCATGTAGCCGGTGATCGGCCGACCCGCCGTTGGAGGCCGGCGCCGTCCAGGTGACGCGAGACCGAGGCGTTCGCCGGCGGTGCCGGACACCGCCGGTGGGGGCCCCCGGCGTGGTGGCCGGGGTCACCGCGTTGGAGGCGGCCGAGGCCGGCCCGGTGCCGACGCCGTTGATGGCGGCCACGGTGAAGGTGTAGGCGGTGCCGTTGGTCAGGCCGGTGACCGTCTCGGTGGTGGCGGTCGAGTTGAAGGTCTGGGTGGCCTGGGCCACGCCGGCCGATGTAGGGGGTGACGATGTAGCCGGTGATCGGGCCGACCGCCGTTGGAGGCGGGAGCCGTCCAGGTGACGGTGGCCGAGGCGTTGCCGGAGGTGGCCGGTCGCCGATGGTGGGCGCCCCCGGCGTGGTGGCCGGGGTGACCGCGTTGGACTGGGCCGACGCGGTGCCGGTGCCGACGCCGTTGGTCGCGGCCACGGTGAAGGTGTAGGCGGTGCCGTTGGTCAGGCCGGTGACCGTCTCGGTGGTGGCGGTCGAGGCGAAGTCTGGATGGCCTGGGCCACGCCGCCGATGTAGGGGGTGACCATGTAGCCGGTGATCGGCCGACCCGCCGTTGGAGGCCGGAGCGGTCCAGGTGACGGTGGCCGAGCCGTCGCCGGCGGTGGCGGTCGCCGATGGTGGGCGCGCCCGGCAGCGGTGGCCGGGGTGACCGAGGGGGACGCGGCCGAGGCCGGCCCGGTGCCGACGCCGTTGATGGCGGCCACGGTGAAGGTGTAGGCGGTGCCGTTGGTCAGGCCGGTGGCCGTCTCGGTGGTGGCCGTCGAGTTGAAGGTCTGGGCGGCCTGGGCGACGCCGGCGATGTAGGGGGTGACCACGTAGCCGGTGATGGCCGAGCCGCCGTTGGAGCCCGGAGCCGTCCAGGTGACCCCGACCGAGGTGTTGGCGGGCATTGCGGCCGTGATCGTCGGGGCTCCAGGAACGGTGGCCGGGGTCACCGCGTTGGACTGGGCGGAGGCCGCCCCGGTTCCGACGCCGTTGATGGCGGCCACGGTGAAGGTGTAGGCTGGTGCCGTTGGTCAGGCCGGTGGCCGTCTCGGTGGTGGCCGTCGAGTTGAAGGTCTGGGCCGTCTGGGCCACACCGGCCTTGTAGGGGGTGACCACGTAGCCGGTGATGGCCGAGCCACCGTTTGATGCCGGCGCCGTCCAGGTGACGGAGGCCGAGGCGTTGCCGAAGGTGGCGGTGCCGATGGTGGGCGCCCCCGGCGTGGTGGCCGGGGTGACAGCGGCGGACGCCGCCGACTGGGCCCCGGTGCCCACACCGTTGATGGCGGCCACGGTGAAGGTGTAGGCGGTGCCGTTGGTCAGGCCGGTGGCCGTCTCGGTGGTGGCCGTGGAGTTGAAGGTCTGGGTGGCCTGGGCCACGCCGGCCTTGTACGGGGTGACCACGTAGCCGGTGATGGCCGACCCACCGTTCGAGCCCGGAGCCGTCCAGCTGAGCGAGACCGAGGCGTTCCCCGAGGTGCCGGACAGCCCGGTCGGCGCCCCCGCCGTGGTGGCCGGGGTCACCGCGTTGGACTGGGCGGAGGCCGCCCCGGTGCCGACGCCGTTGATGGCGGCCACGGTGAAGGTGTAGCTGGAGCCGTTGGTCAGGCCGGTGGCCGTCTCAGTGGTGGCCGTGGAGTTGAAGGTCTGGGTGGCCTGGGCCACACCGGCCTTGTAGGGGGTGACCACATAGCCGGTGATGGCCGACCCGCCGTTTGATGCCGGCGCCGTCCAGGTGACGGTGGCCGAGGCGTTGCCGAAGGTGGCGGTGCCGATGGTGGGCGCCCCCGGTGTGTTCGGCGTGGTCACGGCGTTGGACTGGGCCGAGGCACTGCCGGTGCCGACACCGTTGATGGCCGCCACGGTGAAGGTGTAGGCGGTGTTGTTGGCCAGGCCGGTGGCTGTCTCGGTGGTGGCCGTGGAGTTGAAGGTCTGGGTGGCCTGGGCCACACCGGCTTTGTAGGGGGTGACCACATAGCCGGTGATGGCCGACCCGCCGTTGGAGACCGGGGCCGTCCAGGTGACGGAGGCCGAGCCCACGCCGGCGGTGGCGGTGCCGATGGTGGGCGTCCCCGGTGTGGTGGCCGGGGTCACCGCGTTGGATGCCGCCGACTGGGCCCCGGTTCCCACACCGTTGATGGCCGCCACGGTGAAGGTGTAGGCGGTGCCGTTGGTCAGGCCGGTGGCCGTCTCGGTGGTGGCCGTGGAGTTGAAGGTCTGGGTGGCCTGGGCCACGCCGGCGATGTAGGGGGTGACCACGTACCCGGTGACGGCCGACCCACCGTTGGAGCCCGGTGCCGTCCAGGTGACGGAGGCCGAGGCGTTGCCGAAGGTGGCAGTCCCGATGGTGGGCGCCCCCGCCGTGGTGGCCGGGGTGACCGAGTTGGATGCCGCCGACTGGGCCCCGGTTCCGACGCCGTTGATGGCCGCCACCTTGAAGGTGTAGGCGGTGCCATTGGTCAGGCCGGTCACCGTCTCAGTGGTGGCTGTCGAGTTGAAGGTCTGGGCCGTTCCGCTGCTGGGTGTGACCACGTAGCCGGTGATGGCCGAGCCACCGTTTGATGCCGGCGCCGTCCACGTGACGGTGGCCGAGGCGTTGCCGCGGGTGGCGGTCCCGATGGTGGGCGCCCCCGGGGTGGTCGGTGTCGTCACCGAGTTGGACTGGGCCGAGGCCGCCCCAGTGCCCACACCGTTGATGGCGGCCACGGTGAAGGTGTAGGCGGTGTTATTTGCCAGGGCGGTGGCCGTCTCGGTGGTGGCCGTGGAGTTGAAGGTCTGGGCCGTCTGGGCCACGCCGGCCTTGTAGGGGGTGACCACATAGCCGGTGATGGCAGAGCCGCCGTTGGAGACCGGAGCTGTCCAGGTGACGGTGGCCGAGCCCACGCCGGCGGTGGCCGTCCCGATGGTGGGCGCCCCCGGGGTGGTCGGTGTGGTCACCGAGTTGGACTGGGCGGAGGCCGCCCCGGTGCCCATCACGTTGATGGCGGCCACGGTGAAGGTGTAGGCGGTGTTGTTGGCCAGGCCGGTGGCCGTCTCGGTGGTGGCCGCCGAGTTGAAGGTCTGGGCCGTCTGGGCCACGCCCGCCTTGTAGGGGGTGACCACATAGCCGGTGATGGCGGCACCACCATTGGAGGCCGGGGCCGTCCAGGTGACGGTGGCCGAGCCGGGGCCGGCAGTGGCCGTCCCGATGGTGGGCACGCCGGGCTTGGTGGCCGGGGTGGCCGGATTGGACGCCGCCGACTGGGCCCCGGTGCCGACACCGTTGATGGCGGCCACGGTGAAGGTGTAAGCGGTGCCGTTGGTCAGGCCGGTGGCCGTCTCGGTGGTTGCCGTCGAGTTGAAGGTCTGGGCGGCCTGGGCCACACCGGCGATGGAGGGGGTGACCACGTAGCCGGTGATGGCCGAGCCACCGTTGGAGGCCGGGGCCGTCCAGGTGACCGCAACCGAGGTGTTGGCCGCCACCGCGGTCGTGATCGTCGGTGCCCCAGGAACCGTGGCCGGTGTGACCGCGTTGGATGCCGCCGACTGGGCGCCGGTGCCGACGCTGTTGATGGCCGCCACCTTGAACGTGTAACTGGAGCCGTTGGTCAGTCCGGTCACCGTCTCGGTGGTGGCCGTGGAGTTGAACGTCTGCGCCGTCTGGGCCACGCCGGCCTTGTAGGGAGTGACCACGTAGCCGGTGATGGCCGAACCACCGTTGGAAGCCGGCGCCGTCCAGGTGACGGTGGCCGAGGCGTTGCCGAAGGTAGCGGTCCCGATGGTGGGCGCACCCGGAACCGTGGCCGGAGTCACCGCGTTGGACTGGGCGGAGGCCGCCCCGGTCCCGACACTGTTGATGGCGGCCACGGTGAAGGTGTAGGCGGTGCCGTTGGTCAGGCCGGTCACCGTCTCGGTGGTGGCCGTCGAGTTGAAGGTCTGGGTCGCCTGGGCCACGCCGGCGATGTAGGGAGTGACCACGTAGCCGGTGATGGCCGCCCCACCGGTGACGGTGGGAGCCGTCCAGTTGAGGGATACGGACGCGTTCCCCGAGGTGGCTGTGCCAATGGTTGGCGCCCCCGCGACTGTCTTCGGCGTGGTGATCGAGTTGGACGCCGCCGACTGATTGCCGGTGCCGATGACGTTGAAGGCCGCCACCTTGAAGGTGTAGGTGGTGTTGGCGGTCAGCCCGGTCACCGTCTCAGTGGTGGTCGTCGAGTTGAAGGTCTGGGCCGTCTGAGCGGTACCCCCGATGTAGGGGGTGACCACGTAGCCGAGGATGGCCGCACCGCCGTTTGAGGCCGGGGCCGTCCAGGTGACGGTGGCCGAGTTGATGCCGGCCGTCGCCGTCCCGATGGTGGGTGCTCCTGGCGGCGCGGCTGGGGTGACCGCATTGGACTGGGCCGAGGCCGGACCGGTGCCGATGCCGTTGATGGCGGCCACCGTGAAGGTGTACGAGCTCAGGTTGGTGAGCCCGGTCACCGTCTCGGTGGTGGCGGTCGAGTTGAAGGTCTGGGCCGTCTGGGCCACGCCTGCCTTGTAGGGGGTGACCACGTAGCCTGTGATCGGGATGCCCCCGGTGTTGCCCGGCGCCGTCCAGTTGACCGTGGCCGTCGTATTACCTGGCGTCGCCGTCCCGATGATCGGCGCGCCGGGCTTGGACGGAGCGAGGATCGGGTTCGACGGAGCCGACGGCGGGCTGGTCCCGAGGGCGTTGGTGTTGGTCACCGTGAAGGTGTAGGTGGTACCCGGAGTGAGGCCGGTGATGGTGGCCGTCGATCCGTTGCCGCTGACGGTGGTACCGGAGCAGCCCGAGCAGGCGGGGCTGGCGGTCACCCTGGAGCTGGTGATGGCCGACCCGCCGTCCGCGGCGGTCCAACCCACGGACACCGAGCCGTTGCCGTTGACCGTGGCAGTCACCCCGGTGGGTGCCGACGGAGCAGACGGGATGATCACCGGATTGGATGCGATCGACGGGTTGCTGATGCCGTCGGCGTTGGTGGCGGTGACCGTGAAGGTATAGGGGGAGCCGGCGGGAAGACCGGTGATCGTCGCCGAGGTTGCGGTGGCACCGGAGACGGTCATGCCCGTGCAGGTCGAGCACGGTCGGCTCGGGCTCACCATGTAGTTGGTGATCGGGCTGTTGCCGCTGGACCCAGGATCAGCCCAGGTGACCGTCACGATTCCGCTGGCCTGGCTGGCGCTCACATTGGTCGGAGGCGACGGGGCGGTGCTCGACGGGAAGCCGGGGAGCCCACCGGGGTTGGAGGAGCAGTACTGGGTGATGGTGCCGCTTTGGCCGTAGGGGGCCAGGAGCGGAGGGCACACGGTGACTGTGCCCGTGTTGGGGTTGGCGGCCACCGAACCGAGGGCCCAGGAGGCGGTTGTCGGCGCCAGGTAGCTGGGTGGGGACACGAAATCGAGGAGGGGATCCCAGGTGTAGTGCTTCTGGTATCCGTTGGTCAGCGAATTGCCGCTGAAGGTTCCGACCGGGCCGCGTGCGAATTGCTGGATGGAGCCGTAGACGGTCAGGTTTCCTTCGGTGCCGCTGTTGCCGTAGTTGTTCACCACGAACGACTGGGTGAGGGCCAGGACGGCCGCATCGATGGTGATGCCATCAGTGCCGTCGGAGGGGTCGCAGGTCGCCGCAGGCGAGGCACAGGTAGGAAGAACTGTGGGATTGTTGTTGCTACTTGATGATGCCAGGATCGGCCGGTTCACCTCGACGTACTTGTCAGCGATCAGCCCCAGGGTGTCATTGGTTCCACCCGGCACGTACGGGCAGAGGCCCTCCGAAGGGGCGCTCTCGAGGCTTTGGCCGACCGTCCAGGTATTGGTGCAGTCGGCGTAGGTGATGTTCCCGTCTATGACGACGTTGTTGGCCGTTCCGATGGTGAGTTCTCCCGAGAGGGACCCGTTGACGAAGGCGTCACCTTCGGAGTCGGGAGCGCTCGTCTCGCCGTAGTAGCAGCTGGAGCACCCCCCAGCCGTTACCTGCGAGTCCGGACCGTAGGTGGTTGTAGGTGTATAGGTGTTGCTCTGACCCACGCTGGCCGACGACGCCGAGGTGTAGGTCCCGCCGCTGTAGGAGGCGGAAAAGGTGTCTCCGACCTTGGCTGATTCGGAGGTCGTGCACGCCGCGGTGGCCGTGGGTGGCGTCGTTGCCGGTGTCACCGGCGTTAAGGAGACATTGGAACAGGCACCCCCGATGTTGGTTGACTGGTTCCATGCGGTGCAACGCGCCGGCGAGCCCGAGGTGGTCTTGCACGTTGCGTGGCTGAAGGTCACCGACGCACCGGCGACGATCTGGCTGCTGGCCGACGTGATGGTGGCTGTGAGTTGCACATTGTTGGCGTTAGCGGCCGGATTGGCGGGATTGGAAGTGATGTTAGTCGCCGTGTTCTCTATTGGACCGTCGAAGGGGTTGGCCCATGTTTGGGTCTGGGCGGGCGTGGCGTTCTCGACGAAGACGACGCCGTTGGACGGAATCGGAGCGGCGGTAATTCCGTCGGACGGGCAATTGTTCTGGTTCTGGGAGAGATTGTCGGCGTCCTGGCCGTTTGCGACCGGTGTGTCCGGGCTGGACACGATCATTTGCCCGCCGTTGACACCCTTCGAGAGCGTGATCTGGGTCGGGCCGGAGTAGAGGCAGCCGTTCTGACTGGCGATGAGACCAAGCGATGCGTCCGTGGTGGGGGGCGGTTCCTGGGGATTGCCGTAGGAGCTGTTGGTCGTGTCGTAGAGGGCGACGTCGGATGAGGCGTCGGCGCAGGTGGAGTGACCACCCTGCATCCCGTCGGTGTTGTTGTCGTTGTCAACGAACAGGCAATTGGGGTCGGCCGTGGTTACCGCCGAGGGCACTGCGGCCGCCGGGGATGGTGGTGAGGGATTGCCGAACGACGGCGAGCTGCTGACCGAACCGTTCCCCCCGACGAAGACGGAGTCGTTCGTAAAGACCGGGCCGAAGAGGTAGTCCCCGGGAGCGAAATAGACCGGTCCGCAGTCGATGTTCTCATTCGAGATGTTGTAGTTGAGGCTGTAGTTGTAGTTGCAGCTTGAATAGTTACCTGTTTGGCTGTATGACTCGTAGTTGGACCACCAGACATTGTCGAGGAATCCGTTCTTGGGCGTGAGTGTGATCGTCTCCTGGTTGAATTGATAGCCGTTGTCCGAGTTCGAGTCGTGGGCGGCGCCCACGATCTGCACCGACAGACTGACCAGCGCATGGGTGGTCGGGTCGAAGGTTGGCTGGGGATTGCCGAACGCGTAGTACTCCGCGTCAGCACCTGACGCCTCCGCACCTTCGACGGTGTTCCATTGGCCGTAGGAGAGGCCACCGCAAGTTCCTGTGCCGTTGAGAGCGGTGCTGCACTGGGCCAGGCTGGGGTTGGTGTTGATGGCGTCGAGGTAGGCATTCTCGCCGGCTTCGAGAGCCCGATTCGCATAGATCTGGACCGATACGCCGCGCTGAAGGTTGATGGACTGTCCGACGGTGTTGACTAGGACCAATCCCAGCACCGAGAAAATAAGGGTGATGGCCAGCACGGCGATGATGGCCGTCTGTCCCGCGTCCCTCGCGGCTTCCAGCCGCCGCTGTCGCAGCTGATTGAGGAAATGGCTAATTCGGGTCTCAGACATATTGGTCATCCCGCGGCTTGATAGGTGTACTGATAGGGATACGGATAGTTCGTGGTTACGCCCTGGTTGATGGGGTCGCGGTAGACGATTGTCTGGTTCTCGACCGTCCCGTTGGCGCCCGACCCTCTGACCGAGATGGCCAGATCGATCTCCACTCTCTGGATCGCGTCAAGAGGACAGGAGACGGCGATCGTTGGGTAGGGCGTCGAGCCGGAGGGCTGGGTGGGCAGCACACACACGTTGAGCGACGATTGGGTGCCGGCCGGATAGCCGGCCTGGCTGAGGTTGGTGAGCATTTGGGGGGTGCTGTCCAGATCGGTGGCCTGCAAATTTACTGTTCGTCCCGCCGTTGCTGCAGGTGCTGTCGTAGGCTCCCTGGTACCAGCAGGGGTCGAAGACGGTGTAACTGAAAATCGGCTGTGTGTTGGTGACGTCGAGCGCATTGGTAATCAATTTGTAGTTGGCGGGTGACGGATATTGGCAGGTGTAGGAGGACGGATTCCCCCTGACAGGGCAGGTCGAAGCTCCGCCGATATCGCTCACGATCGGCAGCTGCTCCCGAACCTGAAAGCTGCACGGGCTGGTTGACGGACATTGGTTGCCGGACGTGACCGCCGACCCGTTTGACTGGTATAGCCCGGCCACGATCTTGGCCGGGCCGGCTGAGATGGGTGTGGTGGGGGTGGCTGGCGCACAGGTGGGTGTGCACGACTGCTCAGTGGCAACGTTGCCACTGAGCATCCCGATGTTGGCGTAAAAGGTGAGGGAGTAGTTGCCGATCGACGCGAACGGCGGCGTGGGCGGGGTTGTCGGGAGTGGTGGTGTCGGAGGATTGGGGTACGAAGTCGGGGCCGGCTCGACCTCGGCGCGCAGGAGCTGCTGGAGGGGCGCCGAGCGGGGAGGGCCTGGTCGAACTCCTGGTACTCCGCGCCAACCGAGGCGGTGACCGAATCCATGACGTTCATGGTCAGCATGACCGCGGTGAGAAGCACGACCAGGACTGTCGATGCGACCAACAACTCGGTCAGGGTCATTCCCTCATCGTCGTGGTGACGTTCCATGCCGATGACAGGGCGTATCCGCCCCCTGTTACGCACGCTTCGCCGAAGGCCTCGGGCGGAGTCGGCAACGGTCATCAGCGCGACCACAACCGGGTCGGGCAGATAGGTGGTGGTACCGGCGACAACGGTGTTCGTTCCGACCTGGAGGGTGCCCGTGAGGCTGTTCGCGCCGGAGGTGATTGTGTAGCCATAGGCGCCGTAGGGGACCGACGTCAGACTCATGCCGTTCGGGTCGGTGGCCGGCAACGAGTAGGTATCGGTCGGGCACCCCGCGGTGGCGGACGTGAGGGTGACAGTGGCGCCGCTGACCGGCGTTCCCGTGGCGCTGACCACCTGGATCGGCAGGAAGCCCAAGGGAATGGTCACCGAAGCAGAACCTCCGGCCAGTCCCGAGAGCAATGCCAGGGGCGCTCCGGTGGCCTCCGTGGGGCAGTCGGCGGCGGCAATCGAGTATCCGAGCGGTTGCGGGTAGATGTCGCCCAGCGAGGTTGCGTTCGTGGATTGCCCGGCGGGGACCGAGTTGGTCCAGGTGCCGCTGCTTCCGCTTGAGGTCTCGATGGGGATCCCGGTCGCGGTTGTACCGACGAGTGACGACGGTGTCTCGTCGGACCAGGCTCCCGAGGGCCCGTTGACCGAGGTGGCGACGATCGGACCGTTGGCGGTGGCCCCGACGGCTGCGCAGGTGGATTGACTGGCCGATGGCGGAGACTCGCAGGCGACGCCGGTGTAGTACTGGATGTCAGAAGGCCCTACGGGGTTCCAATTCCAGGTAGAGCCGGTCAGTGACCCATCGAGGAGCTGCTGGCCCGCTCCAGCCTGGTGGGCCACCGCGATGACGCAGTCAGCGATCTTTCCGCCGGCAGGTTGGCCGCACGCCACAGCAGTCGCCGCCGAGATGGTCCCCGGAGGGATGGAGGCCGGTGCCCAATAGTCCGGTGATTGGGTCAGATCGCCGGTCCAGACCGCCGAACTCCCCCCCAAGACTCCGATGGCCACACACGTCGTCGACGTGCAGGAGATGCCGGTGATCGAGGTTGCTCCGGTCGGGAACAGCGGTTCGTTGCTCCACGTACTATCGGTCGGCGTGGCGGGCGGCGTCGGACTGCCTGCGATGTTGGTGGCGATCGAGGATGCTCGGTTCAGTTGGACTGTTTGAGTCGCCGCTGTCTATGGCCAAGCATTCGGTCGAAGTCGGGCAGGTGATCGTTCCCACGGCGGTCACAACCGGGGCGCTGTTCTGGGTGGGCAGGCTGTCGGTAGTGAACGTCGGCAGCGAAATTGGCCGGGTCGCCGTCGAGACGGAAGATCTCTGCCTGTGGGCCTGCGGCCCCCACTGTGGCCGACCCCGCTAGTTCACACGTTGTCGAGGTCGGGCAGGCGATCGAGGAGAGTTGGTTGAAGGTGGTCGACGCTGGGGCGGCGACGACCTGCCAAGTGCCCGCCTGAGGCGACTGACCGACCACTCCAGCCAAAAGGACCGGGTTGCCGTTGGCCAGTGTGCCCAAGCGCGTAGCAACCGTCAGCCGAGGGACATGTCACCTGGGTGATGTCGGTGATCTGTTGACCCGAAGGTCCGGTCGGCACCGTGTCCGTCGATGTGCTCCCGAGGTTCGAGTTTGTCGTGACAATGGAGCCCCCGCTCGATCCGTATCCGACGCCGACACACGTCGGGTTGGACCCGGAGGTGCAGGCAACCTGAGCGAGGGTGGTGACGCCGGAGAGTGTGGTCGAGGACCACGTCGCTCCGTTTCCACCCCAAGCGGCGCTGGCGGCAGATGTTCCGTTCCCCGTGGTGAGGCAGGTGACCACGGTCGTGCCCGGGCACTCGACGCCGCCGTCGACGGCCGAGGCACCTCCATAGGACAGGTTGGTGGTCATCGCCTCGTCGAAGTTGTTCACGCCCTGATCGAAGTCATCGAGCTCGACAACCGTCTTGGCGCCGGCCGTGACCGTCACACCGTTGGGGTAGTTGGTTGCCGAAGTGTCATTCGTCGCGTTGCTGGTCGTGACGAATGGCGGCGAACCTGTGTAGCCGGGCAATGAGTACGGACCACCCGACGTAGGCTGACCCACCGACACCGAAAAGGGGTCGGAGAGATTGGTAGCCGTGCTGGTCTTCTCTGCGACAAAGACGCACCCGTTCGGATCGGGCGTGACGGTGCCGACGGTCTGGTTGGTGCTCAGGTCGGTGATGGTGACCACGAGTGCCTGAAGGCGGGCCGCCGCAGAGTTGTGGCCACTTGCGTCGGAGAGCTGGTTGTTGCCAAGCTGCACTCCCAGGTACCCGTAGGTGGGGGCTTGGAGCGGCTGCTGGAAGTTGGTGGAGTCCAGAAGCGACCCGTTGCCGCCGTCCCAGAGCACCTTCACCTGCAGCTCGATGGTGACCGGGTTGGTGAAGCCGACCTGTCCGCCATTGCAGGGGTTGGACTGCCCGTCGGGGTTATTGACGGATTGAAATGAGTAATAGGCCTCGACCGAGTAGGTGGTGCCAGCCAACGTGGGTTGAGGGTCTTGGGTTCCCGCCGGGTCGCTCAGTGCTGGTGTGGTCTGCGAGGTGAGCCAGACGTTTGTGTCCGGGAGCCCGGTGGCAGGGTTGAGCGGAACGGAAGTGTTGGACAGAATCTCCATCCAGGAATCGGCCAGCTGGAGAGCTGCCTCCCGTTGGCGAGTCATGGTCGAAGCCTGCACGGAAGCGGTGAGCAGGTAGCTCATGGGGACCATGGTGATCATGAGGATGATGAAGGCGACCAGTACCTCGATCAGGCTGATGCCGTCATCGGACCGCCGACCCTGGGTTCTCTCCGCCGTGCGGGCGCGCGCCGTTGCCGGGTTCAACGACCAGCGCGGTGACCTTTTGGTATTGGAAGTTTCAGCCATTGCTCTATATGGAAGGGTACGTACCAACGACGGGCGTAAATAGGCGTAATTCCACCTGCACCAGGCATGATCGACTGTTCGGGGCCTGGACTTGAGCAGGGAGCGACGGTGTCACCGCCGAATCAGGAGAGGCAGCGCCCTCTCACTCGGCGCCTGGGAGGGGGAGTCGTCGAGCACGCCGGATCAGGACGCACACCACTGTGCCAGGCGAATCTCCGTGCGACTGCCCAGCACTTGGCCAACCTGGCCGGCATCCAACGGCCGGCTGAGACGACCGGCGGGACTCCCTCAATACGACTTGGGCAGCCCCAACGAGTGCTGGGCCACGAAGTTGAGGATCATCTCGCGGCTGACCGGGGCGATGCGGAGCAGTCGGGTCATGCCCCACAGGTCGGCTAGGCCGTACTCGGAGGACATGCCGTTGCCCCCGTGGGTCTGGATGGACTGGTCGAGGGCGGCGAGCGCCGCCTCGGCGGCCGAGTACTTGGCCATGTTGGCCGCCTCGCCGGCCTCGGGGGTGTCCCCGGCGAAGTCGCACAGCCAGGCCGCCTTGTCGGTCATCAGCCGGGCCAGCTCGACCTCGATCTTGGCCTTGGCCAGCGGATGGGAGATCCCCTGATGGCGGCCGATCGGCGTGCCCCACACCTCGCGGCTCTTGGCGTACTCGGCCGCCTTGTCCAGGGCGTAGCGCCCGATGCCGTTGGCGGTGGCGGCCGACAGGATGCGCTCGGGGTTGAGCCCGACGAACACCTGGCGCAGCCCCTCGCCCTCCTCACCCAGCAGCCGGTCCGCCTCGACCTGGACGTTGTCGAAGAACAAGGTGTACTGCTTCTCCGGGGCGGTGATCTCGACCGGCAGCACCTGCTTGTCCAGTCCCGGCGTGTCGGTGTCCACCACGAAGAGGGACAGCCGTCCGCGACCGGTGTCCGGGTCGACGCCGGACCGGGTCACCACCAGCAAGGCCTCGCACTCGTCGACCCCGGAGATGTAGTACTTCGATCCGTTGAGCCGGTAGATGTCACCGTCCTTGGTGGCGGTGAGGGAGAGGTTGTGGGAGTTGGACCCGGCATCGGGCTCGGTGATGGCGAAGGCCATCTTGAGCTCACCGGTGGCGAAGCGGGGCAGCCACCGCTGCTTTTGCTCTTCGGAGCCGAACCTGGCGATGACCGTGGCACAGATGGCCGGCGAGACCACGATGACCAGCAGTGGGCAGCCGGCCGCGGCCAGCTCCTCTTGCACCGCGGCCAGCTCGGTGATCCCGCCGCCACCGCCGCCGTACTCCTCGGGAACGTTGACGCCGAGGAATCCCGCCTCGGCCACCGCATTCCACAGTTCGTCGGTGCGCTCGTCGGCGTGCGCCTTCTTGACGTAGTACTCGTGTCCGAACTTGGAGGCGATCGACGCCACCGCCTCTCGCAACATCCCCAGTTCGTCGGTTTGGATGAAGTCCATGGCGCTACTCCTCGGGCCGATCGGCCACCAAGCCGACCGGGATGTCGACCACTCTGCTCCGAAGGTACTCGCCCAGACCTTTGGCCTGGGGATCGGGACGGGTGGAACTGGCCACCCCCTCGCCCAGCAGGCCCACCACCACGAAGTTGAGGGCGCGGAGATTGGCAAAGGCGTGGCGCTGGACCTCGAGCCCGTCGGCCTCGGGCAACAGGGCACGGAACCGCTCGATGGTCAGGTACCCATCGAGCCACTGCCAGGCCGGGTCGGACCGGGCCCACAGCCCGACGTTGGCGTTCCCTCCCTTGTCGCCGGAGCGGGCCCCGATGAGGGTGCCCAGGGGCAGGCGCCGGATGGGGCCGGCACCGGGCCCGGTCGCCTCGGGGTCGGCCGCGGTGCGCTGTCGGGCGCGGGCAGTCTCGTCGGGGCGGGCAGCCGGTCTCCGGCGGCCAGATAGGCGGTGTGGGGCACCGGCACCCGGCGCCCGTCGGCGTGGATCACCTCGGGGACCACCAGGCCGGCGGGCATCAGCGCCGGCCAGTACACCCCGTAGACCGCGCCGGCGGTGGGCGGCCCGGTCAGGTGGAGGCCCGGGTATCCGGCCAGGGCCAACTCGGTGGCCGCCCCGGAGAAGTGTCGTCCGACCACCTCGGGGTCGGCGTCCTTGACCGTGATGCGCAGCTGGGCGGTGGCCTCCACGTTGAGGGGCGCGTCCGCCTTGTCGGATCGGATCAGGCGGGCGTCGAACTCGGCGAACCGGTCGAGGCCGCCCAGGCTCGTCGGCGAGGGAGCGGAGGGTCAGCGCCGCCTTCTCTTCGATATCCAGTCCGGTGAGCACGAAGGTCATCGAGTTGCGCCAACCACCCAGCAGATTGAGGCAGACCTTCACCTCCTCGGGCGCGGGGAGCCCGCGGGTGCCGGCGATGCGGACCCGGTCGGGCCCGGCCTGTTCGACCGAGAAGGTGTCGAAACGGGCCACCACATCGGTGTTGGGATAGTGGTGACCGGCGATCTCGTAGAGGAGCTGGGCGGTCACCGTCCCCACCGACACCTCCCCGCCGATCCCCGGGTGCTTGGTGATCACCGACGAGCCGTCCTCGGCCACCTCGGCCAGGGGGAAACCGGGGTGCTCGACACCGGCAACCTCGGTGAAGAAGGCGTAGTTGCCCCCGGTGGCCTGGGGACCGCACTCGATGACGTGCCCGGCCACCACCGCCCCGGCCAGCCGGTCCCAGTCGGTGGGGGACCAACCGTGGTGCCACGCCGCCGGCCCCACCACCAGGGAGGCATCGGTGATGCGGGGGCAGATGACCACGTCGGCGCCACCGTTGCAGCGCCTCGACGATGGGCCAGGCCCCGAGGTAGGCGTTGGCCGACACCACCTGCCCCGACGCCTCGGCCAGGGGTTGGCCGGTGTCGAGATGGGACAGGGGGTGGCCTTCCCGTTCGAGGTCATCGATGCGGGGGAGGATGTCGTCGCCCTCGACGTGGGCCACCGAGACGGTGATCCCCAGGCGCTCGGCCAGCGACCGGACCTCGCCGGCCAGCCCGGCCGGGTTGAGGCCCCCGGCGTTGGTGACCACCTTGATGCCGCGGTCGACGCAGGTGCCCAGCACCTCCTCCATCTGGGTGAGGAAGGTATGGGCCCAGCCCTTCGAGCGGTCGCGCGAATAGCCCTTCCACAGGATGAGCATGGTCAGCTCGGCCAACCAGTCACCGGTGAGCACGTCGATCGGCCCACCCTCGACCATCTCTCTGGCCGCGGCCAACCGGTCGCCGTAGAAGCCCGAGCAGTTGGCGATGCGAAGCGGCTCGGTCACCCCACCCGGGCCCGCCCTCGGCCCCCGTGGTCTCCTCGGCGGGCAGCTTCGACCACCACCAGGGTCCGACCGGTCTCCACCTGGTCACCCTCGGACACGTCCACCTCGGTCACCGTGCCCGACGCGGTGGCGTGGACGGCGTGCTCCATCTTCATGGCCTCGAGGACCACCAGCAGCTGTCCGGCCTCCACCGTGTCGCCCACCGCCACCGCCACCCGGACCACCCCACCGGGCATCGGGGCCTGCGCCGACCCCTCGGCGATGTGATCGGCGGAGTCGGGGAATCGCCCACGCTCGGCGAGGGTCGAGCTCCCCTCGGGCCCGTCGACGTAAGCGATCGGACCGACCTGGTCGACCCGGTACCGCCGGGCCACACCACCGGTGGTGAGTACGACCACCTTCGGCTCCACGACGGCGTCGTCGATGTCGACGGTGCTGCCATCGATCTCCACCTCGACCAAGGAGGTGCCGAACCGATCGAATCGGTACCCGACGGCGATGGCTCCGTCGCCTGCTTGGTAGGTGGTGCGTTGGAGCAGTGAGGGGTTGTTGCGGTACCCGGAGGGGATGCTCGCCTGAACCCGAGCACGGGTCCGTCGGGCAGCCTGGCCGGCCAGGGTGGCGGCCAGGGCGTGCCGTCGCAGGGCGTCGGCGTCCACCAGTGGTTCGGCGAGCTGCTTGAGCCCGTGTCGTTCGAGGAAGCCGGTGTCGGTGTCACCGGCCACGAACCCAGGGTGGAGCACGGTCCGCACCAGCAGGGCGCGGTTGGTGGTGACCCCGTGGATACGGGCCCGGGCCAAGGTGGTCGCCAGCGCCGAGACAGCCTCGGCACGGGTGGGTGCATGGGTGATGACCTTGGCCAGCAGGGGGTCGTAGTGGGGGCTCACCACCGAGCCGGACTCGACGCCGCTGTCGACCCGCACATCGATGCCGGCGTACCGGCTGCCGGTCGGGCCCCCGACCTCGAATCGATGCAGGGTGCCAGTCGACGGGAGCCATCCTTGGGCAGGATCCTCGGCATACAGGCGGGCCTCGATGGCGTGCCCCTGCGGTCCGGCCGCAACCGCGTCGTGGACCTGACGGGGCAGTGGCGCCCCCCCGGCGATCAGGAGTTGGAGCCGGACCAGGTCGAGGCCGCAGATGGCCTCGGTCACCGGATGCTCCACCTGCAGGCGGGTGTTCATCTCGAGGAAGTAGGGGTCGCCGTTGCTGTCGACGACGAACTCGACGGTGCCGGCGTTGACGTAGCCGACGGCCCGTGCCGCGGCCACCGCCGCGTCCACCAGGCGGGCCCGCAGCTCCGGTGTCACCATCGGCGAGGGCGCTTCCTCGATGATCTTCTGGTGCCGACGCTGGATGCTGCACTCGCGCTCGAACAACGCCACCGTGTCGCCATAGTCGTCGGCGATGACCTGCACCTCGATGTGCCGCGGGTCGGCGAGGTAGCGCTCGAGGAAGACGGTGTCGTCCCCGAAGGCGGCCGCCGCCTCGCGACGGGCGCTGGCCACTGCCTCGCGCAGGCTGACCGGCCCACCCACCGCCCGCATCCCGCGTCCACCCCCGCCGGCCGAGGCCTTGACCAGCAACGGCCATCCCAACGATTCCACCTCATCGTCTTCCGGCAGGCGGTCATCGTCGATGGCGATCGAGGGCAGGGTCGGCACGCCGGCCGCCCGCATCAACTCCTTGGCCCCGATCTTGGAGCCCATGGCGTCGATCGCCTCCGCCGGGGGACCGACCCAGATGAACCCGGCCCCTGCCACCACCCGGGCGAAGTCTCCCGACTCCGAGAGGAATCCGTAGCCGGGATGGATGGCGTCGGCACCGGAGCGGGCGGCGGCGTCGAGGATGAGCGCCGAGCGCAGGTAGGTGTCGGCCGGCGTCACTCCGGGCAGGTGCACGGCCAGGTCGGCCTCGGCCACATGGGGGCTGTCGGCATCGGCGTCGGAGTACACGGCCACGGTGGCGATGCCCATGGAGGCCGCTGTCCTCATCACCCGTCTGGCGATCTCGCCCCGGTTGGCCACCAGCAGGGTGCGGATGGGGGAGGTGGTGGGATCGGCGGCGCTCATCGTTCCGCCCTCACATCCGGAACACGCCATAGCCGCGGGTGCCGGCGATGGGTTGGTTGTCGACGACCGAAAGGCAGATGCCCAGGACGGTCCGTGTGTCCCGGGGATCGATGATCCCGTCGTCGTAGAGGCGGGCACTGAGGAACAAAGGCAGCGATTCGGCCTCGATCTGGGCCTCGACCAGCTCCCGCATGGCCGCATCGGCCTCTTCGTCGAAGGCGACGCCCTTGGCGGCCGCCGACTGCCGCCCGACGATGGAGAGCACACCGGCCAGCTGGGCCGGTCCCATCACCGCCGAGCGGGCGTTGGGCCAGGCGAACAGGAAGCGGGGGTCGTAGGCCCGGCCGCACATCCCGTAGTTGCCGGCGCCGTAGGAGGCACCGATGTTGACGGTGAGGTGTGGGACCGAGGAGTTGGAGACGGCATTGATCATCATCGCTCCGTGCTTGATGATCCCACCCTGCTCGTACTCCTTGCCCACCATGTACCCGGTGGTGTTCTGCAGGAAGACCAGGGGGACGTCGATCTGGTTGGCCAGCTGGATGAACTGGGTCGCCTTGTGGGCCTCCTCCGAGAACAGCACCCCCCGGTGGTTGGCCAACACACCGATCGGGTAGCCGTGGATCGAGGCCCACCCGGTGACCAGGCTGGCACCGTAGAGGGGCTTGAACTCGTCGAAGCGGGATCCGTCGACCACCCGGGCCAGCACCTCCCGCGGGTCGAAGGGGACCTTCGGATCGGCCGAGGCGATGCCGAGCAGCTCATCGGGGTCGTGGGCCGGCTCATCGGCGGGCTGGCGGGGACCGGGCCCGTGCTTGCGCCAGTTGAGCCGGCTCACGATCTGCCTCCCCAACCGGAGTGGCGTCGAGCTCGTCGACGGCCAGGTAATCGGCCAGTCCTGAGATCCGGGCGTGCATGGAGGCGCCGCCCAGCTCCTCGTCGGTGGACTCCTCGCCGGTGGCCATCTTGACCAACGGGGGCCCACCGAGGAACACCTTCGAGCGCTGGTCGATCATCACGATGTAGTCACTCATGCCGGGGACGTAGGCCCCACCGGCGGTCGAGTTGCCGAAGACCAGGGCCACCGTGGGGAGGGCGGCGGCGGAGCTGCGGGTCAGGTCCCTAAAGGCGCGACCGCCGGGGATGAACAGCTCGGCCTGGCTGGGCAGGTCGGCCCCGCCCGACTCGACCAGGTTGACAACCGGGAGGCGGTTCTGGAGGGCGATGTCCGAGGCCCGGGCGCCTTTACGGAAAGAGAAGGGGTTCATGGCCCCGCCTCGCACGGTGGGGTCGTGGGCGGAGATGAGGCATTCCACCCCTTCGATCACGCCGATCCCGACCACCGATGACGCCCCCACGTGGTACTCGGTACCCCACCCGGCCAGGGCACCGAGCTCGAGGAAGGCCGAGTCGCGATCGATCAGCAACTCGATCCGCTCCCGGGCCAGCAGCTTGCCCCGTTCCTTGTGCCGCGCCACGTAGCGCTCGCCCCCCCCGGCCCGGGCGGCGGCCAGCTGTTCGTTGACTCCGGCCACCGCCTCTTCGAGGGCGCGTCGGTTGGCCCGGAACGTCTCCGAGGTCGGATCGATGGTGGTGGGGAGTACTGGCATGGAGGAGGGCGATGGGCGGTTCGGTGGGGCGACGGGCCGTCGGGTCGCATTGCTCCCGCCGACGTGGGAAGAATAGGCCCCATGACCATCGCACCGCGTTACGGAAGGGGACCAATCCCGGAGGGCGTCGCGGGCGGCGGTGCGGCATGGTGATCCGCACCTATCCGCAGGTCCCCGGCGACGGGTCCGAGCCCGGGTATGACGAGGGCCGGCGGGGCGGCCGGACGTCGAGACCGGGGCGGGCGATCGGGCGTGGCCCGGCCGAGGACCCCAACCTCGATCGCGGCCTGTCGGCGGTGGTGTTGGCGGCCGGCGAAGGGACGCGGATGCGCTCGGCGAGGCCCAAGCCTCTTCACCGGCTGTGTGGCCGGCCGATGGTGCTCCACGTGCTCGATTCGTTGGCGGAGCTGTCGGTGAAACGGGTGGTGGTGGTGGTCGGCCACCGGGCCGAGTGGGTGACCAAGACGCTCATCGAGCATGCGCCGCCCGGGATGGCCATCGAATTCGTCGAGCAGGTCGAACAGCGGGGCACCGGTGATGCCATGTCGGTGGCGCTGACCGGCCTCCCTGCCGACGAGGGGGACGACGACGGCGACGTGGTGGTGTTGCCGGGTGACACGCCGCTGCTTCGACCGGCGACGTTGGCGGCGCTGGTGCGCCGGCACCGCCTCGCCGATGCAGCCGCCACACTGCTCACCGCCGAGCTGGACGACCCCACCGGCTACGGGCGGGTGGTGCGTGGACGGGACGAGTTGGTGGCCCGGGTGGTCGAGCACGAGGATGCCTCGGTCGAGGAGCTCGAGGTCCACGAGGTCAACACCTCGATCTACTGCTTCCGGCGGAGCGTTCTGGCGCCCTCGTTGCGCAGGTTGAGCCCCGCCAACGCCCAGGGCGAGCATTACCTGACCGACGTTGTCGGCGTCCTCTACGAGGCCGGCCACAAGGTGGAATCGTTGGTGGTGGAGGACACCATGGAGGTCGCCGGCGTCAACGACCGGGCCCAGCTGGCGGTGGCCGAGGCCGAGCTGCGCGACAGGATCAACGAGCGGTGGATGCGGCGCGGCGTCACCATGTGGGATCCCGAGCGGACCTACATCGACGTCGACGTCGAGATCGAGCCGGACGTGGTGCTGCTCCCCGGCGTGATCCTGCAGGGAGCGTGCGTGATCGGAGCGCATGCCGAAGTGGGACCCGACGCGCATCTGGTCGACACGACGGTGGGAGAGGGCGCCAGGGTCGCCTCCAGTGTGTGCCGGCGATCGGTCGTCGGTGCCAATGCCCGCGTCGGCCCCTTTGCCGTGTTGGAGGAGGGAACCGATGTTCCGGAGGGTGCGGTGGTGAGACCGTCGAGCGCGGCCGGCGACCTCGAAGGCGGGAGGCGGTAGCGTCGTGGGCATGGAGTTCACCCCCCGTCGGCGGCTGGAATTGGTTTCGGGGCGATCGCACCCCGAGTTGGCCCGCGACGTCGCCGGACAACTGGGCGTGGAGCTCGGGGAGGCCAACCTCCGCGAGTTCTCCAACGGTGAGATCCATTGCCGCTTCGACAAGTCGATCCGCGGCAGTGACGTGTTCATCATCCAGACCCACTGCGTCCCGGTGAACGACTCGCTGATGGAGCACCTGATCATGATCGATGCCGCCAAACGGGCCTCGGCGAAGCGGATCACCGCGGTCTGTCCCGTACTACGGGTACTCGCGCCAGGATCGCAAGGCCACCGGGCGGGAGCCGATCACGGCCAAGTTGGTGGCGGACATGCTCTCGGTGGCTGGTGCCGACCGGGTGGTCAGCGTCGATCTCCACTCCGGACAGATCCAGGGGTTCTTCGATGTTCCCTTCGACCACCTGACCGCCGCCCCCGTGTTGGTCGACTACTTGCGGACCCAACGCAGCGATGACCTGGTGGTGGTGGCTCCCGATGCAGGACGGGTGAAGGTGGCCGAGCGGTTCAGCCAGACGCTGACCGCCGACCTGGCCGTGGTCCACAAGCGCCGGCTGCGAGGAACGGCCAACCAGGTGGAGGCGCTGCACGTGGTGGGCGACGTCGAAGGCCGCCAGTGCGTGCTGATCGACGACATGATCGACACCGCCGGGACCATCGTTGCCGCCGCCGATCTGTTGGCCGATCGAGGCGCTTCCGAGGTGTGGTGCATGGCCACTCACGCGGTGCTGTCGGATCCCGCAGTGGACAGGCTGAAGAATTCCGCCCTGACCAAGGTGGTGGTGACCAACACCCTGCCGATCCCGTCGGACCGCCGATTCGACAAATTGGAGGTGCTGTCGGTGGCCAAGCTCATCTCTGACGCCATCTATGCCGTGTTCGAGGACACCTCGGTGTCCGAGATCTTCGGTGGGGAGAACCTGGCCTGAGTCCAGGCCGAGGGAACGGTCACCTCACGCCTGTTCGGCCGTGCGCCGATGGCAACGTGCCGGGTCCGTCGAGCTGGGTTCCGCCACCGAGCCCCGGACCTGGCCCTCTCGTCGGTTCCCCTGCCCCCGCCGGGCCAGAGGTGTGGAATCCCCCCGAATCCGCTTCTGACCCGACGACACCTAACGGTCTAGCTCCTTTTTCCGGTACGGGGCGACCGTGGCCGGGCGACCATCGCTGCCAGTCACGAAACAGGGCTCCTCGTGGCCGGTGGGCCTTGTGGCTGGTGGGGCGCCGGCTCGTCTATCATGGTGGCCCGTCAGCTGCGGCCCTCCGCGATCGGCCTCGTCAGACGCGATCAGTCAGAGCGGCCCTGCCCTCGTGTCAGCACCTCTTGAGGAGTTCCTGCATGCCCGAAGTCACGCTTGCCGCACACGCCGGACGCGAAACAGGATCGAGTTCGACCCGTCGTCTCCGGGCCCAGGGAAAGATCCCCGGTGTGGTCTATGGCCACGGAGCCGACCCCATTCCGGTGGCCGTGGGAGCCCGCGAGTTCCAGATCGCCATGTCGGGCGAGGCCGGGCTCAACACCCTCCTCTCGCTCGAGGTCGACGGAAAGAACCTTCTCACGCTGGCCCGTGACATCCAGCACCACCCGTTCAAGAACGTGGTGACCCACGTCGACTTCCAGATCGTCCGGCGGGACGAGGTCATCTCCGCCGAGATCCCGATCAACTTGGTCGGGGAGGCCATCGAGGTGCAGCACGGGGACGGCATCGTCGACCAACAGTTGTTCACGTTGCACGTCAAGGCCAAGCCGGCCGACATCCCGCCCTCGGTCGACATCGACATCTCGGGCCTCACCATCGGCGCCTCACTCCACGTCTCGGAGATCACCATCCCTGGCGGGGTGGAGCTCGAGACGGACCTCGAGGCCACGGTCGTCGCCGGCCAGCCCCCGCGTGTGCAGGCCACTGCCGAGGAGGAGGCCGAGCTCGCCGCCGCCGCTGCCGGCGAGGGGATCGAGGAGGGCGCGGCCGAGCCGACGGCCGACGCCGACTCGACGGAGGAGTAGGTCCTGCTCCGTCACCGTCGAGGCTCGGCGGACCCCCGCACGGGAACGCCGGTCGATGTTCTGGTGGTCGGACTGGGCAATCCGGGGATCGAGTTCGTCGGCACCCGTCACAACGTCGGGGCCGAGGTGGTCGCAGCACTGGCCGACCGGTACCAGGGCCGGCTCAAGTCGGAGAAGGGACTCCACGCCCAGGCCTGCGAGGTCCGGATCGGCGGCCGGCGGGTGCTGGTGGCAGTACCCCAGACCTACATGAACGACTCGGGATTGGCGGTGGCCGCCCTGGTGAGGCGGGCAGGGATAGACCTGTCGGAGGAGCCGGGCACGCTGATCCTGGTGCACGACGAGCTCGATCTCCCCTCGGGTCGGGTCAAGGTGAAGTCCGGGGGCGGCACGGCTGGGCACAATGGGCTCAAGTCCGTCGAGAGCCACCTCCACGCCAATGGGCACCTTCGGGTACGGGTGGGGATCGGAAAGCCGCCCGGCCGCCAGGCCGGCGCCGACTATGTACTGAAGCGTCCAGGCGCCGCCGAACGAGCGGTGCTCGACGATGCCGTGGAGCGGGCGGCCGACGCCGTCGAGCTGATTGTCACCGCGGGGATCGAGACGGCGATGAACCGGGTGAACCAAGCGAGTGACGGCGACTGAGGGGACGGATCCCACCGGCGAGCATCAGGGATCCGGACGGTCTGGCTCCGGCCGGTACAGTCGGCCGCGTGGGTACCGACGCTGACGTGGGCCGGGACGAGGTCGCCATCTCGGTGAAGGGGCTGACCAAGTCGTACGGGAGCTTCCAGGCCGTCAAGGGCATCGACTTCGAAGTGCGCCGCGGTGAGGTATTGGCCCTCCTCGGTCCCAACGGTGCCGGCAAGACCACGTCCGTGGAGATACTCGAGGGCTACCGCAAGCGGGACGGAGGCGAGGTGTCCGTGCTCGGCATCGACCCCGAGCTCCGGGACCGCCGCCTGCGGTCGAAGGTGGGCATCGTCCTCCAAGAGTGTGCCGTCGATCCCTATCTCACCGTCTCCGAGGCCGTCGCCCAGCGCGCCATGCTCTATCCGTCGCCGCGCCGGGTCGCTGACGTCATCGAGCTGGTGGGGCTGGCGGAGAAGACCCGGGCCCGGGTCAAGAACCTCTCGGGCGGTCAGCAGCGCCGGCTCGATCTCGGCCTGGCCCTGGTCGGCAACCCGGAGTTGATCTTCCTCGACGAGCCCACCACCGGATTCGATCCGTCCGCCCGGCGCGAGGCCTGGGACGTGGTCCGGGGCCTGTGCGCCGAAGGTCGTACCGTGGTGCTCACCACCCACTACATGGATGAGGCCCAGGAGCTGGCCGACACGGTGACGGTGATCGCCGCCGGGAGGGTGGTGGCCTCGGGCTCCCCGGACACCCTCGGAGGTCGTGATCACGGCGAGACCACCGTGCGGTTCGTCCTGCCCACCGGCGCGGCCATCGGCGACCTGCCCCTCCCGCCGGGAGCGGTGCCCGAGGTACGCGGCGAGGTCGTCGAACTCCACCTCGGGGAGCCCACCGCCGTGCTCCACGCCCTGACCGGATGGGCACTGGAACGCGGTGAGGTCCTCACCGGGTTGGCGGTGAGCCGGCCGACCCTCGAGGACGTCTACCTGTCACTCACCGGCGCCATGCCCGGAGGAGACATGACGGGGGCAGACCTGACCGGGGCAGACCTGACCGGGGCAGACCTGGGCGGGTCAGACCTGGCCGAGGGAGAGGAGCCGTGAACGACCTGGCCGTGGCCAGGAAGCAGGTCGTCTACGAGCAGAAGGCCTATTGGCGGAACCCGATGGCGGCGGTGTTCACGTTGATGTTCCCAGTCATCTTTCTGGTGGTGGTGGGGGCCTCGGCCGGCTCTTCCCACGTGCCGGGCACCACCCTCCGCTACGACCAGTACGTGGTGGTGTCCATGCTCACCTTCGGGCTGATCGCGGCCTGCTACACCAACCTAGGCATGACCATAACCAACCGCCGGGACCTCGGGATATTGAAGCGGATGCGGGGTACGCCGATATCCATCGGGTCCTACATGGGGGGAGTCATCGGCAACGTCGTGATCAACGTGTCCATCCTCACCATCGTGGTGGTGGGGATCGGCATGGCCTTCTACCACCTCCACTTCCCCTACCACCCGGCCGCGGTGGTGGTGACGTTGCTGGTCGGCATTGTCACCTTCTGCGCCCTGGGGCTGGCGGTGACCGTCCTGATCACCAATGCCGACGCCGCGCCGGCGGTGATCAACGGGATCTACTTCCCGATCGTGTTCATCTCCGGAGTCTTCTATCCGTTGGGCAACGCCTCGGTGCTCTCGAGGATCGCCAACTTCTTTCCCGTCCGGCACATGATCCTGTCCCTGGTGAGTGCCTTCGAGGGAGGACCCGGCTCAGGGTTGCGGGTTCACGATCTGGTGGTCATGTTGATCTGGGCCGTGGCCGGCCTGCTCTTCACCGCCCGCCGGTTCCGTTGGGAGCCCAAGCGCCGCTGAACCGGGCCCTCCCTCGGCCGGTGCCCGGTACCCTGAGCAGGTGAGCCTGCGCTCGCTTCCCCCTTGTTGCGCAACGAACCCGCCATGCCGCGGGTCATCGGCGCGCCCAACGCCACCTTGGCCGTGGCCAGCCCGGCCCAGGCGTTCGTGTTGGCCGGACTCATCCGGCTGGGGAGCCGTCGGCCGGTACTTGTGGTCACATCCACCGGGGTGGCCGCCGACCAGCTGGCCCACGATCTTGAGGCCTTCACCGATGGAGGTGGGGGCGATCCATCCGCTGGCGACGGCCCGACCGATGTCGAGGTGTTCCCGGCATGGGAGACCCTGCCCTTCGAGCGTGTGAGCCCGGACGTGGCCACCATGGGTCGGCGCCTCCGGTTGCTGTGGCAGCTCGGGGGGGGATCGGCACTGCCGAATCCGACACTGCCGGAGGCGGATCCAGGCCGCCGGGCATCGTGGTAGCCCCGATCAAGGCGGTCCTGCAACGGCTCGGGCCGTGGCGTACCGCTGCTCGACCGGTGGTGGTGGCCAAAGGGGACCAGGTGAAGGTCGACCAGCTGGTGGCCAGGTTGGTGGGCATGGGCTACCGGCGGGAGTCGATCGTCGAGCACCGGGGGGAGTTGGCCGTCCGCGGCGGCATCGTCGACGTCTTCCCGTCCACCGACGATGAACCGGTCCGGATCGATCTGTGGGGCGACGAGGTGGACCGGTTGACCAGATTCGACGTCGCCGACCAACGATCGACCGATGACCTCGCCCGGGTCGAGCTGTTCGGCTGCCGTGAGCTGGTGGCAGACGAGGCAATGCGCAAGCGGGCAGCCGGCCTGGTGGGATCGGCTCCGTGGGGGCGCCACCAATGGGACCGGCTGGCCGACGGCGACCAGTTCGACGGCATGGAGTCGTGGTTGCCGTGGCTGGCCGACACCGAGGAGTTGGTCGCCAACCTGCTGGGCGACGACGCCCTGGTGGTGCTGGTCGAGCCCCGCCGGGTCCGGGACCGGGCTGGCGAGCTCCTCGAGGAGGAGGCCGCTCTGGCCGATGCCTTGGCCACCACCTGGGGGCTCGAGGCGGGGGCAGGGGCACCCCGACTCCACGTGCCCTTCGATCGCCTGCTCACCGGCACCGGTGCCGGGGTGGTCTCCCTGGTCCCCTCGGCCGAGGGTCCGGACGTCCCGGCGGTGGAGAGCCGGGGGTGGCAGCCCATCCTGGGGGATGCCGCCCTCCTGGCATCGCAGGTCTCGGCGTTGGTCGGCGACGGGTACTCGGTCGTCCTGTGCTCATCCACGAGAGGTGGTGCCGAGCGGCTTTCGGGCATCCTGGCGGAGGAAGGGGTCACCGTCCCGGTGGTCGATGATCCTCCCGGAGCCGGGTCCGGCGGATCCGGCTCGTCTCCACCCGCAGACGCGGTCGATCTCACCGCCACGGGTGCCCGCATCGTGGTCGCCACCCTGGACCGCGGCTTCGTCCTCCCCCGAGCGCGGGTGGCTGTGCTCACCGAGTCCGATGTCACCGGCCGCCGCCGCCCGCACCGCCAGGCCCGCACCCGGGCCCGACCGGTCGACGGCTTCTTCGACGACCTGGCCCCGGGAAGCTACGTGGTCCACCGTCAGCACGGGGTGGCCACGTACGGCGGCATGGTCACCCGGACCATGGGTGGGGCCACCCGCGACTACCTCCTGCTCGAGTACCGGGGTGGCGACAAGCTCTACCTGCCCACCGACCAGATCGAACTGCTGACGCCCTACGCCGGCGGCGACCATCCGACGGTCAGCCGGCTGGGGGGGTCCGAGTGGCAGCGGGCGCGCTCCCGGGCACGTGCCGCCGTCCACGAGATCGCCGAGGAGTTGGTGTCCCTCTACCGCCGTCGGCTCCAGGTGGCCGGCCACGCCTTCGGCCCCGACTCCCCCTGGCAGGCCGAGCTCGAGACGTCCTTCCCGTTCATCGAGACCGCCGACCAGCTCCGGGCCATCGAGGATGTCAAGGCCGACATGGAGCGGCCCCAGCCCATGGACCGGCTCGTCTGTGGCGACGTGGGGTTCGGCAAGACCGAGGTGGCCATCCGGGCGGTGTTCAAGGCGGTGCAGGACGGGTTCCAGGCCGCGGTCCTGGTCCCCACCACCTTGTTGGCCAGCCAGCACTTCCAGACCTTCGCCGACCGCTATGCACCCTTCCCGGTCAAGGTGGAGATGCTCAGCCGGTTCCTGACCAACGCGCAAGCCAAGGCGGTGCTGTCCGGGTTGGCCGACGGTTCGGTGGACGTGGTGATCGGCACCCACCGGCTTCTCGGTGGCGACGTGGCCTTCAAGAAGCTCGGGCTGTTGGTGGTGGACGAGGAGCAGCGCTTCGGGGTCGGTCACAAGGAGTCGATCAAGGCGCTGGCCGACGGGATCGACGTCCTCACCCTGACGGCCAGCCCCATTCCCCGCACCCTGGAGATGGCGCTCACCGGCATCCGTGACCTGTCGATGGTCAACACGCCGCCGGCGGCCCGCCGTCCGATCCTGACCCACGTGGGCGAGTTCGAGGAAGCGGCGGCGTCGGAGGCCATCCGGCGCGAGCTCCTCCGTGAGGGCCAGGTCTTCTACGTCCACAATCGGGTCCAGGACATCGAGGCGGTGGCTCAGCGGGTCCGCGGCATGGCCCCCGAGGCACGGGTGGCGGTGGCGCACGGGCAGATGGACGAAGGGACCCTGGAGAAGGTGGTGCTCGACTTCTGGGAGGGGGCCTACGACGTGCTGGTGTGCACCACCATCATCGAGTCGGGGATCGACATGCCCATGGTGAACACCCTGGTGGTGGACCGAGCCGACCTGCTGGGGCTGGGTCAGCTCCACCAGCTCCGGGGCCGGGTGGGTCGGGCCGGCCAGCGGGCCTATGCCTATCTCTTCCACCCGGTCGACCGGGTCCTCTCGGAGCAGGCCTACGAGCGACTGCGCACGATCGGCGACCACACCGAACTCGGAGCGGGGTTCAAGATCGCCCTCCGCGATCTGCAGATCAGGGGCGCGGGCAATCTGCTGGGCAGGGACCAGTCGGGTCACATCGCCGCCATCGGCTACGACCTCTACGTCCAGATGGTGTCCGAAGCGGTTTCGGAGTTGAAGGGCGAGCCCCGACCGCAGCCAGTCGAGCTCTCCCTCGACCTACCCGACGCCGCCCACCTGCCGGCTACCTACGTGGAGGCTGAGGACGTCCGCCTCGAGGCCTACCGTCGACTCACCGCCGTGCGGTCCCCGCACGAGATCGACGATGTGCGGGCCGAGTGGGAGGACCGTTTCGGTCCGTTGCCCGGGCCGGCTCGCGCCCTTCTGGACGTGGCCCGACTGCGGGTGGAGTGCCTGCGCCTGGGGATCGTCGACGTTGCCGTGACCGTGCCCCGGCGGGTGGCGGGGTCGGTGGTCGGCCGGCATGGCGGCGGGGCAGACCGCGCCACCGTGAAGCTGTCCCCGCTGACGCTGCCGGCCTCGGCCGAGGTCCGGCTGAAGCGGCTGGCCCCCGGGGCGACCTATCAGCCCGACCTTCACCGGTTGCTGTTGCCGATGGCGGTCCCGGCGGGGGGCTCGGAGTACGCCCCCGGGCTGGTGGCGCTGCTCGGCGAGTTGGTGCCACCCTCCGACTAGCGCCGTCGGAGCGGCTCGGGTGGGCTCGGTGCCTTCGCAGGTTTCCCACCCGGTAGCATCGCCGCCGTGAAGCGCCAACTTCCGAGGGTCGTCATCGCCGTTGTCATCGTGGGCAGCGGCATCGTGGCCTCGGCCTGTGACGTGACTCCGCCTGCCGCCACCGCCAACGGTGCCACCATCTCCACCAGTGCGCTCAACACGCAGCTGCAGGCCCTCGGGAACACCGTGGCCGGCGGATGCCTCCTGCAGCTGGAGGATGCTCAGCTCAGCCCGGGGGCCGCCGAGGGGACTGGAGGAACGGGCACCTACACCATGGCGTTCGTCAATGCGGTCCTGGACGACCAAGTGGGTGACCTGCTGGCCGAGCAATACGCCGCCTCCAGGGGAATCTCGGTCTCGTCCTCGGACCTGACCTCAGCGCAGACGGACCTCCAGTCGACACTGGACGGCGAGATCAACCAGGCGGTGGAGCAGGCCGAATCGGAGGGCACACTGTCCTACTGCCAGGACGCCACCGGGGCGCCGATCACCGGAGCCACCCTCCTGAGCGGGCTCCCGGCCGGCGTGCGATCGGCCCAGGTCCGCAGTCAGGCCATCGATGAGAAGCTCCTCGCCCTCGGAGCCGATCTCTCCCCGAGTGCCATCCTCGAGTACTACGCCGCCAACACCTCGCAGTTCACCGGGGCCTGCGTGAGCCGCATCGTCACCGCCACCGAGGCCCAGGCCAACTCGATCGTCACCCAGGTCCAGGCCGGAGCGTCCTTCGCCCAGCTGGCCAAGGCCAACTCGATCGACACCCAGACCGCGGCCAACGGTGGGGCACTGGGCTGCGACTACACCCTGGCCGAGGTCGAGCAGGCCCTGGGAGTGCAGTCGATCACCGCCGGGCAGCCCCTACCGCCGTCCCAGGACTCGGAGAGCGGTCAGTGGGAGGTCTACGAAGTGACCAGTGAGTCGGTCGAGCCGCTGACGGCGGCAGTGTCCGTGGTCAAGCGCGAGCTCCTGCAGACGACCTCCAACGTCGACCGGGTCAGCAAGGAGATCGTGGCCTTCGCCCACCGATCGGATGTGACGGTCGACCCGCAGTACGGGACCTGGAAGAGCGTGGCCATCGTGCCCCCGGTCGGGCCACCGCCGCAGTTCCTGCTGTCCGCCGTCTCGGGATCCGTCACCGCGCCGCCTGCTTCGCTCGGTATCAATGGCGCAGCCAGCGGATCTGGCGCAGCCACCGGTTCCGGATCTGGCGCCCCCACCGGTTCGGGATCTGGCGCCCCCACGAGCACTGGCTCGGGCTCGACAGGCGCCTCGAGCTCGAGCAGCGGCAACTGAACCGCCCGGACGGCGCACGCAATGCCGCCCCGTGAGCAGGCTCATCCCCGGATCGACGTCGTGGGCCTCGGGCCGGCCGGTCCTGAGCTGATCACGGAGGAGACCCTTCGCCTCATCGGGGAGGCACGAGCGCTCTTTCTGCGGACCCGCCACCATCCGGCGGCCGCCGGCTTTCCCGATGCCGAGGTGTTCGATCACCACTACGAACGCGCCGGTACCTTCGACGAGGTGTACCGGGACATCGTGCGTGACCTGGTGGCTGCGGCCACCACGATGGGATCGGTGGTCTATGCCGTGCCCGGATCCCCGGTGGTGGCCGAGCGGACGGTGGTCCTGCTGCGGGAGCACCCGGCAGTGTTGTCCGGCGAGGTGGCGCTGGTGGTCCACGCGTCGGTGTCCTTCCTCGACCTGGCCTTTGCCCGGCTCGGCGTGGACCCGGTGGCCGACGGGGTCAGGTTGGTCAATGGGGATGCCTTCGCAGTCGAGGCGGCCGGACAGAGCGGGCCGCTCCTGGTGGCCCAGTGCTGGAGCACCTCGGTGCTGTCGGACATCAAACTCTCGCCGGAATCGGCACCGTCGGACCCGGTGACGGTCCTCAAGCATCTGGGACTGCCCGACGAACAGGTGTGGGAGGTGTCCTGGGACGAGCTCGACCGCTCGTTCATCCCGGACCAGCTCACCTCGCTGTGGATCCCGAGGTTCGCTCCTCCGGTCGCTGCCGAATTGGTACGGCTCGACGAGCTGGTCCGTGTCCTCCGGCAACGATGCCCGTGGGATCGCGAGCAGACCCACGGCTCGCTCGCTCGCCACCTTCTCGAGGAGTCATACGAGGCGCTGGAGGCGATCGACGCCATCGACGCGCTGTTCCCCGTAGACAGCTCGGGTGACGTCGAGGCTGGTGGGGGCGGAGCTCGACCGGCGGACGTCGAGGAACTGGCGGTCGCCCATCTCGAGGAAGAGCTCGGTGATTTGCTCTTCCAGGTGTACTTCCACGCTGCGCTGGCCGCTGAAGAGGGGCGATTCACGCTGGCCGACGTAGCCCGTGGCGTGCACGACAAACTGGTGTCGCGCCATCCTCACGTGTTCGGCGACGTGGTTGCCGACACGGCCGAGGAACTGGCCGCCAACTGGGAGGCGATGAAGAAGTCCGAGAAGAATCGCTCGAGTGTCACCGAGGGCATTCCCGTCGCCCTCCCGGCTCTGGCCTTGATGGCCAAGTTGCAGCGGAAGGCCCTGGCTGTCGGCATGGTGCTTCCCAATGTGTCGGACGATGTAGATCGGCTGACCCGAGGGGTGGCGGACCTGGCAGCCAGGGGAAGGGAAGCAGAGGGGGAGTCCGGCGGGAAGGGGGCCGAGGTCGCCGCCGAGGTCGGCGAGCTGCTCTTCGCTCTGGTCAACCTGGCCCGTTCGCTCGGCGTGGATCCGGAGACGGCCCTGCGAATCAAGGCGACCAGCTTTCGAAGATTGGTCGAGACTCGCGGCTGACGAAGTCCGGTTCCTCACAGGACATCCCGGAGAGATGACGAGAATTCCCAGGTCCCGAAGGTCCCGGATGGTAACTTTTCCCTCACCGGCAACAGGAGCGACTACGTAACGTGAGCTTCATCGAACAGGTAATCGGCCGGGAGGTCCTCGACTCCCGCGGCAATCCCACGGTCGAGGTCGAGGTCGTCCTCGATTCTGGATCGGTGGGCCGAGCCATCGTCCCCTCGGGCGCATCCACAGGCTCGTTCGAGGCGGTGGAGCTCCGTGACGGTGAGGAGCGCTATCTGGGCAAGGGAGTGTCGAAGGCGGTCGCCAACGTCAATAATGAGATCGCCGAGATCCTCGACGGCGCTAACGCCCTCGATCAGCGTGGCGTCGACTTGGCCCTCGTCGATGCCGACGGGACCCCCAACAAGGCTCGTTTGGGAGCCAACGCCATTTTGGGGACGTCCCTGGCCACCGCCAAAGCTGCCGCTGACGAACTCGGAGTGCCCCTGTTCCGCTACGTGGGGGGATCAGATGCCCACGTCCTGCCCGTCCCCATGATGAACGTCATCAATGGAGGCATGCATGCCGACAACTCCATCGACCTCCAAGAGTTCATGATCATGCCGATCGGGGCGGCGTCGTTCTCGGAGGGCCTGCGGTGGGGAGTGGAGACCTACCACTCGCTCGCCAAGGTGCTCAAGGTCCGGGGACTGTCCACCACGGTCGGCGACGAGGGTGGTTTCGCCCCCGACCTCTCCTCCACCGAGGAAGTGATCAAGATTCTGGTCGAGGCCATCGAGGCAGCGGGGCGGGCGCCCGGTGACGAGATCGCCATCGCCATGGATCCTGCCAGCAGCGAGTTGTTCAAGGATGGGAGCTATGTGCTGGCCGGCGAGGGGCGCACCCTGTCGTCGGCTGAGATGGTCGACTACCTGGCCGATCTGGCCAACCGGTACCCGATCGTGTCCATCGAGGACGGCATGGCCGAGGAGGATTGGGATGGATGGGCCGCACTGACCCGGTCGTTGGGCGGGAGGGTCCAGTTGGTGGGCGACGACCTGTTCGTCACCGACGAGGACCGGGTTCGCCGGGGAATCGCCGCAGGTACGGCCAACGCCGTGCTGATCAAGGTGAACCAGATCGGCACGCTGACCGAGGCCCTCGGCACGATGGCGCTGGCCACCCGATCCGCCTACGCCTGTGTGATGTCACACCGGTCGGGCGAGACTGAGGACACCACGATCGCCGACCTGGCCGTCGCCACCAACTGCGGCCAGATCAAGACCGGAGCACCGGCCCGTTCGGATCGCGTGGCCAAGTACAACCAGTTGCTGCGCATCGAGGAGTTGCTGGGCGAGTCGGCAGCATTCCGCGGCGGGGCAGCGCTCGCTGCCCGAGGTGCTGTGGCATGAGCGCCCGGCGCCACTCACATTCGAAGGGAGCCACCAACTCCAAACGGCTGAGACGGCCGAAGCTCCTCAAGCACTTGAAAGGCCCGAAGCGCTCGGGGCCGGGGGGAAAGGCTCCGGGGCTCATGTGGCGGCGCGGCACGGCCGGGACACGCGCCAAAACGACGCCCCCTCTGAAATCGAGGCAGCGCCCGACCTCTGCGCTGACGCGGCGGAACCGGATTCCGCTGGCTCTGGCAGCTGTGTTCTCGCTGGCCATCCTCGGGACGAGCTTTCCGGCTTCGGCGCTGCTCGCTCAGCACCGCCAGCTGTCTGCCGCCTCGGGTCAGCTCGAGCGCGCTGCAGAAGGAGAATCAGTCGCTGGCCGAGCAGCAGCGGCAATTGAGCTCCAAAGCCGACATCGATCGTCTGGCTCGACAGGACTATCAATTGGTGCAGCCGGGCCAGACGCTCTATGACGTCCTTCCGCCCTCCGGCAAGTCCACGGCAACGCCGCCTGGAGGGTTCGGGTCGGGCGACCCTGGCGATCAACCCCTTGTCGATCCGGCCAACGCCCCTGACATGTCACCTGATCCGGGCCTGGTCCAACAATCGCCGGCGTCCGGTTCAGCCGGTTCTGGTGGAGCGAAGACGGATTCCAGCGGGTCGACACCAAGCGGTCCGAGCACCTCGAGTGGATCGAGTGGATCGAGTGGATCGGCGGCTGGGGCGAGCCCGTCGAGTTTCTGGTCCCGGGTGGCCAACACGCTCGAATTCTGGAAGTGAACCCGGATCCTCCGACACCGTCGGAGGAGATCGGCGGTCGACGAGGTGACCTCGAAGTAGTCGCCGAGTTGTTGGCTCGTCACCCCAGCGGTCCGTTCGAGGTGGTGGTGCGCGCCGACGACGGGAGCCCGGCGGTCATTGCCAATGCGCCGTTCCTGTTCGACGGCACACCGATGCCCACCCGCTACTGGCTTGTCGACCCCAGTCTTCGAGAGTCGGTCAGCAGGGTCGAGTCGACCGGAGGTGTCCGGCAGGCCGAGGCCGCGGTCGATGCCGGGGAGATCGCAGCGGCCCACGCCCGCTATGCCGCTGAGCGGGATGCCCTGATCCCCCCGGACCACCGCGGACCGAGACCGTCGGGAGGCGTCGGCGGCACCCGGCAGGGCGTGAAATGCCTTCACGCTCATCTCGCGTGGTGGTTGACTGGGGCTGACGACCCGGTGGGAGCGTGGACGGCACAGCAGATCGGCCTCCACCCGTCCTAGTCGAGCGCGTAGCCGGGAGCAGTGCCCCGGCAGCGACCGGATACTCGTTGGGGGTGGTGGACGGTCCCCGGTCGTGGTAGCAAGGATTCATGCACCCAGTCGGACCGGTGGCGGCGATCGATTGCGGGACCAACTCCACACGGCTGTTCATCGTCGACGTCTCTGGGAATCCGATCGAACGGCTCATGCGGATAACCAGGCTGGGCGAAGGCGTTGACGCGTCGGGGATGCTGTCCAGCGATGCCATCGGTCGATGCCTGTCCGTGCTCTCTGAGTACCGACAGGTGATGGACCGGTTGGGCGTGGTCCGAGGTCGGCTGGTAGCAACGTCGGCTGCTCGCGACGCCTCGAACGGTGACGAGTTCCTCGAGGCGGCCGGTGCGGTCACCGGATTGGTGCCAGAGCTGTTGGAGGGCACTGACGAAGCACGGTTGTCCATGGCCGGGGCGGTCTCCGACCTGGATCCAGCGGGTGGTCCGTTTCTCATCGTCGACATCGGCGGTGGTTCGACGGAGCTGGTCACCGGATCCGGGGCGGATGATCCGGAGCTGCTCGCCGTATCGATGCAGATCGGTTGCGTTCGGGTGACCGAGCGGTTTCTCACCTCCGACCCACCGACGCCCACCGAGTTGAAGAATGGCGAGGCCGCGGTCAACGAGCTGTTGAGTGCCGCTGCCACCGATGAGCCCCGGCTTCTGAGCGCTCGGCGACTGGTGGGACTGGCGGGGACGGTATCCACGCTGGCTGCACTGCATGCGGGTCTCGACGAGTACGACCGTGATCGACTCCACCACTCGGTCCTCACCGCGGACAACGTCAATGACTGGTATCACACCTTGGCCGCCGAGGTTCGTGAGGCCCGCCTGGATCGGGCCGGCATGGTGGTCGGCCGGGAAGACGTCATCGTAGGAGGGGCGATGATTCTGGCTCTGGTCATGGCCCGATTCGACTTCGACGAGTGCCTGGTCTCGGAGGCCGACATCCTCGATGGAATGGTCGCCGGCCTGCTGGCCTAGCGCGGCTTCCCACCACCGGCAAGGGAGTTGAGACGTCGGTCGGCGCAGTTGCGCGGTTCCGATGGCGGCAGGTGTCCGGTGCCCGATGGCGGGAGCATCCGGACGGTATATTCAGGGGGCCGAAGTGTCATGGGCGGCCATCGGTAGCTCCGTAGCGGTGCCGGTCGTGCTGAGGAGGTCCTCCGAGAAGGGAACTGAGTGGCCGTCAACCAAGTGATCGCTCCGCCTCCGCTGGAGGATGAGGCCTTCCCCGCGATCGCCACGACTCGTCGGCCCCTGGTCGAACTAGTCGTCGTTGGCACGTACCTGGCCCTTGGACTGGTTGCCTTCTGGCCGGTGTTCCCCGGGATCCTGCACCGCCAATTCAGCGTGGACGGGGACTTCGACCTCACGGTGTGGTTCCTGAGCTGGATGACCCACTCGATCACCCACGGCGTCAACCCGTTCTTCAGCAACGCCATCTTCGTCCCGGCCGGTGTGAATCTGGCCCAGAACACCGAAGGCCCTTTGCTGGGTCTGATCACTGCGCCGTTGGCGTCGGTGCTCGGCCCGATTGGTCAAGCCAACCTGCTGATGGTCCTGGCCATGCCGGCGTCGGCGACCGCCGCCTTCGTGGTGCTGCGGAAATGGGAGGTCTGGATCCCGGCGGCGGCGGTCGGGGGGCTCCTCTATGGCTTCTCCCCCTACATGGTGGGCCAGGGTGTTGGCCACCCGGTGTTGCTGTTCTTGCCCCTGCCGCCCTTCATAGCCCTGACCGTCGCGTCCATCCACCAACGACGGGGCTCACCACGACGATTGGGGATACAGCTCGGCCTGCTGCTGGTTGGGCAGTACCTGATCTCACAGGAGCTGTTTGCGACGGTGGTCCTCTTCACCGTGGTGGCCGTTGTCTGTGTCGCCGTCCGCCGTCCGTCGAACATCCGGGAACTGGGGCGGTCCGCAGCCGGTCCGGTGGGAGTCGCCCTTGCCGTGGTGGCGGTGGTCCTGGCCTATCCGGTGTGGATGATGTTGGCCGGGCCCGAGCACGCCACCGGCTCGACCCTTCCCCTCCTGAACCCGTACCACAACGATCTCCTCAGCTTCGTGGTTCCCGGACCCCTGCAGAAGGTTGTGTTGGGGACGGGTGGGCTGGGGGCTCGGGTGTTGGGCAAGAGCAACGCCACCGAGGCAGCCGGCTATCTGGGGGTGCCGCTGTTGATCCTCGGCGGAGTACTGGCGTGGCGGTCTCGTCGCAGCCCCCGCATGCAGCTGACCATGGTGCTCTTCTTGGTTGCCGGACTGCTCTCGCTCGGGCCCTACCTGGCGGTGGACGGGCGGCTGACCAGCGTGCCACTGCCCTTCTTGGTGCTCGACCACCTCCCACTGCTCGGCAGCATCGTGCCGAGCCGGATCTCGTACGAGATGGACGCCTGTTTCGCGGCATTGCTTGCCTTCGGGCTGGACGACCTGCGTCGGATACCGCTCGGGAAGCACCAGCACAGCCCCTCCCGACCAGAGCGAAATCGAGGGCGATGGAGCGCAGCGTTGGCGGTGGTGACTGTAGTGGTCCTGGGGGTCACTCAACTGCCGAGGTGGCCGTATACGACGCAATCGGTCTCTACCCTCCCGGCCGCGCTCCGGATCGCCGTCCCACCCGGAGACCCGGTGGCGATCACCTATCCGTACGACACCGACTTCATCGTCAGCCCCATGGTCTGGCAGGCGGATGACGCCTTCGGGTTCCGGCTCCTGGGGGGATACGCCTACCACCCGGGCCCCAGCGGCGCGGGCTCTGTGGTTCCGGCGGTGATGCATCCGTCCGGCCTGCAACGATTCCTCGCCGGTCAGGAGGGCGTCGATCTCTATGGGCGGCCACTGCCGTTGAGCCCCGGGCTGGTGGCCACCACCCGGGCAACCCTGGCCAAGTATCACGTGCAATTGGTACTGGTCGATCGGTCGTCGGTCGGGAGTGGACCGGTCAGTGCGCTGTTCAACAGCGCACTCGGGGCGCCGAAAGTCTCCGCAGGGCACTTCGAGTTGTGGGCCGGCTGGCCGACGACGTCGCCGCCGTGACCCCCGACTAATGACCCGACAAACTCGATTTCCGTAGGGGAGGGGCACCGGGGAGGGCGATGTGCTTGGTCCCCGGCGGCGGATCCCACGAGAGCATGGTGATGCCGTCGGCGTCGAGCACCACACGAGCGTGGAGTTGGTCGCGTGCGAAGGCGATGGCTGCCTGGTCATCGTCGGGGGTGGCCTGCGGGATGGTGGTCTCGTATGCCGGATCGAAGACGAAGATCACCTTTGAGGACTTGACCGGGATCTGGCCCTTTGGCGTGTAGTAGTAGATGGAGGGCCGTCCTGCGAATCGACCCATGATCCCGATGGTGGCGATCACCTCGGCATTGGCAGGGGTGAGGGACAGGGCCTTGTTGAGCTGGACCGCAGGAGCGGCTCCGATCCGGCCGATCGCCCAATTGATATCACCGGGCGAGGTGTTGTATCCGTAGATTCCCGCTTGCACGATCACCGCTAACGCCACCACGAGGGTCGGCATCCATCCATATCGGAAGCGTTGGGCGAGCCATACCAGCACCATCACCGATCCCAGCAGGATGAACGGGAATACTGCCGTGTTCTGGAAAGCCTGGAAGATGAACTCATACTGAGAGTTCAAGGCGTTGGTCACCAACACCACGAAGGGAACGCCGAATCCCCAGGCGGAGGCCAGGCCGATGACCCCCACTGGTTTGATGAGCGTGTAGATGTAGTGGAACCGGACGTGAAGCATGTCGATGACCCGAGACGGGTGGGTGAGCGCGCCGGTGGCGACCAGAAGGACCCCCGATGATCCGGGCAGGGTGGTACCACCGGCGAGATAGGCGTAGTAGTCGAGGCCCGAGCCCGAGTTGGCGCCGATGAGAGAGATCAATCCCAACCATGCCAATGCCGCGGCGACAAGCAGGGCGCCCTGGCGCCGGGTGCTATGACCGGCCAACAGAGCGGAGATGCCCAAACCGATGATGGTGATGGCGCCAAAGGTGCCGCACAGGAAGGTGATCCCAATCCATATCCAGGCTCTCCGGTGCCGTCCTCTCCACAGGTCCCGACCGGCGAGGACGATGAACAGGGTCGAAATGGTCTCCAGATGGAAGTCGAAGAGGACGGTCTGATACACGGCGGGATTGGCGACCAATGCCAGCAGTACGACGGCAGCGATGCCGGCGGACGTCTTCCACGAAACCTTCCAATGCTCCAGATACTCGATGATCCAGAGGTAGACGACGAAGCCGGTTGCCGCAATACAGAGGTCCTGGACCCACAGGAGCACGATCGGCTGGGGATACACCACGTGGAGGAGGGCGAGAGGCCAGAGAATCAACTCGAAATCGCTCTTGAGGAACGCGAATCTGAAGTAGATCGTGTCGTGGGGATTCAGGTGACCCTGCCCGATGAGGGTCCACGCCTGGTTGTAGGTGGCGAAGTCCGCAGTCAAAAGGTTGCGGTTGTAGAGCACCGAGGAGAACACCAACAAGCCGACGAACCACATTCCCATCACGACGGCACCCACGATCCGAAGGAGTTGGCGTCGCTGCCGTGGCCACTCCCGATCGTCGATGATGACCGCCGGTGTCTGTTCGGAGACCACCTCTGGCGCAAGCGCTACGCCGCTGGACATCAGGAACGGCCTTCCATCATCGCCCTCAACGCCGAGTTTCCGTGGCCAATGAACCGTGGATGGGACCAGGGAGACCCCTCTGATCTTGGTCAGTCCCAGCTCGTCGTGGTCGGCTCATGCCCTTCATTCAGGCGTCCGAGAGAACCGACGGTCGTGCACGGGCGCGCCACGCTGTCCTCGGACCCTGGGGAGAGCCCGTATCGTCGGTCCTGACGGCATCGGCGAGAATTTACTCCGGATCCGGGGTGGATCCAGGTTCATGGGACCTTTCGGCCCCGTGCTCCTGCCGAAACCCGGAGCTGGAGTTCCGAACCGACCGGGCCGCGTCCCGCCCCTCCGCCCTCCTTGCGACCGACTTGTGCCCCGGGTCGGACAGTGGACAGCGCCGACCAGGGCATACGCCCCATGTGGGTGCCCTCGTTGCGCCGGCCGCCATCCGGACCCGTGGTGGCACGGAGCAGTGTGGAGCCACCACCGCCGGGCAGAACGACGCCGACGCGGATCCAACGAGGACGTCAGGCCTGCAAGATATGCTCCGGTCCTAGTGGACGTGGGAATGACCCTTCATCGCATCTGAGGAGCGCCAGTGCTTGATATTGACGGGCAAGTCATATCCGCAGACGTGCTGCTCCAGAGGGTACAGCAGCTGCTGGGCACCATTGACGCCCGGGATGTGGCGATCGCCCCGCGGGAAGGGATCGCCGCACCGACGTTGGACGCACCCATCCATGGGATGCGGGTGATCCAGCGGGAGATGCATCCCCCCGACCTCAGCGCTCCCGGAAGTCGGGTCGGCCGGTTCGTGAAGCGGGTCGTGAGGAAGCTGACCAGCTGGTATGTGGAGCCACGCTGGGTTCTGCAGCAGCAACTTGACAGCGAGAACATCGAATTCGCCTCACGTGCCTACAACTCAATTTGCCGCATCGAAGTCGAGCTCGATGAGCTCAGACAGCAGAACATGCGGCTGAAGTTGCAGCTGGTCGATTCGAATGAGCGGGTCAGTCGCCTCCGCCATCACCAGGGAGAACTGAGCAAGCGCGTCGAGGTGCACGACATGCTGCTGGAGGGCGTGGCCATGCAGGACGAGGTCCGACCTCTGGCGCAGGAAGTCACCGCACTCCTGGACCGGCTCGGAGCGATCGGGGCCTCCGGAGCGAACATAAATTATGCCGAGTTCGAGGATTACTTCCGAGGTGACTCCGACGAGGTCGAACAGTCTCAGAGACGCTACCTATCCCTGTTCCCACCCGCATCGGAACCGGGTCGGATCGTTGACGTCGGGTGCGGCCGAGGCGAGATGCTGGCGTTGTTGAAGCAAGCGGGACACGATGTGATGGGAGTCGATCTCGACCTCGGGATGGTGGAGATCTGCAAGGAGAGGGGCCTTCCGGCGGTGGTGGACGACGGGATCCACTTCCTCTCGCAGACCGAGCACGATTCGCTCAAGGGGATCTTCTGCGCACAGGTGGTCGAGCACCTCATCACACCCGAAATGGAACAACTTGTCGTTCTCGCACTCCAGTCGCTCAGAATTGGGGGCGTATTGGTCATCGAGACGATCAATCCCCGGAGCTCCTTCGCTTTGGGTAACCACTTCTACGCTGACACATCACACGTAAGGCCCGTTCACCCCGAGACGCTTCGCTTCATCTGCGAGCAGATCGGCTTCCGGACCGTTCAGCTCGAGGAACGCTCGCCTCACCCTGCACTCGCTCTCGCAAGCGGGCTTCCGGAGGGATCCGTGGGCGAGGCGGTCGGCGCACTACTCGGGAGCGTCTTCGGCTATCAGGACTACGTAATCGTCGCGACCAAGTGATCCGATACAAGGCAGTACACCAGTTCCACTCCGGGACCACGCTCGGGGATGCGATCACCAACCAGATGTTCGAACTTCAGCGCCACCTGCGAGAGAGGGGTTACATTTCGGAGATCTTCGCTGAGCACGTTGCTCCGCCCCTTCAGGATCGAATCCGGTCTATCTATAGCTACCTAGGGGATGAATCGGAGCTCCTCCTACTGCATCACTCCATCGGGTACGACGCATTCGACACAGTCCTCGGATTGCCGAATCGGATCGTGGTCGTTTACCACAACGTGACGCCCGAGCGGTACTTCGAGAACGAATCGGTTCGAAGTTACATCCGGCTCGGCCGAGAGCAACTCAGCCTGATGGCGCGTCGTGCACTGTTCGGCATTGCTGATTCGAACTTCAATCGAAGAGACATGCTGGCCGCTGGCTTCCGGAGGGTCGACGTGTTGCCGGTGCGGGTGGATTTCGGTGACTTCGCCCAGTCCGATCCTCAGCGTCTGCCGGTTTCCGACGATTGGCTATATGTCGGGCGGATCGTGGGGAACAAGTGTCAGTCGGACCTGGTGGCGGCGTTTGCTCTCTACTACCGGACGTTCAACGACGAGGCCCGGCTGGTTCTGATCGGTGACACGTCGGACGAGGTCTACGTTGCCGCGGTTCGGAAGGAAGCCGAGCGTCTCAATGTCTTGCCGCGGGTGGTCATGCTTGGGAAGGTCTCGGACAGCCAGCTCCGGTCAGCCTTTGCCGGCGCTGGGATCTTCGTGTCAATGAGTGAGCATGAGGGATTCGGCGTCCCGATCCTCGAAGCCATGGCCTCGGGCGTGCCGGTGGTGGCGTACGGTGCCGCAGCCATCCCCGAAACCATGGGTGGAGCCGGCGTCCTGCTCCGGACGAAAGACCCGGCTGTGGTGGCGGCCACGGTGCACAGCGTGCAGGCCGACCCCGAGTTGCGGGCCAGACTGGTCGAACGGCAGTTCACCCGAATCGAGCAGGTCGGGGCATTCGACACCCATCGGCTGCTCGAGCGCCTCATGGATCGGGCGGGTGGGTTCCAGCCTCCTCTCCAGATCCAGATACAGGGGCCCTTCGAGACGAGCTACAGCCTGGCGGTGATGAATCGCCAACTCGCTCTGGGGTTGGACAGGTCGCCTGATCAGGCGGTGTCGATCTATGCCACGGAGGGCCCGGGCGACTACCAGCCGGCGCCTGAGGATCTGGCGAGGTTCAGCGACGCCGCCGCGCTCTTCGAACGGTCCAAGGCGGTGCCGTTTCCGGATGTGGTCATCCGACAGATGTACCCCCCGCGGGTAATCGACACCCCAGGAGGAATCACCTGCGAGTACTTCGGATGGGAGGAGAGCCGTATCCCGCCCTCCACTGCGGAGGACTTCAATCGCTATCTTGACGGAGTTGGCGTCATGTCCAACTTCGTTCGTGATGTCCTCCGGGACTCCGGAGTCGACATCCCGATTCGAGTCGTCGGCAACGGGGTCGAGCGTCACGACCCCACTGCGACGATTGAGGCCGCCGAACTGGCCGATCTCCGGCAGTTCACGTTCCTACACATCAGCTCCGCTTTTCCCCGAAAGGCGGTCGACGTGTTGCTGGAGTCCTTCTTCGCGGCATTCAACGGCCGGGACGAGGTGACGCTGATCCTGAAGACCTTCCCCAACCCCCACAACGAGGTGGGTGAGATCCTCGAGCGTCTTCGTTCCAGTCACGCCAACCCGCCGGACGTCCGTTGGATCGACCGCGACCTTGACGATGGTCAGATTCAGGGCCTTTACAATCTCGCCGACTGCTATGTCCATCCGGCCCGGGGCGAGGGATTCGGATTGCCGGTGGCCGAAGCGATGGCCGCCGAGGTCCCGGTCATCAGTGTGGCCTACTCCGGTCTGGCTGATTTCGTCTCCGACGAGACGGCGGTCACCATCCCGTTCACGCTGGAACCGGCCCAGACCCACTTCGACATCGCCGACTCGGTATGGGCGGAGCCCGACGGGGAGCGGCTGGCCGTCGCCATGCAGCGATTGGTCCGAAACCCCCGAGACCCCGAAGTACGGAACCGGGTGCTCCGTGCCAGCGCACTCATCGCCGAGGAATTCTCGTGGGAGGCCGCGGTCGGGCGATGGGAGGAGTTCATCGCCGATCTCGAGGACAATGCGGGATCCCTCGAAGTCGCCATGGTGACGACCTGGAACTCACGGTGCGGCATTGCCGAGAACACTCGCTACATCGTCCACAATTTCACGCGATCTGATCGACTTCGACATATTCGCCGACGTGGGGGCTGAGCTCATCGATCCCTTGGTTGAACCCGGGGTGATCCGGACGTGGAAGGACCGCTGGCAGCCAGACCTCACCGAATTGGAAGACGCTCTCAGGCTCACCGATGCCGAGGTCCTTCATGTTCAGTTCAATTTCGGCTTCTTCGAGTTCCATCACATGGCCGAGCTCATCGAGCGGCAATTGGATGTGCGGGGTGTGGTGGTCACCCTCCATCGGACATTGGACTACGACGACCGGGGTGAACTCCTGAGCCTCCGCCAGATCCGGTCGACCCTCGAGAAGGTGGATCAACTGATCGTCCATCAGGAGTCGGATGCGGAGTATCTCGCCGAAATCGGGTTGCGTGACAATGTCACCGTGGTACCAATCGGTGCTGCCTCTGCACCAGCCGTCACCCCTCTCGAATCGCGCGAAGCCCTGGGACTCGGATCGCGACCGGTCGTCGGCACGTTCGGCTTCCTCCTTCCCCACAAGGGAACGCTCGAGCTCCTGCAAGCAGTCGATGCCCTGCGTGGAGAGTTCCCCGACATCTTGCTGCTGGCCTTGTGTGCGAGATATCCGAACATCGAGTCAAAAGAGTACGAGGAGCAGTTGCGCGCTCGAGGTCAGTTCGCGGGGGATGGAGGGCAACGTCATCCTGATCACTGACTATCTGTCCGACGAGACCGCCCGCGGGCTGCTTCGAGCTGCCGACGTGATCGTGCTGCCCTATCGGGAAACTGGTGAATCCTCGAGTGCAACACTGCGATTCATCCTTCCGCTGGGGCGTGCTGTCGTCGTCACTGATGAGCCCATATTCACCGATTCCCGAGACGCGTTGTTCGTGGTCGATCCTGCCGATCCCATGGGGATCGAAAGTGCGGTGCGGCGTGTGCTGGTGGACGTCGAGCTGCAACAGGACCTTGCCGATCGGGCGGCCGCCCGGGCCCATCGGTTCCGGTGGCGCCGGGTGGTGGCCGATCACCGCGACATCTACATGACGGCCAAACGTGCCGGCCGGGCACGGCGGGCACGCCAGCGCTCTTCGGTGGCAACTCCCTGAGCGTCCGGGCTTGACCGATCCGACCCGTCGGCCCGCCGTCCAGATTCGGGATTTGGCAAGGGGATGTGACCCTTCTCGCACGGGGTGGCGATACCATGCTCTCGGTGGCGGCGCCTCGGGAAGGCCGGGCAATCCTGTGACCCACGAGAATCGGCAGTGCTGGTCACCGGGCTCGACGGTGCCCGCAGTGGGGGACTGTTCGCCTTCGACGGATCCGAGCTCGTGGAGGTCGATGGCCAGACTTCCAGCCTTCCCGCCGTCGTAGGGGTGGCCCCAGGCGCTCCCGCGGTCGAGGCTGACCCCGGACTAGCGTGTGGAGTCCGCGATCCGGCACGATGGGCTCGTTGAATCGACGAATGGTGACTTCATGACCCCCCTTTCTTCCAACCCATTGCCGCTGGCGACCGGCACGTTCGCACCATGATCCGCCACTCGCCGGCGCCGCCGGTCCGCTCCCTCGAGCTGGTCGGCCAGCGGATTCGCTTGTGCACGCTGGTCGAGAGTGACTACGAGGCCTGGTACGAGGTCCGCGATCGTTGCCGCGATTGGCTGGTCCCGTGGGAGCCCCGGTCCAAGGGGGCTCCGTTGGCGCCCGAGGATGCCATCAGCTTCGCCACCCGGTGTGGCATGAGGGAGCGCGAGCGCCAACTCGGGAGCGGGTTCGGATTCGGCATCTTCCTCGACCACCGGTTCGCAGGGGAGATCACGCTCTCCTCCATCCAACGCGGCCCCTTCCAGAACGGCTCCATCGGGTATTGGATCGATCAAGAGGTCGCCGGCCTCGGCCTCGTCCCCGAAGCGGTGGTGGTCATCTTGAAATTCGCCTTCGAGACCCTCCGGCTACACCGGATCGAGGTCGCAATCATCCCTCGCAACCAGTCGAGCCGCAGGGTGGTGGAGAAGCTGGGCATGCGGTCCGAAGGGGTTGCGCTGGGATTTCTGGAGATCAACGGCGCATGGGAGGACCATGTCCGCTACGCCATGACCGCCGAGGAATGGGCGCTGAGGGAGCACGAACTGGCACCGCTCTGGCTGGGAGAGGATTGAGCCTGCTGGGAGACGCCTGATCCGGGGCGAGGTCCGGCGACGGCTCCCCACCGGGTGCCACCGTCCACCGGACGTGCGGAGCCAGGGGCAATTGACCAGGTGAGGGCGGTGAGATCCGCTCGGTGGGGGGCAAACCCATGGTCCGACTGCGCTGCCACCAGTAGACTTTCCCAACAGCTGATTTCCCCAATACGCTATGAGGCAGGACGAGTGGATCATAGGGAACCCGAGATGCTGTCGGTCGAAAAGAAGAGAATCGGGATCCTGGTGGTGGCCTACAACGCCGCCACCACCCTGGCCAAGGTCCTCGATCGCATTCCCGACGAGATCCGCGGGGACATCCAAGAGGTCATCGTCAGCGATGACCACAGCCAGGACTCGACCTATCTGGTCGGCTTGGGCTACAAGCAGGTCTCCGACCTTCCGATCACCCTGATCCGGCAGCCGACCAACCTCGGATACGGCGGCAACCAGAAGGCGGGCTACGACCTGGCCATCGAACACGGTCTGGACATCGTGGTCATGCTCCACGGCGATGGCCAGTACGCGCCCGAGTCGCTGCCCGACATCGTTGCCCCCCTCCTCTCCGGCGAAGCCGACGCGGTGTTCGGCTCCCGGATCCTGATCAAGGGGGCGGCCCGCAAGGGAGGAATGCCGCTCTACAAATTCGTGGGCAATCGGATCCTTTCTCGCTTCGAGAATGCCGCGCTGGGCACCGATTTGTCCGAGTTCCACTCGGGATATCGGGCCTACTCGATCAGTGCTCTCAAGCAGATCCCGTTCGAGCGGAACTCCGACGGTTTCAACTTTGACACCCAGATCATCATCCAACTCCACGACGCCGGGATGCGAATCGCTGAAGTACCGATTCCCACCTACTACGGCGATGAGATCTGCTATGTCGACGGCTTGGGCTATGCCGCCGACGTCACCAAGGACGTGGTGGCCTATCGGATGCAAAAGGCCGGTTTCGGCGATGGCAGCCGCATCGCCCTCAACGAGGAGTATCAGCTCAAACCCAGCGAGGACAGTTCGCACGGTCGGATCTCGACGCTGCTCCAGTCCAGACCGCCGAGCAAGATCCTCGACCTCGGATGTTCGAGCGGGTTGCTGGCGGAACGGCTCCGGGCCATGGGGCACCACGTCACCGGTGTCGACCTCAACGAGCTCGACGGCGTCGCCAGCAGGACCGACGTGTTCTTCCGGGCAGATCTGAACGATGGGATCCCGCCCGAGGCGGGTACGGGCTACGACATCGTGCTGGCGGCCGACGTGCTCGAGCACCTGGTCAATCCGGGGGCGCTGATGCGACAGGCGCGTGACGTCCTCTCGCCGGGAGGTACGGCGATCTTCTGCGTGCCCAACATCGCCCATTGGTACCCACGCTTCCGTTCCACCTTCGGGATGTTCGACTACGACCAGCGTGGAATCCTCGACTCCACCCACTTGCGGTTCTTCACCCGCCGCAGCATCCGAAGACTGATCGAACGACAGGGCTACGACATCCGACGAATCGAGTCGGTCGGACTCCCCTTGGACGTCCTCGGTGTCGATGGGGGAAAGAGGCACTGGCTCCGACTGGCGGATCACGTGTCGTTGGCCGTGTGGCCCACGATGTTCTCCTACCAGTTCATCGTGGCGGCCACGCCCAACCCTGCGTGAGTTCGCCGTCTGCAGCCCCGAGGCGTCAGGCGTCGATGCCCCGCACCACGGCGGGTGAGTGCCGGAAGAACTGCTCGACGTCCTGCTCGTAGTGGTACGAGGGCTCTCCTGAGCCGGTGGCGCGGCGCAGGTTGTTGGCCCGGGCGAAGCTCTCCACGGCACCGGCACTCGTGTACCGGTACTCGAATCCCTGCTCGATGAGGCGTGATGTGTCGACGCCCCGACCGTAGCGGATCAGCCCCTCCATCTCCGGCGGGAATTGCACGGCTCCAACTCGGCTGAGCGGGGCGGCGAACACCCGAGGTCGAAACGGGGGGAGCGGCAGGAGAAAGGCCCCACTGATCGATGCCACCTCGCTCCAGGGGAGCTTGCCCGCACCCGCCACGTTGAACACCCCAGGGATCCGATGGCCGGTCACGTACTCGAGTGCTCTCACCACGTCGTCCTCCTCGATGAACTGGACGAGGGGGTCGAAACCGGCGATGCAGGGCAGCAACCGACGCCGCAGGTCGAAGCTGATCGGAGTGATGATGTCGGTGCCCAGCACGTTGGCGAAGCGCAGCACCGACACCACCAGATGGGGATTGTCCTCGGTGAAGTCGCGGACCAGTGCCTCCACCTCGATGAGGGATCGCTCCAACCGGGTGCGGACCGGGCTCGTGCGGGCGTCCTCCTCACGGAACCAGGTCGGGTCGGTCTCCGCCGACCCATAGATGTGGGTCGAGGACTTCACGACGACCTGACGGACCGAGGAGCCCGATGAACCGGCGGCGGCCAGAAGGTTGAGCGTGCCGATGACGTTGATCTCGTGGAGCACCCGGCTGGCCACGTTGACCGAGTTGGTCTCGAGGAACGTGTGCACGATGGTGTCGACCTGCGTCGCCCGGACGATGCGGCTGAGGATCGAGTACTTCTGGTCGGAACGGACGAACTCGGTACGCTCGAGCGGCACCCGAGGCTCGTTGGCGCCCAGTCCGAGGATCATCTCGACGTCGGGCTCCGACTCGAGGGCCTGGGCCATGCGCCCACCCCAGAAGGTGTCGAGCCCGGTGATCAGCACGCGTCGTGCCACGAGTCAGCCGAACCAGATGCTGCGACGCTCGCGCAGCATGTCGTGGAGGGCGTCCTGGAGGGTGGCCCGGATGCTCTCGGCCTCGTCCATGACCCGGCTCCTCGAGTACCGATCGAGGCCCGGCTCCACGTCGAAGGTCACCGGGTCGAGGACCCGCAGCTTGATCTTCACCGGAAAGTAGGTCACGTAGCCGATGGGGCCGAGCAGGAGGGCGTTGGCCGTCACCGGGAAGTACGGGAGGTTGAAGGCCCGGGCCACGCTGTTCAACCGGAACAGGATCGGCATCGACTCCTCGGCGCCAACCACGGCGATGGGGATGATGGGAACACCCGCCTTCATGGCGATCTCGACGAAGCCGCCTCGTCCGAACCGCCGCAGCCGGTACCGATCGGTGTAGGTCTTGGATGTCGCCTTGGTCCCTTCGGGGAACACCAGGGCCAGCTGCTGCTGGTCATGGAGCAGCCGGTAGGCGTTGTCGGGGTGGGCGGGCACGCCGCCGGTCCGGGACCACATGGTTCCCACCACCGGGACGGTCCGGAAGAAGTAGTCGGCCAACCCGTAGACGGGCCGCCCGATCTCCTCCTCGATGCCGTGCATGATGGCCGGGGCATCCGACGGGATGGCTCCGCCGTGATTGGCGATGAGCAGCGCCCCCCCGTGATGGGGGATCTTCTCCAGCCCCTCCCACTCCACCCGGAACCAGTAGCGGTACATCGGGTCGTAGAGGCGCCGCACCACCGATCGCATGTGCTCCGAACGGCCCCACTCGTCGACGTCCGAGCGCCTCGCCGGGTCGGTCCCGGTGTCGTCGGAGTAGACCGTGGCCAGGGGCACGATGGACATCGAGGATGGAGCATCGCCGTCGGTGCCGCCACTCTCGTCGATGCCGCCACTCTCGTCGGTCTCACCGGTCTCACCGATGGGTTTTCCGGCGCTCGCCCGCTCGGGGCCGGTGTCCGGCCTCGGCTCGGTCACTTCCTCGGTCCGGGGACGATCCGCTCGGGGCGCGGCCCGGGACCGTGGTGCGGTCCGCGTGGTGTCCGATGGGTCCGCGCTCACCTTCGGCATGGTACTGCCGCTGGGCGGTCGGCCTTTCGGAGGCCCACTCGCCGTCCCGGGCGGAGGGTCACCATCCGGCCCCGGGGAACCGCCACCCGGGTGCTCGGTGGGGCCCAACGGCTCAGGCCGTCCCACCCGGAGCCGGAGGAGCCTGGAGCCGGCCCGACAATGGACCCAGGGCTGCCAGCGACTCCACGGTCATGGCTTGACGGGAGACGGCGACCGGGAGGGGCTCGAACTCGGCGCTCAGCGCCGCCTTCACCACGGCAGGGTCGGCCGGATCGGCCAAGGGGAGGAGGACGATCACCGCCTGCCCGTCCTCCACCACGGGCACCGGGACGCCGGGCAGCGAATCGCCGACCACGATGCGGACTCGTTCGCCCAGGCCGTCGACGTCGGGGTGGCCGGACAGGGTGCGCACCACGACGGCGGGGACCGGCGGTGTGGCGGACAGGCCAAGTCGCGAGCGGTAGACGTCGGCCACCATGGTGACCGAGTCGTGGAGCGGGTGCACGGTGCTGCCGGGCACATGCTTCCACTGGACCGGGACTTCGGTGATCCGGAGGCCGAGCCGGTGGGCCCGGGACAGGATCTCGACGTCGAAGGCGAATCGGTCGATCCTCACCAGGTGGAAGAGGAGGCGTGCGGCCGGGGTGCGGAGGGCCTTGAATCCGCACTGGGTGTCGTGGAGGTCGAGCCCGGTCCCGGTGGTGACCAGCCGGTTGAAGAGACTGCCCATGACCGATCGCAAGGCGTAGGTGCTCTCGACCATCGAGTCGGCCAGGGCACGGGAGCCGATGGACAGGTCGTTGGCTCGGAGCCCGTCGACCAGGAGTGGGATGGCCCGCGGGTCGATGGCCATGTCGGCGTCCATGTACGCCGTCCATGCTCCTCGGGCCAGAGCCACCCCGGTGCGCACGGCGGCGCCCTTGCCCCGGTTGCGCGGATGGCTGATCACGCGGTGATGGGGGAGATGGGTGAGCAGGGCCCGGGCGGTGGCAGCGGTGTCGTCGGTGCTGCCGTCATCGATGACCACCACCTCGGTCCGTTCGATGTCCACGGCACCGTCGGCCACCGCGGCGTCGAATCGCTTGACCCCGTCGGCCAGGCGGTGGGCCTCGTTGAAGGCGGGGACGACGATGGTGAGTTCGAGTGTCATGGGTCCGAGCGCCCGACCCTATGCCGCGCCGCCGCCGGCGCGGTGTCGCCGTTCAGGGCTGGGGGAGTCATGGTGGGAGCCATGGGGGGATCCGCTCAGCGGGGCCGGGCCGCGGCCGTTGCCGCAGCCGTCAAGGACGGGCGGCGCCGACGAACTCTCCGGCCCACACCTGATCGAATTCGACCACCGTGCCGGTGTGGGCGGCCTGGATGATGGTGTCGGCGCCGTAGGGAGTGGCCTGCCCGTCCAGGGTGGGCCCGACGTACATGACCACGTGATCGATGCCGTCCCCGCCGAAGTCGTAGAAGAGCAGGTCACCGGGCTCGAGCGCACTGGGGCTCACGTGCGGGAACAAGGCGTACTGATCGGCCGCCGAGTGGTCCATGGTCACGCCGGCCTGGGCCCACGCCAGCATGGTGAGCCCGGAGCAGTCGACACCGCTGAAGCTGGCGCCGCCGTACACGTAGGGCACGCCCAGGTACTTCATGGCCCCGTGCACCGCGGCCAGGCCCGCCGCCGTCGGTTGACCGCCGGAGCCGAAGTTCACGCCGCCCGCTGAGCTGGCTGCTTGGTTGGCTGCGGTGGTGGCGCTGTCGGCGGCCGCGCTGCCCCCGCTGACCGTGCTGGCCACCTGGGCCGCCTGTGATGCCTGTGCCGCCGCCTGCTGGGCGGCGGCCGGTGTGGAAGCAGCCTGTGCCGCCTGGGCCGCGGCCGCCGCCTGGGCCGCCGCCTGCTGGGCGATCTGTTGGGCCAGGGTCCCCTGGACCTGGGCCAGCGTGGCCTGGGAGGCGGCGCTGGCTGCCGCCGCGCTCTGTCGGGCCTGGCTCTCTTGGGCGAGCTGGGCGTTTTCGGTCCTCTGCTCCACGAGCAGCTTGGAACGAGTGGCGGACAGCTGACGCTGCCCGGCCTGGACCCGGGCCACATCGAGGGCCACGTTGCCAGCCCCGATCTTCTGGTAGAGGTCGGCGGTCTGGGTGGCGCTGCTGGGGGCGGCGAAGAGCTGGGACACCGACGCCGAGGCCGAGTCGTTGGTATAGGCAGTGATGGCGTCAGAGCGCAGGTCGTTGCGCTCGATGGCCAGCTTGTACTTGACGGTGGCGATGGATGCCGAGGTGGCCTGGAGCGATGCTTGGGTGCCGGTCAGGTTGACCACCGATTGGTTGTAGAGTTCGTCGTCCTGGTCGAGGGTGTTCTGTTGCTGGGAGATCTGAGCCTCGATGGTGGCCATCTGCGCCTCGGTGGCGTTGATCTGGGCCTGCGCAGGGGAGGTGCCGCCCGAGCCGTCCGTCGTGGTGGTCGTGCTGGAGGTGCTGGAGGTGGTGCTCGAGCCGGTCGTGGTCGAGCCGCCGGCTCCGGACGTCCCGCCAGCACCGGCAGTGCCTGGTGCCACCATCAGCGTCACCACCACCAGCGAGCACAGGAGGGCGGTAGCGCTGGCGCGTCTGCGCACGGCGGTAGCCGATCGTTCTGCCCACACACCGGCCACTGGCAACACGATAGTCCCCTCACCTCTTTCTGAAAAGGGGGAAATAGCTGGTCAACACCGACATTTCTCGACAAAACGACGAGAGGTGCCGGGATGGCCGATCGATTTCTGCTGGCCCCTCACGGCTTGGTCACATGGGCGCGCCTGAACGTCCATGGACTAGACGTGTATCTAACTCGATAAGTTCCCTGTGTCATCGGCAGGTCGGCCGACGAACTGGAGGTCAGAATTGTGGAGGGCGTGGTCGAGGTCACGGAAGGGCGCCTCCGTGGCGTCCGGCGACAGGGGGTGTGGTCGTTCTCGGGCATCCCCTATGCCGCCTCCCCGGCGGGGCCCCGCCGGTGGCAGCCCCCGGGTCCCCCTCCGGGGTGGACCGGCGTCCGGGATTGCGACCGTTTCGGGCCCATCGCCCCCCAGTCCCCGGGAATGGTCGAGCAGTCGCTCGGTGGAGAGCCATGAGGAGCACTCGGAGGACTGCCTGTCCCTCAATGTGTGGACGCCCGGGCTCGATGCGGACCGCCGCCCGGTGATGGTGTGGGTGCACGGTGGCTCGTTCGCATCCGGATCAGGGTCCAGCGGCCTGTACCGCGGGGGGATGCTGGCCCGCGACGGCGACGTGGTGGTGGTCACCTTCAACTATCGGTTGGGAATCCTCGGATTCCTCGCCCATCCGGCGTTGGAGGAACCGGGGCAGCGCTCGTCCGGGGGCGTGCCCTGGACGGGGTTCGGCAACTGGGGCCTGGCCGACCAGATCGCCGTCCTTCACTGGGTCCGCCAGCACATCGCCGCCTTCGGCGGTGATCCGGGCTGCGTGACCCTCTTCGGCGAGTCGGCCGGGGGGATGAGCATCTCGGCGCTGATGGCTGCCCCCGCGGCTCGGGGACTGTTCCACCGGGCCATCGTCGAGAGCGGTCCGCCCTACACCTTCACCGCCGAGCAGGCGACGACACGGGCCGAGCAGCTCGCCGCCCATCTGGGCGTTCCGATGACCCGAGAGGCAATGGCCAAAGTGCCCGCGGACGACCTGGTTCGCTGCGCCGTCGAATTCGGGCAGCTGGCTGCCAGCAACGACGACTCCAGCCTGCTGCTGATGCCGGTGGTCGACGGCGGCCTGCTGCCGGCCGATCCGGTCGACGAGGTGGCGTCCGGGTCCTCATCTCGGGTCCCGCTGCTGATCGGCACCACCCGGGACGAATCGTCGTTTTTCACCGTCGGCAATGAGAGGCTGCGGTCACTCGATGAGGACGGGCTGTTGCGGTGGATGCGGCGCATTTCGCCGGAGCCAGAGGCGGCAAAGGACCTGCTCGACACCGTTCGTACCGCCCGGGCCCATCGGGGCGAGCCGGTTGCGCCCCGTGACCTGTGGGTGGCCATCGCCACCGAGTACATCTTCCGGCTTCCGACGGTGCGCTTCGCCGACGCCCACGCCGCTGCTGCTGGTGCTGTTGCCGGTGGCGGGCCGGGGGTGCCCGGGGTGCCGGGAGCGTTTGGGGTGTCTGGCGTGTCTGGGGTGTCTGGGGCCGGCACCTACTGCTACCTGTTCACCTGGGAGTCACCTGCCTTCGGCGGCTACCTGGGCTCGTGTCACGCACTGGACCTCCCCTTCGTGTTCGGGACGGTTCACAACCCGGCAGTGCAGGGATTCTCCGGAGCGGGCGATGACGCCCTGGCGCTGTCGGCGGTGATGCGTGAGGCCTGGACCGCATTCGCCCACAGCGGATCGCCCGGGGGATGGCCGCAGTGGGACGCCGAGCGCCGCCCCACCACGGTGCTCGGCCCGTGGCCGGGTGAACAGGGACTGGAGCACTACGTCGATCGACCGCGGACCGAGGAGGTCGAGGCCATGGCCGCCGCAGTCGTGCCCCGAGTGGCCACCTGACCCGGGTGGGTGGCTCGGTCGGGTGACTGAGTTGAGCCGCCGTCTGTCAGGCGCTCCACCCGCCGCTGTAACTGAAGAACTGCCCCGTCTGGAAGCGCGTCCTGCCTTCGAGCAGGACGGCGGTGAACTCGGCCAGCTCCTCCATGGTCCCGAGGCGACGAGCGGGAACCTGGGCCTCGATTGCCCCTCGGCGTTCGGGGTCCTTGTCCGCACCACTGGCTCGTAGGAATCCAGGGAAGTCCATGAAGTTGGTGCCGATGGCGTTGATGCAGAGGCCGTTGCGGGCGTGCTCTTGGCCGACCGCCCGCACGAGGGCATTGGCCCCGGCCCTGGTGGCCGAATAGGTGGAGACTCCTGGCTCGGGACGAGCCCCGGTGGCGCTGGTGAACAGGACGATGTCACCGGAGCCCTGTTCCACCATGGGGGGAATGAGTGCTTGGAGCCCGTGGAAGGCCATATCGAGGTTGTCGGCCTTGGTGCGCTGCCAATCGTGGGTGGAGATCTTGAGGAATCTCCCGGTGATGATGCGCATCCCGGTGACCAGCGCGGCGGCATCAATTCGGCCGAATCGGCTCATGGCCCGCTCTGCCAACAGGTGGTTCCCTTCCTCCGTGCACAGATCCACCTCGCCTCCGGCTACCACCTCCACCTGCCCGCCACGCGCCAGAAGCTCGTCGACGAGCGCCTCCTCCGGGGCGTGGAGCACGAGATGGTGCTCATCGACAAGGCGCCTGGCCAGTGCCGGCCCCACGTAGTCACCGGTCTGGGTCAGTACTGCCACTCGCTTGTCCATGGCGTCAACGTAGGCCCTCCGGCGACACTCGGTCGGAGGCGCCGACGGGCAGAATCCACATGCGCTCCGGACCAACCGTTGTGCTCTGGCCTAAGGTCTCGTCCCAGGAGTCGCCAGGCACGAGCATTCCACGCTATCACGAACGCGCCGAGCGGCGGCTACAGCAGTTGGGGACGTAGCCCAATCGGCAGAGGCAGGGCGCTTAAACCGCCTCCAGTGAGGGTTCGACTCCCTCCGTCCCCACAAAGGTGTCATGGCGCGAATCCCCTCGGTTAGGAGGGGTATTCGTCATATTCACCGGGTCCTCGATCACCAGACCACAGGTCAGTTTCTGACTGTTACCGTGATGGCCCGGCTGTAGCTGTGCCTGCCGCTGCCGATGTATGCCTCACTCCGCAACATGTACGTTCCATTGGCAATGGTTGTGGTGTCCCAATAGGTAGCCCATCCGGCCAAGGTCAGTCGAGCTGTACCGATCAATTCATCGAGCTGGGACCTTCCGGTGAGATGGAAGGTCACCTTGGTTATTGGCTCTTGGTCGTCCATCACGTCGGCATCCAGCACCGCCACGCCCGACAATTTGGCGCCGTTCGCGGGAATGAGCACCTCTGTGCTGGGTACCGAAAAGGCCGGAAAGAGACCTCCTTTTCTGTAAGTAGCAGCGGCGCTCGTCGCGAACAGACTGAGGTGTCGAACTTGTGCGAAGTGCGCCATTTGGCGAATCCATTGGGGCGACTGCAGGACCTCGCGCTGAACCAGGTTGGCCGAAGCCCCATCGATGTTCGCCGTTATGTCGGAGATCGATATCTGAAAGCTTCGACTGTGGCTGGCATCGGTGACGCCGTTTACGGTGCCGAGCACGATCTGCAGAAGCACCGCACCGAACAGGGCAATTCGAAGAATGAGCCATGACAACCGTTCGGATCGCCTTACCTCCGGTAGAGGAGCGGGCGGGCGGAGCAGTGCCAGATAACACCCCACCAAGATCAGAAGGTCAAATGTCGGTGTACTGGGATGCGGCCGCGTAGGAAAGCCCACCATTGACTCGGCCAACCGTAAAGGTCACGGCAAACAGCAACCCGACACAGACCAGAGCGACGCCAATCGAACCACCAGGCTGTGTGCCTCGGCGAAGGCCGTAGACGGCGATGACCCAACATGCGACCGCGAAGATGAAGACTCCCAACGCGAGAACGGCCTCGTTGCCGGTATTCGGATTGGTGAGCTGTGCTCCCACCACGTCACCGATGGCAAGGAAGAAAAACCTGATCGTCAGGGTCAGATGGACGTACCAATAGGAATCTACGGTCCAACGGTAGTTGTGGAAGTACGCAGCTCCGGTGAGCACCGCAAAGGCGATCCAGGCGAGCTCCCGACCGCGGGAGCAACGCCGACGGTAAAGGACCAGGAGCCCGACGGGCCAGATGAAGAGTCCCTCGAATGCGGAGAAGCTTCCGACGACCGCTGCCGCGATCGCTCCGGTCAGGGCCAGCTTGTTCAAGTCAGCCCTATCAAGGAGAAATAGAGCGACGGCGAGCGCCACTATGGCGAGATACCAAGACAACTGAAAACCAAAGAGTGTGCTCCCGGCTTGGACGAAGGAGAGCAACACAAAGGCTACGGGGCAATAGTAGATCCATGGAGTCGAGCGGAACGAACGCTTGTCGGCCAGAATGAGAAGTCCGAGTGCGACGCAGAGCAGAAGCCCGCTCAGGTATTCCTCGGAGAGGACATTCAGATGTGTTGTGTGCGCAAGGATGAGCACGATGAGGTTTGGAACAAGTATGCGGTGCTCGTCATGTTGGGCCCACAGTGCACTGAAGCTGAGGGGATGCTCGATGAGGCTGATGTTGTACCACTGGTCGGCATAGATCGTGTTGAGTGCGTAGTGATTGATCAGCCAAAAGTACGCCGCTATCGGCAAGGCAAGGCCGAGCATCGCAAGGGCGTAAAGCGTGCGACGCGTGGCGTGGGACAACTCGGCTCCGTCGGTCTGGGAGGATCGGCGGCCTCGTGGCTTCAGCAACCGACCCGATTGCCTGTCCGTGACCTCGTCAAGCATCGGCTCAACCCCCGCGATCGTTGATCGTAACAGTGCTGCTCCGTCGTTGGTTGGCCTCGCCTGCCTTGGTCGGGTGAACCGGCCTTGGTCTGATGGAGACTCGCTGGTTTGATTTCTCATGCCACATCTGGCTGAGATCTCTGACGGCACTTCGGAAGTTAGGGGGTCAGGGCCCCTCAATGAAAGGCGGCGCCCGCCAATCTGAAGGTGGCTACCGTCGACAGCGTTGGAGAGCGAGTCCGGCCGCGATCTCGAGGCAAAGGACTACCTGGTCGAAGTACACGCACGTGATCGGACCATGATCCATTGGGGGCAGATCGCCAATTGGCACCGGACCCGCCTGAGCAACGGGTCGACCGGGGGATGGGCGCGATGGGCATCCGCGTCGGTGAGGGGTGTTCGCATAGTGCCACCCCAAGACCACAGAAATGCGACTGGCGAATCTGACAGATCGGTGACGGGAGCTCTCGACGACCGTCCGCAATCAGAGGCTCAGGAGCTGGCGTCGGCCAGACGTCTGTCGTAGTCGTCGGCCAACGCCAACAGCGCCACCGACCCGTCACCGGCGTAGCAGGAGCCGTGCATGACGGCCAGGGTCGATGGGTTGAGGTCGCGCAAGTCGCCGAGCGTGGACCGGTGTTGGGCGTGAGGCAGCTGGCCCCGAAGACGTCCTCGGCTTGGGCAGCACACCGATGATGTCGTCCGTGGTGATCGCCGGCCCGTTGCCGAGCTGGGTGAAGAGGTCTCCGCACAGCAGCGTGTTGGTCGTCTCCTCGTAGAGGACGCGCGCCTCCCAGCCATGGGGGACATGGGGCGTGTCGATATGGCGAACCCGGTGCTGCGCCGAGTTCGATGACGCGCCGTCGAGCAGGGGTAGCGGGTGGGCGGTCGGCCATGTCGTTGAGCGACACCATGCATCCGAGCGCGCCATGGGCGACCTGGGCCTGCGGGTGCCGCGGCGAGCAGTTGGTTCATGGCGCCGCACTCGTCGGCTTCGAGGTGGCCGAAGGTGATCCATCGGAGTCGGTCGAGCGGGGTGATGGTGGCGATGGCTTCGGCCAGCAGCGGGAAGGCGGCTCGATGCCCGGTGTGGAAGAGCAAGGGCTGCTCGTCGTCGATGAGGTACTGGTTGAAGGTGAGGCCGGTCGGGCCGACGTCGGGGACGAAGGTCGAGAATCGGTAGATCCCCTCGGCGATCTCGCTGGTCTGGGTTTCCATGGGGCATTCCTGTTCGGGTCGGGACGTCTTCGGGTTGAGTCTTCGGGTTGTGTCGTCGGGTTGTGTCGTCGAGCAGCTCGTCGGGTCGGGGCGTCCGGCTACAGGGGAAGGTGGTGGCGCAGGATGCCGGTGCCCTCGCCACGCTCGGCCAGCAACCGGCAGAATTCGATGGCGTCCATCTCGACGTGCTCGCCTCCGGTCCCCGAGCGGTAGTTCCCTCCCGCCGGGCCGCCGAGAGTGAGGGTGAATGGCTCGCCATGGGTGGCTGCCCATTCGGCGATGATGTCGGCGACGATGCGGCCGTCGTGGTCGTGATCGAGATCGAGCACCTGGCCGGTGGCCTTCGCCAGGTCGATCCGGTGCATCCACACGTCGCGGGTGAACCCGACGTCGAAGAGGTAGGAGAGGGGCTGGCGGCCGACCGGGGCGGGGAGGTTGAGCAGCGGCAGCCGGGCAATCGGACGCGGGAGCCGGGTGCGGGCGCGGAGGGCCTTGGCGGACCCAGCGTCCCATTCGGCCAGGAGCTGTTCGATGCTCAGCCCGGCACGCTCACGCACCTGCAGCTGGTTCATTCCATCCCACCAGAACGGGCTGCCGAGCTCGGCCATCAGCGGGCGACCCTTGCGGACCTGGCGGAAGAACTCGCGGGGGGAAGCCTGGCTGGCGGCGGAGCCGACCACGTGGGCGGCCAGCGCCCGCGCGTCCCAGAGCGCACAGGCGGTGGGTTTGGTCCAGTCGCCTGGCTCCAGGCTGTGAAGCAGGGCGGCGAACTTGGCGTTCTCCGCTGCTGCGATCTGCATCGCTTCGTCGTGGGCGATCCTCGGCACATCGTCACGTCGTGGGCGGTTGCCTGATTCATTGTCGTGCTCCTTTCCGAGCATTGTGCTGCCGGCGTCGGTCGACGTCGGCCAAGAACATGTCCACCGCCGGCTCGGCGAGGCGGACCCAGCGATCGCCGCCGGGGTCGTTCGCCACCTGCTGGTGGGCGAGGCCGCTGACCAGCGCGCTGAAGACGTCGACGTCTGATGGATCGGACACGCCAGCTTCGGCGAGCCGATGGCGGGCGAACTCGTAGAACTCGAGGGCGAGCGCATAGGAACTCGGAGAGGGCTCGAAACCAGGAATCGTCCGCTGGAACAGCAGCTGGTGGCGAACCACGTCTTCGGTCGAGAACTGCACCAGTGCTTCGGTGATCTCCACGAGCGCGTAGGCGGGGGTCATCGCTGAGAGGGAGGGATCTGACCAGCTCGAGGAGCTGACGGTTGCCGTCGGCGAACATGAGATCGTAGAGGCCGAGCTTCGAGTCGAAATAGGCGTAGAGGGACGGTTGTCGCAGGTCGACACGGTCGGCCAGGTCCCGGAGCGAGATTGCGGCCAGGCCGTCACGATGAGCCAGCTCCCACGCCTCGGCCAGGATGGTGGCCCGCTTCGCCTCCCGGCGGCGCCCACGTCGGTCGATCTGAGATGAGTTGGTCGCCACCACCCTCCCTTCCACTGTAACTATGAGTGATAGAAAACCTATCGCTCATAGTTACAAACGAGCGGGGCCATGTCAAGTCCCCTTGGATCAGCGCCACCGCTCGTCTCCATCCGAATGGCTAGGCCATGAGCGCTGCTGGCTAGCATCGGACAGCGCTCGGACGGTGGCGCTCGGACGGTGGCGCTCCAACGGGAGGGCTCCAACGGGAGGGCCCCAGCGGGGCTCGAAAGGGGACGGACACCGATGGCACACGACCCTGTTGTGGCGGAAACGACGCGGGCAGCGGGCCAGTCTCGAGCCACGGTTCGTGATTCCCGGACAAGAAGAGCGGGCGACCGCGGCGCTGGCCCGTTTCCGGGGGGCGACGGGCAAGCGGCCGAACGTGCTGATGATCCTCTTCGACGACGTCGGCTGGGGAGACTTCGGCTGCTACGGCGGTGGGGTGGCCGTCGGAGCGCCGACACCGAACATCGACCGGCTGGCCCGGCGGGGTGTACTCCTCACCTCGTGTTATTCAGAGCCGTCGTGCACGCCCTCTCGGGCCTCGATCATGACCGGCCGTCTACCCATGCGGCACGGCCTGCTCCGGCCACCCATGTACGGGCAGCCCGGCGGCCTCGACGGCGAGGTCACCCTGGCCCAGCTCCTCTCCGACGCGGGCTACCAGACCCAGGCCGTGGGGAAGTGGCACATCGGCGAGAACATCGAGTCCCAGCCCCAGAACGTCGGCTTCGACGACTTCTACGGCTTTCTGTCGGTATCCGATATGTACACCGAGTGGCGCGATCCGAACTTCTTCCCGGAGATCGTCTACAGCGAGGAGCGCACCGCGTGGGTGGAGAACCTGCCATTCAACAAGTGCTTCGTCCATGCGTCCCGTGGCGGCGAGACAGAGAACGTCGAGGAGGTCACCGTCCCAGTCCTCTCCCTGCTCGACGACAAGTGGGCGGGCTATTCGCTGGAGTTCATCCGACGGATGGCTGAGCCGGCACCCGAGCAGCGCCAGCCCTGGTTCCTCTATCACTGCACCAGGGGGGCACACTTCGACAACTACCCACACGAGCGGTTTCTCGGTTCGTCGCCGGCCAAGCACCCATACAAGGACACCATCGTCGAGCTCGACGACATCGTGGGCAGACTGGTGGCCGAGCTCGAGGCCACCGGCCAGATGGAAGACACCCTTGTCTTCGTCTCGTCGGACAACGGGCCGGAGATGGAGACATGGCCCGACGCGGCCTACTCGCCGTTTCGGAGTGCCAAGGGCTCGACCTGGGAAGGGGGCCAACGCGTGCCCGGCATCGTCACCTGGCCGGGGGTGATCGCCACCGACCGGGCCACCGACGGCCTGTTCTCGCAGATGGACCTGTTCACCACCATCCTCAACCTGGCCGGAGCGGCCTCATCCATTCCCGAGGACCGCTACATCGACGGCGTCGACCAGACCTCGTTCCTCCTCGACCCCGACGGTGCATCCAATCGTAAGTACCTCTACTACTGGCTGACCAACGTCTTCTCCGCCCTCCGGGTCGGTGAGTGGAAGTTCATGGTCGCCTCCACCTCGGATGATGACCGGGACTGCCTCAACCTGGGAGGTTTCACCGGCGTCACCCAGAAGTACTCGCATGGTCGCCTCTACAACCTGTATCTCGATCCGAAGGAGAGCCGCAGTTACATGATCCGCAAGCTCGCCTACATCGACAGCTTCACCGGCGGGATCGCCAAGCACTTCAGCACGTTCGGAGCATTCCCCCCCAAACACCCGATTGCGGCCATGAGCTGATCGGTCCCCCGAAGCTCGACCGACGCCACCGTCGTCGCCAACTGCTCGGTCAGGGGAGAGTGGGCGGGGGTCCTACGCTCCTCCGGGCCAGGTAGACGGCGAGGGGGACCTCGACGGGGGGCTCGGACTCGGTGACTCCCAGCTGATGGAGAACGGACGAGGTCAGCGCGGTGGCAGCTGCCTCGAGGTCGTCGGTGATCACGCTGATCGACGGGCGGTAGGCGGCGGCCCACGACGAGTCACCGAAGGTGAGGAACGAGCAATCGGTCGGAATGCCGATGCCGGCCGTGGCCAGACCCTCGAGCAGGATGGGTGCCAGCACGTGGGAGTTCGACCAGATGACCGTCGGTCCCCCGGGGGACCGCACCAGGGCGTCCAGGGTCCCGGCCAGCTCGTCTCGGGAGCCGGTGGGCCTGCCCGAGGCGGGGAAGTCGGCGAACCCTTTGACGGCAACGCGGGAGGGCGAGAGCGCCAGGGATCGACACGTCGTCTCGATCACCTGCCAGCGGTTGGCCGAGGCGCTCGGTTCGGCGTGACCTCTGGCCACAAAGGCGAGTCGCCGGTGTCCGAGGGACGCCAGGTGATGACAGGCCTCCTCGATGGCGCCAGTACTGATGGACCGGAACGGAACTCCCGCTCGCTCGGCGAACGTCACCGGGTCGGCCACGGCGAGGCCGGCGTCGCTCAGACGGCGGACACGTTCAGGATCGCGGGGACGCCCGGCCATAATCAGCGCATCGATCCTCTGCGCGCTCAGTCGATCGAGCTGCCGGTGTTCGATCTCCGTGGACTGCTGGGTGTCGGCCACCATCACCGCGTAGCCAAATCGTTGGGCCTGGTGCTCGACAGCCCGCAGGAAGGGCAGGAACACCGGGTTGGCCAGATTGGGGACCAGCACCCCGATGATCATCGACCGGTCCGTTCGCAGGCTGCTGGCCGATGCGCTGGGTTGGTAGTTCAAGCGCTCGGCGGCGGAGCGGACCGCTCGGATTGCCTTGGCACTAGCCGGCCCCCGTCCGCTGAGCACGCGTGAGACGGTTGCCGTGCTCACCCCGGCCGCGGCAGCCACCTGGCGGATGTCGGGTCTGCCGTTGCCGGGCCGATTTGCGGTCACGTCTGGTTCGGGTCTTGACGGGGCCACGACAGGATTTTACTGTAATCGTTTACACAAGGAGGAACTGGGAATATGAGATCTTTCGACCAGAGTGGGCAGAGCGGGCCCCAACGGGGTGGGCGGTGGTGGACGGCCTGTCTGGTTGCCATCCCCGTGGTGATGGCGGCATGCGGGAGCTCCGGGGGTGGTGCGTCATCGACCACGGCCACTACGACGGCCACCACAGCCACCACCAACTCGTCGACGGTCAAGGCGTCAGCCAGCAGCGGGTGCGGGCAGTCGTCCCCACCCGGAACAGTGACGCTCACTCCGACCATCGCCGGCAAGTCCCGGCTGGCCATCATCCACGTTCCGTCGGGTTACCACCCTTCGACGCCGGTGCCATTGGTCGTCAACATGCACGGCAGCGGATCGACGGCCCTCGCCCAAGAGGCGTTCACCGGAATGAACACCACCGCAGATGCCGACACCTTCATCGTCGTGTATCCCCAGGCAGACATCGCCGCCGGGAGCGGTTTCGACTGGAATGTCCCCAATGAACCGCTCATCGGTGGTGGCGCGGTCCCGGCCGGCGCACCCGACGACGTGTCGTTCATCCAGCAGCTGGTCACCACGCTCGAGCAGAAGTACTGCATCGACCAGAACCGGGTTTTTGCCACCGGATTCTCGGGAGGGGCGCGCATGGCCAGCCAATTGGGATGCGACGCCTCGTCAATGTTCGCGGCCGTGGCCCCGGTGAGTGGACTGCGCCTGCCCAGCCCGTGCCCCTCGATCCGGCCGGTGCCGGTGATCTCCTTCCACGGGACCGCCGACCCGGTCGACCCGTACAACGGCGACGGGCAGGCGTATTGGACCTACAGCGTCCCGGTCGCCGCCCAGCGTTGGGCCGCCCACAACGGCTGTTCCGCGACACCAGCCGTTTCCCGACCCGATCCGGGAGTCACCCTGACCTCCTACCCCACCTGCGCGGCAGGCTCCGCCGTCGAGCTCTACACGATTGCCGGCGAAGGCCACGAGTGGCCGGGAGGGCCCCAACTCCCGAGGGCGATCACCCGTCCCCTTGGCCCCCAGTCCACCGCCATCAGCGCCAGTTCGACGATGTGGGCGTTCTTCGTGGCTCATCCGCTCACCTGAGCGGCGCCGAGATGTCTCCTGGCTCTCCGGCCGGGGAATAGAGTCTGTGGTGTGCTTCATCTGAGCGGGGCCCAGGTGGCCATCCTGTTGGCGCTGTCCGTGGTCTGGGCCGTGCTGGGGTACCGCCTGTCGGAGAAGGATCGTAGGAATCTCGGGCGGACGCCATGGGGGCTGCCGTCTGCCGTGTGGGCCCTGTTCTGGTTCCTCTCCCTGATCCTGGGACTGGTCCTCTACCTCATCGCCCACTCCGGCGCGGTGCGCCGCGCACAGCAGATGCCACCCACAAGCCAGTCCCCACTCACCGGACCCCCCGGCGTGGCGGGCTTCTCCGGCGCGAAGGTTCTGACGGTCGCCGAGCAGTTCCCCGCCTATCCCCAGCCGGCAAGCTCCCGGCCCGCCGACCCCGACCAAGGCGAGGCGGGGCCGAGCGCACCAACCGCGGCGGAGAGCTCGACGGACCCGGCAGATGCGGCGCAGCGGTGGCCCCACTCACCGCCGGCTTGGCATCCTGATCCCAGTGGACGGTTCCACTATCGGTGGTGGGACGGGTCCGAGTGGACCTCGCAGGTATCCACCGACGGGCACCATCTGATCGATACCAACCCCGATCAGCGCATAGGACCCTACTGAGAGCTCGGGACTGCAGCCGTCCAGTGGCGTCAGGCCTCCGGCTCTGGCAGTCTGATCCGGTCGAGTCCGGTCGAGCGAGGCCGAGCGAGGTCGAGCGAGAGCACTGGCCGTCGACTCCGTGTCGCACCGGGAGGGATGGATCATGACAACCATGGACGTCGAAGATGTGGTCCGGCACGCCGGCGAGGGTGATTTGCCCTGGGTGGATGCGACCGGTGGCATCTGGCTCAAGGTGATGCGGATGAGCGCCAAGACAGGGATCTGGGTGGTTCGGAACCGGTTCGAGCCGGGAGCGCGCCTTCAGATCCACCGTCACACCGGTCCGGTCGACGGTTTCACCATCGCCGGCCGTTGGCACTACCTCGAGTACGACTTCTTCAGCACCGCTGGTTCGTACATCCGGGAGCCAGCCGGTTCCGTACACACCCTCGACGTGCCGGCCGACAACGACGGGATCACCGACGTCCTCTTCGTGATCGAAGGTGCACTGCTGGACCTGGCCGCGGATGGGTCGGTCGAGAGCGTGACCGACGGATCCACCGCCCTGGCCGGATACATGGCCCTGGCCGAGTCGCAAGGATTCGGTACCCCGACCGGCGTCATTCTCGACTGAGCCGACGTCGCCGTGACCGACTCCGTCGACGAGATGGCCGCAGAGGATCTCACCGCGCCGCTCCTCGCCCCCGAGTTCTACGCCGGCGATCCCTACCCTCTCTATGCACGGCTGCGGGCCGAGGCGCCGGTCATCCGGAACCAATCAATGGGGTTCTGGGTGGTCAGCCGCCATGCGGAAGTGATTGCCGTGTCCCGCGACCCGGAGGCCTACTGCTCGTCCAAGGGGATCATGGTGTTCGAGATCGGGAGCGAGTACGAGTCGCCGCCGACCATGATGCACACCGACCCGCCGGACCACACCCGCTACCGAGGTCTGGTGCAGCCCGGCTTTCGGCCCAGCTTCATGCGGGCTCTCGAGGCGGGCGTTCGCGAGCGCACTCGGACTCTGGTGGAGCGAATAGAGCCGGGCGTGCCATTCGACATCGTCTCGGACGTGGCCGTTCCTCTGCCGTTACAGGTGATCAGCGACCTGATGGGGATGCCCGAGGAGCAATGGCCACAGTTCTTTCGTTGGTCCGAGGCGGTGATCCCCGGGGCCACCGATTGGCCCGAAGAGGAGCGTCAGGCGTTGAGTGCGGAGATGGTCACCTCATTGGTCGCCGCCGCTGCCGAGAGCCGGGCTCATCCGGGCCGGGGGATCATCTCCGAGCTCGGAGCTGTCGAAGTCGACGGTGATCGCCTGAACGATGCCGAGCTGGGGATGTTCCTGGTCCAACTCCTGGTGGCTGGCAATGAGACCACCCGCAACATGATGTCCGGCGGCCTGGTGGGCTTCGCCGGGGCGCCGGGGGAGTGGGAGGGACTGCGTCAGCGGGTGGAGGCATCTGCTCCCCGGGCCGTGCCTGTGGCCGTCGAGGAAATGCTGCGCTGGACTACTCCGGTGGTGGCCTTCATGCGCACCACCACCGGCGAGGTGCAATTGGCGGGACAACGACTGGGTCCGGGCGAGCCGGTGCTCATGCTCTACGCCTCCGCCAATCGCGACGAATCGGTATTCGGGCCCAGTGCCGATCGATTCGATGCCGGGCGCGATCCGAATCCCCATGTGGCATTCGGCTTCGGCCCCCACTTCTGCATCGGGGCGGTACTGGCCCGGCTCGAGGGCCGGGTCCTCCTCGACGAGCTGTTGGCGCGGTTCTCGACGGTGGAGCTGGCCGGTCCCGTGGTCCGAACCGCATCCCCAGTCATTGCCGGGGTTCGGTCGGCCCCGATGGTCTTCAGCGCCGCGTGAGCTGACCGCTGGCAGGCGAGCATCTGCATCTCGATCCAATGAGTTGCGTCCGGCTCTCCACTACCATTTCGCCATGAATCGTCGGAAGCAGGCAATCGCGGCTTCGACGGTGGCGGACCCACAAGAACATGACGATCTCCGGCGGGTGCAGGACGTGTGGGATGCGCACGCCCAAGCAGATCCGTTGTGGGCGGTGCTCAGCGAACCTGATCGACTCGGTCGCCGCTGGGACCTCGACGCGTTCATGGCCACCGGCATGGAACATGTCTCCGCCGCGCTCAGACGCTGTGAGGAACTCGGCGGCTCGTTTCCCGATCGAGATCTGGCATTGGACTTCGGGAGTGGTGTCGGTCGGCTCTCCCAAGCACTGGGGGACCACTTCGACGCCGTGCTGGGCCTCGACATCTCGCCCACCATGATCTCGGTGGCACGTCGACTCAATCGGCATGGACCCCGCGTGTCCTTCCGCCTGAACGAGTCGAACCGTTTGGAGGGGGTCGGAACCGATTCGATCACATTGGTATTCAGCCACATCACGCTGCAGCACGTTCCTTCAGACCTGGCGAGGTCCTACCTCGGAGAATTCCTCCGCGTGGTGAAGCCAGGGGGCATCGTCATCGCCCAGCTGCCCTCGCACTACGCAACCTCGTATCTGCCCGCCGATCGTGACGACCTCCCCGTGGCCATCGAGGATCGGCATGTGTCGATCGCATTTCCGGGACATCCTGGGCCATTGCTGGCCGGGCAAACCATCGAGCTGGAGGTCGAAGTCACCAATGCCAGCGAAAGGACCTGGACGCAGAGCGCCACCCATCCTCTGCACCTCGGCAATCACTGGCTGGACAGCGAACGCACGACCGTCGCCTGGGACGACGGTCGTGCCCGGTTGCCGGGCCGGATGCAGCCTGGCGAGACGGCACGGATCACGCTCAGCGTCACCGCTCCAGTCAAGGCCGGCAGGTATGTCCTCTGGGTTGATGTTGCCCAAGAGGGTGCCTTCTGGTTCGGGGATTCCGCGTCGCACACCGACGACGGCGCGCTTCTGGAGTTGTCCGTGGTGGTTGACCCTGCCAAAGCGATACTCACGGGGGAGGGCGACGCGGCCTATTTCGGATCACCGGACACGAACTTCGCCGACTTGGTCAGTGTCGAGCCGCTCACCCCCCCGCTGTTCGAGATGAATGCGGTTCCTCGCGATGAAGTGGAGGAGCGAATTGCCGACGCAGGGGCAACGCTCCTCGGGATCGACGAGTGGGTGAATGAATGGCACAGCTTCACGTACTACGTCCAGGCCGGTCGCTGAAGAGAGGGCCATCGCCCTGGTTCTCGGCGGGAAGGCCGTGGTCCCGACTGAACCCCAACCGGCGGCCCGTCAGCGCTTGCGGTAGGTCGGTTGTCGGCCTTCGGCACGTGCCGATTTCATCTCGGCGTAGTCGCTCGAGACGAAGACCAGCGACTGGGCTACCGCTTCCTCGGCGATGGAGCGCTGCACCTCGGCTGCGCCAAGGCTGAAAAGGGTACGTCGGGCCATCTTGACCGTGAAGGCGGGAGCGTCGGCGATCTTGTTGGCGATTTCCATGGCGACGGAATCTAGTTCGCTCTCGTCAGCCACCAGCCGGCTCACCACCCCGTGTCCCATGGCCTCCTCGGCCCCGAGAACCCGGCCGGTCAAGGCAAGATCGGCGGCCAGCCCGTGGCCGGCGATCTGGAAGAGGCGTGCGACCCCACCCGAGTCCGGGATCACTCCGTGGGCCACCTCGGGGAGCATCATTCTGGTGCCGACGGCAGCCACGCGGATGTCGCAGAGCAACGCCCTCTCGAACGCTCCGCCGATCACCCATCCCTTGAGCGCGCAGATGATCGGACAGGGCATGGTGAGGAACATCTGCGTCGGTCGATGCCCCCGCTCGATGAACTCGAGATCGGAGATGTCCTCGACCCGCAGGCCGAGTTGCGTCGTGTCCCGACCGGAGGAGAAGGAACGACCCTCTCCCCGCCAGACAATGGCGCGCAGCTCGTTCATCCCATGGACCTCTGCCAGCACCTCCCACAGCCGTCGGTCCATCTCGTCGCTCATAGCGTTGTGCTTGTCCGGGCGATTGTTGGTGATCACCGCGATTGGCCCGTCCACCTCGAGGAGGACCATGTCGCGCTCGATGTTCGCGTAGTTCTTCCCGCCCTCGGTGGCCCTGTTCACCCCGCTCATTCAGCTCGCTCGGCTCACTCGGCTCGCTCGGCTCACTCGGCTCACTCGGCTCACTCATGGGTCTTGTTCCTTTCGGACCGTCGGATCGGAACGGTCGGAGGCCTCCCCGAATGGCGGTCGATTCAGCTGCTCCCGTATCGGGGTGAACGGAGGCTGCACCGTATGTCGCCGCTGCCAGTTGGCACCGTCGACCACCAATGAGTTCCCGCTGATGTACGAGGCGTAGGGGGAACATAGGTAGGTGGCGGCCCAGGCGAGTTCCCGGGGGAACCCCACCCGCCCGGCGGGCACCCGAGAGTCCTGGCCATCGTACTTACCCGGCACCGCGGCAATGTCGGCGGTCTCGTCCTCATGGGGCATCAGACCCGGGACCAGCCCGTTGACCCTGATGCCGTACGGGGCCCACTCGACGGCCAGCGTCTCGGTCAGGTTCTTCACGCCGGCCTTTGCTGCGGCCGAGTGGGCGAAACCAGGGCCCCCCGTCCAGGCGTACGAGGCTCCTACGTTGACGATGGCCCCGTCTCTCTCGGCCGGGATGAGGCGACGCGCCAGGTCCCGACAGCACAAGTACGTGCCGTTGAGGACGATGTCGACGACAGTGCGCCACACGTTGGGGCTCATGTCCTCGGCCGGCACCGGGAAGTTTCCGGCGGCGTTGTTGATCAACGCGTCAATTGGGCCCAGCTCCGCCTCCACAGCGTCGAATGCGGCTGCGACCGATTCGGGTTCGCGGATGTCACATGGGGCGGCCGTAGCCCGGCCACCTGCAGCTTCGACCGCGGCCAGGCCGGCGGCGCGGTGCTCCGCGTTGCGGCTGAGGATGCCCACCGATGCTCCGAGACGGGCGAACTCGGTGGCAATGGACTTTCCGAGGCCGGTGCCGCCACCGGTGACTACGACCACAGTGCCGGCGTAGGTGCCCGGGACAAGCGCAGAGACGCCGATGGGCGGCGGCGGTCGAAGGCCGGGAGGAGTCATGAGATGTGAGCCTATTCCTGAGAGGGGAGGCCGGGTCGTACCGCTACGTGCCGTCCCCGGTTTGCGCCGGCGAAGGTGCTGCCAGCACATTCGCCAGACGGGCGAGCGAAATCTCGGTGATGGCGTCGACCGATCAGGGTGCGACCGTGATCGAAAGAGCCTGGGTCGTCGTCTGCGGTACCGACGTCGTCGAGTCGGTAACCCGAACCGTGAATGCGTAGGTACCCACGACTGTCGGTGTGCCGGAGATGAGCCCGGTGACGCGGGAGAGTCTCAGTCCAGGGGGGAGCGAGTGATGATCGACCAGACCATAGGTGTAGCGCGGCTTGCCGCCACCGACGATCACCGGGTTGGAGTACGGCGTCCCCGTCGTCCCATTCGGCACAGTCTGGGTGACGATGCTCAGGGGATAACTGGCTTCGGGCATGGTGGCGTCGCAGGTCACACCATCCGGTGACTCGGCCCACGAGTCGCAGGTGGGGCCGGGCTGGACCACCCGATCGGGTGCCACGGAGTGCATGATCTCCATTTGGCTCACCAAGTCCTGGTACGGCTGGTTCTCCACGTTGACCACCCCGAAGTTGTTGTTCTCGCCGTCGAAGCGCCCACCTTGTGGTTCGTCGACGTACTCGAACCACTCGTCGCCGACGACCCAGGGGGAATCCTCGTAGAGCGGGGCGATGTAGTCCGTGTACGCCGCAGCCCGCTGCTGCTGCGTGGGATAGACGGCGTAGACACCGGGGACAGTGTCTGGTGTCTGGGGACCCGACGCGATGAAGGAGTACTCGCCGACCATGATGGGTCGCTTCACGTACTTCTCGAAGTCGTTGAAGGTCGAGGTCACCGGAAGGTACTGGGGCCAAATCCGGTCGATGATCTGGGCGAGGCCGGGCTGGAGTGTGTAGTCATCGATGCTGAAGACGTCGACATAGGGCTTGGCCGCCTCCAGCAACTCGGGCTGGATCTCTTGGGCCTCGGCCTTCACCCCGAGGATCAGATGATGCTTGTCGTACATGCGGACGGCGGCGGTGGTGACCGAGAAGTAACGGGTGGCCAGGGCGTAGACGAATCCATTGGGGTTTCCCACGTACTGCTCTGCGACGGCAAGACCCGGGGACCCCGCCGGCAGGGCGAGGTAATTGTCAAGCACCGGTTGAGTGTCGGATCCATCCGGTCCCCAATGCAGTTCACTGTCGGTGTAGAAGCCGATGAGGTTGGGATCGTTCGCCAACGGGGCCACCTGGGTGGCTGCCACCTCATCGGCGTTGGTGACGAAGGACGGTGCGAACCAATCATCTCCGCTGGCCATCGATAGCTGCACGCTGTACGGCATCTGCGAGGCGAATGTGCTGTCATCGGTGAAGGCTCCGAGGCTGTTGAACCCCCACGAGCGAAGCTGAGCGACTGTTGCCGTGGCCCAGGCGCTGGTGCTCGGGTACTCGCTGGCGATCGCCTCGCAGTACGGGCACTGACCCGTGGTCTGGTCGACGTCTGGGTCGGCCGACACGTGATCGATCCCGGTCGAAAAGAAGGGCGCTCCCTGGGGTGTGACCAGCCACGACCGACCATGCTGACGGGAAATGCGAAAATAGCCGGTCGCCTTGAAGCTGAGCCCGGTGCTTGACACCGTGGAGGTCAGTTCTCTCGGGTGGATTGGGGTGGTGGTGGCCTCGGCACTGGTCGCTGGCGTCCATACCACCGCGAACAGGAGGGCGAGGCCGAGGAGGAGTCGTGACCCGGTAGACGGCAGGCCACCCAGGTGCGTTCTGCTCCCAGCCTGCTCCCTGCGCTTGCCCCGCTTCCCCCGGTTGCCCCGGCTGCCCCGTTCCACGTCCATGGATCCTACTCACGGTGCATCCTCCGTACCCGCTGGTGGCCGCCGGCTCATTTCTTGCTACCTGTCCGGTCCGGCATGTGGACGGGTACCTGCGCAATGACGTTGAGGTCGGCTTCCCATCATTCGCCCCGGGTTCGATGCTGAGCGCGTTCAGGTCAAACCGAGGCGGCGCCGTTCGGACCTCGGGTAGCCTCATCGATCGTGGACTTCGATCTCTCACCCGAGCATGGCGCTCTCCAGCAGAGTGTCCGCCGTCTGGCCCAGGTCAAGATCAGGCCTCGTGCCCGCGAGATCGACACCGTGGGCGAGTACCCCACCGATATCTTCGAGGCATTCAGGGAGGCCGACCTGCTCGGGCTGTGTCTGCCCACCGAGCTCGGAGGCTCCGGCGCCGGGATACTCGGCCTGGCAGTAGCCATCGAGGAGGTGGCCAAGTACTCGAATACTGCGGCATTGATGCTCTTGTTGACCCGCCTTCCGGTCGGCCCGGTCCTGATCGCCGGAAACGACGACCAGAAGCACCGTTATCTCCCGGGAATCGCGGCCGGTGAGCTGCGGGCCGGATTCGGACTGTCCGAAGCCCAGGCCGGCAGTGACGTGGCCGGAATCAGGACCAGGGCAGTTCCCGATCCGGCCGGCCGGGGCGACGGATGGGTGTTGAACGGCACGAAGTGCTGGATGTCCGGGGTATGCGAGGCCGACTGGTACACCGTGTTTGCCAAGACAGGCGATCCGGCGTCGCGTGCTCACGACTCGATCACGGCATTCATCGTGGAACGACGGTGGGATGGCGTGTCGGTGGGACGGACGGATCGCAAGATGGGGGTCCGCGGGGTGCACACAGGCGAGCTGGTACTCGACAACGTCCGGGTTCCTGCCGAAAATGTGATCGGGGAAGTGGGTGGTTTCCGTCTGGCCATGCTCGGTCTGAATGCGATGCGACCGATCGTCGCCGCGCGCGGCATCGGCCTGGCTGAAGGCGCGCTCATGTACGCGACCGAGTATGTGAAGCAGCGAGAAGCGTTCGGGGGGACGATCGCCGACTTCCAAGGCATCCAGTGGGAGATCGCCAAGATGGCGGTGGACATCGAGGCCGCACGCCTGCTCACCTATCGGGCGGCGTGGCTCGCCGACCAAGGAAAATTCACCAAGGAGTACGTGCCCTTCCTGTCGATGGCCAAGTATTACGCCACGGAGCTGGCGGTCCGGGCGTCCGGCTTGGCAGTGCAGCTGCTCGGTGCTGCCGGGTATATGGAGGACCACCCGACCGAGCTCTGGTACCGCGATGCCCGCCAGCTGACCATCGTAGAGGGGACCTCGCAGGTTCAGCTCGGGTTGATCGCCAGGGGTGTCCTCGGACACGACCTCTGGTGGGATTGATGGCGGAAGGAACGTCTGGGTCATCCGAGCGTCCCTTCGAATCCATGGGGGGATGGCCAGGAGTCCTTACTGGCATCCTCTCGGGAGGATCGCTTACGACCGACCAGGCGGAAGTGGTGATGGGCGAGGTGCTTTCGGGTGCTGCCGCTCCCTCGCAGATTGCCGCTCTGGCCATATCGCTACGGGCCAAAGGGGAGTCAGTCGGGGAGATGACCGGATTCGTGCGGGCCATGGTTGCGCACGCCGTTCCTCTCGAACTGCCGACCGGTATCCAGTTGATCGACACCTGCGGGACGGGGGGCGACCGGCTGCGAAGCATCAACGTGTCGACCATCGCCGCCTTGGTGGTGGCAGCGACCGGGGCGAAGGTATGCAAGCACGGAGGCCGTGCCTCCTCATCAGCGGTTGGGGCTGCCGATGTTCTCGAAGCTCTCGGAGTGGTGGCCGAGCTCGGACCTCAGGGGGTCGTCCGGTGCATCGATGAGGTCGGGATGGGCTTCTGTTTCGCCCCGCGGTTCCACCCGGCAATGCGCTTCGCCGCGCCGGTGCGCAAGGAACTGGGGATCCCGACTGTGTTCAACTTCCTCGGTCCTCTGGCGAACCCCGGCCGTGCTCAGTACCAGGTGGTGGGCGTGAGCGATCCGTCGATGGCCGACAAGATGCTCGGTGTGTTGGCGGCCAGCGATACGCGACGGGCCATGGTGGTGCATGGAGACGATGGTCTGGACGAGTTGAGCACCACTGGGCCGTCTACAGTGCACGAGCTCATCACCACCGGCGAAGGCCGGTATGAGATTCAGAAATATCGGATCGATCCTGGCGAGTTGGGATTGGCGCCTGCCACCATCGAGGATCTCCGAGGAGGGGACGCCGATTTCAATGCCGAGGCCATCCGCCAGGTGATCGGCGGCGAGCCGTCGCCACACCGCGATATCGCCGTTCTCAACGCTGCTGCGGCATTGGTGGTGATCGGCAGGGCTCCTGACCTCCCTGCAGGCATCGCCCTTGCTTGTGAGGTGGTCGATGACGGACGAGCCTTTGCCGTTCTCGAGGCCCTCATCCAGGTGTCCCGGCAGGCATCTGCTGTCGAGGCCGAGGAGAAGCCTCAGGCGACCCATCCGGCTTGATCGTCGTCAGCCGGTACACAGCTGGCATCACAGAGCTCGGCCAGGACGGGCACGGGTCCCGACGGTACCGAGAGCCCGACGGTCGACTCAACATCGAGGACCCGCACCCGGGTGCTGTTCTTCTCGAGCCAGTTGGCCACGATGACCCGTTCATGGTCACGGCTGGCGGGGTTCATCGGTGCCGTGCAATCGCGGTCATGGTCCGCGGTGCCGGTTGCGACCGTATTCCTGCGGCGGACGAGCAATCCGCAGTCGAGCTCGACTGGATGCTCACCGTCGACCAAGAGAGTCACCCGGCCAGCGTCATGCAGCGACTTGACTCGTCTGCGTGTCTCCAACAGCTGGCGTAAGCGCTCTGCCTCGTCGCGGATCGCAACCGCCTCTTCGAATCGCTGCTGATTGGAGAGCTCGGTCAGTCGTTCCGCCATAGGTGCCAATAGGCCGTGTGGATCCATGTCCAGATCTGCATCGCTCCAGGTGAGTCGTCGCTTCGTGTTGCCATGTGGTCGTTTCGCCGCATCGTGCGGACCACGAATCGTAGAGTTCCGATTAATCCGGGCAGTACTCATCCCGCGTCGTGCCCGGGTTCGGCCGAGGCGATTGAAATGAGGCGACCACGCCCGGGTCAATCGATCCTCGATGACCGCCGCGGTGAGGGTGTCCGGGCATACCCGGTGGTCGATGGCATGGAGTTGACAAAGTAACCGGCCCACCATGGGTTGTCTCTCCGCGGCGAAGTACGAGCGGACGTGCGCTCGAAGATCGGTTGCCTTCCCCACGTAGAGAACGACTCCCGCAGCATTGGCCAACCAGAAGACTCCGGGGCGATGAGGAAGCCGAGTGGTGAGCGGAAGCTTGGCTGCCTGCGGGTGCCCGACCAGTGTGGGCAGGTTGAGGAGCTCCTCGAGTCCAAGGATCCCGAATGAGCCTGCTCGTTCGAGCATGGCATGGAGAAGGTCGCCAGTGGCAAGCACATCGGCAAGCGCCCGATGAGTCGGGGAGTGGGGTAGACGGAGGGACGCAGCCAGGGTTCCGAGTCGACAGTCGGGGACCAAGTCACGCACCAGCCGGCGGGCCAGCGCCAGCGTGTCCACGGTGGCATTGGGCAGACGGTCCCTGCCAGTGGAAGCCAGTGCATGATCGAGAAACGAGAGGTCGAACCGCAGGTTGTGCCCGACGAGCACTGCACTCCCTACGAACTCCAGGAACGACGGGAGCATCTCGCCGATGCGCGGGGCGTCCGCCACCATGGCATCGCTGATCCCGGTGAGCGCGGTGATCACCGGCGGGATCCGCTCGTCGGGCCGTACCAGCGTCTGAAACGAACCCAGCAACTCACCGCCGCGGTATTTGGCCGCCGCCACCTCGGTCAGAGACGCCGTAGTCGGCGAGCCACCTGTTGTCTCTACGTCGACTACCACAAAGGTCACCTGGCTGAGCGGGATGTCGGGCTCGGCGGAGGGACTTTGCCGGAAGGGATCTTGAGGGGAGACCTCCATCACCTCATTATAGCGAACATATGTTCGTTACCAGAGGTGTGCGACAACAGGTTGGCGGCTACCGTGTGGTCGGTGGCCGCTGAATCTCCTTCTGTACCGTCTGTCGCTGCTGCAACGGGGGTGGCGTCGTCGACCGGACCTGACGCGACGATCCGGTATCGCTGCGCTGCCTGCGGAAATCTCACCCGATTCAACGTGGTGACCAATCGCCGGACCCGTGCATTCCATCACTTCTCTGTTGGCGGTGATCTTTCCGTCGAGGACGAGGAAGTGCTCGACGAATCGGTGGAGGAGGTGTCGTGCCGGTGGTGTGGCAATGGCAACGCCATAGAGGTAATCGAGGGCGGGTCACCCGAAGCCGGCTGACAGGTCGTTGCACGTGACGACGCCGTCGGACGAGCGGAGCGGGCACGGAGCTGAAATAGCTCAAGGGGGCCAGGGCGGCACGTCGGCAAGGTCATCGGGACCACTGTCGGATCCAGAGTTCGTGGCCGGACTCAGGCCAATTCCGGCGGGACCGGTCCAATCCCGCAACCGGTTGCCCGCTCATGATCTCAACGGAGTCACACCGCAGGGGAGCACCATCGAGATACGACTTGATGGGTTCGACCAACTGTTGCTGCTGGCCTTCCTTCACACCGAGTGTGATGGCTGCGATGAGTTCTGGCGCGGGTTCGCCGATGGAGGTGGTTGGACCCTGCCAGACGCCTTGTCGGTCGTCATCGTGACCAAGGGACCCGAGTCCGTCGATGCCTCCACGGTCGCCGGCGTTGCCGCAGGCGTGCGTAGGTATCCGGTAGTCATGAGTGATGTTGCTTGGGCCAACTATCGGGTGCTTGGATATCCATTCTTTATTCTTGTCGATCCCTCATTGCGCACCATCATGGGTGAAACGGTGGGATTCGGCTGGTCTGATGTGACGTCGATGATCCGGTCCATCGGCGGCTGATCCATCTCGCGTCGGGTAGCCGATCCCTAGGAATTATCACGTTGCTCGACTGCTCGACTGCTCGAGTGTTTGACGCGAGCTACATACTCCACGTGTTTCACACTCCAGGAATTCACTCCTGTTGACGTCGCCACCGATCCCGTCCCTCGTCGGTGTCGATCCCGAGGTCGGGTTCCTGCCCGAAGGGGGGCTGGGGGGTGAAGGACCATTGGGGAGTGCCATCGCCTCCCGTGCCCACCCGGGTGAGGATCCAGTCCTCGTAGGTCTTGAGGAAGTGGTGGTGGTGGCAGAGGAGGGCAAGATTGTCGAGTTCGGTGGGGCCGCCCTCGGCGAAGGGGACCAGGTGGTCGATCTCGAGGCCGAAGGACACCCCGCAGCCGGGCACCACACAGGTGGTGTCCCGGTGGACCAGGGCGGTGCGCAGGTGGCGGTTGATGGTGCGACCGGCATGGGAGACGGCCCGGATGTCACCGGCCTGGTGGAAGACGAGGCGCAGGAACGAGTCGTTGGCCAGGTCCCGGGCCATGGGCACCGGGATGGGCCCCTGGTTGTCGATCTCACAGAGCTCGCCGTCCTTGGCCTGCCCCCGCAACAGGGCGGCCAGGTCCACCCGGACCACCACCGAACAGGCTGGGGGTCGATCGATGAGGGAGCCGGCGTCGGCCCCGTCGTGGTGGTGGCCACCCTGGTGCCCGAGGGCGTGGGCCTCGGGGCCGTCCGGGCCGAGGACATCCGGGCCGATGGTGTCGGGATCGATGGCCTCCGGGCCGAGGACATCCGCGCCGATGGTGTCGGGATCGATGTCGGGATCGAGATCGATCCCCACGCGGTGAGCGGGAGGGCCGCCCGGGTCGGGAGGTGGTGGGGCCCCGGCATCGGGGTGGCGGCGGGTGACCAGGGCGAAGAAGGCGTCGGCTCGGTGGGCCCGCTCGGGCTCGGTGGTCCCGGGATCGGCTGCCGCCCGGGCCCGGCGCAGGCGGGTGGCCACCTGGCCGAGGTGGGAGAGGATCAGCGCCCCCCGGTCGGCGGTGTCCCGGCCCTGGTAGCAAAAGGCCCCCTCGGGGTCGGTCCACGACGAGAAGTGCCGCCCCGCACGGATGCGTCTGACCGCGGCCAGGGGGTCGTTCGACCCCGAGGTGGCCCGGGACCGGTTGCAGCGCTCCCTCACCGCGTACAGGGGTAGCTCGTCGGCCCCGGCGAGCAGGTCCGCCTCCCGGGTGGGGTCGAGGATCCCGGCTCCGGTCAGCTGGGTCACCTTGGGGGCCGACAGCCGCCCCGCCCGGAGCACGTCTTCGGTCCCCGGCAACGCCTCCAGACGACGGCCGGCGGCCAGGGTGGTGCGGGCCTGCCCGGTGGAGACCCCCTCCACCTCGGCCAACATGGTGGCCGCATCCCGGTGGCCGCCGTCCCGCCACACCCCTGAGGCCTCGACCCGGCGGGCCACCAAGGTCTTGCCCGCCATCGACAGGCGCTCCAGGCCGGCGAAGGACCCATAGAGCTCGGCGGCACCGGCCCCACTGAGGCAGTCCGGGTCGAGCTCGCCCACCACGGCGGCCAACACAACACGGGCCGACTCCAAGCGGGCACCCACCCCCACACCCGACCCGGCATCCACACCGACACCCGACCCGGCACCCACGCCGGCACCCACGCCGACACCCACGCCGACACCCGACCCGACGCCCACACCGGGACCGGATGAGGAGACCCCGTCGGGCCGCCCCGCATCGTCCGGGCGTCCCTCGCCCATCGTCGTCACCGTCGTCCCGGGGGCACCAGAAGCCATACGCAAACACTTCCAGAGGGATGTGACACCGCACCGAAACCCATCGGGGGGACCCGCTCTCGATCGTTTCGTCGCCGGCAACGACCAACAATGTCATGAGGACGTCGGTGCTCGCCGACCTCCCACCAGAGGCTGCCCTGGGACACAGGTCGGGCACAGTCGGCCTCTTCATGCTCTTGGTTGTCAGAGACCATCACCAGCAAAGGAGCAGGACATGAATGACAAGAATGAGAAATCACCGATGTTTGATCCAGCAGCTGAGGCGACTCCAGCTGCCCATCGACGGCGCAAACGGGGAGTGCGGGTCACTACGGCTGCTGCCGTTGCCCTCGGGCTGGCTGTGGGCGGCGCGACCGTGGCAGGTGCAGCCTCCACCACTTCGTCGCCTCCCAGCTCCTCTACGAGCACATCACAGCCGGGACGTCCGCCGATCGGAGGCGGTACACCGCCCGCTGCGGTGGGGACCGTGAAGTCGGTCGGTGACGGCACCTTCACCATCACCGCCCAGGACGGCACAACGGTGACCGTGAACGTGAGCAGCACAACCACCTACAGGGATCAGGGTGTGACCTCGGCTTCCATCGCCAATATCACGGTCGGCGAGCACGTCGCCGTCTTCGGATCGGACACGTCGAACACGGTGACAGCGACCAGCGTGGCCATCGGGAATCCACCGGTTGGTGGCATGGGTGGACCGGTGGGGGCTCCCGGTGGCAAGGGCGGAACCCCTCCTGTCGCGGTGGGGACCGTGAAGTCGGTCGGTGACGGCACCTTCACCATCACCGCCCAGGACGGCACAACGGTGACCGTGAACGTGAGCAGCACAACCACCTACAGGGATCAGGGTGTGACCTCGGCTTCCATCGCCAATATCACGGTCGGCGAGCACGTCGCCGTCTTCGGATCGGACACGTCGAACACGGTGACAGCGACCAGCGTGGCCATCGGGAATCCACCGGTTGGTGGCATGGGTGGACCGGTGGGGGCTCCCGGTGGCAAGGGCGGAACCCCTCCTGTCGCGGTGGGGACCGTGAAGTCGGTCGGTGACGGCACCTTCACCATCACCGCCCAGGACGGCACAACGGTGACCGTGAACGTGAGCAGCACAACCACCTACAGGGATCAGGGTGTGACCTCGGCTTCCATCGCCAATATCACGGTCGGCGAGCACGTCGCCGTCTTCGGATCGGACACGTCGAACACGGTGACAGCGACCAGCGTGGCCATCGGGAATCCACCGGTTGGTGGCATGGGTGGACCGATGGGGACGTCGAGCGGCAGTCCTGATGCAGTCCCCGGCGGGTCGCGGGGTACGCCACCGACGACCGGTTCTAGCAGCTCAGCATCCTCGTAGTCCGAAATCTCCGGTGAATCGATGAGAGGAGGAAATCTGTTCCGGTCACGCCCCGACGCCGTTCCATGAGGCGTCGGGGCGTGACTCCGCCCGAAGCCCGGTTGCTTGGTCGGCGAGCACGAACGATCCCGGTCATTCTGTAACCATGATGCATGCGTGTGCCCTTGCCATGGAGATCCGGATACCTGCGAGTGGCTCTCTCAAATCGAAACGGACCGTCATCAAGCATCTGGTGGCGACGAGCAAGACCCGGTTCGGTGTGGCCGCGGCCGAGGTGGGATATCAGGAAAAATGGCAGCGATCCGAGCTCGGATTCGCCGCGGTGGCGGATTCTCAGGCCCATGTCGAGGAGGTGCTCGACTCGGTTGAGCGGTTCGTCTGGTCGCATCCGGAGATCGAGGTATTGGGAAGCGGCAGAAGGTGGCTCGAAGACCCCGAGTGAGTACCGACACCGCCGGCACCGACACCCGGCACCGACCCCCGACGCTTGACCGCCCAACCAACTGTCGCCACAATGCCTAACCTCGGCCCATGACCACGCTTCCTGAGCTCTTCGCCGACCTCGAGGACGAGTACGGTGACTTGCGCCGCCTCGTCGAGCCGCTGTCCGCTCATGCCGCTGAGTGGGACATCGCCACCCCGGCGGAAGGCTGGGTAGTGCGAGACCAGATCAGCCATCTGGCATTCTTCGATGACGCCGCACGCATGGCCATGGTCGAACCTGAGCTGTTCATTCAAACAGCGGAACGGGCCATGGCCTCAGAGGGCGACCCCATGGAGGAGCATCTGGCCAGGGGACGTGCCATGGACGGCAAGGAGCTCCTCTCGTGGTGGACCCAAGCTCACACCGGGATGGCCGATGCCCTCAAGGACGGCGATCCCAACGCCCGAGTCCCGTGGTACGGCCCACCGATGGGTCTGATGTCCTTCGCTTCGGCCCGGCTGATGGAGACCTGGGCCCACGGCCAAGATGTCGCCGACGCTCTGCACAAGCATCGTGAGCCTACCGATCGCCTTCGGCACATAGCCCACCTGGGTGTGCGCGCCCGACCGTTTTCCTATCGGGTCCATGGCCGGGAGGAGCCGCTCGGGATGATCGATGTGAGCCTGATCGCTCCCTCCGGTGAGCGATGGACCTGGGAAGTCGGGACTCCGGGCGGCGATGACGCCCCAAGTGCATCGATCGAAGGACAAGCCCTCGACTTCTGTCTGGTGGTTACCCAACGGCGCAACGTGGTCGATACAGAGCTTGCCGTCGCCGGTGCCCCTGCCGCGGAGTGGATGGCGCTGGCCCAGGCCTTCGCAGGACCGCCAGGCCCGGGACGACCGCCCAGGAACGAGCCCACCTGATGCCGGCCGGATCCCTTGGCGGCGGGAGAGCCACCTAGCGGTGTGGCGTAGCCAGCTCCGACAGTGACCGCACGAACCCATCGACATCTTCGGCGGTGGTGTCGAACGAGGTCATCCACCGAACCACCCCTGAATCCTCGTCCCACACATAGAAGTAGTGCTCCTGCTGCAAGGCCTTGGCAACTCCGGGAGGAAGCAACGCGAACACCCCATTGGCCTCGACCGGATAGACCACCGTCACACCCGGGATCGCGGAGACCCCCTCAGCCAACCGCTTGGCCATCGAGTTCGCGTGGTCGGCGTTCACCCGCCAGAGATCGTCGGAGAGCAACGCGGCAAACTGTGCGGATACGAACCGCATCTTGGATGCCAACTGCATCGACTGCTTGCGGATGTAGCGCAGCGGCGAGTCGCCGACGGGACGAAAGGAAACGACCGCCTCGGCGGCCATCGCTCCGTTCTTGGTGCCTCCGTAGGACAGGACGTCGACGCCGGCGCCCGAACCGAATGCGCCCAGGCCCACGCCAAGATGAGCGGCGGCATTGGACAACCGAGCCCCGTCGAGGTGCAACCACATCCCACGTCGGTGAGCCCATTCGGCAAGCGCGGCCACCTCATCGACCCGATAGCAGGTCCCGACTTCGGTTGACTGGGTGACCGAGACCACCTTGGCCTGGACGCGGTGCTCGTCCCCAATGCCGGTCACCGCCCTTTCGGCAAGGTCGGGAGTCAGCTTCCCGTCGGGTGTCGCCACGGGAATGAGCTTGCTCCCCAAGAAGCGCTCTGGTGCCCCACACTCGTCGACGTTGATGTGGGCTCCGTCGGCGCAGATCACCGCTTCGAACGGCCGCAGAAGTGATTGGAGGCCCACCACGTTGGCACCGGTCCCGTTGAAGACGAAGTAGACCTCCGCCTCCTCGCCGAAGTGTTGCCGGAAGAGTCCGGTGGCATATGCCGTCAAGGGGTCTGCTCCGTACGAGTCGGCATGACCGGTATTGGCCTCGGCGATGGCCGCGAGCACTGCGGGATGCATTCCCGCCCAGTTGTCACTGGCGAACATTCGACGAACGCCGTTCATGCTGCTCCTTTCATGATGGGCGCTCGGTCCTCACCACGTGGGCCACACGTGGGGTCAGTTGCGCACCAGTGGCTTGTAGCGGATCCGATGAGGTTGGTCGGCGTCCACGCCGAGTCGCTTCTTCCGATCTGCCTCGTAGTCGCTGAAGTTCCCCTCCCACCAGCGGACCGTAGAGTCACCCTCGAACGCCAGCACGTGAGTGGCGATGCGGTCCAGGAACCAACGATCGTGGCTGATGACAACCACGCATCCCGGAAACCCGAGCAGTCCTTCCTCGAGGGCCCGGAGCGTGTCGACATCCAGATCGTTGGTGGGCTCGTCGAGGAGCAGGACGTTTCCACCGTCCTTGAGCACCTTGGCCAACTGGACTCGATTTCGCTCGCCACCTGATAGTTGCCCGACCTTCTTTTGTTGATCGCTGCCGGTGAATCCGAAGCTTGCCACGTAGGCCCGGCCGTGAAGTTCCCGATTGCCGACCACGATGCGGTCCTCGCCGCCGGTGATCTCGTCGAAGACGGTGGCGTCACCGACCAGTTCGTCCCTGGATTGGTCGACGTAGGCAAACTTCACCGTGGAACCCAGCTCCAAGCTGCCCGGCATCAGGGCCCTCATCGCCGACGATCATTCGGAACAGAGTGGTCTTGCCTGCACCATTCGGCCCGATGACCCCGACGATGCCACCAGGGGGGAGAAGGAACGAAAGCCCGTCGATGAGGAGGTGGTCCCCGTATCCCTTGACCAGGCCCTCGGCTTCCACCACCCGATCGCCCAGCCGCGGCCCCGGGGGGATGGAGATCTCCAGCCTGTCGGCCTGGCGCTCGGCGGCCTCCGCCTCGGCCACCAGGTCGTTATAGGCATTGATGCGAGCCTTGCCCTTGCTCTGGCGGGCGCGCGGTGACATTCGGATCCATTCGAGCTCACGCTGCAGGGCCAGCTGGCGCGACTGATCGGCCTTCTGCTCGCCGGCAAGACGGTCCTGCTTCTGTTCCAGCCACGATGAGTAGTTGCCCTCCCAGGGGATACCGGCACCGCGGTCGAGCTCGAGGATCCAGCCGGCCACATTGTCGAGGAAGTAGCGGTCATGGGTGACCGCGACCACCGTCCCCGGGTATTCCTGCAGGGTGCGCTCCAACCAGGCTACGGACTCGGCATCGAGGTGGTTGGTGGGTTCGTCGAGCAGCAACAGGTCCGGCTTGGAGAGGAGTAGTCGGCACAGCGCCACTCGGCGACGCTCACCACCAGAGAGGGTGGTGACGTCCGCATCACCAGGGGGAAGTCTGAGCGCGTCCATGGCGATGTCGAAGGTCCGCTCGAGGTCCCAGGCACCGGCGGCGTCGATCTTGTCCTGGAGGTCGGCCTGCTCGGCCAGCAGCTTGTCGAAGTCGGCGTCTGGTGCACCCATCGCTGCGCAGACCTCATTGAAACGGTCGACGAGGAGTTTGGTCTCCGCGACTCCGTCGGAGACGTTGCCGAGTACGTCCTTGCTCGGGTCCAGCTGCGGCTCTTGGGGAAGGTACCCCACCGAGGAGCCGGCGGTCAGCCGGGCCTCGCCGGAGAAGCCGTCGTCCTGGCCGGCCATGATCTGAAGGAGCGATGACTTTCCGGAGCCGTTGGACCCGATGACCCCGATCTTTGCCCCTGGGAAGAAGGAAAGGTTGATCCCCTTGAGCACCTGACGGTCGGGTGGGTAGAACCTTCGCAGGTCACGCATGGTGTAGATGTACTGGGCTGCCATACCGACAAGTGTGGCCCACTCCGACGGCCCTCGTCGCCGAATGCCTCGAGGTCGATGGAGGTGCGGGCGCAGCCGGCTCGCATTCCGCCGTCAGGTCTGCGGAAGTACCCTGGGGGTGATGTCCGATGGGGTAATACAGCATCCTGAGTCGCCAGCGCCCACCGGGGAAAACACCCAGCAATTGCAGGAGGACAAAGAGGTCAGCGCCCCTGGAGGGACCTCGAGACGTGCCACCGTGGCCCTCCAGATCGAGCACCTGGTATCGGCAATTCGCAACGGCAACGAGGATATGGTCGAGAACTCGATCCTCGCCCTCAGTCAACGCAGCCGTTGGCTGGCGCCGCTGGCCCTGGTGGTGGGGGCGTTCGCCATGCTGTTCCAAGGAGTCAAGCTCCTTGTGACCAACTGGCGTCTGACACTGGTGCAGATCCTTCCAGCCATGTGGATCTGGGCGGCAATGCTCGACCTCAAGATCCACCTCCTTCACGGGAAACAGTTCCATATCATCCGTGGGCCCGTGCTCATTCCCATTCTGCTGGCAATCGCTGCGATCACCGCGGCCAGCTTCTTTCTCAATGCGGCGTTCGCCTTCGCCATTTCCAAGCCCGGCAAACCGGAGATCCGTCCGGCGTTTGCCAGAGCTCGAACCCACCTCCGCCCCATCTCTGCCTGGGGCTTCGTCATCGGTCTGGCTCTGGGGTTCGCCGCCGTGATAACCGCCCGCTGGGGAAAAGGGTGGTTTGCCATCTCGCTCGGCATCGTGGTCGCCGTCATGATGGTGGCCTACGTCGCCGTGCCGGCCCGATTGGCCGGGATCAAGTCGGAACGCTCGCGGCGCGACAAGCTGACTGCCACCGCCATCGGAGGGGCCATCGGAGCATTGGTCTGTTCCCCCCCGTACACGCTCGGCCGGATCGCCATTCTCATGCTCGGATCCCACCGGCTGCGAGTGCTCGCTGTCCTCTTGCTAGCCGTCGCCATCGTGCTCCAGACGGGCGCCACCACTGCCACCAAAGCGGTCAAATTCAGTGCCAAGTTGGTCACCGGGGGCTCTTCGGCCCCATCGCCACCCACTCCGAATCGCCCGGGCACTGGGCCGGATCCGGCAGCACCAACGGCAGCACCAACGGCAGCACCAGCGGCAGTGGCAACGGCGCCGGTCGAGGAGCGCTGAACCGGCCCCACGTTCCACCGTCGGAGACAAGCGTCTCGAAGTGGATCACCCGTCGGCGGTCGCTTCAGTTCGAACCTCTCCGGACACAGACCAGTGACGATTGCTGCCGACGATGACGGAATCTGGCCTCCCTCAAACAATTGGGGTCGAACGCCTAACGCGGTCGACTGCGCACTGTTCGCGCTGACGCTCGGAGCCCGCGAAGTCCGGCGCTGGCATTGCGGTCGACGTCTGCTGGGATGATGCTCCGGCCATAGGTACGGACCCGGGAGCGGGGGCTGATGAGCTCCCCGCCATACCGGCAGAGCAAGGCACTGATCTACCAGAGTCATCAAAACCGTTGCGGTGCAAGGTGAATTCGGCCGAAACTGACTGGCCGTCGACCTCAACGGGACCGATGACCAGCGCTGCAAGGTTCCGGACCGGGTTCCAGCAAGGTGTCCGGACGAGGCTTGAGCAGTGTTCAGCCAACCGATTCTTGGCCTCGGACCGGTCCATCGCGCCGATGGGTGTCCGTGGGCTGACGGCGAAACAAGTCACACACCACGTGTGACTTTCGTTGCGACCTGTGCGGACGACTTTTATCGTCCGCCCTCTATGCGATTGCGGGTATTTCGCAGATGGAGCTGGCGCTGGTCGGTGGCGCGCCGTGCGCCGCTCTGCGCCGCCGGCTGCCTGGTCCTGCTGAGCGCATGCAGCCGGGTCCCGGAGCCACCTACGGGACAGGCAATACCGACGGAAACGGCCCGCGGCACTCCCGGCCGGACTTCGACCTCGACGTCACGAACGTCCGATCGAATGTCGGGCCGCTCGGACGTCTCCGATCAGATCGTGGCGGCATGGCTCTCGGCCGAACAGGCCTTTGACACCGCTGCTCTCACCTCGGATCCTTCTGAGCCCGATCTCGCCGCCACCACCGTGGATCCACAGCTGACGTGGACCCGATCTCTGTTGGCACGGATGCGCGCCGCTGGTCAGATCGCCAGGGGCCAAATCCAGTACGGGCCGCCGTCGGTGGCACTGGTCGGGAGGGACGAAGCGACGGTGCAGTCATGCGCCGACGATGCTGAGATCGTCGTGTCGGCCATTACGGGAAGCCCGGCGCCGGGTGTTCCTGGTCAGGTGGACTTTGAGCTCTTTGACTCCACCATGGAGTTGTCGGGCGGCGAGTGGAGGCTGGTCACCCAACGAGTGGGGGTTGGCCAATGCGATCGATCGTGACGCGGCTTCTTGCCTGTTCGCTGGTCGTCGCCGGTTCGATCGCCGTCGTGCCGGCAACCGCCCTTGCCGCCGCTGCCGGGAGCGACGGTCCGGGCGGCTCGGTGACGGTCGGAGCATCCGACGGTGGCACCTCTGGCGGAGCCCAGGGCGCACCAGGCGCAGCGAACGGTGGCGACGGGGGTGGTGGCGAAGGCCAGAGTCCCTGGTTGTGCACCTACACCATGCTCACCTTGAACGACGAAGCGGGATTTGCACCAGGGGGCCCGACCCCCGGCAGTTGGTATTCGGTCACCTGCACGAACCAATCGACCGGAGCCAATACCACCGAGACCGAGTGGATACCCGACGCGGCCGCTGCGGAGACACCTGCGATCGATCCCTACTCGGTCGCCCGCCAGGCCGAGCGGTCGCTCCGGCTCCCGCCTCCGTCCCTCGAGTTCAACCCCTCCGCTCTCTCGTTGGTCAACCTCCCGACCTGGCTGTGGATCGATGGCATCATCTGGCATTCCTTCTCGGTGACTGCGACGGTCGGGTCGGTGAGTGCAACCGCGGTGGCAACACCGACCTCGGTCACCTGGGCAATGGGGGACGGTGACGTCACCATCTGTGATGGGCCCGGGACCCCATACAATCCAGCGCTGCCGGCAGACGAGCAGTCCACCAGCTGTGACTACACCTACCTGGCGTCATCGGACGGACAGCCGTCACCGAACGGCAATCCCAATGATGATTCCTACGACGTTGTCGCCACCATCGACTGGACGGTGAGATGGTCGGTCCAGGGCGCCGCGGGCGGGGGCGAACTCCCGCCACTCACCACTTCTTCCCCGAGGCCGGTTCGAGTCGAGCAGGTGGAAAGCGTGAACGCCGAGCCACGGGACACGTTTGGTCAATTCGTGTTTCCTGGGGGTGCCTGAGGTGAGCTCCCTCCTCGATCGAAGCGCAGCGGCGTCTCCGTCGTTCGCACCCCCGACAGCGAAGGCACGTCTGCCGATCAGGACACGGAACAGACGGTCTGTCTTGACCATGTTGTCGATCGTCGTGATCAGCGCCAGCATCGCCATATTCGCCGAGACCTACGCCTCGACAAACCACGAGACGGCGGTCATCGTCGTAACCGAGACCATTCAACAGGGGCAAGTCATTCGTGGGAGCGATCTCGGCCAGGCCAGCGTGGCCGTCACCGGCGGGGTGGTACCGATACCGGTGTCGGACGCATCAGAGTTGTCCGGGAAGCGTGCTGCCGTCACGATTCCGGCGGGTTCACTTCTCGTTACTGGCGATGTAGCCAGAACCCGATCGATCGCGGCAGGGGATGCAGTGGTGGGCCTGGCGCTCAAGGCAGGCCAGCTGCCCGCCTCCGGCGTTCTTCCCGGCGATCAGGTGATGATCGTCCAAACTGCAGCCTCGGGATCCCCATTGGTTTCGTCAGCGCCTGCGGATTCCTCACCTGGCGATCCCGGATCATCGACTGGTGTCCTGGTTCCTGAGGCAACTGTGTACGACGTAGCGTCCCCACCGGCCGACTCATCATCCGGCGCCTCAGAGCTTGTCTCGGTTGAAGTCTCCGGCACTCTTGTGGCCGCAGTGACCACGGCCGCCGCCACCAGCCAAGTGAGCCTGGCCCTCCTGGCGCCGAGCCCGGGGGGATCGCCGGGCTTGGCTTCGGGGGGCGACTCGACCGCATCAGGGCAGGCCGGCGGATCGGGGGATTCGAGCCTGTCCGGTGGGACCCCATGACGGTGGTCAGCTTCTGCTCAGTCAAGGGTTCCCCCGGGATCACCACGCTTGCGTGCCTGGTGGGGGCGACGTGGCCTGCACCAAGGCGGGCAATGGTGGTCGAATGCGACTCGGGCGGGGGAGATCTGGTCGTTCGCTTCCAACTATCGGCAAAGTCTGGCTGGACCAGCTTCGCGGCGTCGGCTCGGCGGGCCCATTCAGGCATCGAAATCGGGCCGCACCTGCAGCAGCTCCCCGGCGGGCTCGACGTCCTGACCGGGAGCGTCGGTCCGGACGGACCAGAAGCGGTGAGATCCATCGCCTCCCTGCTGGCCAGTGCCGAGTCCTCACCGGGAGGCCCGTGGGACGTGCTCGTCGACCTGGGTCGAGTGATCGCCGGCGACGGAAGGGCGCTGTCCTGCCTGAGTCAATCAGACGCAATCGTCGTCGGAGTCAGGAGTGACGCAGCATCAGTGACGCATGTCGCGCGAAAACGCCCCGAGCCTCTTCGCCCGATGCGGGGACCGGGTGGGCCTTGCTGTCATCCGGAGTGGCTGCTATTCGAACGCCGAGATCGAGGAGTTCACTGGCATTCCTGCTGTCGGCGAGGTGCCGTCTGACCCGATGGCTGCCGCGGTGGCGACAGGGGAAACGGTGGGCAAGCGCCGACTCCGGCGATCGCAGCTCGTTGCGTCTGCCGCAAGGCTGGCCACCCGCCTCGTTCAACCGGCGGTTGCTGGAGACGGTCGTGACAGTAGCAGTGGGGATCTCCAATTGACGTCGAGCGGCCGTGCCGAACGGGTCCTCAAATGACCGGTTCACTCACCTCGGCCATACGCGAGCTGGTGGCTGAGGATCTTGCCGGTACAGAGGGATCGGCCCTGGGAGCTGACGACCGACGTGAGTTCGCTCGTCAACAGGTATTCGTGCATCTCGATGCGCTCACTTCCGATGGGAACGCGGCCTGGGAGACCAGTTACGACACCGAGGAAGAGGAACGGTTGGCAAGACGCGTTCTCGACGAGCTGTTCGGCCTGGGACGGCTCCAGACATTCGTTGACGATCCTTCCATTGAGAACATCGACATCAACGGGTGCGATCGTGTGTGGGCGACCTTCGCTGATGGGTCGAAGCGGATGATGTCGCCGATCGCCGATTCGGATGCGGAGTTGGTGGACGTGGTCCGGGCCGCAGCGAGCAGATTCGGGTTGTCGGAGAGACGCTTCGACCTCGCCTGTCCCCAGCTCGATCTCCGGCTACCTGACGGAAGCAGACTGTCAGCGGTGATGGCGGTGGCGGCGAGACCTGCGGTGTCGGTCCGCCGTCACCGATTCTCCGACCTCTCCCTCTCCGACCTCACCGCTCTGGGAACGCTCGATGCAGGAATGGCAACCTTCCTGAGCGCTGCGGTCCGGGCCCGGAAGAACATCGTCGTGTCGGGGGCGATGAACTCTGGCAAGACGACCCTCTTGCGGGCGCTGGCCGCGGAGATCGCACCACGGGAGCGAGTCGTGACCATCGAGCAGGCATTCGAGCTCGGCCTTGACACCATGCCGCACCGGCATCCCGACATGGTGGCACTTGAGGCGCGGCCCGCCAATGTCGAAGGCGAAGGTCTGATCTCCGTGGCCGATCTCGTCCGCCGCGCGCTGCGGATGAACGCGGATCGGGTGATCGTGGGTGAGGTGCTCGGGGACGAGGTCCTACCGATGCTCAACGCAATGAGCCAGGGCCGGTCCGGCTCGATGTGCACCATCCATGCCGACTCATCGGCCGGAGTCTTCAGGCGCATCGCCTCGTATGCCGCACAAGCGGCCGAACGCCTTCCATTGGAGGCCTCCAATCTTCTGATTGCCGGCGCTGTTCACTTTGTCGTCCACCTCGAAAGCGAGCTCTTGGACGGGAATGGCGTGGGGAACGGTGGTCTGGATACTTCTGTGGCCTTCGACGCTCGGCGTCCCACTCCCGTCGCGCAGCTCGAGTTTCCGGCAGTGTCCGACCGCCGGCGGTTCGTCTCGTCGATCCGCGAGGTGGTGGATTCAGAGGGCGTCCACGTGGTGTCCAATGAGGTGTTCAGGCCCGACCTAGACCGCAGAGCGGTTGCGGCCGCTCCGTTGCGACCGGAAACCCTCAATGAGCTGGAGCGATTCGGCTACCACCTGCGATACCCAGGCTTCGCAGAGGTACCGACGTGAATGGGGCCCGGGTCGTGGCCAGCGGCCTGTGTTTCGGTTTAGGTGTTTCCGGGCTCTTCGCCGCTTCTCGCATCGGGTCCCCCGATTCGACGAGGCGTATCCGCTCGGCGGCAACGCCGGATGGTCTTCGCCGGCACTTCTCGATAGTTGTATTGGCCGTCACCACCGGAATACTGGCCGGTGCGGTCACTGGTTGGCTGGCTGCTGTTCCAATCGTGGGAATTGCCGTCTGCGGAGTACCGAAGCTCTTCCAGCAGACATCCGGGTCGCAGTCCATCACCAAGATCGAAGCCATCGCGACATGGACCGAGATGCTCCAGGGGACGCTGGCGGCATCAGCGGGATTGAGTCAGGCGATAATGGCCACGGCACCTTTGAGCCCCCCACCGATTCGGTCCGAATCAGCCCGACTGTCCGCGCGACTCGGCGCAGGGATGCACCCGCGCGACGCCTTGCTCCAGTTCGCGGAAGAAGTGGACGACCCCTGCGCCGATCGCGTGGTCTGCGCGTTGCTGCTGGCGATCTCCGCTCGCGCCCAGCGACTGGGGGATCTGCTCATGGCCCTGGCCGACTCGACCCGTGACGAAGTCGGACTCCGCCTCCGGATCGAGACGAGCCGGGCATCGATTCGCAGCGGGGTCAGGACCGTGTTGGTCTTCTCTTTGGCATTTGCCGTCGGATTGGCGATCTTGGCTCACGCCTATCTCGCACCGTTTGGAACGCCCACGGGTCAACTTGTGCTGGTCGTCGTCGGCCTCTTGTATGCCACCGGGCTGATCCTGATGGTGTCACTGGCCCGTCCGCCTGCCCCGGTACGGCTCCTTGGTCCGAAGGTTCTCGAGCAATGAGTATTGCGATCCTGCTTGGAGCACTGACCGGTATCGGCTGCGTGGGGGTGGTCCACGGGGTACGAACCGTGCCCCCCTCGCTCGACTCCATAGCCGCAACCGTCAACCGGCCGTTGCCAACACGGGCGCCAGTGACCGGGGCCAGCGGCATGGTGCAGCGATCCAGCCGGGCCCTGGTGGAATGGACCGAGACCTCAAACTTGAGCACTCGACCCTGGTGGACCGGAATGAAGCCGTCGTTGGCCATCACGGGGGTTTCCCTCGAGTCACTTGCTTCCCGCGTGCTGGTGGCGGCTGGAGTTGGCCTGCTGGGTCCCCCGCTCCTCTGGTTGGCGGCCCAGTGCGCCGGCGTCGCCCTGTCGCCCGAGATTCCGATACTGCTTGCGTTGGTTTGCGTTCCGACAGGTATTTGCCTTCCGGTTGCTTCGGTGGTCGGCAAGGCCCGGGATCGGCGGCGTCATTTCAGGGTCGTGATCGGGTCATTCGTGGACATGGTGGTCCTAAGCTTGGCCGGCGGCGTCGGTATCGATGGTTCGTTGTACGCCGCATCCCTGGTCAGCACCGACTGGGCGGGCAGAAGCATGGCGAGGGTCCTGGCCCGGGCGAGAGACAGTGGTCAGTCTCCTTGGTCGGCTCTCGGACGACTTGGCGAAGAGATCGGGGTGTCCGAGCTCATCGAGCTGTCCACCACCCTCGAGCTGGCGGGCACTGAAGGTGCACGAATACGCCAATCGCTGAGCGCCAGAGCAGTCTCCCTGCGCCGGCACGAGCAGGCGGACGCCGAATCCTCCGCCAACGCGATGACAGAGCGCTTGTTTCTTCCCGGTGCCTTGTTGCTCATGGGATTCCTGCTCTTCATCGGCTATCCCGCGTTCACCCGGATTGTCGGTGGCATTTGAGGGCGGGAACCGGAGCACCGGTCGGGAACCCGAGCACCGGTCGCGAATCCGAAGGTCATGTACAGCGATCAAGCGACATCATGAAACGAAGGGAGTACCGATGATTCCAAGTCAGATCATTCTTGTGTGGACCTATCTTCGGGCCCGCGTCGAGACGCGTGGAGGCTGGGAGGAATCAGGATCGGTGGTCGAGACCGTGATCATCACGGCCATCTTCGCCGCCCTGGCCATCGCAGTGGGCGCCATCATCGTGGCCAAGGTGACGGCGAAGGCGAACTCGATCAACCTCGGATAATGAGGTCCAGGTCGGCGTGGGATGAAGCTCGGCGCGACCGCGGGTCGGTGGCGATTGAGGCGGTACTGGTAGTTCCGGTGCTCATGGTGATCCTGTTCCTGATCGTCCAGTTCGCACTCTGGGCCCATGCCGCTCAGGTGGCCCAGCTGGCTGCATCGGAAGGTGATCGGTCGGCACGATCGCTCGGGGGTGGCCCGGCAGCGGGCGTGAGCCGGGCTCAGTCCATCCTGCAGGGACCCGGGTCAGGCCTTGCCTCTTCGACCGCCGTCGCCGCGGTCATGCCCGGCGACCTGGTGCGCATCACGGTGACGGGTCGGGTAGTCGCCATCCTCCCGGGTTTGTCCTTGCCGGTGTCGGCAGTGCAGGTCGGGCCAATTCAGGAGTTCCGGGGATCCGAATGACTAGAGAAAGGTCTCGGGACGAGAGAGGCAGCCTCACCGTTGAGCTGGTGGTTATCACGCCGGTCCTCTTTGCCATAGCTCTGACAGTGATCGTGTTCGGTCGAGTCTCTGAGGCACATCAACAGGTGATCGAAGCGTCCAGGGCCGCTGCCGAGGCGGCGGCAGTAGAGCCCACTGCGGCAAGTGCGCAATCGGGTGCAGCGGACATCGCGGCGGTCGGCGGATTCTCGAGCTCCCACACCTGTGTCCACGCCGTGGTTTCCACGAATGTCGGTCATTTCTATCCTGGCGGTTATGTCAGTGTGACGGTGACCTGTCAGGTGAGTCTGTCCGATCTGGGTCTTCCCGGGATGCCCGGCACGACGACCATCAGTTCGTCATCGATTGCACCCATCGATCCCTACCGGTCCATCCGTTGAGTGCGTTGCCCGGGTGGGTCGGGCCCATCCGCTTCCGTGAAGGGGTCACTACTGGCTTCGCACGACGCCCGCGAGTGTCAGAACGGATTCACCGGTCTCACAGCACTACCGAGGGGGGTTCGATCAGTGCATTCCTGGTCCTTTTGATGGTGGCGTTGTTTGCCCTGATGGGAATGGTGCTCGACGGCGGTTCTGCACTCGCTGCGCGACAGTCGGCCACCGACGAGGCCGAACAGGCCGCCCGAGCAGGAGCGGGCGCGCTCTCGGTCGACTCACTGCGATCGGGCTCGGTGGAGATCGATCAGGAACAGGCAGTCGAAGTCGCTGATGCAATTCACCGTGGCCGCCGGGCACCCAGGTACCGCAACAGTGGAAGCGGGCACCGTGACTGTACGGATCCAGTACCGGATCCCCACCCAGGTATTGGGGATCATCGGAGTTACAACGCTCCCGGTGGTGGCTTCCGCATCGGCCGTCGATGTCGAAGGGGTGACGACAGGATCGTGATGCGGAACGGCATCGTCTCACCGGGGAGCAGCCGCCAGACCGCGTTCCGTGCTGCACTGTCGGCAACGGCCCTGGCCGCCATGGTGGTCGCCATCCCAGTCGTACTGTTTTCGGTGGGTGGTGCCCCGCTCTCACATCTCGGACTGGGCCATGTCACCGGCTTGTTCGACGTCCGCCGCTCGTATTCCTCGCATTTCGTCGCTCACTGGCTGGAACGGGCTGCCCTGACACTGGCCTGGATCTCGTGGCTGTGGATGACGACGTGCGTGTTCGTGGAGATCAGGTCGTGGCTCACCGGCCGTGCGGTGTCGCCATTGCCGGCCAGCCGGACCATGCAATCGATTGCCGCCTGTCTGGTCGGAACGACCTTGGCCTTCTCCGCTCTTGGGCGATCCGCATCGATTTCTGGGAGACCGGCGCCCCGGGCGTCCGCGGCTGCGGCGGCAGTGCCGTCATTCCGAGCGATCGACGACGTGATCCCTCTCAGTCAGCTGCTCGAATCGAGCCGATCGCTCACCGCCGTCACTACCGAGGTGCCCGCACCCATCGGGCCGGATGCAACCCAAGCGCATTCGTCCGCCCATCGGGGTTCGCGCCGGTCGGTGCCGGATGACACCGTCGTGGACGGATCAACGGTTGACGACGGACATGGCGAGACGTCCCAAGCGGACTCGCCTGACTTGGTCTCTCCCCGCCCGGACTCGCCTCGACTGGACTCATTCGCACTGCACCGGACCGGGCGTAGTCATCTGGTACGGGCGCGGGAGACGCTCTGGTCGATCGCCAGCGACAGACTGGGATCCTCTCTGCGATGGAGAGAGATTGCCGAGCTCAACTACCACGTTCGCCAGTCCGACGGTGGGGCCCTGACCGAGGAGCATTGGATACGCCCGGGATGGACTCTTCGAATTGCCGCCGCCCGTCGATCGGCGAAGCACGACTCCCGATCGAGCGCCAACCTGTCCCTCGGCCTCTCTGCTCGGCCCCCGTATCGCGCCGGTCCGCCCCGTCGAGCTGGGTCGGATCGACGGAGTCGACCTGAGTGACGGGGATCAGTGGCGCGGCGGCAACGGATCCGGCCAACCGGCAGCTCCGATCGTTCCCTTCGGGGCCGGGGTTGTGGGGGCCGGCGTGGTGAGCTTCCTCGATCGAATGCGACGGGTCCAACAACGTCATCGTCGCGGTGGCTCGTTCATCAAACTGCCGCCGGTCGCTCAACGGAGCTTCGAACAGAGGCTCCGGGTCAGTGAGGGATTCGGGATCGGACTCGACGTTGACAGTGCCATTCGACGCCTCGTCGAGGAATGGGACGAATCGGCGGTTCCCCCCGCCATCAAGGGGGTTCGAGTGGGAGCCGATGTCATCGAGTTGATCGTCGACGGTCGTGGAGGAGTCAGTACGGAACGGTCATCCGGCTCTTTCGCGGCGGATCTGGACGGCCGGACCTATCGGATCCACCGATCGGTACTGTCCGACGCTGCCGATGCCGCCGCTCCGCTCCATTCGGGCGGGCAGACGTGTCGGACATCAGTACCCCCCGCGCCACTCATGGTGACGGCTGGGCACGCAGCTGGCGGACTCATCATGGTCAACCTCGAATCACTCGGAACGCTGGTGGTGGAAGGAGACCCGATTGGATGCGAAGGCGTCATGCGCGCCCTGGCCCTCGAGTTGGCCACCTCATATTGGGCAGGGGCATTCGATCTGGTACTCGGCGGATTCGGCGCCGAGCTGGAGCGGTTCGACCGGGTCCTCAGCGAGTCGGACACCCCGGCATTGATGGACCAGGTTTGTCGGAGGCGGTTGAGCGCAGCACAACTCTTGCAGTCCACCGGATATCACTCCTTCGCCCAAGCCCGCTGCGTGGAGGGCTCGAAGAGATGGGACCCGCTGGTGGTGATCTGCGGCCCGACCATGGCGGAGGCTGACGTGGGCGAGTTGGTGACCGTGGCTGACGATCCACGACTGGGTATCGCGGCCGTCGCCGTGGGAGGCACGGCCGGGTCCGCCCACGTGCTGAGTCTTTCGGGCTCGGGTCACGCGTCCTCGCTCGACCTGCTCAGGTCGGTGATCACACCGCAACGGGTGGAGGCCGACGAACTCGATGAACTCGCCTCCCTGGTCGAGACGGCCAGCAGCCGACAGTCAGTGTTGCGGTCCGACGAGCCGTACGTCTCTCTGCCCATCCCGTTGCCAGTCACCGCGGTCGCCGAGAGTGCTACTCCTGAGCGTTCGACTCCAGCGGCGCGGCCAACGGCGGAGGTGACTGTCCGCGGTCCATCCTGGGAGAACACAGAGGTCGAGGTCAGTGTGCTCGGGCAGATCGAGATCCGTGGAGCAGCCCGCGAGTTCACCAGGGCCTGGGCGATTGAACTGGTCGTCTATTTGGCCATGCATCCCAAGGGTGCCTCCAACGAGGCGTGGGCCACCGCGCTGTGGCCCGACCGGCTCATGGCTCCATCGAGCCTGCACTCAACCGCCTCGGTCGCCCGTCGATCGCTCGGTCAAGCACGGAGCGGCATCGACCACCTGCCTCGCTCGCACGGAAGGCTTGCTCTCTCTTCCACCGTCGGGACCGATTGGGCTCGATTCGTGGAGCTCGCAGACTCGGATGACACTGGGAGGTGGCGATCCGCCCTGGATCTGGTGCGGGGGATGCCATTCGACGGTCTCCGATCGGCGGATTGGGTGATACTGGAGGGCATCGGACCGGCCATTGAGGCTGCAGTGGTCGACCTGAGCGGGCGATTGGCGGGAGCGTGCCTCTCCAGGGGCGATGCCCGCGGTGCGCAGTGGGCGGCGCGTCAGGGCCTTCTGGTCAGCCCCTATGACGAGCGCCTGTACCGGATGTTGATGCGAGCTGCCGATCTCGGCGGCAATCCGGCGGGGGTGGAATCAGCGATGTCCGAGTTGGTTCGATTGGTCGCCGACGACATCGAACCGCTGGACTCGGTTCATCCGTCCACCGTGGAGCTCTATCGCTCGCTCACCCGACGGCGCACGGGCGGCACCGGCCTTCGCTGATTCGGGCTGATCACCGCCTCGGGTGGGGGTGCGTCAGTCCGTGCCAACGGCCCTCGTCGGCGATGGCACGACGCTCACCGACGATCCCGAGTTGAGAGGTCTGCCATATCAGCAATGCGTCGATCATTGGCTCTATCACCACGGAATGATCGCTGGTTCCGACCCGGGCCGACGAATTTCTGAATGCATTCGGCGCAATCACCGGTAATCTGCATCCGGCGGCCCCGTTGAGCAAGGTTTCCGCCAACCGTGCTCCGGGGTCGCCCTTTTTGTTTACCAGTGGTGCCGTTCTGTCCACCAGTGGTGCCACCGCGGTTTTGTCCACCAGTGTGTGCCACCGCGGTTTTGTCCACCAGTGGTGCCACTTCGGTCGTCGTCCGCGTCCGGAGCGCCTACAGCACCAGCTCCGCCATGGTCTGCAGGGTGTCCGAGCTGCCGGCCACCAGCAGGGTGGTGGCGATCGACTCCCGCCAACCTTCGAGGTCGTCTCGGATCTTCTCCTTGGGACCGATCAGGGCAGTGTCCTCGATCAGAGCCGTGGGGACGGCGGCCGCGGCCTCGTCCTTGCGCCCGGCCAGGTAGAGCTCCTGGATCTTGCTGGCCTCGGCCTCGTAGCCCATCCGTGAGAAGACGTCGAAGTGGAAGTTCATCGACTTTGCCCCCATCCCGCCGATGTACAGGGCGATGTACGGCCGGAAATTGTCGGCGGCGCGCTCGAGGTCGTCATCGATGAGGGTCGGGGCGAAGGCGATGACCTCGAAGTCATCAGCGCTGTGACGGGCCCCTGGCCGGGCGAACCCTTCCGCCAGCGCCGGCTCGAAGGCCTTGACCGCGTTGGGAGAGAAGAAGATCGGGAACCACCCATCGGCGATCTCGGCGGCGAGGGCCACGTTCTTCGGTCCCTCGGCTCCCAAAATGATGGGGATCTCCTTGCGAAGTGGATGCACGATGGGCTTGAGGGCCTTCCCCAGCCCGGTGCCGCCGGGGAAGGGAAGGGGGTAGTGGGGACCGTCGCTGGTGACCGGCGCCTCGCGGGCAATCACCTGGCGCACGATGTCGACGTACTCGACCGTCCTGGCCAAGGGCTTCTCGAACGACTGGCCGTACCAACCTTCGACGACCTGGGGGCCGGACACGCCCAGCCCGAGCACGAATCGTCCCTCGGATAGATGGTCGAGGGTGAGCGCTGCCATCGCCATGGCCGTCGGGGTGCGGGCAGACAGCTGGCAGAGGGCGGTACCCAGACGAACCCGACTGGTCCTCGACCCCCACCAACTGAGTGGTGTCAGCGCATCCGAGCCGTATGCCTCTGCGGTCCACACCGAGTCGAATCCGAGCCGCTCGGCCTCGGAGACCATGGTGGTCGCGTTGGCGGGTGGACCGGAACCCCAGTAACCGAGCTGCAATCCGAGTTTCATGTCCTTCATGAGTTCCTCCCAGCGTCAGGCACCGACCCTAGCGCCGGCCGATCGGTTCAGGCCATGGCCCCGATGATGTTCTCGGCAAACTGCTCGCACACCGCCACCCGGGCGTCGTGGACGGACTCGGGGCTGTCTCCCTCCTGCGCAGTGACCGCCATCCACGGCGCGCACAGGAGGTCGGTGACGCCGGCGTCCTCGAGTTGCCGGTACATGTCGAGGTCGGGAAATGCCTTCACCGCCAGGTAGACCGAGAACGGATCGTTCTGGCGACCGGCCCGCTTGAGGGCATCGTTGATCTTTCCTGCTTGGGCCATGGCCACATCGGGGGCGGCGGCGCCGGTGTTGATCCATCCATCGCACAGGGTGGACGCTCGCACCAGGGCGGGCTCGGAGTCTCCACCGCCGAGGATCGGAACCGGCAGCGTGGGTGCCGGGTTCATCTGGCACAGCGGAACGTCGTAGTGCGAGCCGTGGTACTCGACCCAGCCACCCTTCCATAGGGCCCGGAGTGCCGGGATCATGTCGTTCAGCCGCCGGCCCCGGGTGTGGAAGTCCTGACCGGTCTGGATGTACTCCTCCTCGCACCAGCCCACCCCGACGCCAAGTCTGACTCTGTTGTTGGACAGGACGGCGGCCGTGCCCACTGTCTTGACCACGGTGATCAGGTCTCGTACCGGTGCAACGTAGACGCCGGTGGTGAACGTGACGGTGGTCGTAACCGTCGAGAGGGCGGAGATCAGGCACATCGGGTCCGGCCACGCCGTCTCCTTCTCCCAGAACGGGGCGCCGTCCGGGGCCTTCGAGTAGGTGTAGCGCGACGTCAGGTCACGTGGGTTGAAGAGGTGGTCGGAGAAGTAGATCCCCGAATAGCCGAGGCCATCGGCCGCCACGGAGAGGCTGAGGACCTCGTCCAGTGGGAGGAAGGTGACAGCGAGGTGGAAGCGCATGATCCAGTCCGCTTTCTGTCTGTCGACGTGTCGCGAGCGACCGAGTGCTCAGGTGCCGAGCGTGGGCGACGGTGTGAATTCCACCGGGAGGTGCTTGACGCCATTGATGAAATTCGATCGAAGACGCTGCACTTCGCCATTGAGCCTGATGTCGGGGAGCCGGTCGAGCAGGCGGTCGAACATCACCCGGATCTCCATGCGGGCCAGGTTGGCCCCGAGGCAGAAGTGGGGCCCGCCACCACCGAACGCCATGTGGTTGTTGGGAGTCCGGCCGATGTCGAAGGCATCCGGATCGGCGAAGACAGACTCGTCGCGATTGGCCGAGACATGCCAGAACACAACCTTGTCGCCGTCAGCGATCTTCTGGTCGCCGATGACCACGTCACCGGTGGCCTGCCTACGGAAGTGCATCACCGGTGACACGAAGCGCAGCATCTCCTCGATGGCTGACGGGAGCAGCGTGCGGTCGGCCCGGAGCCGCTCCCACTGGTCGGGGTTCTCGAAGAAGGCCACCATCGCACCGGAGATGAGGTTGCGGGTGGTCTCGTTCCCGGCCACCGAGAGCAGCAAGAAGAACAGGTCCAACTCGAGCTGGGAGAGTTGGTCACCCTCGATCTCCGCCTGGGTGAGAACGCTGAACAGGTCGGCGTGTGGATCGAGTCGCTTCTTGGCGCACAGTTCGTCGGCGTAGGCGAACAGCTCCATGGCCGCCTGGGCCGGAGCGTCTACATCGATCTGGTACTCGGGGTCGTCGGACCCGATCATCTTGTTCGACCAGTCGAAGACCAGATGGCGGTCATCCTGGGGGACCCCCATCAGGTCGGCGATGACCTGGAGGGGGAGCTCCGCCGAGATCTGTTCCACGAAGTCCGCCGTCCCGACCTCGCAGACACTGTCGATGATGGAGTCGGTGGATGCGATCACCTTGGCCTCGAGGTCCCGGATCATCCGAGGGGTGAATCCCTTGTTGACCAGTCGCCGGTAGCGGGTGTGCATCGGCGGGTCCATGTTGAGCATCATCATGCGCTGCTGGGCAAGGCCCTCCTCATCCATGTCCGTGAACAGCGCCGCCGACCGGTAGGACGAGAAGTGCTCATAGTCGCGGTTGACGTTCACACAATCGTCGTAGCGAGTGACCGACCAGAACCCCTCTGCGAATCCGTCGGGGTCTGCGTGCCATTGGACGGGAGCCTCGCGGCGGAGGTAGGCGAACCACTGGTGGGGGACGGCGTCTACGAAGTTCGCCGAGTCACACAGGTCGATATCGGTTAGCTCCATGGTCTCTCTCCCCCTGGGATGGCCCTCGTGGCCACCCGACGGCCCTGACCTTCGACGACGATGACGTTTCTAGAACGTGTATCAGTTATCATAGGCGAGTGGCACCGTGACCCATGCCAGGCGCGGGCTCATGGTCTCCCGAATCAACGGTAGTGAAGGCAGTCGCAGGGGGTCGGACCGTCCACGTGGATAATGGTCGCCCGCGGCCATGGCCAGTCGCCGGTCGTCGATGCTGCGTGTCGTGGCACCGTCTGGTCGACGGTCACCAGGCGTCAAGGAGTGGAGGGATCACCGGTCATGTACCTCGAGGAGACACCAGAGCAGCTGGCACTTCGGGCGGAGCTACGGGCCTACTTCGCCGAACTGCTGACCGACGAGGTCCGGCACTCGCTCGACACCGAGAGCGAAGGCGGCGAGGTCTTCCGCTCGCTCGTGCGGCGCATGGGCAAGGACGGTTGGCTCGGGATCGGATGGCCCAAGGAGTACGGGGGCCAGGGCCGACCGACCTCCGACCAGTTCATCTTCTTCACCGAGGTCCAGCGCGCCCGGGCGCCGTTCCCGTTCGTGACCCTCAACACGGTGGGGCCGATGATCATGCGCCACGGAACCGACGAGCAGAAGAGCTTCTTCCTGTCGGGGATCCTGGCCGGCGAGATCAATTTCGCCATCGGGTACACCGAGCCCGAGGCCGGCACCGACCTCGCGTCGTTGCGGACTCGTGCCGTCCTGGACGGAGACGAGTGGACTATCAACGGGAACAAGATTTTCACCAGCGGCGCCGACCAGGCCGACTACATCTGGCTGGCCACCCGCACTGACCCCGACGTTCCCAAGCACAAGGGGATCTCCATCTTTCTGGTTCCCACGTCCTCGCCGGGTTTTTCGTGCACCCCTCTGGTGACGGTGGGGGGAGTCGCCACCACCGCGTCCTACTACGACAACGTGCGACTACCCCGCTCTGCCCTGGTGGGAGAACTCAACGGGGGGTGGCGCCTGATAACCGGGCAGCTCAATCACGAGCGGGTCGGGCTGGCCGCAGTCAGTGCCCTGGCCCAGCGCCTGTGGATCGAGGCCGCCGACTGGGTGATCGACCATCAGATGGCCGAGGTCGGGTGGATCCAGGCCGACCTGGCACGCACCTACGCCCTTCTCGAAGCACAGAAGCTGCTCAACTGGCGGATGACCGCAGCGGTGGCCGACGACACCCTGGGTCCGGCCGACTCCTCGGCGGTCAAGGTCTTCGGGACCGAGTCCACCGTCGAGATCTACCGGCGGCTCCTGGGCGTGGTCGGGGCCGGCGGCTACCTGAGCCCGGACTCCCCGGGAGCGGCTCTCCACGGCGAACTGGAACGCGCCGGTCGCCAGTCGCAGATCAACACCTTCGGCGGTGGCGTGAACGAGGTCCAACGGGAGATCTTGGCCACGGCCGGCCTGGGGATGAAGCGGGCAGCGAGGTGACGGCAACGAAGGCAACTGTGCCGGCTGGCCCGTCCCCGAAGCAAGCCGCCGGCACGCTCGACGAGCAACTGCAGTCCTTCGTGGGTCTCTCATCGGGTAGCGGTTTGCTCGGGGCCGATCCCGTCAACCTCCCCATGATCCGCCACTGGGTGGAGGCCATGGGTGACCACAACCCGGTGTACGTGGACGACGCCGCGGCGCGGGACGCCGGATATAGCGGGATCATCGCCCCCCCGACCATGCTGCAGGCTTGGATCATGCGCGGTCTGCGGGCCTCCCAGGCCTCCGACGCCGCTCGCGCCGACGGGATTTCGGGGGAGTCAGCCTCCGACCAGCTCATGGCCATCCTCGACGATGCCGGGTTCACCTCGGTGGTGGCCACCAACTGCGACCAGCACTATGCGCGTCCCCTCGTTCCGGGCGACCATCTCGAGGTCAGCTCGATCATCGACGCGGTGTCATCGGAGAAGGCGACCGGCCTCGGGGTGGGGCACTTCATCACCACCCGCCTTGACTTCACCGATCAGCGCGGTGAACAGGTGGCCACCATGTCGTTCCGGATCCTCAAGTTCAAGCCACGCCCGAAGGCGGGGTCCGAACCGACCGGCACCGTGCCGTCCGGCACCGAACCGGCTGGCACCGAACCGACCCCCAACGCACCGACTCCGACCTCGCAACCATCGTCTCGCCCCCTGCGTCCCCGGCCGGCGCTGACCCAGGACAATCGGTTCTTCTTCGATGGGGCCAAGGAGCACAAGCTCCTGATCCAGCGGTGCACCAGCTGCGGCGTCCTCCGGCATCCGCCCCGACCCTCGTGTGCCAACTGCCGGTCCTTCGAGTGGGACACCCTGACCGCGTCGGGCCGCGGCACCATCTACAGCTTCGTGGTCAACCACTACCCGCAGGTACCTGCGTTCGACTATCCGCTGGTCATTGCGCTGGTCGAGCTCGAGGAGGGGACCCGGCTGGTGGCCAATGTGGTCGGCATCACGCCGGATACGGTGGCCATCGGCATGCCGGTGGTCGCCGGCTTCGAGGAGTTCGACGACGATCTTACCCTGCCGGTGTTCCGCCCGGCATCGGCCACCGCCGCCCCCGACCAGACCGCCGCCCCTGACCAGACCGACGAGAAGAGGAACGGTTGATGGACTTCACCTTCGACGAGGAGCAACGAGCCATCCAAGAGTCCGCCGACGGCATCTTCGCCGGACTGGTCACGCCGGATCGGGTGCAGGCGGTGGAGGCCTCTGAGGACCGCGTCGATCGCGAGCTGTGGGCCGAGCTGGCCCGGGCCGACCTGCTCGGCCTGGTCGTCCCCGAGGCCCTCGGCGGGGGTGGCTACGGGATGGTCGAGCTGTCCCTCATCCTCGAAGGCCAGGGACGGTCGGTGGCCCCGGTACCGCTGTGGGCCACGCTGGCGCTTGGGGGCGATGCCCATCGCCGAGTTCGGATCGGACGCGCTGGCCGGACGAGTCCTGCCCGGTGTGGTGGCCGGCGACACCATCCTCACCGCGGCACTGGCCGACGTGGCCGGTGACATCGCCGTGGGCGGACCGGGACGGCCGTCGGTCGGCTGCGGACCGGGCCGAGGATGGGGTGGTGCTCTCGGGCACCGCGTTCGCCGTCCCCTACGCCCATGTCGCCGATCGTGTGGTCATCCCGGCGTCACTCGACGGCGGGGTGGTGGTCGCGGTGGTGGACCCGACGGCGATCGGGGTGACCGTGGAGCGGGCCGTGACCACCAACCGCGAGATCCATCCCCACCTCCATCTGGACGGCGTAGTCGTGGCCGACGAGGACCTTCTGGCCGGCGGCGATGCGATCGCGCGGCCACGAGGTGATGTCGTGGATGCTCAATCGGGCCTGGACCGGGCTCTGTGCACTGCAGGTCGGTGTGACCGAGGCCGCCGTGTCCCAGACCGCCAGCTATCTCAACAACCGTCAGCAGTTCGACCGCCCCCTGTCGACCTTCCAGGGGACCATGCTGAAGGCGGCCGACGCGGCCATCGACACCGAGTCGATCCGGGTGACCATGTGGCAGGCGGCGTGGCGGCTCGACAACGGACTGGACGCCGACGTGGCGGTGACCGTGGCATCGTGGTTTGCCGCCGAGGCCGGGCAGCGCGCCGTGTTCGCCACCCAGCACCTCCACGGCGGTATGGGGGCCGACATCTCCTACCCGATCCACCGGTACTTCCTGTGGGGCAAGCAGATCGAGTTGCTGCTCGGTCCTCCCAGCGGCCAGCTGGCCCGATTGGGCCGGCAGCTGGTTGCCGAGCTGCGGGCCGGCCATTCGGTGTCGGCATGAGCGCCGGGCCCGAGCGCACCTCGGTGCCCCGCCCGACCACGCTGCTCTTCGAGGACGTGACCGTCGGGGACACCCTCCCCGAGCTGGCCATCCCTCTGACCCGTACCCTGATCGTGTCCACGGCGATCGCCTCCCGTGACTACCAGGACGTGCACCACGACTCCGTGCTCGCCGTGCAGCGGGGGTCCAAGGACATCTTCATGAACATCCTGTCGACCAACGGCCTGGTCGGGCGGTACGTGACCGATTGGGCCGGGCCTGGTGCCGTGCTCACCGATGTCAACATCCGTCTCGGCGCTCCCAACTATCCCGACGACACCATGACCCTGACCGGATCGGTCAGCGCCAAGGACGAGGCGGTGGATGCCGACGGCAAGGGCGGGGTCGAGGTGACCCTGCGGGGGGCCAACAGCCTCGGGGATCACGTCACCGGCACGGTTCGGCTCCTGCTTCCGTCGGGCTCCGTCCTCCGACAGGACCGCCCGGTGGGATCGGCACGATGAGCGGGACCGAGCACGCCTTTACCGGCACCACCGCCATCGTCGGCATCGGGGCCACCGAATTCTCCAAGGAGTCCGGCCGCAGCGAGCTCCGGCTGGCAGTGGAGGCGGTCGACCTGGCCCTCCGTGACGCCGGCATCGAGCCGGACGAGGTCGATGGGATGGTCACCTTCAGCTCGGACACCAACCCGGAGATCGAGATCGCCCGAAGCCTGGGAATGGGGGAGCTCACCTTCTTCAGCCGGATCCACTACGGCGGGGGAGCCGGGTGCGGGACCATCCAGCAGGCGGCGATGGCAGTGCAGTCCGGCGTGGCCGACGTCGTCGTCTGCTACCGGGCGTTCAACGAGCGGTCGGGCAACCGGTTCGGGGCCGGCGTCCAGAACCGACCCGCCGATCCCCAACGCCGAGACCGCCAACTTCGCCTGGTACGCGCCGGTGGGGCTGCTCACGCCGGCCCAGTGGGTGGCCATGGCCGCGCAGCGCTACCTGCACATGTCCGGCGCGACGTCCGAGGACCTGGGCCGGGTGGCGGTGGCCGATCGCAAGCACGCCGCCACCAACCCGAAGGCCTGGTTCTACGAGAAGCCGATCACCCTCGAGGAGCACCAGGCCTCGCGGTGGATCGTCGAGCCGCTCCATCTCCTCGACTGCTGCCAGGAGACCGACGGCGGCCAGGCCCTGGTGGTCACCTCGCTGGAGCGGGCACGCGACCTCCCGGCCACGCCGGTGGTCATCGAGGCCGCGGCCCAAGGCGCCGGGCCCGGACAGGAGATGATGACCTCCTACTACTACGACGACCTGTGCGGATTGGGCGAGATGGACGTCGGTCGCCCGCCAGCTGTGGCAGACCTCGGGCCTGTCGCCGGCCGACATCCAGACCGCCGTGCTCTACGACCACTTCACCCCGTACGTCCTCTACCAGCTCGAGGAGCTCGGCTTCTGCGGGAAGGGCGAGGCCAAGGACTTCGTCCGTGACGGCAACATCGAGCTGGGTGGGGGACTGCCGGTCAACACCCACGGCGGTCAACTGGGCGAGGCCTACCTGCACGGGATGAACGGGATCGCCGAGGGTGTCCGCCAGGTCCGGGGCACCTCGGTCAACCAGGTGCCCGACGTGGACCATGTGCTGGTCACCGCGGGGACCGGGGTGCCGACCAGTGGGCTCATCCTCGGGGTGGACTCGCTGAGACCGGCACGCCACTCAGCGCCGGCCACCGCCTGGTCGAGCGCCTCGGCGTCGGCGGGGAGGAGCAGCCGGTAGGGCGCATCCCTCTCCGGCCGCCACCACACCGGTTCCGTGCACCGCCAGCCCTCGGCCCGCAGGACCCGCTTGAGCACCTTGGTGGTGGCGGTCACCGGGAGCTCGATCGGTGATCCGCACGTAGCGCGGGTGCCCACTTGGTCCCCATGTCCGACTCGCCGGCCAGGAACTCGGCGAAGCCCTCCGGGTCGAAGGACGGCTCCTCGGTCGCAGCAGCAAGGTGGCCATCACCTGGTCACCGACCACGGTGTCGGGCACGGCGTAGACCGAGGCCAGCACCACGTCCGGGATGTCGCTGGAGGACCTCCTCGACCGGGGCGGCGGCGAAGTTCTCCCCGTCGACCCGCAGCCAGTCGTAGTCCCGGCCCGCCGAAGTAGAAGAAGTCGTTCTCGTCCCGGTAGGCCAGGTCACCGGTCCAGTACCAGCCGTTGCGCACCCGGGCCGCTTCGGCCTCGGCGTTGCGCCAGTACCCCTCGAACCCGGTCCCCCCGGTCTGGCTGACCATCTCGCCGATGGCCTCCTCGGCGTTGAGCAGCCGGCCGTCCTGGTTGAACACGGCCCGCGGGCACTCCTCGCCGGTCTCGGGATTGATGATCAGGGTGCCCGGCAGCGGCCCGACCGAGCGCCCCGCGGGGGGTGTCCGGCGTGCGCTGCACCGTCGCACCCCCTTCGGTGGAGCCGTAGGCGTCCTGCACGGTGCATCCGAACCGCTCGGCGAACCGGGCCACGTCGGCCTCGGCCGCCTCGTTGCCGAACGACCGGCGCAGGGTGTTGTCGGCGTCGTCGGGCTGCTCCGGGGTGGCCAGGATGTAGGAGAGCGGCTTGCCCACGTAGTTGAAGTAGGTCACGCCGAAGCGGCGGACGTCGACCAGGAACTGGGAGGCGCTGAACCGCTCGCGAAGGGCCACGGTGGCTCCGGCGGCCAGCGCCGGCGCCCACCCGGCCATCAGCGCGTTGGAGTGGAAGAGGGGCATGGCCAGGTAGCAGACGTCCTCGTCGGTCAGCTCGAACATCTGGGCCACGATCGATCCGATGCGGGCCAGGCGCCCCTGGCTGCAGAGGCAGGCCTTGGGGGCGCCCGACGTCCCCGAGGTGAACAGCAGGAGGCCGAGGGTCTCCTCGGTGATCGCGGTGGTGGCCGGGTCGGGGAGGGGCGCGCCCGCCATCGCCGGCCGAGCAGCGCCCCGTAGGGCGTGACCGGGCCCGGAGCGGAGGTCCCCGGAGGGATCGTCGATGACCAGGATCCGCTCGCGGGTCAGCGCCGGGCCGAGGTCGTGCCCGTCGACCAGCCCGCGGTACTCGGCGTTGGTGACCAGCAGCTGGCACTCGGTGTGGGCGAGGTCGCGGGCCAGCTCGTCGCCCCGGTGGGTCGGGTTGCCCCCGACCAGCACCGCGCCGGCCAGGGCGGCGGCCCCCATCCAGAACACGTACTCGGGCACGTTGTCGAGCAGGAGGGCCACGTGGAACGGGCCCGGGCCGCCGCAGCGATGACAGGAGCGCGGCCCGCTGGGCCTGGGCCGCCACCACCTCGGCGTGGGTCCAGGTCCGGTCGGCGAAGACCAGGCCGGGCCGCTGGTCGTCCTGGCCGTCGTCGGATCAACTCGTCGATGGTCGGCATGGTCGGCGTCCCCCTGGTCCTGCGTGCGCCCGAGAGTAGGGCGTGTGACCCATCTGGGGAAGGGCCAGGCACAAATCTGGAACACGTTGCAATTTATCAAATCACCGTGTTACCGTAAACCGACGCCAGTGCGGAGCGAGAGGAGCACCACCGCGATGGAGTTCGGAGTCTTTCTCAACGGCTACCTGCCCGGCCAGGCCGCCCACGATCCCGCCTGCGAGCACGAGATGCTCAAGCGGGAGATGGCGTACGTCATCGAGGCCGACAAGTACAACTGGAAGTACGCCTGGCTCGGTGAGCATCACTCGCTGACCGAGTACAGCCACATGTCTGCTCCCGAAGTGGTCATGGGCTACCTGGCCCACGCCACCGAGCGGATCCACGTCGGCACCGGCATCATGAACATCTCGCCCCGGGTGAACCACCCGGTCCGCTGCGCCGAGCGGGTGACCATGCTCGACCACGTCTTCGAGGGTCGCTTCGAGTGGGGGACCGGTCGGGGTGCCGGCAGCCACGAGATCGCCACCTTCAACATCCTGGACAAGAACTCGACCAAGGCCGGAGTGGAACGAGGTCATCCGCCAGATCCCCCGCATGTGGGAAGAGAAGGACTACATGTACGAGGGCGAGAGCTTCACCGTCCCCTATCCCCACAACATCCTGCCCAAGCCCTACCAGGGCAAGGGCCATCCTCCCATCTGGGTGGGGTGCGGCAACCCGGGCACCTTCACCCAGGCCGGCGAGCTCGGCATCGGCGCCATCGCCTTCAACTTCGAGCCCATCTACAACCTGAAGGGCCGGATCGATGCCTACAAGGAGGGCATCGCCAACTGCACCGAGCCCCTCGGCCAGTTCATGAACGACAACGTGATGATGACCAACGCGGTCATCTGTCTCAACGACCGGAAGAAGGCCCGCCAGATCGCCCTGCGTCGAGGCCGCGGCTACCTCTACTCGCTGGTGTGCAACTACCACGACACCATCCCCCACCAGGAGGGCGTGCCCGTCTGGCCGGAGCGGCCCCACACCATCACCGACGAGAGCATGCTCGACTACCTCATCGAGGGGGGGTGGCTCCTGTGCGGCGAGCCCGACGAGGTGGCCGAGCAGGTGGCCAAGTACCAGACCGTCGGCTGCGACCAGCTGGTCTTCGGCCTGCCGTCCGACTCGTTCATGGAGGACGAGGTCCACGAGATGCTCGAGGTGTTCGGGTCGAAGGTGATTCCCCAGTTCGATCCCGATCCGATCCACTCGACCACCCGCTACCGCCAGACGGCCACAGCGGAAGTACCAGGACTTCAACTTCCCGGTCCCCGACATCACCGTCGAGGAGCTGCCGACCAACGCCATGATCCAGCTGGACGGCACCCGCACGATGTGATCGTCGGGGCTGGCGTCCAGCCCCCGATCATCAGCCCTGCCGCTCGCCCCATGCCTCGATGCAGGCTGTCGACCGTGGTCACCGTGGCGATCAGCGGGAACGTGTTGTCGAGCACCGCGTCGGCATAGTCCTGGGGGAGCCCGGCCACCGCGTCCGGGGCACCACCACCTGGTAGCCGAGGTTGACCGCCTCGATGGCCAGCCCGAGCACCCCCAGGTTGACCGACACCCCGGTGGCCACCACCGTTCGCACCCCGAGGTTGCGCAGCCAGGTGTCCAGCGAGGTGCCGGTGAAGGGGGAGACGCCGTGGAGCCGGGACGACACCAGATCCGCCGGCTCCGGGCCCAACTCGGCGATGATCTCGGTGGCCGGGGTGCCGGCCAGCAGGTGGTCGGGGTTGCGGAGCACGGCCGCGACCAACTGGCAGTTGACGGTGGAGCCGGCCCGATCGGCCCGGAACTCGGCCGTGCAGTGGACCACCGGCACGCGGTGCGAGCGGGCGGCACGGCAGCAGCCGGGCGGTGTTGGGGACCACCCCGGCCCTGCTCGGCCGCCTCGGCCAGCTGCGGGAACGAGCTGAGGTCGCCGACCACGCCGCGTTGGATCTCCATGGTCAGCACCGCGCACGCGCGCCGGTGCAGCCAGCTCGCTCAGATCAACGGGCATGGCGTTCGATCGTCCACTGGTCGATCGGGCGAGATGCGGCTCAGTGGCCCGAGGCGGTCCGCTGGCCCCCGCTGTCGGTCTCTCGGGGCGCCTCGGCCACGATCTCGGCCGCCCACCGGTAGTCGGGCTTGCCGCTGGGGGAGCGCACGATGGTCTCCACCACGTGGAGCTGGCGGGGCACCTTGTAGCCGGCGATGGCGTCGCGGCAGTGGACCTGGATGTCCTCGAGGGTCGGGTGGCGGTCGGCCCGGGGCTGGATGATCGCCGCCACCCGCTGTCCCCATCGGTCGTCGGGGGCGCCGACCACGATGGCGTCGAACACCTCGGGATGGGAGCGCACCGCCGATTCGACCTCCTCGGGAAAGATCTTCTCGCCGCCGGAGTTGATCGACACCGACCCGCGACCGAGCAGGGTGATCGAGCCGTCCTCCTCCACGGTGGCGAAGTCGCCCGGCATCACGTAGCGGGTGCCGTCGACGGTGATGAACACCTCGGCCGTCTTGACCGGGTCGTTGTAGTAGCCGACCGGGATGTCGCCGAAGCGGGCGATCTTGCCGATCACCCCCGACCCGGGCACCACCGGCTTCAGCTCCTCGTCGAAGACCACGGTGTTCCCGAGCACGGAGACCGTGGGCCCGCTCTTCATGGCCGTGTGGCCCTTGCCCATGGTGACCATGCCGTTGTTGCCGGACTCCGAGGACCCGACGGCGTCGACGATGACCAGGTCGGGAAGTGCTCGAAGAACTCGTCCTTCACCGGGGCCGAGAACAGCGCCGCCGAGGAGGTGACGGCCAGCAGCGAGGAGAGGTCGTAGGAGACGCCGGGGTCGTCGAGCGCCTCGACCAGCGGCTTGCCCATGGCGTCGCCGGTGATCATCACCGAGTTGGCCTTCTCGCTCTCGACCAGGCGCCACACCTCGTGGGGGTCGAACTTGGGCACCAGGATGGTCCGGTTGCCGACGAAGCTCTGGCCCATGACCGACCACTGGGTGGCCCCGTGCATGAGGGGGGCGATGGGCAACAGGGTGAGCTGGCCGCCGCGCCCCTTCTCCACCATCTCCTCGGGACGCAGGATCCGGGTGTTGGTGTGGGGATCGACGCCACCGCCCAGGGCGTAGAAGACGTCCTCGTGTCGCCACACCACCCCTTTGGGCATGCCGGTGGTGCCGCCGGTGTAGAGGACGTAGTGGTCGTCGTTGGAGCGCGGGGCGAAGTCGCGCTCGGGGCTCCCGGCGGCCAGGGCCTCCTCGTAGGCGACGGTGCCCTCGGCGAGGGGCTCGCCGGAGCCGTCCTCGATGCCGATCACCAGGCGCAGATCGGGCAGCTCGGGGAGCAGGTCGGTGACCCGGGGCCCGAACTCGGCCTGGTGGACCAGGGCCACCAGGTCGGCGTTGGTGAACAGGTACCGGAGCTCGTCTTTCACGTAGCGGTAGTTGATGTTGATCCACACCGCCCGGAGCTTGAAGACGGCCCAGGCCGTCTCCACCCACTCCACGCTGTTGAGGGAGTAGATGCCCACGTGGTCGCCCGGGCCGACCCCCTGGTCGGCCAGGAAGTGGGCCAGCCGGTTGGCCCGCTCCTCCATCTCGGCGTAGGTGCGGCGCTCGCCGGCGGCCACGAGGTACTCCCGGTCGCCGAAGGCGTCAACGGCCGCCTCGAACAGATCAGCGAGGTTGAACGTCATCGGGCAGTCAGTAGAACACGTTTCGATTCTGGCGGCAAACGGCGACGGCTCGGCACCGGGCAGTGAGCGACAGCACCCAGATGGACGGCATGGTGGCGCTGTCACCCCTGCCGACAGGCGTTACTCCAGTGCCTCGTTGCTGACCACGGTGGGTGGGAGTGACCCGGCCGAGTGGGCCGGCAGCGGCCCGGTCGACTGGGTCGGGACCTCGCCGGCGAGGGGCCCGGAATACTCCCCCGGCAGATCCCGAAGGGCCTGGCGGACCGAGCGGCCCAGCCCCGGTCCGTCCAGGCCGAGCTGGGCGAGGATCTGGTCGGGCTTGCCCTGGGCGATGTAGGAGCGGGGCGTCCCGAGCGAGATGACCGGTGGGGCGGCGCCGTCGGGAGCGGTGGCCGGAGGGCGTCGGCGAGGAACATGCCGGCCCCGCCCTGGCGGACCCCGTCCTCGGCGGTGATCACCACCCGGTGCGCGGCGGCGTCGGCCAGCATGGCCGGATCGGGGTCGGAGACCACCCGGACGTCCCACACGGTCGACGTCGATCCCCTCGGCCTCCAGCTCGTCGGCGGCCGACTCGGCGGCAGCGAGCATCTTCCCCACCGCCAGGATGCACACCGACCCGTCGCCGGAACGGGTGCGACGGGCGTCCATCCCCGACCCGAGCGCTCCGGCCGCCACCCACGGCGCCGGGGTCTTGGGGAAGCGGATGATCGAAGGGCCGTCGAGGGTGAGGGCCTGGGCCAGCATGACCTCGACCTCGGGTGCCGACGACGGGGCGAACACGGTCATGCCCGGGATGGAGAGGGCCAGCGCCATGTCCAGCACGCCGTGGTGGCTGGGGCCGTCGTCGCCGGTGATGCCGGCACGGTCGAGGACCATCACCACCGGCAGTCCGTGGAGTCCGACATCGAGGTTGGCCTGGTCGAAGGCCCGGCTGAAGAACGTCGAATAGACCGCCACCACCGGCCGCATGCCGGCCATGGCCATGCCGGCCGCCGCCGTGACTGCGTGCTGCTCGGCGATGCCCGACGTCGACGAAGCGCTCGGGGAAGCGGGCCTCGAAGGGGAGCAGCCCGGTGGGACCGGGCATGGCCGCGGTGATGGCCACGATCCGGGGGTCGGCCTCGGCCTGGCGGAGCAGCGACCGGGTGAAGGCGTCGGTGAAGGTGGTCACCGGCAGTTGCGTGCCATCGACGGTCGGTGACGGTCCCCGAGCCGACCGACTCGGCCGCTCCCGTTGCGTGCTGCATCAGGGCCGGGGACGGTGTCGAGGACCGCGGCGGTCCACCGCAGCCACTTTGACCTTCACGTCGTGGAGCCGCTGGATGTCGTCCTCTTCGGCCGGGGCATAGCCCCGGCCCTTCTGGGTGAGCACATGGACCACGATGGGCCCGGCCACTCCGGGGCGTTGGCCAGCGCCTGCTCGACCCCGGCGATGTCGTGACCGTCGATGGGCCCGGCGTAGCGGATGCCCAGGGCCTCGAAGAAGGTGTGGGGGGTGACCACTTCGCGGAGGGCGCTGGTCAGGCCGTGGACCCCGGAGTAGGCCAGGTCGCCCACGCCGGGGAGCTCGCGGATCAGATGGCGAATGCGCTGGCGGGCCTGGACGTAGGCCGGATTGAGCCGGAGGTGGGTCAGGCTGAGCGACAGGCCGGGACACGGTGGGCGCATAGGAGCGGCCGTTGTCGTTGAGGACGATGAGCACCGGTTTGCCGGAATGCCCGAGGTTGTTGAGCGCCTCGTAGGCCATGCCCCCGGTGAGGGCGCCGTCGCCCACCACGGCCACCACCCGCCGGTCGCTGCCCTGGAGCTCGAACGCGCTGGCCAGGCCGTGCGCGTAGCTGAGGATGGTCGAGGCGTGGCTGTTCTCGACCCAGTCGTGCTCGGACTCGGTGCGGTTGGGATAGCCCGAGAGCCCGTCGGCCTGGCGGAGCTGGGTGAAGGCCGCTCGCCGGCCGGTGACCAGCTTGTGCACGTAGGCCTGGTGCCCGGTGTCCCACAGGAGCACGTCCTTCGGGGAGTCGAAGGTCCGGTGCAGGGCCAGGGTGAGCTCCACCACGCCCAGGTTGGAGCCCAGGTGGCCGCCGGTGGCGGTGACCGCATCGACGATGAATCCGCGGATCTCCGCCGAGAGGGCGGCCAGCTCCTCCGGGGTGAGGGACCGGAGGTCGGCGGGGCTGTCGATGTGTTCGAGGATCATGAGTGCATGGACGACCTTTGCGGTCAGGCTACCAGCGCGATCAACCCGTGCTCTAGCCGGCCGAGGACTGCTGGGAACCGGCGGGAGTGCGTGCCGGCCGCCTGGTGAACCGCCAGGTGAGCCTGGGTCGGCCCCGGTTGTCGGGGCAGGGCTCGGACCGGGTGCCACAGGGCGCTCCACCATCCCGATCCACTGCCGCCGACGCGGGCAAGATAGAAGGAGTCCAACCAGCTTGGTATCCAGGCCGCAGCCACGAAGGAGATCCCATGCAAGCGGAGAGTCAAAGGCACCACCATGCCGCTGTTGGAGATGATCCTCGAGTCCGGGGAGTCGATCATCTCCACCCACGGCGAGCTCTCGTGGATGTCGGCCAACGTCCAGCTGACCCAGTCGACGTCCACCGGCGGCCAGAAGGGCCTGATGAGCGGCCTGAAGCGGGCCGTCGGCGGCGGTGGCATCTTCCTCACCAAGTACGAGGCCAGGGGGGCCAGGGAATGGTGGCCTTCGGTGCCAAGCTGCCCGGCCGGATCTTCCCTGTCACCATCCCGCCCGGGCAGGGCTACCTGGTCCACCGGCACGGGTGGGTGTGCGGCACCGACGGGATCCTCCCCACCGTGGGGATGCAGCAGACCTTCCGCGGCGGCATCTACGGCGGGGACGGCTTCGTCCTCCAGCGCCTCGAGGGCGAGGGCCAGGCATGGATCGAGCTGTCCGGCGAGATCATCACCTACGAGTTGGCCGCCGGCCAGACCATGCTGGTCCACCCCGGCCACGTGGGCCTGTTCGAGGACGGGTCAGCTTCACCATCACCCGGGTCCCGGGCATCAAGAACATGATCTTCGGGCAGGACGGCTTCCACCTGGTGGCCCTCACCGGTCCGGGCAACATCTGGCTCCAGAGCATGCCGGTGTCCGGTGCTGGCCGAGGCCCTCGCTGCCCTACCTGCCACGCGGTGACGATCATCCGGCGGCCGACGCCGGCGTCGGGGGAGTCCTCGGGGGCATGATCGGCAAGAACCTCTGACCCGGGGCCACCGAGCCGGCAGAGTCGCCGGCGGACCGGGTCAGCGCACGTTGGACAGGAACGCGTCCCGGTCGACGATCACCCGGATCAGCTTGCCCGCCGCCACCAGCCCGGCGCTCTCGGAGACCGACAGGGTGAAGACCAGCCGGCGACCCTCGATCCGATCGAGCGTGGCCTCGGCCCATACCGTCCCGCCGACCCCCACCGGCACCAGATGGTCGAACTGCACCCGCTTGGCCACCGACGTGCAATTGTCGGGCAGGTGACCCTCGATGGCCTTGCAGCTGGCCTCCTCGCACAGGGCCACCAGACGCGGGCGTGGCCAGCACCGGCACCGTCCCTGAGCGGAATGCCTCGGCGGTGTCGGCCTCGGTCACCCGTAGTTCGATTCGGGCGGACAGACCGGTGCGTGGAGCCACGCCGGTACGATACGTGACGCAGCCGTCGGCTACCTAATGCCCGCCAGTGCGGTACGCCCGACAGAGCGACGCCCGACAGTGAGGTAAGGAGGCCTTGGTGATCGAAACCCCAGTGCTGGAGCGGGTGCTGTCCGCGGCGCTACAGCACGGCGGCGACTTCGCCGAGGTGTTCGCCGAGGACCGGTCGACCTCCTCGGCCATGCTCGACGACGGTCGGGTGGAGGAGCTGTCCTCGGGGCGGGAGCGGGGTGCCGGCATCCGGGTGGTGTCCGGGGAGACCACCGGCTTCGCCCACACCGCCGACCTGACCGAGGACGGCCTGCTCCGGGCGGCTGAGGCGGCCTCGGCGGTGGCCCGGAGCGGCGCCGGCGGGACCCGGACGGTGGGGGTGGGGCCGCTCACTGGCGGGATGGCGCCATCGACGGCGACGCTGCCGGGCCGCGGGCGGCGGTGTCCAAGGGCGACACCCTCGACCTCCTGCGACGGGCCGACGAGGCGGCCCGGGCGTCGGGCGACGCCATCTCCCAGGTGCAGGCCGCATGCGGCGGTTCGCGTCGGCAGGTGCTGATCGCCAATTCGGACGGGCTGCTGGCCGGCGACCAACAGGCCCGGACCCGTTTCTCGCGTCTCGTGCGTGGCCACCGGGGACACCGGGCTGCAGACCGGCTACGAGACGGCGGCCCGCACCCTCGGGTTCGAGCTGTTCGATGAGGTGTCGGTCGAGGAGCTGGCCGAGCTGGCGGCGAGGCGGGCGCTGTCCAAGCTGTCCGCCCGGCCGGCGCCCTCCGGCGAGCTGCCGGTGGTCCTGGCCGGGGGGAGCGGGGGCATCCTCTTCCACGAGGCGTGCGGCCACGGGCTCGAGGCCGACCACATCGCTCAAGGACGCCTCGGTCTACACCGGCATGGTCGGCCAGCAGGTGGCCAGCCCGCTGGTGACCCTGGTGGACGACGGCACCGTCAGCTCGGAGTGGGGGACCTTCGGCGTCGACGACGAGGGCCGGCCCGCCCAGCGCAACGTCCTCATCGACAACGGCGTGCTCACCGACTATCTGTGGGACTACCTCCGGGCCCGCAAGGAAGGGCGGGTGTCGTCGGGCAATGGCCGGCGCCAGACCTACCAGCACCTGCCCATGGTGCGGATGACCAACACCTTCCTGCTGCCCGGTGAGGAGGACGCCGACGAGATCGTGGCCCAGACGCCCCGGGGCGTCTACGTGGCCAAGCTCGGTGGCGGCCAGGTCAACACCACCACCGGTGACTTCGTCTTCGGCACCACCGAGGCGTATCTGATCGAAGGGGGGAGGATCACCGAGCCGCTGCGCGACGCCAACCTGATCGGCAACGGACCCGAGATCCTCAAGCGGATCGACGCCGTGGCCACCGACTTCGCCATGACCCCGGGCACCTGCGGCAAGGACGGCCAGAGCGTCCCGGTGGGATGCGGGCAGGCCACCATGCGCCTGACCGGGGTGACCATCGGGGGGACGGCCGAATGAGCCACGGCCACCAAGGCCGTGTCACCCACCGCGGGCGGACCCGGGACCCGACGACCTGATGGCAGTGGCCGACCGGGTGGCCGGCTGGGCCGGTCCGGCGAGGAGATCGAGGTCTACGTGGCCCGGGGCGACGAGACCGACATCCGTGCCTATGACGGCGAGGTCGAGTCGCTGACCTCGGCGACATCGGCGGGCATCGGCATCCGGGTGGTGGTCGACCACCGGCTCGGGATTCGCCTGGGCCGGTTCGCTCGACGAGTCGGTCCTGGGGGAGACGCTGGCCGAAGCTCGGGACAACGCCACCTTCGCCACGCCCGACGAGCACGTGCAGCTGGCGGTGCCCGACGGTGTCGGCGCCGTGGCCGTCGACCTGTGGGACGACCGGCTGGCGTCGGTGCCGACCACCGAGGAAGGTGGAGCTGGCCTTGGCGCTCGAGGCTCAGGCCCGGGCCGCCGATCCGCGCATCCGCCAGGTGGACCACGCCGACTACGGCGACGGATCGGTGCGAGGTGGCCCTGGTGTCGACCACCGGCATCCGATCTTCGAGCAGGAAGACGATCGGGCTACATGTCGGTGGGGGTGATCGCCGGTGACGGGCGACGCCAGCCAGACCGGCGGTGGGTTCAGCGTGGGCCGTGGCTTCGACGGGCTCGATCCGGACAAGGCCATCGGCGACGCGGTGACCCGGGCCGTCCGGCTGCTGGGGGCGACCAAGGGCCCATCGGGGCGGCAGACGGTGGTGTTCGACCGGCGGGTGGCCACCATGGTCCTCTCGGTGGTGTCCGCGGCACTGTCCGGGGAGGCGGTGGCCAAGGGCCGATCGTTCTTCGCCGGTCGTATCGGTGAGCTGGTCGGCGACCCGGTGCTCACCCTGGTGGACGATCCCACCGACCCGCGTGCCTACGGCGCTGCCGCCTACGATGCCGAGGGCCTGGCCTGTCGGCGCAACGTCCTCATCGACGGCGGGGTCCTCCGAGGGTTCCTCTACGACACCGTCTCGGCGTCGCGGTCCGGCGTGGCATCGACCGGTTCGGCGGTGCGTGGCGGATTCTCCGGCACGCCGGGTCCGGGCTGCCGGGCCCTGACCCTGGCCCCCGGACCCGAGGGCTACGACGAGGACGGAGTGCTGGCCGCCGTCGGGGAGGGCCTCTTCGTCCAGTCGATGACCGGGGTCCACTCCGGGGTCAACCCGATCAGCGGCGACTTCTCGGTCGGCGCCGAGGGGCTGATGATCCGTGACGGCCGGTTGGCCGAGCCAGTCCGGGAGATCACCGTGGCCTCGACCCTGCAGCGCATGCTGCAGTCACTGGCGGTGGTCGGCGCCGACGTCGAGTGGCTCCCGGGCATCGCCGCCGGCCAGACACTGGCCGTCGGCGACATGCAGATCAGCGGGATCTGACCGTCGCTGATCTGACTACCGAGATCTTCCCGACGTTGACCGGGTTGGTTCAGTGAAGGGTGGCGGTGGCCTTGGTGCAGGCGGCCAGCGGCGCTCGGAGCCGAGGTGTAGTAGATCGACCCAGTGAGCGAGAGGCTGTAGGGGCCAGCGGTGGGCGACACTGGCTGACCCCCGACCCACAGCGGTGGTCCAGAGGCTGTTGCGGTACCGGATGTCGAGCTGGAGCCAGAGGAGCCAGTCGAGCTAGCCGAGCTAGCAGAACCGGACTGGCTGCCGAGGTGCCGAAGTCGAAGTTGAAGGACTGGATGACGAAGAGACGAGGGAAGCTGTCCAGCCCGGTGATGAAGGCACTGATCTGGTTGTAGTTGCCGGTGACGCCAACGGTGGTTGGCACGGCGACGACGTCAGCCGAAGAACCGGTCGACTTGGTTCCCGGCGTCGTCGTGGCCGACGTGCCTCCGACCGACGTGGCCGGCGCAAACCCACTGAACTGGGTCAGGGTCACGCCGGACACGGCGGTCAGGTCGTTGAACTGGCTCTCGAATGACGACTCTTCGGCATCGATGTCGGTTGGGCTCTGCACGCTGGGGATCTGGGTGGCGATCTTCTGCAGGTCGGCACAGCTCTTGGTCAGGTTCTGCTTTTCCGACTTCAAGAGCGGTCAGCTTGGCCTGCAGTGCGGTCTCCTGCCCCTGGAGCTGAGTCTCCTGGCTCTGCAGGCTCGACAGTTTCGAGCTCTGGGGTGAGACGAGGATCGCCCAGAGGAGCAAGGCGACGACCAGAGCTCCGGCTCCGATCATCAAGGGCATGCGGTACTCGCGGACATTGTTCATTTCAGGCTCGCATTCTTGCTGAGGCTGGCTGCCGGGGTGACCGAGACGGAGAAGGGGAACGAGATGGTTGAGTCAGGGTTCACCACGGTGGCACCTTGGAGTGGGTTGGCGAAGTAGCTTGATCCGGCGATAGCGTTGATCCACGCCTCGGAGATGGACAGACTCGGTCCCGGTCCGGTGACGCCGAACTGGATGGTTCCGATCGCTGCCGAGGTGGTGCTGCTGGGGGTGGCTGCGCTACCAGCCGAGGCCGCCGTAGCTGGGAGTGGTGGTCGCCGGCGCTCGCAGCCGGTGCTGGACGCGCTGGCGCCGTCGGCCTCCGAACCACTCAGCGCTTGAACCTCGGCGCTGGCCGGGGTGATCCGGAACAGTTCGCTGAGTAGCGGTCGGCCAATCCACGGCCGAGTTGAGCACTGAGGCGCGCCGGGCGACGCCGGCTGAGTAGGCCTGATTCGCAGCGACCACCAGGTCGTACTTGGGTACCTGGGTGTTGAGGGCTGGCGATGCTCGCCTGGAGCGGCTTCGACATTGTTTTGAGCGTTGTGAACCTGGTAGAACTTCCACGCTCCGAAGAGGACCAGGAGTACGAGCACGGCCGCTCCCACCAGCAGCGTGCGCTCTTGGATCCTTTTCATCCGCGCCCGCTGGGCAACCTCGGGTGGAATGAGGTTGAATTTCTTTACTGCCTTGTCTGGCTCAGGAAGAGCAAGACCGATTGGAGTGGCAAGGACCGACCCGACCTGACGTGCCTGCTCTTCACCTAGGTCCAGTCTTGAGGTATCCAGTCGGGTCAGCGGAGAGACGGTGAGAACCGGGAGGCGGACCTGAGCTTCGAGCATGGCGATAAGACCAGAGAGTTCCGATCCTCCACCGGTGACCAGCAGGCGGGAAACCGGCAACCGACCGGGAAGGGAGGCGAAGTATTGGATCGAGTTCCGAATCTCTCCGACCAACTCATTCATGCTGGCCTGCGCAGCCCGCTCCGCCGCCATCTGTTGGGCGGCCGGCTCACCGATCCGACGCTTCAACCCTTCAGCATCGGAGATCGGCAGGTCCAAGGCTGAAGACACAGCTGCGGTGGTGGCGTTGCCACCAGATCCGATGGTCCGGACGAACTGCGGGCGACCCTGTTGGTGGACGACGACGACTGTCAGTCCGGCTCCGACCGAGACGATCGCCTCCGGCTGTTCGGACGCATCCTGTCCGCCAACGGCGCGTACCAGAGCGGACGAAATGAGGTCGACTCCTTCGACAGTCAGTCCCGCCTTCTCGACCGCCTCGATCACACCGTTGACGAGGTCAACGTGAGCGGCGGCGACAAGGACCCTTCGCATCTTGTCGCCCTCAGGAGAGGTGTAGTCAGCAAGGATCTGCGAGGAGAGGATGGTCTGCTCGGGTGGGAATGGAATGACTTCCTCCGACTGGAAGCGGACAGCACTGTCGATCTCATTGTCCGGCACGAACGGGAGGTCGATCTCCCGAGTGATGGCACGAAGCCCAGCGATTCCGACGATCACCGACTTGCTCGAGAACTGCCCGTTCTTCCAGAGTTTGATGATGGCTTCGGTGACTGATGACACGTCACGAATCTCGCCGTCAACGAGGGAGCCAGGGGGCAGACCAACCTGACCGTAGGTGTGCAGGACCGGGCTCGAATGGCTCACATCGAGTTCGGCGGCGCGAACTGCGCTCGTGCCGATATCGAGACCAACCGTCAGCTGTGTCATGGGAACACTCCTCGAACGTGCCTGTCGTTTGCGAGCATCGACCCCGAAACCGCCATCGTTGAGTCACGAAACACGCTGGGCTGCCAAGCTCCGCGTCCCCTCATGTGGGCGTTCATCGATTGTCTCCGGTCCTGGTGAGATCGCTGATATGTGGAATGGATTGATTAAAACTGGTGTGAGAATGCGCCAGACTGTACGAGGATCTATCGGACGGAATCGGCGTCACCTTGAGGTCCCGTGTTGGTGAACTTGCTCATGCCCGAACAAGGACATCCGAGGACCGCAGAATTGCAGATCTATGCGCCAAATGCACCCATCAGGGGGCCCGGTGAGCCGTGAGGTCTGGGTTCAGAGCGGAGTCGAGGTGGCCATCTGGCCCGTCTGCAAGATGCCTTTGCGCTCGAGCATCACCTTGAGGTCGTGGGCATTGGTGGCGGTGGACATAGCCTCGGCCAAGTCGATGGTCCCGTCGGCCACCAGGGTGACCAGCGACTGATCGAACGTGGTCATCCCGTAGTACTCACCGTCGGCGACGATTCCCTCGATATCCCCGGTGATGAGCGGATCCATGATCGCCTGTTGGATCCGACCGTTTACCACCAGCAACTCGAGAACGGGCACTCGGCCCTTACCATCCGACGTAGGGATCAACCGCTGGCAGACAATGCCCTTCAGTGAGCCGGCCAGGCTAACCCGCACCTGGGTCTGTTGGTGGGTCGGGAAGAAGTCCACGATTCGGTTGATGGTCTCCGTGGCATTGATCGTGTGGAGTGTTGAGAACACCAGGTGACCTGTCTCCGCTGCGGTTAGCGCCGCAGAGACCGTCTCCATGTCCCTCATCTCACCCACCAGGATGACGTCCGGATCCTGCCTGAGGACCACTCGCATGGCGGACGAGAACGAGTCGGTGTCGAACCCGACCTCGCGTTGGTCGATGGCGGCGAGATCGTCGCTATGGAGATACTCGACCGGGTCCTCGATGGTAACGATGTGGCACGAGCGAAGGTGGTTGATGTGATCGACCATGGCCGCCAACGTCGTGGTCTTACCAGAGCCGGTTGGGCCAGTAACCAGCACCAGACCCCGCATCTCCTCGGCCAGGCGGTTGACAACCTCGGGCAATCCGAGCTCGCTAACGGTTGTGGCGCCTGATCTCACTCGCCGCATGGCCAAGGCAACCGATGACCGCTGGTAGTAGGCGTTAACCCGAAATCGGCCCGTACCAGGGAGGCTGTAGGCGAAGTCGACTTCGTGACGGTCATTGAAGACTTCGAGGATTCGAGGCTCCATGATGGACTCAGCTAGTTCTCGGGTCTCCCGATCAGTGAACGATGGCTCGTCATCGAGCGTGCGAAGAGACCCAGCCACTCTCAAGCGCGGCGGCGCGCCCGCTTTGATATGCAGGTCCGAACCGTCGAGTTCGGCCAGCGACACAAGAATGCGATCGAGGTCACCTCTATCCATGGCGCCCATTGTACGGGCAGGGTCCACCGTTTGGCGAGGATTACTTCACGGCGAACTGGCGGGAGCACGAGGGCCCCCTACGGAATTTCTCGGCCGCCCCTGTGGGAATCGTTGCGCCGAGGTCGCTCCGGTGTATGACTGATGGAGCAAGACCCACGGCTACGGCGCCGGGGTGCCGGCTCCAGAGGTCTTCCCGCCGGTCGACGATTTCGCCTTGTCTGATGAGGATTTATCCGACGATGGCTTGTCTGGTGATGAAGTCGGTGACGGAGCAGAGGGCTTGGCGGTGGTATCGCTTGGGGTCGATGACGGCGTTTCGACCGCCGGCGCCGACCGTTCCGAGTCAGATCGTTCCGAGTCAGATGGGGCTGAGGCGACCTCGGTACTTTCGGATGCCTTGCCCGAACTGCCATTGCGGCTGTCCGTCTTGTAGAAACCGCTGCCCTTGAAGACGATGCCGACGTTCCCGAAGACCTTGCGCACCGGTGATCCACAGGTGGGGCAGTCGGTCAGAGGGTCGTCATGGAACGACTGGACGAAGTCAAAGTTCCTCTCGCAGCTGTCACAGTGGTACTCATAGGTGGGCAAGCGAGCATTTCCTCTCGGTCCAAGGGCTTCCTTGGATTAGCAGTCTACTAGAGAGAGTGCCAATCTCGTTTCAAGCCCCTGCTCTCCCGTACACTGTGGACCGTGACGTACCGGACCGCCCCATGACTGATCGAAGCCTGAGCCACTTGGACCCGTTCAGCGGGACCCGCATGGTTGATGTGTCGCCGAAGGAACCGACCCACAGGCGGGCGCTTGCTCGCTGCAAGGTTGCGATGAAGCCCGAGACCACGGCGAAGGTCGCCAACAACGCGATCACCAAGGGGGACGTGTTGGCCGCAGCCAGGGTGGCCGGCATACAAGCCGCCAAGAGGACCTCCGACCTGGTTCCCATGTGCCACCCCCTTCTGGTCGGCTCCGTGCACGTCGACTTCACCATTGGCGATGACTACGTCGAGGTTGAGGCGAAAGTCGAAGCTGTGGATCGGACCGGCGTCGAGATGGAGGCAATGACCGCCTGTGCAATCGCCGCACTGACGGTATACGACATGTGTAAGACGACCGACAGGACGATGAGCATTGGCCAGCTCATGTTGTGGGAGAAAACCGGCGGTAGTTCGGGCGTCTGGAAGCGGGACCCCCAGCTCTGACCTCCGGGTCGGAGAGGTCTCCGAATCGGGGTCGGTGATTGCCGTCAAACCGCTATCTTGATCTTCGGCTTCGTTTTTTCGCTCGTGTCGATGGGAAGAAATCCGGTGAGATCGGCTCGCTGCCTCCCGATGTCGTGCTCGTAGGCTGATCTCTCTCTGTAGGAGCATCGACTACAGCATCGACGTTTGATGCAGTCCGTTCCTGCTCCGGTGGCTCGGTGGCACTCACGGCGAGGATGTCGTTGACCATGGCAGCGGTTGTGTCGAAGTCGCGCTGTAGCTGCAGCCCGGTCGAGCTCTGGGGTGGCGGGGGAGGTGGCGGAGGTGTGTCGCTCTTGATGCTCCCGATCGAATCGGTGATCTGCGTGTCATCCTCACTAGCCTCATCGCCCTCGCTTGGCTGATCCTGACTCACCGTACGAGCACCCCCCCATGAAGGGCGCCGGGCAAGGATTGCCAGTCAGCGCCACTCGATTTCTCCGGTTCGTCGAGTCCGGAGCGCCTCTCCAGCCCATCGTCACACTCTGTTCGCTTTCGCTGCACGTTTGTCATCTCATCACTGGCATTGGGAAGAATCCAACCCGCGCTACGAACGGATCAACACGATGAGTGACCGGGTCGACGCTCCGAGGTGGACATCCGCGGACTACGCCCATTGTACGGGTATGCGGCCATTGCATCACCCCGGTCACGATGGCTGCTCTCGGGCGACCACATACAGTGGAGTTTCAGTCCGGAACTGACCGGGAATTTCGGAGGATGTAGGAGGGTTCAGCGGCCCTCAGCCGTGAACAGCTGAACGCAGGTCACGCAGAGAGAGCTCGGAGGTCGCCTCGCCACCACATTGCGAGCAGTGCTCAACGTGGCGCCAACTCCGCAAGAGTCGCGTGCCCTCAGGATTGAGCAGCACAACAAACGACTCGGAGAGGGGGTCGATTTCTACTCCGTAGCAAGGCTGCCACTCGGTCGAGGCTGGGCTGTTGCGGAGATTGGAATCTTTGACCACGCGGCGGAACCGCGAATTCTCCATATCGATGATCCAAGTGCTGTGGCAAGACTCAATGACGATCGGGTCCACGGCAATCAGTATCCCATGAATTGATGAGATTCAAACCACACTTTCATGTCGGTTGAGTGACAGTTGCCTCACCGAGAAGCCGGCCGCGGATGTCTTTTTGGCACTGTATCTGTGTCCGAGTCGGCTCTGGAGTACGCTATACGCAGGAAAAATGTCAGTTTGTGGCGAGAACCGTGGCCGGAACCCAAACGTCCACCGTGGTCCCAGCGCCCAGGTCAGTGTGGATAACAAGCCGGGATCCGATGAGATGGGCACGCTCGTTCATCCCTGGGAGCCCCAACGACTCGCTGTTGCCATCCTTCGGACCCTTTGGCAGCTCGAACCCGACTCCATCATCCCGTACCAACAGTCGCAGCCCGCCCTCCTCGAAGTTCAACCCGACCGCAACCCGCCGAGCGCCTGCATGTCGTTCGACATTGGAGATCGCCTCTTGCGCGATGCGGAATAGTGCCAATTCGACCGGTGGCGGGAGTCGTCGCTCTTGTCCGGTGACTCCGAAGGTCGTCTCGAAATGGTGCCGCTCCCCGGCCTCAGAGAGGGTTTGGTTGATGGAGGCAACCAAACCAAGATCGTCGAGAACCGAGGGTCTCAGGCCTTTGGCAATAGAGCGAAGCTCGCTCACCGTGTCCTCGGCGATGACTCGAAGTTCGGAGAGTTGCGAACCATGGTCTCGAGTTAGACCAGTTCGGGCTTCGACGACATCGATCTGTCGGCACAGATAGATGAGTGCTTGGACCGGCCCGTCGTGGAGCTCCTGAGCGATGTGACGGCGTTCCTCCTCCTGGCCGAGCACGACGCGTGTCGCATATGCCTCCATCAGATCGTGGCGGCGGGTCTCCGTCGTGACATCCTCAAAGATGACTTGCAGGCGTGCCCCACTGTCCGAATGGCCGAGCGTCGTCGCGGTCGGTCGGAGCAAGGTGGGACGCCCATCGATCTCGAAAGGGACTGGCTCGACCCGTTCTTCTTCCGATGTGGGCCCCACGTCTTCGCTCAATCCGGGATCGGCTCCGGCAAGGAGCCGTGCGAGCACAAGACTCGCAGCGTCGGGGCCGATCATGTCCACCAGGCGCACGGAATCGCCACGCTGCGGGGTGGTCTCGAGATCAGAGCGTTGCTGGACAATCCCGCCGAATGCTCGCTGGGCAGAAGCGTTCGCCTCGATGACGTTCCCGTTGCCGTCGACCAGCAGAATAGGTGCCTGGTTGGAATCGAAAAGGTCTCGATAGAGTGCCTCGGCCCTCAGGTGGGCTTCCTGGGCTGACTCGGCAAGTCTTCGTGCATCTCGTTCGGCGCTCACCCGCTGGCCGACGAGAATGGCGAGGGCATCGAGCAGGAGGACCTGGACCAAGTCGGCCCAGGCTGTAACCAGGTTGTGACTCTGGAGTTCGGTGATGAAGCGGGGCAATGCCAGAAGTGTGACCCATCCGGAGGTAATCAGCGCGCCATCGAGTCCGTAGTTCAATGCGGCATAGACGACCGGTACCAGAAAGATGGCGAAGGTCGAGACCTCGAGGGCCAGCGAGGTGGCGTCGAGGTGGAAGGCGACGGTCGCCGCAACTCGAGCAAGGTACAAGGCCAGGATTATGAACTGAAGCAACCAGAACTGTGATTTCGTCCACGGTCTGTCCCTGACCAACACTCGTTTTGGAGAGGGGCTGTTGGTCATTGGCCCGGACTGGTTTTCGGTATCAACGCCAGCGGTCGCGCCACCGGCTGCCGGGTCAGAACTCGCAGATGGAGTGACCGATTCGCTCGTCATCGACTTCTTCATGGCGCCGATCCCGCTCCGCTGGCCTGTCCTCTGACGAACAGGCTGTTGGCAAGGGCGTAGTGAACCAGCTCGGTCCGGGAGGTGGTGCCAACCTTTTCGAACACGTGATTGAGGTGGCCTTCGACCGTGCGCGGACTGATCCCCAGCTCCCGGGCGATCGCCTTGTTCGATTGGCCTCGCACCACCAACCTCACCACCTCTTGCTCCCGGCTGGTCAGGCGGGCCGTGTAGGCCTCTCGAGCGGAGTGATCATCCTTTTCCCCTCCAGTGGTACCACCGATATCGCGGAGCAGCGAGCCCTCGCAGGCGGCGGTGATGGAGCGCACCAGCTCATCGCTGGGCATGGTCTTCAGCAAGTAGCCGGCGACTCCAGCGGCGAGCGCAGCCCTCACGTAGTTTTCATCGTCGTACGCGCTGAGGATGAGAACGGTGACGGTCGGGAAGTCGCGCACGACCTCACGGGCAAGATCGATGCCATTGCCGGTGGGAAGTCGAATGTCGACAAGGACGACGTCCGGCGTTGTGTCGGCAATCACCCGTAGGGCGTCGCCGCCGTCGCCAGCTTCGCCCACAACCGTGAAGCCGGTCGCCTCGTCGAGAATGCGGCGGGTCCCCGCACGGAGGAGCTCGTGATCATCGACTACCACCACTCGGCGAACTCCGGTACGCCGGTCGGTCCCACTGCGTCCGGGCGGTTCGCTGGGGACATGGTGACCATCGGGTTCGTCGATGCTCATGCAACTATCGTAGGTTGATCACCCCTTCGCTACGAGGGACGCTGCCATCGCAGCGGCAATCGCGGTAACCAACGGTGTGGCCAGCACTGGTGGCACGGTGTCCTCCTTACTCAGTGCCGAGCCGACGTTGAGTTTGGCTCTCGGCACCCACCTGTTGCCGGCCATGCAGGAGAAGTAGACGACGATCCAGGCTGCCACCCCGATGGTGGTCGGTCCGATACCTAACCCACCCACCCAGCAGCCGGCCACCAGGATCGCGGTCCGGCCGACGCTTCGCGGGTCAGTGCACTGCGGATCGGCGGAACGGAGGACGGCGAAGATGAAGATCGCGGCCAGGGTGCCGAGGAGTGATCCGATGGCAATACTCCAGTGACCTTCCCACCCGGCGCCGGCCACGATGAGCACCAGTGCGGTACCAGTCCCGATCGCCGCAACTGACAGGGGGGCGCGTTGACCGCCATATTCGATGAGGCCGACGGCGACCATGGTGGCAGCCAGAATGCAGTAGCCCGCCGAGAGGACGTGGCCGCGCCATGCCCATGTGACCAGGGCAAAGAGGATCCCGGTGGTGAGCTCCACCAGCGGATAGCGAATGGAGATCGATTGATGACAGTTTCGACAGCGACCTCTGAGTCCGACCCACGAGACGACCGGTACGTTTTCCCACCAACTCAATTGGCGTCGACACGTCGGGCAGAACGATCGGGGCTGACTGACCGACAAGCCGAGGGGGACTCGATAGACGACAACATTCAGGAATGAACCGATGAATAGTCCGGCGACGCCTGCGACAGGAATTGTCACTGCCAGTAGCGCAATGTCGCCAGAACTCATATTATGTATTCAACAACGTTGGAATGTCCGAACGTGTCATCCAACAGAGCAGGCGAGTTCCGAGGGTTGTCTGGTCGGCTAAATCCGGTCCAGCCCTAGGCTGGCGGCATTTAGGGGACTGGTTGATCGGACGTCTTGGGGTCGTCCGGTCGGAGTTGATCATCGAGAGCTAGCAAAAGACGCAAATTACAGCGGTCGGGGGCCTAGGTCGTCGGACCGTAGCACTACCCGGGGCAATCAGGAAGGGGGGCTAGTGCGAGCATTTGTCGGGCATGGCCCTCAGGCGTGGGCCAAACAATTGGATTCGGGTTCAATCTCAGCTGTCAGTCTGCCGATGGTGGAGATATGACCGATGTCGACGCCATCCGTTGGATGGCTAGCGAACACGATCTCGAATTCGTCGACCTCGATACCTACGGGGTTGACTCCGCCGCGGGCGAGATTCTGCCCGCAGCACTGTCCCGCCAGCATCACGTGGTGGCGATCAAGCGCAAATTCGGGACGCCCGTGATCGCAACGGCAGATCCCGATGACACTTCCGCTCTGGAGACAGTTCGTTCCTTCATAGGACGCGATTTCATCTCTGTCGTTGCCTCCCGGGACCAGATCGGCGCCTATCTCGATCAGTTGTTCGGATCGGAGGGCGGGCCCTCAGAAGCTGGAGACGTCGGAGACGCCCGATACGCAGGAGAGCCAGCCCCTGTTGACGAACGAGAGCTAGCCCCTGTCGAGGAACTCAATGGTGTGCTGGCCACCGCAGGTCTTCTCGATGACGCCGCCGCTGTCGCAGACCCCGGCGGTGTGCCTGGTGCTGTGGAGCTCGAAACCGGGCAGGCTTCGGTCGAGTCCGAGTCTCCTTCCAGTGGGAAGCGCTCTCGCAAGGAAGGGACCAAGGACGGGGCCAAGCCGCGGGTTCGAAAGTCGGCGTCCAAGGCTGTCGATGCCGGCACGAAGGAGAACGCGTTGGAAGACGCTGTAGAAGCGCCCCAGGTTGCCGAACCCATCGAAGCGTCCGATCGGGAATTGTCCGCTGAGTCCGGCGAGGAAACAGGTAGGTCGGAACCGTTCGGTGGGCCAGTTGTCGAGTTCGACCTTACGTCGGCGTTGCCGTCTGGAGTGGCCCTTGAGGCCCAACCAGATGAGGAGGGCGACGGCATGCGCGATTTGCTCGAACCGCTCGGGTCGCTCGAGCCCCTCGAGACGGCCGAGCCCGCCGAGCCAGCCGCCAATCTGCTGCCCGAGTTCGAATCGAACACCACCATTCCGGATCTGGCTGCGGCCGGCAATGCGCTGGAGTCCAGCACAGACGAGCTCGCCGAATTGGCACTCACCGTCCAGGACGGTGGTAATCAGCCTGGCTCCGACTCGACAGATCTGGCCGCCGACCTGGTGGCCGAAGCGGTGGCCACCTTCCAGGAACAGCAGAATGAAGAACAGTGGAACGAGGTCATTGAATCCGATCCTGCGTCGGTCACCGCGCTGTTCCCTCCCTTGGCCAAGGCGTTGGTGGATGGCGAGCGAGTTTCCCTCGAGGACATAGAGCTTGTGCTCGAGGAGCACTACCGCACGGGCCAGAGCGTGGCCCGCATCCTGACCGCAAGGAAACTGGTCACCGAGGCCGATCTCATGTGGGGCATGGCCCAAGAGATGGGGCTCGACTTCGTGGATCTCGACGCTGTCGGCGTCAATTTCAGCGAAGCAGGAACCATCCCCGAGGCAACCGCTCGGCACCACAACGTGATCGTGATCGCCAACGACAACGGGACTCCGGTGGTCGCCGCGTCGAATCCCACCGACGTGTTCGCTATGGACGACCTCCGGACCATCATGGGCCGCAACTTCATCGTGGTGGTTGCCACCCGCACCCAGATCAGTTCCTACATCGGGCAAGCGTTCAACAGCGGAGGCGATGCCGCCGACATGGCCATGGAGGCCTCGCTCGGATTCGACGGCTCTGGTCCAGAGAAGAGCGTCGACGACATCCAAGCGGTCACCGAGGAGGCGCCGATCGTCCGGTACGTCAACCTCCTCATTCTGCAAGCGCTGAACGAGCGCGCCTCAGACATCCACGTCGAGCCCACGGCCACCGACCTCCGTATTCGCTATCGGATCGACGGCGTTCTCCACGATGTATCCACTGCCCCGCGGGCGATCTCGGCGGCCGTCACCACTCGATTGAAGGTGATGGCCGACATGAATGTTGCCGAGCACCGGATTCCTCAAGACGGCCGGATATCGCTCAACGTCGGCAGCAAGGGAATCGACCTTCGGATGGCCACTCTTCCCACCATCCACGGTGAGAAGGTCGTGATGCGGGTGCTGGACAAATCAAGCGTGGTCCTCGGCTTCGCCGACCTGGGATTCGACGAGGATCTGCTGAAGACGTACGAATCGATCTACACCAAGCCATACGGCACCATCCTGGTCACTGGGCCCACCGGTTCGGGAAAGTCCACCACGCTGTACACGACGCTGACAGCTCTCAATTCGCCGGAAAAGAACATCATTACGGTGGAGGATCCTGTCGAGTTGCAGTTGAAGGGCGTCAATCAGGTGCAACTCAATCTGAAGGCCGGCCTGACCTTTGCGTCTGCCCTGAAGTCGATCCTGCGATCGGACCCGGACATCGTCCTTGTGGGAGAGATCCGCGACAAGGAAACCGCGGTGATCTCGATCGAGGCAGCTCTCACCGGTCACATGGTTCTGTCCACTCTCCATACGAACAGCGCCGCATCGACCCCGATGCGACTGATCGAGATGGGAATCGAGCCGTTTCTTGTCACTTCGTCGCTGTCGGGCGTACTTGCTCAGCGGCTGACCCGGCGGCTCTGCATGCACTGCAAAGAGCCCTACGAGCCCACAGAAGCGGACATCGCTGCTGCCGGCTGGACGCTGGAGGAAGTCAGTGTGGTCGGCACGATGGACAAGGTGTTCCGATCTGTGGGCTGCTCGGCATGCGCCAACACGGGGTACCGGGGCCGGAAGGCCTTGTCCGAACTGATGCCAATGACTGAAGAGATCGAACGATTGATTATTGAAGGAGGATCGGTGGAAGACATCCATAAACTCGCGGTAGCGCAGGGAATGCTGACGCTGCGCCAAAGCGGGATACGCAAAGCGATCGAGGGCGAGACCACTCTCGAAGAAGTCCTCCGGGTGGTCGCATGAGCCCGGTAACGTCAGAGACGCGAGTCGAATGGTCGAGCCGTCTTGCCGAGGCCCTGGTGCAGGGAGGGTACGACACCGAGTCCAATCTGGCACCGCTGGTCGCGGAGGCACAGTCGACTGGTGAGCCGTTGGCGACCTTGCTGATCAGCAGGAATCTTGCCCTTCCAGGGGTCGTGGTGGGGGCGCTGGCGCATTTGACCAAAATGCAGGCCATCGACCTAGCCGCCATGACTCCGAGTCCCGATGCTGTGGCAGCGATGCCGGAGGATGTGGCTAAAGAGTACGGAGTGGTGGCGCTGCAGTTCGACGGGACCGTACTTGCTGTGGCCTTTGCCGAGCCGCCGTCCAGCGCAGACGTCGATGCGTTGGCCTTGCGAGTTGGGCATCGCATCAATCCTGTTCTGGCGGATCCAGTCGTGATCGGCCAGATGCTGAATACCTTCACACCGTCAGTCGTACCTGGACCCACTCCCGTTTCACCATTGGTTGACTCAGGGCAGTCGGCAGAGCATCCGTCGAACCCGGGCTCGGAGGTTGAGTCCCTGCTCCAACGGGGCATTGCTGCAGGAGCAACCAAGGGCGACCTCCCGCTTCATATCGACGACCTGCTCCGCTATGCGGTATCGGTTGGTGCATCCGATCTTCACCTGACGGCGGAGATGCCAGGGTCGATCCGTCTGCACGGCGCTATCCGACCAATCGAAGGTTGTCCGCCGCTTGACAACGAGATGATCCGCAACATGGTATTCGGCATCCTGCCCGCATCGCAGCGGGAGCGCTTCGAGGAGGAGAGTGAACTCGATACCTCGCACTCGATTGCCGGGGTGGGTCGATTTCGCGTGAACGTTTCTCTGCAACGGGGGACCGTTGCGGCGGCGCTTCGACCTATTCCACACGAGATGCCGGAATTCGACACCTTGGGCCTACCGGACGCGATCAAGTCGTTTACCGACCTGAGGCGCGGTCTGGTGCTGGTCACCGGACCCACCGGATCGGGCAAGTCCACGACCCTGGCGTCACTTGTTGACATCATCAATCGCACCAAGCCACTGCACATCGTCACTGTGGAGGACCCGATCGAATTTCTCCATGATCACAAGCGGTCGATCATCACCCAAAGAGAAGTCGGTGAAGACACCAAGTCGTTCTCGGAGGCTCTGAGGCGCGTCCTCCGTCAAGACCCCGATGTGATCCTCGTGGGTGAGCTTCGGGACCTCGAGACCATTTCGATGGCACTCACAGCTGCCGAGACGGGACACCTCGTGTTCGGCACCCTTCACACCCAGGACTGCCCGCAGACCGTCGACAGAATGATCGACGTGTTTCCGACCAATCAACAGGAGCAAATCAGAGTGATGTTGGCTGCAACGCTGGAGGGCGTGGTGACCCAGCAACTGATCGTCAATGCGGAAGGCACAGGGCGTATTCCATGCTCCGAGGTATTGGTGTGCACGTCGGCCATCAGGAACCTGATTCGCCAGTCAAAGTCCCATCAGATCTACTCGCTGATGCAGGTCGGCGGATCGTTCGGTATGCAGACGATGGACCAAGGATTGGCCAGCGCTGGTCAAGGAGGGGCGTATCTCGGAAAGCATCGCCTATGACCGCTCTTCCAACGAAGAGGACCTTCGAAATCACCTAAATACATAACGCATCTCAAAATGATTGATGAACAAGGAAACGGGGCGTCGTGGCACTAACATTTGATTACAAGGTGCGAGACCGGAGTGGAAGCCTGGTCGAAGGGCAGCTTGATGGCGACAGCATGGCCTTGGTCGTGCGGCGCCTCCGCGAGATGGGGTACATGCCCATTTCGGTAACACCCAAGTCGGCCGTCAACCTCAAGACAGAGATCAAGATCCCTGGTTTCTCTGATCGAGTCAAGTTGCGTGAGGTAGCGGTCATTACGCGGCAGCTCTCAACCATGGTCGATTCGGGTCTCTCGGTCGTCCGATCCCTGGGAATTCTGGCCGCGCAGGTAGAGAACCCGACGTTGGCTCGGGTGCTCGCCGACGTTCGCCTTGACCTCGAGCACGGTTCCTCCTTGTCGGCGGCGTGCGCGAAGCACCCGAAAGTCTTCTCCCATCTGTTTTGCACGCTGGTCCAAGCGGGGGAAGCCGGCGGTAATCTCGACGAAGTCCTCGGGAGCTTGGCCGATACCATCGAGAAGCAGGCGCAGCTGAACCGGACGATCAGGTCGGCCATGACGTATCCGGCAGTAGTCCTCTGCGTCATGGGGCTCATTTTCACGGCCATGATCGTCTTCATTGTCCCTGTGTTCCAGAAACTGTTCACCTCGTTGGGAGGGAAGCTTCCGCTGCCAACCCGCATCCTCATCGAGATCTCGCAGATCATCACCAGCGTGTGGGTGCTGCTGCTCATCGCCATCGTTGTTGGCGCCATCATCGGAGTGCGGAAGTGGATTGCGACCGAAGATGGCCGCAGGAGATGGGATCGGTGGATGCTCAAGCCCCCTATCTTTGGAAATCTTTTCCATAAAGTTGCCCTGGCTCGAATGAGCGGGACGTTGGCGTCCCTGATCGGATCGGGTGTGCCTATTCTCGAGTCTTTGGATATCTGCGCAGACATCGCCGGTAACCGTACGGTGGGAGACGTGCTCATCGAGGCGAAAAACGGTGTCCGCGAGGGGCGTCCACTGGCCGATCCCCTTCGTGAGCACGAAGAGGTCATACCGCCGCTAGTTGTCCAGATGATCGAAGTCGGGGAGCAGACTGGTTCGCTGGACGCAATGCTGAAAAAGGTCGGTGAATTCTACGACCAAGAGGTCGAAGTCACGGTCAACAACCTCACTGCGCTGCTGGAGCCGATCCTCACCGTGGTTATGGGCTGCATGGTAGGCGCCATGGTGATCTGCCTCTACCTGCCTATGTTCGACTACATCAAGCTGGTTCCAAACGCCGGTTAGCCGCCAGCCACCTTCTTACATCATGTGAGTGACCGCTGAAGGTGTCGCGGCCGTAGGTCGACGAATCCGTTCATTGTGACTCGACCACGTGGCGCTTCCGAGACTCAATCTTCACCTAGAACGGCTCGAGGAATACGGAAATCCGCGGGATAACGTGAAATGCAATGAGAGGAGCTGGCGCGGGACCAAATTACTTTGGACAATTGCGTTGCAGTATGTCGAAACCGTCTGTTACCATTTCAAAAGAGTTTCAGAAACCGCTGCAAATGTACGGTGGATTGAGATGACGAGGGGCCTCGGACATGTCGGGCGGACATCGCAATAACTGTGCCGCCAATGATCGGCGATTACATCTGACAGGGAGGGCTGGATCAGTGCCCATTCTGTCAGACGTGGTGAGTTCATGGTCCCTCGGATACTCGAGACACGGTGCTGGAGAAGCTGCTCTGGGGCTCGTCCCATCAGTAGGACATTTCGGGGAATATTCGTAACGGATCCTCAAGTGACCCATTGATTGGGACGATAAAAACATCGGGTACCTTTCCTGGCGCCCGACAATTAATGCATCAATACTAACGAGGAGGCAACAAATGTTTTCATCCGCAATTGGGCGCCTGAATGACAGGCGCGACGGTGTGGGGGATGCCGGTGCAGATGCCGGTTTCACTCTCATCGAGCTCATGGTGGTGCTGTTGATCCTGGCCATTCTGCTCGCCATCGCCATTCCGACGTTCCTCGGTGTGACCGGTGGGGCGAATGACCGGGCTGCTCAGTCCAACCTCAACACTGCGCTGACAAATGCCAAGGCAGAGGCGACCCAGAACAACCAGCAGTACGTCAACGCTTCTGGGGGTCAGACCGCGGCAACGCAGTTGACGACACTTCAGGGTGATGAGCCCAGCCTCAAGTTCGTCGCCGCCGGTACAGGGCAACTGACTCAGGGTCCGGTCTCAGTGTACTTTGACAACACCGCTGGGAACGGCGTCGTGTTGTCGAGCTACTCGAAGAACGGCCCCACGTGCTGGTTCGTCGTTGACAACTTGTCTAACTTGACAATCGCGGCAGCGAACGGAGCCTACGGTGCGACGGCATCACCGACCGGAAGCGCGACTCAGGCTCCGAGTAGCGCCGGTACCTGGTTCGACTCTGAGCCGGCCCCGGCCGCGGGATGCGATTCGGGTGCCGCCCTCGTCGGAGCGGGCACCTGGAAGACCAACGGATTCTGATCCGTTAGCCGCTGCTGACTGACGCTCGTTCCGAGCTGGCAGTGGTGAGTAGGAAGAAAAGCCCCCTCTTCGGAGGGGGCTTTTCTTCGTCTACGCCGACTTCTCCTTCGCGCATTTGGAAGGGGCTGGCCGTCCTACAGCGGCCCCACGGTGTGCTTTCTACCGGGCAGCATCTCCCGTGCCGTCTCCAGGGTCTCCAGCGCGTCGGCAACCACCGATCGGGTATCCCCGGGCTCGATCACCGCGTCGACGAAACCGCGCTCGGCGGCCTGCCACGGGGTGAGGAATCGCTCGGCGTACTCGTCCCGCAGCGCCTCTTGTTCCTCGGGCCCGGACCGCCGGTTGAGGATCTGCACCGCACCCTCCGCACCCATCACCGCGATCTCGGCGCCGGGCCAGGCGAAGCACAGGTCGTTGCCGAGTCCCTTGGAGTCCATGACGATGTAGGCACCGCCGAAGGCCTTGCGCAGGATCACGCACACCCGGGGCACGGTGGCCTCGGCATAGGCAAAGGCCAGCTCGGCCCCGTGGCGGATCATCCCGCGCCACTCGAGGTCCTTGCCGGGAAGGAACCCGGGGGTGTCCACCAGTGTCACCAACGGCAGGTTGAACGAATCACAGAAGCGGACGAATCGGGCACCCTTCTGCGAGGCGGCGATGTCCAGGGTCCCGGCCAGCGCCTGGGGCTGGTTGGCCACGAACCCTACCGGCCTACCGGCGATCCGCCCTAGGGCGGTCACCAGCTGGGGCGACCACCGTGTCCACAGTTCGGTCACGTCATTGTCGTCAGCGATCGCTGCCGCCACCTGTCGCACGTCATACGAACTGGTGGCGCGATCCGGAATGATGTTCGCCAGGGTGGATACGGTCTCGTCGATCTGTTCGCCGGCCGAGGATCGCGGGGGGAGCTCGTCGGCGTGACCCGGTAGGTAGCCCAGCAGGTAGTCCACGTGGGCCAACGCATCCTCCTCGGATGAGGCCTCGATGGCACACAGCCCGCTGGATCGGGCGTGCATGGCCGCCCCACCGAGCTGGTGGATGCCGATCCGTATCCCGGTGAACTCCTCGACCATGGCCGGCCCGGACACGAAGGCGAAGGCATCGGTGGTCATCACCACCAGATCGGCGATCCCGAGGAGTAGGGCGGGCCCGGACAGTGCCGGCCCGGTCACCACCGTGACCACCGGCACCGTGCCCGAGCACATGGCCAGCGCATGGGCCGCCCGACCCCAGCCGTGCAGCGAGGCGACCCCATCGGACACGTCAGCCCCACTCGACGCCAATACCATCACCATGGGGATGCGCAGCGTCAGCGCCGCCTCCGCCGCCACCCGCATGGTCTCCCCGTCCTCGATGGACAAGGCCCCCCGGCGGAGGGTGGAGACCGACCGAACCACCATGGCCGGCCGTCCGCCCAACTCTTCGACGCCGGCCCGGACCGTCCCGGTCACCAGCCGGCGGAAGATCGGTGCAGGGGGAGCCTCGAGGGTCACCGGCCCATGCTACGGACCCGGCGGCCGGACCGTCGCGTTCTTCGACGAGGGGCTCACCCGTCGGGAGGGTCCCGGTCGGGGAGCTCCAAACCGTCCCCGGACCCCACTGACCCCCCGGAGCCACCAGACTCCTCGGCCGCGCCGGTGGGATCGGAGCGATCGGGCCCTTTGGGGGACTGTCTGTCCACGCGCTCGAACTCCCGCTCCACATCGGCCCAGACCAGCGGGTCGTCCTCGCCGAGCTCTGCCTCCGATCTCGGGGCCCGGGCCAGTACCACCGCTCCAACCGTCAAGAGGGTGAAGAGCATGGTCAGCTTGGAGACGAAGCCGGCCAGCTGCTGATCGTTGAGCGGCCGGAGGCCGATGGCCGCGTGCGAGCGGGCGAACACGCCGTAGAGCGGATGCCGGGAGAAGATGTAGATGAACGAGAGAAAGGCGGGCACCACGGCCTGGAACACCAGATAGCCGAATCGCACCACCGGTTTGAGCGGAAGGATGCCGGGAACCCGGCCGAGCACGGGGATCCACAGCACCAGTCCGGCCACCACCATCGCTCCGTCAAGCGCACCACGGACGACGGCGGACGTCGCCTGGGCCCGCACCAGTACCGGTGCCATCGAGCCGACCAGCAGGATGGTTACCACGGCGATGGCGACAGGAGGCGTCCGGAGGCGAACCAGGACCGTGTCCACCGCCGCCGGCCGGGTGAGCCATCGGATGACGTCATAGGGCAGGCCCAGTAGGAGCATCGGGGCCACGGCCATCACCAGGATCAATCGCTGGGTGACCAGCGCGGTCAGGGACCAGTGGGCAGCGAGGTCGGCCAGTGGCCAGGTCACGGCGAGCACCGAGGCGACACACGCACCCGAGAAGATGCGGATCTGCCTTCTGGTCCAGGGGATGGGCCGATCGTCGGTGGTGAGCAGCCGCCGGTGACCGATCACGACGAGGCTGACAAGGCCGACGAGGAGCGCCCAGGTGACCAGATGGGGATCCCATCCATAGGGGCCGGTCGTCGCACCCACGATCAGCTTCCTGCCCGTCCCGCCCTAGATTGACCCCGATGCAACGCCTCGACCGACTCGAGCGGGTGACCGACCTGCTGCTGGTGCTCCTCGATGCGCCGCGCCCGCTCAGCCTGCGCGAGATCGCCGATCGGGTCCCCGGCTATCCCGACACCCACGGTGCCCGGCGTCAGGCCTTCGAGCGGGACAAGCGACTGCTGCGTGACGAAGGGGTGCCGGTGCTGGTGGTCCCGATCGGGGGCGACGAGCAGCTGGGGTATCGGGTCGACCCCGACTCCTACTACCTTCCCGACCTCGGACTGGAGGCAGAGGAGCAGGCCGCCTTGAACGTGGCCGTGGCCGGTGTCCACCTCGGCGAGCCTATCGGCCGCGATGCCCTGTTGAAGCTGGGCGCCGGCCGCGAGTCACCGCTCCGATCCGGTGCCGCGCCGCTGGTGGATCTGCGGTCGGTGGACGGGCTGCCGGCACTACCGGTGGTGTTCGACGCCATCCGCCAGGGTGCGGCCATCCAATTCGAGTATCGGGGGAAGCACCGCCACGTGGACGTGGCCGGGCTGCGATTTCGCAACGGCCACTGGTATCTCATCGGATTCGACCGCGATCGGGGTGAGGCACGCACCTTCCGCGTCGACCGCGTCGACGGTACCCCCGAGATCGGCGAGCCGGGATCGGCCGAGGTGCCCCCCGACTTCGACGTGGATCTCTCGTTCGCTCGCGACCCGTGGCAGTTCGGGGAGGAAGAGGAGATCGAGGTGACCGTGCTGGTGGATGGGGCCGAATCGGGCCGGGTGGTCTCCGAACTGGGCCCCGAGGCGGTGATCGAGCACCGGGAGGACGGAGCTGTTCTGGTGCGCCTGGCGGTGACCGACAGGGAGGCCCTCGTCCTGTGGGTGCTCGATCTCCTGGATCACGCCGAGGTCGTCGGGCCCGATGTCGTGCGCGACGCGGTGGTGGAGCGACTGACGTCCACCCTTGCCTCGGCCGCCTCCGACGGGATGGAGCGGTGACCGCCCCGGTCGACACCGCCGGTCGCCTCCGCCGCCTCCTGGCCATCCTGGCCTGGCTGGCCCAGGAGGGCGAGGCCCCCATCGACGAGGTGGCCGCCCAATTCGATCTCTCACCGCAGGCGCTGGTCACCGAGCTGGAGATGGCTGCCTGCTGCGGTGTTCCGCCGTACACGCCGGACCAGCTGATGGAGATCGTGGTCACTGACACCACCGTGTCCACCCGGGTGGGGACGGCCCTGGCCCGACCGCGGCGGCTCAGTCCCTCCGAGGGGTTCGCCCTGGCCGCATCGGCTCGGGCGCTGTTGGCCGTTCCGGGGAGCGACGAGGGAGGAGCCCTGTCCCGGGCCTTGGCCAAGCTCGACCGGGCGCTCGGCAGCGAGCAGGTCGACGTGGAGCTCGATGCTCCCGCCCACCTTCAAGAGGTGCGGGAAGCGCTGACCTCACGAAGACGGCTGGCCATCTCGTACTACTCGGCCTCGAGCGACCGGGTGACCGACCGTGAGATCGCCCCCCTGCGGGTGTTCGCCTCGGATGGGCACTGGTACGTCGACGCCTGGTGCGACACGGCCGGCGATCTTCGCCGGTTCCGGGTCGATCGGATCGGCACCGCGGCGCTCGTCGAGGCCGTCGGGCCCAGCGATGACGGCGGGGCAATCGGCGACGGCACCGGTGATCAGGGCGGTGGCGCAGGAGTCGGGGACGCGGACGATGGGGAGGTCGACCCCGGGGTACGCGGTTTCGAGCCGTTCGTGCCCGGACCGGACAGTCGGCGGGTCCGTCTCTCCCTCGATCCGGCCACTGCCTGGCTGGTCGAGTCGGTCCCCTCGGCCGGCCCACCCGAACGGGTGGCCGACCGGGTCGAGCTCGAGCTCTTCGTTGGTGGTGACGCCTGGCTCGAGCGCCTTCTCCTCCGCTTGGGATCCGACGTCCGGGTGGTGGATCCACCGGAGTACCGGTCACTGGCCGCCGCCGCTGCCGCCCGGATCCTCCAGCGGTACGAGCCCCGAGATGCCCAGCTCCGGGGACGGCGATCCCTGGATGCCGGGGTGGACCGGTAGCGAACGTGTGGGGAGCCAACCGGTACCGATCGGGCTACACCGGGCGCTCCTACAACGTCACCGGGGGCCATGAGGCAGAGGCCAAGGCCGCCGAACGGGCCAAACCACCCAACCGGCTCGGCCTGTTCGTGCTGAGGGTGCTGGGTTACAAGAGCGGGCCGGGTGAGTCGGGCGCACCGGGGGAGCCCGACGAGAGAGACAGGCGAAGCTAGCCGGGCCGGCCGCCGCCCTTGATGCCCGCGCCGGTCCTGGGTAGGTAGGACCGGCGGAATGTGCCAGACCCGGAGCAAGGTTTCGGGACCATGCTCGACGGGCCTGACACCCCAGACAATGCCCACGAATCCCATGGGCCAAACAGTGTTTGGGGGCCGCCGGTCCGATGAACGGACCGGCGAGTGTCAACCCCGGAGCAGGGCGGCGGATCCCGACTCAACAGGGAGACAGGGTCAGCATAGCTCTGTAAAGGGGGGTTGCCGCAATAGGTGTTGCGTCTCCCATGAGCCGAGGAACGGAATGCCGGTGCCGTCGACTCGGGGAGGTCCGGGGTCGTGCTCAAGATCCACGTGATTCGCCAGGGCGGACACCACTACTACGTCGACGACCTCGTCCCTGGCCGGGCCGAGGGAACGCTGGTGGCCGGCGAGTCGCCGGGGGCATGGACGGGGACAGGAGCGACAGCACTCGGCGTGGCTGACGCGGTGGAGGCGACGTCCTTCGGCGAGGTGCTCGAGGGGCGTCACCCCCGATGGGGGACGTCACTGCGGGCCATCAGGGGGGATCGAAGCGTCGCCGGTTTCGACCTGACGTTCTGCGCGCCCAAGTCGGTGAGCATTCTGCACCTCCTGGCCCCGGGGGAGATCGCCGGCCAGGTCGGTGACGGGCACCATGCCGCGGTGGCGGAAGCCACCGAGTATCTCCAGCGGGCTGCGGTGAGGGTGCGCCGAACCTGCCATGGCCGTCTGGCCCTGATGTCGTCGACCGGCATGGTGGCCGGCAACTTCGTTCACCGGACCAGTCGGGCCCTCGATCCTCACCTGCACAGCCACCTGGTGGTGGCCAATGTGGCCGAGGGCGTCGACGGTATGTGGTCGACGGTGGACAGCAGGCGGATCTTCGCTCACCTGGGGGCGGCTGGCGCGATCTACCACGCCCGGCTGCGCTGGGAGCTGTCCGAACGCATCGGCGCGGCGTGGGAGGTTCCTGCGAACGGTCTGGGTGATGTGGTCGGCGTGGAAAGGAGAATGCGCCGCCTCTTCTCCCAACGGTCGGCGACGGTCGACGAGTACGTGATGGGCCGAGCGGTGGGTACCGGTGGACCGACCCGAACCCGGGTGGCCTTCCACGCCACCCGACCGGAGAAGGACCGCAGCCAAACCGTCGAGTCGCTGGCCATCCAATGGAGGCGGCGGGCCGCCGACTTCGGGTACGACCTTGGTGACCTGACCCGAGCGGTCGGACGTCGACGCCAGGTGGCGACCGTCCCGGAGATCGACCGTGGCCGGGTCCACGAGCGGCTTCAGCATCTGGCCGGTCACCAACGGTGGTTGGCGCAGCGTGATGTGGTGGGCGTCCTGGCCGGCGCCTCCAGTGGCGGCACGCGTGCCCACGTGGTCGAGTCGGTAGCGGCCCACATCCTCGAGCGGTCGGGGGAGGAACTGGACCCGAGCGGGGCAAGGACCCCTGGTGGGGGGCCAGGTCGGGGGGCCGAGGTCCGCGAGCCCCGACGATCCGCGGCGGATCTGGCCCGGTTCGTCGACGGCCAGCCCGAGGAACTGGCCTCCTTCGCCCAATTGGACGGGTGGCGCACTGCCCGGGAGGGACCGGGTATCGGCCGCCACCATGGGCTCGGGCGGGACGGCTGGCAAGGCCGGGACGGCGTCGCCGCCCGCAGCCTCGCCGATGAACGTGCGGACGATCGGGTGCTCGGCGATGGGCAGTTGGGACGCTGACCCCTCTCTGCAGGCCCGATCAGCGCATCAAGTCGGGCCCGGTGGCCGGTCGCTGGTGCCGGGACACATCGAGGACCCGGTTGACCTCGCGCTGTCGGGAACCGAGGGTGCGCCACGGTTCATGTGCATAGAAGGGAGCGAGGGGGATCCACGCCGGGCGATTGCGCTCGTCGAAGGCCACGGCGTGGCCGGTGGCGCCTCGGGAGAGCACGTCGACAGGAAGCCGCCGCCTCCACTGGGTCGACACGCTCTCACCGCGCTGGGGCCGACCGCCGGTGATCAGGTCGGTGAGGGGTCGGTCGGTGAGCGTACGCCCGGACGAGACGGTGCGGGTCGGGATCTCCTCGTCACCGGCCAGCACCGACAAGGCCTCGAGTGTCCGGACATCCCCGATGCCTGGGAGGACCACGGTCGTCCCGAACAGCGACGGGAAGCCATCGGCGTGCGCCGGCCACCTGCTGCGGGCTTGGGAGAGATCCTGGAGGCACACCATGGTGGTCAGTCCCTGGCCGCCACCTTCGCTGATCATCGAGGGAAGGTCGGGGATCGGGGCGATGTTGGCCACCTCGTCGAGCGCCAGGAGGACCGGTGGTTGCCGCGGTGACTCTGGCATGGACCGGGCGCTGCGGGCGTAGGTGGCATGGCGGATGTCGTCGATGAGCCCGACCACCAGGGGAGCGACCAGCGCCTGGCGGTGGGCGGGAGCGGCGATGTAGATGGTGTCCGAGGACCGGACGAACTGCTCGGGATCGAAGTCAGGGCGGCAGGTGGCCTCCAACGACTCCTCGGAGCGGAAGCCGCTGAGCGCTCCGGAGGCGGTTGACCAGATGCCACTCAATTCCCGTTGGTCGGTGGCAACGATGCCGTCCAGGAGGTTTCGGGCCAGTTCGGTGCCGTGGCCCGGCCCGCCGGCCAGAATTTGTTGGGCCGGCAGCGCCTGGCGTCGATCTACCCAGGTCAGAAGGGTGCGCATGTCGGCGCCCTCGAGCGCGGCGGCGTGCAACAGCGGTGCCATCAGTGCCTGGGCCCGTTCGGTCCAGTGGGATCCGTCACCGTGTGACATCCGCCCTGGTGACGACCCCACATCGACCAGCGATCGGGCCATGGAGAGCGCTGCACTCCAGGTGGTGGACGACTGCAGCGGTGACCACCGCAGGGCCGCTGCTCCCGAAGGGCGATCCGTGGAACCGGTGGGGTCGAACAGGAGGCACCGGCCGAGTTGTGATCGGGCGGTGAGGGTGGCGTCGATCACATCCGACTTTGTGGAGGTGGACACCACGGGACCGTTGCTCACCATCACGTTGGGAATGATCAACGCGGAGGACTTCCCCGACCGCGGAGGTCCGAGAATCATCACCGACTGTTCGGGACGAGCGAAACACCATCCCCGTTCGGTGTGCCCCAGATAGACGCCGCACCCGGCACCGGCGGATGCGCCCATCGCGCCACGGAGAAGCGCGAAGTGGCGTTGTGACGGCAGTAATGGGAAAAATTCTTTCATGGGGCGAACATCTCACCATCGGGCCTTCAACACGGTTCGACTGATGGCGGATGATTCGTTCCGCGAGGAGCGTGGTCTTCTTGCCGCGTCGAATAATCCTTGCAAACAAACGGTTTTCTGTCCATACGTCATTCGGACCGCGAGCACGGTGGTGCGATCGACGTCGAACAGTCGGGTCGACGAGCGCCGTGCGCGGTGACGTTGCGCGGGTACATGGTGCGCGAGGGTGCTTGACCTGGAGGTAAAAAGCCATTTTGCTAGTAATGATTGTGTATCGCTGAGGAGGTGATCGTGAACAAGTCACAACTCGTCAAGACGGTCAGCGAGTCGACAGTTTCGTCTCGTCAGACTGTTGAAGACGTGGTTGATGTGTTGTTCGAAACGATCGTTACCGAGGTTCGGTCTGGACGGAAGGTCACAGTGGTCGGTTTCGGGGCATTCAACCCGATCGCTCGTGGTCCTCGTGTGGGTCGAAATCCGAGGACTGGTGCAGTGGTACCGATTCCGGCGTCGAAAGGTGTCCGGTTCGCCACCGGTTCGGCGTTCAAATCGGCGTTGAACCCTAAGGAGGGAGTGTCAATGGCAGTAAAGAAGGCAGCCAAAAGGGCGGTCCGAAAGGCTCCGGCCCGAAAGACAGCGGCCCGTAAGGCGACAGCCAAAAGGGCGGTGAAAAAGGCTCCGGCCCGAAAGACTGCAGCGAAGAAGAGTGCCGCCAAGCGGACGGCGAAGAAGGCTCCGGCTCGCAAGACGGCAGCCCGCAAGTCCACCGCCAAGCGGACGGCCAAGAGGGCTCCGGCTCGCAAGACGGCAGCCCGCAAGTCCACCGCCAAGCGGACGGCCAAGAAGGCTCCGGCTCGCAAGACGGCAGCTCGCAAGGCTGTCAAGCGGACGACCAAGAAGGCTCCGGCTCGCAAGACGGCAGCCCGCAAGTCCACCGCCAAGCGGACGGCCAAGAGGGCTCCGGCTCGCAAGACGGCAGCCCGCAAGGCCGCCAAGCGGACGGTGCGCAAGAGGAGGTAACGACGTACGCCGCACCAGCGGTGTCGTCCCGAACTGTCGGCGGGGGCCCTCGGGCCCCCGCCGACGTCGTTCGGCGGATCAGCCAGTCAGCCGTTCGACAGCCAGCCGGTCAGAGGTCGGTCATCAGGTGAAAGGCCTCGCCCCGTTGGCGTCCGGCCACCGAGCCGTGGTCGACCAGCTGACGATGCACCTTGGCCGCGAAGCCCGCCCGCTCCGAATCGGACTGGCCCCGCAGCTGCTGGGCCGCCGATGCCCATGGTTGACTCCCACTGGCTCGTGTGACAGAGCAGAGCGTCGATTTTGGCCTGCACGAACCCGTGTGCGTCCTCCACGTGGTTGGGTTGGTCCGCCTCGAAGAGCAGCAGGGCATCGGGCCGATGGGGTGGCAGCTCGAGATCGACGAAGAAGTGCGGATCTCGCGCCGCCACCAGGGCATCGAGGGTGAGGAAGCCGGCGACGCGATGGTCGGGATGGAGCCGGTAGCGCCGCCAGGGATCGTGACCGACCATGGCTGCGGGCCGGACGGTGCGAATGATGCGGGCCACCTCCCGACGTTCGTTGATCCCGTTCTCGAGCTCGCCGTCCACCCGTTGCAAGAAGATGACCCGGTCGTCCCGCCGGGAGCCGCCTTCGGGGCCACCGTCGATGACCGACGCCGCCGCCCACGCCTCGCCCATGCGCTCGGCCACCAGCGCCGCGGGCTGGACAGTGGGATCCCAGCTCCCCTTGGAACCGTCGGTGAGGATCAGGTGGTGCAGCCGGCATCCGGCGGCCGCCCACTTGGCCAAGGTCGCCCCGCACCCGAATTCGATGTCGTCGGGGTGGGCCCCGATGGCCAGGGCGCTGGTCGGCACCGCAAGATCGACCGTGACCGCATCCACGGCCAGCAGATCACCGACCGGTAGCCCGCTGCGGCCGGCCCGGTTGCCGACATCGTCGGCAGATGGTGTCACCGGGTGATCGAGCCAGAGGTCGCCACCGGTACCACGTCGGCGGGCTCGTCGATGTCCCAGGCCAGGTCGGGGCGGTCGAGTACCTGCACCGGGAGTCCCAGCCGGTCGGCCTCGACCCGGTGCCGGGCGAAGGATCCCGGGCCGTACGAGAACTGGAACCCGGCATCGGCAGGGAGGGCGATCACATTGGTGCCGTTCCCATAGCGGTCGGGGACCAGGGTGATGCCGGGCGCCGCGCCCACCTCGGCCAGATCCGAGGCTCGGGGGAGGTCGGCATGGGCCACGATGACCTGGGTCACGCCACCGGACCGCAGGTGTTCGACGCCGGCTTCCACGGCACCGTTCAGCCCGCGCCCCGGCTCCCAGACCACCAGAGCACCTCGCGAGCGGGCCCAGTGGGCTACGGCTGTGTCGTCGCAGACCACCGCCACCGGCAGGGGATGGGCCGCACTCACCACCCGATCGGCCATGGCCCGAGCGAGGTCGGCACGCTGGTGGTCGCCCATGGCCAGGTGGAGTCGACGCTTGGCATGATCGAATGCCTTGACCGGGATCAACACGGCTCGGGGACCGACGTGGAGCGGGTATCCCGGCAGCGATGACCGGTGGGGAGCGCCTGCCACCACGCCAGTGTAGGTGGACCATGTCCGGATCCGCCGTGGTCCCGGGTCGACACCTAGGGTGTGGTGGTGCCGGACCGGGAGCCCATCGAGGGGGTCGTCGACGGTCAACGGCACTCGGAGGCGTTGGCCCGGGTGCGTTCTCTCCTCGCCGATCTCGGCTGCACCGACGCCGAAGTCGACCGGGCGGTGGCCGACGACGTCGTCGACCTTCTGGTGGTTGATCGGATGCTGGTCTCCACTGACCACCACTTCACCCAGATGGAGGTGGCCGAGGCCACCGGGATGCCGCTGGAGGTGGCTCGGCGATTCTGGCGGGCATTGGGCTTTTTGGATCCCGGCGACGACCCCGTCTTCACCGACCTGGACGTCGAAGCCGTCCAGATGTTCCAGTTCATGGTGGAGATGGATGTCATCGACCTCGACTCAGCGGTGCAGATGGCGCGTGTGATCGGGTCGTCGATGGCCCGGATCGCCGAGGCCCAGACAGCCCCGGGGTCCGCGCCGATCGTGGCCTCCTCCGGTGACAGCGTCGTCGACGCCGACCTGTTCGCACGGCAGGCGGGGACCTCGATCCCGGCCATGGGCCGGCTTCTGGAGTTCGTGTGGCGTCGCCACCTCCAGGCCGCCATCCGCCGCACGATGCTTCTCGGTGGTCGTGGAGCCGACAACGGGATCAGTCCGGTGGTGGCCGTGGGTTTCGCCGACATGGTCGGGTTCACCATGCTCAGTCAGCACCTGGGTGACGAGGAGCTGGCCGGCGTTGTCTCCCGGTTCGAGGAACTGGCCCACGACACGGTGGTGGCATTGGGAGGACGGGTGGTCAAGATGATCGGGGACGAGGCCATGTTCGTGGTCCAGACTGCGACCAGCGCAGCCCAGATCGGGCTCAGCCTGGCCGAGGCCTACGCTGACGACGAGCTGCTCTCGGATGTCCGGGTGGCGCTGGCCATCGGGCCGGTGCTGGTCCAGGACGGGGACTTCTACGGGCCCGTCGTCAACTTGGCCAGCCGACTGGTCGGGGTGGCCAACCCGGGCACGGTGCTCATCTCAAACGAGCTGCGGTCCGCCCTCACCGATGAGGGCGCTGAGGGGTTCGACACCCGGGCCTTACGGCCGAGGACACTCAAGGACATCGGGCGGGTCCAGGTGTGGAAGCTGTCACGCGCCGGCAGCGAGCCGGGAGGAGACCGGCGTCGGAACGTGCGATGGGAGCGCCTCGCCGAGGTCCTGCGTGAACTGGACGAGCTGCGTGAGCGGGGCGAGCAGGTGGTGCACGGTACCGTGCCACCACCGGGGCCTGGTGGTGCCGTCGAGAGTCCCGGGCGTCGTGGGGGCCGACGGGGTCCGGGCGAGTCAGCCCCGGTCGAGCAGGGCGGTGGCGATGCCGTTGGCTCGGAGATCGAAGTGCCCCTCGAAGGGGGCCAGGGGTCGCCCCCGTAGGTCGACCAGCCATCCGGTCCGATCGGGGATCTCGACGGTGGTCGGCGTGGCGCGTGGGTTGAAGACCCGCACTTCGAGCCGTCCTGCCCGGCGCCGGAGGGCTGACACTTCGGCGCCCCGCACGGTCAGTTCCGACCCCCGGTCGGGCCGGTCGCCCCCGCCGAACGACGCCGCGGTGGTCAGGGGCACCAGAACGTCGTCCGCCAGCCGGTAGGGATCGAGCGTGCCCACGGCAACGGCGTAGGCAGCCTCGACGGGGCCGATCAACTGCGGCCCGTCCAGCGGCGTCATGGGGCCGGCCGTCAGTGGCCGGGTGGTCATGCCCAGGCGGGACAGCATTCCCGTCGATCGCAGCAGGGTGAGGGCCAGCGCCGTGGCCCGGTGCTCACCGGCTCCGTCCTCCTCGAGGTCGACCAGCTCGTACTCGAGGACTCCGTCGTGGACGACGGTGAGCCCGCCGGCCGAGACGAACCGGCGGCACGGGAAGGTCGGTGTCCCGAACTCGTCGTCGCGATCCTCGGCCACCAGGCCGCGTTCGACGATGGCGAAGGAGCACTCGGCCTGTGACGTCGTGGCCGGCTGGGGAAGGGGGAGATGGGCCCGGACCCGGTGGTCCCTCGACGGGTTGTCGAATTGGGTCCGTACCCGCACCACTGGCTCATCGGCTCGCACCTCGAGCGTGGTCACCACCGCCACCTGGTGGCTGCCCACTCTCGACTTACTGGACTCGTCCACCCGGTCGGGCCAGGTGAGGGTGGTGGTGATGGTGGCCGTGACCCGGACCGGACCGCGGTCACCGGCGGCGACGCCGACCGAGTCGGGGGTGTCGACCACCGAGTCCACGGTCGGGGGCGAGTAGTTGTAGGTGTCTCCGTAGTCCCCGCTCTCGATGAGCTGCCCGTAGCCAGGGGTGCCGTTGATGGAGAACATGCCGTTGGTGGCATCGATGGCCACCGTGACCAGTCCATTGTCCAGGCTCACCGCATCGGTCCCCTCGCCCTCCAGGCGAGCCGGATGGGAGAGTGTGGCCGCCACGAACCGGGACCACCCGAACCCGGGCACCTCCGCCTGCCGGGCGAGGATGCGGCGAACTGGTGGCTGGTCCAGTTTGAGTCGGACCTCGGTATCGGGTCGGGCGGTGAGCCGGGTGAACAGCTCCCGCTTGATCTCCTCGATGGGTACGCCGTCGCGGGGGTCGGTTCCGAGGACGATGGTGACGTCCAGCCCGGTGTCGTCCTCGGCCAGGGTGACCTCGGTGACGTAGGTGTCGTTGTCGATGCGGGAGCCCTGGATGAGTCCGAGCATGTTCCGCACCGTCTCACCGTCCAAGGTGATCGATCCGGGCAATCCGGCTCGCTCGGACAGTACCTGGACGTCAGGAGACGGCCCCCCTGTCGCCGACACCACCACTTCCACCAGGCCACTCCGGTCTCGAGCGGTCGGATTGGCAACCAGCGGCCCAGCACCGGCCATGGACCGGGACAGCACCCCCAGGGCTTCATCGGCCAATCCCTGCCCGATGGCGCGGGCCTCGGCGTAGCGGTGCAGCACGGCGTCGACCACGTCATCGATCGAGCAGGCACAGATCGAGTCATGGGCGGAGTTGCGGATCAGTTGCATCCAGGCCAGCTGTAGGAACGGCTCGGGCCAGGCATCAGCGGGCAGGAACAGTGCTGACAGCGGCTCGGCCATCCGTTCGAGCGACCGTTCCGCTCGGGCCGCCGCCTGCTTCACGTCCACCCGGTTGGAGGCCACGCCCATCAGCAGGTTCGACCGCGCCCCCGAGCGCAGCTCACCTCGCCAGGAGGGCAGATCGGTGGTCGGTGCGCTGCCCAGGTAGGCCGGTAGCGAGGTGATGGCCAGTTCGAAGTCGCTCTGGATCTGATTGGCCTCGGCGACCACCCTGCCCAGCCATGGTTGCGGAGGCTGGTGATCGGTGCCGTTCATCAGGAGGATCGGGTCGTCGGGGGCGAGGAAGGTGTCGAGCTCCTCGGCGAGGGCGTGAAGGCGACGCACCAGCGCTTTGGCGTCGTCGGGCAGCGCCGCACCGTTTCCGTAGCCGGCGGGTAGGTACTCGGCGCGCACGCCCGAGCCGTCCGGCGCCACCCAGCGGAACGCCGATCGGTCGATCGCCGAGGGGACACCCCGCCACACCACCGCATGCTCGAAACCGGCCAGCGAGAGGATCTGGGGCATCTGGCAGATGTGGCCGAACATGTCCGGCAGGTAGCCGACCTCCATCACCCCACCGAACGCCGCCCCCCGCCCCACGCCGGCTTGGAGGTTCCGGATGATGGTCTCGCCGGACACCAGGAACTCGTCCATGAGCACGTACCAGGGGCCGACGGTGATCCTGCCCGCAGCAACCAGGGCACGCAGTCGGGCCTCGTTCTCCGGCCGGATCTCGAGATAGTCGTCGACGACGGCCAGCTGTCCGTCGAGGAGGAAGTGGGTGAAGGAGCTGTCCCGCTCCATCAGATCGAGCAGCCCGTCGATCATGTGGACCAGCCGGAGACGGAAGGTCTGGAACTGGTCGTACCACTCGCGGTCCCAGTGGGTGTGGGGGACGACCGCGATGCGGCGGGACGGCGGGGGGGCGGTGGCGGGGGAGATGACAGCCGGTCCCCCCGGGGATCCGCCCACGGGGTCGGTGGTCACCGGCACCTCGCTCCTGGCCAGGACCGGCGCGCTCCAACCACCACGAGGGTATCGATCGGTCTCATGCCCATTGCCCTCCGGTGTATCAGAATTGAGCGTCGATTCGCACGACTCGCCGCCGGTCGGGCCATCGAAACGGCCGTCGACACCCGCGACTTTCCGCTAAGACATGGGCTGCTGCACCGACACGGGCCGCTGCACTGACATGGGCCGCTGCACTGGACCGCTGGGGCACTGCAGGCCGGAGAGGCCGGAAACGGAGGACCCCCTGCGCAACTGGCGAGATCACCTACCGCCGGGGATCGACATCGACCCGGTCGAGCTGGTGGCGTCGGGCACCCTGCCGCGGGCCTGGTCCGACCGCTGGCGGGCTGCTGCCGAGGCCCTTCTGTGGAGAGCCCCATCGGGCTCGGCCGGTGGCCCCGCCGGCGGCCAGGGCCGTGCCGGGCGGATGGCGCTGGGCCGGTGGTGGACCGCCGGCGAGTTCGAGTCGGCCACCCGGCAGGTGGCCGGACGACTGCGAGGTGCCGGCCTGGTGCCTGGAGATCGGGTGGTGTGGTCCGCTCCCTCGTCGATTCCTGCGCTGGTGGCCCACGTCGCCGCCCTGCGGGCCGGGTTGGTCGTGGTCCCAGCCAACGTCGCCTACGCCGAGCGCGAGCTCGCCCACATCGTGCTCGACGCCCGCCCGGTTGCCGCCATCGTCGACCGCCCCGAGCAGGCGGAATGGGTGCGGCGGGCCTCGGCTGGTGCGGTGCAGGTCATCTCCACCGACGTCGACCTGCCCGACGCCGACGTCGGTCCCATTGACGAGGCGGAGCCGGATGACCCGGCCCTCATCTGCTACACGTCGGGCACCACCGGTGCACCGAAGGGGGCCGTCCTGCGGCACCGGAACCTGCTGGCCGCAACCGAGTCGGTGAGGGTGGCCTGGCGCTGGGAGCCGGACGACCGCCTGGTCCATGCCCTTCCCGTGTTCCATGCCCACGGGCTGTGCGTGGGCGTCTACGGCACCCTGCTGGCCGGCGCCTCGGCCGTACTGCTCCCCGGCTTCGAACCTGACGCAGTGGCCGAGGTGGCCCAGGCCGAGCACGCCTCGTTGTTCTTCGGCGTTCCCACCATGTACCACCGCCTGCTCAGATCGGGACGGGCTCCGGACCTGGGCCGGACTCGGCTGTGCGTGTCCGGCTCCGCCCCGCTCTCCTCGGAGCTCCACGCCGCGGTGAGCGAGGCCATCGGCTCGCCGGTGCTCGAGCGCTACGGCATGACCGAGACACTGATGAACGTCTCCAATCCCTACGACGGCACCCGCCGGCCGGGGACCGTCGGGTTCCCGCTCCCCGGCGTAGAGGTCAGGTTGGCCACCGGCGACGAGATCCTTGTCCGCGGGCCCAACGTCTTCGACGGGTACTGGGAGCGCCCGGCCGCCACCGCCGAGTCGTTCACCCTGGCCGACGATGGGGGGCCTCCCTGGTTCCGGACCGGTGACCTCGGGGCCGACGACGACGGATACCTGGTGGTGCGCGGTCGATCGAAGGAGCTGATCATCTCCGGCGGCTTCAACGTGTATCCGGCCGAGGTGGAGGACGTGCTGGCCGGTCATCCCGGGGTGGCCGAGGTGGCGGTGAGCGGCACCCCCTCCGAGGAGTGGGGCGAGGTGGTGACGGCGTGGGTGGTGGCCGACGGCCCCCCTCCGTCGGTGGGGGATCTGGCCGACTTCGCCTCGGGGACGCTGGCCTCCTACAAGCGACCCCGCATCGTCCACATCGTCGACCAATTGCCTCGAAACGCCTTGGGCAAGGTGGTACGGAGCCAGCTCGGGCAGTGAGCAGGCGGTAGGTTCGGATCCGTGGGATGGACATGCGTCGCCAATCGGTCGGTCTCGGCCCGGTGACGGCGTCGTCGCCAGGCCGTCGGCTGTCGTCCGTGCGGCCCAACCATCACGTGGAGCGGTCCCTGGTCGAAGAGGGCTTCGAGCTGGTGGCCGGTCTCGACGAAGTGGGGCGGGGCGCCTGGGCGGGACCGGTGTCGGTGGGGGTGGTGGTGTACCCCGGGCGGGTGCGGGCCCCGAAGGGCCTGCGGGATTCGAAGATGCTGACCGAGGAGCGCCGCGAGGCGCTCTTCCCCCTGGTGACCAAGTGGTGCACCGACTGGTCGGTCGGGCACGCCGATCCGCTGGAGTGCGACCGGCTCGGGATGACGGCGGCCCTGCGACTGGCAGCGCGGCGGGCGCTGGCCGGACTGACGTCCGTTCCCCATGTCGTCGTCATGGACGGTGGGCACGACTACGTCAGCGAGCCGAAGGAGCCACCGGCCACGGGACCCGAGCAACTTCCCTTGGCAGCCCCGGAGCCCCGGAATGCGGCGCCCGACCTCGTGCCGCCGATTCGGACCGTGATCAGGGGTGACGCAACGTGCGTGTCGATCGCCGCCGCCTCGATCGTGGCCAAGGTCACCCGCGACAGGCTGATGCGCGGCTTGTCGGCCAGCTTTCCCGCCTTCGACCTCGATCGCAACAAGGGCTACCCCTCGCCGACGCACCGGACCGCACTGGCCGGATTCGGGCTCACCTCGCTGCACCGGAGATCGTGGTCGTACGTGGACGACCTGGTCTTCCGCTGAGCCGGCCGGCGCTACTTCGGGGCCGGCTCCTTGGGGAGGCCCAGTACCCGCTCCCCGATGATGTTTCGCAGGACCTCGTCGCTCCCCCCGGCGATACGCATCCCCGGAACGCCCAGGAGGTACTCGGACCACGCGTAGGTGCCCCACGCGCCGGTGTCGGCCACCAGCGAAGGTCCGAGGATCGAAGACACCAGATCGCAGGTGCGCACCATGTTGGCGGTCAAGGAGAGCTTTGCCAATGACATCTCGGGTCCGGGCAGCTGGCCCACCGCGATTTTGGCCATGGCCCGCAGATTGGTGTACCGGGCCACCCGTTCGTTGATGAGCACGTCGGCCAATTGCTGTCGGACCAGTGGGTCGTCGGATCGCCCAGTGGCATGGGCCAGCTCGATCAGCCGGGTGGAGGTGGGGAGACCGAGCCCACCCCCGCCCCCACCGATGGCGGCGCGCTCGTTCATCAGGGTGGTGAGGGCCACCGTCCAGCCGCCGTTGACCTCCCCGAGCCGGTGGGAGTCGGGTACCCGGACGTCGGTGAAGAACACCTCGTTGAACGAGGCCCCTCCGGTCATCTGTCTGAGGGGTCGGACCTCGACCCCGGGGGCATGCATGTCCACCACGAACCCGGTCAGTCCCCGGTGCTTGGGCAGATCGGGATCGGTGCGGCAGATGATCTCACCGATGTCGGACAGCTGCGCTCCCGACGTCCACACCTTCTGGCCGTTGACCACCCACTCGTCGCCGTCGCGGACCGCTCTGGTCTGCAACGAAGCCAGGTCCGATCCCGACGATGGCTCGCTGAACAGCTGGCAGGCCACGATGTCCCCCCGGTACATCCGACGCAGGTAGGCCTCCTTCACCTCGTCGGTGGCATGGGCGAGGATGGTGGGGGCCACCATGCCCAGGCCGATCCCGTAGACGGACATGGACGGCATCTTGTAGTCGGCGGCGATCGAGGCGTAGGCCCGCTGGTAGTCGCGGGGCAGCCCGCGCCCACCGTAGTGGGGCGGTCCGGTGATCCACCCGAAGCCGGCGTCGAACACGCCTTGGGCCCAAGACCTGGCCGCGGCCAGGTCGGCGACCTGCTGCTCGGGCGTCCGCTCTGGAAAGAGCCCGACGTGATCGGACCCCTCCCCCCAGACGAGGCTCTCTGTCGAACGTTTGGGCGCGGCGGCGTCCAGGAAGGCACGGGCGTCCAGCTCGAACTGTTCGGCGGTGATCTGACCGGCGGTCCCGGTCGTCGCCGAGTCGTGCTCGCTGGCCACGGCGGCGTTGGTCATGGTGGGAGTCCCCTTTGCGCTCGGTGACCGCCGGCTACCGGTCATCGACAGCGTAACGCCGGGCGTCGATCCCGGGTTCCGGCCCCTGCAGCGCGCCCCTCTTGATCCACAGGGATGGGCCGGGATCGATCCGGGCTCGGCCTCCCACCAGAGATGCGCGCGACCTCGGCCGCCGAGGCACTAGAACAGTCACATGGCATCTGCCCTCGCGGTGCTGGCCGCATTCAGCAATGCCCTGAGCGCCATCTTCCAACGGATGGGGGTGCAGAATGCCCCTGACGAGAAGGCGATGCGGTGGAGCCTGATCCGCGAGGCGCTCCGTCATCTGATCTGGTTCGCCGGTGTGGCCCTGATCTTCGTCGGCTTCGTTCTGCAGGCGATCGCCTTCCGGTTCGGGAGGTTGAGTTCGATCCAGCCCATCGTCACCACGGAATTGCTGTTTTTGGTGCTCATTCTCGGGGTGTGGTTCCGCTACCAGCTCACCTGGCGGGAGTGGCTGGGTGCCCTGGCCGCGGCCGGTGGATTGGCGGCCTTCCTCCTCATCGCCACTCCCGGGGGCGGAACCTTCGTCCCCACGATGAGCAGCTGGGTGGTGGTGTTCGTGGTGGTCGGCTGCATCGCGGCAGCCACGACGGCGCTCGGCTTCACCGGTCCACGCTGGTTCCGGGCCGCGATGTTCGGCTCGGCCGGAGCGTCGATGTTCGCCCTGTCGGCCGCCCTGACCAAGCAGCTCTCCACTCTGGTCACCTACGGCTGGGGTCACGTGTTCACCAACTGGGATCCCTATGCCTTGGCGGTCACCGGCCTGGTCGGCTTGTTCCTCGTCCAGAACTCGTTCCACGCCGGGCCGATCACCGCGTCGCAATCGGCGTTGACCATCGTGGACCCGCTGACCAGCGTGATCATCGGGATCTGGTTGTTTCACGACCATCTGGACACCTCACAGTGGCGCCTGCCCTTCGAGTTGGCGGCCATCTGCGTGGTGGTCATCGGGGTGATGCTGCTGTCACGGTCGCCTCTGGTGGCCGACGCCAGGGACGAGTCGTCCTCGGGCGAAAACCTGGCCCGCCAACCCCTGAAGGGTGAGCCGGCGCTGGGCTAGGGCGACAGGCGTTCGACGGCGGCGGAGCCGATGAGGCCGGGGGAGGCGGTGACCAGGGCGCGGCGAGCCATGGCGGCGAGGTGGCACGTGTGCAGGGCGGTAATTAGCGGGGTCGCCCGGCTCCCACAGCCAGAACCGAGCGGACCGCCTCGTCGACGTCGGTGTGGGCGAACGTATGTCCCTGTGACAGCAACACCTCGGGAAGGACCCGCTGGCCGCCGAGGATGAGCTCGGTGGCCATCTCCGAGCCCAGGGCCAGACGGAGGGCAGTCGAGGGAACGGCCACCGCCGATGGTCGGTGGAGCGCAGCACCGATCGCCTTGGCCAGCGTGGCGTCGGTGACCGGTGTCGGCGCCGTGGCGTTAACCGCACCGGAGAGAGCGGTGTTCTCGAGACAGCGCATGATCACGCTGACCTCGTCGTCCAGGGTGATCCAGCTTCGGTATTGCGTCCCTGGACCCATCCGCCCGCCCAGCCCGATGCGGAACAGCGGGAGTTGCCTGCCCAGCGCGCCCTCCCTGCCCGGCCAGAACGATCCCGGTGCGGAGGAGGACGGTTCGGATGCCTGCCGCCGCCGCGGGGCGAGCCGCCTCTTCCCATGCGTCGCACAGCGCGGCGAGGAATCCACCGCCCCGGCTCGACGCCTCAGTCAGTTGCTCGTCGCCGCGGTCGCCATAGAAGCCGACAGCCGACGCGCTGACCAACACCGCCGGTGGGGGCGTGCTCTCGATCAGGGCGTTCACCAGCGCCGAGGTCGACGTGGTGCGGCTGTCCATGACCACACGCTTGCGGGCAACCGACCAACGACGGTCGCCGATGCCGGCGCCTGCCAGGTGGACGACCCCGTCGAACGGGCCGGCCTGCGCCAAGCCGGCTCGGTTCAGGGTCCCCGAGCTCGGATCCCAGATCACGTCGCTGACCGGCGCACCGGCGAGCCCGCCGGCACGGGAGTGCCGCACCAGGCGGCTGACCCGGTGACCGCCGGCCCGCAGCCGATCGATCAAGGCGGAGCCGATGAGGCCAGAGGAGCCAGTGACCAGAACGTTCACGCCGTGGTGCTCGCCGGCCGGCCGGCAAGTTCGAGCGTGCGGCGAGCCATGGCGGCGAAGGCGTCAGGGTGGGTCAGGTGGGCGCCGTGGGACAGCGCCCGTGAACTCGACCAGTTCGGCGCCGGGCGTGTGCTCGACCAACCAGGCCACGGACTGGCGATGCCGGGGAGACGACCGCTCGCCCCTTCCGAAGACGGCGGGCACGGTCAGCGCCCCCACGTCGAAGGGAGCCTCGCTGAGGCGGATCGCTCGGAGCTCGGCGGCCAGCGCAGGACCATCGGCGCGTCTCGCTGCCCTCCCCTCGTCGGGGAGACGGTCCCAGGCCGCGTCGCCGACCATCCGTCGGAAGAACCGCTCGGCGGCGGCGGCATCGTCGTCAGGACTTGTCGAGTCGGTTGCCGGCGTGGACGGCGTGCCGTCGGGGAGGGCCGCCGGCTGCTTCGGCCACACCGCCAGCCAGGGCATCGGTGGCTCGTAGGCGGCCACGGCGAGGATGGACGACGGTTCCCGTGGCCGCAGCGAGGCGCCCAGGGCGACGTCACCCCCGTAACTGTGCCCGATCACCACTGCCGGTCGGCCGTCGATGACGGTCAGCAGATCGTCGATGTGCCCGTCCAGCGTGGCGTTGAGGGGCAGTGCTCCACGGGAGCGGTGATAGCCCCGGCGGTCATAGACCAGGGTGTGGAGATCGTCCAATCGACGGAGGACGCGGGCGAAGCTGGTCGATCGGTCGAGGGATCCGTGGACGAGCACCAGCAGTGGTTCGGTGGCCGAGTAGCCCTCGGGGACGTGTTCGGACACGGAAAGTTCGACTGATGATCCCATCGCCGCCCCAGCCTGTCAGGTGCCCCGCGGGGGTGCCATACGCAGTCCTGACGAGGATGGATGGCGGCCGCGGGTCAGGGAGGCACCGGGTCCGTGGACGGCGACGGCCCCGATTTGGTGGTCATGGCCGCCCAGAAATTACACATCGGGCGTTCGGATCGTGCATTGTTATGGATTCCAATGACGAAGGAGAGATTGTGCCCCTTACCAAAACCGATCTGATCGCGGCCGTGGCGGCCCACACCGGTTATACCGCCAAGGATGTCGCTGGCGTGCTTGCCGGACTGGAAGACGTGGTGGTGGCCAACGTGGCCAAAGGCGAGAAGGTGGTTGTCACCGGCTTCTTGACCTTTGATCGGGTGCAGCGTGCCGCACGGAGCGGTCGTAATCCGCAGACGGGCGAGACCATCAAGATCAAGGCCTCGAAGAATCCGAAGGTCTCCGCCGGAGCATCGTTCAAGAAGGTCGTGAACGGCCAGGCACCGGCGCCGAAGCTGGCCAAAGCCAAGTAGTCCGCGGTCGGCCGTGGCCCGGGGAGTGCCCTGGGCCACGGGTCGATCGTCTGGTGGCACCGCTCGGTAGTGGTGGTGCCGGTGGCGCCGGCCAGCGGTCGGTTCAGAGTTGGCCCATCGACTTGTGTGTCTGAGGGACCACCCGCACCCGCGGGTACTGTCGCAGGGCGCGCTCGTGGAAGTCGAGCACTTGCTCCGGGCTCGGAGCGGCGGTCGACGACCCGAAGGGTGTCATCGGCTGGAGGAAGACGTCGGGCCTCCGATCAGTACCCGGAGACATGGGCCCGGCGGGTCCTTCGAGGTGCCGGCCGGCCAGGGTGGCCACCATGGCTATTGCCTCGTCGAACTGGTCGGGATCGGTGTCGGCCCCGATCACGATCTTCACCCAGGTGGTCGCCTCTGCCTCCAGCGCGGTGCGCAGGAACTGCTGTTGGGTTGCCGGCGCCACACGTTCACCGTCCACGCTGGGGAGCTTCACGTCCATGCTCACGTAGGCGATCCACGGCAGGATCTGCTTCAGGGCCGGGACCAGGGTGCCGTTCGTCTCCAGCATCACCGGCCGTCCTCCGGCAGCGAGCTGTCGAGCCAACGCCACCACCCGTCGGGACTGCAGCAACGGCTCACCACCGGTGAGGCTGATCGAGTGGTGAGGCAGGAGACGCCAGAGTCTGTCCACCGCCGCGGCCAGTGCCGTGATCGGAAGAGGGCTGGTCACCACCTCCCAGTCCCGTCGTCCTGGAGTGCGTTCGATGCGGCACGGACCGGGGCGTTTCTCGAGTGCCTCGGGTTGATCGCAGTACGCGCAGCGGATGTTGCACCCGGTCAGGCGGACGAACACCTGTCGTTCGCCGACCAACGCGGCCTCGCCCTGGATGGCCGAGAAGACCTCGGTGGCCAGGATGTCATCCGGCGGGATGACCGTGCTCACCGCAGGGCGGGGTCGTCCACGCCGGCACCGGCGAAGCCGCGTGCCCGCAGGATGCATGCGTCGCAGACCCCGCATGGCTTGTCACCGCCTTCGTAGCAGGACCAGGTCAGTTCGAGGGGGGCATCGAGCGCCAGACCCATGCGGACGATCTCCGGCTTGGTCGACTCGATGAGCGGAGTCCGGATCTCGACGGGGTCACCCTCGATGCCCCGTTTCTGACCGGTGGCGGCGACCTGGCGAAACGCCTCGATGAAGGCGGGCCGACAGTCGGGATAGCCCGAGTAGTCCACGGCGTTGACGCCGATCCAGACGGCATCGATGCCCCGTGCTTCGGCGACCCCGAGCGCCACGGCCAGGAAGATGCTGTTGCGAGCGGGTACGTAGGTGACTGGAATCCCGTCACCGGCACCTCCGGTCGGGATGTCGATACTCGGATCGGTGAGCGCCGAGCCGCCCCAGGCAGTGGTGTCCAGCTGGACCACCAGATGGTCCGAGCGGTAGTGGCCTGCTACCCCGGCCGATCTGTCCAGCTCCGTCCGGTGTCTCTGGCCGTAGTCGAAGGTCAGTGCCAACGGCGGCGTTTCCGATTCGCGGGCGGCAAGGGCCATGCACACGGTCGAATCCAGACCTCCGGACAGGACGACCAGATGGCCGGCCATGGTCAGCGGGGATCCGCGCTGGTCAATTCCACCGACGAGTCGTCCGTCTCCCATAGCCGGAGCGCGGACAGCGTCACCCCTGCGTCGGCGAGCAGGTCCCATGCCCGGTGGGCCAGCAATTCGGCGGTGGGGTTGTCGATGACCTCGTTGAGGTCCCGGTGATCCCACTGGTCGATGACTTGGCGGTGGACGATCTCGGAGAGCTGGTCGAAATCGACGACCACTCCGTTTCCGTCCAGTGGGCCGCTCACCGTGACCTCGAGACGGTAGGAGTGACCGTGCAGGTTCCGGCACTTGCCCGGGTGCCAGACCAGGCGGTGCGCGGCCTCGAAGGTGAAAGAACAGGTCACGCTGGTTCGGGGCCCGGCCACCCCTATGACGCTAACCCACCGGCCGCGGCCGCCCGGATGGGACGTTGCCCGAAGAGGCAGGCCGGTAGGCTCGGTGTCGATGGAGGCCACGGACCAAGGAGCGGGATCACAGCAGGTGACCGGAGCCGTTCGCGACGCGGGGGAGGGCGCCGAGCCGACCGTCGCCGGGACCGGAGCGTTCGGCCCCAATGCGTGGTTGGTCGAGGACATGTACGACCGGTATCGGGTCGATCCGACCTCGGTGTCCGAGTCGTGGCGAGAATTCTTCGCCGACTACCGCCCCCCCGGCACCGTGCCCGTCCCCACCGGCGTACTCACCCGGGAGGCCGCATCGGGATCATCGCCCGTGCCGGCCGCACCCACCGATTCGACTGCGGCCACCGTACCTATCGCACCGGCCCGCTCGGCACCCGGGGTCGACGGGAAGAGGCTCACGACCGCCTCTGGCGCCCCCGCCCAGTCGCAACCCGGTGACTCCGCCCCGATCCCCCTGCGAGGTGCTGCCGGTCGCATCGTGGCCAACATGGAGGCGTCGCTCGGTGTTCCCACCGCCACCAGCGTGCGGGTCGTCCCGGCCAAGCTGCTCGAGGTCAATCGAACCATCGCCAACAACCAGCTCTTCCGGACCACCGGCGGCAAGGTCAGCTTCACCCACCTGATCGGCTACGCGGTGGTCAAGGGGCTCATCGCCGTCCCGGCCATGAACGCCGCCTTCGTGGCTGACGCCGATGGCAAGGGGACGCCCGGTGTCATCCGACACCGCAGCGTCGGCCTCGGCCTGGCGGTGGACGTGGAGAAGCCCAGCGGTGACCGCACCCTGCTGGTGCCGTGCATCACCGAGGCGGACACCAGGGACTTCCGCAGCTTCGTCGCCGCCTACGAGGAGCTGGTGCGCAAGATTCACACCAACAAGATCGCCCCGGACGATTTCTCCGGGACCACGGTGACCCTGACCAACCCGGGGACACTCGGAACCGTCCAATCGGTCCCGAGGCTCATGCCCGGTCAGGGGCTCATCGTCGGGGTGGGAGCGTTGGGCTACCCCCCGGGCTTCGAGGCCGCCGACCCGCGCACCATCGCCAACTTGGGCATGGGCAAGACGGTTACCCTCACCTCCACCTACGACCACCGGATCATTCAAGGTGCGGAGTCGGGGCTCTTCCTCGCCTACGTCTCCGACTGCCTGATGGGCAAGTACGGCTTCTACGACGAGGTGTTCGAGTCGCTCGAGATCCCCTACCGGCCAGTTCGGTGGGAGAGCGACGTCAACGCATCCGACGACGAAGGCGAGGGGTTCCATCTCCGCCTGGTCAAGCAGGTGCACGTGCAGACCTTGATCAACATGTACCGGGTCCGGGGTCATCTCATCGCCCACCTCGATCCACTCGACGCCGAGCCCCCCGAGCTCCACCCCGAGCTGGACCCGCTCCACTACGGGTTGACCATCTGGGACCTGCCCCGTCACTTCGTGGCCGACGGGCTGGCCGGCAAGGACCTGGCCACCCTGGACGAGATCCTGCACACCTTGCGGGATGCCTACTGCCGCACGCTTGGTGTGGAGTACATGCACATCCAGGATCCCGACCAGAAGCGGTGGATCCAGCAGCACGTGGAGGGCGTCTCGACCGCTCTGGCGCCCGACGAGCAACGACACATCCTCGGGCGCCTCAATGCCGCCGAGGTGTTCGAGCGCTTCCTCCACTCGCGCTATGTCGGCCAGAAGCGGTTCGGGCTCGAAGGAGCCGAGTCGGCCATCGTCCTCCTCGACACCATCCTCGACGAGGCGGTACGGGAGGGCCTCCACGAGGCGGTGATGGGGATGTCCCATCGGGGGCGGCTGAACGTGCTGGCCAATATCGTCGGAAAGTCCTACGGGGAGATCTTCGAGGAGTTCGAGGGAAACCTCGACCCGGAGTCGGTGCAGGGCTCGGGCGACGTCAAGTACCACAAGGGAGCCATCGGCAGCTTCGTCGCCCGCACCGGCGCCTCCATCCCGGTCACCATGGCCTCCAATCCGTCCCACCTCGAGGCGGTCGACCCGGTGGTGGTGGGCATGGCCCGGGCCAAGCAGGACGAGCTCGGTGGCGAGCGGGGGAGCGGTCCCCGCCTGGTGGACGGGTCCGGGGATCCCTTCCCGGTGCTTCCCATCCTCCTCCACGGTGACGCCGCCTTCGCCGGGCAGGGGGTGGTGGCCGAGACCCTCAACCTCTCCGGACTGGCCGGTTACCGGACCGGTGGGACCGTCCATATCGTCATCAACAACCAGTTGGGATTCACCACCGCACCCGAGGCAGCCCGCACCTCGGTGTATCCCACCGACGTGGCCAAAATGGTCCAGGCCCCCATCTTCCATGTGAACGGCGACGACCCCGAGGCCTGTGCCCGGGCCGCTCGTCTGGCCTTCGGGTTCCGCCAGGCCTTCCACAAGGACGTGGTCATCGACATGGTCTGCTACCGGCGCCACGGTCACAACGAGGGCGACGACCCGAGCTACACCCAGCCGTTGATGTACACGCTGATCGAGGCCAAGCGCTCGGTGCGCAAGCTCTACACCGAGTCGCTGGTGCGCCGAGGGGACATCTCCATCGATGAAGCCGAGCAGGCCCTCGATGACTTCTCGGCCCGCCTCCAGGCCGCGCTGGACGAGACCCGGGCCGAAGCGGAGTCGGTGCCCGAGACCCCGCCGCAGCTGCCCGCCTACGTCGTCTCCGACCTGTCGTCCCCTCCGGCGGAGACCGGTGTGGAGTCGATGGTGGTGCTCACCCGGCTGGCCGAGGTGGTGCGATCGGTTCCCGACGGATTCGTCATGCACCCCAAGTTGGCCCGCCAATTCGAGCAGCGGGACAAGGTGGTCGCCGACGGGGAGATCGACTGGGCATTGGGCGAGGCCCTGGCCATCGGTTCGTTGCTGTTGGAGGGCACCAATGTGCGGTTGACCGGGCAGGACACCCGGAGGGGTACGTTCTCCCAGCGGCACGCCGTGCTGGTCGACTACACCACGGGGGAGGAGCACGTGCCGTTGGCCGGCCTCGAGGGCGGTCGATTCACCATCCGCGACTCGCTCCTCTCCGAGTACGCCTGCGTGGGCTTCGAGTACGGGTACTCGGTCGAGGCGATCGACGATCTGGTGGCCTGGGAGGCTCAGTTCGGGGACTTCTGGAACGGCGCCGAGATCATCGTCGACAACTTTCTGGTGGCGGCCGAGGACAAGTGGGGACAGAAGTCCGGCTTGGTGCTCCTGTTGCCCCACGGCTACGAGGGCCAGGGCCCGGAGCACTCCTCGGCCCGCATCGAGCGGTTCTTGTCCCTGTGCGCCAGAGGGAACATGCGGGTCACCGAGCCCACCACCGCAGCGCAGTACTTCCATCTCCTCCGATCCCAGGTCAGGGACGCGGAGCGGCGCCCGCTGATCGTCTTCACCCCCAAGTCGCTGCTTAGGGCCCGACAGGCCCGATCACCGATGGCTGCCTTCACCGGGGGCTCGTTCGCCCAGGTCCTCGATGACCCGGCAACCGCCAGGGACGGCTTCGATCCGGCCGCGGTGACCCGGATGGTCCTGTGCACCGGCAAGGTGGCCTATGACGCGCTCGGCCGCCGCGACGAGCTGGGTGAGGCCGGCGCCGGCGTCGTGGTGGTCAGGGTCGAGCAGCTCTACCCGTGGCCCGAGGCGACCATCGAGGACCTGCTTGACCGCTATCCGATGGCTCGGGAAGTGGTCTGGCTGCAAGAGGAGCCCGAGAACATGGGGGCGTGGAACTTCGTGCACGGTCGGCTCCATCGGCTGCTCCGCGACACCCACACCCTTCGCCACGTGAGCAGGGCCGAGTCGGCCAGCCCGGCCACGGGCAGCACTGCGTTGCACCGGCTGGAACTGGACGACCTGTTGCGCCGGGCCGTCGGCTGAACCGGGGGTAGCCGGTCTGCCGGTCCGGCCTGTCAGACCAGAAAATCGTGGGCCAGGGCGATCCACATCTCGGTGGACAGGCGGAGTGACTCGACATCGACCCGCTCGTCGATGCCGTGGAACATCATCCCGTAGTCCTCGAAGCCGATGGCCCGGCTGTGCAGCCCGAACCCGTAGGCCACACTGCCGAGGAGCCGGTAGTAGCGGGCGTCGGTGGCCCCTGCCGTCAGGAAGGGGACGGTGCGGGCTCCGGGGTAGAAGACCTGGCTGACCCGCTCCAGCGCATCCCACAGCGGTGTGTCCATCGGGGATGTGGTTGACGGCTGTTCCGACCGGAAGGCGATCCCCACGTCGTCGGCCAAGTCGCCCAACAGCTCGTCCAACATGGCCCTGACGTCGGCGGTGTCCCACCCCGGGAGTGAGCGGATGTCGACTTCGAGCTCCACACGATCGGGGATCATGTTGATCTTCGTTCCGGCCCGCATGACCGTCGGGGCCAGCGTGGTGTGGGTGCAGGCATGAGCCTGTCGGGCCAGGCCGAGGATTGGGAGCTCATCAAGGAACCTGTCGATGCGGTCGGGATCGAGGAGTGGCTCAGCCAGGTCCGGGGGGAAGCCGATCCCCTCGATGAAGCGGGTCCAGGCCTCGTGCAGCTGGGCCTGCGGGCGGTACTCGTCGATCCGGCGGACCACCTCGGCCGCCTTCACCAGCGCATTGTCGGTCCGTAACGGTTGGCTTCCATGGCCCGGCGTCCCCGTCACCGTCAGGACACACCAGAAGACGCCCTTTTCGGCCACGATCACCGGAAGACGAGGCGTTCCGTCGGCGCCTCCCATGGGGAACCCGCCGGACTCGGTGATGACGTAGTCGGCCCGGACCTCGTCGGCCGCGTGCTGGCACAGCCAGCGGGCCCCGTAGGTGCTGAGCGCCTCCTCGTCGGCCACGGCGATATAGGTCAGGTCGCCGGCCGGCCGGAACCCGCTGGCGGCCAAGTGGCGCAGGCCGGTGGCCATGGTGGCGGTGAGATTGAGCATGTCGATGGCTCCTCGGCCCCACACCACCCCGTCGATCAATTCGCCGCCGAAGGGGTCGTGCTGCCAATCGTCGCTGTTGGCGGGCACCACGTCGGTATGTCCCAACCAGGTGAGCGAAGGGGCCGCGGGATCCGAACCGTGGATCCTCGCCACCAGGGACGTCCGACCGGGCTCGGGCTCGAAGGTCTCCATGTCCACACCCGAGCCCTCGAGGTAACCCTCGAGGAGCTCGGCGCTGCGGTACTCATGGCCCGAGTCCACCGTGCCGTCGTTGACGCACTGATTGCGGATCAGGTGCTGGAGGAGGTCGGTCGCCTCTGCGGTACGGCTCGTCTCGGCGGTCACTGGCCGCATCCTAGGGCGTCGATTCCGTCGTCTTCGTTGCCCTCGGGACCCATGGCGGAGACACGTGGGGAGCGCCGGGCGGCCCCTCACCAGGTGGGCATGGTCGGAGCACCCCTGGTCAGATGGTTGACTGTGGTACGAAATGGAACAAGATCTCCCCGAACGCCGGCGGATCGTCGTGGACGGGTCCAACATCGCCACCGAGGGCCGGACCCTTCCGAGCCTGGCCCAGCTGGACGAGGCAATCCGGAGCTTTCTCGAGGAGTACCGCGGCTTCACCTCCTCGGACGTGACGGTTGTGGTGGACGCCTCCTTCGGCCACCGGATCGACCCCTCGGAGGTGACCGCCTTCGACCAGGCGGTCGAGCATGGCGAGATGATCACCCCCCGGCGGGCGCGGTGGGGAGGGGTGATGGATTCATCCTGCGTATCGCCGAGAAATCGGGTGCGCTGGTGCTCTCCAACGATTCCTTCCAGGAGTTCCACGCCGAACGGCCATGGCTCTTCGAGCCGGGCCGGCTGATCGGGGGGAAACCGGTGCCCGGTGTGGGATGGATCTTCACCCCGCGCACCCCGGTGCGGGGGGCGAAGAGCAGGTCGGTCACCAGCAAGTCGAGGAGAGGAGCCACGGCGAACGACCTCGATCTCGAGCTGAGCGGCGACCGCTCCGACCACAGCGGGTCCGGTAGGGGTTCGGGCGGCGCCAGGGCATCACGGGGGACCAAGTCGGCGACGGGGACCAAGGCGTCCAGGGTGGACACCTCAGAGACGTCGGACGCCTCGGGGGCGGCCAAGGCGATCAAGACCACCAAGGCAGGCAAGACCACCAAGGCAGGCAAGACCACCAAGGCGGCGAAAGTGGTCAAGGCGGCCAAGACCACCACCAAGTCGGCGAAGGCGGGCAAGACCACCAAGAGCGCCAAGGCCGCCAAGGCCGCCGACACGGCCAAGCCGGCCAAGGCGGCCAAGGCGGAGAAATCGGACAAGGCCACCAAGGCGGCCAAGGCGGAGAAATCGGACAAGGCCACCAAGGCGGGCAGGACGACGAAAGTCACCAAGGCCGCCAAGACCACCAAAGGGAGCAAGTCCTCCACCACCGGTGCGTCGGACAAGAGCACCACGGCAGGCCCGGCCAAGGGATCGGGGGGTGGATCGACGGGGCGACGGCGAGCCGGGCACTCGGCCGACGACGGCGGGCACACGGATGACGGGCCGTCCGGTAACGGCTCCGTCGGTTCGAGGGGTGCACCCGACACGCTCAACGAGCCGATGACCTTTCTGACCTTCGTGGCCAACCACCCGATCGGCAGCACCTTCGACGGCACCGTGGTCTCGTTCACCTCCCACGGGGCTCACGTCGATGTCGACGGCATGCTCTGCCACGTCCCGCTCCGGGGATTGGCAGTCCCGCCTCCGAAGAAGGCCCGGCAGGTGCTGGCCAAGGGCGAGACCCGTCCGTTCACCCTGGTTTCCCTGGATGCCGCCCGACGAAGAGCCGAGTTGACCCTGCCCGGGATCGGGTCATAGTCGGCGTGTGCCGGCCCGGCGGATGGACCCCCCACGCAGTCGCCCAACGGTGGAGATCGGATCCCCATTTGCCCGATAACCTCGGCACTCGTGCGAGCCGAGGACTACCTGCCCCATCGCAGCCCCTTTCTCTTCGTCACCGAGTTGCGATCCGTCGAGCCCGGTCAGTCGGCGTCGGGAAGTTGGCAGTTGACCGGTGAGGAGGCCTTCTTCGGCGGCCACTTCCCCGGACGGCCGACCCTTCCTGGAGTGCTGATGGTGGAGGCACTGGCCCAGTTGGGCGGAGTGGCGGTGCTGGCCGACCCTGCCTACGCCGGCAAGCTGCCGCTGTTCGGTGGCATCGAGCGGGCCAGGTTCCGTCGCCAGGTCGGCCCCGGTGAGCGGCTCGATCTCGAGGTCACGTTGGGCCGCATGTCGGCTCGGGCCGGCAAGGGAACCGGTCGGGCCACCGTTGACGGTGCGTTGGCCTGTGAGGCGGAGCTCCTGTTCGTACTGGTGGATGCTGCCCCCCCGATGCCGAGCTGACGGTCGGGCCATCCGTGCGCATCGCCACCTGGAATGTCAACTCACTTGCGGCCCGGCTTCCCCGGGTGGAGGAATGGATTCGCTACGCCGAGCCCGACGTCCTCTGCATGCAGGAGACCAAGCTGGCTGATGCCGCCTTTCCCTACGGGGCGTTCGCCGCGCTCGGGTATGAGGCCGCTCACCACGGCGACGGACGGTGGAACGGCGTGGCCATCGTCAGCCGGGTGGGACTCTCGGGTGTCGAGTCGGGCATGGGCCCCGACGATGCGCAGGGCTCCCGACTGATCGCCGCCGACTGTGGCGGGGTGCGCGTGCTGTCGGTCTACGTGCCCAATGGGCGAAGCCTGGACAGCGACCAGTACCCGGCCAAACTGGCATGGCTGGCCCGGCTGCGGTCAATCCTCGACGAGTCCAACTCCCCTGACCAGCCGGTTGCGGTCTGCGGGGACTTCAACGTGGCACCCGAGGATCGAGACGTGTGGGACCCGTCCCAGTTCGTGGGCATGACCCACGTGAGCCAGCCCGAGCGCGACGCGCTCGCCAATCTCGAGGCATGGGGCCTGGTCGATGTCTTTCGCCGCCTCTACGACGACGACCGTCTGTTCAGCTGGTGGGACTACCGCGCCGGCTCGTTCCACAAGCACCAGGGGATGCGCATCGACCTGATCCTGGTCACCGAGGCACTGGCCGGCCGGACCACCTATGGGTTGATCGACAGGAACGCTCGCAAGGGCCAGAAGCCGTCGGATCACACCCCGGTGCTCATCGACACCAGCGTGGACTGACCTTCCTCCGGCCTTCCGCCGGAGGGAACTGGCCGTCGCCGGTAGGGAGCGCCGTCATCGAGTGCCCAGGTCGGCGCGCATGGCCGCGAACCGTTGGGCGACATCCCTCGGGGCGGCCCGTTGCCTGCCGGTCCTCGACACCCGTGCCACCGCAGCCAGCCACGGTGACGGCTGGCGCTCCACCGTCCGGCCCGCGCCCATCGTCCGCGACCGGGCCCACGAGCAGTGCAACTCCCGGGATGCCCGGGTCAGCGCCACATAGAGCAATCGCCGCTCCTCCTCGCGTGCGGCACTCGATTCGGCGTAGATGATCGGCACGTAGCCGTCCTCGACCCCCACCACGCTCACCGATCTCCACTCGAGGCCCTTGGCACGGTGGAAGGTGGCCAGGTCCACGGCATCGTCCGGCTGGCGGCCCCGGTCCGACGAGATCGGGTCCGACCCGGGTTGAGCCCGTGCCGCGGCTGAGGGGCCTGGTCGGGACGCCCCGACGGGGGGACCCTCGGCCCCAGGGGCGACGCGATGGGGGATGCCGGCTCGGGTCAAGGCCTGTCGCACCACTGCCAGTTGGTCGTGGGTTCGGGCCAGAACCGCCTGATCTGACCACCGGATCCCCGAAGCCGACCGATCGACCAGGAGGGCGGCCACGCCCTCGGCCTCGGCGACCTCGTTGTCGTAGGCGGTCACCACCGGCATCGGCCCCTCACCGCCGGCGGCCGCGGGAGGGGCGGTCGCCGAGGGTCCGAGGGCGGCACCGGCGGCCGCCACCACCTGGGATGTCGACCGGTGGTTCTCGCCGAGGCGCAGCACCTCCATGCCGGGGACCAGCTCCGGCAGGCGATGGAGGAGGCGATGATCGGCACCGTTCCATCCGTAGATGGCCTGATTCGGATCACCCACCGCGCAGAGGTCAACCCGCGTACCGGTGAGTGCCGTGATCAATCTGAACTGGGCCGGGTTTATGTCTTGAAATTCGTCCACCGAGAGATGGCGGTAGCGCCAGTGGATGCGTTCGGCGAAGCCGACGTCGTCGTGGATGAGGTCGGCGGATCTGATCAGAACGTCGTCCAGGTCGAGCATCCTCCTCTTGCGGAGCGCCGCTTCGTAGGCCTCGAACCCGGCCGCCACCTGATCGCGGGGCACGGCGCAGGTGCGGCCGACCAGCTCGGCCCGTTCGCCATAGGTGGCCGGGGTCAGGCTGTTGGCCTTGGCCCAGGCGATTTCGCTGTCGATGGCCGAGGCGACGGCCGGTTCCCCGATGATGGCGCTCACCATCCGGAAGCGGTGCTCGGACACCGCCGGCGGAGCCTGGCCGGTGTCCTGAGCGTGCCGCCGCAGGAGCGTCAGCGCCAGCTGATGGAGCGTTCCGGCACGGACGCCGGGGCCGGGTGCCCCCCCGGCGCCGGAGGGAGTGGACACCACCACCCCGTAGTGGTCGAGTCGTTGGCGCAGTTCGCGGGCCGCTTTGCGGGTGAATGTGCAGATGGCCGTGTGATCGGCATCGGCCGAACCCTCTTGGATGCGTCTGGCCGCCCGAAGAGTGAGCACGCGTGTCTTGCCCGACCCTGCTCCGGCGATGACGCAGAGCGCGGTGGCCGTCGAGTCGACGGCACGGCGCTGCGACTCGGTGAGCGTGCCCATCGCCCGTTCGAAGGCCTCAGGACCGATCCTGTCCACGGGGGATGGACCATCCCTGCCCGGCTCCGGCCCCGGCGGTGTGCCCACCGACTCCGTCCCCGGCCGTGTGCCCGCCACGTCCGGATCGGTACCGCCCAGGGCAGGCGATTTGTCCTTCTCGACCTGGGGCGGCGCGGTCGCCGACGGGTCGGATGGTTCCACGGAAGCCGAGGCTATCGGTAGGGTGTGCCGGTGCTGAAGTCGTTCGCCGGCGGTCGCCTGTTCGGCGGGGGATGGGGGTCGGGGGTGCCCACCGTTCTCGCCCTCCACGGGTGGCGGCGGACCCACGAGGACTTCGCTCCCGTTTTTGGTGGTTCCGAAGCCGGCACGAGGGTGAGCGCCATCGCCCCCGACCTGTTCGGGTTCGGGGCCACCCCTGCGCCTCCGGAGGCCTGGGGGTCGGATCAGTATGCCCACCACCTGCTCCCGCTGTTCGACGACTCGACCGTCCTGGCCGAACGGGTGGTGCTGGTCGGCCACTCGTTCGGGGGGCGGGTTGCCGTCCGGCTGTGCGGACTGGTTCCCGACCGGATCGAGCGGTTGGTGCTGTGCGGGGTCCCCCTGGTCCAACGCCAGGACCGCGCCCGGACGGCGATGGCCTACCGCTCCGTCCGCAGGCTCCACCGGATGGGCTTGCTCGGTGAGCGCCGGATGGAAGCCATGAGGAACCGGTACGGGTCCTCCGACTACCGCGCCGCGCAAGGTGTGATGCGCGACGTGCTCGTGCGCCTGCTGGCGGAGGACTACACGGACGACATGGCGTCCATCCGCTGCCCGGTGGACCTGGTCTGGGGTGAGCAGGACACCGAGGTTCCGCTCCAGGTGGCGGAGTCGGCCCTGCGGATGATGGCGCTGGCAACGTTGGAGGTCCTCCCCGGTGTCGGCCACCTGGTTCCCACCGAGGCCCCCCGGGAGCTCATGCGGGCGGTTCTCCATGCGGGCGTCCAGGACCCCCGTCCCCGTGCCGTGGACGGGGGTCCGATGGCCGGCGCCCCGTGACCATCAGCGACTGGCCGGACTCGCTGGGCGCCATCGGCGCCACCCGTTACCACCAGGGCGTCGCCTGGGTCACCGTGGGCTGCTGCGTGGCCGCGTGCGTGCCCTCGGGCCTGCGGTGGTTGCGCGTCGCCCAGCGCGAGCACTATCTGCCCGGATCGGTGTCCCGGTTCGCCGCCCGCTGGTGGCGCCTAGCTCCCGTCAACATCACCTTGGCGTTGGCGGCCCTTGTCGCGGCCGGTGCATCGGTGGGCTGGCCGATCGCCGGGGTGGCGGTTGCCGCCGTAGTCGCGGTCGGCCCCGTCGGTCTCTCCCTCCGGGGGAGGACCTCGTCCCTTGCCTGGACCCGCCGTCTGCGGGTGCTGGCTGCGGTGTGGTCCGCAATCGAGGTGGTCGTGGTGGCCGTCGGTGTGGTGCTCGGTCTGGCTGCGCCACTGGCGGTGTTGGCCGCCGTAGTCGTCCCGGTGGCGGTCGACCTGGCCTGCGCCATCACCTCCCCGCTCGAGTGGCGGCTGTCGGAGCACTTCGTGCGCCAGGCCACCGAGCGACTACGCCGGGTGGGCCCGACGGTGGTGGCCATCACCGGGTCCTACGGGAAGACGTCGACCAAGGGGCACATCGCCCATCTGCTTCGACCGGCCCGAGCGGTGGTGGCCACCCCGGCCAGCTTCAACAACCGGGCCGGACTGGCCCGGGCCGTCAACGAGCACCTGGCCGAGGGGACCGAGGTGTTCGTGGCCGAGATGGGCACCTACGGCCCAGGCGAGATCGCCGAACTGTGCCGCTGGTGCCCACCCGACATCGCCGTGATCACCGCCATCGGGCCGGTGCACCTCGAACGCTTCGGCTCGGAGGACCGCATCGTCGAGGCCAAGTCCGAGATATTGGAACGGGCCGACGACGTGGTACTGGCAGTCGATGACCCTCGGCTGGCCACGCTCGCCGACCGGGCGGCGGCGGACGGCAAGCGGGTCGTCCGGTGCTCGGCGTCGGATCGAACGGCTGACGTCTGTGTGGTGCGCAGCGCCGAGGGCTCCCGGCCGTCCGTCTTCATCCGAGAGTCACTGCTGGTCGCAGACCTTGCCGTTCCGCCTGGCGTGCAGCCCACCAACCTGGCCTGCGCCATCGCTGTCGCCCTGGTGCTGAAGGTGGACGCCACCGCCATCGGTGAACGCCTGGCCCACCTCCCCCCGGTCGACCACCGGTTGCAGGAGGTGGTGTCGGAGGCGGGGGTGACCATCGTGGACGACACCTACAACGCCAACCCGGCCGGTGCGGCTGCCGCGCTGGCCGTGCTCGCCGCCCTGGGTGCCCCCCGTTCGGCGGTGGTGACCCCGGGGATGGTGGAGCTCGGGCCCCGCCAATTCGAGGAGAACCGCTCGTTCGCCGCCGCCGCCGCTGTGGCCGCCGATCTGGTGATCGTGGGCCGCACCAATCGCCGGGCGCTGGAGGCAGGCGCGGCATCGGTCGGGGGGTCGGGGGTGACGGTGACGCTGGTGGCGGATCGTGGCCGGGCGGTGGAGTGGGTCCGGCGCCACCTCGCTCCCGGGGACGCGGTGTTGTACGAGAACGATCTGCCGGACCACTACCCTTGAAAAGTCGAGCCCCCGGTCGGACCCTTCGCCGGAGGCACCCGTCCACCCAGCCGCCGATCGGAGGAGTCCGCCCACCGTGCCCGACGTCGCCGTCATCTTCGGAGGTCCCTCGCCTGAGCACGATGTCAGCGTCCTGACCGGATTGCAGGCGGCTCGCGGCCTGCTCAGCGGACCGGCAGGGTCGTCGACGACGATCCGTGCGCTGTTCTGGTCCAAGACCGGTGACTGGTACGAGGTGGATCCCGCCCTCGAGGCCGAATCGTTCTTCGAGGGGATCCCCCGAGGGGCCACCCGGCTCCAGTTCGTCGCCGCGCCGGGCGGCGGCTTCTCCGATCCCGGCGGACGTCTCGGTCGGGCCCGGGCCATCGAATTCGATGCCGCCCTGGTGTGCTGCCACGGGGGCCCGGGCGAGGACGGCACCCTGCAAGCAGCGCTGGATCTGGCCGATATCCGCTATTCGGGCCCGACCGTCGCCGGTGCCGCCCTGGGGATGGACAAGCTGGCGTTCGGGTCGCTGGTGGCGGGTGCGGGCCTGCCCACGCTTCCCCGTGTGCTGCTGGCTCCCGACGCCGAGCCGCCATCATTCGCGGGGCCCTACATCGTCAAGCCCCGGTTCGGAGGCTCGTCCATCGGGATCGACGTTGTCGAGGACTTCACCACCGCGGTGGACCGGTTGGGTGCCAACCCGCATCTGCGCCACGGCGCGGTGATCGAGCCCTTCCGCCCCGACCTGAGCGACCTGCAGATGGGAGTCCGGAGTTGGCCGGCCCTGGAGTTCTCGGCCGTCGAGCGACCCATCCGGGCATCGGACTCCGCCCACATCCTCGACTACCGCGACAAGTACGTGGCCGGCGAGGGCATGGCCGGGGCCAATCGTGAACTGCCGGCCCGGATACCCTCCGAGCTGGAGAAGGCGCTTCGCCAGACGGCGGCCCGGATCGCCCTGCTCGCCGGAGTGCGAGGGGTGGCCCGCATCGATTTCCTCTCCGACGGGCAGGAATTCGTGGTCAACGAGATCAACACCGTGCCCGGCTCGCTGGCGCGCTATCTGTGGGTGGCGCCGACCGTCCCGTTCGCCGTCCTGCTCGCTGATCTACTTGCCGAAGCACAGCAGCGGCCCACGCACGCCTATTCGGCGGCCGGTGCCGACGGATCGGTCCTCCATTCGGCAGGTTCGATCGCCGGCAAATTGGGCTGAGGCCCCTTGGCCGCGCACCGGCTGCAGCTCCGCCCCGGCGAGAAGGTCGTCGTGGAGATCAGGCCCCACTGGACGTTCCTGACCGGGCCCTTGGTGGTCTCCATCCTGGTGGTGGCCATCGGCGTGGCCCTCGACATCGGAATCCCCAAGACATCGGTGACCCTTCACTGGGTCGAGGGCCTGGTGGTCGCCGTTCCGTGCGCCTGGTTGGCCGTCCGGGTCGTCCGCTGGCGGACCAGCGGGCTGATCCTGACCTCACAGCGGGTCATCGAGCGATGGGGCGTGATCGCCCGCCGGCAGTCGGAGACGATGTTGGCTGACATCGTCGAGGTGAACGTGGACCAGTCGCTGTTCCGTCGCATGGTCGGCACTGGTCGGATCGAGCTGGAGACCGGGGACGACGGCGTCCCCGTCCGTTGGATCTACGACGTCCGCAAGCCGGTCATCGTGCAGCGGGTGATCAGTCGCCGGCTCCCGCACCCGTCGCCGGGTATCGATCCGGTCTGAGCGCGGCGGTAGGCGGACCGCTGTTCACCCATCCCGCAACGAGGCGGTGCCGTCACAGGCCTCCACGCGCCATGCCGGCGTCGACAGCCGGTGGGGATCGATCGCACCCGGCCGGCACAGGGCCACGACGCACCCACCGAACCCGGCCCCGGTCATCCGGGCCCCGAACACCCCCGGTCGGGCAGTCAGCTCGTCCACCAGCGAGTCGAGTGCCGGGGTGGAGACGTCGAAATCCTGGGCCAGGCTGCGGTGGCTCTCGGACATGGCCGCGCCCGCCACCGACGGATCATCGCCGCGGAAGGCGACCGCACACTGGCGCACGCGGCGGCATTCGGAGACCACGTGCCGGGCCCGCCTGCGCAAGACGGCGTCCCGCAACCCGACGATGTCGTCCCCGTTGGCCGATCCGAGCGGCCCGATGACCGCCGCCGCCGCCTCGCACTCCAGCACCCGGGCCGCGTACTCGGAGGTGCGCAGCGTCCGCCGCTGGCCCGAGTCGACCACCACGATCTCCACGTCCGGGGGTATCCGGACGTGCTCGGTGGCGAGCGTGGAGAAGTCGATCAACAACGCGCTGCCGCGCCGGCCTCCCGCGCACACCAGGGGATCCATCAGCCCGACCCGGACGCCGATGCGGTGCTCTGCCTCTTGGCAGAGTCGGGCAACCACCTCGGGAGAGCCGGTGACGCCGAAGACCTCGGCCAGCGCCACTGCGGTGGCCGCGCTCGACGCCAGCCCCGAGCCGATCGGAAGGGTTGTGGTGATGTGCACGGTGCCACCCGTGGTCGGACGGGCAAGGGCTGCCACCGCCCCGGCCAGGCGGGCCCATGCCGGCTCGAAGGCGGCCAGGGCTTCCGGGTCGGCCGAGAGATCGGGCGGCAGCTCGACGGCGGCGTCGAAGGCGGCCGAGGACACCGTCAGGTCCGGGCGGTCGGTCGGGGAGAACTCGACGGTGACGCCGAGTCCGATGGCCATGGGGAGGGCGAGGCCCAGGTTGTAGTCGGTGTGGTCACCGATCAGGTTGACTCGACCGGGGCCCGTGGCTCGTCGGACCTGTGGCACCGTGGGCTCCTTGTCGGGCGGAGGATCGCAGAGGTTTGTCGGGTGGGGCATCGCCGAGTTTGTCGGGTGGGGACGGCCGGGGCGTGGCGGCCGGGATCGATGGGCACGATACCGCCGTCCGGACCGGCTCGGACCCGAGGGTCACCGGTGATGGGCGTGGGCTGCGTCGGAGGACCGGCGCATTTGACCGGCGCGCGGCAAAAGGGCCAGCATCCGGCGATGATCATCTCGTTCCCCGTAGCCTCGTCACCGCGGTTCACTCCTGGCCATGTCCGGACCGGTGCGTGGTGAGCGGCCCGCTCGAAGGAATCCGGCTCATCGAGTTGGCCGGACTGGGACCCGCTCCCTTCGCCGGGATGATGCTGGCTGATGCCGGCGCCGACATCATTCGCATCGACCGGAGCAATCGTGCGGTGTATCCCCCCAACCAAGAAGCCCATGTCGACCTGATGAACCGGGGCCGGCGATCGGTGGCCGTCGACCTGAAGCATCCCGAGGGTGTCGAACTCGTCCTCCGTTTGGTCGAGCACGCCGACGGACTGATGGAGGGATTCCGCCCCGGGGTGGCCGAGCGCCTCGGTCTGGGGCCCGACGCGTGCCTGGCCCGGAACGAAAAGCTTGTCTATGGCCGCATGACCGGCTGGGGGCAGGAAGGCCCCATGGCCCAGGCCGCCGGCCATGACATCGACTACATCGCCCTGGCCGGAGCGCTGGATCCCATCGGAAGGGCCGGCCAGCGTCCCCTGCCCCCGCTCAATCTGGTCGGCGACTTCGGGGGAGGCGGGATGCTGCTGGCGTTCGGCATGCTGGCCGCGGTGATCAGCGCCCGCCAGACCGGGTCGGGTCAGGTCGTCGATGCCGCCATGGTGGACGGGGCCGCCTCGCTGATGACCATGACCTACACCCTGCGCGCCGCCGGCATGTGGCCCGGACCCCGCGGCACCAACCTGTTGGACACCGGTGCCCACTTCTACGAGGTGTACGAGACCGCAGATGGTGGGTACATGGCGGTCGGCGCCATCGAGTCCCAGTTCTACGCCGAGTTGATCCGACTGATGGGGCTGGAGGGGGAAGAGCTCCCTGATCAGATGGATCGTGACGCCTGGCCACGGATGAAGGAGCGGTTCGCCACGGTGTTCGCCTCGAAGACCCGGGCCGAGTGGGAAGCGATCTTCGAGGGCAGCGACGCCTGCGCGGCACCGGTGCTGTCGATGACCGAAGCGACCGAGAACCCCCACAACCGATTCCGAGGGACCTTCACCGAGGTAGCCGGTGTGGTGCAGCCCTCACCGTCGCCTCGCTTCACCCGCACTCCGGGCTCGATCCGAACGCCTCCACCGCAGCCCGGTCAGCATGGCGACGAGGCTCTGGCCGAGTGGGGCCTGTCGAGGGAGGAGATCAGCGACCTCCGCAGCGCTCGTGCCATCTGTTAGCCGGCGTTCGGCGGGGTAGCCGGCGGCCGGGCGGCGGGCTCAGAGATTGACGACGGGACAGGTGACCGTGCGGGTGATCCCGTCGATCAGCTGGATGCGACCCACCACCATCCGCCCCAACTCGTCGACCGTTCCCGCCTCGGCCCGAACGATGACGTCGTAGGGCCCGGTCACCCCCTCGGCAGCCAGCACTCCCTCCAGTGAGGCCACCGCACGCGCCACCGTGGCCGCCCTTCCCACCTCGGTCTGGATGAGCACGTAGGCGTTGACCGGCATTCGACTCTCCCGGGTCGGCGGAATGGGCGGGCGCTGAGAATGTTATCGCCGGCACCGACGCCGCCTACCATGCCGTTGTGGGCGTTCGGGAGCGTGGAGACCAGTTCCGGCGCTTGGCCCGGTCGGCGATCGCCGACCTGTTCGACCAGCGTCGGCCCTTCGGCCGCTTGGCACTGACCCACGTGCTGATGACCGCGGGGGACACCATGTTCGCGGTCTCCCTGGCCGGGTCGTTGTTCTTCTCCATCTCCCCGACCGAGGCCAAGGACAAGGTGCTCTTGTACCTGCTGTTGACCATGGGCCCCTTCGCGGTGGTGGCACCAGCACTCGGGCCGGTGATCGACCGGAGCCGGGGAGCCCGCCGGGCGATGGTGGTGGCGTCGGCCCTGGGGCGGGCCGTGCTGTGCCCCTTCCTGGCTCGGGACATCCACTCGCTGCTGTTGTTTCCCGAGGCCTTCGCCATGCTGGTCCTCTCCAAGGTCTACCTGGTGACCAAAGGCGCGCTGGTCCCGGAAATGGCGGCCATGGGGATGCTCGACGAGTCCGCGGTCAGCGACGGTCCTGGCACCGAGGTCGAGGCGGGGACCGACCAGCCGGGACCCGTCCCCGGGGGCCTGGGCCCCCGTGCCACCCCACCGTACGGCACGCCCACCGTTCGCATCGGTGACCCGGCCTCCGGCACCACCAAGGTCGAGGCAGACCTGGCCACGCTCAATGCCCGCCTGGGCCTGTTGGCCTCACTGTCCGGCTTCGCCTTCGCCGTGCCGGCCGTGGTCATCCTCAAGCTGGCCAATGCCTCCGGTGTGATCTGGGTGGACATGGCCGTGTTCGCGGCGGCCACGGCTGCCGGGGCCCGGTTGCCGGTTCCCGGCCGCCTCGGGCGCGCCCGGGGTGACCGGTCATCCCGCGGTCCGGTCCCGTCGGCACCAGTAACCGCCGTACCGGGCGCAGCGCCTGTCGCGCCGAGGGTCGAGTACGCGCCCGATTTCGACGAGAACTGGGCCGGTGACGACGAGGACCTGGCCGCCCTCCGCCCGATCGCCGACACCGAGGTGCTGTTGGCTCTGATGCCGATGTCGCTCCTCAAGGCGCTGGTCGGGTTCTTGACCTTTCTGGTCGCCTTCGGGTTGCGACGTGAGGGGGCGGCCACCTGGTGGTTCGGCTTCGTCCTCGGAGGGCTGACCGCCGGCGCGCTGATCGGGGTGCTGCTGGTGGGCAGGGTCCGCCGGGTGCTGACCGAGCAGCAGATGCTGGTCGGCTCCCTCTGGGTGGTGGCCCCCGTCGCCGCCCTGGGGGCGATCTATCCGGCTCGCTGGTTCGTGGCCGTGGTGGCATTGGCGGTCGGCCTGGCGAGTGCAATGGCCAAGCCGTCGTTCGACGCCCTGGTCCAGCGCCATGTCCGTGAATCCGATCAGGGAAAGGCCTTCGCCCGCTTCGAGACCCGGTTCCAGCTCATGTGGGTCCTCGGATCGTTCGTCCCGGTGGTGCTCTCGCTCCCGGTGGACGCCGGCTGCCTGGTCATGGCGCTGGTGGCGGCGTTGGGTGCGGTCTCCTACATGAGCTCTCGTCGAGCCTTGGGGAGGCGCATCAGCACCCCGCGGCAGTGATGTCCCGGTGGCTCGGCTGACGTGCTCGATCAGCCCAGTTGCTGCTCGAGGGTGTCGAGTTCGGCAACGAGTTGCTCGGGCAGCTTGTCCCCGAACGTTGCGAAGTGCTCACGGATGCTGGGCACCTCGGCGCGCCACTCCTCGGCGCTCACCGAAAGCAGTTTGTCCATGTCGGCGGGGGAGACGTCGAGCCCGTCGGTGTCGATGGCCCCGGGAGCCGGGATGTAGCCGATCGGCGTCTCCGTGGCTTCACCGGTCCCGCTCACCCGCTCGAATACCCACTCGAGGACACGGGAGTTCTCGCCGTACCCGGGCCAGAGCCAGCGGCCGTTGCCATCCTTGCGGAACCAGTTGACGTAGAAGATCTTGGGCAACTTGTCGGGATCGGCCGAGGCACCGATGTCCAGCCAGTGGGCGAAGTAGTCGGCCATGTTGTAGCCGCAGAAGGGAAGCATGGCGAAGGGGTCACGGCGCAGGTTGCCCACTGCTCCGGCGGCAGCGGCGGTCGTCTCGGACGCCATGATCGAACCGAGGAACACGCCGTGCTTCCAGTCTCGGGACTGGAAGACGAGCGGCACCACCGAAGCACGTCGTCCGCCGAAGAGGATGGCGTCGATGGGGACACCGGCCGGGTCCTCCCACTCGCTGGCGATGGCCGGGTCCTGGGCGGCCGGGACGGTGAAGCGGGCATTGGGGTGGGCTGCCGGCGTTCCCGACTCGGGGGTCCAGTCCTCGCCCCTCCACGAGGTCAGGTGGGCCGGCGGGTCCTTGGTCATCCCCTCCCACCACACGTCGCCGTCATCGGTCAGCGCGGTGTTGGTGAAGATGGCGTTGCCGTCGAGGGTGAGCATGGCGTTGGGGTTGGTGTGACTGTTGGTGCCGGGGGCGACGCCGAAGAAGCCGGCCTCGGGGTTGATCGCGTAGAGGCGGCCGTCAGGACCGAACTTCATCCAGCAGATGTCGTCCCCTACCGTCTCGACCTTCCAGTCGGGCAGGGTGGGGATGAGCATGGCCAGGTTGGTCTTCCCGCACGCCGATGGGAACGCGCCGGTCACGTACCTGGTCTGGCCGGCGGGCGAGGTGAGCTTGAGGATGAGCATGTGCTCGGCCAACCAGTTGTCGTCGCGGGCCATCACCGAGGCGATCCGAAGGGCGAAGCACTTCTTGCCCAAGAGGGCATTGCCGCCGTAGCCGGAGCCGTAGGACCAGATCTCACGCGTCTCGGGGAAGTGCACGATGTACTTGTTGTCGGCATCACACGGCCACGGCGAGTCAGCCTCGCCTTCGGCCAACGGGGCACCGACCGAATGGAGGCACGGGACGAACTCGCCCTCGGTCCCGAGCACCTCGAGTGCGCCCCGCCCCATGCGAGTCATGATCCGCATGGAGACCGCCACATAGGCTGAGTCGGTGATCTCCACGCCGATGTGAGCGATGGACGACCCCAGCGGTCCCATGGAGAAGGGGACGACGTACATGGTGCGTCCCCGCATCGAACCCTTGAACAAGCCGGTCAGGATGGTCCGCATCTCAGCCGGGTCCCGCCAGTTGTTGGTCGGTCCGGCATCGGACTCGACGGTGGAGCAGATATACGTGCGGTCCTCCACCCTGGCCACGTCACCCGGGTCCGAGTGGGCCCAGTAGCTGTTCGGTCGCTTGGCATCGGACAACGTGGTGAACGTCCCGTTGCTCACCAGCAGCTGACACAGGCGGTCGTATTCCTCGGCTGACCCGTCGCACCATTCGACGGAGTCGGGCTCGGTCAGCGCAGCGATCTCGTCCACCCATGCGATCAGCTTCTTGTTCTCGGTGGGGGGCATGGGCTCGCTACTCCTCCTTGGGATTCTGGTCGGTCCGACTGGCGGTTGGGTCAGTTCTGGTGACCTGTCCACGGGTTTTCCACCGATTGTAGTGGGGCTCGTAGCGGGGCACCTGGGGCCACAATGGTAGGCAAGGTACGTGGAGAGTCCCAATTCCGAGGAACAGCAGGTCGACCTCGAAGGCCGTACCGACGAGTTCGCGGTCATCGAACGGCTGCGAGTGCTGTTCGAGGCTGCGGCTCGGAGTTCACGACCCGGCGAGACGGCGCCACCCCCGGGTGACACCTGGATCGGGGACGACGCCGCCGTAATCGCCCTCGGCCAGCACCATCAGGGGATTTGGGCTACTGACCTGGTTGTCGAAGGGGTCCATGTCGACCTCGACGTGTGCGGTCTCGAGGACGTGGGCTTCAAGGCGCTGATGGTCGCCGTGTCCGACCTCGCAGCCATGGGGGCGTGGCCACTCCATGCCCTGGTATCGATCGCTGCTCCCCCTGGTACCGACGTCGACCGGCTGGGCGAAGGCCTGGCCACGGCGTCGGCGGAGGCCGAGTGCGTGGTGGTCGGCGGGGATCTGGCCCAAGCACCGGTCCTGGTGATCTCGACGGCAGTGTTCGGCTCCCTTCGCCACCAGCCCTCGGCCGGTCCACTGCTCCGATCGGGGGCCCGTCCCGGCGACCACCTGGTGGTGACCGGGGCGCTCGGGGGCTCGGCCGCCGGGCTCCGTCTGCTCCGGAGCGGTGCGGACACATCGGCTCCGGCGCTCGCCGCCCTGGTCCGGGCCTATCGGCGGCCCCGGGCCCGCCTCCGCGAGGGGGAGGTGGCACGCCTGTCCGGCGCCACCGCGGCAATCGACGTCTCCGACGGCCTGGTCGCCGAGGTCAGGCTTCTCGGCCGGGCATCCGGCGTGGGCGTCGCCCTGGAATCGGTCCCCGTGGCTGGCGGGGCCACCGAGGAGGAGGCGTTGGGCGGCGGTGAGGAGTACGAGCTGCTGGTGGCCACCCCGGACCCCGAAGGCCTGGTGGCGGCCTACCGCTCGGCCGGCTTGCGGGAGCCGGTGACGGTCGGGCGCTGCACCGACCGGGCGGGGGTGTTCGAGCGCGGCGGTACGCCCCTGCCGCCGGTGGGGTGGCGGCACCGGTTCTGAGCCGGCCGGTGCCCGGCGAACCCGTGGCCGCCCCGGCTTGTTCGACCACCTCATCCCCAGCACAACTCACAGCAAACTCACAGGAATCCGGACCACCATGGTGGGATGGCCACCGCTGACCGCCGGATTCTGGTGGTCGACGACGAGAGGAGCATCACCGACCTGGTTTCCATGGCGCTCAACCTGCAGGGGGCCACCGTCGAGGTGGCCCACTCGGGGTCCGAAGCCCTACGAGCGGTCCAGGCGTTCCGTCCCCACCTGGTCGTCCTCGACGTGATGCTTCCCGACCTCGACGGGTTCGAGGTGCTCGAACGGATGGGACAGGAGCGGCGGTCCTCGGAGGTCCCGGTTCTCTTCCTGACCGCACGCGGGGATCTCGACGACCGACTGCGGGGCCTGGCACTGGGCGGCGACGACTACATGACCAAGCCCTTCAGCGTCGAGGAGATGCTCCTGCGGATCAACGCCATCCTGCGCCGGACCGGCGGGCACGAGGAGGCCGGCCCACGCCTCCGGGTCGGTGACGTGGAGCTCGACGAGGAGAGCCACCAGGTATGGCGAGCGACCGAGCCGGTCGACCTCACGCCCACCGAATTCCGACTGTTGCACTACCTGATGATCAACGCCGGCCAAGTCGTCTCCAAGACGCAGATCCGTGACCGGGTGTGGGACTACAGCTTCGATGGCAAGGTCAACATGGTCGAGGTCTACGTCAGCTACCTGCGCAGGAAGCTGGACGCCTGGGGGCCACCGCTGATCCGGACGGTGCGGGGCGTTGGGTACTGCATGCACGGCACCGCGGTTCCAGAGCCGCTTCCGGGGTCGCCGCCGGATGCCGCGGAACACGGGGGCGCGGAGCAGAGGGAATGAGCCTCCGCCTCCGCCTGTCGCTGCTGGTGGTCGGGTTCGTGGCCGCCGGCGTGCTCATCTGCGACGTGGTCACCTACAACTCGCTTCGCTCGTTCTTGACCACGCGTGTCGGCCAACAGCTCGATGTAGCCGCCTTCCCGGTGGGCCGAGCGCTCGTGTCCACGTCGGGGCTGGGACCCCAGGTGCCGGCCGCCCCGCCATCGACCCACGGGTACCCCGCGTCGCGGGGAATCGGGTCGGTCGCTGCCGGCCGGAGCGTTCCGAAACGGCGGTGGCTTCTTCGCGCAGTCGCGCACTGCGGCACGCGACGTGCTGGTGCCGCCAGGGACGTATGGGCTCCTGCGGAGCGCCTCGGGCAAGGTCGAAGCGCACCTGTTCTTCAGTTACGGGGGGAAGGCCCCGGTGGCCCCGCAGATACGGGCCGAGCTCCCCGGCTCCGGTCTGCCCGTCGGATCCGACCTCTATTTCACCGCCTCCGGTTCCGGCGCCGTTTCCTATCGTGCCCTGGCCAAGCCCCTCGCCGACCGCAGCGGCGTGATCGTGGTGGCGGTTCCACTCACCGACGTGGACAGCACCCTCCGCCACCTGCTGCTCATCGAGCTGATCGTCTCGGGGCTGGTGCTGATCGGCCTGGGGATGTTGTCCTGGATCATGGTGCGACGGGACCTCCGTCCGCTCCAGGAGATCACCCAGACCGCCGGCGCCATCGCCCAGGGGGACCTGTCCCAACGGGTGTCCCAGGTGGCCGACGGGACCGAGGTCGGCCAGTTGGGCAAGGCGTTCAACACGATGGTCGACGAGATCGAGGTAGCCTTTGCCGACCGGGCCGCGTCCGAGGACCGACTCCGGCGCTTTCTGGCCGATGCCTCGCACGAGCTGCGCACACCGTTGACCGCCATCCGGGGGCACGCCGAGCTCTTCGACCTCGGGACGCGTGATCGGCCGGAGGAGCTGGCCGCCTCGCTCCATTACATCCAGGACGAGGCGGCCCGGATGGGCACGCTGGTCGACGACCTGTTCCTGCTGGCCCAACTCGATCGCCAACGGCCGCTGCGGATCGAGCCGGTCGATCTCGCCGACCTGGTCCGGCGGTCGGTGGCCGGGATCGGGGCCAGCGCCCCCGATCGACGAGTCGACGTCGACGCCGTCGATGCCATGGTGATCGACGGGGATGAGCACCGGATCCGTCAGGTTGTCGACAATCTCCTGGTCAATGCTGTGGCGCACACCCCCAACGGCGTGGCGCCATCGGGATACGGCTTGCCGGCGAGGGCGACTGCGCTCTCATCACCGTCCACGACGACGGACCGGGCATCGACCCGACCGACGCCACGAAGATCTTTCAGCCGTTCTTCCGGTCCGACCCCTCGCGGTCGCGTGCGTCAGGAGGTTCGGGCCTCGGGCTCGCCATCGTGGCCGCCATCGTGGCTGCCCATCATGGGACGGTCAGGGCCGTTCCCGGACCGGGGGCCACCTTCGAGGTGCGGCTCCCCAAGCGGAGCCCGAGCAGGTAGGGAGCTGGCGCTCAGCTGGGGAGCGGGGATTCAGCCGGGATGGTGCGGACCGGCGGCTTGACCACCTTGCCCGAGCGGATGCACGACGTGCAGGCGTTGATCCGGCGGGGCGACCCGCCCACCAGAGCCCGAACCCGTTGGATGTTCGGATCCCAGCGCCGCTTGGTCCTCCGGTGGGAGTGACTGATGTTCATGCCGAACGACGGCTTCTTGCCACACACTTCGCACACCGCTGCCATGACGCTCTGGGTTTCCTTCCACGATCCTCAGGTAAGGCGCAAAGGTTAGCATCCTGGCCATGGTGGTCCTCGACACGCTCGGAGCAGAGGAGCTGTGCCGGGTGATCACCCTCTATGGCGACGGCCTGCGGTCCCATCGGGAGCTTATCAACCGCCTCAACGTCTACCCGGTGCCCGATGGAGACACCGGCACCAACATGGCCCTCACCATCGAGTCGGTGGTCGACGAGATCGCCGGGCTCGAGTCGCCGGACCTTCCGGCGGTCTGCCACGCCATCGCCCACGGGTCGCTGATGGGTGCCCGGGGCAACTCCGGGGTCATCTTGTCCCAGCTCCTTCGGGGTATCTCCGACGGCCTGGCCCGGCCCCCCAGCCCCCCCGGGGCCCGCCAGCTGTCCGAGGCCCTGACCATCGCCGACCAGCTGGCGCGCGAGGCGGTGATGCGACCGGTCGAGGGCACCATCCTGACCGTCGCCCGGGGTGCGGCCACCGAGGCCACCGCGGCCGCCGACGCCGGGAAATCGCTGGTGGATGTGGCTGAGGCGTCCAGAGAGGGGGCGGCCGAGGCGCTGGCCCGCACCCCATCCCTCCTCCCCGTGTTGGAGCAGGCCGGCGTGGTCGACGCCGGAGGGACCGGGTACCTGCTGCTGTTCGATGCCCTCCTGTCCGTGCTCGACGGACGACCGATGCCCATCCCACCGCCCGCGCCGGAGACCGTATTCGGCCCGGTCAACCCGGAGTCCCCCGGCACTGCCTCGCCGCCGAACGCCGACGCAGATGCCGACGCGGAGCTCGCCGGTCTGCGCTACGAGGTGATGTACCTACTCGAGGCGCCCGACGACACCATCCCCTCGTTCAAGGAGGTCTGGGCCGGCCTGGGCGATTCGATCGTGGTGGTGGGAGGCAACGGCATGTGGAACTGCCACATCCACACCAACGACATCGGTGCGGCCATCGAGGCGTCGCTCGACGCCGGTCGACCACGGTCCGTCCGGGTCACCGATCTGTTGGAGCAGGTCGAAGAGGAGCGGTGGGTGCGAGAGGGTGCGGGCGCCATGGGGAACGGACCCCCCGAGATGCCGCCCGGTCCCGCCCGGACCACCGGAGTGGTGGCCGTGTCGACGGGGGACGGCATCGGACGGATCTTCCGATCCCTCGGCGTGCAGGGGATCCTCTCGGGAGGCCAGTCCATGAACCCGTCGACCGCCGAGCTGGTGGAGGCGGTGGACGCGCTCGGGTCGCACCAGGTGATCATCCTTCCCAACAACGGCAACATCCGACCGGTCGCCGAGCGGGTCGACGATCTGACCGCCAAGTCGGTCCGGGTGGTTCCCACCGACACCATCGCCGAGGGGTTCGCCGCCTTGTTGGCCTATGACCCCGAGGCAGGGGTCGAGACCAACGCCGAGACGATGGCGGCCTCCGCCCTCCGGGTGGTGCCCGGCGAGGTGACCCGCGCCGTCCGTGACTCGGACAGCCGGGTGGGACCGATCACCGCTGGTGACTGGCTCGGCCTGTCCCGCGAGGGGATCGAGGTGGTCAGCGGCTCGCTCTCCGAGACGGCCTGCTCGCTGCTCGAGGTGCTCATGGCCGACAGCCATGATCTGGTGACCATCATCGAAGGTGAGGGTTCAGGGGCAGCCGACACCCGGCGGATCACCGAGTGGATCAAGGACCACCGACCCGATGTCGAGATCGAGGTTCACCACGGCGGACAGCCCCTGTACCCGTATCTGTTCTCCATCGAGTGAGCGGCCCACCCCGGAGCACCGGCGATCCGTCCGAAGAGGACGGGCGCAAGCTGCGGCAGTTGAGCGAGCTGCCGGTATCGGTGCTCAAGGGGGTGGGGGCCGCCGCCGAGCGCGAGTTGGCGGAGCTGGAGATCTCGACGGTGCTCGACCTGATCACCCACTATCCCCGCCGATACATCGATGGAACCCGTCTGGTGCCCATCGCCGAGTTGGGGGTCGGGGACAAGGCATCCGTCCTGGGGACGGTGACCGCGGTCAGTCGGCCACCGTCCGGGTACGGCCGAGGTCGCCGACGCTCGCCTTCGCGGGTGGTGGTGAAGATCGCCGACGACAGCGGTCACCTCGACGTGGTGTTCTTCAACCAGGCCTGGCGGGCCAAGCAGCTGGCGGTGGGAACGCTGGCCCTCCTGTACGGAACGGTCGGCTCGTACCGCGGCGTGCTCCAGTTGAACAGCCCCACCGCCGAGGTGCTCCGCACCGCCGATGAAGGAGTGCTCCGCACCGCCGATGAAGGAGTGCTCCGCACCGCCGACGGAGAACGTGAGGGCGAGTCGGCCGGGTACTCGGGGCGGGTGTTCCCGGTCTACCCCCTGACCGACAAGGCCACGCTGACCTCGACCCGGATCGGCCGCTACGCCGGTGAGGCGTTGGACCGGGCGGGCCGGTTCGCCGACCCGCTGTCTGACCAGTGGCGCGGCCGGTTCGACCTGATCGACCGGACCGCTGCCTTCAACCGGATCCACCGGCCGGCCACCATGGACGAGCGGGAGCCGGCGCGCCGCCGCCTCGCCTTCGACGAACTGTTCCGGCTCCAGCTTGCCCTCGTCCTGCGCCAGGAGCGGCTGCAGCGTGACGCCCGCGGCATCCGGCATGTGACGTCCGGTGGAGACGGTGGTGGCACGCTCGCCGATCGGTTCCTCGAACAGCTGCCCTTCGCTGCCACCGCCGCCCAGCAGCGCGCCATCGCCGCCATCCGCAAGGACCTGGCCGGGCCCCTGCCCATGCACCGCCTCCTCCAGGGCGACGTCGGCTCCGGAAAGACGGTGGTGGCGGCAGACGCCCTCCTGGTGGCGGTGGACGGCGGTCACCAGGGTGCACTGATGGCGCCCACCGAGGTGCTGGCCGAGCAGCACGCCACCGCGGTCCGTTCGCTGCTCGACGGACTGACCGTCCCCGACCCGTCGACACTCGAGGGACATCGGCCGCTCCGGGTCGCCCTGCTCACCAACAAGACCGGGTCCGCGGAGCGGGCCGACCTCCGCTCCGGACTCCTCGCCGGGACGGTCGACATCCTCATCGGCACCCACGCCCTCCTCACCGACCAGGTCGCCTTCCGGTCCCTCGGGGTGGTGGTCATCGACGAGCAGCACCGCTTCGGTGTCGAGCAACGGGCCGCGCTGCGGGCCAAGGGGCGCGGTGATGACGGCACGGGTCGTGATCCCGACCTGCTGGTGATGACGGCCACGCCCATTCCCCGCACCGCGGCCATGGTGGTCTTCGGTGACCTGGACATGACCATCATCGACGAGTTGCCCCCGGGTCGCCTGCCGGTGACGACGGCATGGCTTCGGGCGCCGGAGCAGGTCGCCGAAGCGTGGGGGAGGGTGCGCGACGAGGTCGCGCTCGGCCACCGCGCCTTCGTGGTGTGCCCGCTGGTGGAGGGATCGGAGCGGGTGGAGGCCACGTCGGTGGTGGCCGAGGCGGAACGACTGTCCTCGTCGGAGCTGGAGGGACTGCGAGTGGGGATCCTCCACGGGCAGCTGCCCTCGACGGAGAAGGAGCGGGTGATGTCCGAGTTCCGGGCCGGTCGGCTCGACGTGTTGGTGGCCACCACGGTGATCGAGGTCGGTGTCGACGTCCCCGAGGCCACGGTGATGGTCATCGAGGACGCCGATCGTTTCGGGATCGCCCAGCTCCACCAATTACGAGGTCGGGTGGGGCGGGGGAGCGACCCGTCGTGGTGCTACCTGCTCTCGGAGAACGACACCACCGAGGCCGACACCCGGCTTTCGGCCATGGAGCGGACCACCGACGGATTCGAGCTCGCCGAGGTCGACCTCGAGCTGCGGGGGGAGGGCACCATCCTCGGGGCGCGCCAGAAGGGCAGCAGCGACCTCAAGTTGGCCAAGCTGTTGTCGGACCAGCCCCTGGTGGCCGATGCTCGCAGCATGGCCGAGGAGCTGGTCGCCCAGGACCCTGATCTCGCCGGCCACGGGCTGTTGGTCGACGAGCTGCGGGTCTTCATCGACGAGGAGGAAGCCGAGTTCCTGTTCAAGAGCTGATCAGCCAGCCGCGGCCGGCGCCCGCCCGTTGGACACCCGCCGTCGGAATGGCACCCGCAGTTGGAATTCGGTGCATCCCGGTACTGTGGTCGGGTGCGTGTGATCGGTGGCGAGCTCCGCGGCCGGCGCCTGATGGCGCCGGCCGGCACGCAGGTGCGACCTACCTCCGACCGGGTGCGCGAGGCGGTGTTCGACATCCTGTTCAGCCTCGGGGGGGTGGACGGACTGCAGGTGGCCGACCTGTTCGCCGGTTCCGGGGCCATGGGGATCGAGGCCCTGTCGCGCGGTGCCTCCTCGGTCACGTTCGTCGACCACAGTCCGGAGGCGCTCGCCGCCGTGCGGGGGAATCTGGCCTCGGTGGGCCTTGCCCACGCCGAATCTGATGGGGATGCCACCGTGATCCGGGCCGACGTGAACTCGTGGGTAGCAACCACCGCGGCGCGATATGACCTGATCCTGTGCGATCCCCCCTACGACTACACGGGGTGGGAAGCGCTGGTCGCACGCTTGCCCGCCGACCTGGCCGTGTTGGAATCCGGCACGGAGATCACCGCACCATCAGGCTGGGGGGTCATCAAAACCAAGCGGTATGGGAGTACCATCGTGACGGTGGCTCGTCCGGAATTGGTCACCAAGGAAGGTGTCTCGTGAGGATTGCGCTCATACCTGGGTCGTTCGACCCGGTCCACAATGGGCACCTTGAGGTGATCGAGCGTGCGTCGCGACTGTTCGACGAGGTGGTGGTGGCCACGCTGCGAAACCCGCAGAAGGACGGTGCCCTCTTCGACCTCCACGAGCGTCAAGCGATGCTCGAGGAGTCCCTTGTCCACTTGGCCAACGTGCGCATCGTGTCCCTGGCCACGCTGGTGGTCAACGTGGCCCAGGACGTCGGGGCCAGCGTGATCGTCAAGGGGCTCCGTGCCGTGTCCGATTTCGAGAACGAGATGCAGATGGCCCAGATGAACAGACAGCTCTCCGGGGTGGAGACCCTGTTCATCCCCACCAGCTCGACCCACTCCTTCGTGGCGTCCAAGCTCCTTCGGGAGGTGGCCCGCTTCGGTGGGGACGTGACCGCATTCGTGCCCGAGGCGGTTGCCCTGCGCCTCAAGGAGAAGTTCGCCGATGAGTGATCTGTTCGAGGATCTCGACCAGCAACGGGCCGCCAGTGAGGAGCATGATGCCGAGGCGCTGATCCGCAGTGCCCTCGACGTCGTGCAGACGGCCAAGGCCATGCCACTGTCGGCGTCGGTTCTGGTGTCGCGCGAGGAGCTGGTCGAGCTGCTGCAGGCCGCGCTCGACGGCATGCCAGACGAGCTGCGCCAGGCCCGGTGGCTCCTCCGGGAGCGGGACGAGTTCCTGGCCGAGAAGGGCCGCGAGGCGGACGCCCTCCTGGAGGAGGTGCGGGTCCAGGCCGAGCGGATGGTCCAGCGAACCGAAATTGTTCGGCAGGCCAACCACGTGGCGCAGCGGATCCTCGATGACGCCAACGAGGAGGCGCGTCGGTTGCGGCACGAGGCAGAGGACTATGCCGACCAGAAGTTGGCCAGTTTCGAGATCGTCCTCGACCGCACCATGAAGACCGTGCAGGCGGGCCGGGAGAAGCTCCAGGTGACTCCGCTGCCCAAGGTGGAGATCGGCGAGGGTGGCGACACCTCGCTGGCCACCACCGCCTCGGACGGCTCGAGCCAGGGTGTCGACGACCCCGAGGGCTTCTTCGACCAGGACCTCGACTGAGCCAGACCCGGTGAGGACCGACCCGCTCCCCACCGACGTGTCCGCATCCGACCCTCGGCCGTCCGGATCCGGGCGTCGTGAGCGGAGCGCCCGGCCGTTCGTGGTGCAGGTGGCCGCGCTTCGCAAGCAGGCCGGTGCCACTCGCCACGTGATCCGCCATGGGGTGATCGACGGGTTGGGGGCGGTGGGCGTCCTGGTGCCGGACGGAGCCGATGTGACCGCAGACCTGACCCTGTCGTCGTACCCGGGAGGGATCATGGCCACCGGCACGGTGAGTGCCCCCTGGCAGGGGGAGTGCCGCCGCTGCGGGGGCCCCGTCGAGGGCACGGTGACCGCGGCCGTCCGCGAGCACTACGCCCCGGTCGGCACGGCCGGCCAGGACGAGGACGCCTATCCGCTCGCCGGCGACGAGCTGGACCTCGAGCCACTGGCCCGTGACGCGGTGATGCTGGACCTTCCCCTGGCCCCGTTGTGCTCGGCGGACTGCCTCGGGCTCTGCCCTCGATGCGGGGAGAATTGGAACGTCACCAGGTGCGACTGCCCTCCGGAGGGCGATCCCCGTTGGTCGGCACTCGACGTCCTGCGCGATCCGGAGGGTGGCAGTTTGGCCTAGGATGCCATCCCTATGGCCGTACCGAAGAAGAAGACGTCCAAGTCGAAAAGCCGAAGTCGCCGGGCATCCAACTGGGTGCTGAAGGCGCCGGCGCGCTCGGTGTGCCCCCAGTGCACGGCGGCCAAGACTCCTCATGCTGTCTGCCCGAATTGCGGTTGGTACAAAGGCCGGCAGGCGATCGAAGTCGAGTAGTGGCGAGGGGCGGCCCGCGGCCGGTGGGCGAGGCGTTTGCCGCACTTCCGGTCGCGGTGGATGCGATGGGCGGTGACCGGGCTCCGGGCGAGATCGTCGCCGGTGCCCGTGAGGTGGTCGAGACCACGGATATCAACGTTGCCCTGGTGGGCCGGCCCGGCGAGATGGGCGATGTCGGGGGCCTCCCCTTGTTCCCGGCCAGTGAGGTCATCGGGATGGATGATGACCCCGGCAACGCGGTCCGCCGAAAGAAGGATTCCTCGCTGGTGCGTGCCGCCGAGGCGGTCAGGGACGGGAAGGCCATGGGCATGGTGTCGGCGGGCAACACCGGCGCCGCCATGGCATCGGCCCTACTGCGGATGGGACGACTCCCGGGTGTGATCCGGCCGGCCATCGCCACCCCCATACCCTTTCCGGGCGGACCGTGGCCGACGGTGCTCCTCGATTCGGGGGCCAACGCCGAGTGTTCGCCGGCGATGTTGGTGCAGTTCGCCCAGATGGGGGCAGCCTTCGCCCAGCGGCGCTACGGAATCGAGAAGCCGCGAGTTGCCCTGCTCTCCATCGGGGAGGAGAAATCGAAGGGATCTCCACTGGAGAAGGAAGCCCACGGCCTGCTGGCGGAGGGTTTGGGGGGATCGGGGTTCGACTTCGTTGGCAACGTCGAAGGTCGGGACTTCTTCGAGGGGAAGACCGACGTCATCGTCACCGACGGGTTCACCGGCAACGTGGCGCTCAAGACACTGGAGGGGTCGATGCGATTCCTCATCGGTGCGCTCACCGAGATACTGGGGCGCCCGGACGTCAAGGAGACTGCTGACGCGCTCTACACCCACCTGCTCCCGCTGGCCGCCGCGCTGGACCCCGAGAACACCGGCGGCGCCATGCTGCTCGGCGTGAACGGTGTGTGCGTGATCAGCCATGGCTCGTCCTCGTCGGTGGCCATCGTCAACGCCATCACCGTGGCCCACGATCTGGCCGTGGGCGGGCTGGTCGACGAGGTGGCCGCCTCGGTGACGCCCATCGACTGAGTCGTCTCAGGTCCAGAAGGTCGAGAGCAGCCCGATGTCGTCGGAGGCCTGCCGGGCCCCCATGGCCAGCGCACGGGGCACGGACGAGGGGGACATCAGCTCCATGAGGTCGACCTCGGCGGGGGTGCGCACCACCACCGAGGCACCCGAGCGCTTCAGGTCCTCGAGCTCTTGGAGGGCCGCCTCAGGGTGTGAGGTCATCATCCCCTCGGTCATGTCGCTGCCGTCATTCAGCGCCAAGATGAGCACCCTGGTGGCGCCGGCCAACAGGTCCAGGTGGGTGCCCGTACCACTGACTCCTCCGTCCATGCATCGGCGATCGGCGATCGCTTGCGGTGCGAAGACGCCCGGGACGGCGCTGCTGGCGGCGGTGGCCCGGCTCATCGTGGTTGCCGCCTTTTTGGTCACCACGCAACGCTCCCCGGTATAGGCATCGACACAGGTGATGTGCAGAGCGTCCGACATCCAGCGTCCCCCGCCTACGACCAGCGAGATGTTCCGTCGGGTTGTTTCGGCCTTGGGGGTCACTGCAGCCAGCGCGGCGTGACCGATCTCCTGCAGGGTCGGCACCTCGCTGTCCGTCGCCTTCAGGAAGAGGTCGAGGGCGCGTTGCTGGCTCGGGCGGAGTTGCGAGGCCGGGGCCAGGGTGGAGACGATCGCCGGCGCCTTGGCCAGGAAGGAGATCTCGGAGTGGAATCGGTTCAGCTTGCCCGCCACCAGCACCGAGGCCACCAACGAACCGGCTGACGTGCCGACCACTCGGTCGGCGTTGTCGAAGCGGAGCCCGTGCGCGGCCAACGCACGGAGGTAGGCCGTCTGCCAGGCCACGAAGAACAGGCCACCCCCGCCCAGGCAGAGACCACGGTCGACGCCGGCGCCGTATCGGGCCTCGAAGGTACGAGGGAGGGCAAGTTCCACGGGAGGGGCGTCGGGAACGGAGGTACTTCCGACCACGCCCGAACCTTACCGGGACCATGAGAGCGAACGGTCGGTGCCCGCTCACCGGACTGCGGCGCGGGCCCGCCGGGCTCAGCGGCTGAGCAGGTCCTTGGCGATGTGGGTCACCTGGATCTCGTCGGTGCCGGCATAGATTTGGAAGACCTTGGCATCACGGGCCAGCTGCTCCACCCGGAACTCGGAAATGTACCCGTTGCCCCCGAAGAGCTGCACGGCTTCCATGGCCACCTCGGAGGCGGCCTGGGCCGAGTAGAGCTTCATGGCCGACGCCTCGGCCAACGTGAGGCTCTTGCCGGCAGCCGACAGCTCGATATGCCGGAAGACCAGGTTCTGGACATTGAGCCGGGCGACCTCCATTTTGGCCAGCTTGAGCTGGATGAGCTGCCGGTCGCCGATGGGCTGTCCCCACAGCATCCGGTTCTTGGCGTAGTCCACCGACAGCCGGAGGCATTCCTCGATCACGCCCAGGGACATGGCGGCCAGGCCGGCCCGTTCGGTCACGAAATTGCCCTTGGCCGAGTCCCGGCCGCTCCCGGCGCGCTCGTCCTCGGTCTCCCCGAGCAGTTGGTCCTTGCCCACCCGGACGTCGTCGAGGAACAGCTCGCCGGTGGGGGAGGAGTGGAGCCCCATCTTGCGGAACGGCTTGGACTGGACGAGGCCGGGGCAACCCTTCTCCAGGACGAAGGTCAGGACCTGCCGGTCCCGGATCGGGACGTCGGATCGGTCGTCGAGTTTGGCGTAGTAGACGATGGTGTCGGCATACGGCCCGTTGGTGATGAAGGTCTTGCTCCCGTTGAGGACGTACTCGTCACCGTCGCGTCGGGCGGTGGACTTCATCCCGCCCAGGGCGTCGGAGCCGGAGTCGGGCTCGGTGATGGCCCACGCTCCCACCTTGTCGCCGGTCATCAGATCCAGGCCCCACCGTTCCATCTGGGCAGGTGTCCCCTGCTTCATGATGGTGCCGGCGGCCAGCCCCACGCTCACGCCCATGGCGGTGACGATGCCCGGGCAGTAGTGGCAGAGCTCGATGATCGGGATGAGCGTCATCGCCGCCGACCCACCGTCGCCCCGCTGCTCGGACCGCCCGGTGGCCGATTCGCCGGCCGTACCCGATTCGCCGGCCGTACCCGCCGCCTTGCGCTCGAGCTGGGCCTTGAACCGGTCGCGAGCCAGCTGGTCCATGCCGAAGGTGGCGTACAGCTTGCGGATGATCTCGTACGGGGGCATGTCGCCGAACTCCAGCGCATCGATGTTGGGAACAACCTCGGCATCGATGAACCGGCGGACGGCATCCCGCACCATCAGTTGCTCTTCGGACCATTCGAACACGGGGACCTCCTGGTGACACGTCGACTTCGGTGGGTTACTGGTTCTACGGCTGCTGTCGTTGAGCGGCCGTTGCCTGGGTGGCCACCTGCTCCGCTGCCGGTTGATCCGAGGCTAACCGAGGTCGCCCTACAGTCGGGTGCGGTGCCGGAGATGCCCGAACTCGGGGAGAGCGCCTTCGAGCGCTGGGGCGGCGAGCCGTTCTTCACCGCCCTCATCGACCGCTTCTACGCCGGCGTCGTCACCGATCCCCTGCTGAGGCCGCTCTACCCCGATGACCTGACTGACTCCAAGGCCCATCTTGCCCTGTTCCTCATGCAGTACTGGGGAGGTCCCCGGCACTACAGCGACCAGCGTGGGCATCCGCGCCTGAGGATGCGCCATGCCCCGTTCACCATCGGAAGCCCACAGGCCGACGCCTGGATGCGCCACATGACCGAGGCCGTCCACGATGCCGGTCTCGACGAGGCTGACGAGAGGGAGCTCCTCGACTACTTCGCCATGGCCGCCCGGAGCCTCATCAATGCGCCGGGATGAGCCGCCGTGAGTCCCCTGCGGTCACCAGGTCATCCCCAGCGTCTTGCGCATGGCCGCTTCGAAGGCTGCGTCATCGAGCGCGTCCCGCGCCCCGAGCACGGTGACGGCGTCTTCGCCCACCGGGACGCGCAGGGGGGTGGAGGGGTCCTCGATGGCGGCGCGGATGGCCGTGGCCACGATGTGGGGCCCGGGTCGGCCCCGGCCCACCGGTCAGGGTGTCGTCGGTCCCGTCCCACTCCTCCCACAGCTGGCGGTAGGCGTCGTCGCCGGCCACGTCGTCGGCCGCCTTCATCCCCGGGGCGATATAGCCCGGCTCGATGATGACGACCCGGATCCCGAAGTGCCCGAGCTCGTAGTGCAGGGTCTCGGACAGTGACTCGAGCGCCGACTTGGACGCCGAGTACGGACCCTCGAGGGGGGTGGCCACCCGACCCTGCACCGAGCTGACGTTGACCACCACGCCGCTTCCGCGGCTCCTCCAATGTGGCAACACCCCTTGGAGCAGTCGGAGGGGCCCGATGGTGTTGGTCTCGAACATGGCCCGCAGACGCTCGATCGGGTAGCTCTCCAAGGGGCCCTTCCCCGAGACCGCGGCGTTGTTCACGATGGCATCGAGGTCACCGGCCCGTTCCAGCGTGCTGCGGATCGATTCCTCGTCGGTGACGTCCAGCCGGAGGCGGGCGGCTACGTCGAGCCCGGCGAGCAGGGTGGTGTCCCGAGCGGTGGCAATGACCTGGTGACCGGCGGCCGAGAGTTCGGCGGCGGTGGCCGCCCCGATGGCGCGGGCCGCGCCGGTGATGAGGACGCGCATGCGGCGTCAGGCTAGCGGCGGTGGCTCGACCGCAGCCTGGCCGCCATTTCACCGGGCTGGCCACCGAATTTGCGCTCCGTGATTGGCTTCGTCCGGTAACATCGCTGCCAAGTGACGGGTCCCGGCCGGGGGGACATGGCCTGTCGGCCGACGGTACCGCTGACCTGGGGGTATCGGGCGTAGGACTCGCAGAGAAGACCACAACCCACACAGGAGACGCCGTGCCCGCAGAGACCCACATCGAGAAGGGTCCGCTCGAGCGCCAGCAGGTACTCGAACTGATTCGCGACCTGCTCGCCGACATTCTGGAGATCGAGCCCTCGGCGGTGACCGAGTCGTCGTCGTTCGCCGAGGACCTCGACGCCGACTCCCTGGCCCTGATCGAGCTGGTGGAGGGCCTCGAAGAGGAGCTCGGCGAGCGCTCGGTCGGGTTCCGCATCGACGACGAGGACCTCGAGGAGCTTCGAACGGTGCGAGACGCGGTCGACTACGTATACGCCAAGCTCGGAGGGGCCTGAGGCGCTCCATGGCGCCGTCATCCGAGCTGGGGCCCACTGGCGGCGAGCCTCGTCTGGCCGAACGGATCGGCTACCGGTTCGGGGATCCCACCCTGCTGGACGAGGCGATGTCGCATCGATCGTGGTGCGCCGAGCAGGGTGGGCAGGCGTCCAACGAGCGCCTGGAGTTCCTGGGCGATGCCGTGTTGGGCCTGGTGGTGGCCGATTACACCTATCGCACCTATCCGGAGCTGACCGATGGACAGATGTCCAAGGTCCGGGCGTCGGTGGTCAACACCCGTGTCCTGGGCGAGGTGGGCTCGGACCTGGGCGTGGCCGACGACCTCCGGCTCGGGAGGGGAGAGGACCTCTCCGGGGGTCGGGCCAAGGAATCGATCCTGGCCGACGCCACCGAGGCAGTGATCGGGGCGGTCTACCTCGACGGCGGGCTGGTGGAGGCGGAGCGGCTGGTACTCTCCCTGCTCAAGGACCGAATTGCCGTGGCCGTGGGGGAGCCGGGGGAGTCTGATCACAAGAGTCGCCTGCAGGAGCTGTCGGTGCGACTGGGCCGTGGCGTCCCCCACTACGATTTAGAGGGGTTCGGCCCTGATCACGCCCGTCGGTACCTGGCCACGGTGTACGTTGCTGGTCAGCGCCTCGGAACGGGGGAGGGGCGGTCGAAGAAAGACGCCGAGCAGGTTGCCGCCCAGGCTGCCTGCGAATCGTTGGAGGACGAGAGAGGCGGGGGGGATGCCTGAGCTTCCCGAAGTGGAGACCATCCGACGCGACCTGCAGACCGAGGTGGTGGGCCGCAAGATCAAGTCGGTCGAGGTGCGCAACGGTCGCACCGTCCGCCGCCATCCGAGCGCCAAGCACTTCCGTGCCCGCTTGGAGGGCCACACCATCAAGTCGATCGACCGGGCGGGAAAGTACCTGCTCATCGGCCTGGAGGATGGACAGACGCTGGTGGTGCATCTCGGAATGAGTGGTCAACTGCAGCGGGCCAAAAGCGCCAAGGAGGCGAAAACGCCCCACACCCACGCCGTGCTCACCTTCACCCAGGGTGGCCAACTCCGCTTCGTCGACCCACGCACCTTCGGGGAGCTCTTCGTATCGGCCGCTCCCGTCGATGGCGGGCCGGTACTGCCCGAGCTCTCCCACCTGGGCTTCGATCCGCTCGAGGACGTCATGAGCTGGGAGAAGTTCTGGGTCCTGCTCTCCTCGCGGAAGAGCGGCTTGAAGGCACTGCTCATGGACCAGGAGTTCGTGGCCGGTATCGGGAACATGTACGCCGACGAGATCCTCTTCGCCGCCGGTCTCCGCTACGACCGCATGTCCAACTCCCTGTCCTCCCAGGAGGTCCGTCGTCTCTACCGGGCCATGGTGGAGACCCTGGCCGAGGCGGTCAAACGCCGGGGCTCCTCCCTGGCCGACGAGCAGTACCGCGACCTGTTCGGCGAGGTCGGGGACTACCAGGACCAACATCAGGCCTACGACCGTGAGGGCCAGGCCTGCCGCCGCTGCCGGGCCACCATCATCCGGGTCAAGTCGGGGGGCCGGTCGACCTACTTTTGTGACCATTGCCAGGTGTGACCTGCCACTCCCACCGTGCGCCGGCAGCTACCGATAGGGTGAGCCGCCGGTGTTCTTGAAATCACTCTCGCTCAAAGGTTTCAAGTCCTTTGCCGATCCCTCGGTGCTCGAATTCGAGCCCGGGATCACCGTGGTGGTCGGTCCCAACGGCAGCGGGAAGTCCAACGTGGTGGATGCGGTGGCCTGGGTGCTCGGGGCACAGGGTCCCCGCACCGTGCGGTCGGCCAAGATGGAGGACGTCATCTTCATGGGCACGGCCAGCCGGCCGGCCCTCGGGAGGGCCGAGGTCGCCCTCACCATCGACAACAGCGCCGGAAAACTGGCCAGCGACCTGGCCGAGATCACCATCACCCGCACCCTCTTCCGATCGGGTGACAGCGAGTACGCCATCAACGGCGCTCCCTGCCGGCTGCTCGACATCCAAGAGCTGCTCTCGGATACGGGCGTGGGCCGTCAACAGCACGTCATCATCAGCCAGGGCCACCTCGATGCCATTTTGGAAGCCCGTCCCGAGGACCGTCGTGCCGTCATCGAGGAAGCGGCCGGCGTCCTCAAGTACCGGCGCCGGCGGGAGCGGTCCGAGCGGCGTCTGGCCTCCACCGAGGAGAACCTGGAGCGCCTCTTCGACCTGGTCCGGGAGGTCAAGCGTCAGATCCGGCCCCTCGAGCGCCAGGCCGCGGCAGCCCGCTCGCACGCCGGGCTGGCCGACGAGCTTCGCTCCGTGCGGCTCTATGTGGCCGGATCGGAGCTGACCGCGCTCGAGGCGCGGCACGCCGAGGGATCGAGGGTGCAGACCGAGCAACGGGTCATCGAGGAGCGACTGCGCCAATTGCTCGGCCAGCTCGACGCCGACACCGAGCGGACCGCTGACGAGATGTCGGCGCAACGAGAGTCGGATCTGGCCTCCGCCCTGGCCAGGGCGGGGGGCATGGTGGAGCGGGCCCGGGGCCTGACCGGCGTGCTGCGCGAGCGGCAGCGCTCGCTGTCCCAGGCCCTGGACGCGGCTGCCGACGCCGACGTGGTCTCGACCCTGGAGGCGGAGGGTGCCCGTCTGGCCGAGGAGCTGCGGGCGACCGAGACCGAGGTGGCAGCCCTGGCCCCCGAGAACGAGACGGTGGTCGCCGCCGAGGTCGAGGTGGTTGCCCAGCTCGAGGCCCATCTCGAGGCGTGGGGGGACGGAACCGCACTCCGCCTGGCCGACGAGGCGGTGACCGTAGCCCGAGGGCAGCTGGGTTCGCTCGAGCATGCGCTCGAGCGGGATCGTCGCTCGTTGGACCAACTCACCGTGCGGTTGGCGTCGACCGAGCGCCGGGCCCTGATCGTGGAGGGCGAGGACCACGAACTGGCCGAGCGTATGGCCGAGACGGAACAGGCCCGTCACCGGTTGCAGACGATGGTGGCTGACACCGAGGCGGCGCACAGCGAGGCGATCCGCCGGCTGGAGTCGGCGGAGGAGAGCCTGCGGAACGCCGAACAGGAGCTCCACCGCTCGGTGGCGCGTGCGGACGCCCTGGAGCGGGCACTCGACGAGGCTCGGGGAGCGGCCGGCGCCGAGCTGCTGTCCGGCGTCGACGGCGTGGTCGGCACCCTGCTCGACCTGGTCGAGGTGGACGCTGGGTGGGAGCAGGCGTTTGAGGCGGCCGCCGGCGCCGCCGTGGCCGCCGTGGTCGTGTCGGGCCGCGAGCCGGCCAAAGCTGCCCTGTCGCGACTGCGCCAGGGCGGTGCCACCGGGGCGGTTCTTGCCCTCACCGGCCTGTCCGGCGGCGGGCGTGCAGGCGCCCACGATGATGACGGCGACGCTGACCAGGCACCGGGTGGGACCGAGACGATTCGTCGGCACGTCCGGCCCCGTTCGGGCAGCCGCGACTTCTCCGGCCTGGAGACGGTCCTCGACACCTTGCTGGCCGGGACGGTGTGTGCCCTCGGGGGGTGGTCGGACGCCATCGATCTGGCCCTGGCGCCGTCCCGACATGGTCGTGGTCACCCGCGACGGCGACCGCTTCTCGTCCACCGGATGGCGGGTACGGGCCGGAGGCGGGGCGGTCACCGCCGCCGTCGTCGAGGAGGCTCGCTCCCGGGCGGAGATGGCCGCAACCGTGGCGTCCCAGACGGCCGACGAGCGGGCCGCCGCTCGCGCCTCGGTGGAAGCCACCCGGACGGCAGCGTCGGAGGCGGTCCGGTCCGACGACCGAAACGAGGTGGCCCACCAGACAGCGCGGGCTGCCCGGCAGCGAGTGGCGGACGACCGGGTGGCGCTGACCGCCGAGGTCGAGGAGATCCGACGCGCCTGCGCCGAGCTCGAGGACCGGATCGCCCGCGACGTGGCCCGGTCGGTGCAGCTCGGTGAAGAGCTGCCCCGGCTGGAGGCGGACCGGATCGAGGTGGCCGGTCAGGTGGCCACGGCGCGCCAGGAGCGCCGGCGCATCGATGAGCGGACCGCCGAGGTCGGCGCGCTCCGAGGCGAGTGGGAGGTCAGATCAGCGGGGCTGGTCGAGCGCCGTCGCGTCCTCACCGAGCGGCTACAAGAGGTCGAGCGCAGGTTGACCGGGCATGCTGATGAGCGCCGACAGGCGGCCGAGCGACGGAAACGCCTCGAGGCCGATGCCACTGCCGTGGAGCGGCTCTTGAAGGTGGTGGGCGCAGCCCAGTCCCGGCTGGACGCGGCCCTGGCCGAGCTGCGCGATCGCCACCGCCGCCAGCTCGAAGCGGTCCGGGCCGGGGGCGCTCGGTTGGAGGAGCTGCGACGGCAGCGCTCGGCCAACGAGCACGAGCTGGCGGCGGCCCGCGGACGACTCCAGAAGGTCGAACTGGACCTGGTCGAGGCCACCATCCGTCGAGAGTCGGTCATCGAGGCCTTGCGACGGGATGCCGGGTGCGGTCCGGACGAGGCGCTGGCCGCACCGGCGCCGGAGCTCCCCGAGGGTTCGGACCCGTCGGCGCGCATCGTGCAGCTCGAGGCCGAGATCGCCGCGCTGGGGCCGGTGAACCCGTTGGCCCTGGAGGAGCTGTCGGAGCTCGGTGAGCGCCACCGCTTCCTCGAGGCCCAGGTGGAAGATGTGCGCGCCGCCCGACGCGACCTCCATCAGGTCATCCGGACGCTGGATGAAGAGATCATGCACGTGTTCGACGCCGCATTCGCCGACGTCAACGAGCACTTCTCCTCGCTGGTGACCACGCTGTTCCCAGGAGGCACTGGTCGACTGTCCCTGACCGACCCGGAGAACCTCTTAGATACCGGCGTCGAGGTGGAGGTCCGGCCGGCCGGCCGCAACGTCCGGCGCCTGTCACTGCTGTCCGGGGGTGAGCGCTCCCTGGTGGCCCTGGCTTACCTGTTCGCCGTGTTCCGGAGCCGTCCGTCGCCCTTCTACCTGATGGACGAGGTCGAAGCAGCCCTCGATGACGTCAACCTCCAGCGGTTTCTGGGGCTGGTCCACGAGTTCCGGGGGGAGGCGCAGCTGATCATCGTGAGCCACCAGAAGCGGACGATGGAGGCTGCCGATGCGCTCTATGGCGTCACCATGGCCCCGGGCGGGTCCTCGAAGGTGGTGAGCCAGAGGGTCCCCCGCCCGACGGTCGACGGCCTCGGGGAGTTCGAGGGCGCCGGCGACATGGGCGGCGCTGGGGCCCTGGCTGGCGCCGACGACATAGGTGGCGTCGGCGAGCTCGGAGGAGGGGGAACGGGTGGCCTTCCGAGGGAAGTTCCCTCCGTCCCCGTCGATCCTTATGGTGTGGAGGGCGACCGGGTCGATGGAGTGGAGGGTGCCCGGGTCGCCGCCGATGTCGAGGCGAGGACCGTCGGGGGCAGCGAGCAGTGATCGAGGCAGCCGTGTTGGCCTCCGGGTCGGACGTGCTGGTCGGGGTGGCCATCGCCGTGCCGGTGCTGGTGGTGGCCGGCGGTGTGGCCGTCGGACTGCGGTTCCGAGGCCGCGGGACCAAGCCCCACGTGCCGGCCGGTGAGGAGGCCAGCGACGCTCCGACCGACATCGAGCTCCAACGCAGCGCCGAGGCCGCTGGTCAGGCGGCACCCGAAGCCGACGCCCCCTCGGTTCGCCGAACCGGGGCACCAGGCACGACGGTGCCGCTGGAGGTCGGGCCCGAGGCGGAGGTCGAGCCCGAAGCGGAAGTCGGGCCCGAGCCCGAACCTCAGCCTGAGCCGGCCACCTACCGGAGCCGACTGGGAAAGGCCCGGGGCCTGTTGTCGGGCTATCTCGGCGCCATTCGGTCCACCTCGAAGATCGATGCCTCCACCTGGGACGAACTCGAAGAGGCCCTGATCCGAGCCGACGTCGGGGTGGGGGCCACCGACGCGCTGCTCGAGGATCTGAGGACCCGGGTCAAGAACGGCGACATCGCCGGCCCGGACGCCCTGGTGGAAGCGCTCAAGCAGGCACTGGTGGCCGTGCTCTCCACCGCCAACAGAGCTCTGGCGGTGCCCGGGTCGCCCGGGTCCAGTGCACAGTCCCCCGATGACCAAGGTGCCGATTCGGTGGACGTCTGGCTCTTCGTCGGCGTCAACGGGGTGGGCAAGACCACCACGGTCGGCAAGGTCGCCAGTCGGCTGACCGGATCCGGGACCAGGGTGTTGTTGGCTGCGGGGGACACGTTTCGGGCGGCGGCCGGCGAACAATTGGCCTTGTGGGCATCGCGCGCCGACGCCGACATCGTCCGGGGCACCGAGGGGGGTGACCCGAGCTCGGTGGTCTTCGACGCCGTGCAGCGAGCCGCGTCGCACGGGCACGGGGTGGTCCTGGCCGATACGGCCGGCCGCCTCCACAACAAGGTCAACCTCATCGAGGAGCTGAAGAAGATCCGTCGGGTTGCCGACCGGTCACCGGGTCGGGTGGTGGAGGTGTTGTTGGTCCTCGACGCCACCACCGGCCAGAACGGCTTGGCCCAGGCGAAGGTGTTCCTCGATGCGGTCGATGTGTCGGGTGTGGTGTTGACCAAGCTGGACGGCACGGCCAAGGGGGGGATCGTGGTGGCCATCCAGCGCGATCTCGGGCTTCCAGTGAAACTGGTCGGTCTGGGCGAGGGGGTTGGCGACTTGATCGACTTCGATCCGGTCGCCTTCGTCGACGCGCTGTTCTGATCCGGGACTCCCGCTGTTCTGATCCGGGACTCCCGCTACCCACGTGTCGGCGCGGTCCACGTGTCGGCGCGGCCCACCCCGGAGCACGGGGCCGAGCGGCGTCCTATAGCCTGAAGAACCCATGTTCGAGAGCCTGACCGACAAGTTCGAGGGGATCCTCTCCCGGCTCCGCAGCCGCGGGCGCCTGAGCGATGCCGACGTCGACGAGGTCCTCCGGGAGATCCGAACCGCCCTGCTCGATGCCGACGTCGAGATCGGGGTGGTGCGGGGGTTCACCGAGGCCGTCCGTGCCCGCTGCGTCGGCTTGGACCTGGTCCAGAGCCTGAGCCCGGGCCAACAGGTCATCAAGATCGTCAACGAGGAGCTGGTCGGGATCCTCGGTGGCGAGACGTTCAAGATTTCCTACGCCGGCCGCCCTCCCACCGTCATCCTTCTGGCAGGTCTCCAGGGCTCGGGCAAGACCACCACCTCGGCCAAGCTGGCCCGCTGGTTCAAGCAGCAGGGACGGAATCCGCTCCTGGTCGGCGCCGACCTCCAGCGGCCGGCGGCCGTCGAACAGCTCCGCGTGCTCGGACAACAGGCGGGGATCACCGTCTTCAGCGAGCTCACCGACCCGGTGTCGGTCGCTCAGGCGGGCCTCGAAGAAGCCAGACGACTGGGCCGTGACGTCCTCATTGTGGATACCGCCGGCCGGTTGTCCATCGATGACGACCTGATGAGCGAGATCCGGCACATCGCCGACGCCGTCGACCCCCACTACACGTTCCTGGTCATCGATGCCATGACCGGGCAGGACGCGGTGTCGACGGCGGCCGCGTTCCATCAGACCCTCTCGCTCGACGGCGTCATCGTGACCAAACTCGACGGTGACGCCCGTGGTGGGGCGGCGCTGTCGGTGAAGCAGGTGGTGGGCAAGCCCATTGCCTTCGCCTCGACCGGCGAGAAGCTCGACGACTTCGACCAGTTCCACCCGGATCGGATGGCCGACCGGATCCTCGGGATGGGGGACGTCCTCAGCCTCATCGAGCAGGCCGAGCGCACCATGGACAAGGACGTTGCCACCAAGGGCGCCGCGGCCATGGTGGAGGGACGGTTCACGCTGGAGGACTTCCTCGAACAGCTCGAGCAGGTCAAGAAGATGGGATCGCTGTCGGGGATGCTCTCCCTCCTGCCGGGAGTGCCAAAGGATCTGAAGAAGGCGTCGTCGGCCATCGACGACGGTCAGATCGCGCAGGTGGAGGCGATCATCCAATCGATGACTCCGGCAGAACGGGCCGAGCCGTCCCTCATCGACGGTGGCCGCCGGGTCCGCATCGCCAACGGGAGCGGGACGGCCACGGCCGATGTCAACGCACTCCTCAAACAGTTCAAAGAGATGCAAAAGATGATGAAGACCATGGGGAAGGGCGGCATGTCCGGGGCCATGGGAGGGCTCGGGGGAATGCTGGGCCGAGGACCCAAGATGTCCCCGCAGGCGATGGCCGAGCTGGCCGAGCTGAGCGGATCCGGTGGCGACCTGTCCGCCTTTCCCGGTATGGCCGACGGCGGCGGGCTCGGGGCGGCTCCCATGGCATCATCAGGGGCGGGCTCGGCCGGGGCGTCCCAGCGGGCGTCGAAATCCAAGGGGAAGGGCGGCAAGAAGGGGAAGGGCGGTGGCAGAGTGACGCCCAAGGCCCGCTGATCGGGTCGTCTCATGGAAAATGAGTCGCACCCGGAGCGATCCCGGTTGGCTCGACCGACGTTCCCCGCCCGATTTTCCGTCCACCCCGGCAATGGTGGGAGACTGTCAGGCGCTGACAAGAGAATGCAGAGGAGTGCACCGTGGCCGTAAAGCTCCGCCTTGTGCGGATCGGGAAGAAGAAGCAGCCGACTTATCGGCTGGTGGCAGCGGACAGCCGTTCGCCCCGCAATGGCAGGTTCATCGAGATCGTGGGCACCTACGCCCCCCGTGGCAAGTCGTTGGCGGAGCCCGACGCGGTCGTGGAGATCGACAACGCCAAAGCCGTCAAATGGCTCTCCCAGGGCGCCACGCCCACCGAGCGGGTCGAGAAGCTGCTCAAGCAGTCGGGCGCGCTCGAGGAGTTCGCCACGGCCAAGGCGGCCAAGTGACCGACGATCTTGCTGTCGACTCCCCTGACGACGTGAACACCATCGATGACGTCGATGGCAGCGAGGACGATGACGCCGGCAATCGGGTTTCGGGTGGGACCCCGTTGGCAGTAGTGACCTATCTGGTCAACTCGATCACCTCGGATCCTGGTTCTGTGGTCATCAACACGGAAGAGCGCGGGGGCTCGGTTCGCTTCCGCATCCACGTCGCCCCCGACGACATGGGCCGGGTGATCGGCCGTCGTGGGCGGGTGGCCCAGGCCATTCGCACGGTGGTGGCCGCTGCTGGCGCCCGCGACGGTGTCCAGACCAGCGTCGACATCGTCGACGACTGAATCGCCGATTCGGTGGGTGGCCCTGGCGGCACCAGAGCCGACGGCCACGGCGGTGGCGTCCCGTCCCCCACCCCGCTGCTCGAAGTGGGGCGCATCGTGAAGCCGCACGGTCTCCGGGGGGACGTGATCGTAACGTTGAGCACCAACCGTGAGGAACGGGTGGCGGTCGGATCGGTGCTCACCACGGATGACGGCCGGGAGCTCCTCGTGCTCCGCTCGTCTCCGCACCAAGGGCGGTTCATCGTCACGTTCGAAGGCATTGATGACATCGATGGCGCCGAAGGGGAACGAGGGGTTCGCCTCTCCGCCCCGGCGATCGACGATCCCGAAGCCCTGTGGGTTCATGAACTCATCGGGGCCAGGGTCGAGGACACAGGCGGACGGGTCCTCGGCACGGTCGAGGGCGTGGAAGCCAATCCGGCCAGTGACTTGCTGGTCCTCGACAGCGGAGCGTTGATACCGCTCCGCTTCGTGGTAGCGAGCCAGCCCGGTGTGCGCGTCACCGTCGAGGTTCCCGACGGCCTCCTCGATCTGATCTGAGCCGGCCTCCCCGTGTCTGCATTCCGGATCGACATCTTCACGCTGTTCCCCGAAGTCGTCGACCACTATGCGGATGCCTCGATACTGGGTCGCGCCCGGGTCGCCGGCCTGGTCGACATTCGTACCCATGACATCCGGGACGCATCCAGCGATTCGCACCGGTCGGTGGACGACGCTCCCTTCGGCGGGGGAGCGGGGATGGTGATGAGCCCCGAGCCGGTGTTCGGTGCAGTGGAGGAGGCGGCAGAGGCGCCCGGGGGCCTCCCTAGGCCGTTGGTGCTGCTGTCCCCGTCCGGCCGGCGCTTCGATCAGCGGATGGCCGAGGAGTACGCGGCGGGTCCCGACGGGCTCTCCCTGCTGTGCGGCCGCTACGAGGGAATGGACCAGAGGGTGGCGGACAACCTGGTGGACCAGGAGCTGTCGGTCGGCGACTTCATCCTGGCCGGCGGTGAGCTGGCCGCGCTGGTGGTTGTCGAGGCGGTGGTGCGACTGCTGCCCGGCGTGCTCGGGAATGACCATTCAGCGTCCGACGAGAGCTTCACCGCCGGTCTCCTCGAGTACCCCCAGTACACCCGCCCAGGCGACTTCCGGGGTTGGGCCGTTCCCGAGGCGCTCCTGTCCGGGGACCATGCCCGCATCGACCGGTGGCGCCGGGCCCAGGCCATCGTGCGGACCCTGCGGCGCCGTCCCGACCTGATTGCGGCTCGAGGGGGCCTCACCGACGAGGAGGTCCGACTCCTTGCCGACCACGGCGAGGTGCACCTGCTCCGCGAACACGGCTACCATTGGTGAGCCTCGTGGTGCCGGCCGGCCCGGTATTCGAATCGGGGGCCCGGATGGCGCTGCGTCCTCGATGAGGGACGGCGGCCGGGCAGCCGACGAGGGAGAGTTCGAACAACACGTGGAAAGACGCGCCCCATGAACCCGACCGACATCATCGACCGTGACAGCCTGCGTGACGACATTCCCGAGTTCCGCCCCGGAGACACCGTCAAGGTCCATGTGCGGGTGGTCGAGGGCACCCGTGAACGGGTCCAGGTGTTCCAGGGCGCAGTGGTCAAGCGCCAGGGTACCGGGGTGCACGAGACCTTCACCGTCCGCAAGGTGAGCTTTGGCGTGGGGGTGGAGCGCACGTTCCCCGTGCACTCCCCGGTGATCGCCATGACTGAGGTGGTTAGCTTGGGTGATGTGCGGAGAGCCAAGCTTTACTACCTGCGTGACCGCCACGGTAAGGCGGCAAAGATCCGGGAGCGGCGGACTGCGCGCCCCTGACAGGACCGTTCGTACGCCGGCCGGGCCCTCGGCCGTGGGTTGCCCGGTGCGATGAGCGAAGAGGATCTCGAGCGATACGAGTCGGAGATCGAGCTTGCGCTGGTGCAGGAGTACCGAGCGGTCCTCCCTCTCTTTGCCTATGTGGTCGAGACCGAGCGTCGCTTCTACCTGGCCAACACGGTCGATGTCACGGTGCGCTCCGACACGTCGCCGGCCTGCGTGGAAGTCGAGCTCAGCGACGCGTGGGTATGGGACATGTACCGGCCCGCTCGCTTCGTTCCCTCAGTGCGTATCTTGACGTTCAGAGACGTCAACATCGAACGCCTCCCCGAGAAGGATCTGTGACCGCGGGGGCGTCACCGCGCCCTCAACGAGACGGTGGACCCACCAGTTCGGGTGGGGCCGATGGCGGAGCTCGTCGGGCCCTCGGAGCCGACGGTGAGCGGCTGGCCGCACAGTGGTACGAGGATCACGGCTACGAGATCCTCGAGCGCAATTGGCGTCGGCGGGAGGGTGAAGTCGACCTGATCGTGCGCCTCGGCAAGACGGTCGCCTTCTGCGAGGTCAAGACCCGGACCACCGACCGGTTCGGGTCGGGCGCCGAATCGGTGCTCGAGGCCAAGCAGCGTCGGATCAGGCGCCTGGCCGCACGGTGGCTGTCCGAGCTCACGCCGGCCTCGGGGCGCGCTCGGGTGGATGTCCGATTCGACGTGGTGTCGATCACTGCGGGCCGCATCGAGGTCATCGAGGATGCCTTCTGATCCCCACCGAGGCGTTCGGGGCGTCCCGGACCGGCGTCTCGTAGGCTGCCGGCATGCCCAAGGACCTCGAGACCCTCATCGTGCAGCGCGACGACGGTGTGGTGACGGTGACCATGAATCGTCCGGCTCGCAAGAACGCGGCCAATGGTGCCATGTGGCGTGAGCTTCTCCTCACGTTCGACGATGTCGCCTCGGATCGTCATGACCGGGTGATGGTGCTGACGGGCGCCGGTGACGCCTTCTGCTCCGGGGCCGACTTGGGCGATCCGTCGGACGTGGCCGGACGGCCGGGTGACCCCTATCTGGTTCAGATGCGGGCTCTCGGGGATGTGGCTCTCCGGCTGCACCGCTTCCCCAAGCCGACCATTGCAAAGGTCGGCGGCGTGGCCGCTGGCGCCGGGATGAGCATGGCCTTGGGTTGCGATCTGATCGTCGCCTCGGAATCAGCCCGGTTCTCGCAGATCTTTGCCAAGCGGGGTCTGTCGGTGGATTTCGGCGCTTCGTGGCTGCTCCCACGGCTCATCGGCCTGCACCGGGCCAAGGAGTTGGCGTTCTTCGCCGACATCATCGATGCCCGCCAGGCCGCCGAATTCGGCTTGGTCAATCGGATCGTGCCTGCTGATCAGCTGGACGCCTTCGTCGACGATTGGGCGAGGAAGCTGGCGTCGGGGCCACCGTTGGCTCTCTCGATGACCAAGGCCATGTTGAACAATTCGTTGAACATCTCCATGGATCAAGCCCTCGAGGAAGAGTCGCGCTCCCAGGCCGTCAACTTCAGCACCGAGGACACCCTCGAGGCCCTCGCCGCGTTCTCCAGAAGAGCGCGAACCGAAATTCAAGGGGCGCTGAGCAGGCTACCCGTCGACCTGTCGGCCCCAACACCGAGGTACCGCCATATGCAAGCCCTTCTGTGGTCGTCCTCATCGGGGTCGACGACTTGTAGTTTCGCCACCTATCAGCCCAACCTTGCGCCCAGTGGTCCGCTCCTGCCGATCTCGGTGCAGAAGCCCTGAGACAGACGAGCGAGTACGGGCGAAGGAGGGCCGGCCGCCTCCCAGGGGACGGCCGGCCCTCGTCCAACGCAATCGGGTGGGGCGAAGCAGAATCCCAAGAATGGGCCGGCTGTTCCTGGCGCTGGTGTTTTCGTCGGCGTAAGGCCGGCTCGATAGGTGACGGGGTCGGTCACTGGGGATCTGGGCTGTAACACCCGTGCAATATGGTGCCGAGGTGCTTCGAGTGGCTGCGTGCACGAGTTCAGAGCAGCTCTCCAGATGTCCAAATTCGGATCCGCGCTGAGCCCTGGGATGCCGGCAGGACCGAACCGCATCGATCGGATACGCCATGATCGCCGCCATTCCATCGGCCGTCCTCGTCGGGGTCGACGGCCATCGAGTTTCCGTCGAGGTCCACGTGTCGAACGGGCTCCCGGGCTTCACCGTGGTCGGCCTGCCCGATGCGGCCGTCCGGGAGTCCCGTGACCGGGTCCGGGCCGCCCTCTTGTCCAGTGGCCTTCCCTGGCCACTCCGGCGGGTCACTGTCAATCTGGCCCCGTCCGGGATGCGCAAAGGAGGAGCCGGGCTCGACCTGCCCATCGCCATCGGTGTACTCGTGGCCGCCGGGGAGTTGGATCCCGCGGCCGTGGACGGGACAGCATTCGTCGGTGAGCTCGGGCTCGACGGTTCACTTCGGCCGGTGCCCGGGACCGTCGTGTTGGCCGAGTCACTCCGAGACCTCCGACTGGTGGTCGCCGACGACAGTGCACGCGAGGCGGGTCTCGTTAGTGAGGGTGATGTGCGAACGTCGACCCACGCTCGGTGAGCTGGTCGAACGGCTCTCGGGCCGGCGGGCCTGGGCCGAGACGGCACTGGCATCATTTGCCGAGCGCGGGACACGGTTCACCGCAAGACAGTCCCCACCGCTCGGGGGCGACGAGGGGATCGCTCGGACGCTCACCCCACGGCGATCTGTCGGACGTCCGTGGTCAACGTCTGGCCCGACGTGCACTGGAGGTGGCCGCGGCCGGTGGGCACCACCTGCTGATGGTCGGGCCACCGGGCTCGGGAAAGTCGATGCTGGCCAACTGTCTTCCCGGGCTGCTCCCGCCCCTCGACCGATCCACCGCATTGGAGGTCACCCGGATCCATTCCGTTGCCGGACTGCCCCTTCCGCCGACTGGTCTCGTCGAGCGTCCGCCCTTGCGGGCGCCGCATCACGGCACGTCACCGGTGGCCATGATCGGCGGCGGCACAAGCTGGATGCGTCCGGGCGAGATCAGTCTCGCTCACGGTGGTGTCCTCTTTCTCGACGAGATGGGGGAGTTCCCTGCCGTAGTCCTCGACGCCCTCCGACAGCCGCTCGAGGACGGGGAGGTGAGAGTCAGTCGTGCTCGCGGCTCGACCACCTTCCCCGCCAGGTTCATACTGGTCGCCGCGATGAACCCCTGCCCATGTGGCGAAGGCGGTGCTCCCGGGGCATGTCGGTGCAGCGAGGCCGCCCGGGAGCGGTATGCGCGACGCCTCTCGGCACCACTTCTGGACCGGTTCGATATTGCCGTCTCAGTCGCCCGACCTCAGGTAGACGAGCTGATGGCCCCTCACCCCGCTGAGCGGACCGATGCGGTGGCAGCCCGAGTGTCCGATGCGCGTTGCCTCGCCGCCAGCCGCGGCGTTCCCGTCAATGCGGTGCTTTCAGGACCGGCGCTCGATCAGCTGGCACCGATGACCTCTGCCGCCGTCGCCCTGATCGAGAAGTTTGTCTGGTCCGGATCGCTCAGTGCCCGTGGACTCCACCGCGTCCACCGACTGGCCCGTACGCTGGCCGATCTCGAGCGGGGGCGGGGAGATAGTGGAGGCGGAACACGTCCGTGAGGCGTTGTTGCTTCGATGTACACGCGACGTCCTTCTCGGGACGAAGCGTCGGTGATGTATCCGATGGCCGATCAGATGCAGGAACATGCGGCAGCGTTGGCCGGACTACCCGGCATGACGCCAGTGCGATTGTCCAAACTGCTCGACGGCTTCTCGCCCGCGCTGGCGTGGCAGGCTGTGCGGACCGGGACCCATCCGGCGGACCCGCGACGGAGATTCACCACAGCGGCCCGTAGCGCCGATGTGGATGCGGTCGGAGCCAGCTACGACCGGGCGGGAGTGGCGATTCTCCTGCCCGGGTGGATCGGGTATCCGTCCGCGTTGATCAGTGACCCTGGGGCGCCGGCAGTGCTCTTCGCGTTGGGGGATCCCACCGTTGTCGAGGACAGGCCTCGAGTGGCCATCGTTGGCACCCGTTCAGCAACCCACTATGGGCGTCAGGTGGCGTCGGAGCTGGCCGCCGACCTGGTTGCCGAGGGTGTCGTGGTGGTATCGGGTCTGGCCCGAGGCATCGACGGAGCGGCTCATGCCGGCGCCTTACGGGCGGACGTCATCGATGCGGCTCCGCCCGTGGCCGTGGTCGGCACCGGACTGGACATCGTGTATCCGTCCTCGAACACGATGCTCTGGGAGCAGGTTGCCAAACGTGGAGCGGTGTTCTCGGAATCGGCCATGGGAACGAAGCCTCGTCCAGGAGTGTTTCCGGCCCGCAATCGAATCATCGCTGCGCTCTCAGACGTGGTGGTCATCGTCGAGAGCCACCTTGGTGGAGGTTCCCTCTACACCGCAGACGCCGCCGCACGACGATCCATTCCGGTATGCGCTGTCCCGGGATCGGTGATGAGTCGTGCCTCGGCGGGTACAAATGCCCTGCTCGTCGACGGGTGCACTCCGGTACGAGATGCCACCGATGTGTTGGTGGCGATCTCCCTGGCCCGGACCGGGAAGGGCGAGTTTCGGGCCAACGATGCGAACCGCGAAGGCTCATTCCGAGGCGTAGCTGGCGGAGGTGGCCCCCTGGTCCACGCCGGGCCCGGCGTCAAGTCGCACCGAGCCGTCCGTGCAAGCAACCGAACGCCGCCGAGGATGTCCGAACTTGAGCAAGCGGTCTTCGACGCTGTCGATGACACGCCCACCACGTTCGAGACCATCCTGATCCGCACCGACCTGTCGATCGCAACGGCCGCTGAGGCCTGTGACAATCTGGTCGAACGAGAAGTTCTTTCAGCCGGGGCAGGTTGGTGGTCGCGCTCTCGAAGCTGATGCCGCTCCACAACGGCGGCCTCCAACGGCGGCCTCCAACGGCGGCCTCCAACGGCGGCCTCCAACGGCGGCCTCCAACGGCGGCCTCCAACGGCGGCCTCCAACGGCGGCCTCCAACGGTGGCATTGACCACCATGTCCTCAGCCCAGCGGGAAGCTTCCTTCCTGCCATCCGATCGACGTGGACGAAACGGGACTCGGCGATGGTGGCGAGGCCAGCGTTGGTGCCGTGCAGCTCGTCAGACCTGTTTGGGCGCCATACCACGCCTGCCCATCAGCTGATTTCCAAATCAGCCAGCACACACTGTCGGACGCCCGAGCGGCCAGGGTGACCGACCCCGATTCGCCGCCTCCGATCGCCGCACCACCTGCTTCGGAGACTGCGATGCTGATGGTTGTGGCGTTAGAGGACGGGCCGGCTACGAACGATGCCGAAGCTCCGGACGCTGACAACGTTGAAGGAGTTAGCGAACCGTACCCGCCCGCACTGGCAGCAGCTGCTTCTACCGTACTCAGTCCGGATGACAGCGTCTGGCGCGCCTGGAGAGAGGTTGCTTCCGCAACTCCGGGCGCGTTCGAAACCGAAGCGTTTGATGAGGTACCTGACTTGAACATGGTGGTCAGCAGAATCACCGTGAGGATTGCGGTGGCTCCCAAGCCGAGCGCCGTCGCGACCATAGAGAACCCGAGATCATTGCCACAATGATCGGGCTGGTGTCCAAGCGAGCCGTGACCCATTGTTCCCTCCATCGTGGCTGGTCCCTCCTTTCGGTCCCATGTCAGGCGCCAGCCCAACAACCCAGGCGGACGACCCACTCCTCTTCTTTCACTCCTCCTCTTTTCGGCAGCTTTCCGGGTCCGACTTGAGTCGGTACAGCGTGGACGGCCGATACCCTCTCCAACGTGGACGATCATCGAACGCCCCGGTGGGTGACCAGGTTGGGAGTTTGGCTGGCCGACCCTTTCCCTTCAGCTGATGATTACTCGTTGGCCGGTTCATATGCGCTCGCCCACGCAGCTGAAGAGGCCGGGTTCGATTCCCTATGGGTGAGCGACAACATTCATGGGCTTGATCGCCCCTCCCCTGAGATATCTCACGAGGCGTACTCTCTTCTTGGGGCGCTGGCCACCAGGACCAGGTCGATCCATCTCGGTGCTTTTCCCTCCGGGGTCGCTGGTCGCGCTCCGGCAGTGTTGGCGAAAATCGTCACGGGATTGGATGTGGTCTCCCACGGACGCGCCATCTTGAGCGTGGTCTCTTCTTCTGAGAGTGACGGCAAGGATGGCGACCGATTGGCTGAGGAGATTCAGGTGTGTAGGTCCGTTCTCGGTGATGGTCTGGCTGAGTTCTCTGGCCATCACTATCAGATCCAGGGCGCAATCAATCAACCCAGGCCCTCGCAGCGGGCGGGAGTTCCGGTAGTCGTCGTCATCGAATCGAGCGGTATTGAATGGAACGCCGCCCGATCAGCAGGACTCCGGATTGCAGCTCGCTATGCCGACGCAGTCGTCGTGATCGGTGGCGATGTGAGGGTGCTCGGCGAGGTTGCCGATGTTGTCAAGTCGACAAACCATGATCGGGGTGAGCACTCACCTTCAGATTCCATCGAGGTGATCTGGGCCGGAGATCTGATTTCCGCTCACTCCGGAACGTTTGATGGCGCACCTACGACGACTGCGGCATTGGCCGTTCAACAGCTCCGGGACCGACTCCGGGCGGGAGCAGATGGATGCATCGTCAGTGTGAACAGCTTCGATTCGCTTGAGATCATCGCCCAGGTGGGTCCGGCACTCAGCGAGGTCGCCAGAGGTACGTCGGCCCCTCGCTCGCAGGAACGCTAAGCGGCATCCTCTGATTGCATCACCACATTCTCGGGTCGCACCCGATACTTGACTCGGACCTCTCCGGGCTTGCGCATCGGGTACGTGTCAACTCCAAGGTACTTCTTGGCCAGGGCGTCGATGTGTGCGTCCGCGCCATCATCTGTTGGCGTAGCTGAACCCCGGACCACCACGACGTTGTAGGGGTCATCAGGGTCCACTATTGAAATGGAAACATGTGGGTTCTTTTCGAGGTTCGCATACTTGGCGCGACCCTTGGCGGTATTGAACACCAGATCGTCCCCTTCGAGGTCGATCCAGACCGGGGTGAGCTGCGGTCGACCTTTGGAATCGACAGTTGCCACATTGGCGATCACCGGGCGCTGTATAAGGCTTCGCGCTTTGTTGCTCAGCTTTGTAGCCATGGATCGTCTCCTCGGTTGTATCAGGCGAACGCAAACGGCGGCACGGGGAGCCTCGACCTCCGGGGTTCAGACTCGGCAGCACTCGCGATCGGGTCACGCCCAGCCTATCCATCGAGACCGAGATTCCAGCCGTCTCACTCGTCCCTTCGGCGCCACCGATCCCGTCCCTCGTCGGTGTCGATCCCGAGGTCGGGTTCCTGCCCGAAGGGGGGCTGGGGGGTGAAGGACCATTGGGGAGTGCCATCGCCTGCCGTGCCCACCCGGGTGAGGATCCAGTCCTCGTAGGTCTTGAGGAAGTGGTGGTGGTGGCAGAGGAGGGCGAGATTGTCGAGTTCGGTGGGCCCGCCCTCGGCGAAGGGGACCAGGTGGTCGATCTCGAGGCCGAAGGACACCCCGCAGCCGGGCACCACACAGGTGGTGTCCCGGTGGACCAGGGCGGTGCGCAGGTGGCGGTTGATGGTGCGACCGGCATGGGAGACGGCCCGGATGTCACCGGCCTGGTGGAAGACGAGGCGCAGGAACGAGTCGTTGGCCAGGTCCCGGGCCATGGGCACCGGGATGGGCCCCTGGTTGTCGATCTCACAGAGCTCACCGTCGTTGGCCTGCCCCCGCAACAGGGCGGCCAGGTCCACCCGGACCACCACCGAACACGCTGGGGGTCGATCGATGAGGGAGCCGGCGTCGGCCCCGTCGGGGTGGTGGCCACCCTGGTGCCCGAGGGCGTGGGCCTCCGGGCCGGTGCCGTCCGGATCGGTGCCGTCCGGGCCGAGGACATCCAAGCCGATGGCGTCGGGCCCGATGGTGTCGGGATCGATGTCGGGATCGAGATCGATCCCCACGCGGTGAGCGGGAGGGCCGCCCGGGTCGGGAGGTGGTGGGGCCCCGGCATCGGGGTGGCGGCGGGTGACCAGGGCGAAGAAGGCGTCGGCTCGGTGGGCCCGCTCGGGCTCGGTGGTCCCGGGGTCGGCTGCCGCCCGGGCCCGGCGCAGGCGGGTGGCCACACCGCCGAGGTGGGAGAGGATCAGCGCCCCCCGGTCGGCGGTGTCCCGGCCCTGGTAGCAAAAGGCCCCCTCGGGGTCGGTCCACGACGAGAAGTGCCGCCCCGCACGGATGCGCCTGACCGTGGCCAGGGGGTCGTTCGACCCCGAGGTGGCCCGGGACCGGTTGCAGCGCTCCCGCACCGCGTACAGGGGTAGCTCGTCGGCCCCGGCCAGCAGGTCCGCCTCCCGGGTGGGGTCGAGGATCCCGGCCCCGGTCAGCTCGGCCACCTTGGGGGCCGACAGCCGGCCCGCCCGGAGCACGTCCTCGGTCCCCGGCAGTGCCTCCAGACGACGGCCGGCGGCCAGGGTGGTGCGGGCCTGCCCGGTGGAGACCCCCTCCACCTCGGCCAACATGGTGGCCGCATCCCGGTGGCCGCCGTCCCGCCACACCCCGGAGGCCTCGACCCGGCGGGCCACCAATGTCTTGCCCGCCATCGACAGGCGCTCCAGGCCGGCGAAGGACCCATAGAGCTCGGCGGCACCGGCCCCACTGAGGCAGTCCGGGTCGAGCTCGTCCACCACGGCGGCCAACAGAACACGGGTCGACTCCAAGCGGGCACCCAGCCCGGCATCCACGCCGGCATCCATCCCGACACCCGACCCGGCATCCACGCCGACACCCACACCAGCGCCGGATGAGGAGACCCCGCCGGGCCGCCCCGCCCCGTCCGGGCGTCCCTCGCCCATCGTCGTCACCGTCGTCTCTGTGGCACCAGAAGCCATACGCAAACACTTCCAGAGGGATGTGACACCGCACCCCGAAACCCGCGTGCTGAACGATCATGGACGTGGAATCGGTGCTGCTACGGTGATCACATGCGGATTGGCGCCCATGTCAGGGCGGGTAAAGGCCTACTCGCAGCCTTGCAGCGTGGAGCTGACATCGGTGCCGAGGTCGTGCAGATCTTCACCCAAAGCCCACGCATGTGGAAACCCTCGCAGTACAGCCCGGAGGCCCTCGCCGACTACCGGGAGGCACAGTCAGAGCAGCAGTCGGTCAGCTCGACATTCTGTCACGCTACCTATTTGATAAATCTGGCATCTCCTGACCCGGACCTCGCCTCGAAGTCGCGAGCGTGCCTCAATGCCAACCTCGCCGCGGCCGAAGACATGGGAGCGGATGGGTTGGTGCTGCACATCGGGAGCCATCGAGGCAGTGGCTTCGAAACAGCCGTACCCGCGGTGGTCGAATCATTGGTCGAGGCCCTGGACTCCGTGGAAGCGGCGACTGCCGGTTGCCCTGTCCTGCTTGAGAACGCCGCCGGAGCAGGTGACACGGTCGGGCGGTCCTTCGAGGAGCTCGCGGTGGTCATCGACGGAGCGGGAGGTGATGAAAGGCTGGGGGTGTGTCTGGACACCCAGCATCTTTGGGCCTCGGGGGTGCCGTTCACAACCATCGCGGAGGCAGATGCACTCGTCAGACTCGTGGAGGAGACCGTAGGGCTCGAGCGGTTGCGCTGCCTGCACCTGAACGACTCGAAGGTCCCGTTCGGAGCCAACAGGGATCGTCACGAGAACATTGGCGAAGGGACCATCGGAACCGAGGGACTGTCCGCACTCCTCGGTCACCCCAGCCTCCAGGGTCTTCCGGCTATCCTCGAGGTTCCGGGAGATGGCGACGGGCCCAGAGAAAAAGACCTGGACAAGGCCCGCGAAGTATGGCGAGAGGGTCTGGCGCTACGCACCTGACCAACCTCCGCACCACGAACGCCCGCATCTGACCGACACCCCCATCCGGCCGACGGAGTGGGTTGAACCGCACAAGACGCACCGCCCGACCGCCCGCCAGCGCCCGGCACCGAACCACCGTCCACCGGCCCGGCTGCTCGACAGTCGTCCGGTCAGTGGGCCAGGTATGGTCACGCTAGGGTCGCCGCGCACCATCGCACGAACCTGGCCGCCGTGAGCATCGAAAGGAGTCGACCGTGACCATCGGGACCCGCACAGAATCCGACAGCATGGGCGAGATCGAGGTACCCGCTGACCGGTACTGGGGAGCTCAGACCGCTCGGTCGCTCATCCATTTCCCGATCGGTGACGATCGGATGCCGGAATCCCTGATTCGAGCCATCGGCGTGTTGAAGGAGGCTTCGGCCCAGGTGAACGCCGACTTGGGAAAGATGTCGCCGGACAAGTCGGCACTGATTGCCGCGGCGGCGCGGGAGGTGGCCGAGGGGAAGCTGAACGACCAGTTCCCCTTGAGCGTGTGGCAGACCGGTAGCGGCACCCAGAGCAACATGAATGCCAACGAGGTGATCGCCAACCGGGCCATCGAGATGGCTGGCGGTCAGATGGGTTCGAAGGTACCGGTGCATCCCAATGATGACGTCAACATGTCGCAGTCGTCGAACGACACGTTTCCAACCGCCATGCACATCGCGGCGGTGGAGGAGATCACCCATCGCCTGTTGCCGGCGATTCGCCATCTCCGGAACGCACTGCAATCGAAGTCCGAGGCGTTCGCCGGAATCACCAAGATCGGACGTACCCATCTCATGGACGCCGTTCCCCTGACCCTCGGTCAGGAGTTCTCCGGCTATGTGGCCCAGCTCGACGCGGACCTCCGGCGTATCGAAATGACGATGGACGACCTCTATGAGCTGGCTGCCGGTGGTACGGCTGTCGGCACCGGGCTCAACACTCATCCAGAATTCGGATCCCGGGTGGCTGCCGCGATCGCCGAGCTCACCGGTCTCCCCTTCGTGACCGCACCGAACAAGTTCGCCGCGCTTGCCGCCCATGATGCGATGGTCATGACCAGTGGAGCCCTTCGCACCCTGGCGGCGTCGCTGATCAAGATCGCCGACGACATCCGCTGGTTGGGCTCCGGCCCCCGGAGCGGCCTGGGAGAGCTCAAGCTCCCCGAGAACGAGCCGGGATCATCGATCATGCCGGGCAAGGTCAATCCGACCCAGTGCGAAGCCATGATCATGGTGTGCATCCAGGTGTACGGGAACGATACGGCGGTGGCCATGGCAGGTGCCCGGGGAAACCTCGAGCTGAACGTGTGCAAGCCGGTGATCATCCACAACCTGCTCCATTCGGTGGACCTCCTGACCGAGGCATCCGCAGCGTTCAAACGCTTCTGCGTCGACGGAATCGAGCCTGACGAGGTCCGCATCCGGCACAATCTGGAGAACTCCCTGATGCTGGTGACCGCCCTGACCCCGCTGATCGGGTACGACAAGGCGGCAGAGGTGGCAAAAAAGGCTCACATGGAAGGCAAGACGCTACGAGAGGCGACGGTGGAACTCGGCCTTCTCACGCTGGAGCAGTTCGATGAGACCGTTCGTCCGGAGTCGATGACCCACCCCTGAGGCGAGGGTGCGACACTGCCAAACGTGGGAAGGGGCACATGGACCTCGCAGACGTCGATCTGACCGATCTCGATCTCTTCGCAGACGGGTTTCCCCACGATGTGTTCACCATGCTGCGACGGGAGGCGCCCGTGTGGTGGCACCCTCCGACCGAGCACACCCCGGACGGCGTGGGTTTCTGGGTACTCAGTAGGCACGCCGACATCGTGGCCGCGGCATCCGACCCTGATCTCTTCTCTTCGGAGCGGTCCCCGGGATCGGAGGGTGGCGGAACCATCATCCAGGATCTCCCCTACGGCTTTGCTCCGGGCGTCCTGCTCAACATGATGGACGACCCCCGGCATCATCAGATCCGCCGCCTGGTGACCCCAGCGGTGGCACCCAAGGCATTGGCTGTCGTGGAAGTCGAACTGCGCCAGCGTGCCACGCTCATCGTCGATGCCATTGCCGACCGGGGGGTGTGTGACTTCCTGACGGAGGTCGCCGTCGAGCTGCCCCTCCAGGCCGTTGCCGCCCTGATGGGAGTTCCCGACGCAGACCGGCACGACCTGATGACCTGGTCCAATACCACCCTTGACTTCGAGGGCCGGGAACTGGGCGAGAGCAACGAGCAGGTCGCCCAGGCGGCAGCATCGATGGCCGAGTACGGGTCCAACCTGATCGCCGAGAAGCGGAGGACGCCCGGGGAGGACGTCATCTCCGCTGTGGTGGATGCCCACATCGAGGACGAGACCGGGGAGCTTCGTGCCCTCTCCGAGCTCGAGCTTCTGATGTTCTTCAACCTGCTGGTGGTGGCTGGCAGCGAGACCACCCGAAACTCGATCGCCCTTGGCATGGTGGCCCTGATCGAGCATCCAGAGCAGCTCGAGGCGCTCCGGGATGACCGGTCGCTGATGCCGTCCGCCGTCGAGGAGATCCTCCGGTGGACGAGTGCGACCCTCTACAACCGTCGCTCGGTCACCGTCGACACTGAACTGGGCGGACATGCTGTCCGGGAGGGCGACAAGGTGACCCTTTGGTGGGCCTCGGCCAATCGAGACGAGTCGGTGTTCGAGGACCCCTTCCGCTTCGATATTCGGAGGTCCCCCAATTCCCACGTGGCATTCGGACACCGTAGTCACTTCTGTGTGGGCGCCAACCTGGCCCGCATGGAGATTCGGATGATTCTGGACGAGGTCCTCGACCGGTTAGAGGACTTCGAATTGACCGGTCCGATCGAGCGCGTTCGGACCAACAAGCACGCCGGGGTTTGGCGGGTGCCGATGCGATTCGGCCAGCGCCAATCCCCGCGCCCGCACTAGACCGCCAGCGGCCGCACCAGCCGACCGGCCCAGCCAACGAGCGGCCGCACCAGCCGACCTGCCAGCCAACGACCGGCAGACAACGCCCGGCAGACAACGCCCGGCAGACAGCCGACCGTCAGAGGGCGTTGGGCCCCCCCACGCCCTCCCCGCCCGCGGTCGGGGTGCGCCATATACTCCTCAGACGAGGTGACGGCGAGACGTTCGAGGGAGCCATATGACCACTACGCCTACCGACCTGACCATCGGGTTGACTGACGGCACCTTCTATGGGGGCGACCCGTTTCCTGCCTTCGCCTGGATGCGCGAGAACGCGCCGGCGTACTTCGATGAGACCGGCGGGGTGTGGGGCATCTCCCGTTATTCCGATATCAAGGAGATCTCCAAGGATCCGGACACCTTCTCCAGCGCCGGTGGAATTCGTCCCGACAGTGATGCACTCCCGATGATGATCGATACCGATGCCCCCGAGCATGTCCGCCGCCGCAGGCTGGTCAGCGAAGGCTTCACCCCGGCCCGGATCCGCGAGAGCGAAGAAGGTATCCGGACCATTTGCGATGCGATCATCGATCGGGTCTGCGAGGTCGGCTCCGCTGATTTTGTGAGCGAGATCGCCGCCCCGTTGCCGATGATCGTGATCGGCAACATGTTGGGCGTGGCTCCCGAGGATCGCGACGATCTCCTCCGCTGGTCTGACGACATGCTCAAAGCGCTGGGGTCGCCAGATCCCGGGGCCATGGATCGCGCCGCACAGGCAGCGCTCGAGTATTCGGTGTACGTGACCGCAGTGGCCGAGCAGCGCCGTCGCGACAATCAGTCCGACGACCTGATCGGCACGCTCGTCCATGCCGAAATCGACGGGGACCGATTGGACGAATCGTCGATCATCTATGAGTCACTTCTGATCCTGATCGGGGGCGACGAGACCACCCGTCACGTGATCAGCGGCGGGATGTTCGAGCTGTTGCGCCATCCCGATCAGCTCAGCGCCCTCCGAGCCGACCGCTCCGTGATGACCAGCGCGGTGGAGGAGATGCTGCGGTGGGTGTCGCCGATCAAGAACATGGCCCGACAGATGACCAAGAATGTCGAATTCGAAGGCGAGACCCTACGCAAGGGGCAGAAACTCCTGTTGCTCTACCCGTCGGGGAATCGTGACGAGCGGGTCTTCGATCGACCGGACGAGTTCGACATCACTCGGAGCCCCAATGACCATATGGCGTTCGGCTTCGGCTCCCATTTCTGCCTGGGCAACCGATTGGCCCGGATGGAAATGAGTGTGATGTTCGACCGCCTCCTCGAACGGCTTCCGGATCTCGCCTTGGCCGAAGATGCGGAGCCACCCAAGCGAGCGGCCAACTTCGTTTCCGGTTACGAGACCATGCCGGTGGTGTTCACTCCCACCGCCCCGGTCGGTGCGTCGGCGTAGGCCGTGATCGCCGGAAGGACAGCGATGCGATGAAGGAGCCCGTCCTCGGCGAGGACGAACTGGCGGCGGCCCTGTCGGGGACCGATGCCCCCCGATGGGAGTTGGCCGGAGGGAAGCTGATCAAGGTGGTGGTGTGTTCCGGCTTCATCGGAGCCCTGGCGCTCGTCGAGGCGGTGGGTCAACTGGCCGAGGATGCGAACCACCATCCCGACATCGACATTCGCTACAACCGGGTCACCTTGGCCCTCGTCACTCACGATTCGGGCGGGATCACCCGACTCGATGTTGAATTGGCGAGAGCCATCGACGGGATCACTGCGGGAGTGCGACTCGATCCCTGAGCAGACGCAAGTCTGGCTGTCAGCCCACCGGCAGGTCCCACAACGGGAACCAACGATCGAGATCGGATTCGATCACCAGGTCGTCGGCCACCAGGCTCTTCAGCTTCAACTCTTGTTCGATGTCCCGTTGCTCGTGCCCGTTGGGAACGAAGGGATAGAACGTGCCCCGCTTGAACAGGTAGACCAGGTAGGAGCTCGACGGAAGGACATGACCAGGACCAGCGGTGGGCTCCGGCATGGCATCCGAGGGCGACGTACCAAGCACCAGAGGAGCCAGACCGCCCCCGTCGTCTCCTTGGGGACTGCCGGTCGTGTCCGACCCACTCAAGCGAGCCAACCCGAAGACCGAGCAGAGGAGCTGGGGGCCCCATCCGGCGTCGGACAACGAGGAGTTGACCAGGTGGATCCGGGTGACAAGCTGTTCGATGTCGGCATCCTCGAGCACCAGCCAGTGGTAGCCATAGGCATCCTCCGCTTTTCGGAGGCCGCCCGTGTCGTCCATGGACAGGAGCTTGACCACTTCTGCCTGCATGTCCTCGAACCCCTGTCCGGTCGGAGGCTTGAAGCAGACTCCTGCGTGTCCCGAGCACGACATTCCGGCAGCACTCTGGAGGGTGATCGAAGCCGACGGCAGCGCGAACAACGCGTCCAGGTTCGATTGGACCGGCTTGGTCCGACCGAGCAGGGACGAGAACAACCCCATCAGTGAGCCAGGATCATCGGATAACTGCCCGGTTCATCGAGCCAGCTGGCGGGTCATGAAGGTCGGCCGAGCTCGGCCTCGATCGAGGCCAACTGGGCCAGGCGCTTGTCCAGCGATGGGTGGGTGGAGAACAGCGTCGACAGGCTCACTCCCTTGGTTGCCAGTGCGGGGGTGAAATAGAAGGCGTTGAAGCTCTCGGCGGCCCGGAGGTCCCGGGTCGGGATCCGCGACATCTCGCCGGTGACCTTGACCAGTGCCGAAGCCAGGGCCGAGGGTTGCCCGGTGAGGAGGGCTCCGGACCGGTCAGCAGCCAGCTCGCGGTAGCGCGAGAGCGCCCTGGTCAAGAGGAAGCTGATGGCGTACACCACCACCGAGACGACGAGCACGATGATCTCGACCACGGCGGCATTGTCGTTGCCGCCGCCACTGTTGTTGTTGCCCCGTCCGCCACCGAAGCCGCCCATCATGCCCGACCACAGCATGATCCGGGTCACCATGCCGGCGACGACGCCCAAAAAACTGGCGATGGTCATGACGGCCACGTCCCGGTGGGCCACGTGGGAGAGCTCATGAGAGAGGACTGCCTCGAGCTCAGACTCGTCCAATCGACGCATCAGGCCCGACGTGGCGCAGACCACGGCGCTGTTGGGGCTCCTCCCGGTGGCGAAGGCATTGGGGACATCGGTGTCAGCGATGGCGACACGCGGTTTTTTCATGTCGGCCAGCGCGCACAACCGGTCGATGACGCCGTGCAACTGCGGCGCCTGCTCCGGGGTGACCACGTGTCCGCCCATGCCGAAGAGGGCGATCTTGTCGGAGAACCAGTACTGAACGAACAGGATGATGGCGGCGAAGACCAGCACCACGGAATAGGAGATGCCGAAGGCGATCAGGAGCCCGATCACCGCTCCGTAGAGGATCACCAACATCAGCCCGGTGGTGAACATCCGGATGGTGAGGCCCCGGTCAGGGGCGATGTTGCGTGCTCTGCTCATGGATGGTTTCTCAAGCCTCCTCGCTGGCTGAGGCGTCGGAGGGCTCTGCCAGCAGTCGCTTGGTCTCTTGGAGGGTGGCGTCGGGGAAGGGGACGACCAGGTCGGAGGGAGCAAAGGCGTCGTCAGCCAGCGGCTGGCCCAGCTTCCGGACCGCGGCGGTCAGCGCCGCCAGCGCGGAGGCGAAGGCCGTCTCGTCGCCGCTGTCGACGGACTCGGCAACAGCGGTGTCCAGTGACTCGAGCGCGCCTCGCTCCCCATCGGGTATCAGGTACTGGCCTTCGCCCAGGATGCGGACGATCACGACGGTGTTTCCTCGTGGTCAGCCGACCCGAGCTCGGCCGGGGCCGGTGTGCCGGTCCCCACCTCCGCCTTGAGGGCTGCCAGCTCGGCGTCCACGGTCGAGGTGGTCGACGCCTTGTTGAGCTGGGCCTGGATGTCGTCAACCGGGTTTGACAGGTCGGTCAGCGCCCCGGAGGCCAGCAATTCGTCCATGGCTCCGGCCCGGGCCTGCATGCCGTCGATCTTGTCCTGGGCACGCTGCATCGACATCCCGGCGTCGCTCATCGACTCGGAGATCCCCGAGACGGCCTCGCCGATCTTGGTCTGTGCCTCAGCTGCGGTGTAGCTCGCCTTCATCGTCTCCTTCTTGGTGCGGAAGGAGTCCACCTGGGTCTGAAGCTTCTGGGCGGTGGCGATCAGCTTCTGCTCCTGCGTCGCCACCTGCTCGTGCTGGGACTGGAGATCGGTCAGCTGCTCGGCCAGTGCGGTCCGGCGACCGAGCGCCTCCCGAGCCAGATCCTCGTTCCCCTGGGTGAGGGCAGCCTTGGCCTGCTGCTGGAGCTTGTCCGCCTGCTGCTGGAGCTGGGAGGCCTGGAGCTCGATGCGCTTCTTGGCGGTGGTCACGTCGGCAACGCTGCGGCGAACCTTTTGCAGGCTCTCGAGCTGCTTCTGGTAGGAGAGGTCGAGGGATTCCCGCGGATCCTCGGCCTTGTCGAGCAGTTTGTTGGTCTTGGCCTGGACAATCCCAGACAGGCGCTTCATCACGCTCATACTGATTGGTCCTTCCTCGCTCTTGGCAATTGAAGCTTAGGGCTTCCCCGCCCGGTAGCGTGAGCGCCGTGCCTGAAGCGCTCTGTCTCCTCACTGTCCACGCCCACCCCGATGACGAGTCGTCGAAAGGGGCGGGGACCGTTGCCCTCTACCACGCCCAGGGCGTTCGCACCGTCCTGGTCTGTTGCACCGGGGGAGAAGAGGGCGAGGTGCTCAACCCCGCCCTCGACACCCCGGAGGTCCACGCACGGATCGCCGATCTCCGCCTTGAGGAGCTCGCCAAGGCAGCGGAGGTAATCGGCTACGACGAGGTGGTCATGCTCGGGTATCGGGACTCCGGAATGCCCGGATCGGAGGCCAACGCCAATCCCGACTCGTTCGCGCAGGCTCCCCTCGACGAGGCAGTGGGGCGCCTGGTGGAGGTGATCCGACGCACGCGTCCCCAGGTCGTGGTGGTGTACGGCGATGAACAGTCGGGATACCCCCACCCTGATCATCTCCGGGACCACGAGATCGGTGTGGCTGCGTTCTCCGCATCCGGAGATCCGGACCGCTACCCCGATGCCGGCCCGGCATGGCAGCCGACCAAGCTCTACTACACGGTGTTCTCCACGGCGCGCTTCAAGGAGATCCACGAGAAGTTCGAGGAGCTCGGCCTCAAATCCCCCTTCGACGAGCAATGGCGCAACCGGTGGAAGGATGTTCCGCCCGATCCCATCACGACCAGCATCGACATCACGGCATTCGCCGATGTCCGTCGGGAAGCGCTCTTGGCCCATGCCACCCAGGTCGATCCGAAGTCGCCTTTCTGGTTCGGACTGCCACCTGAGGTGATGCGCTCGATCCATCCATTCGATGACTACCGCCTGGCCAAGGTTGCGTCGTCCGAGGGGATCACCGAGGCAGGCAGCCTCGCCGGCGCCGGGGAGATCGAGACCGACCTCTTCGCCGGGATTGGCGACTCGCACTGAGCCGCTCCGACCGAGTGGCTCTCCGCATGCCGGCGGGCGCCCGTGATCTCCGTCCGTGACGGCCGAGACCGGTAGCATCAGGTCGATCGGAGGGGACGAGCCGGGAGAGCTGGAGCGTGCCGTGACCAAGTGGCTGTCCACGGAGTGGTTTGACCAAACTCGAACGATGGCGGCCGATCAACCCGAGCGCCCCGGGCTGTCCGCCCGGATCCAATATCAGATCACGGGAGGGCCGGAGGGTGACGTCTCTTACTTCTGGATCCTCGAGGACGGCCGTCTACATTCGAGTGCCGCCGGCACCGTCGACGCTCCCGACGTGACTCTGACCATTGTCTGGGACGACGCTGCCGCCATGCAGCGAGGAGAGATCGACCCCAATGTGGCTTTCATGCAGGGCCGGATGAAGGTGGCCGGCTCGATGGGCGTGATGATGGCCCTGCTTCCGGTCACCAACACGCCCGAGTACCAAGACTTGCGTAGGCGGATCGCCGAGGTCACTGAGTTCTGAGGAGTCCGACCGTCGCAGTGCCGGGCCCGCCGAGGAAGGGCAGGTGGATGGTACCGGCACTCTGCAGCAGGATCAGGGTCATTGCGGTGGCGATGAACACGATCAAGGCGACCACTAAAAATGGCTGAACGTTCGACCAGGTAACAGCCCGCTTCGGCCGCCGCTTCACTTTGCGGCGTTCGGCATCCAGCCCCCAGGCGACGACCCTGGTCACCGACGAAGCCCCGGCCGGCCCCTGATTCCGCACCGCGAACGCGGCCACCTGTCGGGCGAGCTGACGGGCATCTCCGCCGGGGAGCAGGAAGCGGTAGGTCCCGAACTGAGTCTTGATGCCGATCAGCGCTCCCGCCTCGGAATGGGGAAGGGCACGATTGGTGGCCCCGGGATCGACGACCGAACCGCTCAGTCCGTCATTGACGTTGCGGCGATTGAGCTCTGGGTCGACCCACCATTCGGGAATGACCCCGCCGCCCCACGCCTCGACGACGTGGGCGGCGACCGACGTCCAGGGGAGCACTCGGGCTTGTTCGCCCCGGGTCCGGGTGACGCCGATGCCGTCGTCGGTGAAGGTGAGCGAGTCGATGTCCACCGGATCATCGCCGTCGGACTCGAGCAGCAGCAGTCCATGGAGGATGAATGGTTCCGGGGCCGGCGCAGTCGACGAGGTGGCCGGCCCAGTCGACGGGGTGGCCGGCGCAGGGGATGAGGATGGCGCTGCGGCAGTGGATGGAGATGGATCAGCTGACAAATCCGTGGTTTCGGTGGAAGGGATGGCCAACGGCGGAGGCACCGTCCCGGTAGACGACCCATTCGAGTGACTGGACGACCCATTCGAGGGGGGAAACGGCGACACCGGAGGAGGGTACGGCGCCACCGGAGGAGGGAACGACCCCACCGGAGGAGCGGCGGCAGCGACGGCGCTCACCCCGTCCTCTCTCGGCTGGTCCTCTTCGGCCACGGCTGCTCCCATCGGTGGTTCATCAGGATACCGGTGCCACAGGCCGAATTGGGGACTGAGTCTGGCACCACCGAGGCGGACCACGCCCGGCACGCCACCGAGCCGGACCACGCCCGGCACGCCACCGAGCCGGAGGAGCCCCTCAGCCCGCCGAGGGGCTCAGTGCCTCATCGCATCCCGAAGGGTCCGGTAACCGATCAACGTGATGCCCGCCTGTTCGATCACTTGGTCGAGGCCCCGATCGTCGACCAACAGCACGTGATCAGAGACCCGTGCCTGCCAATCGGTGGTGATCGCTCGCAGCTCGGCGGTGTCGATCGCCGGATGCAGGGTCAGCTCGGTCACCCCCGGCTCCAGGAGGTGAAGCAGGTCGATGAACGCCTTCCGGGTCCCCACCGCCGGCAGGGTGGCGAAACGGTCGGCATAGAGGGCTCCCTCGTCCGCCGCCAGCTTCCGGACGGGGAATCCCACGTTGGGCTCTGCTTCGGCGCTGAGCAACCGCAGCGGGAGGGCGAACTCCAGCGCCAGCTCGAGGTAGACATCGAAGAATTCCGGTCGCAACAGCAGGGCGTCGAGGTGGGCGTCGAGATGGCTGATGTCGAAGCCCCAGAGGACCGCCCGCTCAAGCTGGGCCCGGCATTCGCGTCGGACCTCATCGATGTCGGCGTGATCCCACACGTCGGTGACCGTGCGAGGGAACCCTCCGTCGCCGTCCAGCAGCGACGGTGCCTGGGTGATCGGCGCCCACCGGTAGAGGTCGTGCTCAGCGTTGAGGGTGAGTTGGACTCCGACGTCATCCCCGCGGAACCGGGATGCCGACTCCCGAGCCCAGGGCGCGGGGACGATCAATGAGGCGCTGGTCCCAACCCCCTGGCGCAATGCCTCATAGACGCCCACGGTGGCGGCATGGCAGAACCCGAGGTCGGCGCAGTTGAGGATGAGCAGCCGGGCATCAGGTGGGTAGTTGAGTCGCTCGGCAAGGGTCGCCATCCACTTGACCGTAGCGCCGTCCGCACTCAGCGGCGCGGCCGGTCCGTCGGTGATCTCCCTCAGCCCGCTTGGGGCCGTCTGCCCCATCCGATCCTCTGAGGAGGGCGCGGGCAGCGGCGACCCCGTCGCGGCCGAGGCGTCGCGTCACCTCGTCGAGGTGCCAGTCGCCCGGGCGCCGTCCGTCCGTGGGGCCGGTGGGTGAGGCAAGGGGGAGCTCGGGCTGCGTCGTGGAGGTCCGGTGCCGGTGACGTGTGCTCATGGGTACAGCATGCCTGGAGGGTGTATTACGGGGGTCATGGCACAGGAACATGCGGCACCACCGGTTGGACGGCGACCCCCCCGCTTCGGGATCACGGTGCCCTTCGACGGCGTCAGGCTCGAGGACCACTGCAGCTGGTATGCGGAGTTGACGCAGCTCGGGTACACCGACGTGTGGTCAGCGGAGACCGACGGCGTGGACGGCTTCACCCCACTGGCGCTGGCCGCGGCCTGGTCACCCTCCCTCCAGCTGGGTGTCGCCATCATCCCCGCCTATACCAGGGGGCCGGCACTGTTGGCCCAGAGCGTGGCGGCGATGGCGGAGACCGCCCCCGGGCGTTTCACGCTCGGTCTGGGGACGTCATCGGACGTCATCGTCAGCCGCTGGAACGGGATCGAGTTCGCCGAGCCGTACAGGCGGGTCCGTGACACCATCCGCTTCCTGCGCTCGGCAGTGGCCGGGGAGAAGGTCGATCATGCCTATGAGACCTTCACCGTGCGGGGCTTCAGGCTGGCCAGGCCGGTCGAGCATCCGCCCCCGATCTTCCTGGCCGCCCTGCGGCCGGGAATGTTGAGGCTGGCCGGGCGGGAAGCTGACGGAGTCATCCTCAACTGGCTCTCGGCGGAAGACGTGGCCACGGTCACGCCCGAGCTCGGAGCAGACATCCCGGTCGCCGCCCGCATCTTCGTGTGCCCCACCGAGGACACCGACACCGCCCGGGCGGTGGGCCGTCGCATGATCGCCGCCTACCTCAACGTGGGTGTGTACGAGGCCTTCCATCGGTGGCTTGGCCGGGGCCCGCTGCTGGAGCCGATGTGGACGGCCTGGCAGGCGGGTGATCGGAAGGGGGCGCTGGCGGCCATCCCCGATGAGGTGGTCGACTCCCTGGTGGTGCACGGCTCGTTCGAGCAGTGCCGGGCCCATGTGGGCCGGTACATGGCCCACGGGGTGGACATCCCGGTGATGGCGGTGATCCCGATCGGCGTGACCATCGAGGCCGCTATCAAGGGGCTGGCGCCGCCGTGGACGGTTCCCTGACCCGCCTCGACCGCCGGATCCAGGTCCCACCGCCGGGAGGCGCCGACCGGGTCCTGCCCGGAGCCGGCTCCGGGTGGATCAGGCCGCGGCCCCCGGGGGCGAGCCCGGTCAGTCCACCCGATAGCGGGCGATGATCTCGGCATCTTGGTCATGGACCTGGTCGGCCAGATCCCGGACGTAGCGGTCCAGCTCCGAGGCCAGGCGGTCATCGCTGAGGGCCAGGATGCGGACGGCCAGGAGCGCCGCATTGCGTGCTCCGTTGACCGCCACCGTGGCCACCGGGATGCCCTTGGGCATCTGCACCATGGCCAACAACGAGTCGAGCCCGCCCAGATTGGCCAGGGCCACCGGGACTCCGATCACCGGCAGCGGTGTGGCCGCGGCGGCCACGCCGGCCAGGTGGGCCGCTCCGCCGGCGGCGGCGATGATCACCTTGATGCCGGCGTCAGCGGCACCGCGGACGAAGGCGATGGTGTCGTCGGGCGTCCGATGGGCGGACAACACCCGCACCTCTACGGGAATGGCGAAGGATCGGAGGGTTTGCACGGCGTCGTCCATGATCGACGAGTCGGAGGAGCTTCCCATGATGATGGCAACTGACATGGCTGCATTCTGCCCGACCGGAGTGCGCCGGTCATATCCAACCCCGGATAGATCGGGGGCAGAGCCCGAGCCGGAAAGTACGGTGGGACCGGCCAGATGGATCCGAGAGGCCCGAAAGGCAGGCACCGTGCGCATCGGGGTGATGTTCGATACCGAGGTCCCGTTCGACCAGATGATCGGTCAGGTGGTCGGCTTCCGCGACGCCGGGATCCAATCCGCCTGGGCCTCGCAGATCTTCGGCTATGACGCCCTGACCGCGTTGGCGGTCGTCGGTCACGAGGTTCCGGACATCGACCTGGGAACCGCCGTGGTGCCTACCTACCCACGGCACCCGGTGATGCTGGCCGGGCAGGCCCTGACCGTGCAGGCCGCCACCGGTGGCCGCTTGACGCTGGGCATCGGCCTCTCCCATCAGGTGGTCATCGAGAACGTGTTCGGCCAGTCCTTCGACAAGCCGGCCCGGCACATGCGGGAGTACCTGTCGATCCTGGTGCCGTTGCTCGAGGGCGAGCAGGTGAGCTTCGCCGGGGAGACCCTCAAGGCCTCCACCTTCGGACCCCTGCAGATTAAGGCGCCGGCGCCCCCGGTGTTGGTGGCCGCGCTCGGGGAGCACCATGCTGAAGCTCGCCGGCCGGATGGCCTCGGGGACGGTCACCTGGATGACCGGGCCCGACACCATCGAAGCGCACATCATGCCCACCATCCGCCAGGCGGCGGCCGATGCCGGAAGGCCGGAGCCCCGGATCGGTGTCGGTCTCCCGGTGTGCGTGACCGACGATGTCGACGGGGCGCGAGCCAAGGCGGCGGAGGTGTTCGCGGTGTACGGCCACCTCCCGTCCTACCGGGCCATGCTCGACCGGGAGGGAGCCGGAGGGCCTGCCGATGTGGCCATCGTGGGCTCCGAGTCGGTGGTGCGGGAAGCGATCCGCCATCTGGCCGACATCGGGGCGACCGACTTCTGCGGCGCGCCCTTCGGCTCCGCCGAGGAGATCAAGGCCTCGATCGGGGCCATCGCCGCGTCGGTCGAGGCCTGAGGTTCGGCAGCCGACCGCTCCGAACCGGAACGGTCCTCGAGCCCTGCCGCGTCAGGTCCTGCCGCCTCAGGCCCGACCGGGCGAGTCCTACCGCGTCAGGTCCTAGCGATGGATGCGGGTGTGCTTGAACTCGTTCAGGTCCGGGTGATCGCTGATCAGCCCGAGCACCCGGTCGATGGTCGCCTGGGCCAAGGGGGCGTCTCCCTCGGGCCGGCTGGTCAGCCTGACGAAAACCGCGCTCTCCCCGACAATGAACGTCGGGACACCGAACACGTCCAGCGTGCTGACTACCCGTTCGTGCTCCTGGCGCACCGCCTTGGCCGGCCACCCCGAGTCGACCTCGGCCAGTACCGCATCTGCGTCGGCACCCGCGCCTTCCAGGGCGTCACGCACCACGGTGCGATCCCGCAGATCGCCGCCACCGTCGTGGCGGGCTGCGAACAGGGCGCGGTGGACGGCCAGGAACTGCTCGGGGAATCGGTCCCGCACCACCACTCCGGCGGCGAGCGACAGTAGGTCGGGCTGCTGGGCCGGGTCCTCCCACGCCGGTGTGCCACCTTCGGGAACGTGGGCCTGGTTGAGGAAGAAGGGGACGAAGGCCACCTCCCAGGGGGCGCCCGCCTCGAGGGCATCGAGAACGTGCTCGTGCCCATTGCGGGCAAACGGGCACCGATAGTCCCAGGTCACTGCAAATGTCTGGCTCGGGGTCATGGTTGTCCAACCCCCGACGGCGATCGATCCATTCCTCGTCACCGTCACAGCAATCGGCGACCGATCAACCCGATGGCGGTTCCGATGACCGCACCGCCCACTACGTCCGACGCGTGGTGGGCGCGGAGATGGACCCGACTGAGGCCGACCAGTGAGGCACTGGCGAAGAGCAGCGCATTGCCGGCACGGTCGCCGCGTTGGCACATCACGGTGGCCGAGCAGAATGCCGCCAGGGTGTGGCCACTGGGGAAGCTGCTCGTCTTCGGCTCGCGTACCGGTATTCCACCTTCGACCGGGCGGATTCCGCTGGGATCGGGGCGGGACCTGCCGATGGCGGCCTTGAGCGCGGCATTGACCAGGCTCGATTCGATGCCCGCCACGGTCAGCGCCCGCACGGCCCGTTTCCGATCGGGGCCGGTGTGGCGGGCACGCCACACCGTGGTGGCCGCCCACATCAGGCCGTGGTCACCGAGTCCGGTGACCACCTTGGCCGCACTGTCGAGTGCGGGGCTCCCCCGTAACGGCTCGAACCACCCGTCGACCAGCTGATCCAGCCGCTGGACGAGTCCCATCACCGACGAGCCCGAGGTACTTCCCCATTGAGGCACCGGTCGATGGTCGCCACCAGGTGGAAACTCATCCGCACCGGCAGCGGCGTGGCCGGCCTGACCACCGATCGGACTGGTCCCGGACCGATCGGCCGGGCCATTGCCGGATGGGGCACCGGCATCGCCACCGGCATCGGCATCGGCACCAGCTGCCGGGCCCCCTCGATCCCGGCCATCCCCGCCAACCGAGAGCCTGGTAGCCGAACGGCTGCCCTCGGTCATGCGGCACCCCCGACGGCCGCTCCCAGCGCCGCCGCCGCCTCGTCGGGATTGCCGCCATAGGCGGGACAGAAGTCACGGAAGCGGCAGTAATTGCACAACGGCGAGGTGCGGGGTCGGAAGTCCTCCGTCTCGCAGGCCCGCTCGATGGCCGTCCACACGGCGACCGCCTTCTGTCGATGCCCTCGGATGGCCTGCTCGGACGGTTCGGCGATGATGGTGGTCGGTTCCTTGAGGTGGAGAAGCTTGACCTGCACCGGCGCGCGACCGAGGACCTCCTTGCACAACAGGGCGTAGATGTGGACCCCGATCAACTTGGACTGTTCGAATGCCACGGAGGGGGCCCGACCGGTCTTGTAGTCGATGACCACCAGCTCGCCGTCGGCGTTCAGATCCAAACGGTCGATGATGCCGCGCAACCGCAGGAGACCGATCCGGGCCTCGAGGGAGAGCTCGACGCCGATGGCGGTGACCTCGTTGGGATCCTCCAGGGCGAAGTAATTCTGGACCAGCACACCGGCTTCGGTGCGCAGCCCGTCGGCCAGGTCGGGTGTCAGGGCCAGGGAGAGGTAGTCGGGATCGGTCTGGAGCTCGTCCCAGGCGACGGCCAACTCGGCGGTGGCCGTCTCCGGAGTTCGACGGCCCCGGTCGTGGAACCAAAACAACCGTTCGAGGGCCCGGTGCACCAGCGTCCCCTTCACCGTCCAGATGGTCGGATCATCCGGCAGATGGTCGATGGCGTTGAATCGGAAGGCCAGGGCGCAGTCGCGGAACGACGTGACCTTCGATGGCGAGAGCGAGCGTGGCAGGTCGAAGGGCACGGGTACAGACTACGACCGGGATGTATCACGACCGGTGGCAAAGGCCCGCGAGACGAACACGGCCACCGACCTGGGCTGCTGCAAGGGGCCGAAGTGCCCCACGGCGGGAATGAACTCGACGTCGGCTCGCGGGAGTTGGTCGGCGTCGGCGTGCAGGAACGCAGGCCCGAACGCATCGGTGTGCTCACCACAACTCAGGGTGACGTGACATCCGACCTCCTTCAGATGCTCGAAGGCACCGTGCGACAACCCGTTGGCGTAGATCTCTGCCTCGTCGTCCCGCCGGCACCGCAGCCGGATGGCCCTGCTGTCCCCACCGTCCGCCGCCGGCACCACCTCGAACCCAGACTCGACATACCGCTCGAGCACGTCGGGGTCGAGATCGGCGAACGGTGGCTTGGAGGAGAAATTGATGAAGGCATCCTCAGCCGAGAGGAAGGTCTCCCGACGCCGCCTGGCTCCTTCCGAGAGAGGGTTGAGCCCTGCGACCGCTTTGTCTGCGTACGGGAAGATCACCGGTTCGAAGCAGTAGAGGGATCGGAACGTCCCGGGCCGGGTCTGCTCGGCCAGCAGCACCGCGGCACCTCCGCACGAGTGTCCGAAGGCGAATGGTCGCCGCAGCGCCAGGTAGTCGATGACCGTGAGCACATCGGTCCGGAACCCGGACCATGCAAAGTTGCCGTCGGCCGGCCGGTCCGAGTGGCCGTGGGCCCGGAGGTCGAGCGCCCAACAGTGAAAGCGGTCACCGAGGCTCTCGGCCAACGGCCGGAGCACCTCGGCACAGAACCCGGTGGCGTGGACCAGCAGGAGATCGTCCCCATGACCTCCGAAGTCGTAGACGGCGATCTGGAGACCATCGGCTGTCGTGCACCGATCCGGCCCGGGACGGTGGTCGTCACACCCAGGACTCACGCTGGTGACGGTAGCCCATGGCCGGCTGAACCAGCTCCACCGGGATACCCGACGGGCCCGATGTGGACCGAGTAGACATTGGTGGCTTATGGAGCATTTTCTGGAAACGTGGGGCTACCTCGCCGTGTTCGTCCTGAGCTTCATCTCGGCGATGGGCCTGCCGGTGGGTGCCGAGGTGGCGATCATCTACGGCGGGGTCCTGGCCAGCGGGCAGATCGCCAACGAGCCCCATCATCTGAACGTGGTGGTGGTAATTGTCGTTGCGACCGTGGCGGAGATACTGGGCTCGCTTGCGGGGTACCTGATCGGGTACTTCGGGGGCCGTCCATTGGTGGACCGTGTCGGCAAGTACGTGCTGCTCACCCACAAGGACCTCGACCGGGCTGAGGCCTGGTTCGCCCGCCGGGGGGAGCCCGTCGCCCTGTTCGGCCGCTTCATCCCGCTGCTCCGTTCCTTCGTCTCCTTCGCCGCCGGCCTGGGCGAGATGGCCATCACCAAGTTTCTGATCTTCACCGCCATCGGATGCGCCATCTGGTGCACCGCGCTCACCTTGTTCGGCTACTCCTTGGGCAGTAGCTACAACCATGTCCTCAAGGCGTTCAGCTATGCGGGCTACGTCGCCGCCGCCCTGGCGGTCATTGCCGTGGCCATCGTGTTCTGGCACCGCATCCGGGTGGTACGGGCAGAGCGATGAGCCGACCGCCACGGGCCAAGGCGCGCCGGGCAGCCATCGAGGCGTCCGATCACCTCGAGCGCTCGGCGACGTGGAACGGCCTTCGCCGCGGCGACCCGGTGATCGTGTCCGGCCTTCATCTCCGAGGGGCCACGTGGGAGTTCCGGGCGCACGTCCTCAACCGGCACAACGGCACGGAGTCCATCGAGGTCGTCGGCGGTCGACCGGGTGACCGGGCGATCCGGTCGTTCGGGCCCGATCGGATATTCGCGGTCACCGGGCGGAGGAAGCCTCGGGGGAACCCGGACCGGTCCATTGCCGGCCAGCCATCGCTGGCGGAGGCGCCCCAACTGCCATTGACCTGACCATGGTGGCGCTCGCCGGCCGCCCTCAGGTCCGATGCCGACCCCGGCGGCGGTAGGGTGCCGGAAGTGGCCACCATTGTCTTCTTCCATGCCCATCCCGACGACGAGGCCATCGCCACCGGCGGCACCATGGCCCAGCTCTCCGACCAGGGTCACCGAGTGGTGCTGGTCACGGCGACGCGCGGTGAGCTGGGCGAGATACCCGAGGGCCTCCTCCGACCATCCGAGTCGCTGACCGAGCGCCGGATGGAAGAGCTGGCCGAGGCATGCCGGATCCTGGGCGTGGAACGCCAGGTCTTTCTGGACTATCTCGACTCCGGCATGGCCGGCGAGGCCAGCAACGACCGACCGGGGAGCTTCGCTGCCGCGGACGTCGAGGAGGCGGCCGCGGCCATGGCCGCCATTCTCGACGGGGAGCGAGCCGACGTGATGGTGACCTACGACGAGCACGGCGGATACGGTCATCCCGACCATGTGCAAGTGCACCGGGTGGGGATGCGGGCCGCCGAGCGGGCCGGCACCCCGGTGGTGTACATGGCCACCATGAACCGTGACTTCGTCCGATCCCTGGCCGAGCAGGCCGGTAACTCGGGCTGGGAGCCCCCGGAAGGGTCCATGGACGGGATGGACACCATGGGCGAGCCCGCCAGCCGCCTCTCCACCGACGTCGACGTGACCCGGTGGATCGATCAGAAGCGACAGGCCATGCGGGCCCACGCCAGCCAGATCGGTGAGGCCAGCTTCTTCCTGTCCATGCCCGAGGACGTGTTCTCCATGGTGTGGGGGCACGAGTGGTACATCCGGGTTCGACCCCCCTGGAGCCCTCCTGGGGACGGCGGACGCCAGCCGGCGCTGGATCTCGGCGGTGACCGGGCTGTCGACACCCCCACGGGCCGGCCATGAGCGCAACGCACCGGGTCCTCCGGGTCCACGGGGGGCGCCTGGTCGTCGCCGATCGTCGGCTCGAACTGGAAGCGGAGCTCGATGCCGCCTACGCCGAGGGGTTCGGCCTGGTGAATTCGTTCGCCGTGGACGACAACGTCTATCTGGTGTTGCGCCGGAACGAGTGAGCGCCCGACCGGACGGTCGGCGCCGCCGGCACCGGATACCTGGCGACGGTGGAGCGACCGGTCAGAACTCGGTGAATGCCTGAATGGACACCACCCGGTTCCGTCCCGCCTCCTTGGCGCGGTAGAGCGCCTGGTCAGCCCGCTCGATGAAGGACGTGGTGGTCTCGATGCCGTCCCAGCTGGTCAGGCCGGCCGAGAGCGTCACGCCGAACTCCGAGGTGGCCTCACGGCCTCCGGCCCGTAGCTTGTCCAGCAGGTGGTGACCCCCGACCAGATCGGTGTCGGGCATCACCAGGCAGAACTCCTCCCCCCCGTACCGGGACACCAGGTCCTGCCCACGGACGTTCGACACCATGAGGGCGGCGATCCCCCGCAGCAGCGCGTCCCCGGCCACATGGCCGTAACTATCGTTGTACTGCTTGAAGTGGTCGAGGTCGATCATGGCCACGCTCAGCGGCGTGTCGGAGCGGAGGGCATGTGCCATCTCGATCTCGATCCGCTCGTAGAGGCACCGCCGATTGGCGAGCCCGGTGAGCGGGTCGGTACGGGTCTGGGCCTGGAGACCGCTCACGAAGTTCAGCCGGCTGTTCACCCGCAGGAAGGCTGCAGCCAGCACTTCGGCGGCCTCACCGGCCCGTTCGTCCTCTTTGCGGTCGACGGGAAGGCGCTCGACCAGCATCACCAGCTCACCGTCGGCGCAGTAGCCGACCGGGATGGCGCAAAACGACCCGTCGAGCACCACCGTGTCGGCGCGGAGAGCCTGGGCCAGCTGCGGCAGTTCGGCCAATGCGGAGACGTCGTCATGGTCGCCGGGCCATACCACCAGGGGAGTGAACCGCTCGAGCTTCCCATTGCGGGCGAAGACGACCACGCGGCTGGCCGGCATCACCTCGGACACCAGGGGAAGGCCGCGGAGGAAGACTTCGTGGACGGTGTCGGTGCTGTTGTCCGCCTCGCCCCGCCCGGCGTCGTCGAAGGTCTCGTTGAGGGCATCGATGGCTCGTTGGAAATTGAGGTGCCCGGTCAGGCTGCCGAGGGCTCGGGAGAGGATCCAGGTGATGATCACGATGGTTGACGCGTAGACCACCACCACCGATGCGAGTGCCGATCCGCGCAGGCCCTCCGCCCAACTGAGCATGGTCACCAGGGCGATGGCGAAGACGTCGATGGCGATCCGCATCCGCCGGTCGCCGATCACGCATACGAAGATCACCCCGACCAGAACTGCCGGTGAGTAGGTGCCGAACCTGTCCGACGAGCCGAGTTCGATGAATCCGAGGGCGGAGAGGGCGAGGCAGACCATGATGAACCCGACGTTGGCCTTCGTGCTGAGGTCGGATTTGCCTTTGGTGAGGACCACGAAGAGGGCGAGGTAGACGATGGACACCACGATGCAGGCGACGGCGGCGGCGATATACCCCCACCTGGTCGGATTCTGGTCCACGAAGATGACGGTGAGGAGAATCGGTATGGCGATGCACTCGGCGATCACGCCGGAGATCAGGCCCTCGTGGACCTGACGTTGGGTGGGGTGGGCGAGGTCGAACTTCACCGTTGGGTTATCGGCCCTGGTGGGGCAGTCCTTTACCCTGCCCTTGCCTCCGACCCTGCGACCTGGGGAAAGTGCGGCTCGGACCCGGGGCCGGTTCGTCCTACCCGGTGTCGGGCGAGTAGGAGAGCACACCCCTCACAACACCGGCTCGAGCGCACATCGCCGGTTCATGCGGTCAGCGTCCGAGTGGCAGGTTGGCCGCCTCGTGCTCGAGGAGCCATGTCTTGCGGTCGAGGCCGCCTCCGTACCCGGTGAGCTTTCCGTCGGCGCCGATGACTCGATGGCACGGGACGATGACGGCCACCGGATTTCGCCCATTGGCAAGGCCGACAGCGCGTGACGCCTTGGGGTTCCCCACCCGTCGGGCGAGCTCGCCGTAGCTGATGGTCTCACCGTAGGGAATGGCCTGTAGTTGGGACCATACGCGGCGCTGGAACTCGGTTCCGTCGAGCTTGACGGGGATGTCGAATTGCGTGAGCGCTCCGGCGAAGTAGGCATCGAGCTGGCCCACGATCTCGGCGAACCACGCAGGGTCCACCCGTGAGTCGGGCGCCGGCTCGGGAGCGTGTCGCTGACCGTTCATGCTCATGCCGGTGAGGTATCCATCCGATGCGGTGAGGGTGAGGGTTCCCACCGGGCTGTCTACAGAGGTGGTGATCGGTTGTGTCATGAGGCTCCTTGTGGTTGACGGGAACTCGTGATGGACCCACCAGCCGATGGCCAGTGGTTGATGGGATGATCGGTGGCCGCCCACAGGTACTGGACGGCATAGGCGCGCCATGGTCGCCATGGCGCCGCATGCTGGGACAGGGCCGCCGGTGTCGACGGTATTCCCAGGGCCTGGGCACCCCGACGCGCGCCCAGGTCGGAGGCGGGGAATGCATCGGGGTCCCCCAGGGCGCGCATGGCAATGATCTGGGCCGTCCACGGCCCGATGCCGGGCATCGCCGCCAGCACCGAGAGCGCCTCGTCTCGGTCGCACCCCGGCCCCAGGGACAAGGTCCGGTCGGAGAGCGCCCCGACGAGCGCTGCCAGGGTGTGCCGGCGGGAGGCAGGGAGCGAGGCGTCCGCGCCCACCAAGGCATCGGGGACCGGGAACAGGTGGGTGAGACCGCCGCCTGGGTCCCTCACCGGTTGGCCATGGCGAGCGACCAGCCGGGCGGCGTGGGTCCGTGCTGCCGCCGTGGACACCTGCTGGCCGAGCACCGCTCGCACAGCCAGCTCGGGGCCGTCGACGCACCGCGGCACCCGGCGCCCGGGCGCCTTGGCGATGACCGCGCCGAGAGCAGGGTCCACTCCCAATTGTGCGTCGACGGCGGTGGGATCGGCGTCGAGATCGAGGAGCCAACGGCATCGCGAGATGGTCGTGGTCAGATCACGCAGGTCGGTGAGCCTGGCGCGACAGACGATGTGATCCGGTGTCGGGGTGAGCTCGACGACGCCCGGTCCATGGGCCAGGTCGAGGGTGCGGCGATAGGTGGTGCCGCGGATCTCCTCGATGCCGTCCACCGCGGTGGCGGCCAAGTGGCCGAAGAGGTTGTCTGGACACATCGGCTGTCTGAAGGGGAGCCGTAGGGTCAGCGCAGCCGGTGGGTCGCCGCCGGACCGTAACCCGTCCCGGACACGCGATCGGAGATCGGTGGGAGAGCTGGCGAATACCGCCCGGACGGTGTCGTTGAACTGGCGGATGCTGGAGAATCCGGCGGCGAAGGCCACCTCGGTCATGGAGAGCGACGTGGTCTCGATGAGTACTCGGGCCGTCTGGGCGCGCTGCGCCCGGGCGATGGCGATGGGACCGGCCCCGACCTCCGCCGACAGGAGTCTCTGCAGTTGACGGACGCTGTAGCCGAGCTCTGTCGCCAGCGCCGAGACACCGGCCCGGTCGATCAGGCCGTCTGCGATGAGACGCATGGCCCGGGCGACCACGTCACCACGGATGTCCCACTCGGGCGACCCCGGCGTGGCATTCGGCCGGCAGCGCTTGCAGGCACGAAAGCCGGCCAGTTGGGCCGCCGCCGAGGTCGGGTAGAAGCGCACGTTGGCCCGCATGGGAGTCCGGGCCGGACAGCTGGGCCGGCAGTAGATGCCGGTCGAGGTGACTGCGGTGAAGAACCAACCGTCGAACCGCGGATCACGGGAGAGCACGGCGCTGTAGCAACGTTCGAAGTCCTCGATCACGTTCCCAGCCTGGCCCAGATCGGGTCCCAGTACTAGCGGAAATGCGACATGACGGTCAGTGGGCCCGACGACCACCCGGCAACGCCTCGGGTGGGAATGGGCCGGCCGGTTCTAGCGTCGGCGGAGCCTGGCGTCGACCAGGACCGTGGGCGTCCAGCCGGCGTCCTCGGGATTGACATTGGTGCCCGGTGGGACGATCTCGTCGATCCGGTCCAGGATCGCCGGCTCGAGGCGCACGGTGGGCGCCGACAACTGGGATTCGAGTTGCTCCATGGTGCGCGGCCCGATGATGGCGGCGGTCACGGCGGGGTGCTCGAGAACGAACCCCAGTGCCAGCTCGATCATGGTCAGGCCGGCCTGATCGGCCAGAGTCGCCAGTTCGGTGACGATCTCGAGCTTTCGCTGGTTGGCCGGAAGGCTCAGGTCGTATCGACCGGGGATGCGTTGGGCTCTGCGACTGGTGTTGTCCTTGCCCTGCCCGAACCGCCCCGACAGCCAGCCGCCGGCCAGCGGGCTCCATGGGATCACTCCCATTCCGTACGATTGAGCGATCGGGAGCACGTCTCGCTCGATGCCCCGCACCAGCATCGAGTACGGCGGCTGTTCGGTGACGAATCGCTCACGCCCCCGGCGCTCCGCCACCCAGTGGGATTCGACGATTCGCTCAGCGGGGAAGGTCGAGCAACCGATGGAGCGGACCTTGCCGGCGTGAACGAGGTCACTGAGAGCGCCAAGGGTGTCGTCGAGGTCCACCGTCTCGTCGAATCGGTGGACCTGGTAGAGGTCGATGTAGTCGGTGCCCAGGCGCCGCAGGCTGTTGTCGCATTCGGTGAGGACCCATCGCCGGGAACTGCCACGGGCGTTGGGATCGTCGTTCATCGGCGAGAAGACCTTGGTGGCCAGCACCACACGGGACCGGTCGACGGTGGCCAGCGCCTCCCCGACAATGACTTCGGACTCCCCACCTGAGTAGACGTCGGCGGTGTCGACGAAGTTGATCCCGGCATCGAGGGCCCGGTGGATGATCCGTACCGAATCCTTGTGGTCGGGGTTTCCCCAGGCGCCGAGCATCATCGCCCCGAGGCACAGCGGACTGACCTTGACGCCACTGCGTCCGAGGGTGGTGTACTCCATGGCCGAACCCTACAGGGGCCGAACCCTGCGGGCGGATCGGCCGTCTGGGCCGGTCCCCGATGCGCCGTAGTGTGCGACGCATGCCGAGCGACCTCCAAATTGAAGACGATGAATGCGTTCCATCGGTGCATTCTCCGGCTCAGCGGGGGCCATCTCGGTTGGCGGGCCGGTGGGATGCCGGTGCTCGAGCTGACAACCACCGGCCGAGTCAGCGGGCAGCCTCACACCGTGATGCTCACCTCGCCGGTACAGGACGGCGAGAGGCTGGTCATCGTTGCATCTCGTGGCGGCGACGATCGTCACCCGGCCTGGTTCCTCAATCTGCGTGACCAACCTCGCGTGGATGTGGTCTTCGGCGGCACGCCCAAACGACCGATGCAGGCCCGGGTGGCAACCGCAGAAGAGCGAGCGACCCTGTGGCCGCGGGTGACGTCGGCTTCCAAGGGATATGCCGGCTATCAGACCCGGACCTCCCGTGAGATTCCCCTGGTCTTGCTGGAGCCGTCTGACCCGACGAGCTCCGCGTAGGGCGCCATCGCCGCTGGCCCTGTGACCGCCTGGGGTGAGATCGATCAGGTTCCAGGTCGCCGACAGGAACCGATTCCCGGTTGATCGATGGTTGTTGGAGTGCTGGGGTCAGCGTGAACGGGCGATCCGAACGGGCGACGGTGGCTCGGATGGGACTCCATTCCGGTAACGGACGCTGCGGTGGCGAATGGCAGGGATCCGGTCGCCTCCCAACAGCGCTCCGGTCAGATTGAGGGGATCGGCGCCCGCCACTTCCACCTCCGCTCCCCGTTCGGCGTCGCGCCGCACGTCGGACAGGAGCGACGCCGCCTCCGGCAGGGCGTATTGCTCTCCGGCCATGCCGGCCACGAACCGACCTCCCAGTGCCTGTCCGCGGGCTTCGATCCGTCGAAGGGCGCGAACCACCTCGCGCCACGGAACACGGAACGACTCGCGGGACCAGAGCTCCCAGGCCACCACACCCCATCGCGCCAACAGCTGCCAGGCCACGGCCTCGGCCATCTCCTCCATCGGCGGACCATCGGGCGAACCGGCGATGGCCATGTCGGGCTCGGGGAGGATCGACCATCGACCTTCGCCGACACCCGATCCGGCCCGGGCCCGTTGGCGTCCGAGCGCCGCCCGTCGAGCAGGCCCCCGGCCCACCCCCGACCGGCGGCGGGTGGAGAGAAGCGATCGAACCGCCGAGAAGGCGTCGGCGGTGACGATTCCACGTGCCACCAGGTCCCACAGCCCGGCGTCGACGTCGGGCTCGAGGCGTCGGGAGCCGGACGCCAGTTCGGACCGGAAACAGGCGCCCTGCTGGCGGAGAACGGCCAGAATGTCGGCCGAGGCCCCTGCCGCAGGCTCGATCGGACCGGTTTCGATACGGACAGCGGCGAGCATCCAGGCCAGGTCCTGGCGGGTGACGATGGCCAGCGGGGTGGCCGGCGACGGCGTCGACGATCCCCGCCTCACCGCCACGGGCGCGGGCTGCAGGGCCCCGCTGTCCAGCGAGGGTGCCGGTTCGGGGCGGGGCGTCAAACGGCCCCATGCGACCTCGCCGGCAAGGCACAGCTCGTCGAGCCACCGGGGGTCGTAACCGGCAACCCGGGCGGGCAGGATGTGACGCTCCCACGCACCGGCCGCCACCTCGAGGCCCTGGAGCTGTTCGACGACCGACAACAGCCCAGCTCGCCCCTCGACCTGGGTGCCGGCGGCCACGTGTTGCCAGCAGGCGAGAAAGCGCACGAAATCGGCCACGCTGGCTGGATCGACGTGCTTGCGCCGCCGCCCCCGGCTGGCCGCATGGAGACGAACCAACGCGTGGCGTGCGCACCAGCGGCCGTCAGGCAACTCGATGGCCGAACCGGCCGCCTCCAGCCGTGCCAGTCCCGTCCGGGCCCTGGCCGCGGAGACCGGTGCGCCCCGCAGCGAACCCGAGGGGAGCGGATTGTCGCCGACCAGCTGTTCGACGGTGACCGGACCGGACACGTCGAGATGGCCGCCCACGCACTCAGCAAGTGCCTCGTCGGCCGCCACCAGGGGATCCACCATCGATCGGTTCACCACCTCGGCCGTGCCCCGGCGTTCGGTGGCGGCCCAGGCGTCACCTGCGACCAGGCCGGCGCGGCCGTCCGCCCGAAGCTGCTCGAACCAATCCTGCCAGGCCGGGACCGGACGGCACATGACCAGACCGAGGAGGAGATCGTGCAGCTCGTCGGGGTCCCTCGGTCGGGGTCGCATCTGGTCGAGGACCTCGGCCACGGCATGGTCATCGAGGGGCCCGAGCTCCGCCGCCGCCACGGGGAGGCCCGCGGGCAGCCCCCCGGGTCCGGTCGGTCCCAGTCCACGGGGGACGGGTACCGCCCGAGTCCGGCGTTCCTCGAGGGGTGCCCCGTCGAGGAAGGTGAAGGGGCGTCCGGTCAGGATGCCGTGGGCGAGGGGAGAGGGCTCGACCGATTCGACCAGGTGCACGTCCACTCGACCCGACTCGAGCGCTTCGAGCAGGGTGACCAGGCCGTCGGCGTCGAGGGGCTCGGTGAGGCAGTCCTGCACCGTCTGGCGGACCAGCACATGATCGGGGACCGCGACCGGCCCGGGTGGAGCATTCTCCTGACAGGCGGCCAGCCCCGGCCAGACCGCGGCGAGCAGATCGTCGGCCTCCATGCGCTGGAGATGGATCGGTCGTCGCTGGCCGCCGCGGGAGCGGGGGAGCACCAGGGCCCGGGTCAGGTTCCAGCGCCAGCGAGCGGCCAGCATCGGATGGGGGAGGACGGCCTGGGTCAGGACATCGACCGCCGTCCGGCTGTTCAACATGGTCGGGACCTGTGCCAGGGGGAAGCTGTGCTGGGGCCCGAGCGAGAGCACGACGGTGTCGTCGTCCGCCGCCGCTTGCAATTCGAAGTCGAAGGAGACGCAGAAGCGTTTGCGCAGGGCCAGGCCGAGCGCCCGGTTGACCCGGCCACCGAGGGGCGCGTGCACGATCAGCTGGGTGCCCTCGGATTCATCGAAGACCCGCTCGATGACGATGCGCTCCTGGGTGGGGAGGACCCCGAGCGCCGCCAGTCCCGCGCCCAGGTAGGCCACGACTTGATCGGCCACCTCCACCGAGACCCCGGCCAGTCGGACCACCGCCTCCCGGGCGCCCGGCCCGTCACCTGCGACCAGCCGGGGCTCGAGCTCGGCTCGCAGAGCGCTCACCTCGTTGGACAGCTCTGCCGTCCGCGCCGGAGCCTCACCCAACCAGAAGGGGATGGTCGGCGGCAGGTCGCCGGCATCGAGAACGCGCACCGTTCCCGTCTCGACCTTGACCACCCGCCACGAATGAGTGCCCAGCAAGAAGATGTCGCCGGCAGTGGCCTCGACGGCGAAGTCCTCGTGCACCGACCCCACGGTGATTCCCTCCGGGTCCAGCACCACCCGATAGTCACCCGTCTCGGGAATGGCCCCACCGCTGGTGAGGGCGGCCAGCCTCGCCCCCCGCCGGGCGCGCAGGCGGCCATTCACCGCGTCGTTGTGAAGGTGGGCTCCCCGCCTGCCCCGGCCGGTCTGGATGCCCCACGAGACCAGCTCGACGACCTCGTCGAACGTCTCTCGTGCGAGCCCCGCATAGGGCGTCGCTCGACGAACCAGCTCGAAGAGCGGGTCGACCTCCCATTCACCGGCGCCGGCGACTTCGGCAACCAGCTGTTGGGCGAGGACGTCGAGAGGAGCCACCGGGGGCTCCAGCCTGTCGAGATGACCGGCCCGGACCCCGGCCATCAACGCCGTGCACTCGACCAGCTCGTCGCGGGTGAGCGGGTAGAGCCGGCCCGCCGGGGTGCCCTCGACCTGGTGGTTCGCCCGGCCCACTCGCTGGAGGAAGGTCCCGATGGCCCGCGGCGAACCGATCTGGCAGACGAGCTCCACCGGTCCGACATCGATCCCCAGCTCGAGCGACGCGGTAGCCACCAGGGCCCGCAGGTCACCGGCGCGCAGGCGCTGCTCCACGATCCGACGGCGGGCCGTCGACAGGCTGCCGTGGTGGGCCGCCACCTGCAGGGCGGCGTCGATCGGATTCGACTCCGGAAGGGCGGGGCCACCGGGCTCGGGGCCTTCAGCCGAACCGAGCCGCATGGCCAGCTGATGGGCGACGCGCTCGGCCATCTTGCGCGTGTTCACGAAGACCAGCGTTGTGCGGTGCTCACGGACATGGTTGGCGATGCGATCGAGCACGTCGGAGAGCTGGAGGCCACTGGCCACCGCCTCGAGCTCGCTTTCGGGAAGCTCGATGGCGACGTCCAGGTCCCGCCGGTGTCCGCAGTCCACGATGGTGGTGGGACACCGGGAGGCATCCGTTCCCGAGAGGAGGGCGGCCACCACCTCGAGCGGACGTTGTGTGGCCGAGAGGCCTATCCGCTGGAGTCGACCTCCCCCCTCCGACACCAGATGGCCGAGCCGCTCGAGGCTGAGCGCGAGGTGAGCGCCGCGCTTGTCACGGGCCAGTGTGTGCACCTCGTCGACGATGACGGTATGCACATCCCGCAGGATCTCCCGCGACGACGCCGCGGTGAGAAGGAGATATAGGGACTCCGGGGTTGTGACCAGCAGGTCGGGCGGCGACCGTCGCATCGCCGCCCGCTCGGATGCCGGCGTGTCACCGGTCCGGACTGCGATCGACAAGTCGGGAGCGGTGAGGCCGAGTCGGGCCGCCTCGTCGACGATGCCGGCCAGCGGCAGTTGCAGGTTCTCGTGAACATCGGCGGCCAGGGCCCGGAGCGGTGAGACGTAGACGACGCCGGGGCCGCGGGGGATCGGACCCGGTGCCTGGGCCTGGTCGGCGTGCCGACGGTAGGCGGCGTCGATGGCCACCAGAAATCCGGTGAGCGTCTTTCCGCTGCCGGTGGGGGAGGCGACCAGCACATCCGCCCCGGTGATAATGGATGGCCAGGCGGCACGCTGCGGCTCGGTGGGTCCCGCCGGGAAGCGACGGTGGAACCAGCTGGCCACCGCGGGATGGAATGTCCGCAGAATCGAGTCCTCGGGCAGGCCGTCGAGGCCGACGGCGGTGGCCTCATCGAAGCGCAGTTGGAGCGATGGCTCGTCGGGCGCGACCCGAGTGGCGCGCCGGGGGCTCGGGTGCGGCCCGGTTGGTTCTGGTGGGGGTGGTCACGTCTCCATTCCACCCTAGGGGTGTGTCACCGCCGGTGCTGCCGCCCGAGGGGTCCCGGTCAGGTGGGATGTGGGTGGGCCGGGGGCCGGAACCCGCCGTGCCAAGGGTGGACCAGACGGGGCCAGCAACGGCGCGACTCGGGTCAGCGACAGGGAGATGGCGGCGAGGGCCAGGCCAGGCAGGTCGAGCCGGGTGGCAGGGGTACTACGAATTCGTAATCGAAGGCTCGCAGCCCACTGGCAGTCCGTGAATCCATCGGGTCGAGAAGGAGAACGTTGTCGCCGTTAGTCCGGCGAGCCTCCGGCCACGCACTGGTTCAGGGTCTGCGGCAGCGGCAGGCTCGACGGGACCTGTCCCAATTGGGTGGTAGGCGTCAGGCAGCCTCCGAAGGCACTCGCTGCCGCGGCTGCGTCGTACGTGGCCCCGAGGGGATGCGCTTCCAGGTCCCACACCCAGGCCCGGTGTGAGATCTTGGGCACCGCACCGGTGGCCGCGGTGAACACCGCCGCTGCCTCCGTGGGGGACACACCAGTGTCGGTGACCACGATGTAGGCGGTGCTCCAGGTCCGGAGGGCGGTGCGGAGATTCTCGAGTTTGACGGCGGAGAGGCTGAAGTGCTGCGCCGCCGGGCTGGATCCCAGAGACAGATCGTCGAGCGTGCGGGTGGCGGAGTCCGGCGGTCCCTCGCCGATCACTCCGACGCCCGGGCCCGGAACCTTGATGTACCCGCCGGCAAGCCGGAAGCGCATCCCGTCCACCGCCTGCCACAACATCGGCTCGGAGACCAACGACGCTGACGCCGGGAAGGGGTAGGAGGTGACCACCGACCCTGCAGGGACCTGATGCGCGGCGGTGGCGTACCACGGTGGGAGGCGGACCGTGTCCACGGCCAAGGGCGCTTCGTAGGTCAGCCACATCGGGAGCATCACCAGTGCGGTTGCCCCTACGAGAACAGCGATCCGGCCGGCTGCCGGCAACCATCGTCCGGGATTCGACCATCGAAGTGTGTCGAGCCCGATGCCGATGATGAGCGCTGCCGCGAGGTCGGCCATCGCCGAAAAATGAACGGCGCTGATGTTGTCGAGCACCGGGAGGTTGGTGAACCATGACCAGGGGAGCCAGTTGCTGACGATCGCGTGGTCGGGGCTCAACCACAAGATCCCTCCCCACGAGAAGACGGTGGCGACGAGTGCCACGACGGCGATGACCCACATGGCCCGCCGGCGCCACGCCACCACCGCTGACGCGCCGAGGACGATGAGGAAGCCGAAGCCGGCGAATTGCAACGGCGGCCCTTGGAGCGCTGTCGACCACAAGGGGGACCGGTACGTACCCGGGTCCCACAGGCTGAAAATCTGGGCAACGAAGAAGTTGTGCAGTCCCGACCAGACGGGGCCCTTGATGCGCTCGGGCCCGTCGAGCATGTACCACACCGGAGCGGCCAGCAGCACCAGCGAGACGAGGGCGGTGATGCCGAATGCCCGTAGCGCGAACGGGAGCTGTGCGGCGATCCGATGTGGGTTGAGGGCGGCAGTGACCACGATGCCGATCACCGCCAACACCATCGTGATGGCCAGGACCTCTGCGGAGACGAGGAACTGTCCCAACAGCAGGGCGCTGAGCGAAATCCCGCACCACCACACCGAGGTCCGCTGTCGGACCAGGATCTCGTGGAGCACCACCAGGACCAACGGCGGAAAGACCAGCAAGCCGGTGGACAGGTGTCCCTGGGCAACGCTCTGGACGACGAAGGGTGAATAGCCGAACACCAGTCCGGCCACCCAACAGGCCGGCTGCCAGGTGACCAGGCGCCGGCAGGCAACCCAGCATCCCCAGGCGCTGAGCCCAGGAGCCAGGGTCAGGGCCAGCGTGGTTGCCGCCAAGGGGCCGAACGACCAGGTGATCGGGCTCAGCACCATGCCCACCAAGGGGGCGCTGGCGTTGGACAGAAGGTCGACACCGTGGGGCGGCCACAACCACATCGACGAGAACGGGCTGAGCAGGTGCCGCAGGGCGTAGGCCGGCCAGGCGATGAACCAGACCTGCTGGGCCGGGTCCAGGCATGCGCACCTGACGGTGGAAGCGGCGCCAACGCTCCAGGCTCGCCACCACAGAACCACCGCCGGCAGAGTGAAGACGACGATGACGGCGAGGTGCACGCCTACTCGCCGTAGCCGACGATGCACTCGGGCCGGGTCGGCGCCTCCCTGCGCCGATGTCTCATTGTCGGCGGCATCCTCGATCGGCAGCAGATCAACAGCCATGGTGCGCACCAGCGGGGCAGAAGGGTGCCGCATCCGCAGCCCGGAGAGGAGTCTGGGACATCAGCTCGACACCGCCGCCGCCGGCAAGGGCTCGACAGCCGCAGGATGCCCGCGACCCACCTCAGTCGAGGGGTTCACCGCATCGCTGTTCCCGTTGGTGCTCCTCCAGGTCGTCGAGGAAATCCCTGAGGTCGACATTCAGGACGCGGAGACGACGGACGACAGCGGAGGAGCTGGCACCGTCATCGAGGCTCGCCTCGTCTTCGGTGACCAATGAGATGAACCCGTAGCGTGCCAGCAGAACCTGGAACCGCCCAGCGAACGCTGGATCCGGGCACGGATGGTGGACGGTCCATTGCTGCAATGACTGCAGGGCAGAACGGAACCCATCAGCGGCCGGCGCGGCGCGACGGTGGCGGGGCCGCTGATCTCGATACGCAAGGTCGGCTGCAGTCAGCAGGTCTCGGAGCCGACGATCTGTCATCTCGAGCCACGAGACCACCGATGAGTCAGTCCGGCTCACCGCAAGCCTCTCGTCGAAAACCGGTTCTGATCCGTGCCCCATTGCTCCTCACCACCTGATCATGCACGACGCCGAGGTACGGAGACAAGAGAGGGCCGCCTCGCCAGGGTCGTCGACCCGACCCGACCCGACGCGACCCGACCCGACCCGACGCGGCGCCGGCACGGCCACTGGTCGCGATGGCGGCCTCCGACCATCGGAGGTAGCAGAGACCGTATTGCTACGCCACCGGATCATGCGGTCGCTGACCTCTCCATGCGCACCTCGAACGTCCCAAGAATGCATTCCTACCCGCACAGTGATGTCATACCCACCAAACGTGCGGAAACCGTTGCCTGGGGACCCCCGTTCGTTTGCCCTCCGTAGATAAGGTAATGGTGGTCGTCTGGTCGATGCGCATGCCGCACCAGTGGTCGGCAACGAGGATTTCGATGCTCCGGACGTGATCCGGTTCATTGTTGGAGTTCCAGCGGGCGTCTTGAAATGCTTTGGCCGAAGCGAGGAGCACGGATTCAGCAATGACTACAACCAGGTCGATCCTCGAGCGCAGAGCGGCACCTGTGTCGCCAGGTCCAGCCGTCTGTCGCCCGATCCTCTGGCAGCCGGGCGCACGACAGGCGGCCTTGGAAGGTGACTCCTCCAGCAGCGACGAGGCAGCTGGTGCATCCCCAGTGCTACCGGTACCGGATCTGATGGACGATCAGGGACGAGAGAGTGGCTGACCTGCAGGTTCAACGTCCAGTTGATGATGCAGCCACGGCACCTGCGGATCGAAGGTTCCGTCCGGACGTCCAGGGCCTCCGAGCTGTCGCAGTCGTCCTCGTCGTGCTCTTTCATGCTCATGTGCCCGGGTTCGGTGGTGGCTATGTCGGCGTGGACGTCTTCTTCGTCATCTCCGGCTTCGTGATCACCGGTGTCCTGCTCCGGGAGCGGTCTTCGACTGGGTCGACATCGATCCTCAGTTTCTATGGCCGCCGGGCCCGCCGCATCCTCCCCGCAGCCACGCTGGTCATCATCACCACTGTGGTGGTGTCCTATCCGCTCCTCGGTCCTGTGAGTGGCGACCAGACCGCCACGGACAGCCTGTGGGCATCGGTGTTCTTGATCAACCTTCACTTCGCCGCAACGGGCACCAACTACCTGGCCTCGCAACTGCCGCCATCGCTACTCCAGAACTTCTGGTCCCTGGCGGTCGAGGAGCAGTTCTACCTGGTCTACCCGGCGACCATCGTCGTTGTGGCCAGCATCTCGTGGCGCCTCTCATTGCGTCGCCGACTCGGGATCGTTTTAGGCGTCGCTGCGTTGGGGTCGCTGCTGGTGTCAATCACCCAAACCTCCACCAACCCGACAACGGCCTACTTCTCTCCCCTGCCACGCGTCTGGGAGCTCTCCCTCGGGGGAATCGTCGCCCTCTCCACGGAGTACCTGCGCCGGTGGCCTGCACCGATCAGTTCCGTGCTGTCCTGGCTTGGGCTCGCCTCGATCCTGGGCGCGGGGGCGTTCTACTCCGCCTCCACGGCCTACCCGGGATGGGCCGTGGCTCTCCCGGTGTTCGGAGCCGCCCTCATCATCGCCGGGGGAACCGCTGTGCCCGAGCGGGGGGCCGAGCGCCTGCTTCGGATGCGACCCTTCCAATGGATAGGACTGATTTCCTATTCGTTGTACTTGTGGCACTGGCCGGTGCTCACGCTCGTGGCTGAACGACGGGGCACCGGAAATCTGCCGGTATCGGAGAGTCTCTTGTGGCTGGTCGTCTCGTTGGGCTTGTCAATCGCCACCTACCGACTCGTCGAGAACCCAATCCGTCGGAGCCCGTCGCTTGTGGGCAGGAGGTGGGCCAGTGTGGTGCTTGGGGGATGTCTGATCCTCGCCAGTCTCACCCTGGCTACCGCCGAGATCCACATCCATCGGGCTCCCGGTGACGCCACCGATCTGACCGGGCTCCAGACGAGCGCTACCTGTCCGTCCCCGACCACACGAGAGCTCACACCCCTGATGGGGACGAGCCGACCGGCCAATCAGCTTGTGGCTCGGCTGATGGTGGTCGGCGACTCGACGGCTTGCACAATGGTTCCCGGGTTGGAAGCAGTAGCGGCTCCCTTGGGCATCCAGGTCGAGAACGCCACCGTCATCGGCTGTGGCGTGGTGAGCGGCCAGGTCGGGCCGGACATCGTCAATGGGAGGAACGTAAGCGAGCCGACCAGGCTGTGTGCGGCCAAGGCCGCCGCTGTCGAGGCGAAGGCCCTCCACGTGGGCCAACCGAACGTGGTGCTCTGGGCGAGTTCCTGGGAACGGGACCCGATCGTGGTTGGGAGCGGAACCCATCAGAGGGTCCTGGTCCAAGGCTCAGCCCCGTGGGAGACCGTTCTCCTCCAGCGAATGACGCAACGAATCCGGCAGTTCGAGGCCACCGGGGCCACCGTGGTTCTGCTCACCCAGCCTCCGTTTGCAGAATCCCGGGCTGCCGGCCCGACCCCCGCCGACCGGGACTTTGAGCGCCTCAACCAGTTGGAGGCGCAGGTCGCCGCCCGACTACCTCATGTGAAGTTGGTCGATCTGGCTGCCCGGGTCTGTCCTTCGGGACCACCTTGTCCACTGGTGGTCGACAAGGTGTGGGCCCGAGGGGACGGAAGGCACTACACCACCATTGGTTCGCTATGGGTGGCGCAATGGCTAGTTCCACGGCTGGGGATCAGGAGCTGGGTGGACAATCCAATCCGCTGCCCGTGATGAAGCTGGTGGGGCCGTCAAACGGCAGCGTCGTACGGGGCACCCAGGTCGTTGCCGCCGTCAGTTCGCTCTCCTTGTTGGACGTCTCCCGGGTGGACTTCCGGCTCAGCGGCCCACACTTCCAAAACAAGCTCATCGGATCGGTCGCCGTTGAGTACAGGTACGGCTGGGCCTTCATCTGGAAGACCACCGGTGTTCCCGATGGCACCTACACATTGCGAAGCATCGCCTATGGACCCTCGGGGAACCACAGTGCCAGTGCACCGGTGAGACTCAGGGTGGCGAATTAGCGGCTCTTCGCAAGACAAGCTTTCCAATTCGGCGACGGAGCCCTAGCCGAAGGCGAAGCCTCCGAACAGTCCCTTGGCGCGGATTGCATCCCAGAACTCGGGCTCGTAGACGCGTTCGGGATCGGCACGGACTTCCACGTCGAGCTGCTCGGCATCCTCCCCGACGAGGATTCGCCAGCGATTGTGGCGGACGCCGTCGAGGATGATGGCTGCTGCCTCCGCTGCCGTCGTCGGTGCCGCATCGCGGAAGACCTCGCCGATCGCCTGGATGCCCTTTCGCAAGTCATCGTCGGTCACGCCGTCAAGAGGGACGCCGTTGGCCACCAGTTGGCTGCGCATCCTATGGAGCTCGTCGTCGTCCATGGTCTCCGGGTCGCGACCGTGGGCCTTTCCCGAGTTGATGACGATCGACGTGCCGATATGGCCGGGCATGACCACCGACGCGTGGAGATGGGGCGCATTCAGCCGGAAATCGGTGATCAGTGCCTCGGTGAATCCTCGGACAGCGAACTTGGCAGTGCAGTAGGCGGTGTGCGACATCCCCGGGCCGATCGATGCCCACAGTCCGTTGATGCTGCTGGTATTGACGACATGACCCTCGTCGGCGGCCATCAGTAATGGCAAGAACGCCCGTGTGCAGTGATAGACGCCCCCCCAATCCACAGCGAAGGTGCGATCCCACTCGGTGCGATCGTCGGTGATGATGCTCCCGCCGCCACCGATGCCAGCATTGTTGAAGAGAAGATTGATGCGGCCGGTGTCGAGGTCGTTCTCGACTGATTGGCGAAAGCCGCCCACCTGCGCCTCGTCCGAGACATCGGCCACGAACGTCGTCACCCGCGTCCCCGATGGTGCCCCCTGGAGGGCGAGCTCCCGCGTCTCGGCCACCGGGTCGTGGGCCACGTCACACGTGGCAACGTGACAACCCTCGGCAGCAAGATGACGGACCAACTCCCGACCCATGCCTGTGCCGCCACCGGTGACGACGGCGATCCGTCCGTCAAAGCGCTCCATGGATCCACCCCCTTCTGGTCTGCCTCCGACACCGGAGCACGCCCCGGTGGTCCGATCCCCGACCGGACGACCTACGGTAGCGGCTCCCAGGAGGCCGGCTGGCGAGCAAACTATCCAGTTCCGGTGGGGACCCACGGCACGATGGAGTCGGCCGGCTTACGACGTCGTCTGAGTACGAGCATCGGCCCTACCACCGCGATCCCGATGGACAACAGGAGAATGATGGCGGCGGCGATTGATCGGTCATCGGTCGATGCCTGACACTCGCTCACGAAGGCGACCCAATCCTCTCGTGCCGCCGTGTTGGTCGTTGCAGGCTCGGGGCCGGCACCGATTGAGTGGGGATCGAACAGGGCCACAATGGGCGCTTCGGAGGCCTGTCCGGGGCCGCACGTCCCCCCGGCCGCCGGCGCCGGAAGGGCGATCAGGACGCCGGAAACGGCGAAGGCGGCACCGAAGACTCCGATGACGAGGAATACCAATCTGATCCTGAGGTCTCGTGAGGAGCGTTCCACGGTCAATCCCTTTCAAACGAGTGCTCGTTGGCGCGATCCCATGGTGAGGGCATCCGTACGGAGTTGCGGGCGACCGGCGATTCGGGAGGAACTCGGGCGCGTGCCGGGCCGTGGGACAGGGAGCCGAGCACCAGGGTTTGAGGTTCCGTTTTCTTCGTCCCTCCCTTGGTCGCCATCTTCGTCCATGTGCGCTTCCACCTTGCCTGTGCGCTTCCACCTTGCCGCGGCCCGGCCCTGTTGGCAATGACCGACACGTCCATGGTTGCCATGAAAAGACCCGCTCCTGATGAGGGGACCGTGCCCAGGTGCGACGGCGCCCAACTACCTGGGACACGTCGCATTCACGACTGCTGCGAGCGGCTGAAGGGGATCGAACCCTCGTCATCAGTTTGGAAAACTGAGGCTCTACCATTGAGCTACAGCCGCGTGATTGGTAGCGGAAGCCTATAACATCGTCATCTACCAGGGACTATGCCCGCGGGCGGCGTAGCTGTGGACGCGGTCTGCGGAATTGGCGGTCGGCAACCGCTCTGCATTCGGCGACCCCTCCGGAGTCGGGCTATGAGGGCGACCAGAGGGGATCCTCGACGGCGAATCCGACCGGCGATCCCCACTGGTTCCGATACGACACCTGATGGACGGGCCTGCGGGATGCCACCCCCCATGTGCCGGTGGGGTAGCCGAAGCTCACGCAGCAGGCCATCACCCAGTGCTCGTCGCCGGGGACACCGAGTATCTCGAAGACCTCGTCGGGGTGGAAGAAGCCGAGCACCACGGTGAGGCGAGCTCCCGACGCCTTCGGCCCGCGCCGCCAACTGCGCACTCCACACGGCGGGGAAGATGGAACTACCGGTCGGGTCGGCCTGGACGAACCCGAACAGGAACAGCGGAACCTGCTCGAAGTGATCGGCCAGCCATTGGGCCGATCGCTGGACCTTGAGCATCTCGATGCTCTCGGCGGCGCCGGGATCGGCTGCTGCTGCTGCCAGCCGGTCTGCGTAGACGACCTCCCACAGCTGGGCGACGGAATGCCGGTAGAGCGGTCCGATCCGCGCCAACACCTGGGGTTCGTCCACCAGGAGGAACCGCCAGTTCTGGCTGTTCCCGCCAGTCGGGGCCCTGATGGCGGCGTCGAGAATCCTTGCCTGTACCTCCATGGGGACAGGGTCGGGTCGGACCCTGCGCATGGCCCGCGTGGTGTAGAGCGCCTCGTCGATGTTCACGGTTTCCTCCCTGTCGGCGTCTCGACCGAGGAGGGCCCGGCCGCTCCACGTCGTCCTCGGACCCGTCACCGTACCGCTCACGGTACGACAAGGTCTCGCTCCTACCCGCCAGGAGCGCCTCGCCGAGGGTGCTATGACCGGGGCATGGCCTTCCCCGGCGATCCTGCGGATTCTGTGAGTCCGCCCTCCACCCCGGCGGCGGTCATCGAACTGACCGCCGGTGCCATCGCCGCCGGAGGTGGCTGTGTGGCCCGGGCCGCCGACGGTCGGGTTGTCTTCGTGCGGCACGCGCTGCCCGGTGAACGGGTGATGGCCGAGGTGACGGCGGTTGGGTCGCTCGTTCCTCCGGGCCGATGCCGTGGAGATCCTCGAGGCGTCGCCCGACCGGGTGGTGCCCCCGTGTCGCCACGCCGGTCCGGGCCGATGCGGCGGATGCGACTGGCAGCACGTCTCACTGCCGGCCCAGCGCCGCCTGAAGTCTGCGCTCGTATCAGAGCAGCTCCGCCGGGTGGCCGGCATCGAGCAGGACGTGGAGGTGGAGGCGCTCGAGGGCTCGTCTGACGGGTTGGGTTGGAGGACAAGGGTGAGGTTCGCCGTCGACGGCTCCGGGCGGATCGGGCTGCGCAAGCACCGCTCCCACGACATCGAACCGGTGGGTCGCTGCCCCCTGGCCACCGAGGCGGTTAGCCTGGTGGGCGTGGGCGCGACCCGGTGGAACGGGGCCCAGCACGTCGAGGTCACCGCTTCACCAGAGGGCGGGGACCCGGTGGTGTCCGTCGAAACCGGGCGCGGTGGTCTGATCGGACGGCCGGCGGTGGACGCCGGGCTGGTGGTTGACGGACGGACCCTTCGCAAGCCCGACCGGATCCGCGTCGAGGTGCTCGGACGGACCTTCGAGGTCAGCGCCGGTGTGTTCTGGCAGGTGCACCCTGGGGCGGCGACCACGCTGACCAGAGTCGTCCTCGAGGGTCTGGCCCCGGTGGCCGGTGAGCGGGTGGCCGACCTCTATGCCGGGGCCGGGCTGTTCACCGTCCCCCTCGCCCGCCTGGTCGGCCCCCACGGTCGGGTGGTGGCCGTGGAGCGACACGCTCGATCCTGTGCCGATGCGGCCCGCAACGCCACCGGCCTTCACCAGGTTGAGATCGTGCGGGCTGCCGTCGATGTCGAGTGTGTCGAGCAGCGTCTCGGGCACCCCGGACCTGGTCGTGCTCGACCCGGCTCGTCAGGGTGCCGGCCAGCCGGTGATGCGAGCGCTGGCCGCACTCGACCCGTCGCCGAGGAGGATCGCCTACGTGGCCTGCGATCCGGCGTCGTTCGCCCGCGACCTGAGGGTCATGCTCGATGCACGCTGGTCAGTCCGCTCGTTGCGGGCATTCGATCTGTTTCCCATGACCGAGCACGTCGAGCTGGTCGGGATGCTGGAGCCGCCGGGGACCGGATGAGGGAGGGAGCGGTGCCGGTGTGGGCAGCCGTCGGAGGGCGTACCGGGAGGCTCAAGGACCACGGGTGGTGCTGACCAGGACGTTCGCGGGGTGCCTGGTACTCTCACCTCGTGCGCAGCCGGGTACTGGTGTTCGTTGCCTTCCTCGCCCTGCTCGGTGCCGGGTGCTCGAGCACTCCGAGCGGTTCGAGCACCACCCCGACCACCGAACGACCGCTTCCCGCCGGTCCCCACCCGTCGGAGATCGCCAAGGTGGTCTGCCAGAACGAAGCGCAAACGGACATCGCCTCGGCGTTGGGCGAGAAGGCAACGGTGTCGGAACCGACCTGGCAGTGACCACCTCTACTCGTGCCGGTACGGCTATCCGGCCGGGTCCTTCGCCCTGTCGGTCAAAGAGCTGTCCAGTTGGGCGCAGACCTACGCCTACTTCCGGATGCCTGGTACCCAATTGGGCAAGACCCGTGACGCTGCAGGGGCTCGGTCAGGGGGCGTTCCAGACCACCGACGGATCAGTGGTCGTGCGCAAGGACTGGAAGGTCCTGTTGGTGGACTCCTCGAGCCTTCCGGCCCAATTCGGCGTACCGCCGACCAGCTCGGGGGACGTGGCGGTCACCGTTGCCGACGTGATCCTCGGGTGCTGGGCTGGGGATTGACAGCCTCCGTAGTCAGGCGGCCTTGCCGTTGGTGGACACCGTCTGGACCAGGGCCAGGCACATCTCGTCGGAGGAACCGTCGCCCCAGGTGACGAAGTGGGGCGGCAGCTTGCGCAGCTGCGGTAGCTCCTGGGCGCAGGGTCGGATCGTAGGTGCAGGTGACCCCGAGGGTGTCGCCTGGGCCGGTCTTCACCGGGGTCTTCAGCAGGTAGGAGCGTTGGTAGTTGAAGTCGTAGTTGGTCACGTTCAACAGCGTCTTGGTCTTCGGGGTGCCCGGGTCGTAGCACGATCTTCATGCCCTCGTCCCAGCAGGTGCATGTGGACGCCCAGGCGGAGGATGGTCGCGCCCGGGTCCGACCGGCCAGGTGCACGAGGTGGTGTCGCCTTCCGGAGGATTGACGGGATTGCGGCCGCAGATCGTCTCGAGCGTGGCCACGAACCCGACGGCGCTGGCGCCGAACCGCTGTCCGAGATTGGCCAGCGAGGCGGACCGGCTGCACAGCGGCCCGGTCACGCCGGCGGGGCAGGGGACGTCCGGCGGGGCCGGCATCAGGTCCAGATTGAGAGGCTTGAGCGCGGTGGAGGCCGGAACCGTGTAGAGCTTGAGCTTGGCCCGCACCGGCTTGTCACCGCGCAAGAGGTTGTAGTGGATCTGCATGACCACCAGACTGCCGGCCGGGAACTTCACGCCGGTCCCGGCCGGTTCGACGTCCTCGCCATGGCCCGGCGCCCAGGCCTGAGCCACGGGGTGTTGGAGATCTGGGCCAGCCCGGTGTTGGGAATGGGCGACTCGCCGAAGCACGTCCACCCCTTGCCGCCCTGGTCGGCGGCCTCGGCCGAGGCGGCCAGGTTGGGCGGGACCAGGAAGAGGATGGAGTGGTGGACTTCGATGCTGTTCGGGTAGAAGTGGCTGGCCACGATGAAGGAGTTTTTGGTCACGTGGGGGTTGACCAGGGTGCAGTGGTAGTCGTCGGTGGCCCCAGCCGGGGCCTTCGGTGTGTAGGACTGCTTGGCCTGCAGGGTGATGGTGGTCACCCGGCGGTGACGAGGCACCAGCCGACGACGTGGAGGTATCAGCGGCTACGGCGGCAAGGCCGGCGGCGACCAGTGCCACGGCAATGAGAAGGCGCGCCAGGCGAGGGGTCATGGGCAAAGACTACCCGGGGACCGTCTGGAGGCGCCGGTTGGCCCTGCAACCCGACCGCTGGCCCCAGCGACCGCCATCGGTCTGCGGGACGAGCCGCTACTGCACCCTCACCGTGCCCACGGAGCCGAACACAGGCGGCGGTGAAAGTAGGTGGTCTCGAACGCACACCGCGGACATGACCGAGGCCGGTCAGGGCACCGTTCGGGTGACGGTGAACGAGACCGGCCCACTGCCGAACCTCGTTCGCACATCGAAGTGCCACCGGCCCGGAGTGAGGACCACGATCTCCGAGAAGTGCCCGGTGCTCAGCTTCAGCTGCCGCACCACGGTTGCCGGGGCGCCGTTGACGCTCGCCGTCACCACCGGTGCCGTCGTGGCCAGTTGGCCGTTGGTTCCCGCGAAGATCAGATGGAACTGGTTGACGCCGACTCCGCCGGGGTCGAAGTAGGTCTCCACCGAGCCGCCATGGGGAAGGTTCACCGTGGTGATGGTGGGCAGTGCGGGGAGGAGCGATTGCCCTCGCGCCGGAGAGATCACTTCGCTGACCACGGTCAGGCCGGCGAAGAGGAGGACCGGGAGCACGACCGATACGGCCACCCCCCTCCGGCCTCGCAGGAGTCGGCGCTGCCCGGTCAGCGACCGCTCCCCTCGTCCCAGTCGGGTCAAGCGAAGACTGTTGAGGACCACGATCAGGCTGGACAGGCCCATGGCCACGGCGGCGATCAGTGGGTCGAGAAGGCCGAAGGCGGCCAGTGGCAGGGCGGCGATGTTGTAGCCCATTGCCCATCCGAAGTTCTGGATGATCACCCCAGTAGGTGGATCCGGCCACCCCCACCGCAGCAGGCACGCCGCCAAGGTCGTTTCCGAGGAGGGCGATGTCGCTGTTGTCCAGCGCCGCCTCCGACCCGCTCCCGATGGCGCACCCGACATCGGCTGCGGCGAGCGCCGGCGCATCGTTGACCCCGTCGCCGACCATCACGATGCGGCGCCCGTGCTCTCGCATTCCGACCAGCGCCTCGACCTTGCCGGCCGGGACTGAGCCCGGCGCGGGCGTCGGCGATGCCCAGGGCATCGGCCACCGTGTGGACCGCGGGCCCGCTGTCACCGCTCAGGATGGAAGTGGACAGCCCCATCGAGCGGAGATCGGCGACCGCCGGCCCGGCCTCGGGGCGGAGGGGGGTGGTGACGGCGATGGCCCCGATCACCTCCGCGTCCCGTTCGACCGTCACCACCGTCTCTCCCCGGTCGTACCGCTCGGTGGCCGCCATCTCGATGGAGGCGGGGAGCCGTGCCGGCACCATTCGGCTGACCTCGATCCGATGGTCGTCGACCACGCCCGACACCCCCACGCCGGGCGATGAGTGGACGCCCGAGGCCCGGATTTCCGATATGGCCGCGGCCACGATGGCGGTGGCGATGGGGTGGTCGCTCTCGGCCTCCACCGCCGCCGCCAATGCCAGCACCTCCTGGGCCTGGGTGCCGGTCGGAGCGGCGACGAAGGACACCTCGGCATGGCGCTCGGTGAGGGTACCCGTCTTGTCGAACACCACGCCGTCCACCTTGGCCAGCCGCTCGAGCGCTTCGCCGCTGCGGATGAAGATGCCCATGGCCGCGGCACGGCCGCACCCGACCATCATGGCCACCGGTGCGGCCAGGCCCATCGCGCACGGGCAGGCCACCAGCAGCACGGCCAGGCCGCTCAGGACGGCCTTGCCCAGGTTGCCGGCCAGCAACCACCAGGCCAAAAAGGTGACGGTGGCGCCGAGCAGGACCGCCGGGACGAACACGCTGCTGATCCGGTCGGCCACGCGCTGCAGCGGGGCCTTGTCCCGCTGGGCGTCGTCGACCAGGCGTTGCAATCGGGCGAGCACCGACTCGGCGGCCACCGCGGTCACCCGAACCACCAGGGTGCCGCTTCCGTTGACCGTTCCGCCGGTGACCTGGTCGCCCGGGCCGCGATCGACCGGGAGCGGTTCGCCGGTGAGCATCGATTCGTCCACCGACGACCATCCCGCAGCCACCGTTCCGTCCAGCGGGACGGCCTCTCCGGATCGCACACGGACCATGGCGCCGACCGGGACGCTCTCGGGGGCCACCAACTCCCCCTCGTCGTCGTCTGCTGATGCCACCACACGAGCCGTCGGCGGCCGCAGGGACAGCAGCGAGTGCATGGCCCTGGCGGCGCGGTCACGGGCGCCGGCCTCGATCGCCCGCCCGGTGACCAGAATGGCCACGATGAGCGGGGCCATCACTCCGTGCAGGCGTGCGGCGAAGGCACCGGTGCCTCCGAGGTGGAGATGTCGGCCGCCCAGTGCGATGGCTTCGACGGCGCTGACCGCCAGGGCTGCCAGTGTTCCGAGGGCGATGAGCGTGTCCATGCTGGTGGCACCGTGGCGGAGCAGACGGGCGGCGTCGCGCAGGAAGGGCCACCCACCGGCGAACTCGACGATGACGGCGAGAATGAGCACGGTCCACCCGGCGGTGGCGGACTCGGATGCGGCCAACGCCACCACCAGGGCGGCAATGGCCAGCGGCCACGAGATGGCGGCCCGCACTCCCCAGTGGTCGGAGTGATGGCGATCGACCGTTGACGTGTCGTCGACCGCCGACGCGCTGTAGCCGACGTCGGAGACGGCCCGACACAGCTCTTCGGTGCTGAGCGCTACCGGATCGTACGAGACGAAGGCCCGGGTGGTGGCCAGGTTGACCGAGGCACTGGCCACCGCCGGCAGGCGGCCGAGCGATCGCTGGATCCGGGTGGCGCAGGCGCTGCAATGCATGCCGCCCAACTCGAGCTCGACGGTGGCGAGGGTTGGCTCCTCCTGGGGGGGAACCGGTGCCTTGGTGGGAGCGGTGACCATGGGCTGAGGCCAGCCCCTACCCGACCGGTGTCGCTGAGTAGCCGGCGTCGGCGATGGTCGAGCGCAGGTCGTCGACGCCGACCAGCGACGGGTCGTAGTCGACCACTGCCCGAGCCGAGTCCAGGTCTACCGAGGCAGACATGACCCCCGCCATATCGACCAGGCTCTCCTCGATGAGGGCCACGCAGGATCCACAGTGCATCCCCTCGACAGACAGTTGGACGGTGGCGGTCATCCGCCCAGCGTAATTGCTGCCGGAGCCGGTACGGGCGGCGCCAAGGCGTCGACCACCGCCCCGACCACGAGATCAGCCGTCCACCAGCCGCTGGAACTCCTCGTCGACCACGCCGGCTGCCTGCTTGTCGGCCAGCGACTCGAGCCACGTGGTGGCCGGTTGGCTGTCCAGGGCCTCGACCATCTGCTTGGGGATGGCCCGCATCACGTAGTCGGCCGGCATGACCGGGTCCGTGCGGTCCCTGCGGGCCATGGCCTTCTCGATCACCGGGGCCCACTTGGCCGCCTTGGCCCGAGACGCCACCTCGTCGCGCTCGATGAACTCGGGGAGCACCTGGGTGCCGAAGAGCTCGATCGACTCCATGATGTGCTCGTGTCGATTCTTGCCGGCCTGCATGACGAAGATCAGCTGATCGACGCCGGCATCCTCGTAGCGGCGGAGGAACTCACGGAGTTGGGCAGGGGTGCCCACCGCACCCCGGAGCCCGGTCTGGTCGCCGGAGGCGGCTTTGGCCCCCAGCGTCTCGCGCTGTCTGGCCAGCGCCGCCTCCGGTGAGTACCCCATCTTGCCGCGGCGTTCGAGGAACTCCTCCCAGACGTTCGTCGAGGCCGGCACGTGGTCCCCGAAGACGTAGAAGTGAGCGAGCGAGTAGCCGAAGAAGTTCGCCCCCTCGAGCCCGCGGGCGAGTGCGTCCTCCTCCCGCTCCGCGCACATCATCGCCGTGACGCATGCCACCTGGGGGTTGACGGACAGCCCTACCGGCACGCAGCGGTCACGCAGGACGGTCTCGTAGTCGTCGACCCACTGCTTGGCGTCCTCGGGTTCGACGAATGCAAAGCTCAGTGCTCCGATGCCCTTCTCTGCAGCCAGCAGAATGGTGTCCCGGCGGCTGCAGGCCACCCACAGCGGCGGATGCGGCTTCTGCACCGGCTTCGGCACCACGTTTCGGGGCGGCATGGTTACGAAGTGGCCGTCCACTCCACCAAACGGGGTCTCGGTCATGCACCGGATGGCCACTTCCAGCCCTTCCAACCACGCCTCGCGCTTGGTCACCCGATCGACGCCGAATCCCCCCAGTTCCGCCTCGGACGACGACTCGCCGGTGCCGAATTCGACCCTGCCATTGGAGACCAGGTCGAGCATGGCGATGCGTTCGGCGATCCGCGCCGGATGGTTGTAGCCCGGAGCGGTCTGGACCACTCCGTGCCCGATGCGCATACGCAGGGTCCGCTGGCTGGCGGCGGCCAGGAAGACCTCGGGCGCGCTCGAGTGGGAGTACTCCTCCAAAAAGTGGTGCTCCACCTCCCACAGATACTGCACACCCAATCGATCGGCTAGTTCGATCTGCTCGAGCGCATCGGAGATGAGTTGCTGTTCGCTGGTCTCGGTCCAGGGTCGGGGTAACTGGTGCTCGTAGAAGATGCCGAACTTCACAGATGCCTCCTTGTCGAACCGGAGTGATGAACCCGGGGTGATTCAGCCCAGCGGTGAGGTGCCGGCGGGATCAGCCATGCTTCCGTCGCTCCGCCGGACCACCGATCCGAGGGAGAGCATCTCATCGATGATGTCGTCGCCGTCGGGTCGCCCATCGAGCGCTGTCTCGATCTCCTTCATGATGAAGTCGAGGTTCTCCTGGCGACGAAGCAGCAGCGAGTTCCTCAGGGCACGGTCCCAGAGCAGACCGATCATGTCGATACCCGCGTACTTGTGTCCCGTGCTGCCCACCCAGGTCCGGTCGCGCATCTCCGAGAGTGCCGTGCGCAGCCACGCAACGTGCGGAGTCTCATCGGAGCGGATGTAGGAGACCAGTGTGGCGGCCATCCCGTCCCCGGCCACCAGTTCGGTGTCCCCCAACACCGCTTCTGCCCAGCGGAACCCGTGGAATGCGGATATCTCGATCAACAAGAGCCCGATCATCCGGCCGACGACCATCTCCAAGGTGAAGTCGATGTCCTCGGGCAGCACACGTTGGGCCACCGCCATCTGGCGGAGCTCGGCCCGCTGGGCGTCCGACTTGGGCGTGAGGTCGATTCCCATGCGGGCGAGCATCCGGGCGGTCTGGTCATCGGTGACCGGGTGCTCGAAGGCGATGTCCCTGGCCACGAACCACATGCGATCGTGGCCGGCGCGGTCGCCGAAACCGGACTCGTCACGAGCGTGGGCCTCGAACAGCCCGTGTTCGATGTGGGCGATGGCCGTGCCGGAGACGTCCTCTTCGAAGCACCGAGCGGTGTCGGGCACGGGGAGGTGCCGGAGCATGCCCCCGAATCCCTCGACCGTCCCGATCCGGGTGAGGGCACTGATGGTGGGCGCGGTGACCCCGTTGCCGATGAGGAACTTCGATTGCTCGACAGTGGGGAAGTTCTCCGGCCAGGTCTCGAGTGGGACATCGAGGATCGGGGTCGAGAACTGCTCTACTCGCTGCTGCTCCCATGCCTCGATGGCTGGCCACCGATGCTTGGTCCGGGGAGAGACGTACGCACCGTGCTCGTCGAAGCCGCCGTGGCAGCGCACGCCATCGACGATCAGGGGCTCGACGATGTCGTGGTCGGAGAGGAGCTCGGCTTCGGTGTACTCGGTCTGCAGGGTGGTCATCGTCGTCTCCGGACGGAGCCGGCATTCGAGCCGGCCTGCACGAGTGTAGGTGACTCGGGCGATCGGGGTCTCAGCCGATCGGGGCTTCAGACCACGACGGTGGCGCCGGTGTAATCGGCGATGAGGGACTCGGCGTCGGCTTCGTCGAGGGGCCGGGCCATCAGATAAGCCCTGGCCCTGCTCGCAACCGAGCTCCACCAGCCGGTGCAGCTGGCTCTCGTGCTCGATTCCCTCGGCGATCACCTCCAGTCCAAGGCTTCGGGCCAGGCCGATGATGGCGGTGACGAACGCCGAGCTCCCCGGGTCCGGGCTGACCAGTGGATCGATGAACGATTTGTCGATCTTGAGCACGTCGACGGGAAAGCGTTGGAGATGGCTCAGGGAGGAGTAGCCGGTTCCGAAGTCGTCGACGGCGATACGGATCCCGAGCTCCCGGAGCTCGGACAGGGCGCTGGGACGCCCGTTCGGGGTCCTCCATCAGCACGCTCTCGGTGATCTCGAGGATGAGCTGGCGTGGGTCGATGCCGCTCAATGACAGGGCGGTCCGGACTTCGTCGGCCAGATGGGGCGAGATCAGCTGGCGCCTCGAGAGGTTCACCGACAGGGTGAGCGGCTCACCGGAGTCGCCCTTCCAGGCGGCCAGCTGCTCGCAGGCCTCGACCAGTACCCATCGACCGAGCGGGACGATGAACCCGGTCTCCTCGGCGATGGGGATGAAGCGGAGCGGAGCGACCTCGCCGAGGTTGGGATGGCTCCACCGGACCAGTGCCTCGAAGCCCAGCAGTCGGTTGTCGGAGAGGGAGACGATCGGCTGGTACTGCAGGAAGAACTCGGACCGGCCGAGGGCCCAGCGGAAGCCGTTGGTCAGGTCGAGTCGCTCGAGCATGCGCGAGCGCATCGACGACTGGAACACCTCCACACGGTTCTTGCCCGTGCTCCTTGGCCTCGTACATGGCCGAGTCGGCCTCGCTCAGGAGTTGCTCGGTGGTCTTGCCGGGCTCGGCGAAGGCCACCCCGACGCTGATCGACAGCCCGACCTGGCTGCCCTTCGAAGTCGGGCGCATCACGGAGGACGGCCACGATGCGGTGGGCGAAGTCCACCGCCGCCTGCGGGTCGCTCCACGTCCGACCATCAGCACTGCGAACTCGTCGCCACCCAGGCGGGCAACGGTGTCGCCAGGTCGCACGATCGACGAGAGGAGCCGGCTGGCTCGCACCAGGACGCTGTCACCCACGTGGTGTCCCAGGGTGTCGTTGACCGTCTTGAACCCGTCGAGGTCACCGAAGCACAGCGCCACCGACTCGTCCCGTCCGGGGCATCGAGGCCAGCGCCTGCTCCACCCGGTCGTGGAGCAGCGCCCGGTTGGCCAGGCCGGTGAGTTCGTCGTGGAAGGCCAGGTGACGGAGGTCGGCCTCGAGGGAGTCACGTTGCCGGTGGGAGGCCTCCAGGGCCCGGGCGTGGACCTCGATCTCGTTGGTCTGCCCGGTGATGCGCTCGATGAGCCACATCATCCGCAGGTAGATGAGGGCGAAGACGGCGACGCAGAGCCCGGACATCACCACGACGTCGACCGACAGGTGGAGCGAGCTGGCCACCAGCAGGATGCTGGGGGGGACGAACCCGGCGAAGGCCACATAGGGCATGCCGGCTGCCGACCGGCCTTCTCCCTGCGATAGATGTTGGGTACCTGCTTGGGCGCGTCCGGTGCCGACCTCGCCGATCGACGGGTGGAGGGCGGCCACGCCCATCAGCACGTAGGCTGAGCAGGAAGCAGCCCATCGACCCAGTTGCCGGTGGCATAGCTGTCGTGCAGCACCAACAGGTCGTAGGCGAAGTCGGCCGCGAACATCACGATGAGCGCCGCCGCCAGCAGCTTGGTGAACGGTCGGCTCGACTCGGCGAACAGCAGCGCCCGGACCACGATGAAGACCAGGGCGATGTCCATGATCGGATAGGCGAGGATCACCAATTTCCCGAACGTGGTCAGCGATGGCGTCGTGCACGTAGGAGTTCATCAAGAAGTGCCACGAGATGGCCAGGGCCCCGATGGACAGATGGCCGCATCGGCATAGTCCTCGCGGCGGGCCGAGTGGCTGGGGCTACGGGTCGAGCCGAAGGATTCCGGCGAACACGAAGGGATAGCCGGCCAGGTAGAAGGCGTCGGCGATCGAGGGGAACGGCACCGCCTGGTGGAGGATCAAGCCGTAGTAGTGCTCGATGCCGTCGCCGACCGTGAAGCAGAGGCCCCCGATGGCCAGCAGGTACCAACCGAGGCGGTCGGGCGGCCGGTGGATGGTGACCCCGATGAGGATGCACGCCACCGACAGGATCCCGACGGCCTGGTAGACCACGCCCTGGCTGGTGACGTCGGGAAGCGCGAAGTAGCCCGCCACGACCGCTAGGCCGAGGATCAGGACGTACTTCCACACCTTTCCTTTGAAACCCATCGATCACCTCGGCCGTCTCGCTCCCTCCCTATCGGCCGGTTTGCTGGTTTGGTTGAGCATGGTGGTGCCGACGTCGCCGATACGGCGGCTGTCCACCCCTCCGACGCCCATCGGTTTCCGCCCGCTACGGTGGCGGACGATGCCCACCCTCGTCGACAAGCCGGCCACCGTCGAACTGCTGCGCCACGAGTTCGGAGCGCTCGGCAGACCTGTGCCGACTCCTTCGTCCGAGGACCAGTGGGACGTGGCCACCTGCCTTCCGGGATGGACGGTGCGCGACGTGCTCAGCCACATCATCGGAACGGAGTCGATGCTGTGCGGCGACCCCACTCCGACCGTGGACATCTCCCACCTCGATCACATGAAGAATCCCATCGCCGAGGCCAACGAGCTGTGGGTCGAGTCCATGCGATCACTCGGTCGGGACGAGATGCGTGCTCGCTTGGCCGACGTCACCGGCCGACGGCTGGAAGCCCTCGACGCCATGACCCAAGCAGACTTCGACGCCCCGTCGTGGACCCCGGCCGGGCGTGACGAGACCTACGGGCGGTTCATGCGGATCCGGCACTACGACTGCTTCATGCACGAGCACGACATCCGGTACGCCCTGGGCCTGCCTCCAAGGGCCGAGGTGGACGATCTTCGCTCCGCCATCGACGAGGTGGCCACCGGCCTGGGTTACATCGTGGGCCGGCGGGCCGCCGTGCCCGATGGCTCCCGGGTCCGCTTCGATCTGACCGGGCCACTGTCCCGCACCTACCTGGTGCAGGTCGACGGGCGGGCCGAGGTGGTGGATTCCTTCGACCAGCCCCCGACGGTCGGACTCGAGCTCCCCCTCATGCTCTTCCTGCGGCTGACCGGCGGGCGTGACGACGGTACCGATCCGGCGGGGGACGATCGAGGTCAGCGGCGACGGCCGCCTGGCCGAGCAGCTGATCGCCAATCTGGCCTTCACCATCTGACCGCCGGGTGGCCGCTCGTCCGCTCGTCCCACCGTCAATCGCGTTGTGCCCGGTGGCCCGACGGGCACTGTCCTGCCTGAACTCGGTCGGTGGTCACCCGTCTTCGACGGCCAGGGCGGCGATCCCTGAGCCGGACAGCCGGTAGCCGGTCCACTCGTCCATCGGCACGGCCCCGAGCGACCGGTAGAAGCGGATGGCCGGATTCGTTCCAATCGAGCACCGACCAGTCGATGCGCCCGTAGCCCGGCCGGTGGGCGATGGAGGCCAGCGTCGGCGATGAGGGCCCGGCCGATCCCGCGGGCGCGGGCCTCGGGCCGGACGTAGAGATCCTCCAGGTAGATGCCGTTGCGGCCGGTCCAGGTGGAGAAGTTGAGGAACCAGATGGCCATGCCGACGATCCGCCCTTCCTCCTCGGCCACGTGGGCGAACACGGTTGGGGAATGGCCGAAGAGGGCGACCCGGAGCTGCTCGGGCTCGATCTGCACCGAATCGGGCGACCGCTCGTACTCGGCCAGGTCGCCGATCAGCTGGACCAGGGTCTCCACGTCGCCCTCGACGGCCGGCCGGATCATCAGGTCAGGTAGTGAGCACGCAGGGACGGCGGGAGTGGGTTCAGGGGATCAGGAGCACCCGGCCGAACGCCTGCCTGCTCTCGATGTAGGCGTGGGCCTCACCGGCCTGCTCGAGGCGGAAGCGCCGGTCGATGACCACCCGCAAGTCGCCGGAGGCGATGTCGGCCAGAATGCCGGCGATCATGGCGTGGGCTCGGGTGCCAGGAACAGCTCGGCGCCCAGGAAGTACCCGACCAGGGTCTGGTTGTTGGCCCGCATGGTGGAGATGTCGAGGGTGGACGGCCGCTCCCTGCCGGCATCGCCGAACGTCACGCACCGACCCCGATAGGCGAGGCAGTGGAGGCTCTTCTGCAGCGTCGATCCGCCGACCGAGTCGACGATCACGTCGGCGCCCCTCCCGTCGGTCAGCCGACGGACCTCGTCGACGAAGTCGAGCGTGCGCGTAGTTGATGCCGTGGTCGAGCCCGAGGTCGTCCAGCCGGTCGAGCCGGCTGTCGCTCGACGCGGTGGCCAGCACCCGGGCTCCGGCCCGCTTGGCCAGCTGGATGGCGGCGATGCCCACGCCGCTGGCTCCGGCATGGATGAGTGCGGTCTCGCCCGGTCTGGAGCCGCCCGAACTCGAACAGGCAGTCGTCGGCGGTGCCGAAGGGGACGGGCACGCAGGCGGCCTCCTCGGTGGTCACCCCCTCGGGGATGACCCAGCAGAACGGCTCGCCGACCGCCCGGAGCTCGGCGTGGGATCCGTCGAGGCCCACCGTGACCACCCGGTCGCCCGCCTTCACCCCGCTCACCGCCGGACCCACCGAGAGCACCGTGCCGGCGCACTGGTAGCCCACGATGTGGGGAGTGGCCGCGAACACTCCCCCCAGCCGGTTGAGCGTGTCGCCTCCTTCGATGCTGACCGCCTCGACCCGGACCAGCAACTCGTCCGGACCGGCCACCGGGTCGGGGACGTCCTCGTACCGGAACACCTCGGGGCCTCCGGTCTCGTAGTAGACCGCTGCCTTCACCTGACCTCCTCGATCCATGACCACTGGACACTCGCCACTGGTCCATCGCCACTGGCTCACTGGTCACTGGCCACCGGTCACGGGCGCTCTCGGTACGCCATGATCGCATGAGTCACGACGGCAACCGCTCCCCTCGGGCGCCGACGACGGGGGAGCGGGCCCGGCGCCCGGCGGGGCCCCCGAGGGCGTCGGGTAGGAAACTTCGCCGTTGACCAGGCGATTTACCGGTATGTGTGGTGGGGCCCGCTTCTCAAGTACGCCCCCAACGGTGCCGATACCCACGTGTGGGAATCAGACCGGTTGAGGGGGGCACGGCCCGGAACAGGCGGTCGCCTTCCATCGAGATCACCTCGGAGGAGCAGGCGGTGGTGTCCCGGTTGAGCGAATCGGCGGAGGCACAGAGCCTTTCCCCCGTGGTCCTGGGCTACGTGGTGGGCCCGTTGGCCTTGATCGTGCTCATGGTGTTCCGTCACTTCGGGCTGGTGGCCCGCCTCCCGATATGGGCGTACGTGGCCGCCATCATCGGATCTGGCGCCCTGTCGGTGCTCGTGGAGCCGTGGCATTCCGAGCCGGCGGGATCGATCAAGCTCCAGGCGCGGCTGGGCATTCACGTCCTGGCGGTCACCATGGTGATCTACATGGTCGGCTGGGGCCCGGCCCTCGGCATGGCCTACGCCTTCATCGCCCTGGAGGAACTCCAAACGTGGGGCTCCGGGCTGTGGCCATCGGTGATGTGCTGGGTACTGGCCAACATCGCGGTCGCCCAGTATCTGATCTGGATCGGTGCCGTGCCCTCGTTCCTCAGCCGCGGTCAGGCCGAGACCATCGGCGCGCTGGGCGCGTGTGTGGTGGCCATGGTCATCCGCATGGCCGGCGCTACCGGGGAGAAGAAGGAACGGGCCGAGGCGCTCCTGGCCCACCAGGCCCTCCACGACATGCTCACCGGGCTTCCCAACCGGGCCTTCTTCTACGAGCGGACCGATGATGCGTTGGCGGGCCGCCCCGGAGGGCTCGTTCTCGGCGGTGATGCTGTTCGATCTCGACCGGTTCAAGGAGATCAACGACACCATGGGGCACAAGTACGGGGACCGGGTGCTCATCGAGGTCGGACCGCGGGTGCTCACCGTGCTCCGGGGCGGTGACACCCTGGCCCGACTGGGGGGCGACGAATTCTGCGTGCTGCTTCCCCGGGTGACCGACGCAGTTGGATGCGGTGCGGGTGGCCGAGCGGATCATCGGCGTGCTGGAGGAGCCGTTCGACGTGGACGGCACCAACCTGGGGATCGAGGCCAGCTGCGGGATCTCCCTGGCCCCGGACCACGGGAACACCGCCGATCTCCTGCTGCAGCGGGCCGACGTCGCCATGTACGTGGCCAAGGACTCACAGGACAGTGTGGTCGTCTACACCGAGGACCTCAATGTGAACACGCCGGCCCGCCTCGCCCTGCTCGGGGACCTTCGCAACGCAGCGGCCGGCAACGAGTTCGTGCTCCACTACCAGCCGAAGGCGTCGATGAGGTCCCGCCGGGTACTGGGCGCCGAGGCCCTGATCCGTTGGCAGCACCCGACGCTCGGCCTCCTGTTCCCGGACAGCTTCATCCCCGAGGCCGAGCGCACCGGACTGATCGAGCCGATGACCGAGTGGGTGCTCGACGACGCGCTGCGCCAGTGCCGTCTCTGGATCGACCGTGGCAATCCCGTCACGCCCCACGCGAGCTGTAGCATTGCCGTCAACCTGTCCACCCGGAGCCTGCTCGACGTCTCCCTGCCGGAGATGGTGCGGCTGGCCCTCGCCCGGTGGAACGTGCCACCCCACCTCCTCGATCTCGAGATCACCGAGACGATCATCATGACCGACCCCAAGCGGGCCCGGCGGGTGTTGACCGAACTCGCCGACATGGGGGTGACCCTGTCGATCGACGATTTCGGCACCGGCTACTCCTCGTTGGCCTACCTGCGGGACCTCCCCGTGCACCAGCTGAAGATCGATCGGAGCTTCGTCCAGGACATGGAGAACGACTCCGACGACGCGGTCATCGTGCGCTCGGTGGTCGACCTGGCCCGCAACCTCGGGCTCCAGACGGTGGCCGAGGGGGTCGAGGACGCCGCGACCTGGGAACAGCTGACCGAGCTGGGATGCACCAGCGCCCAGGGCTACTACCTGGCCCGCCCGATGCCGGCCGACGCGTTCTGGACATGGCTGGAGGAGGACCGGGCCGGGATGGGGTCGACCCCGCAAGGCGCCGACCATCGACCGGAGATGGTCCATGGCGGCGGACTGACCGTGGTGCCTCCTCGGTGACCGCTCCACTGGTCACGGGGCCGGTGGATCTGAGCCGATGGAGGACGTCGTGGATCCCTACCAATGCGCCAGGACGAGTCGTGGGGCGAACCCACGGAATCCCTGCCTTCACCCGAGCGGGGGCAGGACGGGGACTCCGACATGCTGGGAGAGAGCCTGAGCGACGAGCGGGTCGCCCTCGGCCGAGCGCTCGAGGCTCGGGCCGACGAGGTGGGCGGGTTGGTCGACCGCAAGTACGCCCGCGATCTGCAGGGTCAGGCGTTCGCAACCGCCCGGCTGGCCACCCGGCTCATCGGCCGATGGCTGGCCACCGACCAGCTGGCATCGGCCGAGGACGAAGCCCTGCTGGCCGGGCAGGGCAGGCAGGCCATCTTGGAGGACGCGGTGCTGGCCAGCGTGGCCAAGGCCTACTTCGATTGGCGCGACACCACCATCCTCGTCCTGACCGAGGAAGCCGAGCGGCTCGGGGTCAGCGAGGAGCTGCTCACCATGGCCCGCACTGTGGTCCGCCTCAGCAGTGACGGCAGTCTCGTCCGCATCATCCGCGCAATTCGATGAGACCCGCAGGGCCTTGCAGCGCCGCCTCGACGAGGAGCAGGCCTCGCTGGCCCATCAGGCCCTGCACGACCAGTTGACCGGACTGCCCAACCGGACCTTGTTCACCGACCGGCTCCGGCAGGCGGCCCTGTCGCTGGAGCGCGAGCAGGGCGTGGTGCCATGCTCCTCTACCTCGACCTCGACAATTTCAAGGCCATCAATGACCGGTTCGGGCACGCCGCCGGTGACTGCCTGTTGGTGGAGACCGCCGCTCGCCTCCGGCAGCTGGTCCGGTCGGCGGACACCGTGGCCCGTCTGGGTGGCGACGAGTTCGTCGTGCTGGCCGAGGACCTCGACGATCCCGAGGCCGGCAGCCCGTTCGCTGGCCAAGCGCATCCACTGGTCCATGCAGGCCCCGGTGCCGGTGGGAGACCGACAGCTGCACACCTCGGTCAGCATCGGCATCGCCGAGGTCGGGGCCGGCTCCGACCCCGAGGTCAACCTGACCCGGGCCGATGCCGCCATGTACCAGGCAAAGCGGGGGGCCCGGCCCGCTACGAGTACTACAGCACGGTCATCGGCGAGGACAGCCGCCGCCAGAGCCAGCTGGCCCACGAGTTGCGGGTGGCCCACCAGAGGGCCAGCTGTCCCTCCACTACCAACCAGTGTTCACCCTGGAGGGGGCGATGGCCGGCGTGGAGGCTCTTCTGCGGTGGAAGCACCCCGAGCTCGGTGATGTCACCCCGGTCGAGTTCATTCCCCTGCTCGAGCAGAGCGGCGAGATCGTGCCCGGTCGGCCGGTGGGTGCTCGAGGAGGCGACCCGGCAGTGCCGCCTCTGGCAGGAGGAGGGCCGATCGAACCTGGTCGTGTCCGTCAACGTCTCGACGCGCCAACTCCAGGACGCCCACTTCTTCGACGACGTGCAGGAGGCGCTGGTCCGGGCCCGGCTGGCGCCCGGTTCCCTGGTCCTCGAGGTGACCGAGTCGGTGCTGGTCGATGGACATCGTCCGGGTCGGTGCGGTGATGCAGCGGATCCGGGACCTGGGTGTGCACATGGCCCTCGATGACTTCGGCACCGGGTATTCATCGCTGTTGTACCTGCAGGGTCTGCCCATCGACCGGTTGAAGGTCGATCGGAGCTTCGTGGCCGGGCTCGGCTCGTCGGGGCAGGATCCCACCATCATCTCCACCGTGGTCGACTTGGCCCACAAGCTCGGGCTCCAGGTGGTGGCCGAAGGGGTCGAGACCGAGGCGCAGCTCCGGGCGGTGGGGGCGATGGGCTGCGACGAGGCCCAGGGGTTCCTGCTCGGGAGGCCCGGTCCGGCCGATTCCTTCCCGTCCGGGGCGCACGCGCTGCGCACCGCCTGACGGCCCGTGTCGGTCAGCGCCCGGGGTTGAGGCGCTTGAATAGGCCCCGTTGGGCCGAATACAGGGCGGGGAACTCGGCGAACATCCGGTCGTACCGCTGGCGGGTCCGCGGGTCGGGATCGTAGGTGGCCTGTACCTGCACCAGGGAGCCGATCTCCTCGGCCCCCACCGCGCCGAGGGCAATGCCGGCCAGCAGGGCGGCACCGCGGAGATTGGCGTGCACCGGGTCGGCCACCTGCTCGATGGGCCGGTCGAGGATGCTGGCGTAGATGGAGCACCACAGTGGCGAGGTGGCTCCACCCCCGACGGCCCGGATCGGGCCAAGGGATCGGCCCGACGAATCGTTCGACCCCCTCGCACAGCCAACGGGCGTTGAAGGCCACTCCCTCCAGCACCGCCCGGATCAGCTGGGCCCGTGTCGTCTGGAGAGAGAGGTTGTGGAACCCGGCCCGTGCGGCGCGGTTGTCGACCGGTGACCGCTCCCCGGCCAGCCACGGAGTGAAGATGACCCCGCCGCTGCCCGGCTCGGCCTCGGCGGCCTGGGCGGTCAGCCGGTCGTAGGAGTCGATGGCACCTCCTTCGGCGAGGCAGCGCTGCAGCCAGGCCAGGGCACCTCCGCCCGAGTCCTGGTTGTTGGCCACCAGATTGAGACCGGGGAGGATTCCCGGCACGGTGGCCATCTGCCGGATCGGATCGGTCTTCTTCCCCGGGAAGGGGCAGCTGAGCCAGCTGGTCGTGGAGATGGCCAGGTGCGGTTGATAGGCGAGGACGGCACCGGCTCCGGCGGCAGCCGAGTGGAGGTCGGGAGTTCCGGTGATCACCGCGACCCCTGGTTCGAGCCCGAGGTCATCGGCCACGGCGGGGAGTACCGTCCCGACCACGGTGCCGGTCGGGCGCAGCGGGGGAAGCTTCCCCTCCGGGACCCCGGACGCCCGGATGAGCACCGGGTCGTAGTGGAGCTGGGTGGGACGCCGATTGTCGGTGAGCCACGCCCCGGCCATGGAGGCCGCCGATGCCGCCGCCACCCCGGTGAAGCGCATGGAGAGATAGTCGACCGGCTCCAGGTACCAGCGGGCGGCTGCCGCCACCCGCGGCAACTCGTCTCGAGGAAGAGCATGTGGCCGATGGGATCGGCGCCCGACGTCGAGGGTGCCCCGCCGCTGCGCCGGATCCACCGGACCGCGGCGGTGGGGGAGTAGCCGCCGATGGGGCCGCCCACCGCCTGACGGACCCACCTCGCTCCCCGGGTGTCGAGCCACATCAGGCACTCGCCCACCGGGAGCCCTGCGGCGTCCACCGGGACCGTGCTGGCCCATTGCCCGGTGCACGACACGGCCACGATCTGCTCGGACGGGACCGTTGCCGACCGGACCGCCTTCCGGGCGCTGACGATGATCAGCCGCCACCACTCATCGGCGTCCTGGGTGGCGGCGCCGCCCGGAGCGCGCCGCGGTCTCGACTGGCAGGTGTTCCGAGCAGGCGATGACGCCGGTGAACGACACCAGCCCGACCTTGGGCCCCCCGGTGCCCAGGTCGACGGCGAGGACGTACTGCTGATCGGGGCGCATGCCGCCGGCCTTGGCCACCTCGGGACGGATCCCTCGAGGGCTCAGATGTCGGCCGGAATGGCCTGCTGCGCGTCCATCATGTCGGCCATCACCATCCTGATGAACTCGTCAGCCTCATCGGTCATCCCCCCGGCCACGCCCCCGTAGATGGCCCCGCTCTTGGGTGCATCAGCGGCGTGGTCCCGGGCGTAGACCACAGCGGCGTCGAGGTCGGTGGCGAAGGTGTCGGCCACCCCGGGCTGGGTCTGGGGTCGGGTCACCGCCATGTGCAGGGCATTGGGGTACTGCTGGCCGTTGAAGCGCCACCCCCGCTCTCGCATGAAGTCGTTGACGTGATAGATGTCGAACTGGTCCGAGGTGAAGCTGAACAGGAAGGTGGGACTTCCCGAGGATGCGCAGCTCGGGATGGGAGCGAACCGACGCCTGCATGGCCGCTGCCGTCTCGAAGATCTCCTTGGCATAGTGCCGGTAGCCCTGTCGGCCGAGTTGGACCATGGCCGCCCAGGTGGCGGCGATCAGGCCACCCGACCGCGATCCCTCCATGCCCGGCGAGCAGTACTTGCCGCCGCTCCAGTCGGTGAGGAAGAAGTACTGGGCATTGCGCAGCGCCTTGTCCCGGAAGGTGAGGACCGAGGTTCCCTTGAAGGCGTAGCCGTACTTGTGGGTGTCGGCCGACATGGAGGTCACCCCCGGGTGGCGGTAGTCGAAGATCGGGATGTCGTAGCCCAGTTCCTGGCCGAAGGGGAGGATGAACCCACCCAGGCAGCTGTCCACGTGGAGGCCGACGCCGTGCCTGAGGGCGACCTCGGACAAGGTAATCGATCGGGTCGATGGTCCCGTAGCCGTAGTTGCATGCCGAGCCGATGATGGCCACCGTGCCTGTCGTCGATGTTCCGGTCGACCCACTCGGTGTCGACCTGGGTGGTGACCGGGTCGACCGGTGCCACCTTCAAGCTCGATGCCGAAGAGGTGGCATGCCTTGTCGAAGGCCGGGTGGGCGGTCTCCGGCTTGATCACGTTGGGACGGCTGATCGCGCGGTGCTGGGCGGCGTGCTCGCGGTAGGCCAGCATGGCGTGACAGATGCTCCCGGTGCCCCCGGTGGCAACCAGCCCGACCGGCTCGCCGTCGGTGACCGCCTCGGCGTGGAGGAGGTCGAGGGTCATGGCGATGATCTCCGCCTCGAATTTGGTGGCGCTCGGGCAGATGTCGCGCTGGAGCACGTTGACGTGGGCGAACAGTCCGAAGGCCTCGTTCATGAACCGGTAGTGGTCGTGGTCTCCGCAGTACATGGTGCCCGAGCACTTGCCCGACTCCCAGGAGGCGTCCTCCTCGGTGGCCATGGTGTGGAGGGCCTCGAGCACCTCGGCGCGGGGCGTTCCCTGCTCGGGTAGGTGGCGATGCACGGCGAAGCGTCCTTCGTAGGGGAAGCTGCTCATGGTGAGGACTCCTTGGCTGGCGAGGCGTTCACGCTCCACGTGGGCGCATGTTGGCTGCACGGTACACGGCATCGATGATCGACATGTTGGCGACGGCGTCGTCCGGTGTGGTGATGGCCGGCTGACCCCGGAGGACGGCATTGCAGAACGCGTCCAGCTGGTAGGCGTAGGTCGGCCGCCGGGAGGGGATCTCGGTGCGCCGGCCACCGCCGGAGCGCACGGTGAGCCAACTGGCGATACTGCGGCCCGATCGGATTGAAGACCCGCAGCTCGCCGAGGTCGCCGACCACCCGTGCCGACAGGTGCAGGAGGGACGAGGACCACAGCGAGCAGTGCACCGTGGCCGTGTGCCCACTGGGGAACTGCAGCCCGGCGGTCATTGCCCGATCGACGTCCGGGGAGTGGAGCTTGGCGCTGGCCGCGGTCACCGATGGTTCCTCTCCGCCGAGCATGCGGGCCATGTGCACCACGTAGCAGCCCATGTCCATCATCGCCCCCCCGGCCAACTCGGACTGGTAGCGGATGTCGCTCTTGTTGGCGATCGGGGCACACAGCCAGGCCTCGATGTGATGGAGGCGTCCCAGCTCGCCGCTCTCGACGATCTCACGCATCCGATGGGCCAGCGGATGGTAGCGATAGTGGAACGCCTCGACCACCACGAGTCCCGAGTCGGCCGCCGCCTTGTCGGCGGCTGCGGCCACGGTCGCCGCCTCCTCGGCATTGGCGGTGAAAGGCTTCTCGCACAGGACGTGCTTGCCGGCGTCCAGCGCGGCCGAGCGTCCACCGCCCGTGGAGGCTGTTGGGCAGGGGGATGTAGACGGCGTCGATGTCGGGGTCGTTGATGACGGCCTCGTAGCTTCCGGCCGACCGCGGGATCCGGTGCCGGGCCGCGAACGTGGCCGCGCGACCGCGATCGCGGGCCGCCACCACCTCGACGGTCGCTTCGGGATTGCCGGCCGCCGGTCGGATCAGTGCCGACGGTGCGATCCGGGCCGCCCCGAGCACCCCGAACCTGACTTCTGTGGACGTCATGGCGACCAACCCTCCTGGCCACACGGCCGTACGTCCGATCTCGCCTCGCGAGTCTGACCGGTGTGGGGCGTGCCCTGTCAAGCCGTGCCCGGTCAGGTGGCACCCGGTCAGATGGTGCTGGTCCGACGGCCCCCTCGCTCCCGGAGGGGTGTCGCCTCCAGTGCGCAGTAGGAGAGCGACTGCGCGTCCCTCTGCCTGCGGCTCGGGGCCCAGCGGCGGATTCCTGATCCCGACGGCGGCCACCACCCCGCCGATCACGCGACCACGAGGCTGCCACCAGCACTGCCCGTTGGAAGCCGTGGGCCAGGGCGTGGGCGTGGAGATAGCTCAACCCGGTGATCCCACCCAGAGCCGGAAGCACGGCCACGGCGATGAGGTACCCGATGCGGGACACGTCGTTGTTCACCGCTGAGGCGAGCCCGGCGTGGGACTCGGACACCGAGTTGAGGGCGGTGGCAGTGAGCGGGGCCACGGTGGTGGCCAGACCGATGGCGATGACCAGCACCGCCGGGCAGGACGCCGGACAGGTAGGACGAGCTCTCCGGGACTCGGACCAGCAGGGCCAGGCCCAGGCCGACGATGACCGGTCCGACACCCATCTGGAGACGCGGCCCGATCCGGGCCGCCACCCGACCCGACCGGGCCGAGAAGGCCAGCATCACCACGGTCAGCGGCAGCAGCGCGACTCCCGACTCGAGCGGGGAGTAGTGGTTGACGACCTGGAGGACGACCGGGAGGAGGAACAGCACCCCACCCAGGCCGGCGTAGACCACCAAGGTCACGGCGTTGGTGACCGCGAACTGGCGGTTGCGGAACAGTCCGAGTGGCAGCATCGGCGCCGCCGACCGGTGCTCGACCACGGCGAAGGCACCCGCACTGATCACGCCGACGACCAGTGCCACCAGCACAGCCGGTGCCGTCCAGCCGCGTTCGGGTCCTTCGATCAGCGCGTAGGTGATCGTGCCGAGCGAAGCGGTGACCAGGGCTGCGCCCACGCGCGTCCACCCGACCGGTGACGGTGGGGTCGCGCGATTCGGGCACGTGACGGGCCGACAGGACCAGCACGGCTGCGCCGATCGGGATGTTGATGAGGAAGATCCACCGCCACGATGCCGCCGCGATGAGGTAGCCGCCGAGGAAGGGGCCGGCCGCGGTGGCCACACCGCCCAGTCCCGACCAGGCCCCGATGGCCTCACTGCGGTCATCGGTGGCGAACGAGGCCTCCAGAATGGCGAGGCTCCCTGGCGTGAGCAGGGCGCCGCCGACGCCCTGGAGGAGACGGGTGGCGATCAGTTGTCCCGACCCGGTCGAGACCGAGCAGGCCGCCGATGCCACCGCGAACCATCCGACCCCGATCATGAACACCCGTCGACGTCCGTAGTGGTCCCCGAGGGATCCACCGACCAGCAGGAGCGAGGCGAGGGTGAGGGTGTATCCGGTGACCACCCACTGGAGTGTGCCCAACGAGGCATGGAAGTCCCGCCCGATGGTGGGGAGGGCGATGCCGATGACCGTGGCGTCGATGGCCGCCATGCTCGAGCCGAGCACCGTGGCCGCGATCACCCATCGGCCCGCCCCCGAGCGGTAGCGGAGCACTCAGACCGTCCTGCGCCCGACCCGATGGTCGGAGGTGGTTGCCATGGGAAAACCGTCCCACATTCCCGCAGCGAATGGTGGAGTGCCAGGGCCACGTGGCATCGGTGCGGTGGCGCAGGCGGACGTCCCGGCGGCGGCCGGCGGCATCCCCCAGGATCAGTGGCGCCTCACGGTCGACGACCGCTGGGCATCAGATTCGCCGATCCCCACTGGTCCAGCGAGTTGAGCTGCACTTCGTCGCCGGTGGCCTCGACGATCCGGCCTCCTCCCACCGAGATGGCGGTGTGGTAGACGCTGGTCCAATCGGTGGTCGTGTAGCCCCAGAACACCAGGTCTCCGGCCTGGAGGCTGTTCATCGAGACCGGCGCCCCGGCGGTGTGGTACTGATCGTCGGCGACCCGGGCGAACCCGATGCCGTCACTCTGGGTCCATGCGGCCAGCGCCAGTCCGGAGCAGTCGTAGCCCACCGGACCGTTGCCGCCATAGATGTATGGCTTGCCGAGCTGCTGGAAGGCGAACAGTACGGCGCGGTCCCCCGGGGTGACCGGTGAGAAGAGGAGGGCCACCGGGGGTGGCGCCTCGGACACGGCGTCGCCGAACGGGGTGGCGGTCCCGTCCTGCTGGACGATCCAGTAGCCGTGCCCGGAGCTGGTGGTGACCAGCCGCTCCACCGGGTCCCCGGACTGGCCGGCCGTCGACCCGTAGAAGGAGGCATCACCGAAGGAGAAGACGCCGCCGTCCGCGGCGACCAACCAGTAGCCCCTCCCGTCGGGGGTGGCGTCCATGCCCACGATGGGCTGGTTGAGGGTGAGGGCTCCGGTCGAACCGTAGAAGGCGGCATCGCCAAAGGAGAAGACGCCTCCGTCGGACGCCACCAGCCAGTAGCCCTTCCCGTCGGGTGTCACCTGCATGCCCACGATGGGCTTGTTGAGGACGATGTTGCCGGTCGATCCGAAGAAGGTGGCGTCGCCGTAGGAGAAGACTCCGCCGTCGGTGGCCACCATCCAGTAGCCGCCCTGGTCGTGGGTGGCCTCCATGCCCACGATGGGCTTGTTGAGGACGATGTTGCCGGTGGACCCGTAGAAGGTGGCGTTGCCGTAGGAGAAGATGCCGCCGTCGGACGCCACCATCCAGTACCCCAGCTGGTTGCGGGTGGGAACCATGCTGACAATGGGCTTGTTGAGGGGTGCGCCTCCCGGGGACCCGTAGGACGGAACGCCGAAGGCGTACAGATCACCGCTGGCGGTGGTCAGCCAGAAGTTGTCTGCGGCCAGCGGTCCGGAACTGGATGCACCGGCTGGCGGGGCCGGCGCCGCGGTCAGGGCCATCGCCACCATCGCCGCCAGCGCGGCCGAACAGAGCCCGCCGCAGTGCATCCATCGTCTCGACATCGTCGGCGCCCCTCTACCAATCGGTAGTCACGGTGAGAGCCCCTCCCACCACCGGGTGGTATCGGCACGAACCTGGTCGAAGTTGAGCCGACCTGGTGGGAACGCCGGGCTGGGCCTGGCCTTCCGACGTCGGGTGGCGGTGAAGCGGCGTTCCTCGGCCTGTGGCGTCTACCGTTGGGGCCGACGACCAGTGCCATCCCTGTCGCCGACCGGCATCGAGGTGGACCGGAGGAGTGCGAACCCATGACCGAACCGGCGAGTGGAATTCCGAGGAACCGATGAGTCATCCGGGGGTCGACGTGATCGCCGGTTACCTGGCCGAGTCCGGCCTGGACAGCCAGTCCATCGCCGAGCAGCGGAGCGCCATGGCCGAGATGACCGGGTCGTCACCACCCATGGAGGGGGTGTCCGTGGAAACGATCACGCTGGGCGGCCGTCCCGCTGAGCGGCTCACTCCGGAGGAGGGGGTGAGCGACGCGGCCGTGCTCTATCTCCATGGCGGGGGATACTGCATCGGATCGCTCGACAGCCACCGCGGGCTCGGCAGCAGGCTCGCCTTGGCCACCGGATGCCCGGTTGCCATGCTCGACTACCGGTTGGCCCCCGAGCACCCCTTTCCCGCCGCAGAGGACGATGCGGGCAACGCCTACCGTGACCTGCTCTCCCTGGGGATCCGCCCCGACCGCATGGCCATTGCCGGCGACTCTGCCGGGGGCGGGTTGACGGTGGCCACCCTTCTTGCCCTACGGGGGTCCGGCGACCCTCTCCCGGCTGCGGCAGTGTGCCTGTCGCCCTGGGTCGACCTGACCCAGTCTTCGACCGCCTATCGGAACCTGGCCGACGTGGATCCGATGGTCTCCAAGTCCGGACTCGACTTGATGTCGGGGGCATATCTCGACGGGGTGGATCCCCGTACCGAGCTGGCCTCGCCCCTGTTCGCCGCCGACTTCGGTGGCTTTCCCCCGGTATGCATCGAAGTCGGCGAGTACGAGGTGCTGATCGACGATGCCACCGGGTTGGCCGATCGCATGCGGGAGAGCGGGGTCAACGTGACCCTCAAGGTGTGGCCGGAGCTCATCCACGTGTTCCAGGCCTTTCCGGGCGCGTTGATCCCCGAGGCCGACCAAAGTGTCGACGCCGTCGGCACGTTCATCGCCGGCCACCTCGGGGTGGCGTCCACTACGGTCTGATCGCGCCGCCGCGTCAAGCGCCGCCGGTCGCCGCGGGCCACTGCCGCGACCGCTACCGACCACCCTGACCCGAGAGGACCATCGCCATGCAGGAGTTTCGTGGGAAGACTGCGGTGGTCACCGGGGCCGGCAGCGGCATCGGACGGGCACTGTGCCTGGGTTTTGCCGCCGAGGGCATGAACGTGGCCATGGCCGACATCGACGCCGACGCGTTGGGGGAAGCGGCGGCCACGGTGAGCACCGGGTCTCCCTCCGTCGAGGTGATGACCTGCATCTGCGATGTGAGCGACCGGAAGGCGGTCGATGCTCTTGCCGACTCGGTCTTCGATCGGTGGGGCCAGGTCGACGTTCTCTGCAACAATGCCGGGGTCTTCGTCGGAGGGCTGATCTGGGACCGGCCCCAGGCAGACTTCGAATTCGTATTCGGCGCCAACCTCTGGGGGATCCTCAACGGCATCCGGTCCTTCGTGCCCCGGATGATCGCCCAGGGGACCGAAGGCCACGTGGTCAACACCTCGTCGGTGGCCGGGCTCTTCGGGGCCCCGTTCGAGGCGCCCTACGCCATTTCGAAGTTCGCCGCCTTCGCCGCCACCGAGTCCCTGGCCCACGACCTCCAGTCAGCCGGGTCGAGTATCAAGGCATCGGTGCTGTGCCCGGGGATGATCACCACCAACATCGTCACCTCCGACCGACTCCGGCCCCACGGGCTGGTCACCGATCTCACCGAGGACCAGAAATTCGTCACCGACTACCTGGCCGGGGCCGTTGCCGGCGGGATGGATCCGCGCAGGTGGCAACGACAGTGATCGCAGCCATCCGGGCGGAGCAGTTCTTGATCCTGACCCACGAATCGTACGCCCGGGCGCTCGTCGCTCGGTACGAGGCGCTGATCGCCCGGAGGCTCCCCGACCTTCCCGAGTTCGAATGACCTACGCTCCGACGGGGTTGGCGAGCTGCAGCCGACTCAGCTGGATGAGCAGGAAGGGCCGGACATGACGAACTATGTGCTGACGGTGGAGCGGGAGATCGGGACCACCCCGGAGGCGATCTTCGCCGTGTTGTCCGATGCCTCGCAACACAACCTCATCGATGGCTCGGGCATGGTCCAAGGGTCAGCGGAGAGCACCCCGGAACGGCTGACCCTGGGAACGACCTTCGGGATGGGCATGAAGATGGCGGCGGTCAAGTACTCGACGGTCAACCATGTGGTCGAGTACGAGGACAACCGTCTGATCGCCTGGCAGACCGGGCCCAGCGGCCGGTGGGGACGGGTGATGGCCGGCAGGATCTGGCGCTACCAGCTCGAGCCGGTCGCCGGCGGGACACTGGTCCGTGAGAGCTGGGACATCACCCCCGACCATCAACGGGTGCTGCTGAAGCTCGGCAACATCTACTGGAACAAGACCCGCCGCGACATGGAGCGCACGCTGGCGCGGCTGGATGCCCTGGTGGTGAGCCGGCGCGCCTAAGGCCCCGTGGGCCAGTTCACCTGGTGGTGGCGATCCCACCGTCGACCGGGATCACCGCGCCGGTCACATAGGCTCCGGCCCTCGATGACAAGTAGATGGTCACGCCGGCCATGTCGTCGGGCCGTCCGATCCGCTTGAGGGGCGCCGACTCGGCGATCCGATCACCGAAGGCCTCGAGGGTGGCCGCCATCATCTTCGATTCGAAGGGCCCCGGTGCGACCGCGTTGACGGTGATGGTGGGGGCCAGCCGCTTGGCCAGGTGCCTGGTCAATTGGTGGACCGCTGCCTTGGATGCCGAATAGGAGTAGGACTCGAGCACCGGCACGTGGATGCCGTCGATGGAGCCGATGTTGATCACCCGGGACGGTTCATCGGGGCTCGCTCCGGCCTCGAGGAGGGGGAGGAAGAATTTGGTGGTGTGAAAGATACCCTGCACGTTGAGGTTGAGCACGCGATCCCACGATGCGGTGTCGTGCTCGGCCAGTGGCGCCCCCCAGGTGGCGCCAGCATTGTTGACCAACACGTCGACGCGTTGATGGTCGCCACCGACCTGCTCGGCGAGGTGGCGGGCACCGTCCTCAGTGGACAGGTCTGCGGTGAGGCCCGAGCACGCGCCATGGCGGGAGAGCTCGGCCACTGCGGTCCGCACCGCCTCGTCCTTGCGTGAGGCGATGATCACGGTGGCCCCGGCGGCGACGAAGCCCCCGGCGATCATCCGACCGATGCCTCGGCTGCCGCCGGTCACCACCACGGTCTTGCCGGTGACGGAGAAGAGGTCGGTAGGGGGAGTGGGTGCCGAGGTGTCGCTCATGGGCGCGACGGTACTGCACCTATCGGTGGAGGCACCGATCCGTTCAAGTGTGCCACGGCGGCCGACCGGCGCCAGGCGCTGATGGTCGGTCCGACCACTTGTTATCGTGCCTTGCGAAGGGGAGACCGATGCAGCTGGCACTGACCGAGGAACAAGATTCCCTGAAGAGCGAACTTCGCTCCTACTTCGCCGGCCTGGTCGACGAGGTGGAGGGACCCGACTCCGAGGAGCCGCCCTACAAGCACTTCATCAGGCGGATGGGGGAGGACCGGTGGCTCGGCCTCGGTTGGCCCGCTCGAGTACGGGGGCCAGGGCCGCGGGCCCATCGACCAGATGATCTTCGTCGAGGAGTCCCACTGGGCCGGGGTGCCGCTCCCGCTACTCACGCTCAACAGCGTCGGGCCGACGCTCATGGCGCTGGGCACGGACGAGCAGAAGCAGCGGATTCTCCCGGGGATACTGCGGGGCCGGGTCCACTTCGCCATCGGGTACACCGAGCCCGCCGCCGGCACCGATCTGGCGTCGCTCCAGACCCGGGCGGTGCGGGACGGTGACGAGTACGTGATCACCGGCGAGAAGCTCTACACGAGCGCAATCCAGTACGCCGACTATGTGTGGCTGGCGGCCAGGACCGATCCGACGGCGGCCAAGCACAAGGGCCTCTCGGTGTTCATCGTCCCCACTGATGCGCCCGGGTTCCACTGGACACCGCTGCGCACGGTGGTCGGCGAATTCACCAGCGCCACCTTCTACGACGAGGTCAGGGTTCCGGTCGGCAACCTGGTGGGCCAGGAGAACCAGGGTTGGAAGCTGATCACCAACCAGCTAAACCATGAGCGGGTGGCCATCTGCCCGGTGTCGGGCATCCTTCGCAGCATCACCGAGGTCCAGCGCTGGGCTCAATCCGAGATGTTGGCCGACGGCCGTCGGGTCATCGACCAACAGTGGGTGCAGGTCCATCTGGCCCGAGTGCGGGCCAAGGCCGAGTACCTCAAGCTCCTCAATTGGAAGGTGGCCTGGGCCTCGGACAAGGGTCTCAACCCGGCAGACGCCTCGGCCACCAAGGTGTTCGGCACCGAGTTCGCCCTCGAGGCGTACCGTCTGCTCCTCGAGATCGTCGGCCAAGCCGGCTACCTCCCCGAGGGTTCGCCCGGGGCCATCCTGCGCGGCCAGCTCGAGCGCAATTCCCGCAGCCAGACCATCTTCACCTTCGGGGGTGGCACCAACGAGATCCAGCGGGACATCATCGCCATGGTCGGCCTGGGGATGCCGCGGGCGCCCCGTTGACCAGCCGGCTGTGGCTCGACAGGGTGTTCGAACCGCAGGTGGGCGGGACTACCGGATGGACCGGATGACCCGACTACCGGATGAGCGGACTACCGGATGAAGAGAGGCGAGGCCGCCGCCATCTGGCCCAACTCGACCAGGTCGTCCCTCACCTCGGCGAGTCGACGGCGGGCCTCGGAGCGGTGGCCCGAGTCCATGGTTCTCCCTCGTTGGTCGAGTTCGCGCTCCGCGATCTGTAGTTCGCTGGCCAGGTAGCCGAGAACACGCCTGCGTCCCTCGTTGTAGGCGGCAGCTACCGCGCCTGCATCCTCAGTGCGGATCTCGGCAGCGAGGCTCTCCGCATCCGTCTTGATGGCGCGGGCGGTGGCACTGGCCCAGATGCCGATGCCGAGAGGCCACACCCCCTCGCTCAGCAGCGCTCGTCCCGACCGGGGGCGGGGCGAGCGGGCCCACCCCACCATCACAAGAGCTGCAGCCCCGAGTCGGGCGATGCGAAGCTCGCGGCGAGGCAGATCGGGCCCGCTGTGCTCGGTGACCAGCTCATAGCCCTGCAAGGCCAGCATCCATGGGAACCATGAGGCGCCGTCCGGCGAGTGGGGGTTGCGTGCCTTGGTGGCACTGGTCTGGGTGTAGATGGCCGTGGCCAGTCCGGAAACAAGAACCGAGGGGCGGCGAGGCGCCAGGCCCACCCGGTTGGCCCTGACCGCCGACCACAGCGCTGCTCCGGTGGTCAGGACCGCGGGGAGGAGGGTGGCGCGAACCGGCACCCCCTCCCTGGTGTCGGACAGCTGGGGCAGGAACCACAAGGTGCTCATCACGAACGCGGTGGGGATGGCGTCGTAGATGACCGAGAGCGCTTCGAGTGGTCGACCGAGGGAGACCACGTGATCAGCCACGATGAGATCGCGGCGCCCGTCGGCCCGCCTGGCTTCCAGGGCATCGACGAGGCTGACAGCCACGGTCCCTCTCAGGTCGAGATTGTCGAGAGCGATTCGAAGGTCATCGGCCTGGTTCAAGCTGAGCAGCACCGTGCCGGCGCCGGGCTCGATGTCGAATTGGACGACGGAGCGCAGATCGGGATGCAAGTTGTGCGTGGCCTGCCACAGCAGCAGCGTGTCCGCCAGAAACGCCGCCCGCTCCCGGGTGGCTTCGGCCAGGGTTGCCTTCCATGCATTCACCGAGCTGGTGCGGCGTCGGTCGGCTCCCCCCAACTCCACCAGTGCGGTCGCCCGCTGCAATCGATCGGCCACCGGGTCGGTGTCGGTGACGAACGAGTGGTAGCCGGCCAACTCGGCAGCCTGCACCCTGGCCTCGAGGTCTCGCCGGTGGTCCTCTTCCACCGCCTTCCGCCGTCGTGCCGCCGATACCGAGAGGCCGATGCCTCCCAGCACACCCATCACCTGCCAGCCGATCTGCCACAGGCGGAGATCGTGACCGCGGCGCTTTCGCACGAGGGCCATGACCGACGCATTCACCAACGGAACCGCCAGGCCTGCGAGACCGAGGCGAGCACCCGCCTCTGCGGCCAACCCGACACCGGGGATCACGCTGTCAGAAGTGGTGTCCGGGTCGTCACCGGCCGCCCGACACCACAGGGCAAGGTCAGCCGCGTCGACGATCAGCCGTGACAGGAGATGGAAGTCCCGATCGCGCCGAAGTCGCCAGGCACCGGCAAGGTCGGCTCCGATCGAGGCAGCGGCAATGGCTCGCCATAGGGGCGTCCTGGCTGCTCCCCTGGTTGAGACGACGGCGTGGAACCGTGACCCGAGTCTCCACATCAGATGGGTTGCCACGCGCGCCTCGACGAAGCTGTCGGGGGCAAGCCCCCATCGTCTCGAATCGCTGGTCACGGGCCAAGTCTCCCAGAGCCCTGTTTGCGCGATCCATTCGCAGGGGTAACCATGATGGCGGTGGCGAAGGAATCTGGAATCCGCATCGCAGTGGTGGATGACGACATGTGGGTCCGAACCGGTCGGGTATCCACGCTCGAGTCCGCCGGTCTGACGGTCGTGATGGCGTGCGATCACGACCAGGCCTTGGTGGGAGACGACCTGTGGGCGGATGTGGACGTCGTGCTCGTTGACGCCTGGGACGCCAGCCAGGAGTGGGACCGATTCCCGGGGGTGCGGGTGGTGGAATCGGTCCGTCGGGTTCGCTCGAGCGACGAGACGCTGATCATCGTCATCAGCGGTCACGTCACCAACGAGTTGCTGCGGTTGCGCATGGCGGAAGCGGGCGCCGACTTCTTCTATGGCCACGGTGAGCTGCGAAATCTTGATGACCTGCTCCAGGCCATCCGGTCACCCAACCAGGCCAGGCGTGCCCGTCCCCACTCCAACACCAAGGTTGCCGCCCTTGGCATCTCATCGTCCGCTCAGCTCAATGCCGCGCTCCACGACATCGAGGACCGAGGGCTGCAGGAGGCCTTCCGGCCGCGGACCTCCCAGAAGTCGCTTCCCTTCGGACGTCGAGCCCTGATCGCCACCCGTCGTCGGGTGGCCGGCCTGGCCAGAATGACCCAGCCAGGTCCAGACGGGGACCGTCGCGAGCCCGAGTGGCGGCATGTGGTGCGCTTGATCAACCTGGCCCGAGGTGTCAACGACGTCGAGACGGAGTGAACCCGGCGGCAACGAATTCCTGACCGGTCACCGAGAGAGACTCTGTCGCCGCGTTCCGTGGAGGAGCCCGCGAAGGAGGAGCCGGATCGTCCCAGCTGAGCCATCCACCGGACACACGCGCGCGAATGTTTTCTTTAAAGTGATCGGCCGGTTCCGTCACCATGTCGGCGATGAAGTCAACGCGGAGCGGGCGACCGTACCTTGGTGAGCAGCACCATCACACCGTTACGCCATTGGGTAAAGTTCCGAACGGTGATGCGCTGACCACTGAGCGTGAAGGACCCACGCCATGTGACAAGACATGTCGACAGATCGTCGGTGTTGTGCTTGCACCGAGGATGTCCGTCGGCTTTGATGTCCGTGGGATACCTGCCAAGCATCGGCGTGAGTTCACGGCAGCGGTGGCGGGCGGTACGGGCGGCACACTGAACCTGAAATGGAGCGGATGATCATGCTTGGATTGCGCAGAATTGTAATGGCGGTCGCGCTTGCGTTGACGTCGTTGGGTTCGATTGCGGCGGTGTCACTGGTGACAGCTGCACCCAGTGCGGCAGCCACGTGCACGATCAGCTGGGCCAACCCCGTCAGCGGAAACTGGAACTCCTCGGCCAACTGGTCACCGGCGCGCGTTCCCAACAGCAGCGATGTGGCGTGCATCTACGTCGGTGGCACCTATACGGTGGATGTATCCGCTGGCACCTCGGTCGGTGCGGTGCAGGTCAGTGACGGGGCGAGCGGCACCCAGACGCTCGAGGTGGATGGCTCCAGCACCAACGTTAACTTGTCTGTTGCCGCGGCAAGCTCGGTGGGCAGCACCGGCGTGCTGGCACTCAACTCAAGCTCCCACGGCGGTTATTCCGACATCAGCGGTGCGGGCGGGCTGACCGTGACGTCCGGTGGGCTCCTGTCGACCAGCCTGGCACCGGGCACGTCGGTACCGGCCTACATCGAGACCCCGCTGACCAACCAGACCGGCGGGACGGTGACCATCGGCGCTCCCGACACCCGTCAGGATTCGGGCACGCTGACCACCAACTCCGGGACATTCACGGTGGCCAGCGGTGCGAACCTCTCGCTCACCGCCAATAGCTCGTTCACCGACGGGGCGGGAACCGTCACACTCACCGGAACCATGACCCAGAACGGCGGGACCTTCACCCAGTCGGGCGGCACCGAGTCTGGTAACCCGGTGGACCTCAACGGCGTCACCTTGGCCGACAGCGTCGGCACCGGATCGTTCGACGACATCGGCGGCGGCAGCACCCTGACCGGCACCATCCCGGCCGGACAGACGGTGACGGTCGACGGGAGGGCCACCAATGTGAACCTGGCAGTGACCGGCGTGACTGACGACGGGACTCTCGCCCTCACCTCCAATTCGTCCGGCGGCTACGCCGACATCAGCGGTTCGGGACTTGGCTTGACCGTGGCCTCGGGCGGGGTCCTCTCCACCAGCTTGGCCTCGGTTGGGTCGGTGCCGTGCTACATCGAGACCCCGCTGACCAACCAGGCCGGCGGGACAGTGACCGTCGGTGCTCCCGATACCCGTCAGGATGCCGGGACGCTGACCACCAACTCAGGCACATTCACCGTGGCCAGCGGTGGGAACCTGTCGCTCACCGCCAACAGCTCGTTCACCGACGCGGCGGGAACCGTCACACTCACCGGAACCATGACCCAGAGCGGCGGGACCTTCACCCAGTCGGGCGGCGCGGAATCCGGTAACCCGGTGAACCTCAACGGCGTCACCTTGGCCGACAGCGTCGGCACGGGATCGTTCGACGACATCGGTAGCGGCAGCACCCTGACCGGCACCATCCCGGCCGGACAGACGGTGACGGTCGACGGGAGGACCACCAATGTGAGTCTGGCCGTGACCGGCGTGACTGACGACGGGACCCTCGCCCTCACCTCCAATTCGGCCGGCGGCTTCGCCCAGATCACCGGTTCGGGGGTTGGCCTCACCGTGGCCTCGGGCGGGCACCTGACCACCAGCTTGGCCTCGGCAGGGTCGGTGCCGTGCTACATCGAGACCCCGCTGACCAACCAGGCCGGCGGGACGGTGACCATCGGCGCTCCCGACTCCCGGCAGGACGCCGGGACGCTGACCGCCAACTCAGGGACATTCACCGTGGCCAGCGGTGGGAAGCTGTCGCTCACCGGCAATAGCTCATTCACTGACGCCACCGGAACCCTGACAGTCACCGGAACCATGACCCAGAGCGGAGGGACCTTCACCCAGTCGGGCGGCACCGAATCCGGTAACCCGGTGGACCTCAGCGGCGTCACCTTGGCCGACAGCGCCGGCACGGGATCGTTCGACGACATCGGCAGCGGCAGCACCCTGACCGGAACCATCCCGGCCGGACAGACGGTGACGGTCGACGGGAGGACCACCAATGTGAGCCTGGCCGTGACCGGCGTGACCGATGACGGGACCCTCGCCCTCACCTCCAATTCGGCCGGCGGCTACGCCCAGATCACCGGTTCGGGCCTCGGTCTGACGGTGGCCTCGGGCGGGGTCCTCTCCACCAGCTTGGCCTCGGTTGGGTCGGTGCCGTGCTACATCGAGACCCCGCTGACCACCCAGGCCGGCGGGACAGTGACCATCGGTGCTCCCGACTCCCGTCAGGACGCCGGGACGCTGACCAGCAACGCCGGGACGCTCCAGGTGCTCAATGGCGGCCATCTGACCCTGAGTGGCAACAGCACGCTGACCAACACCGGCACCCTCGGCGTCACCGTCAATGGTACCGCCGGCGGTATCTCCGAACCCGGAGTCACGATCACAGGGAGCACGCTGGCGGTGACCACGGTGGGTTCGCAGCCCACGGCGGGCACCATGTTCACTCCGATCACCGGACCGGTGACCGGGACGTTCTCGACCCTGGCCTTCGGGGCCAACGCCTACGCGGTGACCTATCCCTCCGGTGTGGTGACCCTGACCGCCGAAAACCCGTTCACCGTCGCCCCGACGGCCTTCACACCGGCATTGAACGTCCCCACCGGGACGGTACCAGTAGCCAGCATCGGGAATGCTAACGACGACTCCGGTACCTACTCGGCGACGGTGAACTACGGCGACGGCGGCGGGAACCAGGCGGCGACGGTCAACGTGAGCGGGGCCACGGGTACGGTTGATGGGCCATCGCATACCTACACGACGCCCGGTGAGTACACCGTGACCACGATCGTGAACAACACGAATGGGACATCGATTACGGTCTCGGAGTCGGTCACCGTAACTGGCGGACCCGGCGGCGCAGTCAGCGCCAAAAAGCTGACAAAGCTGGTGGGTCATTCCCCCGTCAAGGTGTCAGGCACCGGTTGGGGAGTGCATGGTGACACCACCGTGACCGTGTATCAGTGCGCCAGCACCACCTTCACCCCGGCGGGGTGCGACTCCGCCAACTCGGTGCATGTGACGCTCCTTACCGGCAAAAAGGCCGGAACCTTCAAGAACGCTGTCATCGATGTGGCCGTCGGGGTCATCGACTCCAACGGGGACACCTGCGGCTTCGCCGCTTCACCCTCGTGCTACATCGTCGTCGTGGGAAACACCGGGGATTCGACGGCCACTGCGGCCCTCGGCTTCACTGCCCCGAGCTTCACGGCCCACGATGTCGCCGGAATACTCGGCAACGATGTCGATGCGCTCAAAGCGGTGGGCATACCGGGCGGAGACTCGGTTGTGGCCCAGGAGTGCGATGCGAGTGTGGCCGTGCCCTCCACGGTCGGCACCCACTGCGACAGTGCCACCGAGATCACCGGAACAGCGACAGCGAAGGGCAAGGTGACCTTCAACTCGGCCGGGGTGACCCTTCTGGTCGGGGGTGATTACACGGACACCTCGGGGGGCACCTGCCTGCCCGGCGGCACCTGCTACATCGTGGTCACTGATTCGACCAATCCGGCGATCGCCCTCAGTGTCGCCGTCGGCTTTGCAACTCCGACGGCAACCCTCAAAGAGACCACCAATGTCCCGGCAAACTACGTCGACAAGGTCACGGCCGGAAGCTTTCCCATCGGTGACACCGTCACCGCCCGGGAGTGTGATTCGTCCGTCAACCCCACCACCAACCTGGACACCAATTGCGACTTCGCCACGGTGATCACGGGAACGGTGGCCGCCGACGGCAAGGTCACGTTCAGCCCAACCGGGGTGACCGTGAAGGTCGGCGGGGGCTACATCGAGTCCGGGTCGGGCAGCTGCCCGGCCGGCGGAACCTGCGACATCGTGGTCAACGACTCGACAGATAGTGGGGTCTCCGTCGTGGTCCCGGTCGGCCTGGCTCCGGCTCCCTGAGCAGCCGTCGTGGTGGCCATGGACCGCACCTGACGAGTACGTCACGGGCGACGATGGTGCCGTCGCGTTGGCCGGGGAGTTCCGCGCCGGAGCGCAAGACCATAGTGTGATCAGGGAGGGGACGTACGCACCGCCGGAGGAGCGAAGATGGACGATCACGAGATCATCACCCAGATCGGCAGCCTCGCCGACGAGGAGCAGCACCTCGAGGAGATGCACGTCGGCGAGGGCCTCTCCCCAGACGAGGAGCAACGGCTCAAGTCCATCGAGGTGACCCTGGATCGGCTCTGGGACCTGCTTCGCCAGCGGCGGGCCCTCCGCAGCGCCGGGCGGAGCCCCGACGATGCTGCCGTTCGACCGGAGGGCACCGTGGAAGGGTACCGGCAGTAGCTACGACGACACGGGTGGCACCTGCCGCCGTCGTGCTGGCCACTGGGACCCCGTGGGACCGGTGCATGTTCGGGCCACCGGGGATCGTGAGGTCCCACTGGCCAGCTGTGGCCCGATGACTACTTGGCCTGAATGTGGGCAGCCACGGGCAGGGACACGTGGATCTGGGAGAAGTCGATGCTTCCCCCGAGCCGCGGCGTCGCGTAGGCCACCGTCGTCGCCACCAACTGCAACTCGATGGCGGCGTGGGGACGGCCGGTGTAGGCGACCATCTCCAGGGGGACTGACGTGGTGTGGGTATGGCCGTCCAGGGTGACGTCGATGGGTGTGACCTGGTTTCCGAGCACCAGTCCGGTCGATTCGTCGACCAATTGGGCGAACACCCGGGTGGGTCGGACACCGGACGGCGCAGTGCCGTCATAGGTGACCCGTAGCTGTGGCGCACCTACCACCACCTGCGGCCGAGTGCCGAAGGAGACGGTTACGTTCACGGCGTTGGTGGCCTTGGCCGGCGTGATCGGCCCCACCAGGCCGGCCAAGGCCTGGGTGCTGCCGGGCGCGGTGACCGGCCCGGAGCCGCCGGTGCCGAGCAGGGCCAGCGTGCCGTGCCCCTCTGCCGTGACCGGGGTTCCGGCGGGGACCGGGAAGTCGTTCGCCGTGTACGAGGAGCCGTTCTGATCGACGAATTGGAAGCGGGGCCCGGTGTTGACCGAAGGGTCTCGCTTCAGGTAGCGGTTCAGCCACGCGATGGTGGCGGTGACCGGAAGCTGCTGATCGCCCGCTGGGGTGAGGCACACCCCGTGACCCCCGCAGAACCACAGCATCGACGTGGGTACCCCGTGCTGTCGCAGGACCTCGTAGTTGTCCACCCCCTCTTGCAGGGTGAACAGGGTGTCGACGGTGCCCTGGACGATGAGGGTGGGAATGGTGATGTGGGCCACCAGTGGTCCCGGGCCCCGTGCTGCAAACCAGTTGCGTTGGGATGGGCTGATCAGACCGGTGGACTCCCCGGTCCGCTGCGCCTGTTGCACCTCGGGATCGACATGGTCGGATGCGCTCAGATTGGAGAGGATGCCGGACCATCCGGTCTTGACCGTATCGGCCTTGTCCAGGCTGGTCACCAACGAGTGCCAGGCGATCGTTGGCACGATGGCGTCGACCCGGCAGTCGGTGGCCGCGGTGACCAGCTGGATCCCACCGCCATAGGAGCCTCCGACCATGCCGATGCGGGGATCGCCGGGTTTGTCGAGCTCGACACCCGGACGGGTGGCCACCCAATCGATGATGGCGCTCACATCCGGGGCCTCGTAGTCGGGGCTGTCCACCTCCGCCTCGCCACCGGACTCACCGAATCCCCGGGGATCCCACGTGAGGACGTTGTACCCCGCAGCCCACAGGTCCTTGATCGGGATGTCGCCCAACACTCCGGTCCCGGTCGTGTCGGTGTCTCCGGACAAGCTCCAGCCGGGACCCATCAGGACGGTCGGTGCGTTGCTATCGCTGCCCGGGTTCACTGGGAACCAGTGAACGCGGATCTTCGTGCCGTCGAATGACGTCAGATCCCAGTCGCTCGGAGTTCCTGCGATCGGGGTCGCCACTACGGGATGGGCGGGCAAGGGCCGATGGCACGAGTGGACAGCGGCAGCGGCGATGTCGGGGCCGGGGATCTGCGAACTCGATACGGCCGATGACGAACAGGCGGCCAGAGCGACGCCGACAAGGGCAGTGCCTAGGGCCGCTACGAACCTAGTGCGCCAGTGTCCGGCGTTGGAAGGACACCTCCGAGTGTTCACCACAGGAGTGTGTCATTGCCATCCCCGACAATCCAAATCCCACGACGGCAGCCAGAGGGTCGATCCCACCAAGGGCATCCACAATCGATCCACGACACGAGCGATTCGTGACCGGAGCTCCGTTCAGACCCGGTGCGGTGGGCACCGACTCGGGTTCCGACTGGCGAAACGTCGGGGCGTTATCGCTTCGTCGCGCCGTAGCCGTCAGCACGAGAGCTGGCAGTGGATCGACCGGCCTCGTAGTCGACGGAATTATCGACCGACCTCGTAGCCGAGGGGATTACGCGTCGGCATCGACCGTGGCGGGCGTCTGGCCGTTGTCCTCGGCGCCCACCCGCTCATTGGTCCCCAGGGTGTTCGCAGGAGTTCTGGGCGGAGTATCGGGAGGGAGTGGCCTCGGTGCTATCCAGGCCGGTAACTCACCCTCGAACAGGGGCGCGACGATCAACGTATCTATCTTGAAGGCGGCGATTCTGGCCAAGCCACCCAGGAGACTCGCGAGGTCCTGCGTTCGATATGGGCTTCCAAGGGGAGCCTCGTCAAGTGCAATTTGTGGAACAAGATGAGGATCGAACACCTCGGGCGCTACAGGCTCATTGAATAGGAACCTCGCCACCACGTCGCCTTCGCTCAAGGCCCGGCCCACGGGGAACCACCAACTTGGAGTCGTGGAGCCCTCAGGGAGACCCCAAAAGATGTTGTCGACGTTCAGCATCGTCGAGACCGCGATGGGCAGGCGGTGCTTGTCAATCCTCGACAGCTCGGCAACCACTCCAAGCTGGTCTCCCCACTTGCCACCCCCGTGATAAGGCTGCATCGACTCGACAGCTGCCAGAATGTCCGGTCGCTTGATGCCAGGAGCGATGTCCACGCGTTCTTTGCGACCGCTTTTGTCCCTGTTCGTGTCCAACAATGGAAACTGGGTAGCTCTCGTGGGTTCCTGGCCATCAAGTAGGACGAGTTGCCAAGCGAGATGGTCGAGAGCTGACCGGATGTTGTAGATGCCCTGCCCAAATATTGCGCTCCAAGCCGGATCAATCCACGGTACTTTCGTGATCTTGTAGACGACCTCGAACGGATTCTCGCTTGGGGTGCGCTCAATAGACCGCTGCGCCGCTTCGACGAAGGGTCGAAGCAGGCTCTCCAGTTGCTCCGCGTTGGCGCGAGCCATCGCTAGCTTGACGCGTACCCCGTCCAGATCAGTCATATTCCCCCCCAAGCCCACCGGTCTCAACTCTCAACCGCCTCCTCCGCCTCAGGCCGGCAAGCCTATCGCCGCGTCGGCCACGCCACCCTTTTGCGTGAAGGCCGGCGTCGCGCACCAGTCCCTCGGCCGTCACGCTCGCCTCGTCCGGGCCCGGGTTGCCCAGCCAGTCGCCTTCGCTCAGTCCATCTCGCCTCCGATCCGGGCTGCCATCCGCGGACGGCCGGTGGTCCACCCTTCCTCGTGGCCTTGCTCCACTGTGTCATTACCGTGAACGGCACGAGCGTTGGGCCCGTTGGTGCCTGGCTGTGCCGATTCCATACAGAGGGCCGTGATATGGAATGCCCTCGATTCCGATGACGTGCCCGAAAATGCGAAGCAGTGGAGATTCCGATCCTCGACGGCTCTCGGCGCCGGACAGGCCGTGCATGAACGCCCCATGAACAATTCCGGTCATGCGTTGACTTTCGACCGATCGGGTGTTCAATCGGATCATGACCGGCTGCGGGGCCGCGACGGCCCGAAAGCTCGACGAATGTGAATGCACACTGCCCCCGGGCCACCCAGCTCCGCACCGCTGCGACGGCTGTGGCCTGACATGGCATGAACCTGCGGCTGCTCGTGAGCACGAGTTGACAGTCGAGTCGCCAGACCTCGGTGCCCTGCCCGGAGGCTCCGGCGGCAGATCTGCTACCTACATGGGTGTGACGCCACCTTCCCGGTGACTGGGGCACCCCTCGCCGCGGGACCGGATGACATGTTGGGGACAGCGAGGTCGGTTCCGACCGACACCAGGCGAACGTAACTCCAGGTCGCCTACGGTAGAAGGTGTGTTGGTGGCGGAGAAACCCCAGTGACCACCGAGAACGTAGCCATCCTGTTCACGGACATCGTCGGCTCGACTGAGCTGTCCCATCGGGTTTCCGCAGAGCTCGCCGACGAGATCCGCCGCCACCACTTCTCGATCCTGCGCCGGGCGATCACCGAATCAGGCGGTACCGAGGTGAAGAACCTGGGGGACGGACTGATGGTGGTGTTCAGGTCGGCCTCTGCGGCCCTCGGGTGTGCGGTGGCCATGCAACAGGGCGTGGAGCAGGGAAACCGTGCGGACGCAGAACCGGTCGGTTTGTGTGTCGGGCTGAGCGTGGGTGAAGTCAGCAACGAGGACGGTGACTACTTCGGGGACCCGGTCGTCGAGGCGTCCCGGCTGTGTGCACGCAGCGTCAGGGGCCAGATCCTGGCCACTGACATCGTGCGGGCCACGGCTGGTCGGCGCAGTCGCCACCAGTGCCGGTCGATCGGGGAGCTCACCCTGAAGGGCCTCCCAGACCCGATCGAGACCGTCGAGGTGGCCTGGGTACCCCTCGTCGAAGTGTCCGATGGCCTGGCAGTGCCCCTGCCCGGTCGTATCGCCTCGGCGGTCCCGACCACCTTCGTCGGCCGGGCTGCCGAGCGCGAGATGCTCGATGTGTCGTTGAAGGCCGTCACGACAGGTGCACAGCGGACGGTGCTGATCTCGGGCGAGCCGGGGATCGGCAAGACCACGCTGTCCTCGGGGTTCGCCCGCCAGGCGTTCGAGACCGGCACGGCCGTCCTGTACGGGCACTGCGACGAGGACCTGGGCATCCCCTACCAGCCCTGGGCCGAAGCCATGACCCACCTGGTCGCCTCGGTGCCGGATGCGCTGCTGACCGCCCACGTGGAGGCCCGAGGCGGTGAGCTGGCCCGGCTGGTCCCGGAGCTCGCAGATCGGGTGCTGCTGCCACCCTCATCGTCGAACGACGGGGAATCGGCGCGCTACCTGCTGTTCGGAGCGGTGCTCGATCTGTTGGCCCGGGTGTCGGCCGTGACATCGGTGGCGCTCCTGCTCGATGACCTGCACTGGTCCGACCGCCAGAGCGTCCAACTCCTCAGACATGTGGTGTCGGCCGACGCACCCCTCCGGCTGTTGGTGATCGGGACCTTCCGCGAGTCCGATGTCGGTACCGACCATCCTCTGGCCGAGGCCTTGGCAGCCCTGCACCGTGAGTCGGGTATCGAGCGGATCGCCTTGCGTGGGCTGGGGGACGACGAGCTGCTCACCCTGCTCGAGACGACCGCCGGGCACCAGATGACCGAGGACGGGGTGGCCCTGCGGGACGCGCTGATGGCCGAGACGGAGGGCAACCCGTTCTTCATCGGAGAGATGCTCCGCCACCTGGCCGAGACCGGAGCCATCTACCAGGACACAGAAGGCCGCTGGGAGGCCAGTCCCGACCTGCGCACCTCGGGACTCCCGGTCAGCATCCGGGAAGTGGTGGGTCGTCGGGTGGCCCGGCTCGGGGAGCAACCCCAGCGGGTGCTGTCGCTGGCTGCGGTCATCGGACGGGAGTTCGACACGGGCGTGCTGGCGGGGGTGGCCGAGTTGGACGAGGACACGGTCATCGACCTCTGCGATCAGGCGGTGGCCGCCGCTGTGCTCACTGTGGCCGAGGTGACGGGGCGCTACAGCTTCGCCCATGCCCTCGTCGAGCACACCCTCTACGACGGGCTCTCACCGAGCCGGCGGGCCCGGTCGCACCAGCGAGTGGCGGACGCGTTGGAGAGACTCTGCGGGGACGACCCCGGTGAGCGGGTAGGCGAGCTCGCCTACCACTGGGCCCATGCCACCCAACCCCGGGACGCCGAAAAGGCGATGGTCTATGCCCAACTGGCCGGGGACCGAGCCCTGGCCATGCTGGCCCCAGACGAGGCACTGCGCTGGTATCGGGATGCGCTCGACCTGCTCGACCGGGCGCCTGCCGACGACCTGCACCGCCGTGGGGCACTGCTGCTCGGCCTCGGAGACGCCCAACGGCTGACTGGTGATGCCGCGCACCGCGAGACCCTGCTCGCCGCGGCGGCCCTGGCCGACGACATCGACGCCGTCGACCTCCTCGTGCGGGCCACGCTGCGAAACAGTCGCGGCTTTGTCAGTTCCATCGGTGGGATCGACCACGAACGCATCGAGATGGTGACAACTGCGCTCGCCCGGCTCGGAGACGCCGACAGTCCCGACCGGGCCCGCCTTCTCGCACTGTTGTGCGCGGAGCGCACGCACGACACGGATCTGGACGGGCGACTGGCACTGGCCACCCACGCGGTCGACATGGCCCGGCGAACAGGCGACAGGGCCGCACTGGTCGACGCCATCCAGACATGCCACGAGGCCATCGCTGCGCCCCGAACCCTCGAGCTCCGCCGGGGATGGACCTCGGAGGCCTGCCGCATCGTCGACGAGCTCGCCGACCCGACCGCACGTCTCTTTGCCAACAGCTTTCGAATGCTCACGGCACTGGAGGCGGACGACCTCGCCACGGTGAGCGACGCCTATTCGATCTACGCATCGGAGGTCGAGCGGGTCGGGCAGCCACTCTTCGACTGGACGCTCGCGTATAACCGAACATGGCGATGGGCGCTCGAGGGTGACCTGGTAGCCGCCGAGGAGGCGGTGAACGAGGCGTTTGCGCTCGGGACGACGACCGGCCAGCCCGATGCCCTCGCCTTCTATGGAGTCCAACTGATCAACGTGCGCTGGATGCAGGGCCGGCTCCACGAGTTGGACTCCCTCATCGACCAGGCTGTGGAGGACAACCCGGGAATCCCGGCCTTCAGAGCCGTCCCAGTGATGGCAAAGAGCCGTTACGACGCCCACAACGAGGTGAGCCGCCTCCTCGATGTCGAAGTGGCCAACAAGTTCCCGATGCCTGAGGATCTTGCGTGGTTGACGGCTCACGTGTTCTGGGCGGAGGGGGCCGTCCGCTGTGGGCATCGACCCGCAGCGGCCGCTCTCGCTGAGCGTCTTCTGCCGTGGCATGCCCAGATCGTCACCAGTCACCTCGCCACCACTGGGAGCGTGGCGCACTTTCTCGGGCGGCTCGCGCACGGGCTCGACCGCTTCGACGAGGCTGATCGGTGGTTCGGTGAGGCGCTGGCCCACCACGAAGGACTACGGGCACCATACTTTGTGGCGCTCACCCAGGTCGCCTGGGCTGTACTCCTCAGCGACCGGAACCTACCGGGCGACGGACAACGAGCACGAACCCTGATCGATGCCGCCCTACCCGTCGCAACCGAGCGCGGCTACGGCTATGTCGAACGAGACGCCCGGGAGTTACTCGAGCGTTTGGTGTAGCTCGCTCCAGTAAACGGTGTGTCTCTAAAATGTTCGCCCGATCCGAGCCTGGGACCTCGCCTCAATGTGCTGTGTCCTCGGCCGGTCAGGGGAACGCCTCGGCAATCGAGATGGTCCCCTGGCGGGTACGGGTAGGGGCTGCTTTTGATCAGGAAACAACGGCGCCCGCCGGAGTCCCATCGAGATTTGGTTTCTCTGCGGATCCGGGTTACCGAGCACCGTCAACTCAACGGCGGATTTGACCGCTTATCCTGTGCCGAAGTGATCGGGATTGTGGCGATTGGGGCCCCGATGGAAAGCACTGGGCTGATTGGAGGTAGCCGTGACGGCCCAACTGTCGATCCCGAAGTTTGCGGGCTCGGAAGTTCGAGCCCACAGCTTGGACCAACATCGTGATGATTGCCAAGGACAGAAGGTATCGAGGATCAAATCGAGGTGAGTGGGTAACCAGTGCTTGGCCCACCGTCGCGCCCAACAGACTGGCAATGACAAGAACGGTCACCTGACTCCCAACCATCCTGCGTCGCCAGCCCGGGCCGCTCAGGTCGTTCAACATCCACCGATGCCACCGGGCGTTCAGTCGTCCGCCCAAACGGTAATAGAGCCAACGCCAGACTGGGGGACGCGTCCGCCACCTTGCTCGCAGTCCCCCGAAAGCAAGGTTGACGGCCATGGCAAACGCAGGCGGCTCTTGCCATCGGGGACGAGATCCAGTGTGGTAGCGATGATCTCTTCGCCTCGCTCGACGCGGTCGGGAATCGGCCACGCCCGCACCAACGTTTGGACCTGGCCCTCGAGGGTCACGCCAGTGCCCCTCGGGCCTTCGGCTGCAGGTGTTTTGTGACTGCACGCATCGTGTCGGATCGAGCTGCCGCCTCATCCCGAACCGCTTCGGTGCCCATCCCCGTGATCCCGTAGTAGTGCCGCACTCGACCATCGACGATCTTTGTCTCTGTCTGTTGAATCAGGCCCTGTTCTGACAATCGGTCGAGCGTGCCGTACAGCGTGCCCGGGCCCAGCTTCAGGCGATCACCCGAGAGCTGCTTGACCTCACCGATAATGCCGTAACCGTGCAGCTCTTGGTCGGACAACGCTACGAGGATCAAAAAGCTGGCTTCTGGCATGGCCTTTCGCATTCCCTCGATTATGTATCAATCTCCGATATATATCAACCCCCTTGGCGGCGGGCCCACAGCCGCGATGAGAAAGAGATCCAGGTTTGGTGCTGGGCAGTGAGAACGACTGCCCCGAGGCCCTGGAGGTGAGACTTGGGCGAGAAGCTCGCCGACGTGCGAGAGAGCCTCCGTGACGCTGACCCGTTCTTCGAGGACAGGTAGGACAAGCGTCCGGTTCAGGCCTCGGCTACACCCTTGATGGCTGCCAACGTCGCCCCAATACCATTCTTCGCCCAGTCACTGCGTATGCCGATCTCTTTCCCCGCATCGGCACCGAACATCTTCTCGAAGAAAGCTGAGCCCTCGGGAGGTAGCTCCCAGGTTTCAGTGACCTCGGTCCCTCCGTCGACGGCCACGAATGAGTAGCCCCAACGTGCCCTGGTAGGCGGCTCAACCACCACCCAGGCGAACTGGCGACCACGGTCTGCTGTGACGACCTCGGAGCGTGTCTCCCATGTTCGCTCTGGGCGCTCATTGCGTCCAGTGAACTTGCCACCGACATCCGGTCCGTCGCCCTCGTCCCACCAACAGGCCGTGCACGTTGGGCTCCACTCACCCACGCGGGTCACGCCAGCGACCAAGTCGTAGAGCGACTCCGGTGAGCGCTCGACGATGATTGAACCGGAGTGGCGCAGTGTGTCCATCGCAACAGTATGGCGAATCGAACCGGGGTTGTCAGCTGCCCCGGACGGGACCCCATGTTGCAGACCCGGCGACAGGTGACGGTTGTTCAACCCTGGTTGGCGTTGTTGGGGTGCAGGGCGACGCGGGGGCGGGAGCGAAGAGATCGGGCCGATCAAGGGAGCTGGCCATCCCCAGGAGACGGAGGATCAAGCGATCAGCAGGCGAAGGCCAAGGTCCGCCGCTTCGAGACCGAGGAGGTCGCTATTGCGTTCGGCCCACCGACCGGATGCGAGGTCATCACGGAGGATCCGCACTGCCCTCTGCTCGGCGTTCATTCCGACTCTGGCCCACACCGATATTCCGCGACGAACGCTCTCGTCGAGATATGCCTCAGGCCGGCGCCAGTACGCCTCGAAGAAGCCGTCAACGCAGTCCCACGGAATGAGCACCGGCTCAACCCGGGCCCCTGACGCGCTGGCCAGTTCGGTAGCGAGGCCGATGGGGGAGGCAGCAACCTCGGGTAGGTAGTCACGAGTGAGCCAGAACCGGCGGCGCCAGGCCCGGTCACTGGTGTCGCAGGTGAATACCACCACGCGGCGAGCCACGCGTTGCATCTCGCGGATACCGACCATCAGGTCCGGCCAGTGATGAACGGTGGCAAAAGCCATCGCTGCGTCGAAGCGCTTGTCCTCGAACGGGAGATTCGCCGCGGTGGCAGCTGCGCACACCGCTGCGCTCACGGGACGCTGCGCTCGCATGACCGTTGATGGCTCCACCGCAGTGACATCACGGTCGGGGGGCTCGTAGCTGCCGGTGCCAGCTCCGACATTCAGCACGGTCCGTGCGCTGCCGAGTGCCGCCCAGACCTGCGCCGCGATCCGCGGCTCGGTGCGCCGCGTCGCGGTATAGGTGGCACCGATGGTGTCATACAACTGCGCACTGGACATCGCACCTCCGTGACTGGCTGTCACCACCCTACGCGCGTCCCGGACTGTTGCCCATCTTCGGCGCCGGATCGATCCGCCGCTTCAGTGGGAACGGAATTCTGATTGGGATGTCTCGACGGACCACAACCGCCTCGGGCGCGGTCCTTCGCAAGCTGCCATCAACGTGTGGCTGCACCGGTTATCCACATGGCCCAAGGTACCGATCAGCCAACGTCGATAACTGACCCTCTCCGGGTGATCAGGAATTGACCGTTTCCAGGTGATCGGGCGCCAGTTGCCACGGGGCCCCATGCGGGGCGCGATCGTCAGCTGGGGTCCGAGATGTGCCCACGCCACTTGGGCTTCACCACTCGACGCCAGTGCTGACACAGAACTCATTTTGCTCGGGGTCCGACATTCTCACCCATCGGGTTCCTCCGAAGCTCTGCACGCCTTCGTCGATCCGATGAGCGCCGAGTGCTTCCAACCGGTGGATCTCGGCTTCGATGTCGTCGGCCACGATGTCGAGATGCATCCGGTTCTTTCCGGCCTTGGCCTCTGGGACGCCCTGAAGGATAAGCGGTGACGCCATCCCGTCGGTGGGCACCAGAACAGCCATGTTCGTATCCGTGTAGTAGGTGCGATAGTCGAGAGCAGCGCACCAGAACTCAGCGAGCCCCCTTGGCTCTGTGCAGTCGAGCATGAGCTCCACCCTTGCCTTGTGTCCCATCGCCTTTCCTCCACGTCGGATTGCGCCCGAACACCAACGATAAGGATATGTCCGCTGGCTCCGCGTCGCTGGGGACGGATTTCATTGTGCAGCGAGGGATGCCTCCATGCTGACGGCCGTACACGGTCCGAGTCCCGGCGATAGTGGGGAACACTACGGTGCCGAACTTGGACGATGAAGCCCGACCGGCCCGCTCCCCATCCAGAAGCGGATCTAGCCGGGCTGATTGGCCCAACCCCTGATGCTGCGGTGGCTCTCGTCGAGGCGGAGGGCGACGAGCGGATACCGATCAACGACGTGATAGACGCCTCCATCCCTGGTCCCATCGATTTGGCGCTGATCTATCGACCTGAGCCGCAGTAGAGGCATCAAGGCTGCTGATCAACATCGTCGCGAAGGTGCACGGGGGCGACTCTCCAGACTGCGTCGAAGGCATGCGTCAGGAACTCCTCCACGGCTCCTCCGGTCCCCAGCTCAACTTGTAATTGGGGTTGCCGCCGCCACTAATCCAGGTGCCGATGCCGATGGCCACCAGCACTGCTCCGATCACGATCCACGGAATGTATGTCACTTGTTCGTTCCTTTCGTTAGCTCAGGTCAGTCGTAATCGCCCGCTTCCGAGCCCAGCGTGCTCACCACATTTCTCGGTGCAGTGTTGATGACGGTCACGGTGCCGGAACAGCCGTTGCCGAGCTCCTGTCGGCGTCAATGCAACGGCGGCGAGCGCATCTGCTCGGACCGCAGTAGCTGCTCTCATCGCTAACCGGGACAATCGGAACCGAACGACTTGCGCCATGTGAATACCGCCTGCGCTGATGACCTCAGCCGAGCTTACGACGATCTAGAGCGCCAAATCCAGGGGTTCATGTCGATGGAGCGACCGGCGTCGGTGGCAACCTCGCCTGCCCGAACCTGCCGGTCGGTGGCACGAATATCCCCCTGGCCCGGCGTTCGGGGAATCCCCGGAAGACGACGACTTGGAGATCACCCCGGTGGGGCCGCGCAGGACAGGACAGAATCTGATCTGATGCGCAACGTGGGAAAGGAGAAAGGCGTATGCCCGACGACCGAGTAAGCGACTCTGGCACCCGGAGTGGGGGTGCCGACGGCGGCGAGGGAGCAGCAGGTGCCGGATCAGTCGACGACCGTCACCTACTGTTGGTCGGCGCCGGTCCGGGCCTTGGAATGGCGGTGGCTCGCCGATTTGCCGAGGGGGGCTTTCGAGTGACCCTGGTCGCTCGAAGCACAGACAACCTCGGTGAGCTTGCGGAAACCTTGGCTGACACCAGCGCCCAGATTGACACGATCTCGGCAGACGCTAGCGAGCCGGACGCCCTGGGTGCACGGATAAGCACTCTCTACCGCGGCCACGGCGCCCCAGGGCTGATCGTGTACAACGCGGTGATGGGAGCTCCGGATCAATTGCTGAGCTCAAGCGTCGCCCACCTGCAGACGGCCTATGCGGTCGACGTCATTGGCGCCATCGTCGTCGCACAGGTCGCCGCTCCAGCCATGCGAGCCGCCGGCTCCGGCACCATCATTGTCACGGGAGGAGGGTTTGCCGATTATCCGATCCCGGCTCTCGCAACCGTGTCCCTCGGCAAGGCGGCCCTCCGGTCGGCCGCGACGATGCTCGGAGCCGATTTGGAGGTGGATGGCATCCGCGTGGCGACGCTCACGATCGCCGGGCAGATCATTGCTGGCACCCCGTTTGACCCGGAGCGTATCGCCGAGCGCTATTGGGAGGTCGTCCATTCGGACGATCCCTGGCAGGCGGAATTCCGTTTTACCGGCGAGTAGCTATGTCGGCATCTCAGCGGGTTGGGTCGTGAGCGGCGGCGGCGCCGGCAGCTGGCGGCATATTTACCGGACGGGCAAGGGAACTGGCGAAGGGCTGGAAGCCCTCCCGATCATCAGAGCTGGTGCTTTGGTTGGAGCGGGCGACGGGAATCGAACCCGCGTTCCGAGCTTGGGAAGCTCGTGTTCTGCCTCTGAACTACGCCCGCGTGGTCTGCCATGGTATCCGAAGGCGGGAGTGCGCTGCCCCCCTCGGCGGCAGGTCCTGGGTGTCGAGTCGGCCCGGATGGCGCTGTGCCCATTGGTGGGGACCGGCGATTCACCGGAGCTGGTCGACGTGCTTCACGTGGCCCGCATGTCGGGTGAACAGCACATCGTTGTAGCCCTGTCCGGGACCGACCATCTCGAAGGTGAGGGGTGGGACGAAGGAGAGGTAGAGCGCCCGCCTACCCTCGGCTGAACGATCGGTGGGTGGGGGAGCAGCGTGGAGGGTGTGGCCGAAATGCACGGTCACGTCGCCTGGCTCGGTGAACAGGGGGGTCACCGGTAGCCTCGAGGTCTCCTCCGGGCGTGGGAGGCGCGACGTTCCGAGATGGGAGCCGGGAATCATGAGCAGCTGGCCCGTCGATGCGGATGCCGCGTCGAGCTGGATCCCAACATTGATCATCGGACACTTCACCGGGTGCCCACCCATGCCACAGTCACGGTGCCAAGGGAGGTCTGCCAGACCCTCACCCGCGCCGGGGACCTTGATGACCACACCGTCACCGTCAAGCCGGTCCTGAGCGTCACGGAGGTCTGACCCCGCCAGCGAGGCGATACGGGTGAAGCGTGGATCGGACCCCAAGGCGGCCACTCGCTCGGACCGCTCGTTCAGATAATTGACCCTGCTGCAGACATCACGACCGTCGACGGTGGTCCACCACGACCGTCGATCATCGGGGCGGGCGGCGGTGACCGCGGCATCGACGACCGACCGGAGCTCGTCGATCTCGTGGTCATCAAGGACCTTGCGCAGGTGCACGAATCCGGCCCGGGCGAGAAAATCGGCGATCTCGGCATCGTTATCGTCCAGCTGGAACGATCGAGAGAGATCGAGGGGTACTCCGTCCCCGTCGAGGATGGGTGGTGGGCAGTCGATGTCGTAGATCGCCTGCCCTGCGAACGCAACCCGGAGGGACGGCTCCCAGCGGACCAGTTGCCCGAAGCTTCCTCTGGCGATCGAGAGTCGGTCGGCGTAGAAGATGGAGAAGCTGGAATGGAGCTCCCAGACAAAGGCGCACCACTCGTCGTAGGAGAGCTCGACGACGGTGTGGGCACCATCGGCGCCCCGCTCGACGGAGAACGTATGACCGGTTGGCTGATAGGTATAGGCACGACCGTCGGTAAGCTGGAGGGCGAGGGGTTGCACGACGGCGGCGTCAGCGTCAGAGAACACCCGTTTGCGAGTCCGCAGCAGACGTGGGAGCTCATCGAGGTGAAATTGGTCGAAATCGACGGGACCGAACCGATCACTCTCCACCGCTCCAAGGTAGTCGCGGCCCGTGTTGGTGGCCACCACGGCAAAGAGGGCCTCGTCGGTGCTACCAGTGCGTCCACGGCAGCCGAGAGACCACGCTCGGAGCCTTCTGCCCCGGAGCCCAGGGCGACGCCAGCCACAATCCACGAGCAATATCGATGAAGATGGGTCGATGAGCGAGCTCTACTGGGATCCCTTCGACCTGACCAGCAAGGACGATCCCTACCCGGTCTGGTCGCGGATGCGCAGGCAAACCCCGGTGTACCGCAACCAGCGGCTCGACTTCTGGGCCCTCAGCCGATTCGACGACATCGACGCTGCACATCGCGATCCGCAAACTTTCAGCTCTGCGCACGGAACCGTGCTCGAGCTCATGTCGGAGGCGGTGCTCCCCCCAGGGCTGATGATCTTCATGGATCCGCCTCATCACACCTACCTACGGCGGTTGGTCTCGCGGGCATTCACGCCGCGCCGGATGGCGATGCTCGAGTCGGGCATTCGGGCCCTGTGCGTTTCCCTACTCCAACGACAGGAGGGAGTGGATCGTTTCGACTTCGTGCAGGACTTTCGGCGCCCGCATCCCTGCTGCGGTCATCGCCGATCTTCTCGGCGTACCACCCTCCGAACAGGAGTTGGTCCGCACCCTCATCGACCAGACCTTCCACCTGGAGCCAGACGTCGGTATGGCCAACGAGCAGTCGCTCGAGGCAATGGGCCAACTGAACACCTACGTCTCATCTCAGTTGATTGAGCGGAAGACGGAGCCTCGCGACGATCTGTTCACCGAACTGATCGAAGGAGAGATCATCGACGACGACGGTGGCGCGCGCCGGCTGACCATGGAGGAGGCGACGTCGTTCGCGTTGTTGCTTGCCAGCGCTGGAACCGAGACGGTGGCTCGACTCATCGGGTGGGCCGGACTGGTCCTCTCCGACCACGCCGACCAGCGTGCCGAACTGGCTGCGGACCCGGGTCTGCTCAATGGAGCAGTGGAGGAGCTGCTCCGCTATGAGCCTCCCTCACCGGTGCAGGGGCGCTGGACCACTCGGGCCGTTGAGCTCCACGATGTCACCATCCCTGCCGATTCGAAGGTTCTCCTACTGACCGGGTCAGCCGGTCGGGACGAACGTCACTTCGCCGATCCGGACCGCTTCGACATCCACCGCACGATCGATCACCACGTGTCCTTCGGGTACGGCATCCACTTCTGCCTGGGCGCTGCCCTGGCCCGGCTGGAGGGACGGGTGGCACTCGAAGAGGTGCTCAGGCGCTTCCCCAAGTGGACCGTGGACAAGGGCAACGCCGTGGCACTCCACACGAGCACCGTCCGCGGCTACTCCAAACTCCCGGTGTTGGTGTGAGGTCCATGGCGACCAGGCAGGAGGGCCCGTTTAGTGGCTGCGCCGGTGGGTACAGACCCGTGGGGTTCTCGGCCTGCCATGAGGGTGGGCGTGGCAGGCCGAGATGTCGGCAGGGGACTCCCTGCCCCGGCCACCAGGATTGGGGCCGACCTCATCCAAATCGGCGTCGGTGACGAATGGAGCACACCTGCCATAGATGCCGGCCCCGCCTCTATTCAACCCCATCCCGAAGGGGCCGGCATCGGGCAGGGCAGGCGTTCCGGGATTCGATTCGCTACAGCGGGTCGCTGGGGACGAACAATGGTTGGGGCCGCGGATGCGAGTCGTCGGTTGTGACAAATGAGTGCGGCAAGTCATCGCGCCGGTGCTGGCCGGGTTCGTTCGGGACCGGCCCGCGCTCAACTCCGGCCGCTGGCCGAATATAATCGGTGTCCCTGCCGGTGCTGGCCCTCCCCTGCCCCTCGTGGGGGCCGGCAGACCGGCAGGGTCCTCGGCGCCAGTGTGTGGGTGGGCCCCGGAACGAGAGAGGCGGATCGGTGACGACGGAGGAGCTCGATTTCGCAGGCATCGTCGGGTGCCCCCATTGTTGCGGAATCATGACTGGACTATGGAAATCGCACTCGTCGACGTGCCCGAACAGTGGAGCTCAGCACGAGTGCGAGAAGTGTGACCGAGCTGCCGAAGATTTTGCTGAATGGGTGTCGAACTGGGGTCGAAGGATCTGAACCTTGCCCCGGGGCTCATGTTGTCATCAAGGTGTCCGGCATCGTTTCCCGGGGTAGGTAGCGAGCTGGGTAGGTAGTGAGTGGTGCCCGGCCTGCCTGTCTCACCTTCCGCCAACGATGGGTCTCAGTCGGTGCGCCTCAAATGCAACTTCCTTCAGCAGCACTGGTATCCGGACCCAGGGCCTACGTCAACAAAGGGAAGCGCGGTGGCCGGGGTCAGCCACGTCTACATCAATTGCCTCTCCTGGCCGAGAGCCAGGAAAGCCGCCGCGGTGGCTGCCCGGAACTCACGAGCACCGGCGCTTCGGTGCTGATCTGGATGTACTCGGGTTCGCCCTCCAATGGCTGTGCGGCCAGGCACGCTCGTTCGGGGTGCTGGCTCGGCCAGTGGGAGGCGCCCCCAGGCACCTCGAAGCCCGAGGATTCGACCCAATTGATGAGGCAAGAGATGGTGGGGGCAAACCAATTCGAACCATCTGCGTTCAGCTCATCTCGACGGTAGAAGTCGGCGCGTGGTGGATCTGCCGGTTCTCCGCTGACCGCGGTTTCGAGGTACAGCGCGCCGTGGGTCAATCGTCGCAGGGAATCGATTGCCAACAGTGGGTGACGCAGGTGGTACAAGACTCCGAGGAAGAGAACCACGTCGAACTGCTCGTCGAGAAGCTCAGGCAGTTGATACACAGATCCTTTGACGAAATCCACGTGAGATCCCAGCGCGGTACGGATCTCGTCGAAACCGAAGCGATCAGTATCGTAAATGTCAACAGCCACAACTCGCTTCGCGCCTCGCATCTCGGCAATGAACGCCGCGCCTCCATTGGTCGTTCCGATGTCGAGCACCGAAGCGCCGTCCAACGACGCAGGAAATCCGACTTCGTCCAACAGCCATTCGATGTCGTTGACTCCAGGCGTGAGCACCTCATCCGAAAGGTGGAAGGTAGGGGACCTCTGGAAGTTGTGGCAAATGTCAATACCGTGACCACATCCCTTCCCTCTCCACAGTCAGCTCTTAAGATCTTCCAAGAATGAGCCGCTATTCTCCCGACGCCCTAGAACATGCACCTCCGGAGCGCCGCCAATTGACTGATTCTGAAACGATGAGCCCTGCCCCACCCTTGGGCATCGTCCATATTCCCAAGACTGGTGGCTACGCAGTGCGCCGTGCGCTGAGTGTCGTGTGCAGACTTGACGAAGGTCCTGTATACCACGACGCCCAACTCATCGCAGGCACCTCCATCAGGGCCCTCCCTCGCCCGACGCAAGACACGTTCGTAACCGCTCGGCAACTGCGAGAAATCGGCCGCGGTCGACAGGTCCTCATCGGCCATTACTCAGCCCCAACGCTTGTAGCGGCCGGGTGTGCCGAGTTAGCGGTCCAGTTGCGAGAGCCGCGATCGCGACTCCTCAGCCTTTATCGCTACTGGGAGTCCCAGCAAGCCATTCGCGAGGAGTGGGGTCCATGGGGCGTGACGGCACTTGGGTCCTCTGACTTGCCCTTCGACAAGTTCATCACATCGCCAGGGGTGTGGCCGGCCACCAGCAACGCCGTCGCCCGACAGTTGCTCGTCAGCCGAACTCCGAAAAACCACCGAAGTGCAGGGAGAATGACCTGGAATGCGCTGAATGGCAAGGGCTATGACGCATTGATCGCCAGGTTATCGATCGTCGAGTGGGGATCCGAATCGCAACGCTTTGTGGATCGGATCTGCGCCAAACTTGCAATTGACGAACCAGTCGTCGTCCCAAGAGAGAACGTGACCCACATCAGCGGATGTCATCAAATCCTTCGGCCATCGGACCGGAACCATCTTGATGAGGCGACCCAACTCGACAGGGAGATCATCGCTCGCCTCACTTCCATCGACATCTTGCCCCGGCGCACGTCCTCTGAGCTGGACGATGAATTCGAGCTGACGGCCACACGGTTGGGATTTGACCTTCGATAAGTAGCCCGCTCCTCGAAGTGGGGAGCATGAGGTAGCGAGTCATCCGACGCCCGCGACCGGAGCCCCACCATCGTTGGAGTCGTTCAACGGTCTCACCAAAGCGGACCTTTGGGTAATGACGAAACAGACTAGGGCCTATTCACTGTTTCGGTTGAGGTACGGGCGTCACACGGCTGCGGTCAAATACGGCGGATTGCGAGAGGATCGACCTAGTCTGTCCAGATGATCGTTACCTCAGCAGCCCCGTGCTCCGAGTGAGCAGTCACCTCCGAGACCTGCGCGCACTGCTGGATGGGAGTGCGCCTGAGGGACCGACTCGCTACGGTCCGTTCTCGCGCATGGCATGGCGAATCGGGGCTCGCCTCACCCGCCATGAGCGAGAGCATATGACAGGTATTCTCCGCGGAATCCTCGACGAACTGGACTCCCTCGAACAAGGTGCCGGGCGTCCCCTCCTGAATCACGGGTCTGGTCCGCAGGTGGTCAACTGGTACGGCCCGGCGTTGAGGGAGGCTCTGGAGGCCACGGGCTTCGATGCCATCGTGACGTCGATACCAAGCCACATCGGAGATCTTCTCTATCCGACGTTCGACCGTTTCATGCTTCCCGCGGTGAAGTCGACGGGAACCTGGGAGGCCGAAGAGGCCGAGTTCGTTCGTGTTCGGCTACGACAGGGTGGACATGCACTCAATATCGGAGCCAATGTCGGGTTCATGACGCTTGTGATGTCCCATGCTGTCGGCCCAGAAGGTCTGGTCATCGCCATCGAGCCGGAACCCTTCAATTTCGGCCTGCTATGGGAGAACGTTCGCCGGAATCGAGCCACCAACGTTCTACCTATTCATGCCGCCGCCGGAGAGGAGACGGGCAGCACTCGGCTCAATCTGTCGCCCGACAATTCCGGCGACCACCGGACGGCTCCCCATCCAGTAGGAGTTTCCAGCATCGAGGTTCCCATGATCGCCATCGATGATCTGCTCGGAGATGTGCAGGTCGACGTGGTGGCAATCGACGCCCAGGGATTCGATCATCGGATCGTGCGTGGGATGGCAAAGCTGGTTGCACGGTGCCGGCCTCCGATGCTCGTCGAATTCTGGCCTACAGGAATTCTCGAATTGGAGGAGAACCCTGCCTCAGTCATCGACGAGTATCGAGATCTCGGTTACCGCGTCGAGCTGTTCTCGAAGAATCTGGATGTCACGGAACTCCCCGCTGCGGAGATCGTGTCGATGGTGCTCGAGGAGAGAGACCATGGGACGTTGGCCCTCACCTGACCTCCGCGTTGATCGCTCGACCATGGCGAACGTGCGGGATTAGGCCCCATCCATCGGCCAGCCTTCAAGAAGAGGAATACACCCTCAGCCTGCACCGGATGCATGGTCACTTGTTTCGGTTGTCGGCAGGGGGGAACAGGGCTACCGTAACTCTCGGGTAGCCACGCCTTCGGCTGCCGTGCCGTCCCAGGGTGGGCGTTTCGTCCCGAGCGGACCGATGCGTGGCCAGTTCATCGTCCCCAAGTGCTCGACGAGATGGGAGCAAGAAATGGCAGACCGACGCACTACTCCTTGTGGCGGCCGCAGCCGTCCTCATGTCATTGACCATGGTAGGCGCTGTGGCGACACCGGCATCTGCCAAGGTGATCACACCGTCCGGGAATGTCACGTGCAAGGTGAGCGGCAGCCTCAGCTTCAGTCCGCCCCTCACTCCCGGCAATGGTACGCCCAACGTCTCTGATGAAGTCATCTCGACCAGCCTGGCGCTGTCTGGCTGCGCGGGTTCCTCGGACCCTGTGGGCCAGGTCCCGACGGCCTCCACCTCGGTGGTGACCAAGGCCATCAAGATCAAGGCGGTCAAGATCGGCAGGACCAAGTACGCCGGTGGCTGCAACACCTTCGCGTCTGCGATCAAGGCCACTTCGATCGAGAGCACGATCACCTGGAACAACGGCATCAAGCTCTCCAAGACGACGCTCGGTAATGTGCAGCTCAACGAAATTGCTCCTCGAACTCCATCAGCGCCAGCGGCAGCGCAACCAAGTCGTTTGGTGGTCTCGGTTTTCTGAATGCGCAGCTCAACTCCGCATCGAGCATCGCCCTCGGCACCTGCCTCGTTGGAAGCGGTCACTCCGTTGCGAGCGTGACCTTCGATTCCTCGACCAGTTCGATCACGCTTCGCCCAATCACCGCCTATGTGACCAACGAAGGAGCCGACACGGTCACCCCGATCGACACGGCCACCAACACCGCCGGTACCCCGATCACCGGCGTCCTCAATCCCTTTGCCATGGCCATCACGCCTAACGGAGAATCGGCCTATGCGACCGACTTCATCGGCCCTAGCGTCACGCCGATCAACTTGGTCACCAACACCGCGTGGACTCCAATCACCGTGGGCACCCACTTCGAAGGGATAGCCGGCATCGCCATCACGCCAGACGGGACCACGGCCTATGTGACGGAAGGAGGGGACAACACCGTCATCCCGATCAACACGGCCACCAACACCGCCGGAACCCCGATCCCCGTCGGCACCGATCCCACTGACATCGCCATGGCGCCCAACGGAGCTACGGCCTACGTGGTCAACGAAGGGGACAGCACCGTCACCCCGATCAACACGGCCACCAACACGGCCGGGACCCCGATCCCCGTCGGCGCCAGTGCCGACGCTATCGCCATCGCTCCCAACGGAGCTACGGCCTATGTGGTCGGCGAAGGGGACAACACCGTCATCCCGATCGACTTGGCCACCAACACCGCTGGTACCGCGATTCCTCTCGGCGCAAGTGTGGGCCTCAACAGGATCGCCATCACCCCCAACGGGGCCACTGCGTACGTGACAAACGACATTGGCATCGACGGCAACACCGTCATCCCTGTCAACTTGGTCACCAACACCGCTGAACCGGCCATTGCCGTTACCAATCAGCCCTTCGGCATCGCCATCACTCCCAACGGGGCGACGGCGTATGTGGTCACCGCCACCGACACTACTGGGACCGTGGTGCCGATCGACACGGCCACCAACACGGCGGGAACCCCGATTTCCGTCGGCGGAGGTTCGTCATTTGGGATCGCCATCGGCTGAGTCAGACCCCGCGATGCGCTCACACGCGCAACCGTTGTGATCAGGAGACGGAATCGGGAGACAGAAGAGCAGTCGGGGCTGAACGGAGAGCGATAGTCGTCTACCCGGCGACATCGGGCAGCACCGATAGAACAAAATGCCCTGACCTGCGGGAAAACAGATCAGGGCATCGTGGAGGTGGCGGGAATCGAACCCGCGTCCTCTAGCTTCTCAGTAGGCCTTCTCCGAGCGCAGCCGGCGTTGGATTGTCGGGAACTGCGCCGCTACCGGCGGCAGTGCTGTTCCGTATCCGACTGAAGTGTCCCTGACCGCCCGTCGGCGCAGCTGTTCAGGTAAGCCCCACTTGATGGCGCCCGGATCCGGCCCGTGGGACTGAGACCGGTCGGACGTCGCAGTTTCTAGGCTGCGAGCGCGAGCTGAGGCTCGGCGTTTGTTTTTGGTTCCGGCTCTTTAACGTGGCTCCGGAGACCACGGCTCGCTTCTCCTACCTTGACGACCAGAGTCGAAGCCTGTCACCCCCTGAGTAGTGCAACGACTGAACGGTGTGTCCACTCGATTCACCAGTGTACCGCCTGAGGCTGCAGCGCTAGGCGGGGCCGCGCCATCCACTGGGAGGGATCGGGTGATCGCCGCTGCCGAACCCGCCCACGACGACGGGGGCACTCGGTGGTCTCATCGCCCCGAGCCGGCCCTGGTCGCGGCCCGGGCCTCTCTGGCCGCCTCGCGACTGGCATCCCTGGTGGCGATGGCCCGGCGTTTGTCGTACTGGCGCCGCCCTCGAGCCAGAGCCAATTCGACCTTGGCCCGACCGTCGCGGAAGTAGATCGACAACGGCACCATCGTCAGGGACTGCTGTTGGGACCGTCCCATCCACTCATCGATCTGACGGCGGTGAAGGAGTAGCTTCCGACGCCGGTCCGGATCGTGGGCACCGAAGCCGTTGGCCTGTGCGTAGGGCGGCACATGCACCCCGAACAGCCACATCTCGCCGTCAATGATCCGGGCGTAGGCATCCTGCAGGGCGATGCGCCCGGCGCGAAGTGACTTCACCTCCGAACCTTGCAGCGCCATGCCGCACTCGATGCTCTCGAGGATCTCGTAGTCGTGACGGGCGCGCCGATTGGAGGCAACCACTCGGTTGGCGTCGCTCGGAGCCTTGGCCGAGCCAGCGGTGCCGGATCCAGCTCCACCCTTCTTCTTCTTTGCCGCGCTCATCTCCTGTGGACGGTAGTCGCCCGGTGCGGTTCCGGCTTCCTCTAGCGTGAAACCACCATGTTGTACCTACCCAGACCAGTGCACGAGCAAATGGTGGCCCATTGCCTCACCGGTCTGCCCGACGAAGCCTGCGGATTACTCGGCGGCGACATCGCTACCGGGGAGGCGGTCACCTGTTACCCCACCCGCAACCTCGCCCAGTCGGCCACCCTCTACACCGTCGACCCCAAGGAGCATCTTCGTGCCGATCGGGATGCCGAGGCGGCCGGATACTCGATCATCGGCGTCTTCCACTCCCACACCCATACCGAGGCCTATCCCTCGCCCACGGACGTCTCCCAGGCACCGGACCCCTCCTGGCACTACGTGCTGGTTTCGCTTCGGGATATCGAGCCGGTGGTGCGAAGCTACCGGATCGTCGACGGAGTGATCGCAGAGGAACCGGTCAGGTCGCGGCCCCGGTAGAATCCCAACCGAAGTGGTCAGCTTTCGACCCGCAACCTTCGCCGAACAACCGGATCAGAGGAGAGCCCGTGCCCGTCCAAGTCAACTTGCCGACAGTATTGAGGTCGCACGCCGGTGGCTCGAAGACGGTTTCGGCCGATGGGTCGACGGTCGGTGCCGTCCTCGAGGACCTCGTCTCGCAGTTTCCCGGTCTGTCGGGCCAGGTCATCGACAGCAATGGTTCACTGCACAAGTTCGTCAACGTGTATCTCAACGACGATGACGTGCGGTACCTGTCCGCCCTCGATACCCCGGTGAAGGAGTCGGACGAGATCTCGATCCTCCCGGCCGTGGCCGGCGGTGCCACCGATGTCGGGGCTCCCGTCACCCGATGACCGTCTCCGGCTCCGTTCTGGGGCTGATCGGCAACACCCCGTTGGTGGACATCACTGAGTTGAGCCCCAATCCCTCCGTGCGCATCCTCATCAAGCTGGAGGGGCAGAATCCGGGTGGCTCGGTCAAGGACAGGATCGCGCTCTCGATGATCGAGGCGGCAGAGAAGGAGGGGCTCCTCGAACCCGGTCAGATCCTGATCGAGCCATCCTCGGGGAACACCGGTATCGGCATGGCTCTTGTCTGCCGGCTCAAGGGGTACCACCTCAAAGTGGTGTTGGCTACCAACGTGTCGATCGAGCGCCGACAGCTCCTCGAGGTGTGGGGGGCCGAGATCATCGAGTCCCCGGGGGTGGAGGGGTCCAACGGGGCGGTCCGGCGGGCGCGTGCCCTCGCTGCTGAGCACCCCGAGTGGGTGTTCCTCTACCAATACGCAAATCCGGCCAATCCCAAGGCCCACTACGAAGGCACCGGACCGGAGATCTGGCGGGACTGCCCCGAGGTCACCCATTTCGTGGCCGGCCTGGGTACGTCGGGCACACTGCTCGGTGTCGGCCGTTACCTGAAGGAGCAGAATCCGGCGGTCAAGGTATGGGCCATCGAACCGCCGGCCGGCGAGTTGGTCGATGGGCTGCGCAATCTCGACGACGGCTACATCCCGCCCATCTTCATCGATAACGACGGAGCCGCGCTCCTCGACGGGAAGCGGATCGTCCGCCCCCGCGAGTCCATCGAATGGACCCGGCGCCTGGCTGATGTGGGGATCTTCGCCGGCCTCTCGTCGGGTGCAGCACTTGCCGGGGCCGCCAAAGCCGCGTCGAGCATCGACTCGGGGACCATCGTGGTGGTCTCTGCCGATGGGGGGTGGAAATATCTCTCCACCGGGGCGTGGACCGACGACCTCGATGTGGTGGAGCAGCGGGCACGCACCATGACGTACTTCTAGGAGGAACGGGTGGTCGATCGACCCACCACCGTGCACCCCCCCGACGACGGGAAGGGACCCGCCCCCTCGGGACTGTCGCTTGTGGTGATCGGATGCGATGGCAGCTGGACCGGTCCCGGAGGGGCTGGGAGCGGCTACGTAGTGACCTCGGGGACGACGCGCGTGCTGATGGATGCCGGTCCCGGGTCCTTCGCCAACCTGCAGCGACACGTCGAGCCGGCGTCTGTTGACGCCGTCATCCTCTCCCACCAGCACCCTGACCACTGGACGGATCTCTACTCGATCGCCACCCATGCGCGTTTCGCCCTGGGCGGGCGATCGGTTCCGGTCTATGCACCGGCCGGCCTGGCCGAGCGGACCCACCTCGAGACCTCCCCGGCCATCACCTTCCACGAGGTGACCGACGGTGACTCGGTAGACATCGGATCGTTGACCTGCACGTTCCATCGCACCGATCATCCGGTGGAGACACTTGCGGCGCGAATCGACGGCGGGGGACGGGCCCTGGGCTACTCTGCCGACACCGGCCCGGAGTGGTCGTTGGCCGAGCTCGGCACGGGTCTCGATCTTGTGTTGTGCGAAGCGACGTATACCTGTGACCACGAAGGGACTTCGCACCACATGAGTGGACGCCAAGCCGGAGACCAGGCGCGAACGGCCGGTGCCCAGCGGTTGGTCGTCACCCACCGATGGCCGACAATGAGCGCATCGGCGCTCGAGGCGGAGGCCGAACTCGCCTTCGGGAGCCCAGTGGAAGTAGCAGCGATCGGAAAGGAATACGTGTTGTGAGCGAAGGAACGATTGCCCGTCGTACGACCGGGCGAGGTGACGGTAGAGCCACCGACGAACTGCGCAACGCCTCCTTCGAGCGGGACTTCACCGTCTTCGCCCCTGGGTCAGTACTGGTCTCGATGGGTCGCACACGGGTGCTGTGCACCGCCTCGGTGGAGGATCGGGTCCCCCCCTGGATGCGGGGGAGTGGCAAGGGCTGGGTGACCGCCGAGTACTCGCTCCTGCCCGGCTCGACCGGTGAACGGGTCACCCGTGAGGCCGCGAAGGGGAAGCAGTCGGGGCGGACGCAGGAGATCCAACGGCTGATCGGACGCTCCCTCCGTTCAGTGTGCGACATGGCCACGTTGGGCGAGTTGCAGATCACCGTGGACTGCGACGTACTGCAGGCAGACGGTGGCACCCGCACGGCTTCGATCTGCGGCGCCTACGTCGCCCTTCATGACGCCCTCACCCGGCTGGTTCTAAAGGGGGGGCTCAGGGCCAATCCCCTGACCGAGTCAGTGGCGGCCGTATCGGTCGGTGTGGTCGACGGCGTGTGCATGCTCGACCTCCCCTACGAGGAGGACAGCCGGGCCGAAGTCGACATGAACGTCGTGATGACCTCGTCGGGTCGTTTCATCGAGGTCCAGGGTACGGCCGAGGGGATGCCGTTCACCAAGGGAGAGCTCGACGAGATGCTCAGCCTGGCCGAGCACGGCATCGCCCAACTGCTCGATCTCCAGTCGGAGGCGCTGGCGGATCCACCGCCGCCCCGGTGATGGTGGAGCAGCGTCAACTGGTCCTGGCCACCGCCAACCCCGACAAGGCTGCAGAGATCGTCGCCATCCTCGAACAGGTTCCCGGCCTGGTCCTGCTCCCGCGCCCATCGTCGGTTCCGGACGTGGACGAGACCGGGGCAACGCTGGTCGACAACGCCAGGTTGAAGGCGCGTGCCCTGGCCGAGGCGACCGGAATTCCGGCGGTCGCCGACGACACGGGATTGGAGGTCGAAGCACTGGGTGGCGCACCAGGGGTCTATTCGGCCCGATTCGCCGGTGAGCACGCCACCTATGCCGACAACGTGGCCAAGCTGCTCGACGAGTTGGCCCGGCTGGGAGCCGAGGCGCCGGAGGGCCGAGCCGCATGGTTCCGGTGCGTGGCCATGGTCGCCTATCCCGATGGCAGCGACATCTGGTCCGAGGGAGAGGTGGCTGGAGTCATCGCCCCGGCGGCCGTGGGCGAGTCGGGATTCGGGTATGACCCGGTGTTCGCCCCCGTCGATCACCAGGGGCGGACGTTCGGCCAGATGAGTGCCGAGGAGAAGCAGCAGATCTCCCATCGGGGTCGCGCCTTTCGGGCGCTCGCCCACCGTTTGTGATCGAGGTGACAGTCCCCCGGACGGGCGATGCAAGCGGGTAGCGTTGGCACGCCGCGCACGATGGAGGACCTCGAGTGAGTGACCGTTCGCAAGGGCCAGGGTGGTGGCTGGCCTCGGACGGCAAGTGGTACTCCCCGGAACAGGCCCCGGGCCCCATCCCCACCACCTCCATCCCCGGCAGCCACCCGTTGGGCGGCAGCCCGGTCCTGCCGACGATCCCGGTGAGCATTCCGGGGGCCGGGTCGACCCCACCTGGCTACGGGTCGCCGCCGACCTCCGGCTACGGCCCTCCACCCGGTGCGCCCGCCTATGGGCCGCCACCGTCACCAGCCGGCTATGGCTATCCGGCTGGCTACGGCTACCTGGCGGTGCAGAAGACCAACGGGCTGGCGGTGGCCTCGTTGGTGTGCTCGTTGCTTTGGGTATTCGGGCTGGGAGCAGTACTGGCCGTTGTCTTCGGGTCCATCTCCCTTTCCCAGATCAAGCGATCGAACGACGTGCAGCGTGGGCGGGGACTGGCCATCGCCGGCATCATCCTGGGCGCGCTCGGAGTGCTCGCCATCGCACTGTTCGTCGTGGTGGCGGTCGCTGTCGACCATCACTGCCATCAAACTGGTAGCTGTACGTTCAATACCACCGCCAGCATCACCCCCTGACCAGGGAGCCGGTCCGCCAGGGAACCGACCCGATCGGCCCTGCTCAGGCCACCCCGTTGTCGCTCGAGGCGTCGGACTCGGTGGTGGGTGTCCAGGGGTCCCCGGCGATCGGCGGTGGCATCATCGCCACTTCGGCCAGGCCGGAGAACCCGTCGTCGTCGCCACCGTCCGCGGAGTCCGGTCCGGGCGGTGGCAGCACATCGGCGAGGTCCTCCATCCGGGACTCCTCGTCCCCGGTGCTCGACGTCGGCAGGGTGCTGACCACCGATCCGTTCTCCCCCGGGAATCCCGCGGGCGTGTCGACGCTGTCGACCGGGTCGTCTGCTCCAGAGGCGAACTCGATCAACCCGGACGAGTGGAGGTCCCGAAGTGTGCGGAGCCCGATGATCTGGTCCCCCCCGATCATCTCGAGGACCGATCTGACCGTGTGGCCGCTGCTGCCGACAGTGGTCAGCACCTTCCACTGATCGCTGCGGATCTGGACATCCTGTCCCGGTGGATCGGGAGCCAGGGTGACCACCGCTTCCAGGGGGACATCCTGGCGAATCTCCCGCCACTCGTCGACCTGGGGTCGGACCTCGTCGAGGACGGCCGCAACCGGCACGGTCGGGTGCCCGCTGGGAGACAGCAGGTCGGTGGTGAAGTAGAACCAGCCATCGGACACGCAGGCCAACTCGAAGACTGCCTGACCGATTGTCGTGGCTTCCCCGACCTGAGCATTGGAGAGCTCGCCACCATCGAGCCACACCCGACCGTCGGCCATCTCGCTCACCACCTCGAGTTCACCGGTCTGGGCGGTGGAGGCCAGCATGGTGAGGACATCGGACAGCGTGAACACCGACAAGGACCCGACCAGGGACGCGGTCGGTTCCTCCTCGGAGGAATCGGTCTGGCTCATCGCCGTCTCCCTCTCCTTGGTGGGAGATCCGAACAGGGGGGACACCTCGGTGTCGGACTGTTGGTCCACCCCGGCCGCGAATGTGCTCCCCAGGGCCTCGCTCTGCCGATCAGCCGCTGGATCCGCAGTCGTGCCCAGGTTCTCCATTGGTGACCCTCCCGACGACCAACGTCTCCTGGCCATCTCCCGTGCCCTCTCGATCGAGACTTCCTTTGGACCATGATAACCGCGTTAAGTGGTCATCTCCATACTTAAAGTGGTAATTGCTCCAGATCTGCCCGGCCTCCCTGGTCGGAACCCCAGGTGGGCCCTCTGGTCAGCCGATCAGAGGAGCCCGCACGGTGCACGGCTAATCTCGCCCCATGCCGTCAGCCCGATGGAGACCGGCCGTGGGGGCCGTGCGTGGGACGCTGGTCGGATTGGCCACCCGTCACCCGGGCAGCCGCCGGTTGATGGCGGTGGCCGGGCGGGAGCTGACCCAGGCCGCCGACCGAGGCCTGGCCGAATCCCAGGCGCGGCAGGCCGGCATCGCCGACACCTACGGGGGGAGCTACTTCGGCGAGGGTCGGGATGCCTCGGGTGACCGCGCCGGGCGGTCAGGATACGCCCGCTACGACCGGGTGGCATCCAACGCCGACATCGCCGGATGGTTGCTGTGGAGGAACTTCCGGGTGGCCAACGCACTCGACGTCGGCTGTGCCACCGGCTTCGTCGTCGAGGTTCTCCGCGAGCAGGGCATCGACGCCATCGGATGTGACGTGAGTCAATTCGCCATTGATCACGCCACCCCGGGTGCCGTCGGCCACGTACGGGTGGCCAATCTCTTCGCCGGTCTGCCCTGGGAGGACCACGCATTCGACCTGGTGACCGCGCTGGAGATCCTCGAGCACCTCCCCCCGGATCGGGTTCCCGCCGCGCTCGACGAGTTGCGCCGGATGTGTGGGGGCTACCTCTACGCCACCATTCCGTCGTTCGGGGTGAACCGGTCGGGACCCGATGGGCACTTCGACGGCAAAGTCCGGCCCGAGCGGTTGGCGTACTACCAGGGCTTGGGACCGGAGTATCTCGGCCCTGTACCCGAGGAGGATCTGGCTATTGACGCCGAGGGCCAGCTGGTCGAGGGCCACCTGACCATCGCCTCGTTCGAGTGGTGGACGCAACAGTTCGAAGCGGCGGGCTTCACCCGGTGCCCCGATATCGAGCGGAGGCTGTATGCCGACATCGAGCCGGCCGATCTGGCCCCGTTCTGGAACATCTATGTCATGCGGGTGCCGGGTGCGTGCGAAGCCACCACCGAGGCACGGGAGCCCGACCGGTCGCTGGCCCAGCTGGGCCTGAGCCACCCGCTGCTCGAGCGATGACAGAGGCCCGAAGCCAGGGGTACTCGTCGTACGAGGACTTCGAGCATCTCCGGTTCGACCGGCCCGCTCCCGGGGTCCTGCTCATCACCATCGACCGACCGGACGTCCTCAACGCGGCCAATGAACGACTGCATCGGGAGTTCTCCCAGGTCTGGTCCGTGATCGACGGGGACGACACGATCGCCGTATCGGTGATCACCGGTGCGGGACGGGCATTCTCCGCCGGGGGGGACCTGGCCATGGTGGAGAAGATGACCACCGACCAGGGCACGGTGGTCGAGCAGTGGACCGACGCCAATGCCGTGGTCGAGGAGATGCTGGCGTCGGTCAAGCCGATCGTCTCGGCCATCAACGGGGTGGCGGTCGGCGCCGGGCTGGCCGTGGCCCTACTGGCCGACGTGAGTGTCATTGCCGAATCGGCCCGTCTGTCGGACGGCCACGCCCGGCTGGGTGTGGCCGCCGGCGACCATGCCGCCCTGATCTGGCCCCTGCTGTGCGGGATGGCCAAGGCCAAGTACTACCTGATGACTGCGGAGTTCATCGACGGGCGCGAAGCGGAGCGCATCGGACTGGTCACCCGGTGCGTGCCGGATGAAGAGGTACTCGATGAGGCGCTGGCCATCGCCGGCCGTCTGGCGTCGGGAAGCCGGACCGCAGTGCAGTGGACCAAGCGGGTGCTCAATCACTGGATGCAGTCGGCATCGCCGGCCTTCGGCGAGTCGTTGGCTCTGGAGATGCTCGGGTTCCTCGGACCTGACGCCAAAGAGGGTGTGGCCGCCATCCGCGACCGACGTCCCCCCATGTTCCCGTCGGTCCACTCACACCCGTCGCAAGAGTGACGGCACGACCGGGCCGGTCCGAAGGATCCGAGCCGGCGGCGATCAGGCGACGGTGACCAGCGTGCCGATCGGAGTCAGGGGGAACACCACCGCGGCATTGGCCGGCGGCATCTCCACGCATCCGTCACTCTGGGGAAAGCCGTAGCTCGCCCGGTCGAATCCGTGGAGGGCATCCCCACCGTTGAAGTAGCTCACCCAGGGGATACCCGGGTCGACGTACTTCGATCCGTCGGGATTGGTCCCCGACATGGTGGTGACCTTGTAGCGGCTGTAGACCGGGAAGGTTCCTTGGGCGGTGGGCGCGGCGGGGACGCCGGTGTTGGCCCGCGTCGAGTACACCTCGGCACCGTCGCTGTAGACGGTGGTGGTCTCGGGCAACGCCTCGGACACGTACACGTAGTTGTAGGTTGCAGTGGTCACTGTGCCGGCCGACGCCGCGGTCAGCAGCTGTTGCCAGACCATCGGCCCGGCAATGCCGTCGGGCTTGAGGTTGTACTGGGACTCGAAGGCCATGACCGCGCCTGTGGTGATCTGGTTCGCCGTTCCTACCGTCCACAGGCCCTCGAGTGATGCCGGCTCGCTCCAGCGCCAGCTGAACGACCCCTCTTGGGGCTGGGCTGCCTCCTGGGGTGCGGTGAGCGGCCGGGCAGGGGTGAAGCCGACCGGCAGGTAGCCGAGTTCGGCCAGCAGCTGCTGGAGTCGGAGCGTGCTCCCCTGGGCCACCGTGAAGTGGGCAGTTGACGGCTGGCTGAGTTTTTTGCCGGTCACACTGGTCACGCCGGAGGCGCCGGCCGGAACGGTCACCGTCTCTGTGGCTGCGGGCACCAGCGGGGCGGCAGCGATGAAGGCGAAGGTGTCGGGGTTCACCATCTGCCAGACCCCGGGAACGGCGGGACTGAGGGAGGGGGCCGGGGAGTGGGCACTGAGGGGCCTGGAGAACTGCACGGAGATGGTTGCGTCACTGGGTACCTGGGTCGCCCCGTCAGCGGGGGTCACCGACGCCACACGGAACGGTCCGGACCCGGTCGAGGCGTCAACCTCGACATTTGGTGCCGACGTGGGAGAAGCACCTGCTCGACCTGCGGTTCCCCGTCCAGCCACGATGGCGACGCCCACCCCGACGGCGGCCACGGTGAACAGGGTGGCCGCGATGAACCAGCCCTTGTGTCCGGTCGGCGCTGGTTTTGGGCGCGACGTCTTCGAGTGTGCGTGGGAACCGGGCATACCTCTCCTCCTGGTGCAATCTACCAGGTGAAGGGAGCATTTCTACACCACCAGGACCGGCAGTGGTGTCAGGGACGGCCCGCATCTGGCGCGTGGGCCGTGCGATGCCGTGCCGCCCGTTCCTCGATGGTCGACTCGAGGGTGCCGATCAGGCGGGCGTCGGTGACCTTGGCACCGCCGGGTCCGCGGACATAGAAGGCATCGACCACCGCCGATCCGAAGGTGGACACCTTGGCCGATGTCACGTCGAGCCTGCAGTCGACCAGGGCCTGGGTGATCCGGTGGAGTTGTCCGACCACATCCTCGGCCCTCACTTCGACCACCGTGGCCGAGGCGGAGGCGTTGTTGTCCACGGTGACCTGGGTCGATACGAGATGGGGCGTGAGATTCCGGCGTTCGTTGCGATAGGTGCGGGCCCGCTCGGCCAGCCTGGTCTCGATGGACAGGTCGCCGGCGATGACGGCGGCGAGGTCGTCGGAGAGGCGGGCCGCTGCCGGCCACCGACCCCGAGGGGCCTCCACGGTGAACAGCTCGACGGCTACACCATCCTCTCCGGACACCACCGCCGAGCGGACGTTGAGGCCGTGCAGGGCCAGTACCCCGGTGACCTCGGCCAGCAGTCCCGAGCGATCGGGGGCCACCACCGTGACCGTGGGGTCGTCGATGGACAGGGCCGGCACCCCGCGACTTCGTACCGTATCCATGATCACCCGGAGGTCGTCAGTGATCCACGGGGTGGGCGGGGTGACCGGCTCACCGGCGAGGAGGCGGGCCGCCCGCTCGACGAGATCGGCGACGAGCCCGGCTTTCCACGATCCCCATGCCGACGGCCCGGTGGCCAGACTGTCCGCCTCGACCAGCGCGGCCAGCAACGAGAGGGTGGCCCGGCTGCCCACCTCGGTGGCCACCTTCTCGGCAGTGGCCGGGTCGTCGAGGTCGCGCCGGGTGGCGGTGTCGGGAAGGAGCAGGTGCAGCCGGACCATGGTGACGATGGTGTCGACGTCGTCGGGGGGAAGGCCGATTCGGGCGGCGATATCGGCGGCGACGGTCATTCCCACCTCGGTGTGGTCACCCGGAAAGCCCTTCCCGATGTCGTGGAGCAGCGTCCCGATCAGCAACAGGTCCACCCTGTTGACTCGGTGGGCGAGCGTCGCCGCATTGGCGGTCGCCTCGAGCAGGTGCCGGTCCACGGTGAAGCGGTGATAGGGGTTTCGTTGAGGCTTGTTGCGAACCGCCGCCCATTCGGGGAGATAGCGCTCCAACAGCCTCCGCTTGTCGAGCGCTTCGAGGGCCGAGATGGCAGGGGGTCCCGTGGCCAGGAGCCGGACCAGGGAGGCCCGCAGCCCATCGGGCCAGGGAACCGGGGGCGGGGGAGCCTTGCGACCGAGCAGATTGAGCGCTTCCCTGGCAATGGGAAGGTTCCGCTCGGCGGCCACCGCGGCCAGTCGGAGTGCGAGTGTCGGGTCACCGCTGGCGTCGGCAGCCTCGGTCAAGACCACCTCGTCCTCGGTCACCCCGATGTCGGGGTCCCCGGCGGTGAGGGTGATGGCGCTGTCGGCCAGTTGGCCGGAGCGACCGCCTCCGGACGTGCGCCGACGGCCCCTGGAGCCGGTCTGATGGCGCGACCAGGCGCCCCGGCGGCGCCAGGCGTCGTCCCCTTCCCAGGCCACCGAGCGACCGGCCGTGGCCACCGATCTCATCAGCGCGTCCGAGTCCGGTTCGCCGAGGGCCAGGGCCACCTGGTCCTGTTCTTGCAGGAGGAGCTTGTTCTGTTCCCGGCCAGCCCGCCGGTGGAGCTCGACCCGGATGGTGGTGAGCAGGCGCCTGGCGTCGTCGATGGCCACGGTGTCGACGTAGTCCGCCAGCACCGGGACGGCCAGCATCATCGCACCGAGGGCGGCGATGTCCCGGAGGCCTCCGTGCGACTCCTTGAGGTCGGGCTCGAGCAGGAAGCCCACATCCCCATAGGTGCGGTGACGCTCGGTGACCAGATCGCCGAGCACCTGGAGCCAGGGGGGCTTCTGCCGCGCCCACCGTTCACGAGCGCCCTCGAGCACCGGCACGGCCACCTTCGGGTCGCCGCAGATCACTCGGCCGTCGAGGAGGCCGAGGGCCACCCGGAGATCCTCACCGGCCATCTGCAGGGCTTCGTTCGGCCGGCGGACGCTGTGGTCGAGTGAGATCCCCTCGTCCCATACCGGGTACCAGATCTTGTCCGCGGTGGCCGAGACGTTGCCTTTGCCGCGGTGGATGAGGACGACGTCGAGGTCGCTGAACGGACAGAGCTCGCCCCGTCCATAGCCCCCCACGGCCACCAGGGACATCCCTCGATCGTCGCCGTCGGTGGCCCGGTCGAAGAGGCCCGAGAGCCATTCGTCGGCGGCCTCGGCGTACGCACGGCAGAACGCATCCCCCTGGAGGTCGATGCGCTCGATGAGCGCCTGCCTTCGGGCACGCAGAGACACGGCCGGACCGTACCACCGGTCAACCGTCGGCCATCCGGTCGACCGTCGACCGCCCGAGTTCGAGCGGCACCTTCAGCGCTGAGAGCCGCCGGCGACATCCATTCTCGACCCGGGCCGATTACGCTGGGACCATGGCCAAGGGACAGAGCATGGAGCCGAGCAGCAGCGGAGGGAGCGGCCTCAGCGTGTTCGACGGTGTCCTGATCGTCGGCGGGGGACTGATCGCCCTGTTCGTCGCCTTCGAAGTGCTGGGCTTCATCGCCGGAGTCCTGTGGTTTCTGGTCAAGCTGATCGTGGTGGTGGCCCTGATCGGCCTGGTGGTCAAGCTGGTATTTCGCCGACGATCGTGAGCAGCGCGGGACGATGCCGCACGCACCGCCTCCCTGCCACCGAGTTGAGCGCTTCTCAGTGCGCCAGTGACTCGAACAATTCGATGTGCTGGGATACCATCCGCTGAGTCGAGAAGTAGCCCTCGACGGCCAGCCGGCAGTCATTGCGGTCCAGCTGGTCGAGGCGGCCAATGGCCTCGACCATGGCGGCGTCGTCATCACAGAGGAATCCGGTGCGGCCGTCGTCCACGACCTCGGGGGCGGCTCCCTCAGGGAAGGCCAGCACCGGCGTGCCGCAGGCCATCGCCTCGATCATCACCATGCCGAACGGCTCGTTCCACCGGATGGGGAAGAGCAACGCCGACGCTCTGGCCAGCAGATCGAGCTTCCGCTCGTGGGACACCTCGCCCAGGTAGCGCGCATCGCTGCCGAGGAGGGGCTCCACCTGTTCGGAGAAGTAGTGCATCTCCCATGGCTCGCGCATCTTGGCTGCCAGCATGATCCGAATACCCGCCTTGCGGGCCACCTCGATGGCCCGGTGCGCCCCCTTGTCGGGGGCCATCCTGCCCAAAAACAGGACGAACGGCCCGTCCTCGTCGCCGGTGCCGTCGCCAACCGGAAAGAGGGAGGCGTCAACGCCGTGGTGGATGACCCGAGCGATGGGGATGTCCGGTGCCGCCCGTCGCTGTGCGTGGGAGATGGCGATGATGGGTACACGATCGGCATTGGCCCGGTAGAGATCGGTCAGCTCCTCATTGAACGGCCCGTGGATGGTGGTGGTCACCGGCAGGTCGGGGAATCGCTCCGAGTAGAACGGTCCCGCCATCGTGTGGTCATGGACCACGTCGCATTCGCGAACCGCCTCATAGGCGTGGATGACATGGCGGATCTCCGGGACGATCATTCCGATCCGGGTGCCTTCGGCCGCCGGAAGCACCCATTGGCTGGGCACCGGGCAGGTCGAATCGCCGGTCGCGAACAACAAGACGTCGTGGCCGGCCTCTTGCAGCCCGCGGGCCAGCTGATCGACCACCAGCTCGATCCCGCCGTACAGCAAGGGAGGGATGGGGGTCCAGGGTGGGGCGATCATTCCGATCCGCATGTAGAGATTCAAGCATCCCGGTGGGGAGGATAGGATCGCCGGGCGCAAGGGCGGCGTGGCCGAGTGGTTTAGGCAGGGGCCTGCAAAGCCCCGTACGGCGGTTCGATTCCGCCCGCCGCCTCCAGCAGTCCCGTCACGCCAGGGCGTGATCGACCCGGGTCACGGGTATGGTCCGGCCATGGCGCATTCCCCGTACCTCGGCGCTTCGAGCTGTCCTCGATGTCAGTGCGACCCCCGTCGGTGCCACACCCGGGCCGACCTCCTCCTCATGATCGCCAGGTGTCCGGGTGAGTGAGGGTTCGAAGTCGCGATCGTCGCGGTGGAGGGCGTGGGCACAGCGGGACCGGATCGTCCCGAAGACCCAGCAGCTCACTCGGAGCAGCCGTTGGCTCTACCGCATCGACCACTACACCTCGTTGCCGGTCGCCACCATCGTGGTGGTGGGCGCGATGGTCTGTGCTGTCGTGGTCGGCGCCATCGTGGGCTTCTCGACCGGATGGCTCATCGGCTTCGAGACCGGGACGTCGGCGATCACGTTGATGATGCTGTTCGTCATCCAGCACACGCAGGGTCGCGAGCAGGCCGCCACCCAGCGGAAGCTCGACGAGCTCCTGCGCGCTCTCCCCGAAGCCGAGAGCGGGCTCATGATGCTCGAGGAGGCACCCGACGACGTGATGCGCGACGTCGAGATCGACCAGCGTGAGTCTCGTGACAGTGCGGTCACCGATCACGCGGGACCGGGTTGATGATCGCCCCCTCATTGCAGCAGAAGGCTGCTCACCTCGCCGGAGGAGTGGCGTAGTCCCAAAGCAGATGGGAGTCCTCGTCAGCGCCGAGGAGGACGTTCGCCGGCACCTTCTTGTCGATGTGACCGATCAGGCCGGAATAGACCCCGTAGCCGACCAATTGCTGCAGCCTCGGCGAGAATTGGCGGACCAGGTCGCGGTCCAGCCCGAGCTGCTGGTTCTCCTGTTGGCGGATGTAGCCGGCGCAGTAGTTCATGGCGATACCCACCCGGCGATCCGTTGTCGTGTTCGCCCCGCCGCCGTGCCACAGACTGCCGTGCCACACCAAGACGCTGCCCTTGGCCATCTCCGCAGGAATGGAGTCGTAATTCCGTGCGAGGTCGGGTGACTGATCGGCCGTATGAGTGCCGGGGATGATCCGGGTGGCCCCGTTGGACTCGGTGAACTCGGTGAGCGCCCACATGGTGTTGCACACGGTCGGAGGGTGCGGTTTTGGCAATGGGATGACTTGATCGTCGGCGTGGATCGGTTGTGGCGATTCGTCGGGACCGATGGCGATGGACGAGAGGGACGAGACCAGCAGGCCCGAATCGAGGACGCCTTCGCAGATCGGCAGGATGGCATGGTGCACCGGCACCCGTTCGAAGGTGGGTCCATGGGCGAGAAGGTTGTAGATGCGCGTGGTGTGGATCCCCTCGAACAGGTTGTGGGCGGGAACGATCCCCAGGTCGCGCTCGAGGCGAAGGAGATCGTCATTGAGGGCGTCGATCAGTTCTAGCTCGATGGCGTCTTCCACGATGGTGTAGCCGGTCTCCGCGATGCGGTGTACGTGAGTGTCGATGTCCGTGCTCATGGAGTGTCTCCTCGGTCGGTATGGTCCGAGCCTATTGTGCGAGCATGCCCCGCAAGAAGCGACCGGACAACAGGTACGAGCTTCTCACCTGCGCATGGCGGGGACACGAGCTGGTCGGTACTGACGCTGCCGAGGTGACCTCCGACGATGCCGCTCTGGTGAGAGAAGTGGACGGCCTGCGGTGGTACCGGTGCCTGCGGTGCGATTCGTGGTTGCCGAAAGCGATTCCTGCCCTGCCCTCCCGAGAGCGGGTGCCATCTCGCGATGAGATCGAGCTCCCAGCTCGGGGCCCGACACTGCGTGACCGCTATGTGCTGCGGCTGATCGCCCTCGATCGGGCCATCCATGTGGTGGTCCTCACCATCCTGGCGCTGGTTCTCTTCACTGTGGCCAGTCATGACGCCTCCCTGCATCGGGACTACGTCAACATCATGAACGACCTGTCGGGTGGGGATCCGGGTGCGTCGCAGGTCCGTGGCGTTCTCGGCTATCTGCGCAGGGCGTTCGAATATTCACCCCGGCACCTCATCCAACTCGGAGTGGCGGTCGCCGCCTACGCCGCCTTGGAGGCCACCGAGATGGTGGGTCTGTGGTTCAACAAGCGGTGGGCGGAGTACCTGACCCTGCTGGCCACCTCCCTGTTGATTCCGTTCGAGATCTACGAACTGACACTCGGGGTGAGCGCATTCAAGGTCATCACGTTCATCATCAACGTGGCCATCGTCGTCTATCTCCTCTTTGCCAAGCGCCTCTTCGGACTTCGGGGAGGGCGCAGGGCGGAGCTGGAGCAGCGCCATCGATTCGGTGGGTGGGGGGCCATCGATCGGGCAACGCCTTCGCCAGCCACTGACCCTCGGCTGTCTTCACCGGATCCCGGGTGAAGCGGTGTGGCCAGTTCGGCGGAGGAAGATTCTTCTCCCGTTCAGATCGGTCGGCATACGGACCGGGTGATATCGTCGGCGGGCACGGGCCGTTGGCGCAGTTGGTAGCGCACTTGCATGACACGCAAGGGGTCGTGGGTTCAAGTCCCGCACGGCCCACGAAAAAGCCAGGTCAAACCTGATATTGTCGGATAGGCGAGTGACTCTCCGACAGATTGGGAGCAATGGGGGTGCAGTAGAAATCAGTCGACATAGGTCGAGAGTCGACCACATTGGACCGTATATCCGGCGCTTCTGATTTCAGCAGGGCGAGTTGTCGCCGTCGCCTCCTCCGTTGTCATTCCCTTCAGAGGTAAAGAACCTCGGAATTCTTTTCCAATTCGCCGCCTCGCTTGGTCAGGAGCAGTCATCTCCGGGAATAAGTGTTATGGGAACGACCAATATATTGCTCGCGCTGGGCGAATAATACTCCCCGTTAGTCCACTGGAAGGTAGCCGCTACGACAGACCCGGCCACGTATTCAACGAGGGTTGTTCCAGAAACTGAGTACGTCCCATTGTCAGAGCCGTTGTAGAAGTCATCGGTATTACTAAATGTCATAATCCCACAGGTTCCGCCAAACCGGATTTCCCAGGTTGTACCAGTGAGGCTGGTCGGTTCGGTGCCAGTGCCCGCAACGGTCACGGAAACCGGTACTGCATTTATTGTCGTTCGTCCTCCCACTGAGAGCTTGAAGGTGTAGGTGACGGAGTTCTTCTTGGTGTTAGGCGGAATCGAAACCTGACCGGAAACATCACACGGCGGCATTAGGTCGTAGTAATTGATTTTGCTCACGGTCAGGACACAGTTCTGGCCGTTGACAACCTGTGCCGAGAAGGCAACTGCGCCCCCCGATGAAGAGAGCGATGAGGGGGTAACAGTGAAGTTGGACACGCTAGGAAGGCCGACGCTCGGAAGACGAACACCGTCCACGAAGGGATACTGCCAACTGAGCGGCTCTTCATGTACCCCGTCGGGTCTCAGTGTTCCGTCAACTGAGTAAGCCGTGTTGGCATCGACGATGTTTCCGCCGCCCACGTAGATCCCAACGTGGGTGATAGCACTCTGAGTGCCGCCGAAGAATGCAAGATCACCAGGTTGGAGACTGGATTCGGTCGTGATCAGTTGACCTCTGGCTTTCAGTGCGGAAGTCAGCTGATCGGATGAGTGTGCCAGGTTGATCGCCCCGCCTGATGCTTGGTAGACGGCGTACTCGGTGAGACCAGTGCAATCGAAGCCCGCCGTGCTGTCCGACAAGCAATCAGTAGCCCCGTTGGCGATCTGCTTCTTCTCGCTCGCTCCGTGCGAAGGACCAGACGCGGGAAGGCCGCCATCCCAACAGTAGGGAACCTGATTAATCCATTGAGTAGCGTCGTTGATGATGGTCTGAGGTGAAGCAGTACCAGTCCCCGCCGCTGACGCCGGTGGGGACGGGACGATCACTGTGAGTACCCCGGTGATGCCAACGGCCAGTGCAAGACTAAGACCAATCTTGATAAACACAGAAGGCCGATATCGGCTAGGACTCCTTGGGAAACGTTGTCGTTGCCTTTTGAAGCTTCGACTTGCCACCACCGCCACCTCCGCTCCGCTCGACGCCACTCCGCCGTGTCGTGCCCTCACGCTAATCAATGCCGGGCCGGTCGTGCCCGGATGGTAACCACGCCCTTGCCACATGGCGCCCTCCTTCTCCCTCTTTTTCACGTGCTGGCTGCATCCTCGCAGGTCAATACGTCCATCTGGTGGTTGAGCCGCTTTCTGACAGGCGTCGGGATAGGCGTAGCCTGCCGATTCCGACCTCACTAGCGGAGAACTTGGCCAACGCCTACGGTTCGCAACACAACCTCGGGGAGGTTGGACAACCAAGGAGGCGGGAGCGTGGGATTCGTGAAGAAGCTGTGGGTGATTCTTGCTGCGGTGGTGTCGGTGATGGTTCTGGGAGTTGGGATCTCCGTGGCCCTGTCGGCGGAGGCAACGTCGCCGAGCACTACGTACTACGGGTGTCTTCGCGAGGAACACTCAAGCAAGTAGGTACTACGTCTCCGACGTGTAAGAAGGCCGGTTCGACGGTCATATCGTGGGACTCGACCGGGCCTCAGGGCGCGACCGGTCCGGCAGGCCCTTCAGGACCAGCTGGCCCAACACAAAATCTGAAGCAGATCGCCACGAATCACTGGTATCAGGCCAATCAAGCAGGCGTCACCTTCCCGGACAACAGCTACTCGGGCACCGTTCTCTATGACGGCGTGCACATCTGGGTACTGGGTTCGGGTGGGACCAACGGCTCAGTCACCGAGTTCGACCCCTCCACGGGCGCACAGTTGGCTAGCTACAGCGTTGGTTACAGTCCGAACGGAATGGCCTATGACGGCACCAACCTCTGGGTTGACTTCAACTATGCAGGAACCGTCGAGAAGATTCAGGCGTCCACGGGCACTGTACTGGGCACCTATACAGTGGGTAGTGGGCCAGCAGGCATCGCTTTTGACGGTACGAATGTCTGGGTCGTCAATCAGGGCAGCAACAATGTCACTGAACTGCAGGCATCTTCGGGAACGGTGCTTCGCGCGGTGGCAGTCGGCACTAGCCCCCGCCAGATTCAATCCGACGGCACACACGTTTGGATCACCAACAATGGCAGCAACAACGTGACCGAGATTCAGGCATCGACCGGAACCGTTCTCGGGACCTACGGCGTCGGTACAGCCCCGGAGGGTGTGACCTACGACGGAACGAACGTCTGGGTTACAAATGCAGGAAGCAACAACGTGACCGAACTGAACGGCTCGACGGGCGCCACCATCGGAACCTATTCGACAGGCACTAAGCCAGGAACCCTCGCCTTCGATGGATCACATCTTTGGGTGGTCAACAACAATTCAGACAATGTCAGTGAGATCTCAGACGCCACGGGGGCGACAGTTGGCACCTACCCAACCGCTTCAGATCCCGCTGGTGTTGCATTCGACGGGGCCGACATTTGGGTTACGAGCTGGGGCAGTGGGATATTGACGAAGTTCTAGCGGATCCGAGGTACCGGGCCGGTTTGAGCGGGTTCGGCCACCCCGCTCCCGGCCTGGCTCATATCCGGTGATCGGGGGCGGCTCACCGACTCGAAGCGAGGGCGCTGACGGCCTCAATGGAGAGGACTTTGACGTGGTGTGCCACGGCGAGCCTAAGGCGACAGATTGTTGACGCAAGTGCCCCCATCGTTGTCGCTGTTTGTGCCATCGGGGCAAGTAGTGTTCAACCACTCAACACCGCTCAGGTTGGCGCCAGATAGGTTAGCGCCGGTCAGATTGGCACTCTCCAGGTCGGCGACAGGACTCAAGTTGGCGCCAGAGAGGTTGGCGTCGTAGAGGTTGGCGTCGTAGAGGTTGACGTCGCTGAGGTTGGCGTCAGTCAGATTGGCATCGGTCAAGTCCGTTTTGTCCATGGTTGCCGTGTATAGATTGGCACTGGTCAGGTTGACGCTTGTCAGGTTGTCACCTCCCAGCCCGATGCCGCTTAAATCGGCTCCGGTCAGGTTGATACCGGTCAGATTGGTACCGAAGAAGGTGGTGTCGACTACGACGGCCCCAGGTCCAAGCAAGTATCCGTACAACTGAATCCAACCAGTCGGGAGTACCCTTGGCACTCCGGTGAAGCCCGATTCCACGCCCTGCAGATTGGCGTCGGCCAAGTCGGTTCCAGACAAGTTGGCTGTGAACATATTGACAAGGCTCAAATCAGCGCCCGAAAAGTTGGCGTTGGTCATGTTGGCGCCCGTTAGGAAGCCGCTAATCATATCGACGCCAATCAAGTTGGCACCGGTAAGGTTCGCATTGGTCAGGTTCGCGCCAGAGAGGTTGGCGCCCGTCAGCGGGGCGTCCGTGAAGTTGACACCGGCCAGGTTGCAATTTGCCAGGTCGATGCCAGGGTATGGGGTTGCTGAACAGTCGTATGGGACTCCACTCGGACCCTGAGGACCAGTGGCACCAGGAGGTCCGGCTTCCCCCTCCGGCCCGACGGGTCCCGTTGCCCCGGCTGTTCCCTTCGCCCCTGGAGGGCCGATGGCCCCTTTTGCCCCTTTTGCACCCCGCGGTCCTTGTGGACCTGCGGAGTTCCACGAGATTTGTGTTGCTGGAGCCTTACAGCTAGTAGCGATCGCGCCAACGCTCCTCAGCTTTCCCGACTTTAGGCACGCGTAAAAGGTGGTAGTTGGTGCGTTCGCTCTCGGCTCTGCGGCCCCGACAGCAGTGGCTATGGCGGTGCCTACGATGACTGTCGCAGCTATCAGTGCAACCTTTCTGCCGGTCTTCATCCCCTAGTCCGTCTCCTGTGAACAGTGACCTAAGCCGAACAGTCAAACGCACGCCCCCACCAGTTCTCAGAAATAACGGTAGATCGCCGGTTGCCGCGACACAGGGATGGGTGGGGGCCGATGTCCATCCGTGTGCCGCTCAGTCATGGCCGACAACGGATCCGCTCTTGGCGCTTGGGGCTGGTCCCGCTTCGCTGGGCGGTTCGGAGCCGATCTGCCAGGAGCGTTGATCGAGGACTGAGGGATGCAGTCGTTGGCCTGGGTGGCCTGTCTCGGGCCGGGCACCGAAGCCGCTAACCCCTCCGGGAGGTCTCGGGGTTATGGCATTGGTGCCGGTCGGGGGCAGTCGATAAGCTGCTTCTGACCCGGTGTTCTGGGACACCACCATTACCGAACCGACCGCGACTATGGGGCAGTCGAGTCTGCGAGTTCTGGCTGAGGGTGACGCTCGGATCGCTACGCTCCACGGGTCTGGATGATGGCCAGGCCAACGACGAGTATGCCGATGGGGGCGAGACTCTCGGTGCCTCGGCGCGCCGCCTCGGTGCCGACATTGCTAGGCCCCGGAGATGATCGGTGGCACAGATCCGTCCGCTCGTGAGCGCGGATACCAACATCAGACGCCCAATAGGCGTACCACCCAGGAAGGTGCGACGTGGATTCCAATGTGCTGTGACAACTCCACGAATCCGACGATGCCGACGATGGTAATGGCGCCAACGATCCATCGGAATGGCGGGGGAGCGCAGGCCCATGCTTCGCCAAGAGCAGAACTCTTTTGCGCTAGCAGCCGATATCGCCTTAGGGAACTGCGGGGGTCGCTTTGCTTCTGCTTCTTGGACATGGATTCATGTCCAACCTTCTCCAGCCCGAGCTTTTGAGATTTGCGCGAATGCCATCTGGTTCCATCACTCCGAATCAAAAATGGATAGCCGAGGGGGACTGCAACGGGCTAGCTGATTGCCAACCGTCGACCTGCTCGCGCTCTCATTTTTTCGGGCCCCCGGATAGGCATTCAAAACCGCAGGCGAGGAGCGGGCAGGCTCGTACGCCCTAGGGATTTCCCTTTACGGTGTGGACCGGTACTTCGACCCTTTACGGCTGTGATGGATTCGTCGGTGCGACCTCCGGGCAATGGCTTTCCGTAGTTCTCAGCTTACCTCAGGATTCGAAACTGGGGGCAGGTGTGAGGGCAATAGGGGTGCAATAGGGATTCAAATAGGCACAGTCCAATAGCGCCTACCTTTGACTGATGACCAGGTGAGAAGGCTATTGCTCGGCTGAGTCAGTCAGCATTGGTCAGCCTTGCTGTGCATGACACGCAAGGGGTCGTGGGTTCAAGTCCCGCACGGCCCACGAAAAATTGCAGCCTCGATGGGCTCGCGTCACTGGAGATCGACAGACCCGGTCCATCTATTTCACCGTGAGGTTGCACCGCCGGCCACCGCCCCGTCGCCGAAGGCGATGCCGGGGATTGGGTGTGATGGACCACCGGGTGAGGGCCGTCTTCCGGTATCGATGTGGCACCCTGTCCGCCTCGGCCGCTCGATCCCGTCGGGATGGCGCCGGAATGGCAGTGACGGGAGACGGAATGGTAGTGATGAGGGGGGCGACCATTGCCACGGTTCCTCTCATCGGAATCCAAGGTTCAGATGAGAAGGTGTTGTCGGCGGCCCTCGCGACGGCCCGAGAACCTGCCGTTTCGGGCGCTGGAGAGGAGCGATTGTCGATGCCCAGGTCTTGTGTATTCGGGGAGTACGCACCTGTCACTGCCGGCCAACAGCCGGGCGGGACGATCGCCGACCAAGGACGTCCAGGGAATGTGGAGGCGCTCCGGTCGCTGGCGATCCGGTCTTCCGGCATGGTTGGTACCGATCAACAAGGGGTGCGTTGATCGCTGTGCCATCAGATCGGCTGATCATCTCGTGTGACTACGGCTCGCAGTCGGTGTTCGCACTCAAGGAAGCGGCGCTTGACTTGTGTGAGATCGTCTGGCTTGTCGACCTGAGCGAGCCCGAGATGGCGCAGATGGCCCGATTGATGACACGGATGGGCACGGTCATCGATGTCGCCGAGCTCTCCGATCAGCAGGCCGTCGAGGCCCTGAACCAGGGAGCGCCGCCGACCGGGATCCTCTGTCTGAACGACCGGGCCATGATCCCCGTGGCCGACATCGCCGGTGAACTGGGCCTCGAGTTCCACTCGCCGGTGGTAGCCCGCAACCTCTCAGACAAGCTCCTCCAACGGCGCACCCTGCGTGCCGCCGGAATCCCGACTCCCGAGTTCCAGCCAGTTCCCCCCACAGTGAACCAGACCGACATCGATCGTTTGGCCGGTGAGGTCGGTTTTCCCGCGGTTCTGAAGCCGCGGCAAGGCTGCGGTAGTCGGAACACCTTTATGGTGCAGGATCGAGGAGAGCTCACTCGCCTGGTGACGACGCCCGGGTCAGAGCAACAAGAGCTGGCGGGAATGATCCTCGAGGGGTACCTGCCGAGGGCCGAGCGGACAGTGTCGCGATTTGACCCGATCGTTTCGGTCGAGAGCTTCATCAGCGCGGGGGAAGTACACCATTTCGCCATTACTGGGCGGTTGCCCTTCGCTGATCCATTTCGAGAGACGGGGCTCGTTCTTCCCAGCGATCTCTCGCCCGATGACGCCGATGCAGTGACCGAGACTGTTGCCGCAGCCATCATCGCCCTCGATGTAGTCCACGGATGTCTTCACACCGAGGTCAAATTCACGAGTGACGGCCCCCGCATCATCGAGGTCAATGGGCGAGTCGGCGGCGGCATCCCTCAATTGGTGAGGCTCGCAGGCGCTGACGTATCCATCCTGGGACTGGCCATGGAGCTTGCCCTGGGTGCGCCCCTCTCGATCGAGCTTCCCCTCCAGTATCCGAGGATCGGCTGGCAACGCACCGTCCCACCGCCCGTGTCCGCACGGCGAATCAACACCATCGCCGGCCTCGACCGGTTGACCAGCATTCCGGGCATCGACCAGATCACGGTGAACCGAAATGCGGGTGAGGTGGTGGACTGGCGACATGGCCTGTCGGACTACGTCTACCAGGTGTACGGCTCTGGTGACGACTACGAAGAGGTCGAGAGGCAGCAGGCGATGATGGACGAGGCGGTTACCGTCAGCTACGAGGACGAGCGTGTCGGCCGAGTCAGGAACAGCCTGGTCGAGATCCCATGACCGGCGCCCCGTGAATCCGGGCGTCCTCCCTCCTCGGCAGCCGGCGCTCGGGCGAAGATAGGTCATCGGCCGCCCTGCCGCCCCAGTGCAGGCGGCAACCCCGACCGCAGGCGGCAATTCCCGCCACTATGACCCGCTCCGGGATCCGCCTTGAATCAACGAACATATGTTCGCTAGGGTCGGATCCCATGCACTACGAGGTCGACGTCACCGTTCAGCACGCACTCGACGCCAACACCGGGCGGTTTCTGGACAGTGTCCAGCGATCCGCCAACCGGTTGCTCCGCTTCCGGGGCGACGATCGGACGATCACCCTCACTGTGAAGGTGGCTGGCCTGTGCCGCGACGACGCCATCCGCGGGGCGGCGGGGGAGGTCGCTCGAATCTTCCCTGCCGTCTGCGACGAGAAGTACAGCGAGCCTCGACCGTGTCCGGCCCCCGGTGGGTGCGGTCGCGGGTTCGTCCCGTGAGCGGGCCGGGAGGTCAGTGGTCGTACCAACTATTGACTATCAACTCTTTGTCCATATGATCGTGGCGTGGCCAATGGACATGGGGGAGACATGGCGGACCGCTTCGACGAGGTGACGTTCCCCGCCCTCCTGAGGGCGGCGCGGACCACCTACGGATCGGCCATGCGCGAGGCGCTGAGCGAGATTGGATGCGACGACCTGCCGAGGAACGGCATGTTCGTGATCGGTGCCATCGCCCGCACCGGTGCCCCCCTCGGTCGGGTCATCACCGAGCTCGGGGTGTCCAAGCAGGCCGCTGGACAGCTGGTTGACACCCTGGTCCTGCGCGGCTATCTCGATCGCGCCACCGATCCCGATGATCGCCGCCGCCTCACCGTGACCCTGACCGAACGCGGGCGTGGCGCGGCCGCGGCGATCAGGGCGGCGGTCGACGACGTGGATGCCGAGTTGGTCCGCCGGGTGGGTCCCGAGTACCTGGCCCATACCCGAGCCACCCTGACGGCGCTCATCGAGCGCGACCGCGTCTCGGAGCAGGATGATCGCACCTGACAGGTCGGATCGTTCATCCAGGGCCGGTATCCTCCAGGATGAGATCGACGGCTTGGGGGATGGTCGCCGCCACCGCATCCGGAGCCAGATCGGCGGGGTCCCAGGCTCGACCGCGGGACATCCATACGGTTCGAAGTCCGCAGCTGTGCCCACCGACGATGTCGGCGCTCACTGAGTCACCGACCATCCAACCCCGGAGGTCCACCCCGCACCGGCGGGCTGCCTCAGCGAAGATCACCGGGTCGGGCTTCCAAGCCCCGATCTCTTCCGAGATGCAAATTGCATCGACCTCGCCGACGAGTGCGGTGGACTCGAGCTTCCGCATCTGCGAGGGTGGGCCGTTGGTCACCACGCCGATCTTCCAGCCTTGCGAGCGGAGGTTCCTCAGGGCATCGATGGTGTCCGTGGCAATCGCGAAGCATTCGGGGTACTCGAGGTAGTAGTGGGAAACGAGCTCCTCGATTGACGTGGTGATCCCGAAGGCTCGTCGGACCGCCTCGAAGAACTCCTCACGGGGGATGGAGCCGTCCCCGTCGAGTTGCTCGATCAGGGTGAGGCTCCCCTCGGGAAGGCCGAGCTCGGTGCCGAAGCTCTCCGCCCACCTCGAGAAGGCGGCCTCTCGATCCAGGAGGGTGTTGTCCAGGTCGAAGAGCGCCAGTGGGTCCATTGAGCCTTTCTAGTCGGCCACACCCGACTAGTCGGTACCCATCGCGCTAGTCGGCCACCCTGTTAGTCGGCCACCCTGTTAGTCGGTAGCGATCTCATCGGTCCGACCCAGCATGGCCGCGTACATCTCCTGTTGCGACGCCCCGAGGACGAGCAATGCCTCGGCCGCCACATCGTGATCCTCGTCGTCGTCGGCGAGCTCGACGATTGCTCGGATGGCGGCCAGTCGTGATCCTTCCTGATCAGCGGCCCTGTGACTGTTCTGTTTCTCTTTCCTGAGTGTGATCATCGTGTGACCTCCTTAGGCAGTGGTGCTGCACAATGGCGTGAGAATGTCGCAGTGGAAGTGGGCGTGGGCGAGATCGATACCCTGGATCACTACATATCATGCATGTGAGACCGGGTGCGGAGCGCGGATAGTGAGATGTATCCTCACTGTCTGTGGCAGATAATCTCCAACGGACGTCAGTGGTGGCGGCGAGCGCGGTGGGGGAGAACTCACTGGCGCTCCGTCGAGCCGCGGTGGGCGCGCCGGTCTGATCGATGGCCAGTGGGGACCGCAGAGGCGGGGAGGAGATCGTTCTCCCGGTGTTCCTGGGCGATGGCCGATGCACCGTCGAGGTGGCCGACGGCACGCTCGTCGGTTTCGGCTTCAAGCCGTTCCTCGACGAGGCTCGCACCATCGAGCTCATCGAGGACGAACATGCACCTGTACTGCCGGGCATCTTCTACACCCGAGTAGCAGGAGCCTCGTTCCACGATGACGCCCTCCGACTTGCGCATTTTGGAGCCGGGCAGCATGTCGAGATCAGACCCGAGCCTGCCAATCCTCTCGATCGCAACGCACTGGCCGTCTTCGGTGGGGGAGTGCGCGTGGGGTACATCCCTGCACCCATCGCCAAGGTGCTGGCTCCATCCGGAACCCGGGCGGGTCGCGGCACGGTGATGATGGAGTGGTCGACCAACGGAACCAGGCACGACATCTGGATCCTTGGCTCGATGCGCGCCACCCTTGACCTCACCACCGAGGAGTAGGGAGCGTCGCCCCCAGTCGCGACTTGGACACAGATGTTCGGTAGGGTTGCCTGAGTACTCAGTGTCGGCTGACATGGAGGTGCAATCGATGCGTACGTCCTCAGGCGGCAGGGGGTCCACCCGCCGACAATGGGTGGGCATGTGGGGCGCTGCAGCCGCACTGGCCGGTGGACTGGCCCTCGCTGCATGCAGTTCGAACTCGGCGAGTAGCCCGACGACCGCCTCGGGGGGCACCGGGGGTGGCACTACCGCCACCACCGCCGCGCCCGCGGGGTCTGCGTCCGTCAAGTCGATCGTGGATGGGATCACCAAGACCTCGAGTACCACGTTCAGTTCCACCTACACGACCGCGGACAGCCAGACCGGTCAGACCCAAACGGTCACCTTCGCCCAGTCTCCGCCCAAGTCGGCCGTGATAACGAAGAACGGGAGCTTCTACATCAACGGTTCAACGGTGACCGAGTGCTCGAGTGCGAGTGGCACGGTGACCTGCACGTCGTTGCCGTCGTCGATGAAGGGATCGGTGAGCAGTCTGGCCGATCTGTTCTCCCCGGGTGTTCTGACCGACACCCTCAAGGGGATCGAGGCCGAGTCGGTCGCTCACGCCACCGGGGTGAGCGTCACCACCTCGTCGGGCACCTACGGCGGGTATCCCTCCACGTGCCTCACGGCCAAAGTTCCCACCGATCCGTCCGCCGTCACCTACTGCGCGGCGAAGTCGAACGGGATCCTGACCTACTCCGTGGCTGGGGGCAACACGGTCACACTGACCGCGTACACGGCGAACCCAGCGGCGTCGACGTTCTCTCCTCCAGCCGGTGCCACCACGCAGACCCTCCCTGCCGGGGCCTGATCAGAGCACGGGTCAGTCGGCTCCCTCGAAGGGTGCACCGAACGAGAAGATGCCACCGTCCGATCCCACCAACCAGTAGCCGCCCGTGGCCGGGTCAGCGGCCATGCCCACGATCGGGGCGTTGAGCACCGAGCCTCCCATCGACCCCCGAAAGCCGGCGTCCCCGAAGGCGAAGATCCCGCCGTCGGAGGCGACGAACCAATAGCCCGAGTCGTCAGCAGTGGCCGCCATGCCGTTGACCGGCTGGTTGAGGACGATGTTGCCGGTGGAACCGAAGAAGGGCGCGCCGAAGGCGAAGATGCCCCCGTCGGAGGCAACTTCCCAGTAGCCGCCGGTGGCGTAGTCGGAACTGATGCCCACAACCGGCCTGTTGAGGTGCTGGCCTCCCATCGAGCCGTAGAAGCCGGCGTCCCCGAAGGCGAAGATGCCGCCGTCAGCGGCCACCAGCCAGTACCCCCTGCCGTCGGCGGTCGGGGCGATGTCGACCACCGGGGCATTGAGCTGTCTTCCTCCCATCGATCCGTAGAATCCGGCGTCACCGAAGGCGAAGGTCCCGCCGTCGGCGGCCACCAGCCAGTACCCCTTGCCGTCCGGCGTGGCCACGATGTGCTCGATGGGGGCGTTGAGCGCGTGCCCGGCCATGGACCCGTAGCTCTGAGCGTCGCCGTGGCCGGTGACCCCGCCTTGGTCGTTGACCAACCAGTACCCGTCGCCGGTCGGGGTCGATGCCATGCCGGTCACCGGGGTGGGGAGCGAGCCGGGGGTGATGGTGGCCGGCGCCACGAACAGCCGACGGGCACCCCCGCAGGTGTAGTCGGTGCAACCGGGCTGCCAGGCCGCGTACCCGAGGTACCAGTTGCCTGCGGCATCCTGGAACAGCGACCCTCCACCGGGTCCGGCCGCGGTGGCGGTGTTGGAGAGAAGGGGCGCGGCCTGGCTCTGGATACAGGGACCGATCGGCCCGGCGCACTCGGCGTAGGTCTCGGAGTACGAAGATGAGTTCCACTGGCCGGTCGAGAACGACAGGAAATAGGTGCCTCCGACGTCGACCATGTCGGGATTCTCCACGGTGGTCTCCCAGGGGAATGTCGCCGTGTCCTGGGTCAACAGGAGGTGGGGGGACCCGACCACCGAGAGTCCGTCGGCGCTCAACTGCTGGGACCACAGGCGGGCCGGCTGGGTTGAGCCCCCGTCGTTGGACTTCCACACCAGGTAGGCGTTCCCGGTGACCGGGTCGATGAACGGACTCGGGTCGATGGCCCCGCCGAATTGCGGCTGGCACAGGAAAGGAATCGGTGGGTTGTCGGTGAAGACCGGGTCGGCGGGGGTGAGGGTGGGCGTGGTGGCCACGGCCAGGCAGTTGTTGCCGGTGCCGGCGGCATAGTCGTACTGGGCTGCGTCGTAGTACATGATCCAGTGACCACCCCAGTAGAAGACCCCCGGTGACGTCTGGGTGTTGGGTGTCTCCCACGACGGGACCGTCGGCAGGGCGGTCGAGCCAAAGGCCGTCCCCGTGTAGGAGCGCCAACCCGCCTCTGGCGATCCAGAGGTGTCGATGAGGGCCTGGATGTGGTTGCCGAGCACCGTGCCGGTGGTGAACGCGTAGTAGTCCCCACCATCTCTGACCACGTCGGGATCGGGAGCGTCGCCGTCGAAGGCGGGGGAGCCGGACTCGGTGACGGTGATCCCTCCGATGGTCTGGGCACCGGCGATCCCGCCTCGGAAAGCGACCCCGGTCACCAGGCCGGCGGCCACGATCGTCATCACAGCCAACACCGTCGTCACACGTTGCATCGTCACGCCCTGTCTTCGTCGGATGGTGCCGCCGCCGGCATCTCAGCAGGACGGAGCGCCCCGCCCCGGGCCGCACCAGCAGAGCGCCCGTCCCCGGCCGCACCTGCACCAACGTCGAATCAATCCGGTGGACTGCTTGGTCGGAGACGATAGCCCTGGGCCCGCGCCATGGAGCGTCACCCCCGGGCCCGGCGATGAGCGGTGAATCGACCGCCGCCGTGGCCCTCCGATACCGTGGGAGGAACGGGGCCGGCGGGCCGGCGGTTCGGGAGGAGATCATGAGGTCATCGGAGGGCAGGTTCGAGTTCCGGGGGATCAATCATTTGGCCCTGGTGTGCAGCGACATGGCCCGGACGGTGGACTTCTACACCAACGTGCTGGACATGCCCTTGATCAAGACCATCGAGCTCCCCGCCGGCATGGGTCAGCACTTCTTCTTCGACTGCGGAGGAGGGGACGCGCTGGCCTTCTTCTGGTTCCCCGACGCGCCGCCGGCGGCTCCGGGCATCGCTGCCCCGACTGGCCGTCCGGATCAGGGCAGCCTCAACAGCGCCATTGGCTCGATGAACCATGTCGCCTTTGCGGTGCCCCCCGAGCGCATCGACGGCTACCGGGACCGGCTGCGGGCAGCCGGTGTCGACTGCACCGATGTGGCCAACCACGACGAGAGCGAGTGGGGGATCGCCGACGAGCTGCATCCGGGCGTCTTCGTCCGATCCATCTACTTCCAGGATCCTGACGGGATCCTCCTCGAGTTCGCCTGTTGGACCCGCCAGCTCACCGAGGCCGACGTCGTCCACCTACCGGCCCGTGCCTGACCTGGGCGCCCATGCCGTCGATCCCGCCGACGAGCAACGACACCCTCCCGACAGCGAGATGCTGTGGAACGAGTCGTACTATCTCGACTTCGTGACCGCCGACGGGGCAGTGGGTGGATACGCCCGGATAGGCCTCTATCCCAATCTGGGGGTCACCTGGTGGACAGCGATGGTGGTCGGTGCCGACCGACCGGTGACCGCCTCGGTGGCCTACGACCTCCCAGTGGCCGCCGGCGCCGGGCTGGCCATCGGATCGGCCGGCTACGACCTGCGGGGTTCGATCGACGACCCGTTGGTGGCAATGGCCCTCCGGGGCACCGCCCCGGGGGCCGTGCACACCGATCCGGCTGCGCTCTACCGCGACGAGCGGGGAGCGCCGACCACGGTCGAGCTCGACCTGGTCTGGACCACCGACGGCACGCCCTACCACTACGACCTGACCACCCGCTACGAGGTGCCCTGTCTGGTACGCGGCGAGGTGACCGTGGGTGGCACGACCATGGCCGTCGATGGCCACGGCCAACGCGATCATTCGTGGGGGGTCCGCGACTGGTGGGCCTTCGGCTGGTGCTGGGCTTCGGCCCGGCTCGACGATGGCACCAGGGTTCATTTCGCCGACATCCGGATGCCCGGCCTCCCCGTCGCCTTCGGCTACCTGCAACCTCCGGGTGGCCCGGTGAGCCCGGTCGAGTCGCTCCGGGTGGCCGAGCTGGCCGGGCGCGATGGGCTCCCGGAACGGGCCACCGCAGTGATCGATCCGGGAGGTCTCGAGCTGGACATCGAGCCCATCGCCTTCGGACCGCTCCTGCTGGTGGCGCCCGACGGACGGACCAGCCGCTTCCCACGGGCGGCGGCCCGTTTCGTGGCTCGGGACGGTCGCAGAGGAACCGGCTGGATCGAGTGGAACCAGCCGGACACCCCGGATGCCGGACGGTAGCGTCGACCGATGCGCCTCTCCCTCGTCCCGTCTACCGATCCCGCCGACTACCGCTTCGTGCACCAGATCCGTACCCGGTTCGCCGAGACCGACGCCATGGGGATCATCCACCACAGCGCCTATCTCCCCTATCTGGAAGAGGCTCGGGCCGCCTTGCTCCGCCATGTCGATCGTCCCTACGACGGGGTCAGGTCGGCCGGCACCGATCTCACCGTGCTCGAGGTCTACGTCCGGTACCGCCGTCCGCTCTACTTCGATGAGATCGTTGACATCAGTGTGGCCGTGGGCGACCTGACCCGCACCACCTTTCAGGTGGGGTACCTCCTCCAGGTGGCTGGCGAGATCCGGTCCACGGCGGTGTCCGTGCACGGCGCCGTGGACGCCGGCGGGAAACCGGGCCGGATTCCGGTGTGGCTGGCCGGGTTGATCGACCCGGCCCCCTCGTCCCGGTAGGAGGGTCGCCGTGCAGGTGTCGTACGGGCTGCCCACCCACCGCGTGGACCGGGAGGAGGAGTTCCTCGCTCCGGGTGCCGTCGGTGAGCTGGCCGAGGCCGCCGAGGCCGCCGGATTCGCCGCCGTCTACACCACCGACCACCCGTTCCCCGGCGATGCCTGGTTGGCCCACGGGGGCCACCACGCCCTCGATCCGATGGTGGCGCTGTCCTTTGCCGCCGCGGCCACATCGACGATCCGCCTCCACACCAACCTGTTCATCGTGGCCTATCGCAATCCGTTCATTGCCGCCAAAGGGATCGCCTCCCTCGACGTCTTGAGCGGCGGTCGGGTGATCCTCGGCATCGGTACCGGTTATCTGGAGGCCGAGTTCGAGGCCCTCGGCGCCCGGTTCGTCGATCGCAACGAACGCACCGATCAGGCCATCGCCGCCATGCGTGCGGCCTGGAGTGGGGCCAGCACCACCTTCGACGGCTCCGGCTTCCGGGCCGCCGGGAACACCATGCTGCCGAGGCCACGTCAGCGACCCGGACCGCCCGTGTGGATCGGGGGGAACAGCCGCCGGGCCATTCGCCGGGCGGTGGAGTTGGCCGACGGCTGGTCACCGTTCCCCAATCCGGCCCGGGTGGCGGCCCGGACTCGCACCGCGGCGCTGCAGACCACCGCGGACCTCGTCGAGTCGGTGGCCTATGCCCGTGGCTATGCCGACACCATCGGACGGGTCGATCCCCTCTCCGTGGTGTTCATCCCCGACGGGTTGTCCATGGGGGCCGACGGGGGCCTCGACGAGGACCGGGTGATCGCGTCGATCCGGGAGTTGGAGGCCGTCGGCGTGGACTGGGTGAGTGTGGCCCTGCCCGGCGACACCCGGGCCGCCCAGGCTGAGGCCATCGAACGGTTCGGGGACCGTGTGCTCGCCGAGGTGTCGAGGCCCCGAACCGGGGAGGGCACCACCGGGACCGGTTGACAGCCTCGGGTTGACTGCCCCGGACCCACCACTCGGGCGTCCGGGCCATCGGTGAGGGGGTACGCTGGCTCTGGAGCGCCGGGAAGACTGGTCGGCACGGGACGGTCATCAATTGCCGTTCCTGCGGAGGAGCGCGGTGACCGAACCAGAAAAGGCGAACGTGTCGCACCGGCTCGGTGCGCCTGACGACCGGGCTCAGCTACGCACTCCGAACTGGCGGGTCGAAGCGTTGCGAACCACCTTCTGGGTGGTTCCGACCATTCTCGTGGTGGTGGCGCTCGTCCTGTTCACAGTCACCTTCGAGATCGACCTGGCCGCGTACCACAACCATCTGAGTCTGCCCTGGTGGACGAAGACGGGAAGCCCGGATGCCGGACGGCAGGTCCTGATCGCCATCGCCGCCGCCATCATCACCACCGTCGGGGTGGTGTTCTCCATCACCATCTTGGCCCTGACCCTGGCCTCGCAGCAGTTCGGGCCCCGGATGATGCGCAACTTCATACGGGATCTGGGCAACCAACTGACCCTCGGGATCTTCGTGGGCACGTTTGTCTATTCGGTGCTGGTCCTTGGTTCGATCTCAGCCCTTCCCGGGGGCACCTTCGTGCCCCATCTCTCGATCACCGTGGCCGAGGCCCTCCTGCTCGTTGACCTGGCCGTGCTCATCTACTTCATCCACCACATCGCCAGCTCCATCCAGCTCCCCGCCGTCATCGCCGGCATCGCCCGCGACCTGGACAGGGCCATCGAGGCCGAGTTCCCCGTGCACCACGATGCCGGACACGACGACCGAGATCCACAGTCAGCGGTCACCGCCGAATTGATCGAGTCGATACAGACGCGGGGCGCGGTGGTGACGGCGAGGCGGAGCGGATATCTGCAGTTCGTCGGGTACGGCCAGCTGATCGAGATCGCCGAGAGAACGGATGCGGTGATCCGGCTCGCCCACCGGCCCGGCCACTTCATCGTGGCCAACCGCCCGCTGGCCACCGTGTGGCCGGCCGGTGCCGCCGGCCAGGTGGCCGCCGCGCTGGAGAAGGCACATGTGACCGGCCCGCACCGCACGCTCACCCAGGACCCGGTCTTTGCCATCGACCAGCTCGTCGAGATCGCCACTCGGGCCTTGTCCGCTGCGGTTAATGACACGTTCACCGCCCTGACCTGCATCGACTGGCTGTCGGCCGGGTTGGCGGAGATCTCCTCGAGGGTGCTCGACGAAGGGATCTACCGGGGACGGAGCGGGAAGGTCAGGCTGATCGAGTTCGATCCGAGCTACGACCGCATGGTGAATCGGGCATTCGACAAGGTTCGCCAAGCTGCCAGGAGCATGCCCGCAGTGATCATCAGGATGATCGACGCGCTGGCCAACATCGCCGAGAACGCCACCACTGATCGGCAACGGGCGGTGCTTCTGCGACAGGGCGAGATGATCCTCCGGGGGGCTGACGAAGAGGTTCCCGAACCCAACGACCTGGCCGAGATCCGCGACCGCTTCGATCGGCTTGTCCTGGCCACTACCATCGCCCGACCCAGCGGGGAGCAGAGCTCCGAGCGAGGATCGGTGACGTCCCGGACGGAGGATCGGTAGCGTCCACACCCGGCGAACGCGGACCCTATGCTGGCCACCGCACCGCCTCGGCCGGCGATCCCCTTCCGGGTCGGGCCCGGCGGAGAAGGAGAGTGACCATGGCCATCGCCGTCGGCGACAAGATTCCCGACATCCGAGTGATGACGTCAGGCCCCGACGGGCCGACCCATGTCCAGACCGCAGAGGTCCTCGGCTCCGGCAAGGTGGTGCTGTTCGCCGTGCCCGGCGCCTTCACCCCCACCTGCTCGGATTACCACCTGCCCAGCTACGTGCTCCGCCACGATGAGCTGAAGGCGAAGGGGGTGGACACGGTGGCGTGCATCTCGGTCAACGACCCCTTTGTCATGGCGGCGTGGGCCGAGAACCAGCACGTCGGTGACCTGGTGGTGATGCTTGCCGACGGGAACGGAGAATTCACCAAGGCGGTCGGGCTGGAGATGGACGGGAGCGGCTTCGGCCTGGGAACCAGGTCGCAGCGCTACGCCATGGTCATCGAGGATGGGGTGGTGCGGGTGCTGAATCTCGAGCCCGGGCCTGGTCTGAGCGTTAGTGCCGCCGATGCCATTCTGGAAGTGCTCTGAACCACGCCCTCGCCGCCGTGCCCTGACCAGAGGTCGACGATCGACGGCACGCTCGGTTCCCTCCGCCACTACCGTCGGGGGCGTGGAACTCATCGACGCCCTCCGGACCACCGGCGCCGTGCGCCAGTTCACCAGCGCTGCGGTTGCCGACGAGACCGTCTTCCGGCTGCTCGACACCGCTCGCTTCGCCCCCAACGGGGGCAACCGCCAGGCGTGGCGGGTGGTCGTGGTCAAGGACCCAGGGACGCGACGGGTGCTGCGGGACCTGTACCTCCCGGGGTGGTACCAGTACCTGGCCCAAGCGGGCGCGGGCCTCACCCCATGGGCCGCGGTCACCGACCGCCAACTCGAGCGTCGGGCGATGGCCGACGCTCCAGGCCTCGCATCGGCCGCCGCCGAGGGACCGGGTGGATTCGCTGAGCACCTCGACGGTGTTCCGGTGATGTTGGTGCTCCTGGCCGATCTGACCAGGTTGGCCACCGTCGACCGTGACGCCGACCACTACACCATGGTCGGAGGTGCGTCGGTCTACCCCTTTGCCTGGAGCATCCTGCTGGCGGCCCGAGACGAGGGCCTGGGCGGGGTCATGACCACCATGGTGGTCAGGGAGGAGGCGTCGGTCAAAGAGCTCCTCGGCGTGCCCGAATCGGTGAGTGTCGCCGGACTGCTGGCCCTGGGACATCCTGTCCATCAACCCACTCGGCTACGTCGGGAGGCGGTCGAGACGTTCACCACCGTCGACCGCTACGACGGACCGTCGCTCGGCGCGTCGTGAGGGCGCCTCGTGCCGGGAGCCGCCGGCGATCGGGGGTCCGATGAAGGTCCGCATCGGAGTGTCGGGCGGTCTGGGGATGGTGGGGGACCCTGCCGGCTTCGGCCGCCTGGTCGACGATCTCGATCGACTGGGCTTCGACTCGATCTGGCTTCCCGAGGTCCTGACCGCACCCACCCTCGACCCGCTGACCGGGATGGCATTTGCCGCCGCCCACAACTCCCATCTCAAGATCGGCAGCACGTTGCTGCTGCCCGGCCGCAATTTGGTCCGGGTGGCCAAGGAGCTGGCCAGCCTGGACCTGCTGTCGGGCGGTCGCCTATTGGTGACCTTCGTCCCCGGTCTGTCCCGCCGACCGGAGACGGCAGCGGTTGGCGTGTCCCAGCCGGAGAAGGGCCCGCTGATGGACGAGATGCTCCCCCTGCTGAGGATGCTGTGGGCCGGCGAGACCGTGACGCACCACGGCCAGGCCGGCGACCTCGACAGCGTGACGCTCTCGCCGCTCCCCGCCCAGCAGCCCCTGGAGTTCTGGACCGGTGGGATGGTCCCGGCCGCCCTCCGACGGTGCGGTCGGTTCGCCGACGGTTGGCTTCCCTCGTCCTGCACGCCTCATGAGGTGGCCGCGGCCCGGGTGATCATCGACGAGGCGGCCGAGGAGGCCGGTCGCGCCATCAGCCCCGAGCATTTCGGGGTGTCCATCGCCTACTCGCACCAGCCCTTGTCGCCCGCGGTCATCCGGGCCGTGGCCTCCACCCGCCGCGGGGTGGATCCCGAGCAGGTGGTGCCGGTGGGGCTTCGCGGGCTGCGAGCCATGCTCGAGGACTTCCTCGCCGTGGGATTCTCCAAGTTCGTGGTGCGACCGATCCTGCCACCCGACTCGTGGCCGGCCGAGCTCGAGGCCTTGGCCGGTGGCGTGCTCGATCTCCAGACATGACCCGGAACCGTCCTCTCGAGCTCGATTTCGTGGACCACGACGAACCCCGGCTGTTGGCCCGCATGGCCGAGGCGAGAGCGACCGGGACGGGATGGATCAACGTCACCCCGGTGATCGACGAGGAGTACGAGCCTCCCGCCCCGGGGCCGTTCGCCTTCCTCGGTGGATCGACCCACAAGGTGCCCACGGTCACCTGGATGCCCGGGCGGCGCGCTCCCAACGGCACCGTCAAGCCGACCACCGTGGGCCTGCAGCACGCGTCTGGGCCGAGGGTGGCGGCAAGGCTCCGCGAACTCGGCGACCCGTTACCCGAGGGATGGCGGATCACCCAGGACCACCCGCGTCGCGGCCTGGTCGCCCAGGTGCCGGCGGACGCTGACGACCGGGCGACCATCGGCTGGCTGCTGGGCGCGGCCGTGCTGCGTATGCGCCGTCCCGATGACCGGTCGCTGGACAGCGGCCGTCCACGCCGGCCAAGCCTGAGCAATCCCTGGTCAACGACGCTGACCCCGGTAAGGTCCCGGGTCAGCGTCGTAGTCCACTCGAGCCCGAGCCGGAGGATGACCATGGTCAAGGAATTCAAGGAGTTTCTCCTGCGGGGCAACCTGCTCGACCTGGCGGTGGCCGTGGTCATCGGGGCCGCCTTCACCGGCGTTGTCAACGCCCTGGTGAAGGATCTGATCACCCCGCTGGTGGCTGCCATCGCCGGCAAGCCGAATTTCGACGGCCTGTACTTCACCATCCACGGGTCACAGTTCGACTACGGCAGCTTCCTGAACGCCCTGATCTCCTTTGTCATCATCGCCCTGGTCATCTTCTTTTTGGTGGTCAAGCCAGTCAACGTGCTGATGAACCGCATGGGCCGCACGCCCACCGAGGATCCGGTACGCGAATGCCCCGACTGCCTGAGCAAGGTGCCCGTCTTGGCCACCCGCTGCGCCTACTGCACGTCCACGCTGACGCCCACCGGCTCCGCCGGCTGATCCGGGGTCGACGGCAGCGAAGCCTCCGGCTCTCCGGGCGTCCCCGGCGCGTCGGTGGGTTCCGGACGACGAACCCGACCCTGCACCGACCTCCAGATGAAGGCGGCGGCAATCAGGCCGATCCCCACGACAGCGGCCACGGTGACGAACGGAAGCCACGAGGCGATGGCGAAGGCGGCACCGGCGGCGGCGGCGGCCACCGCGGTGCAGGCGGTCTCGAAGGTGGCGAAGAGGCCCTGGACCCGACCGACCTCGGTGGGCGTCGAGCCCTGGGTCAGCAGTGACTGCATGGCCGGCAGGGCGGCGGCGAAGCTCAGCGCCTCCGATGCACCGAGCACCACCAGCAACGGCACGTTGTGGATGAACGGGTAGGACGCGCACAACAGGGCCGACGACCCGATCCCCACCACCACCAGGATCCGCCGGTCCATGTGGTCGGCCAGCCACCCGCTCGGCTTGGCCACCACCACGAACGGCACCGCGAAGAGGGTCCACGAGATACCGATCTCGAGGCCGGATGCACCCCGGGCTAACAGGAGAAGCGTCCAGCAGATGTCGTAGACGCCGCTGGTCAGTCCCAGTGTCGAGCCGGCGATGATCGCTCCGACCATGGACGGGTTCATCCGCAGTCGCCCGAGCGCGGGTGACGCCCTGCCGCCCGCGGTCTCGGCCGGGTCGACGGTGCGCTGGTGCGGGTCGCGGACTCGTGACGCCGGAACGCAGGCCGCCAGGGCCAACAGACCCGAGGCGAGGAACATCACCCACATGTACCGGATGCCCACCACGCTCCCGACCAGCGGTCCGACGGCCATGCCGGCCAGTTCGCCGCCGTAGATGGAGGCAAAGGCGCGACCCCGTCGCTCGACGGCGACCGAGCTCGAGATCAGCGCCAGTGAGGCCACCGTGGCCGCCCCCGCACCGACGCCTTGGAGGGAGCGCAGGGCGATGGCGGCCGGGGCGCTGATGGGGAGGAGGAAGGAGACGCTGGCCACGCCGTAGGTCACCAGCCCGCCGATGAGCACCGGACGCCGTCCCACTCGGTCGGCCACACGCCCGATCGGGTACTGGGAGAGCACACCGGCGGCGAAGAACGAGGCCATGACCACCCCGGCCAGGGCGACCGTGCCCCCAAGATGACGGATGTACACCGGAAGCATGGGGATGATGGCAGTGGCGCCCATCCACTGGAGGAAGGCGACCAGCGTGAGGGTGCGGATGAGCCGCGCCGACCGCTCGGTGTCCGGCGCGGGCCGCTCGGTGTCCAGCACGGGCGACGCTGGTCCGGTCATCGCCCCGCCGCCTTGGTCCGTGCCTGCGACGCCAGCAGCTCGAGCCGGTCCTCGAGCGATGCTCGGAGCGCGGCCGATGGTGGGGCCAAGCCGAACAGGTCACACAGCCACAGCCCGTCGCAGGCCAGCCGCACCAGCGTGGCCACCGTGGGGTCGAGGCCGTCGCCGCTCGAGGCGACGCTGCCAGCGGTCTGCTGCCGCGTGCAAGGGGGCGAGCAGCGCCGGTTCGCCGGCAGCGGCGGCGATCAGCGCCGCCCCCAGGCGGTCCTGGCGTTCGGGCGTGCTCGAGATGGGGGACATGGTGGCCCGGACGTAGGCGCGTGTGAAGCTGCCGGGCTCGCCTGGATCAGCGTGGTGGGCCTCGATGTCGCGGTCGAACTCGTCGATGATCTTGTCGACCATGCCGGCCACCAGGGCATCACGAGTGGGGAAGTGGTAGAGGACGCCGCCCTTGCTGAGTCCGGCCTCGGCGGCCGCCGCGTCCAGCGTCAGGTGGGCCACTCCGTCCCGGAGAACCACCTCCTCGGCGGCGTCGATGATCCTGCCCTTGGTCCCGGATCGGCCTGGTTCTGGACTGGCGGCGGCACCGGGGGCCGAGGGGGCGTTCGCCCTGGTCGCCGCCTTCGCCGTCCCCTTGCTCGAGCGTGCCGCGCTCACCCGCCCGAGTGTACCGTCTGGACGGTACAGTTTCACGCCAGGGCCGGTGCGTTCAACCCGGGCGGCTGCCGAGGTGCCATCCGCCGCAGAACTGGCACGGGTAGGGGTCGAGGTCGGCCCCTTCTTCCAGTCGCAGGCGGAGCGCCGAGCGGTTGGCGGCGTCCTGGGTGGGGAATCGGGCCTTGGGCCGGCCGTCGGCCCGCCAGTGCTCCCCGCCGCTCCTCCCGTTATCGGACGACGACGGTCGGCCTCGTTTGCCGCCGCGTCGCGCCTTGGCCATGGTTGCCGACTACTCGGTGTAGACCGGCGGCCGCTTGTCCTTGAAGGCGGCCGAGGCTTCGGTGAGATTGCCGGTGTGGCCGGCCAACAGTTGGGTGCGGTTCTCCAGGTCGACCGCTGACCGGAGGCTGGCCACCTCCAGTGACGTCCAGATGGTGTCCTTGGTCAGGGCCAGGCCGAATGGGCTGAATGCGCACATCTGCTCGGCCATCGCCGACGCCTGGTCGAGCACCTCGTCGTCGGGAACCACCCGGGACACCAATCCGATGCGCAGGGCTTCCTCGGCATCGACCTTCTTGCCGGTCAACAGGATCTCCGCCGAGTTGGACGTGCCCACGGCGCGGGGGAGCAGCCAACTGACCCCCAGTTCCGTGCCGCTCAACCCGTTGCTGATGCCTGCGCCGCAGAACACCGCCGACGTGCCCGCCAGACGGATGTCGGCACCCAGCGACAGGCACATCCCCCCGCCGTAGGCCGGCCCCTTGATGGCGGCGATGATCGGTTGGGGGATGGAGCGCATGGCGGGAACGATGCCGCCCATGTACTCCATCGCCCGCATGCCCATGCGATGACGACCGAGGTCCTCGGCCCCCGGTGGGAGGCCGGCGTTCTCGAGCTCGAGGCCCGAGCAGAAGGAGCGACCGGCGCCGGTCAGGACCACAACCCGACAGTCATTGTCGGCACCGACGTCGTCGAGCGCGGCGTAGAGGTCGGTCACCAGGGCGAAGGACATCGAATTCAGACGGGACGGATTGTCGAGGGTCACCAACCGCACATGGGGATGGATCGACTCGATGGAGACAAGGGCCATGCCCCCAGCCTCATCGACGGGAGCAATGGCGCCACTCGGGGCACCGCGTGAGCCATCATCGAGAGGTGCCGATCGAGCCGTTCAGCGCATTCGAGCCCTATGGCGGCGCCACCCCTCCGGAGTCGTTGGCCGGCCATCTGCTGGTGGCGGCTCCGCGGATGGTCGATCCCAACTTCGCCCGGCGGGTGGTGATGGTCCTCGACCACGGGGCACATGGTGCACTCGGTGTCGTCCTCAACCGACCGGGTGGGGTGGCCGTCGGCGAGCTGATGCCGCAGTGGGAGGCGTGGGCGACCCCTCCTGCCGAGTTGTTCACCGGTGGGCCGGTCGCCCGCAACGCCTTGATCGGGCTCGTCCGGTTGATCTCCCGCGAGGCGACCGCCCAGGACTCGCACCTTCGCCCGACCGGTTGGCGGACGCTGGTGGACGCCGAGCGCCCGGTGGGGACGGTCGACCTCGGTGCCGACCCGGCTCCGATGGCCGAGTCCATCGTCGGGGTGCGTCTCTTCTCGGGCTATGCGGGGTGGGACTCGGGCCAACTCGAAGAGGAGATCGAGGAAGGTTCGTGGTACGTCATCCGGGCCTCGGCGCCCGACCCCATCTCCGCCGACCCCGAGAGCCTGTGGCGGCGGGTCCTCAAGCGCCAGGGAGGTGCTCTCGCCGTGGTCTCCGGCTTCCCCGACGACCCGGCGATGAACTGACCGGGTGGGGCTACCATCGGCGGCGTGAGCAACGGAGTCGGCCACCCGGCGGTGCGAAAGGTGGTGGCCGCCGACATCCCGGCGGTGACCGAGATGCTGGTGCGCTCGTTCGCCGACGATCCGGTGGCCACCTTCATGTTCGCCGGAGACCGGCGCAGACGCCTGGGCCTCCGTGCCTTCTTCTCCTCCCAGCTCCGGCGTCAGTACCTGCCCCAGGGCCACGTCTACACCACCGACGACGTGAGCGGCGCATCGCTGTGGGGCTCACCCGACGTGGCCAGGAACGGGCTGCGAGAGCTCGTCCAGCTGTTGCCGGCGGCTCCCTATCTGGCCAGCGCCCATACCCACCGGGCCCTGCAGCTGTTGTTCGAGGTGGACGGCCTCCATCCCCACGAGCCGCACTGGTACCTGGCCACACTCGGCGTCGAGCCCGAGTGGCAGGGCAAAGGCATCGGATCGGCCCTCATGCAATCGACGCTCCCCGTCATCGACGAGCGGGGAGAGCCGGCCTATCTCGAGTCCTCCAAGGAGCGCAACGTCCCGTTCTACGCCCGATTCGGTTTCGAGGTCATCGAGGAGCTCCGGTCGAAGGCTGGGCGCCCCGTCCTCTGGCGAATGTGGCGCGGAACCGCGGGAACCGGGGTCCTGACGGCAACGCTCCGGTCCGCCACCGGGCTCAGGTGTTGACGTGGACGCCCTCGGGTCGGTCCTCCGGCATGGCCACCACCGCTTCGAGCAGCTCGTTGAGCGCACGAGTCGGCGCCGAGGGGAGACCCCGGCTGCGCTGTGCCACCCCGACACGCCGGCGGGGCAGCCCCTCGATGGCAACCGGGTGGAACTGATCACGGAGGATCGAGGGGATGGCGGTCGCCGGCAGGATGGCGGGCCCGTATCCCTCGAAGGTCAGCGAAGCGATGAGGCGGAGCCCGTCGATCTCGGCGGCCGGGAGGAGGGTGATGCCGAGGGGTCGGGTCACCGCCTCGAGCTCGTCGCGAAAGGCCGTTCCCGGCAGTGGCAGGAGCAGCTCCATGTCGGCGAGATCCTCGAGGGTCAGCGGATGACCGGGATCGGCACTGGCATGGCCCTCGGGCACCACCAACATCAGGTCCTCCTCGAACAGCTGACGGGCTACCAGGTCGCGGCCAGTGACCGGGAGATGGAGCACAGCCAGGTCGAGCTGGCCGCTGGCCAGTTGAGGCTCCAGCCCGTTGGTGTTGCCCTCGACGATGACCAGGCGGAGCTTGGGGTGACGCTTGCGGGCCACATCCATGAGGCGTGGGACCAGCCATCGAGCGGTCGTCCCGATCATCCCCACCCTGACCGTCCCGGTCACCTCGTCCTTGCAGGCGGCCACGTCGGCGACCAGGGCGTCGAGCTCAGAGAGGATCCGGCGGGCCCGGGCCACCACCACCGTGCCCTCCTCGGTGAGGCGGCCGTCGGCCCGGTCGATGAGGGGCGCGCCCAACTCACGCTCGAGACGGGCCACATGGGCCGAGATGTTGGACTGCACCGTGTTGAGGTGCTCGGCGGCGGCGGAGAAGGTGCCGTGGTCGCTGATGGCGGTCAACGCCTGAAGATGTCGAATTTCCATCGCTTAAGATGATAACAGGTATCGATATTAGCTGGTTGACTGATTGCTCGCGGTTGTTATACGATCAATCGAGACCACACAGGATGTTAAGGAATCCCCCTCCTATCCTTGTTGTGTCAGTGCGAAGGGACCGCCTCCCCCCGGCGGTCCCTTTGCCGCGTAGTGGGCCCGTCACCCTCCACCAGCACGCTGCGGCCGCCTGTAGCGTGAGGGCATGTCTGATGCCGGTGGTGCCGTCTTCGTCGATCTGGACCGCACGCTGATCCGGTCGGCCAGCGGGCCCGTGTTCCACGAGGCCATGGTGGCCGAAGGCGTGCTCCCGGCAGGACGCCATCTGCCTGGCGACGGGCTCATGTACGGGTTCTACAACCGGTTCGGCGAGTCGGTGCCATTCATCGGGCTGGCCCGTGCCGCCGCCGCCGTCATGCGCGACCGGCCCGCCGATGCCACCCGCCGGGCCGGCAAGCGGGCCGTGGAGTCCCTTGTCGACCTGGTCCAGCCATGGGCCCTCGAGGCCCTGGCCGCCTACCGGGCCGAGGGCATGCCCCTGGTGCTGGCCACCACCTCGCCGGTGGACCTGGTGTCCCCGCTGGCCGACACCCTCGGATTCGATGATGTGGTGGCCACCCGCTACGCCCAGCGCGACGGTCGCTACACCGGCCGACTCGACGGGAGCTTCATCTGGGGATGGGGCAAGCGGGCCGGGGTGACCCGCTGGGCGGCCGACAACCACGTCGACCTCGCCCACAGCCACGCCTATTCGGACAGCGTGTTCGACGTGCCGCTCTTCCACGCCGTCGGCCACCCCCACCCCATGAACGCCGACCCCCGGCTGGCCGCGGTGTCCCTGGTCCGGCGGTGGCCTCTCGAGCACTGGGACCGGGCCCCGGGAATCCCGTCCGTGCTCGGACTCGAGCCCTACCACCTGGTGCGGCCGTTCTTCCGGCCCGAAGCCTTCCCCTATGCGCGATTCGATATCCGGGGCCTCGATCACATCCCCCTGATCGGGCCGGTGCTGTTGGCCTCGAACCACCGGAGCTACTTCGACGTGGCAGCCATCGGGTTGGTGGCGGCCCGCCTGGGCCGACCGGTGCGGTTCATGGCCAAAAAAGAGGTGTTCGACGCCCCGATCGTGGGCCAGCTGGCTAGGGCGCTCGGCGGGATCGAGGTGGAGCGGGGCAGCGGGTCGTCCGATCCGATGCGCCGGGCGGCGGCCGCCCTGCGGGCCGGTGAGGTGGTCATCGTGCTCCCTCAGGGCACCATTCCCCGGGACGAGCACTTCTTCGACCCGGTGCTTCGCGGTCACACCGGCGCAGCACGATTGGCGGCGGAGACCGGAGCACCGGTCATCCCCGTCGGCCTGTGGGGCACCGAGCAGGTGTGGCCGCGCTCGTCGAGGGTCCCCAACATGGCGGCCCTCCGTCACCCGCCACGGGTGACGGTAACGGTGGGGCCGCCGGTCACGCTGGGACTCGAGGACGCGGTGGCCGACACCGCCACCCTCATGTCGGCGATCGTCGAGCTGCTTCCGGACGAGGCCCGGGTCGAGCGGATCCCGACACCGGAGGAACTGGCCCGCACCCGACCTTCGGCGTGACCGTCTCGACCAGGCCGACCCCGGCGCCGTACTCGGGTCGGACGTCCGTGGCGGTGGAGGCGCTCACCCTCACCAACCGACTCTCGAGAGCCCTTGGCCGGGGGAGCGGGACGGTGGCGGGCGGCAGGGTTGGACTGGCGCTCGACCCTTCGCTCCTGTCCACCCTGGCCCACGGTCGGCGCGTCGCACTGGTCAGCGGGACCAACGGAAAGACCACCACCACCCGGATGGTGGTGGCTGCCCTGACCGGGCCGGGCAGCGCCGCCGTGGCCACCAATGACACCGGCGCCAACATGCCGGCCGGGCACGTGTCGGCGATGGCCGGGACACCACCGGGGACGGACGCCGTGCTGGAGGTGGATGAGGGCTACCTTCCCCGCCTGGTAGACGAGACCCGGCCGCGGGTGATCATCCTCCTCAACCTGTCGAGGGATCAGCTGGATCGCATCTCCGAGGTTCGGATGTTGGCCGAGCGATGGCGGAGCTGCATGGAAGGACTGCGGGCCCGCTCCGCTCCCGGCGGACGCGGCACCGTGGTGGTGGCCAACGCCGACGACCCGATGGTGGTGTGGGCGGCCTCCCCGGCGCCGCGGGTCCAGTGGGTCGGGGCCGGCCAGGTGTGGCACAACGACGCGGTGGGGTGCCCGGCCTGCGGGGGCGGCATCACCTTCGGCAACGAGGGGACGTGGAGGTGCGACCAGTGTGACTTCGCCCGACCGGCTCTCGATGCCTGGCTCGGGGGTTCGGTGCTGGTCACCACCGTTGGCTCCCGTCTGCCAGTGGACATCCGGTTGCCGGGCCGGTTCAACCGGGCCAATGCGGCCATGGCTGCCATCGCCGCGCCCTTCATGGCCGATCCCGACCACGACACCGGTTCGGGTGGACCACCGTTGACCACCACCCTGGCCCTCAGCCGCCTGTCCACCGTCGACCAGGTGGCTGGACGGTTCGCCACCAGGGAGCGGAAGGGGCACTCGGTCCGGCTCCTCCTGGCCAAGAACCCGGCCGGGTGGACAGCCGTCTTCGATCTGTTCGACGAGCACCCCGGCGCCGATGCGCCGGTGGTCCTCTCCATCAACGCCCGTCTCGCCGACGGCCTCGACACCAGTTGGCTGTGGGATGTTCCCTTCGAGCGCCTGGCCGGCCGGCCGGTGGTGGCCACCGGGGATCGGCGACGGGACCTGGCATTGCGACTCCGCTACGCCGAAGTGGCCCACACCGTGATCGATGACCCGGTGGAGGCGGTGGATCGGGCCATCGAAATGCGCCCGTCGCCCACAGCCGAGCTGGCTGTCTCCGGACCAGTGGTTGCTGATTCCATCGACCTCCTCGGGAACTACACGGCATTCGCCGAGTTGTGGAGGCGGCTGTGACCCGGGCCCCGCGCCTTCCGCTGACCGTCGCCGTGGTCTACCCCGATCTGCTCGGCACCTACGGTGACGGTGGCAACGGCCTGGTGCTGGCCCGACGGGCCGCGTGGAGGGGAATCGACGCCGAGCTCGTCCAGGCCTGGTCGGGGCAGCCGCTCCCCACCGCTGACATCTACTGCATCGGCGGCGGCGAGGACGGGCCCGAGGTGCGCGCCGCCGCCGCGCTCAACACTGACCGGACCGTGCACCGGGCGGTCGAGAGTGGCGCGGTGGTCCTCGGCGTGTGTGCGGGGTTCCAGATGCTCGGCAGTCGATTTCCCGACAGCGCCGACCGGTCCCACGACGGTCTCGGGCTGTTGGACGTGATCACCCGCAAGGGCATCGGACGCCGAGCCGTGGGTGAGTTGGTGGCCACAGTGGCCACGGACGGGCCCCGCCTGCCCAATGGTGAGCGCCTACCCTCACTCACCGGCTTCGAGAACCACGGCGGGGTGACCACGGTGGGCCCACAGGCGCTGCGGTTGGCCCGGGTGGTACATGGCGTCGGCAACGGCGATGGCCAGCGGAGCGAGGGGGCGTGGTCCGGTCGGGTGCTCGGCACCTACCTGCACGGGCCGGTGCTGGCCCGCAACACCGCTCTGGCCGATCTACTGCTGGGCTGGGCCGTCTCGCCCTCCGCACCCGGCTCGCTCGATCCCCTTGACGACACCGAGGAGCTCGCCCTCCGCAACGAGCGTCTGGAATCGATCGAGGCGGCCGCACCCAACCGGTTGTTCGCCCGGCTGGTCAGTCACCGCCGCTGAGCAGCTCACGCGTGGGGTCGGGCGCAGACTCAGCCTGTGCGGGTCGGCCACTCCACGCCGTCGTCGCGATCGTGTCGCGCCGGAGCTGCCGACAACATCCACGACCGACGCCAGGGCGCGGCATCGGGGCCCTGGAGCGGAGGAGTGGTGCCCGACGCGGCCTGCTTCCGAGCGGTCCACCAATCGGAGCCGGACTCATTGGCCATGGTGGCCACCGAGGCCTCGATGCGAGCCCCGAAGCGGCGGGCGTTCTCGCCCTCCTCGGGCCACAGGGGGGTGCCGAAGGTGATGGTGGTGCGGGTCCGGCGCAGGCCCGTGCCCCCCTTTGGCAGGATGTGGCGGGTGCCGTCGAGGTGCACGGGGACCACGGCGCACCCGGTCCGGGCGGCCAGATAGGCGGCGCCACCGGTGAAGGTCTGCGCCCAGCCGTCGGGGGACCGCCCCCCCTCCGGGAAGATCACCAAGTTCCAATGATCGTCGAGCAGCTCGGCAGCGAGGTCGGCCGACCGGCGGTTGACCTTGGTCCGCTCGATGGGGATGGCGGCGAGGAGGAAGGACCACGCATCGGCCTTCCAGCGACGGTCGAAGAAGTAGTCGGCCGCCGCTGCCACCACGGTGTGATGGCGGAACCGAAGGGGAAGGGAGCTCAAGAGCAGCGGTGCGTCGATGTGGCTGGCATGGTTGGCGGCGAAGATCACCGGGCCCTCGAGATCGGTGAGGCCCTCGTCGCCTCGGATCAGTGGCGAGGCCAGCACCCGGGCTAGCGGCCGGGCCAGGTTGTCGAGCACCACGGCCCGGGCCAGGCGGACCGGGTACCGACGGGACCAGTCGGTGTCGTAGTGCACACCCAATTCGGGCGCCGGCGGTGGGCGGGGCACCGATTCGGGCCAGCTCGGAGCGGCCAACGGGAAGCGCGCCCGGCCGGTCCGGGCCGCCAGGGCGGACGGCGAGAACCGCCGCAGGATGCCGGTGCCGTCGGCGTTGGAGGCCCCATTGCGGTCGGTGCCGAGCGACGAGTCAGTCCGGACTGCCCGGAGGGACCGCAGCGACTTGGACGAGCCCTGGTCGGCGCTCACGTCAGGTGCTCACTTCACGTCGGCCATCAGGATCGGCGGAGCATGGAGGTGGGTGAGCGTCGGTGAACGCCCGACAACGTCCTCGGCCATCTCCAGTGCGTCGGACAGCGTGGAGGCGGCCCGGAACCCGAGGCGGTGAACAGCTGCCTTGTCCCCGCCGACCACCACCACCGCACCGAGGTGTTGGAGCGCATGGGCGCACCAGTACCACATGTAGAAGGGGTGGACGCCGTGGTAGGCGTGGCCGGTTCGGTAGAGGTGGATGTACCAGGGGTCGGTGGCGAACGACTCCTCGAACCGGTCGGCCACCGCGATCGGATCGGTGGTTTCGCTGAGCACCTCCTCGAAGAAGTCGATGTAGCTCGGGTGGTGGACCGGGTTGAACTCCCAGGGGGTGGGGTGGCTCATGATGACCACGCCACCTTCGCGAACCAGTGGCTTGCCCCGGTACAGGTTGAAGAAGTATCCGAGCCCCAGGCATGCCACCAGGATCGGGTTGAGGATCGAATTCACGTTGTAGGGGCTGATGTAGGGCAGGCCCATGGTCAAGATGTCGGTCTGTCCGGTGACCTCCACCCCCTGTTGTTCCCAAACGTGCCGGGTGCTCAGTTCGTGGACGGCCTCGACTTCCCCGGCCTGCACCGATGTCATCCGGTGGGGGGCCTTGACCGAATGGAAGACCTGCCGCGCCAGGCGCGCCGGGGTGCGGTCGAGGGCCTTGGAGGAGGCCAGGTAGCCGAGGCGGTCCTTGGCCCCCCACTCCCACTCACGCTTCTGCAGGAAGCCGAATGCGGGCGGGAAGGTGTCGTTGTTGAGGGTGGTCTCGATCTGGAAGATGGTGACTCCACTGGCCGCGATGAGGCGGCCCATCCGCCAGTTGGAGGAGTGCAGCTCCGAGCGGTGCTGGTCCATGAACGAACGGCTCTTCTGCATGGTGATCGGATTGTGGTGGTGGCGGAGGCTCTTGTAGCTGGCCAGTCCCGTGGCCACGCTCTTGTGGCCACCATCCATCGCCACCAGGTTGATGTTGACGTAGACCAGCAGGTCGCTCTCGGCGGCTCGCTTGTTGATCTCCACGTCCTCGCCCTGGTCGGTGAGGCCGAGGTGGACGAGGGCATCGGCGTCCTCGGCGTCGTGTTGGGTGAGGAGCCCGTTGGGGGCGAAGGCGTCGTAGATGCGGTCTCCGATGGCGTGGCGGAGCTCGGCCTCGGTCATCCGACGGTGCAGGGCAAGGGCCACGATGAGGGCCACGTCATCGACCCCGGCCTCGGCGGCCATGTCCAGCACCTGCTCGATGACCATCTGACGGATGTCTGGTTGCTCCATCGGCGGGAGCGGCAGCGAGATGTCGTCGAAGGCGATGGTCAACTTCATCCCCGCTCGGAGCAGGCTGGGAAGGGGCTGGCGGTCGCCGACCGGATGATTGAGGGCCGAGCGGATGGCGGCCACCGGGTCCTTCAGCGGATCGACGGGTTCCGGGGCGTAGATGACCCTGCTTCCCTCCGGGAGCCGCTCCAGGCTGAATCGCTCGCCGTGCCAGAAGAGGGTGGGCGGCGTCGAGCGGTCCACCTCGAGCACGAATCCAGGCCGTGGGCTCATCGGGTGGTTCCTTTCCGATTGCGTAGATCGAAGACCACCTTGACCGCGCCCCGGCGGCCGGCGGCACCCGCGTGGGCGACCGCCTCTTGATAGCGCTCGAGTGGGTAGCTGGCGGTCACCAGGGACCCGAGCCCGGCGTCGCCCACCAGTTCGATGGCCAGCGCGAAGGTCCGGCGGGGCTCGACCGTCGATTCGGGATCGCCGTCGTGCGGCGGCGGTGCCTCGTCGCCGTAGGCATAGGCACCCACCAAGGAGAGCTCGCGGTGCCACAGGGGAGCCAGATCGATCGAGATCCGGCCTGGCATACCCACCAGCACCACCCGGCCCCGTGGGCGGACCATGGCGAGGGACTGGCTCACCGACTCCGACGTCCCCACACAGTCGAACACCACGTCGGCGCCGTTGGTCAGGCGTCCGGCCAGCACCAGCGATCCCACGTGGCGGCGCACAGCCCGGGCCAACTGGTCGGGTGGCACCACGATGTCGGCGCCGAGCGAGTCGGACAGTTCACGCTGACGGGGGTGTTTGGCCCCGACGATCACCGTGCAGTCGGCCACGGCACCGGTCAGCCGGTGCAGGGCGGTCACCACCGCAAGCCCGAGCGTTCCCGCTCCGACCACGGCTACCGTGTCGCCCGGCGCGATTCCAGCGGAGATCACGGCGTGGACGGCACAGGCGGTGGGCTCGACCACCACCGCGTCCTCGTCGGAGAAGGTCTCGGGCACGGCATGGAGCTGGGAGGCGTGGGCGGCCAGCCCGGCGGTGGACCAGCCCCCTCCGGTGTCAGCGCAGTACCCGGTCTGGAGGCCTGGCTCGAGGGCGCCGAAGGCCACGTTGCCGCACAATCCACTGTGCCCGGTTGCACACTGGGGGCAGAGCGGACGGATGTGTCGGGGAGCGCAGCCCAGCACCGGCTCGATGACCGCCCGGGTGCCGGGAGCCAACGGTTCGCCGTCGTGATCGACACCGCCAGCGTCGAGCACCCCCACGACTTCGTGCCCGGGAACGAAGGGGAAGCTCACCATGTCCTCGAAGTAGCGCGAGCTGCGCCCATCGAGGGTGGCGAGGTCGGAACCGCAGATCCCCGAGAGCAGGGGCCGGAGATGGAACCAGTCGGTGCCGGGCAATCCCGGTTGGTCGGCATCCAGCAGTTGGAGGGGGCCGATGCCCGCACCCCGGCCCGAGCCGAAGGCGGAGGCCACCCGCGAGGCGGCGAAGCGCGGCAGGTTCCGCTCGAAGACCAGGGCCTTCATCAGCGCTCCTCCACGGCCACCCGCCGGGCGGATCCGGTCAGTGCAGCCGGGCTGGTACGGCCCCGACGGAGCGAGCCCCGGCGGTCGACGGGCCCGAGCGGAAGGAGGGGCGATGACCCCCCGTCGGCCTTCTTCCAGTGCTCGACGTGCCAACCCCGCCGCCGGGCGATGGCGGCCAACTTGGCCTCGGGATTGACCGCCACCGGGAAGCCCACCGCCTCCAGCATGGGGAGATCGCTGGCCGAGTCGGCGTAGGCCATCGACTCCTCGAGTCGCAGACCCTCGGACTCGGCGTAGTCGGCCAGCACCAGGGCGCGTGCCTCCCCGATCGGGGGCAGCTCTTCGAGGCGCCCGGTGAAGGTCCCGTCGACCTCACCGAGGCGGGCACAGACGATGTCGTCGAACAGCGGGCGCAGGGGTTCGACCACCAGATCGAGGGCTCCGGTGATGAGAATCGTGCGGTGGCCGAGCGACCGGTGCCGACGCACCCTGGCGATGCCGGCGGGGAACGACTTGGCCAACAGCAGGCTGTGGAAGAGCTCCCACCCGTCGTCCCGCAACCGGTCGACCGGCGCACCCTCGTAGCGGCGGTAGAAGGAGCGGAGGAAGTCACCTCGGTCGCGGCGATCGAGGGCGAGGAGCGACGGCGCCTCCCGCATGAGGTCGGCCACGAATTGCGCCCGTTCCCCGGCGGGGAGATGGCGCGAGGCCAGCCATGCGTACGAGTCGACCACGTTGGAGGCGATGAGGGTGTTCTCGAGATCGAACGCGGCAAGGTGCCGGTCGGGGGAGAGGATCGCCTTGCGTGCCCGCTCGCTGCGCGAGGGCTGGGTCGACTTGCCCGGTGCCGTCCGGACCCGGGCGTGTTCGATGATCGAAGGCAGGTGGATGTCACGGACATAGGTGTCCCAATCCACTGCGCCCGGGTCGAGGCAGAGCACCTCGCGGTCGTCGTCGTCCATGCGATCCCACAGGGCCATCAGCCGGTCGACGCGATAGCGCGCCTCGGTCTCGGTGTACGCCCCATAGAGCTCCACGTACCCCAGTGCGCGATCGGCCAGTAGGTGCTGTTCCTCGAGGGCGGCCATCCACGACGCCTGCCGCCCGCGGATGGGCAGGGACCCGACCACCTTTTCGGCGATGTCCATCGCCTTGCTGGCCCGGGACAATTGGCGCTGAACACGGCCTCTGCCCGGGAACGACCAGGCCGGCACCACAATGGGCTGGCCGTCGCTGTCGTACAGGGGATGTTCGGTGAACCAGGTCTGGACCAGCTCCACCAAGCGCCCGTAGCGGAACGGATTCCGAACGCCCGAGGCCACGTGGTAGACGCTCGGGCCCTGGTAGTCCTCGGCCGACATGAGCAGGGCCTCGCCGGCCACGGCCATGATCGCCGCCACCACCAGGTCCACTGGGATCACGTCGGTCACCCCTTCGGGCACACCGGGGAATTCGCGAAGGAGCCCTCGGGCGTAGGAGACGATGATCGGCTCGGCCATCCGGAAGCCGCGGATCCATCCGGGGCGGGGCTCGGCCAGGGCCGACTCGATGATCGAGGGGCGGATAATGGTCAGAGGGACGATCTCGCCGAACTGGGACACCAGCGCTCGTTCACCCAGGGCCTTCGTATAGGGGTACGCGTCCGGCCACCCCAGCGACTGGGCCCGGGCCTGGCCGATGGCGACCATCTGCTTCTTGACCCAATCCTCACGGAGCCGCTCGGCCCTCTCGGCGAGGAGGTGGAGTCCGGCGCCCCCCAACTCGACGCGCGCCTCCTTGCTGAACGAGGCCAACCGCTGTGGGCGACGGGACTCCGCATCGAGGTCCCCTCGTTGGCGCCGGGCCGCCGCCACCTCGGTGCGCCAATCCACGTTCACGGTGAATGGGTTGCCGTCGAGGAGATCCTCTCTGGCTTCGCCCTGGTGCGACCCGGCGACGTAGGCCGTCGACACCGGCAGGTAGTGGACGGGACCGCGGCGGCCGTGCTCGGAGGCCAGCTGCCGTGCCTCGGCCACCGCCGCGGCCACCCGGGACGGTCCCAGCAGGTTGACCTCGACGGCGGTGTCGAGCGGCGAATCGAAGCTGACGGCGGCAGCCGAGTGCACGACGATGTCGCATTCCGAGAGGAGCTGCATCCCCTCCTCGTCGAGCCCGAGGCCGTCGGTGGTGACGTCTCCGGCCACGGCAACCACCCGAGCCGCCACCTCGGTCTCGAACCGTTCGCCGTGCTGCTGGCGCAATCGGTCGAAACAGTCGTTCCTCAGGATCTCCTTGGCCGCTCGTTGGCCCGGTGTCGAACGCCGACCGGGTCGAATGAGAAGGACCACCCGACTGTCCGGGACCGTGCGCAGAAGCCTCTCTACCAGGGCCGTTCCCAAGAACCCGGTAGCGCCGGTGACGAAGAACTGCTTGCCGCCGAGAGCCTCACGGACACGGGTCACCTGATCTGTCTACCATATGGTAAGTGAGCAAGTCGAGCACCGGGGGGCACGTTCCCAAAGGACAGGACCGGACCCGACCCCGGACGCCGCCGATCCGGCGCCCGAGGAACGGGCCTGACGGTGCGCCGACCGCGGAGCGGATCCTCGACGCTGCCCTGGCCTCGTTCGCCACCCGGGGGTACGAGGCCTCGTCGCTGGACGCCTTGGCGGTGGGGCTCGACATCCGGAAGCAGACCATCCTCTACTGGTTCCCGTCCAAGGAGATCCTCCTCGAGGCTGTCATTGACCGGAGCGCCGTCGAGCTGTCGGCCGCCCTCGAGGCGTCGTTGGCAGCCGCCGACACGGGGTGGTCACGGGTGGAGGCGGTGGTGCGCTCGGTGTTCCGGTTGGCCGCCCGCCGACCGGAATTGCTGGGCCTGGTGCGCGAGATGGGACGGACCGGCACGCCGGCCGCCACCCGCCTGGTGACCGCCATGGAGCCGCTGGTACGGCGGGCCGCCGAGTTCCTCGAGGCGGAGATGGATGCCGGCACAATGCGGCGCCACGAGCCCCGGTTGTTGCTGTTGGCCATCTACTCCACGGTGATCGGCATGCTGACCGAGGTCGAGGTGTTGCGGGCGTTTGGGGAGGAGCCCAGCGCCAGGTCGCTTGTCCGCCGCCGCAATGAGATCCTCGAATTGTTGCGCTCGGCGCTGGTCACCGAGCCGGGTTAGCCATCCCTTAGTCGGAGGACTGGGCCGCCTTCCGTTCCCGGCGGGACGGCTTGGGTGCGGGAGGAGGGGGGCGCTTGGGGGTGTAGCGCTTGTTCGCCTCCGGCATGGCAGGGCCCTTGGTACGCGAACGCTTGGACGCTGACTTCGCGGACTTGTTGGTGGCCGGCCCAGAGCGCGTCGTCGACGCCGGCGGAGTGGATTGCTCCAGTCTCGCCGCCCGGGCGGTGGCCGCAGAATCCCGCTGGATCTTGTACGAGCGATAGAGGAGCCAGGCAGCGAGGGCCAAGAAGGGCGCGCCTAGGAAGAACGAAGTCGTCCCGAACATCAAGAAGACGAAGAGCGCCACGAATCCGACCGGCGCCCGCCGGCCATAGACCGTGGCCGCCACCAGCAGGACGGCCAAGGCGATACCGAGGACGAGGGTCGTCTGCGGCGTGATCTGGCCCTTTTGCAACCGGAAGTTCTTGTTGTTGGTGTCCAGGACGTAGATCAACACGCCGAACAGTACCGAAGCACCGGCGGCGGCGAACGAGAGTCGCCGCTCCCGCTCGTCCAGCCTCTCGATCGCTGCCTTGGGGGAGGTACCGGTCTTGGGGGAGGTGCCGGTCGTGCGTGGTGCGGTCTGGGTCGGCTTCGTCGATCGGGTCGGCCTGGGCGATGGCAGGAAGGCCGAGCGGATGCGATCCAGCCAGCCAAGCGTGGTGGTCGACCGGTCGGTCAGGCCTGCGTCCTCGTGATCCTCGGTGTATTCGAAGTCCTCGACGTCCTCAGAGTCTTCAACGTCCTCGGAGTCCCAGGTGTCCTCGACGTCCTCATCGAAGGCATCGTCGCCCCCCACCTCCGGATCGTCCTCGTCGGATGGGCTGGCCATTGCCCAAAGGCTACCGGTCCCTAATGACACGTTCGGTTCTGACCGTCGACCCCGTCCTCGACCACCGTGTCACAGGCGTCGCTGCCGGCGCCCATGTCACCCGGCGCGCACGATCAGCCGCATACCGGCATTCTCCTCCGGCGGGATCTCGAATGTGCTGCCACGCCCGGCCTCACCGCTCGAGGAGCCGGGGAGTATTCCCAGGTCGCGGGCACCAGGCAGCGTGTCGGGTTCCGCCACGCTGAGCTCGAGATGGTGGATCCGCCCGGGTCGGTCGCCCAGCCACGTCCGCAGGGGGGACCCGGACGTCGCGTCGATGGGGGAGAGGAGTCGGAGCCCGAGTGGACCGCCCCAACGCAGGTCGACCCATCGATAGTCGGTATCGCTGCCCTCGTCGGTGATCCGCCCGCCGAGGACGTCCACAAAGAGAGCCGAGCCAACCCCCAGCTCTGCGACAACGTGTGCTACCCAGGTGAGCGAGGCCGGTGGTACCGGACCCGAGTCGTCTCGCCGTTGTCGTCGTTCCCTCGGGTAGTCGTCGGGAGGGGGGCTCTTCCACGCGCTTCCAGCCTGCGCCACCTGCACGACCACGCCAGTGGCCTGGTTGGGGTGCACGAACGCCTCCATCCATTGCGGATCGCTTCGGTCGATTCCGATGGGTTGGTAGCCCCCGTGCACGAGTGATTCCAGTGCCGCGTCCAGATCGGGGACCTTGAAGGTCAGATGGTGTGGCCCGGGACCATGTCGGGTGAGAAACCGACTGAGGAAGTCGTTGGTCTCGACTGCATAGGGCATGAGCATCTCGATGCGGGCGCCGTTGGCGAATTGGACCTGACCAGGGGCGAAGCCCACCCCAGGTCCTCCCGAACTCCACGCCGCCCCCAGGTCGACCGCGTACCGGTGCCAGGCGTCCTGCCACCGGGGCACCGCATGGGCGACGTGGTCGAGGGCGGCTCCTTCGATGGTCGGACCTGTCATGGGGCACAGACTGCTTTGTGGATCGGGATGTTGTCGAAACGACGGGAGCGGTGCGTGCACGATCGCGGATCGGTTGTGATCACAAGCGCTCACCGGTACGGTCGTGTGAATGGACTTTCGCAATGAGTCGGTGGTGACACTGGCCGCGTCGGTACGTGACGGCCGGGTGTCCGCTCGTGAGCTGACCGATCACGCACTCGACCAGATCGCTCTGCACAATCCGACGCTGAACGCCTTCGTGTCGGTTGATGAAGAACGAGCGCGCACCTCGGCCGAGGCCGTCGACCAGAAGGTGGCGGCGGGCATCGACCCCGGACCGCTGGCCGGCATCCCGCTCGGCGTGAAGGATCTGGAGGACGCCACCGGTCACGTCACCACCCACGGCTCGCCGGTGTTCGCCGATGACCCACCGGCCGGTGCCGACTCCCCGTTGGTGGCCCGGCTGGTCGCGGCCGGATGCGTCGTTGTGGGCAAGACCAACACCCCGGAGCTCGGATGGAAGCCGGATACCCAGAATCTCGTGTTCGGCCAAACCCGGAACCCCTGGAACCTCGAGCACACCCCGGGAGGGTCCTCCGGGGGAAGTGCGGCTGCCATCGCCTCAGGGATGGTGCCGTTGGCAACCGGGTCCGACGGAGGTGGGTCGATCCGCATACCGTCATCGTGTTGCGGGCTGTCCGGGATGAAACCCTCGCTCGGGCGCGTGCCGAGCGGTGGGCCGCTCCCACCCGATTGGCAGAATCTGTCGACGAAAGGACCGCTTGCTCGCCGGCTGTCTGACGTGGTGGCCGCCCTCGACGTAGTCGTCGGTCCAGATCCGAGCGATCTGCGATCCCTCCCCCGACCGGAGGCGTCTTGGATGGCCACCCTCGATGATCCCCGACCACCTCGCAAGGTTGCCTGGTCGCCGACACTGGGGTACGCCGAGGTGGACGCTGAGGTGCTTTCAATCTGCGAACAGGCCGTCGGGTTGATGGCCTCGTTGGGCTGCGAGGTGGTGGAGGTCGACCGTGTGTTCGAGGCCGACCCGATCGATGAGTGGTTGACGCTCTCCGGGGCGTACAACCTCCGCACCCACGCCGCCATCCGGGGAACGCCGGCCTGGGATCAGATCGATCCGGTTCTGGCCATGGTGATCGATGGTGCCGCGGCTACCAGCGTGTTGGACGTGGTCCTTGCCGAGGACGCATGCCACACGCTCAACCTCCGGCTAGTCGAGCTGTTCCACGACGTTCGCCTGCTCATCACGCCGACAGTGGCGGCCGAACCTCCGCCGCTCTCGCTCGGAGGGTCGGGGATGATCAACGGAACGCCCGACTACAACTGGATCAAGTTCACGTATCCCTTCAATATGACGCGATCACCTGCGGCATCGATCTGCGTCGGTGTGACTGGATCGGGCTTGCCGGTGGGGCTACAGCTGGTCGGGCCCCAACACGGTGATCTTGTCGTGCTCAGATCGGCGGCGGCGTTGGAGGGGGCCATCGGCTTCGATACCGTCGCCCCGTTCCCGCTCGGCGTGGACAGCGCTGATGGCCGAAATGGCCGGGATCGACGATCAGCCTCGTCACGTGCCTGAGGCTGGGGGCATCGGACTACCATGGCCACCTGCCGGGTCACAAGCCTCTCGTTCGTGGCCGGCGTCAGGGCGTTTAGCTCAGTTGGTTAGAGCGCAGCCTTCACACGGCTGAGGTCGGAGGTTCGAGTCCTCTAGCGCCCACGGGTGTTGTCAAAAGTGCAACGTTCTCCCTGTTCAGAGGTGGGTTTGAAAAAGAGCACGAATGTGTTTTCGACTGGGTGGAATGCAATCAAGACCGCGGGCCGCGCTCGCGATCGTTGCCTGCCCCGCATCGGCACATCGGGGCGTGTGGATAACCCGCCCCAGGATCGTCAGTGGTCAGACGATCCGATGAATGTGGCTGATGTAGATCGGAGGGCAACACCGCCAGCGTGGCGAAGAGGGGCACGCCTGAGACCTCCTGCTTGAACCAGCCGACCCTATGGGGTGAAGGTGAACACGTCAGCCGAGCTAGTTGAACTCGTGCCACCTGGATCGGTGACCCTGACGTCCACCGGCCCCGCCGCCTCTGGCGGTGTGACGGCAGTGATCGTGGTGCCAGCTCCGTTAACCGTGAAGCTGGTCGCATCGACGGCACCGAACGTGACCACGGACGCACCCTGCAGGGACGTGCCCTTGATCGACACAGTGGTTCCTCCCGCTGACGGCCCCGAGGTCCTGCGAACCGACGACACCGCTGGCTGCGGTTGGATGATGGTCAGTGGAATGGTGGCCTGGACCGTCGTAATCGTCTTGGTCTTCACCCTGCCATTGAGTGTGGTCACTGTCTCGGTCGCCTGAACCGTGATCGAACTCGAACCTCCGATCAGTTTGGAACTCAGGGTTCCCGACAACACTCCGGTCGGAGACAGCGTCAGCCCCTTGGGTAAGGAGACCTTCTTCCACTTCAAGGTGGTGGAGTAAGGATTGGTGCTGGTTCCAAGACCGACCGCCTGGAGGGTCACCGGACCGTAGGCGTGACCCGGTGTTGCGGCTGGCAACGATGCAGTCAAGATCTGGAACACTTGGGTGACGGTCAACGTGGTGGAAACAGAGAAAGTCCCGACGATGGCACTGATGGTGGTCGTTCCGGGTCCAGTTCCGACTGCGACGCCCGATGGACCGATAGTCGCAACCTGAGGATCGGAGCTGCTCCACGAGGCCACGGACGTCAAGTTCAGCGTTTGGCCGTTCACACCTAGCCCAGTCGCGGTGAAGGCCAGCTTGTTCCCGACGACCTCAGTTGGATTTATCGGGGCGACGCTGACACTCGCGAGGGCCCCTGCGGGCGTGAGCGAGTCGGGGTCGAGGGACGAACCGTCGTCACCACGGCCGCCAACGACTCCGGCGGCACCGACCGCACCTTGAGGGCCGTTGGTCCCTGTCGCCCCAGTCGGTGTGCCCGCTCCGCCCATACCACCCGTGCCGCCGGCGACGCTGGGCGCTCCCGTTCCAAGGCTGCCACCCGTCCCACCGCTCCCGCTAGTCACCGTGTCGCTGTCGAACAGGGTCGCACCCCCGGTGATGGTCACCGGGTTGCTCGAAAAAAGAGCGCCCGACGTGGCGTCGCCTCCGCTGCCTCCGTTGCCGCCGTCAGCACCCTTGCCGCCGGTTCCTCCGGCGCTGCCGTTCCCCCCCGCTCCGCCGGCCGCGCTCGGGATTGGAACCGAGGCGCAGAGCATTCCCAGCCGTTCCCATCCCTCCGGCCGCACCGGCGCCCGATCCGCCGGTCCCTCCGGCCGCACCGGCGCCACCGGCTCCGCCCGTGGAACCCGAACCACCATTCCCGCCGCCTCCACCCGCCGTTGAATCGCTCATGAAGACGGTGCCGGATCCTGTCGCACCGGTGGAAATCTCGAGCGAGCCCGTGTTGTAAATAGCTCCACCGACGCCGTTCGACCCGTCGCCCCCGCCTTGCCCTTCACCACCGCCACCGCCAGTTCCGCCGCCGCCGCCGGTACCCCCGTTCCCGCCGTTCCCGCCAGAAACGTTGGCGCCCATACCCGAACCCCCGTTGCCACCGCCACCGCCAGCACCCGCCGCGCCGGCTGGACCTCCAGTTCCAGTCTGGCCTGCGGTGCCACCCGAACCTCCGAACGCGGAATCGGACGAAATCCACGCGGTACCGGACGGTGGCTCGTTGTACTGGAGATTGAGGCTCCCGGAGTTATAGATGGCACCACCTTGCCCGTCACCGCCGCCGCCGCCGGTACCCCCTTGACCACCGGCCCCTCCTGAGCCCCCAACGCCACCCACACCACCCGTGCCGCCGTTGCCGTTGTCCTGTGTGCCGGTACCGCCAGAACCGGCGTCCCCTCCACCACCGCCGGTACCACCTGCTCCGCCGGTGCCACCTTCTCCGCCGGTACCACCCGAGCCGCCAGTGGCCTGGTCGTTGGAAAAGACCGTGTTGGTGATGGTGAGGTTCCCACCGTTGGAGATCGCACCGCCATCGGCGGTGCCACCACTGCCGCCAGTTCCGCCAGTTCCGCCGCCGCCGCCGTTTCCACCGGTGGAACCGGCGGCCCCGGACCCACCACTCTGCCCCTCGGATGCGCCGCCGCCACCTTGCCCGTTACCGCCGTTACCACCGTTGCCGCCAGTTCCGCCGCTGGACGTGTTTCCGCCCATACCACCCGAGCCGCCTACGGCCTGGTCTTGAGTGAAAGCGCCACCCTGGATCGTGACGGTCGCTCCACTCGCGATGTACATCCCACCACCGGTCCCGCTCTGGCCGCCGCCGCCGCTACCACCGCTCCCGCTCTGGTCGCCTGAGGAACCGCCGATGCCGGACCCGCCGCTCTGTCCTGGAGAGTTAGGAATAGGCGAGGCTGGTGCGGGGCCGCTGGTGCCCGCTGTTCCTCCCGTACTTGATTGTCCGGTGCTGCCCCCGCCGCCGGTCGTGCCCCCAGAAAGACCCGACGCTACATCCACATCGGTGAGGTTCAGGTCGCCGCCCTCAACGATGAAGACCTGGGTCGAGTTCCCACCGGAAAGCGTGACGGAACCCAGGGCCGACGATGCGTCGAGGGAAAGGTTCTCGGGCGCCACGACCACGATGGGGCTGCTCAACGTGATCGTTCCGCTACACGCGAATAGGACCGTTCCGTTCCCGCCCGATCCTTCCGCCGTCGCGATTGCCTGCAACAGGTCCGTCGAATCACAGGAGGTGAGTGTGGTCGGCCGCGGCGCCTGATAGAAGGCGAAGGCGGCACCGGCATCCCCATAGCCATTGACGCTTGCGTTCGGTGCACCGACAGCCACAGTGTCGCTCGAGACAGCGACGCTCTGCCCAAGTGGATCGCTGCGGGCATCACCAGGCGCATCGTACTTCTGGATCTGGCTTCCGGTGGTGGTGTCGAAGCTGTAGACGGCGCCGCTTGCGGTGCCGTCGATGTAGGCGCCCGTTGCTCCGGCGACTGCCGTCGACCCGCTAACGGCGACCGCCTGGCCGAGGTAGTCGTTGGCGGCTCCGTCCGTCGCCGTGAGGCGTGCGCTCTCGGTTCCAGTCGTGAAGATGCCGCCGGATGCGGTGAAGACGTACGCCTCGCCGCGGTATGAGATGCCGCCCGGGTCGGCATAAGGCGCACCGGCGACGACCGTGTCACCGTCGATGGCGACCGAGATCCCCAGCTCCGGGTACGCGTTGGGATCACCGTCGGACGCCGTCAAGACGGCGGATCGTTCTCACTCGTCCACCGGATCCCTCGGAAAACACGTACACGGCCCCCAGGTCGGTCGTCCGGCCGGGAGCTCCCACCGCCACCTTTCCGCCGGAAATGCCGACCGAGCTCCCGATATCGTCGTTCTCGGCCCCGTCGGAAGCGGTGAGCTTGGCCGTCTCCGTCTCATTCGCCCACCCGCCGGTCGGCTCCGTGAACACGTACGCCGCACCCTCGCCCGGCTGGCTGTTGACACTCGCGTCCGGTGCCCCGGCGACCAACGAGTTGCTTGAGATCGCAACCGAAGCGCCGAGCGAGTCGAAACGTGCTCCGTCGGAGGCGGTGAGCTTGGCTGCCTCCGTCTCGCTCGCCCAGCCGCCATTCGGCTCGGTGAACACGTAAACGGCGCCCTGATCGCTCTGACCGTTCACGTAAGTGCCGGACGCTCCCGCCACGATCGTGTCGCCATCGATCGCGACTGATATGCCGAGGTGGGCGTTGGAGTTGCCAGTCGTGTCGTCCGATGCCGTCAGCTGGGCGATCGTTGGGCTTGGGCCCAGGTCCCTCCCGAGGGTCGTTGCAGAACGTAGACGGCGCCTTGGTGCTCGGAGCCGGTCGGCGCGATGGCCGGTGTCGCACCCGGAGCTCCGACCGCCATGATGTCGCCACTGATGGCGACACTGTCGCCGAAAGCGTCGCCGTCGCCCATGAGGGGATCGTTCGAGGTGAGAACGGCCGTCACGGACAGGGGCTGCGCCGAGGCCGCATTGGTGGCCAGGACAGCAGTGCCGGCTCCTACGACACCCACGCAGAGCAGGCCACTAAGGAAAAGTCGCCAGGCATTGCGGGCCAGGTTCATTGGAGTCTCCCCTCGCTCTCGGCCAGCGAGCAGTGACTATCCCGCCGCAGTTTCATCGCCGTAAACCCTGCCCGGTCTCCGCCGATTTCACCTCTTTGCTTCTAGTTTCTAGCAGTCGGCGTCCTGCGGGTCCACCGGTACGATTCGCACACCCGCCTACGGGCTCGGCTTGCGTCCCGACCAGATCTACCACCACTCACGTCAGCCCGATTGAGGACCCCCCCACCCGCCATCTCCGGTGTGCGCTTCCGTCCCCTCCCGGCCCTTCTGTCCACCTGCCCGGTCTGTAAGTGAGGGATCGGCCCTTATGGTCGGTGGAGGAAGCCTGCCCTGCCCCATATCAATGACAATGGCCGTTGGGGATCCACCGCTTTGCAGCTGGTCCTCAATAGCTTCGGGAGCACTCGGAAAATCGGCCTGACTTGCAGTAGTCTGGGGGCGTCCTCGGGCGTCATCAGGCCGAGCTCTTCCAGCGGCACGGTGACAACGGCACGCCCCGTTTCTGAGGTTTGGGGTGATTGGCCCAGGTGCTACCAACAACCTGGACCGCCCGTCACTCCGATCAAGGACGGCCGTGCCACCCCTCAACCGCTAAGGAAGGAAGGGATGGCCGTGACCATCGTAGAAGCTGCTCCCGGGATCACGGGTGTGGTCGATACCCACCTGGACAAACACGTTGCCACTGCCCTCGACCCGGTTGGGTCGGCTGGTCGGCACCGAGTCGTTCGACGCTGACGCCACTGGCTACAAAGCCCTGCTGGCCTTGCTCGAGGAGTTCGGCCAGGTGACCAAGGTTGGCGTCGAGGGAACCGGTTCCTATGGCGTGGGGCTCTCCCGGTTCTTGCGGGAGGAAGGGCATCGAGGTCGTCGAAGTCAACCGACCCAACCGGCAGTCCCGACGCAACCAGGGAAAGTCCGACCCCCTCGATGCGATCGAGGCCGCCCAGGCCGCCCATCAGCGGTCGGGCATCAGGTGCGGGCAAGACCAAGGACGGTCCCGTCGAGGCCATCCGGGTCCTGGTGGTGGCCAAGCGCTCTGCCCGACAGGCCCGGGTAAAGGCCATCGTCCAGATGCGCCATCTGGGGATCACCACCCTGACCAGCTGCATTCCCGCCTGAAGGGCCTGTCGGTGACGGCTCTGGTCGGCCGAGGCAGCAAAGCTCCG
>CAVZGQ010000004.1:0-343025 GCA_963774885.1 uncultured Acidimicrobiaceae bacterium
CGTGGTTTTCAGAGCGTACGTTCATGGGTCCTTCTTCCAGTCTCGCCAGCATCGGGTAGCCGGCGTCGCTGTAACTGTGCGGTGATACGGTCAAGCCGCCTTCAAATTCCGCTCAAACCACGTTCGTCTGCAACCGGCTGTGCCTGGCAATTCACGGTGATTCAAGTCGTCACTCGTGAGATCCAACGGCTTTGCCGAGAGTAGGCGTTGGGAGTTACACGGGCCTGGAGCGCCGGGAGGAATCTTTGGCGCAGGGTGACGTGACAGCTCACGGGCCCGGAACCTTGGAAACAGCTTGGAATCGCCTGGGAATCCCGTACGTTGAGTGCCGACCACGATGATTGGGCAGGTACCTCCGCCGCCCTGCTCCTGTCTTGAGAGTCCCGCTGTATGCTTCCCGCTCTCCAAGGGGCTCAACCACACGTTCGCCGGTCGAGCCGGGGGCAGGATCCATCCGGCCAGGCCCGCTGCGTGAGGCGAGGGCCGGCAGGGCCTGGCACTGCTTAGGGCCCGATCTCCTGGGGACTGGCCGGACGCGCCAACCCCTGGAATGGGAGTCCGTCGCCTGGCTCCGGGTCTGACATCCTGGTCCTCTTGACCCCCTACCGCGCAGCCGGTAGAGGGACGTACCCGGCCCTTGCCTCCCCGCGGGAATGCCGTAGTCACACCTGTCGGGCTGGCGAATGACAGCTTCGGCCTGCGGTATTGTCCAATGTGCCCTGACGGCCTTCTGCGGTTGCGGTTTCGTGAACATTCTGACTGTCGCCGACCTGATAGAAGCCAAGGCCTTCGGGATTGTGGCCGGTCGACACCTGCTCACTTGCACCAGGAGCCCTTGCCGGGGACCAGCCCGATTGCGTTTACAGGATTTCCTATGGAGCTACGTACGTGAGGCTGGTGCACGTCACGATCGTCCCAATCGCAACGGTCGTACCTGCAGCTGGATCCTGAGCCGTGACGAGGCCGTCCTGTGATTGGAACGGCGTGGTCCCACCACTGTGAAACCCTAGGTCAGTTTGGCTGCGTAGAGATCTTCATTTGCTACGAGCGAGTCAAGACCTACCACATTGGGAACGACAACTTGGGGATCGGGATCGACCGCAGAACCTGAGTACTCGGAGCTGGGGTCGGAATCGTAGTACATGGTGCTCCGCAATTCTCAGTAGTCGGGGCCGGGAGGGGCTTCACGACCGGTCTACACGGTGCTCCGCAATCTCAGTAGTCGGGGCCGGGAGGGGCTTCTCGATCGGTCTGCACGGTGCTCCACAGGCATAAGGAAGTGGCGTTGAGGTCGTGCCTGGATTGGCCGGCACCACAGGCTTTGCGGGAGTGGTCGCTGGTACGACAGGCTTGGTGGTAGTCGTCGTAGTGCATCCGGCTCCACAACCCGGAGCGGTCAGCGGCACGCCAGTAGGAGTACACCCGCCACTACATCCGGGACGACCCGTTGAACTCGTCGGAGAACCCTGTTGAACGCTTGATTTCAGGCCCGGCTCGCCCGGCGACGAGCCACCTGCACTAACTCCATTCGTTGAACTGGTAAGACCTGGGGCTGTCGAACCGGCGCCATTGCCGTTCGCCGACTGACCGCGATGTCCCCTTGCCACCGCCGAATGCCAGCAGGCTGGAAACGCCCACGGTAAGCAGAATGAGGGCAAGAAGGAGAAGCAGGGCAGAGCGATTTCGATGTGACGGCGATCCAACTGATTGAGTGCGATCCTGGTTCATGTCTCCAACTCCGTTTCATGCCGGGAATGGGCTTCCTGGCTCAAGAGGAATCGTGAACTGAAGCGATCAAGACATCTTCAAAATCCACTTACGGAGGCAAAAACGATCCCGTAGGTGTCTAGTAACCACCCTGGGTGCCGAGCCGCTGTGTATGAACTCTGTTCAACTCGATGCGTGGCCAACAATCTGAGAGATCGCGGTCCTGTCCGGCAGCGCCCCAGTGCAGGCGTAGGGGTACGACCAGGTCAACCAATCACGTCCTGGTCCATCTCATCAGTGCATCATTCGGGCCGATTGGCACTCAACAGGAGCCACGTGCAGGCTCTATCCTGCCGGGCTCGGCTCTCTCGGTAACGGTGTGGGTGCCAAAAATGTCAACCGGGACCTTGATCAGGAGTTCTCCTGATCTATTTGCGCCGGCAATAATGTGGGAAATCGCGACCAATAGCGTGGGAAATGGATCAGGGGACCCGAGCGGTCGGCCCTGGCGAGACGGGTTTTGTCGGTAGCCCACTCGACTCACTCCCACCCACCCACCACTGACCAACCAACCAACCAACCAACTCACTCACTACCTACTACCACTCACTCACTCAACTCAACTCAACTCAACATCTCAACTCAGCCCGTCGGGATCGTAACCGACAGGAATGTTCGTGCGAGGGGCTCGATGAATATGCGGCTCCGCTAGATTCGCAACCCTATGTTGGACGAGACTGTTGACCGAATACAATTCCCTGACTTTGCATGGGCCGTCGGTGAGGAAGGGTCCGATCCTTTGGTACTTGCCGATGGAGTTCCCTATCGACAGGACCAATTCGAACAAAGTGGCCACTACTCCCATGTAGACGACGACCTTCGCTCGATCGCCGCTCTCGGCATCAAGATCGTTCGATACGGCGCACCATGGCGTCTGAGTGAGCCAGAACCCGGCCAATACGACTGGACGCTCTGGGATCGAGCATTGGCTCATTGCGCCGAGCACGGTTTGGAGCCGATCGTCGACCTGTTGCACTTTGGCCTCCCTGACTCTTTCGACGGCTTTGCCGATCAGCGATGGGTGGATTCGTTCTGTCGATACGTCGAGGCATTCCTCGACCGTTATCAAGAACCGCGATGGTTCACGCCAATCAATGAGCCAGGCGTCACGGCAGAGAATTCAGGTTGTCTGGGAATGTGGAATGACCGGCTCGCGTCAGGGCCCGACCACGCGCGGATCTTGGCCAATATCGTGTTGGCCAACCTGGAGGCACTGGCGCGCATCCGTGGCGATCGCGGCGGCTGGTGGATTGGGTCCGAAGGGTTCCCGGTTCCGGTGGCAGTTGAGCCGCAGGCCGATGCTGACGTGCAGGCGTTGCGGGCATGGACTTGGCTCGTATGGGACCTGCACTTCGGACGGGACCCTCTCCCGGCGTCGGCCCGTTATCTTGATCCCGTGGATACGGCATTGCTCGAGCGCATCCGTTCTCTCGCGGTGACCGACCGGGTCGTTGCGGGCCTCGACTTCTACCCCACCTCGGTGCTTCCGGTCGGGGGAGTTGCCCCCGAGTGGTCGATCCACGAGCGAGTCGCATTCGCCGTTGCCGAATTTCGACGGTGGCACGACCGATATGACGTGCCCTTCTGGGTGGCGGAGACCTCGAATTTGTCCCTTGGTATCAACGACCAGATTCCGTGGTTGCTCTCACTCACGGACGGACTTCGCGGACTGCGCAACGACGGCCTGCCGGTACGCGGGCTCTGCTGGTACAGCCGGGGAGACCAGTTCGACTGGCAGACCGAACTAGTGAATCCGAAAGGCGCCGTGACTGAGGTCGGACTCTTTGACGTTCACCGCCGGGCCAGACCCGTTGCCGCCATTTTTGCCCAACTAGCCACACAAGCGTTGTGACGTCTGAACTGAATCTGAGCCTCGGTGCAGAGCAGACTGATCACGGATGGCTCCGGGCTGGTCTGGACCAGCCGGGAGCTGGTCGCCACGTCATTGCCTCCGGCCTAAGCCAGCGCTACGAGTGCCCGGCACCATTGACGACGGAGGTATCGTCGTCTTGACCGAGGTATCGTCCTCGCTGCGGGCCCAACGGGCGATCTCAGGTGGTGGACGCAACGGAAGCAAATCAGGGCACTAGTCTGCGTTGGGCTCGGTCAAACCGGGGTGTTGCGGCGATGAAACGTGGTGGTACCTGTACGGGCAATGGCCAGCCCAAGGGGGCGTTGCGATAGTGGACAGGAGAGTCTTCCTCAAGTTGCTGGGGGCAGGCACGGGATCAGCGGCCTTGGCCTCTAACGGGAACCGCTTTCTGACGCCGACTGTCAGGCAAGCCGCGGTGGGGAGTGACACTGCCGACGCTGCGGTATCGGAGTTCATTGCCAACCCGCCCTTCTCGTTCGACTACGCCGGACAGTCGTCGGCGAGCCTCCTGCGACAGTGGCGGGAGGTAAGGCGCAAAATCAGTTCCTCGCCTGGGCGCTCTGAAGAATGGGTCACGTGGCGGGCGCCGTCCGGAGAGCTTCAGGTACAGGCGGCGGTCGTTGTGTACGAGGGCTTCGGGGCCACCGAATGGACGGTGTCCTTCACCAACCCTTCATCGAATACCTCGCAGCGGTTGAGCGCGGTGCTGGCCGCTGACACCATCATCAACAGGTCGCCAGCGGCACCGTATGCCCTTCACCATTTCAATGGCAGCTCGCAGCAAGCCGATGATTACGCGCCGCAGACCTCGCTGCTGGCGCCGGGTAAGGCGCAGCTTCTTTTCCCTTGGGCGGTCGGCCGTCGAACGGCACGTGGCCCTATTTCAATGTCTCTTGGGACGACCAGGGAGTCATGGTCGCCGTCGGATGGCCAGGGCAATGGACCACCCAACTGCTAGTCGACGAGCAGGAAGGCCTGCGCCTCAAAGCCGGGATGACGTCCGCCGACCCACTGCTGAACAGTTACGGGGACATCGCTGACGCGATGCTCTTGGACACCTCCTTGGAAGCAGGCGAGGAGGTTCGGACCCCCCTCATCGTCCTCATGCCGTGGAGCGCCGATAGCTGGTTGGTCGCCCAGAACAAGTGGCGGAGATGGATGGTCGACTACAACTTGCCGCGCTTTGGGGGGAGCCTCCCGACACCCATAACGCCCACGACTGGCGGACTGAGCCTTTTCCCTAACCAGTCAGAAGAACTCTCAGCAATCGATTCCTATGTTCGGCGGGGGACCACCACGGACCACGGTGGCTTCTATACGCATTGGTGGGTGGACGCCGGGTGGTACGCCATTCCGAGCGGGTTACCCGACGGCTTCTCCCAGGATTGGGGCAATGGTGTAGGGAACTGGTTCCCGGACCCAAAACGCTTCCCGCACGGTATGAGGCCGACATTCCAGCGGGCCAGGGACCATGACATGAAGTCTGTGTTATGGAGCGAACCAGAGCGGGTGGGGATTGGTACCGAGTTGTTGGACAAGCACCGGGATTGGCTCATCGCACCGCCGGATCCCGCCTCAGACCCCAGCTTCCTCCTCGACTTCGGTAATGCCGACGCTTGGGCCTGGTTGGTGGAGCGCTTCGACACCATCATTGCCAATCAGGCCGCTCAGGGCCACGAACTCGACGTGTTCCGCCAGGACTTCAACATGGATCCACTCGACTACTGGAACGCAAGAGACGTGCCAGGCCGCATCGGTATGACTCAGGTGAAGCATGTGACCGGCCATCTCGCCTTTTGGGACGAGTTGCGCAAGCGCCATCCTCATCTTTGGATAGACAGCTGCGCTTCGGGTGGCCGACGCAACGACCTCGAGACGATGCGCCGCTCGGTCCCTCTGTTGCGGAGTGATTACCAGTTCGAGCCGACCGGTAACCAGTGCCAGACCTACGGCATATCCCTGTGGCTCCCCTACTACGGGACAGGCGTGGGGCCCCAAACCACAAATGACGGTGCCTGGGGTTCGGGCCAGTACGTGGTCCGTAGCTCCCTTGCCCCGAGCTATGCGTCGAGCGTCGACGTGGGCACTGCGAGCGAGGAGGACTGGGCGCTGCTCCGCACGATGAACGAGGGAATTCATGCGAATACAAGACGACCTGTTGTACAGCGATTTCTATCCTCTGACGGAGTTCAGCCTGGAGAATGACGTGTGGATGGCATTCCAATTTGACCGTCCCGCGGCGGGGAGCGGCGTGGTCCTTGTCTTTCGGCGGCCCGATGCCCAGGCGGCAACGATGCGATTTGTCCTGCACGGTTTGGATGCGGGCAGGCAGTACCGGATCGAGAACTTCGACCGGAGCGGCAAGGAACTGTTGTCCGGAGAGGAGCTTGATGCACCAGGGCCTGGAATTTTCGCTTTCGGAAGCGCCAGCCTCGGCCATCGTGCACTACGAGCGCCAGTCCGGCGGGTCGGCGTAGGCAGCGGCAACGGTGGTGCGTCGCGAGTGGACCCACCCGAAGCCTCTCGGTCAGCTCAGCAGAAGGGCATGAGGTCGCCAGTATCGATGAACATCGACCCTTCAGGACTTGAACGGACCAGTCGACTCGGCGAAGTGATCCGTGTTGCGTGAGCAACGATGTGGGAAATCGAGAGCAATAGCGTGGGAAATGGCTTCGTAGGCTCGCATGGCTTCCCTGGGTGATGGAGTTTTGTCGGTAGCCCACTACTACAAACACACTCACTCACCGTACGTATGAAGAGAGAACTACTACCGTCACACAGCAACACCAGAACTGGTGACATCACAGACAAACGAGTCCGCATAAAACCCGGGTCCGATTCAGATCCTGCTTTCCGGCGAAGTTCAGTCCAGATCTTGGAGCGCCGCCACTGCCCGTCGTTCCACGTTCCCGTATCCGTGGTCTGTAGCGATGGTGCGCGCCGCGGTAAGTAGATCCCGAGCTCTCTCGACATCGCCTGATGCGTCGCGTTCGGCGTGCATCCTTCCCCACAGCAGGTCAGTTTGGGCGGCGAAGAATTTGGCACCTATTCGTTCGCTCATTGCCGCGGATCTAGCAAAGTAATCGTCCGCTTCGTCGTATCGTCTGAGAACGGTGGCAAGTCCGCCGAGAAAGTGGCTAACCGGGCCTTCCGCTGTGATTCCCCCAACGGTGGATAGTTGATCGCCCCAAGGAGCTAGCAAGTCAAGGAGGGGCTCGGCGAATTCAGGGTTTCGGCATTCGATGGCGGGGTCGGCATAGGTCATCATGCCGGTCAGCCAAAGTTCATTCCCGGGGAGTTCGAAGCCTGCAGCCGCGAACTGCGCCAAGAGTTGGCGCGCCTCATCTGTCCGATCGCCGTCAGCAAGCGCCGTTGCCAGAATCCCCGCGATAAAAGCCGGGGCCATCCCGGGCGCGTCGTCGCCCATCTGTTCGATAACTGGCACCAACTCGACCAAGGTACCGCGTTGGTGGTTCACGAGAAATAGCGCTGCCCCGAAGTAGACGGTCGCGTCAGGCTGACCGCTGTCGGTGCCGATCCTGAATGCCTCCGTGGCCAGTCGTTCCGCCTCGTCTGGATCACCGGCGATCAGCGCTCGCTGGGCACCTCTCGTGGCACACCCCCAGCGGAGTGTCGGCTGGTCAATCCTCTGTACCGCCGAGGCGGCGATCTCGATACATCGGTCCATCTCATTAATATCTCCGGCACGGGCGGAAATCTCAGAGCGCCACCGGGCCGCGAAATGGAGGAGCAGCGGGTCACCGATCCGTTCGGACCTCACCAGCGCGTCAGCGGTCCGGGCCAGTGACTGTTCGAGCAGGTGGGGCAGAAAGAGCGGGACAAAGAGGTTGTTGAGGACCCGCACGATGGTGGTGTCATCCCCGGTGGCTTCGGCAATGGCGACCGCCTCGTTGGCCAGAGATTCGAGACGATCGATCGGGCTGTTGTGGGCAAGCTCTGAGCACAGTGCGGCGATGACGAGCGCCCGGTCCGGATCGCTCGACGAAAGCCGCTCGAGCGCCAATTCGAGGATTTGCACCTTATCGTCGTCGCTGACGAAGGTTGCGCTCGCAAATCCCCGATCGTTGGCCAGGGCGGCGGCCACCAGCCGTCCAGTGTCGTCAATCTCGGCGGCCCGGCGGCCGGCGTCGGTCAAGGTCTCTCGAAAGAGGGGGTCTCCTGTCTGGCGCTGGGCGGTGCCGAGACCGATGGCCAAGTCGATGCCGGTCACCGGATCGGGGTCGGCGCTCTGTGCGTAGAGATCGAGGGCCTGGGCGTAGTAGCGGAGAGCGTCAGCCGGTGCCAAGGCGCTCAGCGCGGCATCGCCCGCCCGTTGGGTGTAGTCGATGGCCTTGGTGAGATCGATCGGCTGAGTGGCGGCGATCCAGTGGCGGGAAAGTTCGCCCACTCGAAACTCCGGACGATCCCCGCAGAGCTCCTCGAGGGCCTCGGCCACCAGCCTATGGGTCCGGGCCCGCCGCGAGGGGCCTAACTCCTCGTACAGAGTGTGCTGGATCAGAGCGTGGGCGAAGTTGTAGCGACCGGGACTGTCGGCCAGCTCTCGCACCAGTGAGGCGGTGACGGCGGCCTCGAGGAGGTCGAGCAGATCGTCCTCGTTCGTGTTCGACGCCCGAGACAGCAAATCAAGATCGAAGTCACGCCCAATGACCGACGCCACGGACAGGACCTGCTCGGCGACTTCCCCTAGTCGACCGACTCTCGCCCCGATCACCTCGCGGAGGCTGTCGGGCAGCGTCATCAGCTCCAGCGATTCTGACGTCCACCTTCCGCCCGCGTCTTGGAAGATGGCCCCGGTCTCCACCAGATGTCGCAACACCTCGCTCACGAAGTAGGGATTGCCGTCGGTCTCTCGGTAGACGGCATGAGCGAGACCCACTCCGTCGTCGTCCAGCGTCTGCCCGGCGGCTGCCTCGAGGAACGCCAACACCCCGTTGTCGTCTAACCCGCTCAGCTCAATGCGGGAGACGCCGCTTTCTCGGCGCAACGCCGCCAACGTGCCAAGAAGGGGGTGTGAGAGCGACAACTCGCTGTCCCGAAAGGCCCCGAGGATCAGGACCCGCATGGAATGCTCGGTGGCAGCCAACTGGCGGAGCAGAAGCAAACTCCCCTTGTCTGCCCACTGGAGGTCGTCAAGGACGATGACCACAGGCCGCTCGGCCGCCACCATTTCGAGCAAGCCAACCACCGCACCGAGAAAAAGGAATCTTTCGGTATCGGCATCGGTCGCCTTCGACACAGGGAGGTCGGGGATCCGACTGGCCAGGGACGGGACCAAGCCAGCCAACTCCGATCCGTACTCGTCGACATGGGTCCGGAGCTCGTCCTCCGAGGCGTGGGTGACGTAGTGGCCGAGAATTTCGGCGAAGAGCTGGTACGGAGCGGCGAGGTCCTCTTCGCAATGACCGAACAGTACGCAAGCACCGGCATTGAAGGCGGCCCTCGCTGTTTCGCTAACGAGGGTCGTCTTTCCCAGTCCGGCTTCCCCAGAGAGCAACAACACCTCGCGCCCGTCGCCCGCCGCGACGCGTTTGAAGGCGTCGCCCATCGTCGCCAAGGTGGATTCGCGGCCCACCACCCCGAAATCGGGCCGACTAGCCAACCGAGCCGGCAACGGCACGGCGTGGATCGCCGTGCCTCCAAGAGGCTCCCAAAGAATCTCGACGGTTGCGACCGGTTCAGGCAGCCCCTTCAAGAGGCGTTCTCCTAGAGAGCGGAACGCGTGGCGATTGCGCCTTCCAGCCATTGCCGGCACCACGTGGCTAGCCACGATTTGCCCGCTCTCGCAGATCGCGCACAGCCGTGCGGCCTCGATAACCGGGTCTCCGAAGTAGTCGCCCTCCTCTTTGGTGACTTCGCCGACGCTCAACCCCACCCGGAGACCAACCGAGTGCAAACTGTCGCGATTGTCGAGTTCGATGCCCTGCTGCATGGCCACACTGCAAGAGAGGGCCGCCGACGAGGAACCAAAGACCACCATGAGTCCATCGCCGAGGTTCTTCACCTCGGTGCCGCCACTCTCGGTAATGGCCTTGCGCAGGATCGAGAAATGCTCCCGGCGCACGACATCGGCCGCTTCGGGCGAGACGCCCTGGGACAGCTCCGTGGAGCCCACGATGTCGGTAAACAGCACCGTTACGCTCTCGGATGTCACAGCTGTCCAGCCCGCACTTCCCCACCGTAGGCGACCACTCTGACGCTAGGGAGGTTACGGCGCCGCGAATGCTCTGCCGGCATGATCAGGCAAGAGCCGGACTTCGTAGGAAGAGGCCCTTTGTGGTGCCAAGAATCTCATCCAGGCTGGAGGCCAGGACATTCTCAGTTACTTAGATGCTCTAACAATGTGGGAAATCTGAGTCAACAGCGTGGGAAATGGCTCCGAACCGGGTACGGTCCGACCAGGTCAACCGGGTTATGTCGGTAGCCCACTCACTCAACTCAACTCACTCACTCTCACTCAACTCTCAGCTCAACTCACTCAGTCAACTCACCCTCAATCACTCACCCAGGGCTCCACAAAACTAGGGCGATCGCCAAGGACTTCGTGAACCCCTCCTGGCGGCGTCGGGTGCACTTCCTTCGCAACGCCCTGGCCAGCGTGCCCCGGGTCCGGGCTCCCAGGGTGGCCGCTGCCAGGGCCAGTGCGGGACACGCGAACTCCCACGACCCTAGTGACGAGGCAGGCTGCTTGACTGGTAGGTCCGCTAGTCGAGGACTTCGGTGCTCGCGGTCAAGCGTCGCTCGAGCAATGGGATCCCTGATGCTACCCGAGGTGACTCGAGCCAGGTTCCGCAGAAACGTGAGATCCATCAGCCGTTCGCGCTGGTGGGTAACGGCGTCGGGAGGTCCAGGGCGAGTCAGGTTGTGGGTGGTAACTTCGAACCTAGTGTTGAAACGCATTCTTCCCGTATGTGTTGTGCTCCTTGGTTTCGTCTTGAGTGCGTGCGGTTCCACCTCTGCGGCACCCAGTGTTACGACACGTTCGGGGTCGGCATCCCCCACCAGTCCAACGTCGAACTCGAGCAGCCCGGCCTCAGTCACAATCCCCTATCCGTGCACTCTCCTCAGCGCGTCGGACATCACTGCGGTTCTTGGGGTCAGCGTGCCGGCGACTTCGGGAATCAACCAGGGAGCCAGCTCCGGTCTGCCAGCCCGTTCATGCACCTGGGGTAGTCCTATTGACGCCACCGGTGTGGTTTCAGTTTTAGTGGCAAGCACAGACCCGGCTACAGGCGCCAACTATGCCGACACGCTGGTAAACAGTTCGGGTCCCGCGGGCACTTCTGTAGCGGTTGCAGGGGACGGCAAGATTGTCGACCGCGCCGTCGAGGCTGGAGGCGGTGGCGTTGGCGAGAGCATCATCTTCCATAAGAACGGTCTCACCGTAGTTATCGCTGTCGTCAAGGGTGCCGTTGATCAGAACGCTCTGGTGGTCGCGTCGCAGAATGCGGCTGGAAAGATCTCCTGAGTGGATAAGACGGTGAAAATGGTCTGTCGCCCTATCGTTCCTCTACCTAGCCTTTCCTCCGAACCATGCAGATCTTCCTCCTGCAACCGTCTGACGTGTCCGATCTCGGCATCGAAGTCGTCATGCCCCGTCACGAGGTGGCCGTCCTTTAGCGGCGGGTGGCGCACCTTGGCCTGCAGCCAGCTGATCGAGCACTCCTCGCCGGCCTCAGCCGGCTGATCCCTCGATCGAAACACTCGGTTCTTCGTCCCGCCCGACACACTGCTCCTGTGGCATCGTGAGTCGGTCCGTGGCAAATGGACCTACCCGAACCCTTCCGGTCGTCCGACAACCTCCACCGGGACTGTCGAGGCAGCAATTCGTCGGGCCAGGGAGAACTCGACGTTGGGCTGCCACCGCATCCACGGGGAGCTTTCCGTATTGAGGATCCTCCTGGAACCGGCCAGCGTACGGAACATCCTCCACCGTCAATGGCATCGACCCTTCACCAGACAGAGCTGGACCGACGTGGAGCGAGTTACTGAAGGTTCAGGCAACAACGATTGTGACCTGTGATCTCTTGACTGTCGACACGGCGCTGCTACGGAGGCTCTACGCGTTGCTATGCATCGAATTGGATACCCGGAAAGTCTTCGTGATGGGAGTCACGGCGAATCCGACCGGCACCTGGGAAGTCCAACAGGCCAGGAACCTGTGCTTCGAACTGTCCCAGCGCACGCAACGGGTCGATTTCCCGATCCCTCGGATGACATTTTCACCACCCACAGTGCTCGGCGAAGTGACCATTGATGGTGCCTGTTGCCCAATGCCGACCTGCTTGGCACCCACAGGAGTGAAAGGCTCACGGAAAGCAACGAGCAGTGGCACAGGTTGTGTTGGCTTGAGGGTTCTTCGTGACGATCACCACGATGAGTCACAGCGCGAACTGCGTCAGCGAGATCACTAATAGTTCGCTTGACACTTCATAACAAAGCACCTAATGCTCTACATACAAGTAGTCTTTCGCTAGGTGACAAATGTCGGGCGAGGTGGAAGCGTGGGCGGACCCGCGGTCCTGAGCCTCGGATGAGCCTTCTGGAGGAGAGTGGAGTGCGGGAACTCCGGGGTCCCAGACCCTCCCCGTTTACTGACCCATCCACGGATACTCCGCGAGCCGAGTCCGTTATTCATGGCTCATCCGCGCCACTCACGCTTGGCGAATGTCTCGTTGAAAGGATCATTGCGAATGGCCACACCCACGAGGTGGCCGCGACTGCCTTAGGTACGATCACGCTAAAGGTTCGGTGGTGGTCCATCGATAGTCATGTTCCTGATCCCGAGGACTATGAGGGCCTAATGGCCTATCTCGACGTAGATCCATACGTGCTGAAAGGCCTCATCCTTCGATCTCAAATGCGCCAAGCGCAGCGGCGTCTCGGTGGAATGAGCGCTTAACGATGAGTGACCGACGACTCTACGTCGAACGAAGGCGTGAATCACAGATTGGTTGGTCAGGTCAGGAGTGGGCACGACGTAACAAGCAGTCCAATGCCGCTGGGCAAACACTCGGCGGAGCTCTGTTGCTGTCCATCTCAGCGCATGGCCACACAATCCAAGATGCTGCGGTTTTAATGGGTACTGCCCGGGCAAACGTCGATCACTGGACAAAGGACCTCATCGATCCCTGGCCTGAGGACTATGAGGCCTTGATGGCATACCTGGATGTGGATCTCGACGCCCTTGGAGTGCTTATCATCTATTCTCGCTTGCGCCGCGCCGAACTTCGTAGTCAGCGAACCTCCACCGATCGGGACGGCAGCCGGAGATAGATAAAGCGCCGCCGATCGCCGGAAGAGGAAGCCGATGTTCGATCCGTTGACCGCCGACTTCAACGCTGAAGAGTTCGCCCGACTCCGCAGCGAGGAGCCAGTCAGTCGAACCCCGTCCGGAGGTTGGCTCCTGGCCCGCTACGATGACGTGCTCGCCGCCACCAAGGACCTCGACACCTTCATTGCCAGCTTTCGGGAGCCTGGAGTTGTCGTACCCGAGGAAGAGCAGCTGGTGAACGAGATCCCGAGACCGCGCCACGGCCAGATCCGCCGGATAATCAACTCGGCCCTCGCCGCCCATCGCGTCGGCCGGATCGAACCCTTCTGCCGTGACCTATGCGAGCAGCTCGTCGGCAAGATCCTGACCACACCAGGACCGTGCGATGTTGTTACCGAGTACGTCATGCCCGTACCCAACAACGTAATCGCCCATCTACTAGGCGCACCGACTGAGGACTTCCTCCTCTGGGCTAGCTGGTCGGATGACGTCGTTCAAGGCACCTATCCAACTAAGAACGGCAACGAGCGCGGGCAAGGGCTGGCTGGGGCGCACCCCAAATTTGTGGCTTACGTCGATCATCTGATCGCTACGAGACGGGCTGAGCCCCGTGACGACTTCATTACACGCTTGATCGGCACCGAAGTTGAGGGCCGTCGGCTGACCGATGTCGAGGCCCGTACCCAGCTCGTGTTCTTGTTTATCTCCGGGAATGAGACCACTCGCCACCTCATAGCCAACATTCTGTGGTCCCTGGCCAACGATTCGGAACTCTTCGATCGCTTGCGCGAAGACCGCCGACTCGTGCCGGCCGCGGTCGAGGAGTCCCTTCGCCACGATCCTCCTATCCGGTTCCTCATGCGCGATTGCATCGTCGACGCCGAGCTGCATGGTCACCATCTCTGCCCCAAGACAAGGTTGCCTTCGGGGTGGCGTCGGCGAATCGGGACGAATCGCACTTCGAAGATGCCAGCCGTTTCCTGGTCACACGCCCCGATCCGCGAGGCCACCTGTCATTTGGCGGCGGCCCTCACGTTTGTCCCGGCGCCAGCCTGGCCCGACTCGAAGCTCGGGTCGCCGTCGAGGTGTTTCTCGACAATGTCGCCTCAATGACGCCCGTCCAGCCTGGTCGGTATGACCCGGTGGTTGTGACTTGGGCGCACGGGCCTCAAGCCCTTGAGGTGGAATTGATCCCTCAGGTTGGGGCGTGAGTCTGGTTTCCCTGGGTGGCTGAGAAGGTCTCGGGGTGGCTTTATCGTGCGAGCCGAAGCCGGTTGGGCCAGTAGGTAGATCAGTACGGCGCCCACCAAGAGAATGGCAGCTCCAAACTCCGAAATCCACGACACTCCTCACGACTTGTTCCCACCGCCCGGGTCAACAAAGAGAGGAGCAACGTAAATCGAACCGCTGATCGGCCCCATGTCAAGCGTACTGTCCTTGCCTATCCCCGAGCGCCGGTTCGGTGGGATGACGCAGGGGTTGTTCAGTCTGAGTGTCGGGGTAGTCAGCATGTACCTTTGGAGGCGTTGAGTCTGGCGAAAGGTGCGAGGAGACATGGCACTTCAGGTGATTGGCGCTGGTCTCGGCAGGACTGGGACCACATCGTTGAAGCGGGCCCTTGAACAACTCCTCGGAGGGTCCTGCTACCACATGTTGGAGGTCCAAGAGCGAACTGCTGACGCCGACGCCTGGGGGGACGCCTTCGAGGGCCACCTACCGGCGTGGGAGAGCTTCTTCGAGGGATACCGGGCGACAGTTGACTGGCCGGCGGCTCCGTTCTGGGCAGAGATAGCTGCAACGTTCCCAGACGGACTCATTGAATCGGCCCGGGTTTCATAGAGACTCGGTTGTCTGTGAAGCCACCAGTTCTGCTGGGTCGATCTGACGGTAGTAGTTCTCTTCCATCTCCGCCGGCGGGATCTTGCCGATCTCGTTGTGGATGCGACGGTTGTTGAACCAGTCGACGTAGGTGAGGGTGGCCCATTCGACATGTTCGACGTTCCGCCAGGGACCACGGCGGTGGATCAGCTCAGTCTTGTAGAGGCCGTTGAAGCTCTCGGCCAGGGCATTGTCGTAGGAGTCGCCCCGACTGCCAACCGAGTTAACGACGCCGGCTTCGGCCAGTCGCTCGGTGTAGCGGATCGAGAGGTATTGCACTCCTCGGTCGCTGTGGTGAATGAGACCATCGAGGCCGTCCTCCTTTCGTCCGTGAATGGCCATCTCCAGAGCGTCGATGGCCAGATCGCTGCGAAGCGAGGTGGAGGTCTGCCAGCCGACGACGTAGCGGCTGAAGACGTCGACTACGAAGGCGACGTACACCCATCCGGTGTGGGTCTTCACGTAGGTCAGGTCGGCCACCCACAGCTGGTTCGGTCGGTCGGCCTCGAACTTCCGGTCGACCAGATCAGCCGGACGGTCGAGGGTGTCATCACCGATGGTGGTCCGCTTCCACAGGCGACCACGCCGTGCTCCCTCGAGGCCCAGATCACGCATCAGCCGCTCCACGGTGCAGCGGGCCACCTTGTGGCCCTCCCGGTTAAGCTGGGTCCAGACCTTGTCGGCTCCGTAGACGTCGAAGTTCTCGCACCGGACCCGCTTGATCTGGATCTTCAGCTGCTGGTCCCGGGTGCGACGGGCACACATCGGCCGGTGCCGGGCGGCGTAATACGTGGCGGGAGCGAACTGCAGCGTCGTGCAGATCGGCTCGACTCCCCATCGACCTTTTCGGGCATCGATGTAGCGGACTACTTCTTCGTTCGACCGTCGAGCTCGGTCGCGAAGAAAATCGAGGCATCCTTCAGGATCTCGTTGGCCCGCCGCAGCTCCCGGTTCTCCTTCTCGAGATCCTTCAGCTTCTGGCGTTCGTCGGTAGTGAGCCCGGGCCGGAGACCTCCATCGACCTGGGCTCTTCGAACCCAGACCCGGAGGGTCTCCGGGGTCATGCCGAGCTTGACGGCCACCGAGGTCATCGCTGCCCATTCCGAGGGGTACTCGTCTCGGTGCTCGACGACCATCCTGACGGCCCGCTCACGGACCTCCGGGGAGTATCGGGTGTTCCTTGGCATTGCTCCATCCTCTCAAGGGAAGGAGCCTCCAGGATTCCCGGGCCGATTCACATCCTCCTGTCTGTCCGAGATCCTGACGCATGGTGGCAGAGTGCCTCCAGCACGATCTTCCCCGCACTAGCGACGTACTTTGCCCCTGCCGCTCCAGCCGATGGCTGGACCCGGATGGGACGGGGGATGATGACCGCGTTCTCCTCTGGATGGCAGGACGAAGCTCCGGCCAAATCGGCGTATCTTGCCCACAATGAACACGTAAGAACGACGGCGCCAAAGGATCGCTTTCTGGAATGGCGACCAGAGGATGGCTGGGAGCCGATCTGTTCGGCCTTGCATCTCGATGTTCCAGACGAGCCGTTTCCGCACACGAATACGACGGCGCAGACCCGAAAGGAACTGGGTCTAGATCCAGAACTCAAGTGACGCACTGACTGACTCGTTCACTCAGACTCAATTCGACTAGCCAACACTCAACTCTCTTAGAACGGGCCCGTTCCTTCCAGCGGTAAGACATCGCTGTTCACTGTTCGTCACTCTCGACAATGAATCTTACGTGGCTCGGGGTGGCCCGTGATCGTTTGGTTGCTTGACATCGTCAGCTCACAACAGAAGGTGGGCTGGTTGTCGATGTAGAAGGACAAGGCTTCATCGAATTTGTGGCGTCGGATACTGCACTCACTACCGTTATGAAAAACACGACTACGACGATCACTGCAACGACGGTGACGTTCTTTACGACCACAAAAGATACCATTCCAACAAATACTGAAAGAAGTAGCGCCACCCCGAGGGCCTTCCAGATTGCCTGAATCGTCCCGCTATTGATCCCAAGCAACGAATTGCTCGAGCAGCCGTCGGCGATGGGAGCAAGTGCGAGATGATGTCCGTGCGCGCCCATGGCAACGGTCTCGACACCTGTTGTCCGAAGACTCAAATAGCCGATGAGAACCCAAACAATGGCAAGAGCTGATGTCCATCCAAGAAAGTTCCGCACAACATGTCTCGACGAGCCGCTCTCCTTCAAAGCGGATCGCGTGTTCGTCTCGCCTGCACCAACGATCGGTCTCAGGGCTCTCCCAACCCTGCTGACTCCGTCCCAAACGTAGGAACAGCAAACCAGCCACCAAACGGCGGACGACCCCACGTTGCGAACCTCCCGTAGAAAGACCGGTTTCGCTGGGCGACCACCAATTTTATCCATTGGCCGAGGCGTTCGAATACTCATCTAGGCTTCGCTGACGTCGTTGGCCGTGACGGTCATCAATTCGCTCCGCGACCGCTGAGTGGGGGAGGTGCCCAACCTCCTCGCCATCCTGGTAGTGATCTCCTCAAGCAAGTTTCTGACGAACCGCCCATTGCCGAAATTCTCCTTGAGGCGAGCTCGGGCGAACCGTTCGAGCAACACTGCATTTGCTTCGGGAGCAACCTCGTAGCCGTAGCTGGTGGCCAGACTTTGGAAGATCTCCATCAGCTCGTTCTCGGAGTAATCCTCGAACCTGATCGTCTTGCTGAAGCGGGACTCGAGGCCCGGATTCGAGGAAAGGAACTCACTCATTTTGTCGGTATAGCCAGCAACGATCACGACCACATCCGAGCGGTGATCTTCCATTTTCTTGACCAGAGTGTCGATCGCCTCTGCTCCGTAGTCGTCGCCTGAGGCTCCGGGTCGAGACAGGGAATACGCCTCGTCGATGAACAGAATCCCTCCACGAGCTTCAGCGAACTTCTCTGTCGTTCGCATCGCCGTCTGACCGACAAAACCAGCCACTAGGTCGCCCCGGGCCACCTCAACGACATGGCCGTCGCTCAGCAGCCCAAGAGCAGAGAGGATCCGACCGTAGAGACGGGCGACGGTGGTCTTTCCCGTTCCAGGTGCGCCAGCAAACACCAGATGCGGACTGATGCGCCTTGTCGTCAATCCGGCTTCGCGTTGCTCGTGCTGGAGCTGGAGTACCGCGATGATGTCTGCCACTTGCTGTTTGACGCCGGCGAGTCCGATCATGGCGTTGAGCTCAGCCAACAGCTCGGCCGTCGCATCGCCGCCAGATTCCGCCGTTCTGGTGACGTCTTGGTCTTCGATATCGCCCACCTCAAGCGTCACAAGCTGGTCAGAAGCGAGGTCTTGCTGGCCCGCAAGTCGCCGTGCCATCGCGACCCGGGCCTGGTCTACCAGGTCGCGGACCACTCGAGCGTTGCCGAAGGATGCGCCCCGGTCGACCGCAGCTAGACGTGTCCGGACGGCATCGATGACCGCGCCGTCGCCCCGGAGCCCGAGCTCTGCGATTCGCCGGCGAAAGATCTCGACCAGTTCATCGACCGTGTACGAGTCAAAATGAATCGTCTTGGTAAACCGCGACGCCAACCCGGGGTTGGCATCAAGAAACTGCTCCATCTTGGCGGTGTATCCGGCCACGATAACCACGACCTCAGTGCGGAAATCCTCCATCAACTTCACCAGGGTGTTAATCGCTTCTGCCCCGAAGTCGGCATTGGCGCCTGACTGCTGGACGAGGGAGTACGCCTCGTCGATGAACAGCACCCCACCTCTGGCTTCCATGAATTTTTGTGTCGTGAGTTGAGCTGTCCCGCCAATGTGTTCCGAGACGAGATCGGTTCGACTCACCTCGATCAACTGCCCTTTCTCGAGTACGCCGTGGGAAGCCAGTAGTTCCGCGTACAGGCGCGCTACGGTCGTCTTGCCCGTGCCCGGCGGACCGGCGAAGACAAGATGGCGCGGAATTTGGCTCCGCTACGAGCCCCGCTTCCTTTTGGCGCCGCTCCAGATCGATGAAGTTGATCACGTCGGCGACATCTCTCTTCACCGCTCCGAGGCCTACAAGTTCCTCGAGCTGCGCGCCGGGATCCGACACGCCACGTGACGAGCGCGGCTCTTTCATACCATCTGAACACTGTTCGTCCCTCTTGGCGGAGTGCACTGAAGCTCGAGCAACCAGGTGCTCTGGAACACGAACGGCCACGCCTCCTTGACCCTCCACATCGATGTCGACGAGCTTCGGGCTACATCCATCATCAACAAAGACGCCATCTCGCCCACAGCCGTTGACCACTACGTCGGAAAGTTCACCGCCCGCTCCTTCTGCAAATCCAAATCCACAGCCACCGGCATCCGTCACGGTGACCTGACGGGCAACGACTTTGGCACCGTGTCCCGAAGTGCCTATTCCGTCCATCCCGGTTCCGGTGATTTGCGCCCTGGTTAAGCGGGCGATCGATCTGCCAGATATGAGAATGCCGACCTCGGGGGAGTCCACAACCAGATTCGCAGCAGTAAGTGCACCCGGCTCCTCTACGGCAATGCCGGCTTTGGTGGACCGTGACACACGGCAGTCATCCAGGACTGCGGTCCCACGGACAAGCACACCGGCATCGAGGCCGCTGTCGATGGAAACCTTACGGCCCCGGAACTCGCTGCCCGGAAAGACAGAGACGGCTGCCTCACTGCATTCACCTGCCTCGATCGTCACCTCGTCCGCATGGCAGATCCCACCAATACACTTGATGGCGGCGATTTCTGGTTGTCGAACCGCGCAGGTCTGAAGACTCACGAACCCACCGTCAGTCATACTCACGCCGATACGACAGTTATCAACTCGAGTCTCATTCGCCTCGATTCGAGCGTTCTTGCTGCCGATGCCGAAGAAGCAGTTGATCACTGAGCTTTTCTGGACGCGCGTTGTGTTCCCCTCGTCAGCGAAGATGGCGGCGGACTGGCCCCGTAGGTCGCGGAACTCACAGCCCGTGATGGTCAGCACACCTTTGTTCTCGCCGCTTGTGCCCAGGCTGGAGGAATCGTGGAAGTTGCAGTTCACCATCTCGACCGAGGCACCGGATCCGGCATATACCATCGGCCCGCCACACTCCGAAAAGTCGCAGTTGGTGATGGAGCCGGCCACGGATTGGGATAGGAATAGCCCATTCCCGGTGCAATCCAAGACCCGCATTGTCTCAAGGCGGATCGTGCTATTGGCCGCCTTCATCCCGCTCTGACCACAGCGGTAGATAACTGAATTCGTCATCGTGAGCACTACGCCGTCGATTACGACTCCAAGCCCTCTGTCAGAAGCGAAGCTCACACTGTCGATCGACAGGTCGACGCCATTCGCCTCCAGGGCTGATCCACTAGCCGCCCACACCGACCCGTTTGAAATGCTGAGTGTTCCGCCCCCGCACCACACCGTCGGATATTGAGGATCCCACGATCTGAAATCGAGCCCGGTGATGGAAGCTTCGTCAGTCGCCACGAAGAGAGCGTTTCCTTGACGTGTGTCAACGCTTACGCCCTTGGCTCTGGCGACGAGATTTACTGGCCGGTCGATCCGAATCTGCTCGAAGTATTGACCGGGTTCAATCGAGATCGTGCTCCCGGGACGGGCCGAATTGATCGCGGACTGAATTGTACTGAAATGACCACGCTTGTGGGGAGCCACTCGTAACGTGCTACTCATCATGGTGTGTCTCCTTTTTTGGACAGGAGCCGTGTTCAGCCCATCGGGCGCGATGCCGCGAGGGTTGGCATACCGGAAGCGCCGACCTATCAAGTGCGAAATGACGAGTATCGCCACGAAGAGGAAAATGGCGCCGTAGGTCTGGCTCGGCTTGTCTGTAGCCAGGCCACTCAATGCAACGATCGCGAGATAGACGTAAACGACGGCGCCTATTACTTGCTTCCACCGACGACCTGACCGGAATCCCGGGAGCCACCGAAATATCGCCGAATCCAACCTGGAGCGTTGCCGGGGCCGATTCATTGATCCTCAACCCTGACCGCGGTCCGCAGGAGCATCTATGGCGCCTATCTGCCACACGTTCGCTGTGGTCAACCTGACCATGGTTGGACCGCCGACAGTCCGAAATAGTGCTGCGACCATGACCGGCCCGCTCAAGAGCGAGTCTGGTTGGAGTACAGGCAACTGGCGCCGAAGGAAGTTCGATCTGCTGGACCGACACGAACCTGCAACCTGAGAGTGCTTCATCCGGCTCCCACCTCCTCCGCCAATCCACCGACAAAGCGCTCGGTGGCATTGCGATCGCTGTTCTTTTGTACGTTCCTGAGGGCCATGATGAGCGACTTCCGGAGCGAGAACCAGAGGGACAATTACCCCGATGATCATGGGTACTTCGGCACAGGAGTGTGGGTATTTCTACGGACGAATCGAGGAGGTCCGTCCTTTGGGACCAGTCACTCTGAGGTCGCGATTTGCTGTGTGTCGGAGCGCGCCGCCTTGCTGGGCACCAGGTACGCGATCAGTTCAAAGATGGCCGCCCAGAGCTCGCGAGACGGCTGTCGTGCGACGGTCACGGTCACCGTCGAGTCCGAATAGGCGACGTCGATGCCGAACGGCGATGGCCGACTAGTCCCGCTACGAAGCGTCAGATCTCTGATTGCCGGATCGGCAGCTTCGGCGATGCCCACCTGAGCGGCGATCCTCTTTAGTCCAGCCAGAACGAGGAGGTTCTCCGCTTCGATGGCGGCCTCAACGGCCGCACCCGGATGTGCGTACACTACGGGACAGTGTGCAGGAGGGCGTGACTCCAGAACAGGGTATTTCTACCCAATTCGGCCCCAACGAGCGTGCCGCGGCCGAACGGGTGATCGCGCTTGGAATCTTGACGGTCCGCGGCGTTCACATCACCCAAGGAACCATCTGCCTGGTTGCTGGATGGAAAGCCTATCGACGCCCTCGATTGGCCCTCGGGCTCTTGTTGGCCTCCTGTATCGAGACGACATGGCTCGTACGCAAGTCCTGGCGCGACCGGTCGTACTCGAACCCGACACTTGCCTGGATCGACACAGGGTTCGGAGTAGGTGGACTGGTGGCGATGGCAGCGACGACAGCAGCTGAGGACCGCACCGCATGGCTCAACTGGATGTGTCCGTTCACCTTCGGCACCACTATCGGGGGTGCCGCTGCAATCAGCGACAACACCTCGAGCGTGGTACCCGCTCTTCTTGCCGGCGTCTATCTGGCAACCGTGCGGGACAACATCCGCTCCGGTGGGAGCCAAATGGCGACAGCGCTGGCCAACACCACGAGTTACCTCGGGACTTACTTCGCCGCCAAGACCTTCGGCGGCCGATTGCGCGAGGACGCCGAAAAGCTGGAGAGGGCCCGCAAGGAGACCCTGCAGGAGCGAGAACGCCTGGCCGCCGAGCGACAGCGCAACCGGGAGCACCGACTCCTTCATGATTCGGCGCTCCAGACGCTCGAACTCATAGCTAGTGAAACGACGCTCGATCCTGAGGAGGTTCGGGCTCAGGCTCGACGAGAGGCCTCACTCATACGACGGGCAATCTCCGGAGATGACCGTCCGGTGACTGATCTGGTTCGGGCCATCGAGTATCTCGCCGACGAAACCACCAGAAACGGGATGCGAGTGGACCTTGCTCTGGTGGAGTCGAGCGTGAATCCACCGGTGGACGTGGCCGAGGCCCTGTTGGGGGCGCTCCGCGAGGCACTGACCAACGCCACCAAGTACGCCTTCGTGAAGCGCATCCTTGTCAATCTGGACGCCGACGATTCGGGTATCCGCCTCGTGGTACGTGACCACGGGCAGGGGTTTGACCCGGTGAATGCAAACGAAGGGTTCGGAATCAAACACTCGATAATCGCCCGCCTCGCAGAGATCGGGGGAACAGCCACCATCAGCTCGTCCCCCGGAAAAGGAACCAAGGTGGAGCTATGGGCCCCAAACTGATCGGCGTCGCCATCGTCGAGGACCACCCGTTGTACCGGCAGGGTCTAATCCAGGTTGTCGAGGCTGTTGAAGGATTGACAGTCGTGACGGCCGTAGGAACGCTGAAGGAGATCGAGACGATCGGTCTCGAAGGGGTGGGGGTCGTCTTGCTAGATCTTCACCTACCAGACGGAATCGGCGCTGACGCTGTCAGCCGCGTAAACGGTCTTGGAGCGACGATCATTGTCATCTCGGCGTCCGATGACCGTGAGAGTGTGGTGGATGCAATTGGGGCTGGAGCGCGTGGCGATCTGCCCAAATCTTCGGCTCCGGACGAGATCTCGTTTGCCATCGGCGCAGTGGCCAGTGGAGGCACCTACGTATCCCCCGTGCTTGCCGCGTATCTACTCCGAGCCGAGCGCGAAGGCCATGCCCAACATCCGCTGACGGCTCGGGAGCGCGAAATACTCTCGCTTGTGGCAGAAGGGGAGACGGACGCAGAGATCGCTGAACGACTGCACATCAGCGCTAGAACCGTCCACTCCCATCTCGACCGGATCCGCGACAAGACGGGTAAACGGCGGAGGGCCGACCTCACCAGGCTGGCGTTGGAGAAGCGATACACATAACCATGGACCGTAGGGCACCATTTGCATTGACCGCGGACGTCCTGTGGGTGCCAGGAATCCCATACGGGAGCGTGTGACCAGGGCCCACTCGTAACTGGTTGCATCGGCGATGATATGGGAAATCGAGACCAATAGCGGGGGAAGTGGCTCCGATCAGGGGGCAGTCGATCCACGTCAAGCGGAGTTATGTCGGTAGCTCACTCTCGACGCACACACTCTCATTCAACGGGTTCCGGCAAAACAGGTGTACTCGCGTCGACAATACTCGGTGCGACGAAGTGACTCATGAGTCTCGAAGGGCAATTCGCGATTCGCGGTCGCTCCCGCGTAGTGAGGCCGGCGTCACCACAGATCATGCAGATCCCCCGCTTACGGCTCTGACGATGTGGATATTGCCATCGAGATCGTCATGCTCGATCACGAGGTTGCCCTCCTCCGACGACAGGTGGCCCGACCCGGTCTACAACTCTTCACCGTGGAGACTGTGCTGCTGCGCAAGCTAAACGCCCAGCTCTTCATCGAGCTCGACAACCAAATGGTCTTCGTGACTGCTCCGTCGCCAGGTGAGGTACCCATTTGGAGCCCTTGACACCGGACAGAGAGGGAGTAGGGTCGAAATCGGGCAGAAGAACCGCCAATAAGTAGCGCCCAAGCAGGGGGTCGTGGTGCGATTGACTGGCGGATGAAGGGAGCTGCCATGGTGAAGCGCGTTTTGCTGCCAGCGTCGAGGCTTTGTGTGGTGTTCTCGATGATCATGCTGGGAGCGGTCGCACTCCTGTCAGCCACTAGCGAGGTGGGTGCAGGCGCTGCTACGTCCACCGGAGTGTTTGCGTGGGGTGACAACTCGACAGGTGAGCTCGGCAACGGAGCCGTCGGCGGCACCAGCGATGAGCCGGCTGCCGTACTGCTCCCATCGGGTGTCACCCCGACCGCCATCGCTGCTGGCGGCGGAGGTGGTGGTGGCGACACGGAGGCATCGCAGAATGCCGCTTATGCGCTCGGCTCGAACGGGACGGTTTACGCCTGGGGGGACAACTCGAACGGAGCGCTCGGAAATGGAAGCACGGTCGCCAACAGCGGCACACCGGTGGTGGTGTCGCTGCCCTCAGGAGTGACCGCGTCAGCCATCAGTGCAGCGCAAGGCACCGGATATGCAATTGGTTCGGACGGGAAGCTCTACGCCTGGGGGGACAACAACCTCGGCAAACTGGGTGACGGCAGCACAGCGACCAACAGCTTCACACCCGTCGTCGTGTCACTTCCCTCGGGCGTGAAACCGACAGCGGTCGCAGGGGGCTACCAGTCCGCCTACGCTCTCGGCTCGGACGGGAAGGTGTACGCCTGGGGCGACAACTTCTACGGCGAGCTCGGCAACGGCAGCACGACGAACAGCTCCACCCCCGTGCCGGTCTCCCTCCCCACGGGAGTCACGGCAACCACCATCGCCGGCGGGGGCGGAACAGGCTTTTTCATCGGCTCGGACGGAAGCCTCTATGGCTGGGGGTACAACGTCAACGGTGGACTGGGCGACAACAGCACCTCGAACAGCGACACCCCCGTGGTGGTAGAGCTTCCCTCTGGGGTGACGCCCAAGGCGATCACTGCAGGAGGTGGGTTTGCCCACGCCATCGGCTCGGACGGGAACCTCTATGGCTGGGGTTTGGACAGTACCGCCGGCCAGCTTGGCGACGGCGGTGGTACCGATAAACACACGCCGGTGCTGATCTCACTTGCTCCCGGCGTGAAACCCACTGCCATCGCCGACAACATCCACACCGGTTATGCCATCGGCTCAGGCGGAAAAGTCTACGCCTGGGGCTACGGCCTCGCCGGTGAGCTCGGCAACGGAACGGACGACAACTTCTCTCCGCCCGTTGTTGTCTCCATCCCGAGCGGGAGTACACCGGAAAGCCTGGGCGCAGAGCCAGGCGCCTTAGCAGGCTATGTCTTAGTGAACGAGCCAAAAGTGGCTGACACAATCACTACAACATCCCTGCCGCCGGGCACCCTCGGCCAGCCCTACTCCTTCCAGCTCCAGGCGACCGGGGGCATCCCGCCCTACACCTGGAACAAGTACGGCCCGGTAGGGAGCGGCGTGCTGCCTCACGGGCTCACGCTCTCCCGGACCGGACTCATCTCCGGGGTGCCGAAGCGCGTGGGCAGTTACACCTTCACCGTCAAGTGCCTCGACTCGACCCACTCGCACAAGGTCCAGGCAGTGGCCACGTTCACGCTCGTCATCAGTCCCTAACGGCGTCTTAGTTCCACCTAGAGTTGTCGGAGTTGATCTGAGAAGCGCGACAGCCGAATACCACCGCGACTTCGCAGTCGGGCGCAACCGCATGTCCTCGATGCGGGGTGCCACACAGCAACCTCGTACCCAGCTGTCCCTCATGCACCCGGTCGTGGCAGGTCGATATAGCGCCTCTGACCTTGTGGGGCCACAAATGTCGTCCATTGCCAGGCAGGACCTTCTTCATCCTTTGTCGCGGCAACGAAGGATGAAGTGAAATCGAGAGCAATTCACTCAACTCTTGTGATGTCTCGGTGACATGGCGGACAGCTGCCGACGCCCGGTCACTCCGACCTGTTCTGACGGTTCTGAAACTGCTCGGGTACCTACCGCCGCTGTGCCCATCCTCAATCCATCGAATAGCTTTGAAACCGTGCCGATTGACCGAGAGCAGCTGACAGAGTGCGACAAAGCCGCGATTCACAGCGTCGAGCTGGTCATCGAGGCGATGGAGAACCTGCAGGTCGTGCTCAGACGGCGTGTCGAGTTGCTTCGGCGATCAATCGAGTTCGCTGAGCCGGCGGCCGACTACGAGAAGGCCGTTAAGGATTCCCACATGACAGAGGAACGAGAGAACCTTCAAGAGGCGCTCTATGTCCTCGAGCAGCGCCGCCGCGAATCGCGCTTGGCAGCCTTCAGGTCGGCTCTCGACCATGGCGTTTCGATCAGCGAACTGGCTCGTATCTGGGGGTTCTCGCGCCAGATGGCCTCTCGCTACGCCAAGGAAGCCCGCGGCGAGATCTTGTGACGGCTCTTGACCGCAACCTGGGTTGCGGTTACATTTGCGCCTTGAGGCACCAGTTGACGTGCCCGTTGAGTCGGATCCGCCGCCGAACTCCGGGTACGCCAACTGTGCCGTTGCAGAAGTTGCAGCTCACAGTGGCGGATTCTGCTTTGCAATCACGAGTTGCAAACAACGCCAGGCGCCGGTGTGAGTGCCGAAAACCCGTGGGTGCCGGAGATGTCAGCCCTTGGCACCGACAAGGCCTTGCCTCTACAGAGGTACTGATTCAGGCTGCCGCTCCCCCTCACCCACTTCACCACCGACCGATCGGCGGGCTGTGTGGCGGCGGCCCAGGCTCGGTTCCTAACCGCTTCCGTCGCTCTTCATAGTCCGCACCAGCGCCACGAGGTTGTCGAGTTGGTAGGCAATGGCGACGATCTGTTGCCCGAGTTCTCGAACCAACCGTCCCTCCACATCAACGACCTCAGCGATCGTCTTCTCATCTTGACCTTCGGCGATCCAGCGAAGAGACATTTCCGAATGATCGATGGCTGCTCTGATCTGACGGTTCACCTCGCGAGCTATTGGGTGCGATTCTCCGTCACTACCGATTGTGGTCACATCCAAGTAGGGCATGCAGCACATCCTCATAAGACAATGCTCAATTGTCCCACGCAGCTGCTTTGAATGGCTAGGACGAATTGGTCGAGATTGCAACTTGGAATTGCGTTGCGCACCACCATGGTGGACATTGAGGGACCCGACGGACGCATGAGCGGCGAAGGCGATGGCCGTGCCCCACCGAGCGCTTGATCGGCACCAGATCCAACCGCGGATCCGTGCAGCTTTCGGCGGACCGTCTTGTCGCTCGAGGCTTTCGGCGAGGGAGCCCACTGGGCTGACAGGTCCTCGACGTGTCCAGCGTGAGGTGGCGCAGCATGATGCCATCGAGGGTCATGATGCGAAGGCCCAGGTCGGCTACGTAGAGTCGAATCGACGTGCTTGGTGGCGTCGGTCGTTGGTGATGTGGAAGGGCTTGGAGGCGTGGCGCAGCATGCCGCTGCTATGCGACCCGAGCTTGTCTGGTGCGTTGGACGTGTGATTCTGCCGCTGGTGAGCCGGAGGCGGTAAGCCCGTGAGTGCGTGAGGGAAATGCCTTCTCACCGAGCAGTGATCCGAACACGGTCATCGCGTGAGATGGAGCTCATCCGGGCAGCGACGGCTCCACCGTTCGCCTACGGTGGGCCGCCAAACCGCGGAAAGGGCCACATGACAATCGCCGCACCCAATGTCTCGACTTCCGACGGGCTCGGGTCGATCACATGAAGGAATTCGTCTACCACCGGTTGCTCCTGCCAGCTGTCTCGCGCAATGCGGACAGGCCCTGCGCCACCAACGTGACCACCGGGTTCTCCACCACCTATGCCGAACACCTCGACCGGGTCAGCCGTCTGATCGGCGGCCTGCAGGGCCTGGGCCTCGAGCGTACCGACCGGTTCGCCGTCATGGCTCTCAACTCGCCAGAGTACCTGGAGCTCTATCATGCCGGGTTCCTCGGGGGCGGTCTTGTCAACCCCCTCAATCTCCGCTTCGCACCGAAGGAGCTCGTCCACGTCCTGCGCGACTCGGGGACGCGGACCTGCTTCGTAGACTCGATATTCGCCCCGGTGATCGACGCCGTCAGGGACGAGGCCGGGCTCGAGCACGTAGTCCTCATCGGCGAGGGCGACGTCCCCCACTCGACAACTTTCGATGAGCTGTTGGCCACCGGTAGACCGGTGATACCGAACGAGGGGGAGGAGACCGACCCGGCGGTCCTCATGTACACCGGTGGAACCACCGGAATGCCCAAAGGTGTGGTGCATGACCAGCGGGCCGAGATCGTGAACGCCTATCACGTCATGATGACCATCAGGCTTGGCCGCGACACAGTGAACCTGTTGCAAACGCCGATGTTCCATGCCGCGTCCATCTATGCAGTGGTCGGGGGACCTGCGATCGGTGCGCACAGCCTGATCCTGCCGATGTTCGAGCCCAAGGCGGTCATGGAGGCCACCGAAGCGTACCGGCCCACCGTCACGACGATGGTGCCGACGATGATCGGCCTCATCATGGCCGATCCCGACTTCCGTCCCGATCGCCTCGCCAGCCTCGACGACCTGGTCTACGGGGCCTCGCCCATGCCGAAGGCGCTACTCGACACACTGCTCGGCATGTACCCGGACATGAACATCTGGCAGGGATACGGAATGACCGAGGCGTGCGCAATAGTGACCATGCTCGGCCCGGAAGATCACCGCCAAGGGGAAACGTACCTGCGGTCCGCTGGCCTCCCGGTGACGGGAGTGGAGCTCTCGATCCAGGACCCCCTGGGGCAAACCCAGCCGGCCGGGGAGACCGGCGAGGTCTGTGTGCGAGGAGCCAACCTGATGGTTGAGTACTGGAACCAGCCAGAGGCGACGGCAACAGCGTTCCGCGACGACTGGTACCACACGGGGGACGCCGGCTACCTCGATGCGAACGGCTACCTCTACCTTGTGGACCGGGTCAAGGACATGATCGTCACCGGCGGTGAGAACGTGTACTCGACCGAAGTGGAGAACGCCCTGGCCAGCCATCCTGCCGTCCAGCAGGTAGCGGTCATCGGAATTCCACACGAGCAATGGGGCGAGGCGGTCCATGCCGTCGTCGTCCTCCGCACCGGCCAGGTGGTCACCGAGCAGGAGCTCACCGTCCACGCCCGCGAGTGGATCGCTGGATACAAAGTGCCGAAGACAATCGAGTTCCGCTCCGAGCCCCTCCCGCTCTCGGGCGCGATGAAGGTGCTGAAGCGTGAGCTGCGCGCCCCCTACTGGGCGGGCCGGGAGCGCACGATCAACTAGTCGTCATCTTGGGGGTGCCGGCAACCTGTGGTGCTCCGCCTCTTCGCCCTTGCTGGCCGGAGGATGGCGATCTCGACACCCAGAGGGCTCGAGGTCCCGCGGCCCTGGCCAGCGTCCGAAGGCGCACCCGGTCGGGAAAGCTAGCCTTGGTTCGTGACCGACAGAACAGCGGAAGCGCTGGCAACGTACCGGCAAATGGTGGCCACGCGTGACCGGATCGAGAGGGGCGAGCTTCCTTGGTCGGCGCTCGCTTCCTACTTCACCGAGAACGCCGTCTACATAGACTCGGCTTGGGGCCGGTTCGAGGGTCTCCCCGCGATCAAGCAGTTCATGGTGGACAGCATGATGGGCCTCGACGACTGGCGCTTTCCCGAGGAGTGGACGATGGCGGACGGCGACCGGGTCGTCAGCATGTGGTGGAATCAGCTGCCCGGGACGCGAGCAGATGGGTCGCCCTACCGCGTCGCCGGCATCTCCGTTCTGCGCTATGCAAACGACGGTCAGTTCGATTACGAGTACGACGTCTTCAACATGCAGCAGGTCCTGGATGCCATCGCCGAGAGCGGCTGGAAGCCGACGGGGCCGATGAACGCTCCGCCCGATCCTCCGAACCGCGATACGACCCCGCCCCGGCGTGCGGATCACGGATGATCAGATCACCGATTTCTGACGCCGACGGTCTCATTCGTGCCACCATCGAGCGCTATCAGGCGACTTTCAATTCCGGTGACAGATACGGCTGGCTCTCGCTGTTCACTGAGGACGGTGAACTCGAGGATCCGGTCGGGTCGCCACCCCAAACGGGCGGTGATGGTCTTGCTGCCTTCTGGGACCAGATTCACGATGGCCAGGGGAACGGGGCTGAGCGCACCGTTCACATGCTTCAGCGACCCTTGGTTTGCGGACTTGAGGCCGCCTGGGCTTTTGAGCTCCGCATCGCCCACGATGACCGGATCGGAGTGGTCGAGATCATCGATCAGGCGCTCTTCGCCGACGACGGTCTGATTCGCCGATTGCGTGCGTTCTGGAGCGAATCGACCATCCGGGTCGAAACACCCTGATCGCCTGAGGCTGGTCTGATCTGACGTTCTCGACACAGGACGTCGAAGCCTTGACGACCGAACAGGGGAGCCTCGCCGCACTCGGTTTGCTAGGTTCGCCCTCCGAGACGAGTTGAGGAGGTTGCCATGGCCGCCGTCCGCCGAACTCTGGCCTTACTGGCTTTTGTCTGCGCGGGGACCTTCTTGCTAGGCGCGCCGCCGGCCAATGCCAGCACAGATCGGCCGGCACCCGGCTATTGGCTGGCCGGTGCCGACGGGGGCGTGTTCTCCTTTGGCGCCCCGTTCTTTGGCTCTGGCGCAACGCCTCCGGGACCATGCGATTTTTCTCCCCAGTCCCCGAGCACTCTCAATGGGACCCTCGGGTGTGACGCCATCGCATCGACACCGAACGGGAACGGCTACTGGATTCTCAACGCGTACCGGTCTGCAACGGCGTTCGGCCACGCTGCCCAACCCCTGCAGACTGGATGCACGAGCACCAACGGAGCGACGGGGGTGTGGACCGGGATGGCTTCGTCACCTACCGGAGGCGGATTCTTCGTGGCCAGCTCGAATGGTGCGGTGATGGGGTGCGGTGACGCCATTCCAGTAGGTGGAGCCACCGCCCATTCACTCAATGCATCAGTGGTGGGGATCGCAGCCACGCCGGACGGCAAGGGCTACTGGCTGGCGGCCGCGGACGGCGGGGTCTTCGCCTTCGGTGATGGGCCGTTCTACGGGTCGATGGGTGGGACGCGATTGAATTCTTCGATCGTCGGGATCGCCGCCACGCCGGACGGCAGGGGCTACTGGCTGGCGGCCGCGGACGGCGGGGTCTTCGCCTTCGGCGATGCCTCCTACGACGGCTCGATGGGTGGGACGCCATTGAACTCGCCGGTGGTCGGGATCGCATCCACGCCGGACGGCAAGGGCTACTGGCTGGCGGCCGCGGACGGCGGGGTCTTCTCGTTCGGTACCGCTCCCTTCGAGGGTTCTATGGGCGGAAAACCACTGAACGCTTCGATCGTCGGCATTGCCACCTTCGCATCTCCACTCCCTGGCTGATCCATTCCGGAGCCGAGTCCCCAAAAGGAATCTCCGGGGATCACCTGTTGCCAGCTCAGTGCGGGAAATCGAGATCGAGGAAAGTGGCGGGTCAGGCGACCGCTGGATCCGCCACAGTGCTTGGCACCGCGGTCCGGAGTCGGGAGGTCGTCGCCGTGGGCGGTGACGAACACCGCACTCACGATGGCGGCCAGGGCCAGGAACCCGGCGCCGATGGCGAAGGCCACCGCGAACCCGTGCACGGTGCCGGCAGCAACCGAGCCCCGCCCGTGGGCCACGATGAAGCCGGCGGTAGCCGACGCGGCGACCGTGTTCAACAGGGCGGTGCCCAGCGAACCGCCCACCTGTTGGGTGGTGTTGACCAAAGCGCTCGCCACCCCCGAGTCGCGGTCTGCCACCTTGATGAGGGCGGTGCTGCTCAACGCCGGGAAGGCAAGACCCAGCCCGAAGCTCATGAGCAACTCGGGGGGCAGCACATGGGTCCAGAAGGATGTGTCCACGCCGATCTGTGTCAGCCACCCGAGCCCCCCGGCCCCGATGAGAAGGCCCAGGGTCATGGGCATCCGCGGCCCGACACGGGGCACCAGGGCGGTGGACAACCCGGCCGCCACCACCAACCCGACGGCGAAAGGCAGGAAGGCGATGCCGGCCCGCAGGGCCGAGTAGTGGAGCACCTCTTGCATGTAGTAGCTGAGGAACACGAACATGGCGAAGAGCCCGGCACCGGTGAGGAGCGTGGCCAGAAAGGCTCCGCCGCGGTTGCGCTCGGCCACCACCCGGAGCGGCAGCAACGGATTCCTCGAGCGGGACTCGACGATCACGAATGCAGCCAGGAGCACCACGGCGATCGAGAGGAACATGACGGTGGACCCGGATCCCCAGCCGTCGGACTCCGCCTTGGTGAAGCCGTACACCAGGCTGACCAGGCCGGCGGTCGACAACAGGGCCCCGGGCAGGTCGTAGTTGGTGGTGCCGCTGGCACGGCTCTCATGCACCACCCGGGAGGCGGCGAATGCGGCAGCGATGGCGATGGGCACGTTCACCAGCAGGCACCAACGCCACGAGGCGTACTCCGTCAGGATTCCACCGGCCAGGACGCCGATGGCCCCTCCGGCTCCCGAGACGGCTCCGTAGGCGCCGAACGCCTTGGCTCGTTCGGAGGGGTCGGATTGGAAGGTGATGGTGAGGATGGACAGGGCGGCTGGAGCCATGAGGGCGGCCATGCCTCCCTGCAGGGCCCGGGCGGCAAACAGCGTGGCCTGGTCGTTGGCCAGGCCTCCGAGGGCCGAGGCACCGGCGAAGCCGATGAGACCGACCATGAACATTCGCTTGCGACCCCCGTAGTCGGCGATCCGGCCACCCAGGAGGAGCAGCCCGCCGAAGGCGAGGGTGTAGGCGGTGATCACCCATTGCCGGTTGGCCACCGAGATGTGCAGGGACCGCTGAGCGGAGGAAGGGCGATGGTCACGATGGAGGCGTCGAGCACCACCATGAGTTGGGCGATGACCACCACCGCCAGGATCGACCACCGGCGTGGATCGGGCTCGTGCGCGGAGAGGGGCGCCTGCTCCGCCGCGGTTGTCTCGCTCATGGTGGACCTCCCGATGGTCAGGAACGGGTTACGAAAACCCGATTGTCAGGAATGATTCATGGGAATGATTCATGGAACTGAACCGCGACCGAACCTGCGTGGCCCGGCCTGCTGCCTCACCGGCTCCCGTGGTGCAACCCGGCCGACCACACCCGCATTCCCGGCGGTACTCCCGGGCCAGTGACCGAGGTGCGCGTTGCAACGCCATCCACGGCCCCCGACCAGGCGACCCTCAGGTGTAGGTGTCGAAAATGTCATCCGGTGCGCCAACAACGATCTGGAAATCCGGATCACTCGACGTCAGGTCAGTACCGGGGGCGCTGCCTCGAGTTTCCTCTCGCTGTTTGGTGGATTCCACGGCTGACACCGCGGGAAGACCAAGGGCTAGATCTTCCGTCAAGAGAAGGTCATCAAAGTGCAAGCTTCTCTTAACCAAGTCGACAGCATGCCAGTGGTAGACCGAAGTTCGGAGTGACCGTGCCGGGGCAGGGTTGGCCGGCGAAGCAGGGCGGCACAGCCGCCTCCCGCAGAGGAGAGCCTTCGACCTCAGCACGGCCACGTCACCTCCGCCACCCTGCACGCTCTGCCTTTTGGAAGCTTCATGACCCGTCTCGAACCCGGATCAACTCGTACGTATTCGCTGGACGACACCAGCCTCCGATCGGAGTTGGTTGGCTGCCCTCCATCCCCGGACCTGAATTGGCGTGGAGGCCCACGGGCTCCATCGCCGTCTGCAATCCGAGCGCTGGTCCGACTTCGACAGCCGTGGCTAGCGCTGGGTGCGGTGATCGGTCCGATCTTTTTCACCGTGGCATGGCTTGTCCTGGGCTGGTTGAGTCCGGGGTTCTACACGGTCCGCGGCGCGCGGATCGCACCCTACTCAGCGATCACCCAGCAGATCAGCCGCCTGGGAGTAGGTCCCACCGCGCCGTTCATGAACTCGATCTTCGAGATCAGCGGGATCCTGACACTCATCGGCGTGTTCGGGATTGTGGGGAGCCAGCCGAAAGGGGCCCACCGTCCCCGGATGCTGTTTGTTCTCCTGGCCCTGCCTGCGCTCGGCTCGATAATGGACGGAATCTTCACCCTGCGATATGAACTCATGCACTCCGTGGGCTTCGCCCTGGCCCTGACCTCGATGGTCGGGATTCCGGTTGCCGGGCGCCTCCTGCGGCGAAACCCGCCATGGCATCGGTTCGGGGAATGGCTGGTGGTTGCCGGTCCGTTGACGCTGGTCCTCGCCGTCCTCTTCTTCGCCACCCTGACTCCGGCAATCAGGCACGGAATAGCGGGCCTGACCGAACGTATCCTCGTCGTCGAAATCATGTCGTGGTATGTCGCCCTGGGATGGTGGGCATTCTCCAACGCAGTGGGACGAGTCGCCCGAGTTGCCGAGCCATGACACAGGCCCCCAATGAAGAATCGATCGTTCACGAGTACGACGAACTGCGGGGGATCGGTGGACTCACCCAGGAACGCCGGGCTGGTCGGGTGATGTGGATGACACCTCCGGCAGCCAGCGGTCGCCATCGCTGCGGTTATCTGTTATAGGTATGGGCGGACAATCACCTCACGGCGAAATGGGAGGACGTTCATGTTGAGTGGATCTCGAATCTGGCGCGTTGGTGCATGCGCTGTCGCAGTCATGGCGGCGATACTGGTTGGATCGGCTAGCGCCGGAGCGGCACCGGCCGCCGCCCCCGGAGTGGGGCTCTTCTCGGGCCATCAATGGCGAGGCGGCTCCGGGAGCTCTCCTCATGCAGTGACCCCGAAGACGGCAGGCCTGCAGGTGGTGGCGTCGGGCCTCAATCAGCCCCACAAACTGACCATCGGACCGGATGGGAACATCTACGTGGCCGAGGCTGGGGATGGTGTGATCGGCGCCGGCTGCGTGACCGGGACCGAAGCCGCCTGCGCCGACAACTCGGGCACCATCGACCGAATCACGCCACAGGGGTCGGTGACCCACGTGGTCACCGGGCTACCTTCGGTTGGGAGTCCTCCGGGCGGGTCATCGAGCGGCGGCGTGGCCGGAGTGCAGGTGGTCAACGGCAAGATCTACGGAGTCATCCAGAACCAGAACATCGATCCGACGACAGGCCAGCAGACCTATGGCTCGGCTGGGGCCCTCCTCGGAGACCTGGTCAGCGCCCCTCTCAGCGGCGGGACGGCCACCTCGGTGGCCAGCTTCGGTCCCTACGAGGCGGCCAACAATCCCGACCAAGGGGCGGGAGGCGGCCCCGGAGATCCGTCCATCGACAGCGATCCCTACGACGTAGTCGCCTACAACGGCGGGTTCGCCGTGGCCGACGCGGCGGCCAATGACGTGCTCTTCGTCAACGCGGCCGGCCAGATCTCGACGCTGGCGGTGCTCCCCCTCATCTCCGAGCCCACGAGCGGCGGACCGGTGATGGCCCAGCCGGTCCCGACCTCGCTGGCCGTCGGGCCCGATGGTGCCCTCTACGTCGGTGAGCTGGGCGGCGTCGGAGGCCCGGGCACCGGCAACGACGTCGGAGACGTCAACGTGTACCGCGTCGTGCCCGGTCAGGCGCCGACCGTCTATGCCAGCGGGCTGACCATGATCGGGAGCATTGCCTTCGACCAGGCCGGCCGACTGCTGGTCATGGAGATCGACACCGCCGGCATCCTCGACCCGGCGACCCAAGGATCGGGCCTGCCTGCTCCAGGTGCGATCATCAGGATCAATGCCGACGGCAGCCAGACCACCCTGGCCAGCGCCGGGCTCGAGTTCCCCCTCGGCATCACCGTGGCCCCGGATGGGTCGGTCTACGCCTCCAACTTCGGCGTCATCCCGGCCGTCGGCCCCGCTCCGGGTATCAGCGGCGAGGTGGTCCGAGTCTCTGACCCGGACCCGGCCGGCCAGCTCGGAGCCAACCTCGGTGGCTATCGCCTGGCCGCCTCAGATGGCGGTGTGTTCACCTACGGAGCCTTCGGCTTCTATGGGTCGCAGGGAGGCACCCACCTCACGCAGCCAGTGGTGGGCGCCGCCTCCAACCCGGTCGGACCCGGGTACTGGCTGGTGGCAGCCGACGGTGGGGTCTTCAGCTATGGGACGTCGGACTTCTACGGCTCGACGGGTGGGATGCACCTCAACCAGCCCATTGTAGGGATGGCGCCGACGCCGGATGGACGAGGGTACTGGCTGGTGGCAGCGGACGGTGGGGTCTTCAGCTTTGGTGACGCCACCTTCCACGGCTCGGCCGGGGGCACCCATCTCAACCAGCCCATCGTGGGGATGTCCGCCACCCCGACCGGGGGCGGCTACTTCCTGTTCGCAGCCGACGGGGGGGTGTTCACCTACGGGGACGCCACGTTCCAGGGCTCACACGGCGGGAGCCACTTGAACGCAGCCATCGTGGGCGGGGCGGCCACCTCCACCGGAGGCGGCTATGACCTGTTCGCAGCCGACGGGGGCGTGTTCACCTACGGGGATGCCAACTTCTTCGGTTCCATGGGCGGCGTCCACCTCAACCAGCCGGTGGTCGGGGGCCAGATCACGCCGGACAACGGCGGGTATCAACTGGCCGCGGCCGATGGTGGAATCTTCACCTTCGGTGACGCCCAGTTCGTGGGCTCGGCGGGAGGACTGAAGCTCAACAGCCCGGTGGTGGGGATCGGCTGACCCAGCGGTTGCCCACGGGTCGCACGGTTGCGGCACGTGGGCAGCCGGCCCGGGCCGTGTGCCCTTGGTGGCGGGTGAGCAACTCCCTCCTGCCCGCAGACGCCACCAGGGTTGCATTTGGATTGCTCAACCCGGGGCAGGGCCTCGCTCACCGGACCAGCGGAGCCCAGCCCTTCACAGAACCCTTACACCTTCCTAACCCGGGAGTTACTCTCGGTTGGGACCATGGGAATGATCAGAAGTATCCCCTGTTGAGAAGGAGTCAGCGTGCTCAAGAAGATCATCGCCCCAGTCGTCATCGGAGGAGCGCTCCTCGGTGGTGTAGCCACCGCCGGTACCGCCTACGCCGCCACCGCGCCAGCCTCAACCGCGGCCCACACCGGCACGGGTCAGGGCAGGGCCTGGTTGCGGGCGCACCGCAAGGAGCTTCGCAAGGCCGGCCTGGATCTGAGCGCCAAGACGATAGGCGTCACTCCCCAAGCCCTTCGGGCCGACCTCAAGGCAGGCAACTCTGTGGCCGGAGTGGCAACCCAGCACAACGTGAGCCCGCAAACTGTCGTCAATGCGGTGGTCGGCGCGGCGGACAGCCGGCTCAACCAGGCAGTGACCGATCACCAACTGACCTCGACCCAGGCCGGCAAGATCGAGGCCAAGCTCCCCGGCCTGGTAACCAAGGTCGTGAATCACACGTTTTAGTCGTATCCGGCCTGATCGCATCCGGGCCAGCCTCCACTGCTCCCACGTTTCGGAGGACGCAACCACACCGTGCCTAGGCGTCGCGGGTGACCATCCGCCACGCGCCGAGGACTGTCCACACGACGATCCATCCCACGATGACACAGATCGCCACGGTGGCGGACTCGGTCACCGTTCCCACTGCGACTTGTCCGTTATGCACTCCGCCGAAGACTGACGGGAGGTTGCTCGGTTCGAGTCGGGCGGTGGCCAGACCCACCAGGCCCCGCTGCAGGTTGATCAGGTGGGGGATGTTCGCCTGCGAGAGCAGGGGCGTCAGCACGATCTCGAGCACGATCAGCAGGATCACCGGGACGGTGCGCTGCCCCATGAGCGAGGCCAGACCCAGTCCGACCAAAAACCCGATGGCCGCATACAGCTCGATCCACAACCCCGCCTTCACCATCAGCGAGATCGGCGGCGAGAGGAAGTGGCGCGAGTAGTCCGCGTAGTCCTGGTCGGCCATCTTGATGGCCTGGGCCCGGTTGGTCGCCGGTGGGGTGGGCTGGGGGACGGCTCCGCCCGGTGCCCCCCGGATATGCGTTGCGGAACCCGGACCGATGCCGGGTCCGTTGCCACAGGGGACGACGGCCGTCATCGATCCGGCGTAACTGAAGTCGCAGATCACCTCGTCGGCGTGGTTGCCGGCCCACGCATCGAAGGCCGAGTGGGAGAGCCCGGGCGGCACCGTGACGCCCTGGTAGCTCAGCTGGGTCGGCGCCGCGAACACGCATACCGCGCACACGATGGTGAAGCCGACCGCCACCAGGGGCACGATGATGGCCAGACCGGCCGGGATGCGGGCCAGGTAGAGGGCCAGCCGCGAACGGCCGGTCACCACCAGGTGTCGGAACATGCCCTCGCTCAGATCGACCGATCCGGCGGTGCAGCCGAGGGTGGCGGCCACGATGAAGCCGAAGATGAACATCACTCCGGCGACCAGGTTGGAGAAGATGTCGTAGCCACCGGCCGGCCCGTAGGAGTGGGGAGCAAAGGCGTGGGCCAGCAGGCGGACGACGAGGAACACGGTGGGGATGCCGATGTTCACGAAGACCAGGGCGATCATCAGGCCCCGGCGTTTCCGCAGTTCCATGATCCGCGTGGCGATCATGGCGCGGTTGGGCACCCACGAACCCCGGTGGTCTTGAGCCGCCCCATCGGACGCCGGCGACAAAGGATCCGGCGGTGCGGTGGCGGTCACGGCCGAGGCGGTCATTGCGATTCCCCCAATCGGCTGGTGACCTCGAGGAACCAGGACTCGAGCGAGGCGTGGATCTCCTGGAGGCGGTAGACGGATATGCCGCCCTCGACGAGGAGACGATTGACCTCGGCAACGACCTCACGTTCGGTTCCTGCCGCCAGATCGACTCGCAGGCCGTCCGGGCCGACGTCGATGCCCGCTTCCCACGGCGTACCGGCCAGGAGGGCACTCGCTCGTCCGGGTGTGGAGCATTCGACCTGCAGTTCGAACGCGGAACCAGCCAACAGGTCGGCGATCGGCCCTTGCCGGATGACCTTGCCGTGGTCGACGATGGCCACTGCGTCGCAGGTCCGCTCGACTTCGTCGAGCAGGTGGGACGACAGGACCACGGTCCGACCTTCGGCCACCAGTGACTGGATCATCTCTCGCATGTCGAGCATGCCGGCAGGATCGAGCCCGTTCATCGGCTCGTCGAGGATGAGCAGCTGGGGATCCCCGAGCAGGCAGGCGGCGACCCCAAGGCGCTGGCGCATGCCCATGGAGTACTTGGACACCCTGTCGTCGGCTCGCTGGGCCATACCCACACGCTCAAGGGACGCTTCGATTCGGGCGCGGGCCGCCGGCTCGCGGGCAGCGGCCAGGATCTTGAGGTTCTGCCTGCCGGTGAGGTGGCCATGGAATCGGGGCTCGTCGACGATGGCACCAATCCGGGCCAGGGCCCGATCGCGGTGCTGGGGGACGCGGTAGCCAAGGAGGGACATCGTCCCGGCATCGGCATGGGTCAGGCCCAGGAGCACCCGGATGAGGGTCGTCTTGCCGGCACCATTGGGTCCCAGATAGCCAAAGGCGCACCCCCGAGGCACCAGGAGCTCAACGGCGTCGACAGCGACGTTGTCCTTGAACCGCTTGGTCAGCCCGTGGGTCTCGACGGCCCAGTGGCCCTCACCCTCTGGGGAAGAAACCACGTCCTCGACGATGGTCGCAGTCATCACACCTCCTTAGTTGCAGCCCCGTTTCGGCGCGGTCGTAACACGGCTTTGTCGCCATCGACTCAATCCCTCTCTGCGGCGTGGTGGGGCAGGTCACCCGAGTCGTCGCTTGGACGGGCGGCGAGACCAGGGGGACCAGCACAGGACAGCGACACCCAGGATCACGAGGCCGACCAGCAGGAGGGCAAACCCCACGACGGCGACTGGCCCTGTGTTCGGTACGGCGAAACCGGGCCCTTGAATGACCGTCCGGAATGGGGGCATGGCCGAGCCCGGTCCGAAGATCCGGGTCGGTCCCGGACCGGACAAGATCCGGTGGGTGGTGGCGGCCACCGCCGAACCGTGGCGACCGACGACCAGGGTGGCAGCGGCCAGCGTCACCATGAACCCGATCACTGCCAGCGCGATGACCATGGCCGGTCGGTACCACGGGCGACGTTCCTTTACGAGGGGAGCGAATGGATCAATTGCATCGGCGGGAGCCGTCACACCTCGGGCGCCCGCCCACGCCGCTGCGAAACGACGGGGGTCGAAGAGGCTGGTCCCGAGCACGTCCTCGGCGGACCCTCCTTCGGACTCCGCTTCCTCAATGTCGGCTGTCAGGTCGGCCGCCATCTCGTTGGCGATGGGATCTGGAACGCCAAGCCGCTTCCACTCTTGACGACACTCCTGGATGAACTCAATCACGATGTCACCTTTACTTTCACCAAATCAAGGGCGCCATCGACGGCGTCACGTGCCGCCTTCCACTCCTCTATTCCCGTCTCCAGTGCTCGCTGACCGTCGGGCGAGAGGCTGTAGTACTTCCGCGGTGGGCCCCCATTACTGGCTTCCCGTCGGGTCTCCACCAGGCCGTCGCGCTCCAACCGACCGAGGAGTGGATAGATCGAACCTTCCCCGACGATGGACAAGCCCGCGTGCCCGCAGGCGCTTGGTCATCTCGTAGCCGTAGGCCGGTCCTTCACCCATCACGGCGAGTAGGCAGAGGTCGAGAACGCCCCGAAGCAACTGGCTGCGTCGGCCCTCGGCATTACCCATGCACCACAAGATAGCCCGAGGTACCTTGCATTGCAAGATATGGCGAGCAGACGAATGCCATCGAGTCTGTGCCCGCCCGCCAGCATTGTCACCGGACGTTGGAACGCCCGGTGTCGTGCACGGAGTTGGCAGCGTCGGTGTCCCGGATTTCGTAGTGGTTGATCCCCACCGTGGGTCTACGCTGGCTGGAGCGCCAATGTCTCAACGCTTGGGGGTGACATCGTGACCACAGCGATCTTCGACGCCGACAGTCACTTGATGGAAACTGCGGACTGGCTGGGCTCTTTCGCTGATCCTCAGGTCCGAGATCAGCTCTTGCCGCTCGTTCTCGATGGTGCGGGTGCAAAAGCCGCCGAGTTGATGTCGAAGCTTCCGACGTTGTGGGAAGAACAGCGTCATCAGAGCATCGGACCAGACGTGCTCTCCGGGCCCAAGGGTTGGATGGCACCGGGCGCACTCGACAGCCAGGTCCGCTCGCGGGTGCTCGATGCCCTCGGAGATCACCGCACAGTTGGTCTTCCCCACCTTCGCGCTGGTTCAGTTCGCCCGGAGCAAGAATCTCGACATCCTCTACGGAGGTACCCAGGCACTCAACCGGGCCATGGCGGCATTTTGTGCACCGGATCCGCGCCTCAAGGCTGTTGGATTTCTGCCCCTCACCGATCCCGAGCGTGCAGTTCTGGCCCTCGAGGAGGCGATCAACGAGGGCGTGGCCGCGGTGTGGCTCCCCTCGGAGGCGCCCGGTGACTTCTCCCCTGCGCATACGGATCTCGACCCGGTGTGGGCTCGTCTGGCCGAGGCAGGCGTGCCATTCGTCCTCCATGTCGGGGGAGGGAAACTACTGCCGAGGGCTTTTCACAACAACGGCCTTCCCCGACCTCTCGACTGGCTGGGAGGGGGCGAGAACCTCCGCTCCAAGGATTTCCCAGTGGTGCACCACTCCCCCGAGCGGTTCCTGGCCTGCCTGGCCCTCGATGGCGTCTTTGAACGCCACCCGACATTACGGGGGGCGGCGATCGAGCTGGGCGCGACGTGGGTGCCGGGAATGCTGCGAAACGTCGACTACGCCCACCGTTCATTTTCGAAGTTCGAGCCGGCATTGAAGGCACTTCCACTACTCCCGTCGGAGTATCTCCGTCGACAGGTACGTTTCACGCCGTTCGCGTTCGAGGACACTGCGTGGTTGCTCGAGCAATGTGGGCCGGAGCTGTTCATGTTCTCGACCGACTATCCCCATCCCGAAGGGGGTAGGCGGCCGTTTGAGCTGTTTGGTGATGCTGTATCAACGTTCGATGAACAGACCCGTGAGCGGTTCTTCTGGCGGAATGGAGCCGAGCTCCTCGGATTGGCTTGACCCCAGGTCTCAGCGACGCAGGCTGAGGGCGCTGTATTGATCAGCTCGCCGAGTTACTGCTCCGACGTCGTGTCGGGCGGCAATTCCCGGTACAAGCACTGACCACCGCCGGAAGCCAGCAGGTTCGCTTCGGTGGACCAGACGCGGGCGGTCCAGCCGAAGAGCCCGCGGGTGGAGAGCGGTGCCGATCCGTCACAGAGCAACCAATCGTCGCCAGAAGCGGGTTGGTGGAAGGCAACATTGAGGTCCAGCGTGGGGGCGATGAATCCATGTTGCCGCCAGGCATGGGGTCGGTGCGCTGACGGCCAGCTCGGTAGGTCGACCAGGATGAGAAGCCGAGCCGCGTCAACCCAAGGGTCGGCGAACGTTGCCGTGGGGATGAATCGCAGCCATTCCTGCCATACCGCAGGGCGGGGTTCGGCTGGCGGCCAGACCGGTTCGGAGTGAATGATCCGTGATTCGAGGTTGCCCCAGAATGGGTAGGGCCGAACCGCGTCAGAAGGATGCCCGGAGAGATCGTCTGGCCTCGGAACCTCGGGCGGGACCGTCTCGTCGTGCTCGAGGCCCGGACCCTCGGAGGTGCTCCACACCATGGCATCGAGGATCCTCCGTCCGTGCTGGATGACTTCGACTCGTTGGGAGGTTGCCGCCCGCCCCTCTCGTCGGGCCTCGACCGTGATGTCGATCGGCTCGAACGCGCCACTCCGAGGTAGTGGCAGGAGAACGAAGCCGGCACGGGTTGGCCGCTCGCTTCGCCCGCGGCACGAAGAGCGCAGGCGGCGACGTAGCCACCCATCGGTCCCCAGATCTCCCAGTCCCGGTGCAATGTGGCCCGATAGCGCCCGTCTCCGAGCTTCTCCAGCGCCGTGTCCTTGCCGAGGTCTCCCATCCCTTCATGCTGGCCGATGGTGGCTCACCAATGCCATTGCAGGAGGCACTGATGCCGGCCGGAGGGGTCAGTTGGGTTGGCTCGTTTGACCCTCCTCGATGACCAGAGCACTGGCTGAATCGCTCTCGTGCGACACCGGCGACTCCATCGAGGCCAGGAGGGTACGGAGATCGGTGGTCAGCCGCTCCAGGAATGCACGGTCCAGGTTGGAGAAGAGGTGCTTCTCGGATTCGTTCTTGGTGGCGATCACGTGATGGGCCTGTTTCAGACCCTCCTCGGTCAACGAGACGAGCACCTGTCGTCGATCATCCGGATCGACCTCTCGCGTCACCCAACCCCGACGTTCCAAGCGTCCCATCCGATTGGTGATGGCGCCGGAGGTGACCCCGCTCTCCCGTTGCAGCTCGCCCGCCCTCCTCCGGTGATCAGGGGCCCTCAACAGCGACATCAGGACCTCGATCTCCCAGTACTCGTCGACCCCGTTTGCGGCCAGGTTGGTGCGAACCGCTCGTTCGAAATGCTGCGACGCCCGGCGGAGCCGAATGGCCAGGGTCTTGGCGGTGACGTCGAGGTCAGGGTTCTCCTTGTGCCAGAACTCGACGATCTCGTCGGTCTCGTCGCGGGCTGGGTCGGATTCCACGGAATAGATCGTACTTTCCTCAACGTTAAAAGACTTGACGAAACTCTCAAGGTCCAATATCTTAATGTTAAGAGATATCGGGCGACGGCGAAGGAGCTGCCCGATGGACGCAATCACCACACGGATCCGGTCCATACCGACATGGGCCGTCCTGGCCATCTGCTGTGCCGCCCAGTTCATGGTGGTGCTCGACGTGGCCATCGTCAACGTGGCCCTTCCCCAGATGCGGGCCAGCCTCGGGCTTTCGGTGGCCGGGGAGCAGTGGGTGGTGAACGCCTACACCCTCACCTTTGCCGGATTCTTGATGCTGGGTGGGCGAGCAGCTGACCTCTTCGGCCGCCGCCGCATCTTCATCATCGGGCTCACCGTCTTCACCGTCTGCAGCCTGATCGGCGGGCTCGCCCAGAGCGGCGCCTGGTTGATCACCGCTCGGGCCGCCCAAGGGATCGGCGGTGCGATTCTGGCCCCGGCGACCCTGAGCATCCTGGTCACCACCTTTGCCGACCCTGATGATCGTCGACGGGCACTCGGCGCTTGGGGGGCAACGGCGGCCAGTGGAGCGGCGGCCGGTGTGCTGATCGGGGGCATCCTCACCAGCCTGCTCAACTGGCGGTGGGTCCTCTTCGTCAATGTGCCCATCGGTATCGTGCTGCTGGCCGGGGCGTGGGTGGCCCTCCCCCGCAACGAGGAGCGGGGCCGCCGCAAGACCCTCGACCTCACCGGGGCGGTAACCGTGACCGCCGGACTCGCGGTGCTCGTCTACGGCATCGTCAGCACCGATGTCCACGCCTGGGGGTCGGCTCAGACCATGGTGACGCTGGCCATCGGCATCGCCCTACTGGCCGTCTTCTTCGTCACCGAGTCGCGATTCGCCGCCGACCCGCTGATTCCGCTGTCGATCTTCAAGCGTCGCTCCCTATCCGTGGCCAATGGCATCGCCGTCACCGTCGGGGCCGGCATCTTCGGCACCTACTTCTTCCTGTCCCTGTTCCTTCAGAACGTGGACGGCTACAGCCCGCTGCGCGCCGGCCTGGCCTTCTTGCCAGTGGGCCTCCTCACCTTGGCCGGCGCCCTGATCGCCTCCCGCATCGTGCACATCGTCGGAGCCCGGAATCAGCTGATGGGCGGGCTCGGCCTGGTCGCGGTGGGACTGCTCTGGCTGTCCCGTGTCCAGGCCGGGGATGCGTATCTGGTGCACGTCCTCGGGCCGGAGATCCTGATCGGTTTGGGCTTCGGGCTGTCGTTCATCCCGATGACCTTGTCGGCAACGGCGGGCGTTCCCGTTCACGAAGCGGGGCTCGCCTCGGGTCTGATCAACACCACCCGACAGATCGGCGGGGCACTGGGCCTGGCGATCATGGCCACGGTGGCGTCGAGCGTGGTGGCCAGTCACGAGCTGGGACATCAGCACGCGCCCGACGCGGCACTCACTGCCGGGTATCGGGCTGCATTCGTCATCGCCGGTTGCGTGATGGTGGCTGGGATGCTTCTTGCCCTGCTCCTTCCCCGACTCAATGCGCCCGCCGAGGGAGTCGCCACCGAAACCGAGACGGTCGACACAGAGGAGTTCGCAGAGGAGCTGGCGATCGCCGAATTGTGAGCGGGCATCCGGTGTTTGCAGATACAACGATTGGGCATCGTCAATCCGCCAGGTCCGTGCACACCCTGCCCTGGGCAGCGGACCTGGCGCAGTTTAAGCTCGGTGGCTTGGGGGCATAACTCGGGTCGGTTGCCAGGTTCGTTCGAGCAGGATCCCCGCCCGTTTTTTGCTCCGGGCCTGACGCCTTGGTCCTTTGGACCTCCCTCTACCGCTCAGGCGGTAGAGGCCTGGCCGGGAAGCTGCAGGACTCAGCGATGCACGTTGCGGACGCTCGTTGACGTCGATCCGTCGAATTGGCCGACCACCGCCTACACCTCGATCAGTGTGAACGTACCCTCCGCTCGGAGCTCCTGGAGGCGCTCCGGCTTCTCGAAATCGACCGATCCGAGGTCGACGACGTAGGTCTCGGGGTTCCCGAACATCCGGTAGGCGTACCGTGGGGTGCTCAGATTGAGTACGGAGTCCCAGACCGTGACTTCAGCAACGAGGGAACCTCCCACCTTCTCCTTGATGGCGCCCTGCGGGATGTCGAAGGCGTTGCACACGTGCAGGGCCAGGAGCTCAGCCGCTACCGCGTCCGAGGCCGGTTCGAGCAGGCGAAGGACGCTGAACAGCCGAGCGAATCTCGCCGTCGGCGTGTAGTCGGCCGGCACACCCCGCAGTCCCTCGCCTTGGCCCAGCGGCGAGAGGCGGAGTCCCCCGACCATCTCGGCCGGGGGGTTCTCGGCCGACATGCCCAGGTAGTTGCGAAGGTTGATCAGGTGCCAGTCCAGGAACGGAGCATTGGTAGCAATACTGACGGGGTTATCGACCACCCGGGTCGCCTCAGGGTGGAGTTCGATGGCGACCGAACCGGTGGTGTCGTGGATCAGGCAATGGACCGGCGGAACGAAGCCCATCCCCGGGTCGATACCGATGACGTTGATCTCAGCGACGGCCGCCTTGACCTCGTCGATGGAGGCGCAGGTACCGAGGAGATACGCGGCCAGGTCGACCTGAGAGACATCGCTCCCATCGCCGCGAGGTGCGCGATAGGTGCAGTAGCCACCGGGCATATAGAGCAGGTGGGCACTGACACCCGCCGTGTTGATGCCATCGATCAACCAATTCGGTCTGCCGAAGACCCCCATGCCGACGACTCCGTGACTGGCCGTCCACGTCTTGGGACGGGCGCTCGCCCCAACCGAGCTGGTGCCGGCGTAGTCAGCCGGAAGAACGGCCAGCTGGGTCGGCATGCCCACCGGAAACTCCATGCTCCGAGCAGCAATGACGGTGCCGTCCCTGGCCTCAGGGAGCTTGAATGTCATGCACATGATTGGTCCTGCACTTTCTGCCTCTAGAAGCATCGGCAGCTACGTACAACCCCTGTAGATACCTCAACTCCTGCAGACAGAGCGTCACCGCACGTCGGGATGCCGCAACGGGAGCCTGGTCCTCAGCTCGCACAGCTGAGGACTCTCCCTCGATGGCGGTCTATCCCTCGTCAGCGATCCCCGCCAACGCCGCCGTCGCTCGCCGCTCGACCCCGCCGTACGACCGGGATCTGGCCACCTCGAGAGCCTCGGTGAGCAGCCGGCGGCCCCGGTCGACGTCGCCCGGCAACCCCCGCAGCACCAGCATCCTGCCCCAGAGCAGTGTGGTCCGGGCTGCAAAGAAGACTGCTCCCATCCGCCGGGACATGTCGGCGGACTGCTCGAAGTAGCTCTCCGCCCGGTCGAAGTCCCCGAGCACGGTGGCCAGTCCTCCCAAGTAGTGACTGACTGGGCTCAGCGCCGACCCGCCCGTCGCCGCTAGCTGACCGGACCATGGTTCGAGCTGCTCCAGCAGCCGGGCCGCATGCCTGGTGTCGTTGCACTCAATGGTGGCCTCGGCGAAGTCGACCATGCCGGTCAGCCATAGTTGGTCGAGCGGTAGCTCATAGCCCATCCCGGCGAACTCGTCGAGCAAATCGGATGCCTGGGCGCACTCGTCTCCCTCAACGTACGCCTTGGCCAGTAGCGACAAGAAGAAGCTGCGCGGAATATCCCGGGTCTCGTCTGCCATCTTCTCGATCAGCGGCACCAGCTCGTGCTGTGTCCCGAGCTGGCCGGCCACGATGTTCATCTGACCACCGAAGATGAGGGCGGCGTCGGGCTGGCCACCCTGGGTACCGATCTCGAGTGCTTCCACGGCGAACTTCTCGGCCGCCTGGGTTTCGCCCGCGATCTGGGCGCGCAGGGACTGGACGAAGGTATGGCCCCACGAGAAGAGGGGCTGACCTAGGGCATCGGCCATCTCGCCGTGGATGGCGAGGCATCGATCCAATTCGCCGATGTCCCCTCGACGAGCCGCCGACTCCACACGCCACTGGGCGGCCCAGAATACAAGCACGGGATCCCCGACCCGCTGGGCCAGCTCGAGGCCCTCGGCGGCCCATGCCTCGGTGCGCTCGAGCATGGAAGGGACCTGGAGGGCGACGTGCAGGTGATTGAGGACCCGGACCATCACCGCGTCGTCTCCCGACCGCTTGGCGATGGCGATGGCCTCCTCAGCGAGGGACTGTCGCTGCTCGAGCGAGCTTCCGTGGGCGAGCTCGGAGCACAGGGTGGCGAGGACCAGCGCCCGGTCCGGGTTGTCAACCTCGACCTTGGCCAGAGCCAGTTCGAGCGCTTCAATCTTCTCGGTGTCGGCGGAGCCGACGGCGCTATAGAAGCCGCGGTCGTTGGCCAGGCAGGCGGTGACCAGCCGGCCCACATCGTCGAGACGATCGGCATCCCGGGCCGCCCCGAGCAGGGTGTCACGGTAGGCGGGATCACCGACCTGTCGCTGAGCGATGCCGAGGCCGATGGCCAAGTCGACCATCACGTGGGCGTTGATCGGGTCACCTCGCTGAGAGAGCTCGAGCGCACTGGCGAAATGCCTGGCCGCGTCGCCGGGGGCCAACGATTCGAGAGCAACGGTGCCCGCCTGGTGCGAATAGCGGAGCGCCTTGGCCAGGTTCGCCGGACGGGGTGCGGCCATCCAGTGGTGGGCCAGCTCGCCCACCCGCTCCTCTCCCCGCGCTTCAGCCAGTTCCTCGAGCGCACGGGCGATCCGCTCGTGGATGAAGGCGCGGCGTGTTGCCCCCAATCCGTCGTAGAGAGTCCTCTGGACCAGCGCATGGCTGAAGGCGAATCGCCCGGACGGGCCGTCGACCCCGGTCACCAAGGACGCACTTTCGGCGGCGTCGAGGACGTCGAGCAGAGGCTCGGGAGCCATCTGGGTGGCTTCGGCGAGCAACTCGAGGTCGAAGACCCTGCCGACCACCGCGGCGGTCGAGAGCACTCGCTCCGCGTCCGCCCCGAGCCGCGCCACCCGTCCGGACACCACCTCACGAACGCTGGTGGGTAGGTCGATCCGATCGAGGGCCGCGGGACCGGGACCGTCGTCCTGAGCCTCGACGAGGATCCCCGTGTCCAACAGGTGGCGGAGCACCTCGGTCACGAAGAATGGGTTGCCGCTCGTCTCTCGGTGCACGATCTCGGCCAGCCCGCTGACCTCGGCGTCGACCGATCGGCCGGTCGCCGCGGCGAGCAGCGACTCGACCGAGGAGGCGTCGAGTCCGCCCAACTCGACCCGGGACACTCCTTGGTGACGCCAGAGCGTCGCGAGCGTCTCGCGCAGGGCCGGCGTCACCGACAGCTCACTGCTGCGGAATGTGCCTGCGATCAGTACCCGCATGCGCTGATCATCGGTTGACATCAGGTGGCGCAGGAGAGCCAGGCTGCCGGGGTCCGCCCACTGCAGGTCATCGAGGACGAGTACCAGCGGCTCGTCCTGCGACATCCCGGTCAGCAGATCGGCGGTGGAGGCAAAGAGAAGGTAACGCTCCGAGTCGGGGTCGCTGGCCTTGGATGGCGCCAGGGAGGGGCTCCGCTCCACGAACTTGGGAACGAAACGGCCCCACTCGGCACCGTGCGCACCGACCAGCTGGTGGAACCGGTCGTCGGGAGCGTGGTCGGCATAGTGACCGAACGCCCCGGCGAACAGCCCGTAGGGAGTCGACAGGTCCTCCTCGCTGTATCCGAACAGTACGCAGGCCCCGTCCTCGAAGGCGAGCCGGGCGGCCTCGGCGATGAGGGTCGTCTTGCCCTGGCCGGGCTCACCCGACACAAAGACTGCGTGGCGACCTTGGCCCGAAAAGACCCGCTGGGTGGCATCAGCCAACGTGGCCAACTCAGCCTCGCGCCCGACCAGGTCCATTGTGGCCGTGCGATGGGCGGCGAGCCGGCCGGGCAGCGGAACCCGGGAGCGAGCCGGCGCCAGTGGCTCCCACTCGACCACCACCACCTGGACGGGCTCGGGGATACCTTTCAGTTCGACGGCGCCGAGTGGCTGGAATCCGGCTTGACTCCGTCGCCCGGCCAACATCCGTGCCATGTCGGAGGCGAGGATCTGACCGGGTTCACAGGTGGCGCACACACGGGCGGCCTCGATGACCGGATCGCCGAAATAGTCGTCTTCTTCGTGTGCCACCTCCCCCACGCTGAGGCCGATCCGCAGCTTGACGGCGTCGCTCCGGGAGCGGTTGTCCTGCTCGACGGCCTGTTGCATGGACACGGCGCAGGCCACGGCCGCCGACGCCGACGAGAAGACGGCCATGAGGCCGTCCCCTAGGTTCTTGACCTCCGTTCCGCCGGTTGTGGACAGGGCGGTGCGCAGCAGATCGAAGTGCTCGTGCCGAAGTTTGTCCGCGGCCTCGGGGGGCAGGCGCTGAAACAGCGCCGTCGAGTCGACCATATCGGTGAATAGCACCGCCACGCTCTCCGTGGTCATCGCACTCCCTTCCCTCTGCCAGAACAAACGGTAACCCCTGAGCCGTCCCCGTGCGGAGGAACGCCGGCGTCGGCGGACATCGGCCGTTGCGAACCGTGTCGGACTAGGCGCCCATCCCCCACGCCGCCTTGAGCTCGTCGGTGACCTCGAACTGTGGGCGGTCCCCATCCCGTCCGTAACTCTCGAATCCGTGCCAGACGCGTCGACCGAGCGCGGCGGCGAGCGGGCCGGTGCCCGGGAGGCGCACCAGCGCGTAGGTGTACAGCCAATCGGTCTGGCGCATCATCTCGAAGACGAGTCGGGTCCAGTCGGACCGGGGGACGCCGAGCATGTCGGCCGTCTCATCGCCGAGGTAGAACCGGATGCCCGTGGCGGGAAGCCCGGGGAGGTGGGTAAACCCGAACAGCTCCTGCATGCACTCGATGGCGGCAGCGGTCATCTCTCTGCCCGCGTCGGTCGGCCCGTACTCCTTGCGCTTGCCCCGCTCCCATAGTGCCTCGGAATCGTCCAGGGACAGCGGGAGCAGTTCGTCGAGGATACCGATCTGGTGCCCGACCAGGTTCCAGGCGTGGATATAGGCCTCGGCCCGATCGCGGCTCAAACGCACACCTGACCGCGCCAGGGACTGGATGCCCTGGACTCCGAAGGAGAACAGCGTGCCGAGCAGCTGCAACTGGTTGATCGGGACGCCCAAGGCGTTGTCCCACGGCGGGACCTTGCTGGCGCCGATGCTCCCGTCATCGATCTCGGCGGGCCGTAGGAGGACGTGGCGAACGGCCGCATGCATCAGGCGCACGTGGCGGATGGTCCGGTAGCCGCGCTCGCCGGGCTCGAGGGCACCCGGGGTCATGGCGTCGATGATCATCTGGCCGGTCTCCACGAAACGCCGCTTCGGATCTCTACTCAGCCGCGCCGTGCGGGCAAGAGCCTGGACGCCCTTGGCGAAGCCGTAGTCGGCCGGCAAGCTCGCCATGAAGAGGCCCATGCCCAGCTGGGGGCCGAACTCCCCGAAGACCCGCTGCCCCTCACCGATCATGTCGGCGTCGGCCCACGCCGGCCAGGGGGTCACCTCAGTCACGAACTCGGCGACGCCCGGCAGATCCTCGTCGGCGGCGCGCCACGCCGAGGTCGAGGCCAGCCTGCGGTACAGGGCGTCGTGGTGCAGGCCAGTCGCCTCGAAGAAGGAGGCGACGGCGGCATCGGCCGGCGCATCGCCGATTCCGCGTAGCTCCTCCGTGTACGAGTCGGTGAACCGATCCACCCCCACCGAGGGAGGCGGTAGTAGCTCCCGCTGGGTCCGACCGTCGTCACGGGAGCGGGAGCGCGACTGCCGGAGGGGCGGTTCGGGGATGCGGTCGGCCTCGATGTCGGCCAGTTCCTCTGACGTGAACGGGGCCCGAAACAGAGACTGGCGGTGGTGCCTGGACAGGAACAGGTTGCTGATGAAGTTCATGCGGTGATCGAGGACCATCCAGTCGTCTGCCCGACTGCCAAGGCCGTCATTGCCGGCCCGGTCGAACCGCTTGAGCACTTCCGCGAGGCCCTCGACCACCACGGGATCGAGCTCCGAGGGGACGAAGGGCTGTCCCGGCAGCGGTGGGACGTCGTGGTCGAGGCGCAGTACGCCGTCGGGGGTCTCGATGGTGCCCAGCAGCTGGGTCATCAGGTCACCCCACTTGTCGTTTGCCACCCGGGCGAGGGGGTCGAGCGCCTTGTCGATCAGGCGTTCTACTGGCGGCGGAACCTGCAGACCGGTCGTCACCCGTTCCTTGAGCAGGCCGAGCGAGCGGCCGAGTCCCATCACCATGCTGTCGGCGATCGGCTGCTGGAGATGGTTCTGCTCATGGGCCCCCAGTTGCAGGGAGCCGCCCAGTATGAGCTGGCTCCGTCGGCCGGGATCCTCCTCCTCCATGGCATCGCACCACAGAGAGAACCCATCCCGTAGCCGGTTGCGACCCTCGAACTCCAGAGCGCCATCGCAGGCGTCCAGCACCCGTTCGCGGGTCGCTGCAGGGGCGCCACCAGGATCAGCGTTCAAGGCAAGGAACTGCGCGGCGACCGGCGCAATTTCGGCGAATACCTCGGTGTTCCCCTCCGACAGGGAGGTGGCGCAGACGCCGAAATGCGAACGGAGCACGTCACCGACATGCTCGGGCAGCACATGGTGAACATTCCCGCCGGGGAACGCCTGGCGAACGGTTTGATTTGCCGCTCGGGCGAGCCCCATCATCCCGTCGGGCAGGACAACCTCCCGATGCAGCCATCCCGGTAACTCCTCCCCCCGGAGGTTTCGGCCCACGGTCCACGAGGCCCATGTCGCGAAGGTGCACCAATTGGCGGTATCCGCTCCGAAGAGAGCCGTGAGCGCGGCAGCCAAGTCGGAATAGGTCTGGGTCACCCAGTAGTTGCGTAGAACACGGTCCTCGATGCCGACGACCGACTGCACGTGCTGGACCGAGGTCCCTCGCTGCATCGTTTCACTCCCACTCCGACTCGTGGTGACTCTCCCGAGTCGCTCCGCTCGCCGCCCGACTCCGCCGTACTGGGGTTCATTGTGCCAGGGAACCGGCGGCGGCGCTCGTGGTGAGGCCTGTTGGGTGGCGCCGGTCCCTCAGCGCGCACAGCTGAGGCCGGTCGGTTGGTGGTGTGCTCCACGGAGAACCGCGTCTTGCCTCAGCAAGAGGGAAGATGGCCCTCAACGCTCGGGAACGGTCAGCAATCGGAGCCTCTCCACGCGTTCGTCATCCGCCCCGAGGTAGCGCACCAGGACGCCAATGGTCTGGTCGACGTTGAGCGATCCGATGGCAATCATCTCCTCCAGATCGGCCCAGTCCCTCGTTCTGTTGAAGAAGGCTTTGAAGACGGCCAGATCGGAGCAACCGAGAAATGGGAGCTGACGGCCGCCAAACTCATGCAATTGACGACGCTGTGCCGCCTGGAGGTGGAAATCGGTCGTGTCCAGAAAGATGTCGACGGGTGTCTGTTCCCACCGGAGCCGGATCTGGCCATCCCGTTGAAGGAGCACCAGGTCTCCATCCGAATAGCTCACGGGCGGACACAGTGCACTCAGCACTCTGCCGGCCTCGTCCCGGCCGACGAAGACGTTGACGTCGATATCGATGGTGCCGCGGGCGCGCCCGGTGCAGAAAGCAAGTGCCAGCGCACCGCCGAAGGCAAAGGGAAGCCGCCGGCCCTCCAGGGCTGCACTGATCACCAGGATCTTGTCGACGATCGACGTCATGCCGGTCGAAAGAGCGGGAACTCCAATTCCGATGCATAGCGGGCGGGGAACTGTTCGGCCAGTTCGAGAACGGCGATCAGCTCCTCGCCGCGGGGCATTCCCTCAAGATCGGTGGGGATTCCGAGGAGGGTCGCTTCCAGCGAGTATCCGGTTGCCCCAACGATCCGCGACAGTACGGTCGTCGTCGGATTCACCCGGCCATTCTCATAGGCCGAGAGCGTTGCATGCGAGGTCCCGGCCCGAGTGGCAAGAGCCCGAAGGCTCAGCTTCGACTGCCTCCTAGCCGTTCGAATGGTCAGTTCCGCGTCCATCAGAGGGCTATGGTATCAGTACAGATACCGGCGCTGTCAATGGCCTGCCTTGGTCGGATCTGATCCCGCCTAAATGACCAGGTCAAGGCAGTGGCACTACCATCCGCCCAAGCCTTGCTGGGGTCGTGAGAGGAGCCGAGGGTCCGCGTAGTGTGCAGGCGTGGCGCAACAACCCGTCTTCCAGCTCCATGTCCGTCTCGAGGACACCGATCCCCCCGTGTGGCGTCGGGTTCTGGTCCCTGGCGGGGCCAAGCTGTCGAAGCTCCACGACATCGTCCAGGCCGCAATGGGCTGGACTAATTCACATCTGCATAGCTTCACCATCGACGCGAAGCTCTATGGGTCCCATTTCGACGACTACCCCGAAGAAGAGCTGGACGAGGCCGAGTGCACAGTCTCCATCGCGATGCGCGGCAACGTGCAGCGCTTCTCCTATGAATACGATTTCGGCGACTCGTGGAGCCACGAGGTGGTCGTCGAAGACGTCACCCGGGCTCCTCACGTGCTCAAGTATGGGGTTTGCCTCGATGGACAAGGGGCCTGTCCGCCCGAGGACGTGGGCGGCACGGGGGGCTATCAGGAATTCCTGGCCGCGATGGCAGATCCGATGCACGAAGAGCACGACAACTACTTGGTCTGGGTGGGCTACAAGTTCGACCCGAGCGAGTTCAACGTTGCGGCGGCCAACGCCGCCCTTCAGCGCGTCCGCTGATCAGGTGCCCAGCCGTTGCCGTCGCCCGCAGGCGAACGCTCTGGGTGCCCGCTCTCATGATGCGGGCCCGGAAGATCAGCCGGGGTCGAGCTCCAAGGTGAGAGCTCAACGAAGCCTGCGGTAGCAGACTCGCACTATGGAGATTCAAGACCTCTACATGACACAGCAGGAAGCACTCGCTTCTCTCGTACTCGGATACGCGAATCGAAGCGGAGACCGTGTACCGGCCTGCCCGGCGTGGACGGTGAGCGATCTACTGGCTCACGTCGTAGGGTTGTCCTTGGATGCCGTGACCGGAAGGCTGCCGGTCATCGATCTTCTCGAGCAGTGGCGGGACGACGTCGTCGTTCAACGACGGGATCGCATGACGGCGGATCAAGTCGACCGGGCAGCAGGCGCGTCGATCGAGGAGTTGGTGGATCTGTGGCGGGAAACGACCCCCACGCTGGCCGCCATGCTCAGCGGAGCGATGCCGTTCCCGGATCCGGCTCCGTTCGGCCTTGCCGCCATTCTCGTCACTGACCTCGTCATCCACGACCAAGACGCCCGCGGGGCCCTCAACGTCCACAATGCTCCCGACGGACCTCCGTCATCACTGGCAATGGCCACGTACTTCTTCGGCGTCGACTATCGGATCCGTCAACTGGCGTTGCCGGCCCTCAGAGTTCGCTACGGAGACAGAGTGCGCATTCTGGGAACTGGGGAGCCGGCTGCGAGTGTGTCGGCGCCCCGGTTCGAGCTACTCCGCGCCTTTGGCGGCCGGCGCAGCCGGGAGCAGATTCTGGCCTTCGACTGGGAAGGTGATCCAAGCCCGTACATCGCCCTGGTGCCGGCGTATGGGCCACGAGCGGATGCTCTCGTCGAGTGTCACCAGCGAGGCGGCGGACAGCAGCGCTGAGGGCTGAGAGCGAAACGGGTGTTTCAGTTGAAGCAGCTGAAACCGCTTTCCGTCGGCTGGCCGCTCGCCCCCCTCGGCCATGGACTCTCACCGAGCCCGAACCATTGCCGCGGCTACGGTCTGGTGATGTGATCCGATTCGCCGACTGCGAGTTGAACCTGGACCGCATCGTCCTTCGACGAGGCGGCGAGGAGATCCGAGTCGAACCTCAGGTGTTCGACGTGCTCGCCTACCTCGTCGAGCACCGCGGCGCTGTGGTGCGCAAAGAGGAACTACTCGACGCGATCTGGGGTGATCGCTTCGTGAGTGAGTCCGCTCTGACCACTCGGATCAAGGCGGCCCGCCAAGCGGTAGGCGACGACGGCAGCCAGCAGTTGATCATTCGGACGGTGCACGGCAAGGGCTATGAATTCATCGCCACGGTGGAGGAGGTGGAGGAGAGCCTGACCGACGCTGCGCCGGCACCCACCGCGGCAGGGACGACGATCGGTGTCCGTGTGCAGCCGTTGATCGGCCGCGATGCGTTGCTCCGGCAGCTCACCGAGGTGACCGGCGACCACCGCTTGGTCACGCTGGTTGGCCCCGGTGGCGTGGGGAAGACCTCGCTCGGGATGGAGCTGGCCCGCACCGTCGGTAGCGGGTTCAAAGACGGCGTCCACGTCGTCGAGTTGGTCGGTGTCGTCGATGAGGACGCCACGGCCGCAGCGCTCGCCACGGCCATCGACGTTAATTTGCGCAAGTCGAGCTCGATCGACGATGCCATCGTCGATCTGCTCCGCCCCCGGCACAGCCTGCTGGTCCTCGATAACTGCGAGCACCTGATCGAGCCGGTAGCCGAGCTGGTGGCACGGATCTTGCGCGAGGCACCCGCCATCTCGATCGTCGCCACCAGCCGGGAGCCGCTCGCGGTGGCCGGCGAGCGGGTCTGGACGGTGGACCCTCTACCGACCGGACCCGAGGAGCTGATCGGCTCGGAGTCGGTGCTCGAACAGGTGGCGGAGATCCCCGCCGTTGCCCTGTTCGTGGCTCGCGCCAAAGCCGCCGACCCCTCCTTCGTGTTCGACAAGGCGACTGCGCCGCTCGTTGTCGAGATCTGTCGGCGGCTCGACGGGATCCCGCTGGCGATTGAGCTCGCTGCGGCGCGGGCGCGTTCGATCGGCGTTGCCGAAGTCGCCCACCGCCTCGACCAGCGCTTTGGCGTCCTCAAGGCCATGCGCAGGGGGAGCGATCCTCGGCACCGCACCATGCACGACGCCATCAGCTGGTCCTACGACATGCTGGAGCCCGAGGAGCGAGCCCTCTTCACAGCGCTGTCGGTGTTCGCCGGATCCTTCGACCTGTGTTCGGCAGAGGCACTGGCACCGCGAGGCGACGCTCTCGACCTACTCACCCGGCTCACCGAGCGCTCCATGCTGGCTGTGCGTCCAGGGGCGGGGGGTTCTACCCGCTACGAGCTGCTGGAGACCCTCCGAGAGTATGGGCGCGCACGCCTCAGCGATGCCCGGGCGGCTGAGCTGTTGGCCGTGCACGCAACGTACTTCGCCGCAGAGGCCGGAGCCGTCGAGGTGGAGCTCGGTGGGCCCGGCGAGGGCGATGCGATCGCCCGGACCGAGTCCTCTCTCGCCGACCTGCGAGCTGCGCAGCGCTTTGCCCTCGAGCTGGGGGATTTCGAGGTTGCCTTCGGCCTCATCAGCTCAATCCGCGAGTTCGCCATGCGGGCCATGCGTTACGAGGTATTTGCCTGGGCGGACGCCGCCTGCAACGCACCGGGCGCCCTCGACCACCCGCTCGCCCCCGTGCTCACCGGGATCCGGGCCTATGGCGCCTGGGTGCGAGGGGAGTTCGATCTCGCCATACAACTCGCGGAAGAAACCCGACGACTCGAGCGCCGGCTGTCGGTCTTTCCCAGCGGCCTCGCGGAACGAACGTTTGCCAATGTGCTGTACATCGTGGACGACCCGGCAAAGGGCCACACTGAGGGACTCCGCCAGATCGAGCTGGCGGCGGAGTCAGGCAACCGGTCACGACTTGTCCACGCCTGCTACATGGGGGCGGTGGGACACAGCTCGGACGGTGCCTACGACGAGGCCGACGCCCTCATTCAACGAGCCCACGAGTTGGCAGAGGAGACGGGGTCGCCGACTGACCTGGCGTCCGTCAACCTGGCACGCGGATTCGCCAGCAGAACCGAGGACGAGGCGTTGGAGGCATTCACCGCCGGCGGCCGGATCGCCCGCGCCGTCGGCAACCGCTGGATGCACGCGTTCGCGCTCACTGAGGCGAGCGGGCTGCTCGTCTCCCGAGGCGAGCTCGAGGCGGGGTGCGCAGGCCTCGCCGACATGGTCGGAGTCTGGTATCGGGCGGGGGACTGGTCACAACAGTGGCACACGTTGTCGCGCTGTGTGATCGCTCTTGATCGAATCGGTCAGGCCGATCTTGCCATCGAGCTGCTCGGTGCAATCGAAGCGCATGCGACGGTGGGCGTCCCACCGATGTCCAGCACTCTGCACGATCTCGTTTTTGCAACCAGGAGCCAACTCCTCGACTCAATGGGTGCCGAGCACGCCGGCGAGCTGCTTGCCGTCGGCGCCACCTGTCCCGTCGAGGACATCGTGTTGCAAACCCGACGGGCGCTCATCGGCGCCAGCTGACCCTTGCCTCAGCGGGACGCCCTCGTCGGCGCACGTCCGACACCCGCTAGATAGTCGACCAGGTGCCGGCAGAGCTCGGCCGCATCAACACCCAACCCCACGAGCAGGTTCGAACGGCGGCGCCGCAGGAAGGGGAGACCCAGCAGGTAGAGGCCGGGCAGGCACACGACGCCCCCATCGTGATCGATACGGCCCCGGTGGCCGAGCGCACGCGGATCGAGCCACTTGTAGGAGGGACGAAAGCCAGTCGCCCAGATCACCGTCCCGAACCCCCGCAGGTCCAGCTCGGTTGGCACCTGGGTGAGGACGGTCGGACTCGGCTCGGCCGCAGTCCCGACGAGATCGGCCATGTCGTGCTCGCAGACCCATTCGTCGATCCGCCGCAGGAGCCTGGCCTGCTTTAGATCGGCGTTGGCGACCAGGCTCCCGAGCCCACCCGAGCAGAAGGCGGTGGTGCCCCGGATCGCCATGAGGCGCCCCACGAGCTGGACACCGGTGCCCTGGAGCGAATGGAGGTCGACCTCCCGTCTGTCGTGGCTCCCGACGACCTGTATTGATGCGTGACGACGGGCACGGTCGAGGTCCTCCACCTCGTCCCAACGCTCGTCGAGTTGGCCGATCCGGTCCAACCACCGGTAGATGTCACAGCCCCGGTAGGTGCGCGGTAACCGCACGTGTTCGCCGATCGAGATCGAGACGTCACGGTCCGCTCGTCGCAGCTCGTCAGCGATCTGAACCCCGGATGCTGAGGCACCGACCACCAGGACGCGCCCGCGGTCGTCGATCTGGGCTGGTCGCCGGTACGACAGGGCGGTGAACTGTTGAATTGGTCTGAGGGAGATCCGCTGCGAAGGCCGGGACACGAGGCTCGCTCGACCCGCCCGTGGCGGCGACCACCGCGTCGCAGCGCCAGGTCCCCTCGTAGTGCGAACCTCGAATCCGGTGCCGGTGTGACAGGCGACCTCGACCTCGACCCCGGTGTGCAGCGGCGGGTCGAACGAGCGGCGGTATGCATCCAACGTCGCTACGGTCTCGGAAGCGGTCATGTACCCGTCAGGATCGCCGCCCTCGTACCGTGCGCCGGGCAGCGCCGTCATCCAATTCGGGGTCAGGAGGCGGAGCGAGTCCCAGCGCTCAGTTCTCCAGGAGTGCGCCACCTCTCCCCGTTCGAGCAGCACATGGTCGACGCCGGCCCGGTGAGGAGATGGCTCATTGCGAGACCACCGGGGCCGGCCCCGACCACCACGACTGACGTACGCACTTCATGCGCTCCGTTCCGGGTGGTTGTGTCAGGCGACCGTGACCTGCACGGTTGTCGGATTGGTCACGATGTCGAAGACAGCCGAACGCTTCTGGGACTGCGCCACGATGGCCTCGATGTCTGCAGGCGTCGCGTCCGCATCGATCTCGTACCGAACGTCGATTCGGCCGAAACCGTTGCGGACGTCAGCATCGATACCGAGGATGCCGCAAGTCCATCTCGCCCTGGACAGTTGCGGTCACCGAGCGCAGCTGAACGCCGCGGTTGGTGGCCACGGTGGCGACGCCTGCGGTGAGGCAGGAGGCCAGCGCCCCGAGGACGATCTCGGGCGGCGTCGCACCTTGTCCTCCGACGCGAACATTCGGGGTGGTCTGCCTCGATGGTGTACGCCTGCCTGTGGGAGTGCTGCTCCCGAGTCCGGAGAAGTCGGTGATGGTCGAGCGGCTGTGGGTGCCGTTCACCCACTCGCAGCGGGCACGCCATTGGAACTGCGCCGCCTCGGGCGCATCCGTCAGCGCCTGCCGGGCGCCACGAAGCGCCTCGATGTTGACGCCATTGTCGATGGTGGGGGCTTCGGTCTGAGTCATCTCGGGTCCCTTTCGGTCAGTTCGCAGAGGCCGGTTGTCTCCGCTGCTTCCACTATCCGTGATGGCCGACAGCAGGTCATGAAGACGGAGTGGTTATCCGCTGGCGATGGCCTCCAGAAGATCTCCACACGATCTTCAAGACCGCTCAGGAGGGGGCCGCATGATGGGTCCATGGCACCCGACGACGACACTGCGACCGTCGCACCGCCCCACAGGTGGCAGGAGGCAGGAGAAGCCTGGGGGAGCAGGGCACCCGACTGGTCATGCCTCTACGAGCACTACTCCCTCGACATGCTCGTGGCGCTACTCCCCCGCCTCGGCGTCGGCCCCGGAGATGTCGCTCCTCGACGTGGCCTGTGGTTCGGGGTTAGCCGTGCGGGTCGCTGTTGGCACGGGTGCCGATGTCGCAGGCATCGACGCTGCTGCCGAGCTCGTGCAGGTGGCGTGCGAGCGGGCGCCAACCGCTGACCTGCGAGTCGGATCGATGTTCGAGCTCCCTTGGACCGATGATCGCTTCGACGCGGTCCTGTCGGTGAACGGCATCTGGGGAGGCTGCGGCGCGGCACTCGACGAGGTCTACCGGGTGCTGCGAGCTGGTGGACTCGTCGGGATCAGCTTCTGGGGGCAGGGACCACCCCTCGACATCCGTGAGGTGTTCAAGATCTTCGCTGTTCACGCACCCGAACAGCACCGGGGTTCGATGCGGCGCCTCAACGACATCGCTACTCCAGGCGTCGCCGAGGAGATGCTGGAGGCGAGCGGCTTCTCGGTGCTCGAGCGTGGCGGCCGCGTCTCGACGATGGAGTGGCCGGATTCGGACATCGCGTGGCGGGCGGTATCCAGTGTGGGCCCGGCGGTCCCCGCACTACGCTCCAACGATCCGGTAATCATGCGCAACGCCGTCCTCGCCGCGCTTGAGCCGTGCCGGGATCGACATGGTGTGTACCGCTTTCGCAGCGACCACCAGTTTGTGGTCGCCATAAAGCCTCTATGAGCCGGTCGAAGGGCCGGTGCTGAAGAACCCTCCGTCTTGGATACTCCGCCACGGATGTCTCAGCTCAGGCAGCTGAGGTCGCGGGCCCTGCTACCTCAGCTCGCCTCACCCTGGGTCGGAATAGGCCCTCGGTGCCGTCGGGCCCAAATTTTCGGACATCGCTTGATTACATCAATAACAGATGTATATCGTACTGATATGAATTCGACTGACCTATTCGTTCTGGGCCGGCGGCTCATGAAGCTGGCAGAAGAGGGGCTGCCCGGACAGGGCGTCAACAACAGCGCCCGATTGGTGCTTCTCGACGTCGGTGCCAACCCCGGCAGTTCCATCAGCGAGATCACCGCCCGAACCGGCTACCCCCAGAGCCACGTGTCGACATCGGTCATCAAGCTCCGCGAGTTCGGTGCCGTGCGGACGGAGGCAGATCCCCGAGACCGGCGGCGCACCCTCGTATGGATCGTGCCTGACGCCGTCAAGCGTGCCCAAAGCCGCGTCACTTCCACTGCCGACGCCGCCATAGCCCGGGCTCTCGGCAGCCCATCGGCGGCCGAAGTGACCGAGGTGATCGGTGCCCTCGAGATGGTGTCCGAGAGGCTCGGCCTGCTGGTCGGACCCCAAGCCGCTAAGGAAACAGCATGATGCCGGCCAACGCCAGTTCCCACCTCCCCATCATCTGGGTCCTCATCGGCGCGGTGCTGGTGGTGCGGATCGCCATCGGAGTGAGGCGCCGGAGCCGCCGTCAAAACTCCGCTCCTGATCCTTCGCCGGCAAATCCCGCACAGGACGCCACCCGGCCGGTGTCTGCCCCAGCGACCATGGACCGCTCCACTCTCCTCGAGGTCCACGAGCTCACGGTCGCCTACGGGTCGAAGGTTGCCGTCGACGGGGTGAGCTTCGAGATCCGCCGCAGCGAGATCTTCGGCCTGCTCGGTCCGAATGGGGCCGGGAAGACCACGACGCTGAGTGCCATCGAAGGGTTGCGCCGGCCGCGTTCTGGAGCTGTCATCCTCAATCGGGTCGACATCGTCCAGCAGCCCGCCCTGGCCAAGGCCCAAATGGGGGTGCAGTTGCAGTCCACCGGCTTCCAGTCCGAGCTCACCGTGCGCCAGGTGGCCCGGCTCTATGCCGGCCTCTACGGGGTGACCATATCTGCCGAAGACCTGGATCGGGCTCTGGCCGGCGTCGGTCTCGGCCACGAGCTGGACCGGACCACCAAGCAGATCTCCGGAGGTCAGCAGCAACGACTGTCGTTGTTCGTAGCGGTGATCCACAATCCCACTCTCTTGCTGCTCGATGAGCCCACTACTGGACTCGATCCTCAGTCGCGCCGGCACCTGTGGTCGCGAATTGAGCGGATCCGGGACGCGGGCGGGAGCATCCTTCTCACCACTCATTCGATGGAGGAGGCCCAGGCGCTCTGTGATCGGGTGGCCATCATCGATCACGGGCGGGTACTGGCGATCGACACCCCCCGCAACCTCATCGACCAACACCAAGACGATCCGCTCGTCCGGGCCGCTGCGCGTGGTGAGGTGACCCTGGAAGACGTGTTCATCGGACTGACCGGGAGTGAGATCCGTGACTAGCACCGCTGCATCGACGACCGTCCAGACCCCGAGCCTCGGAACCATGCTGTCCGCCCTACTCGGGCGGATCTGGCCGTGCTGACGAAGAACAAGATGCGGATGCTGCTGAGCCTGCTGCTCCCGCTCATCATCTTGTCGACAACCAGCTCGTCCAAGGCAACCCGGAGTTTCGGCGGAGCGGCATTCATCCTCGGGCTCGCCATCACCGCGGGCATCGCCGGCACCTCCATCATGGGCTATGCCCCCATGGTCGCTCGCGACCGCGACAACGGGGTCTTCCAACGCCTACGCGTCTCACCCGCTCCGACTTGGGTCGTGATGGGTAGCCGGCTTTCGGTTCAGATGGTGTCCAACTTCGTCATTGCTCTTGTCGTGCTGGTGTTGGGCGACGACATCCACCACCTCTCCCTTTCGCCCGAGACCTACGTTCTGGTCCTGTTGGTCTCCGTTCTCGCCTCCGCTGTCTTTCTGTCCGTGGCCCAGGCGCTTGTGGGCCTGGTGAGATCAGCCGACACGGTCCAGGCCTTCGGTCGCCTCCTCTACATCGGGCTGATCATGCTTGGTCTCTTCGGAGCCTCCGGTCAATTGGGCAGCTTCTGGGACACGGTGTCGAAATGGACCCCGGTAGGGGCATTGATGACGGTGTTCGCCGGTGTGGTCGGCGGCGGGACCTTCGACTCGCAGGACTGGTTGTCCCTGCTCGCCTGCGGCGGCTACGTGACCGTCCTTTCCATCCTCGGCATCTATTGGTTCCGCTTCGACGCCCAGTAGCTGCGGACATCCATCGCCTATTCGAGTTGCTGGCTTTCCGTGGGATTCAAGGGCCTCAGCTCAAGCAGCTGAGGACAATCGAAGGCAACCGACCCAGGATTGGGCGTGCATCTGGCGCTCGGCCTTCCTAGAACGGCAATCGCGCCTGATCTCGAATTTGCTCAGCAAGGCACGAAGTCGAGGGCCCACGCCGATATTGTTCGGACGTGGACAACCTCCAGCCAGGGCTCTACGAAAACATCCTTACAGAATCACTGGCCACAAGCCTTGAATCAATCGATCGCGACCTCGTGGAATGTCGAGCTATCAAGTCATTTGAAGCCTCCGACCGCTTTGGCCTGCATCTCGCCGAGCTTGTGCGCAAAGCGCTTGACGGAGTGCCGGACAGCGAGCGAGTGGAACGAGGGGTCGAAGTTGCCCGGGCTTTCGCCGGCCAACTCACCGAACTACTTGCACTCGAGAACGACCCAGTTGTAACGCCAGGGACCGTGCTTAGCGCGATCCTCCGCCGACTACCTGATGGCACTCCCGAACAGACGAGTGAACCTCTAATCCCTCTTCTTGACACAACGTTGCTGACCAACGCTCCGGGTGAACCCTCGCTTTGGAGCCAGCTGGGGGATGAGATCGGAACTTCAGCGTCCATCGATGTTGTGATGGCGATCATTCGGAAGTCAGGCATCGGACCATTGGTCGACCAGCTACGGCGACACTGCAATGGAGGACGCTCACTCCGAATCCTCACCACAACCTATACGGGTTCGACCGAGCTATCGGCCCTCCAGCAGCTCGTCGACATCGGTGCTGATGTCAGAATCTCGTACGATCGATCGGGAACCCGCCTGCACGCCAAGGCATGGATCTTTCACCGGCCCACAGGCCATTCCACGGCCTACATTGGCTCGTCCAACCTCACGTTCTCAGCTCAGGTGACAGGACTCGAGTGGAATGTACGAGCCTCGTCGGCTCGAAACCCCGATGTCGTCGAGAAGTGCGCCGCAGTCTTCGAGAGCTACTGGCAAAGCCCGGACTTCGTAGATTTGAATCCGCTGAGTTTCGTCGGGAGTCCGAGAATGCCGGCCGATCCAGCAGCGATTCGAATTGTCATTCTCCCAGGTATCGAGCTCCGGCCGGAGCCGTTTCAGGACCGGCTTCTCGAATTGGTTTCGGTGTCGAGATCGAAGGGGTACCATCAAAATCTCTTGGTCTCCGCAACGGGAACTGGCAAGACCGTTATGGCGGCCATCGATTACGCGCGTCTACGGGATCTACTTCCTCGTGCCAGGCTTCTGTTCGTCGCTCATCGTGAGGAAATCCTCGACCAGAGCCTAGGTACATTCCGTTATGCGCTTAGAGACCCGACCTTTGGGGAAAAATGGGTCGGCGGCAATCGGCCTCAGCACTTTGAACATGTGTTTGCTTAATCCAGAGTTTGACTGCCTCTGGATTTGGCGATCTAAGCTCGGAGCACTTCGACGTCGTGATCGTTGATGAGTTCCACCATGCTGCTGCCAAGTCCTACGAGAGGTTGCTCAACCACGTTGCTCCCGTCGAACTAGTCGGCCTCACCGCGACACCAGAGCGAAGCGACGGGTTACCGATCCTCGAGTGGTTTGACAATCGGATTGCCGCCGAGTTGAGACTATGGGATGCCGTAGATCGGGGTCGACTTGCCCCATTCTTGTACTACGGAATTCACGACGGTACTGATCTCTCCGAGGTGCCCTGGCGTCTGGGAGAGGGTGACGACGCCAAGGCCCTGAGCGACGTCTACACCTCCTCTGACGCATGGGCTCGACTCATCATCAAAGAGGTCGATCAAAAGATAGGAAACCCGGGGGCCATGAAGGCACTGGGTTTCTGTGTCAGCGTCGACCATGCGAGGTTTATGGCTCGACACTTTTCCGCACACGGACTTCCGTCAGTTGCCGTTTGGGCGACAGCCCGGAAGCAGACCGCCGTCAGGCGCTCCGCAATTTCAGCCCTGGCACGACTCGGGTCGTATTTTCCGTCGATTATTCAACGAGGGTATCGACGTTCCCAACGTGGATACCATCTTGATGCTACGGCCCACTGACAGCCCGACTTTGTTTATTCAGCAGTTGGGCACGTGGGCTCAGGATGTCGACCGACAAGCCGGCATGTACGGTGCTCGACCCCGCTGGGACGCACGAAAGGAATCCGCCTGGACCAAGGTATCGTGCCTTGCTCGGCGGAACGAGGAAGGACGTGAAGCGGTCCGTAGAACGCGGTTTCCCGTTCCTCCCAGCCGGATGTCATCTTCAACTGGACCCAGTTGCCCGCGACCAAGTCCTGAAGAGCAGCCGACGAATTCGCTCCCATCTCGATGGCCAGCGATGGTCACGAACTCCGAAAGATGCGCTCGTTGCATATGGACTGCGATTTAGCGACGTTTCGACCAGACCGGCCACGATCTCGACGAGTGTATGCCAACAACCGCTGTTGGTCGGATCTTCTCGAGGCAGCCGGACTAAAAACTCTTTCGAAGGGACCGTGCGAGGGTCAGATACGTCGAGCGGTTGGTCGCTTACTGCACATCGATGACGACGAGCGCATAGGTGCTTATCTAGAGTTCCTCCCAAGGACCGATCCACCTCCGGTCGAAGTCCTTCCTAAACGTACTCAACGTCTAGTCCGGATGATGACCGACACTCTGACTGAGCAGGTCATCGACCGAACTGTTCAGATGCCGGAAGCCGTTGACATTCTCTGGACACATCCGCAAGTTCGAGCTGAGCTAATCGAGGCGCTCGGATAGCTGAGGTTGCGCATCAACCCCGTCCATAGCTCGATCACCAGTAGGCCGGATGTGCCTCTTCAGATCCATGCCCGCTACACCCGGCGAGAATCATGGATGCGTTCGGATTGGAAGCGCGACGAAGGCGCCGTCATGGCAATCTGGGGTCTTCGAGGCGAAGGGTGAGGATTCTGAGCTCTTGGCATTCACTCTTGATAAGTCCGGTGGCTCCTTCTCGCCAACGACGCGCTACCGCGACTACGCCGTAAGCCCGACGCTGATCCACTGGGAGAGCCAATCGATCACACGAGCGGACGGACCCACGGGAACGAGGTACCGCAATCATGCCGCGGAGGGTCGATCCATCATGCTTTTCGCTCGGCTCAGCGTTGACGATCGATCCTTCTGGTTCCTTGGAGAGGGTCAGTACCGAAGCCACGTTGGCGAGCGGCCAATCGCGGTCACATGGGAACTGGCGAATGCCCTGCCGGGGGATTTGTTTGCCCAGTTTGCCGCTGCTGTCGCTTAGGCAGTGGGGCCTTCAATGGCGGCAAAGGTGCAAGTGGTTTGTGACCGTATCCTGATCGTCTCAGCTCTGGAGTCAAAGGAGGGCACATGTCCTCAGCTCACGCAGCTGAGGATGCATCTCGCACCAATTTGTCGGCTCCAAGGCCATGCACGCCTAATTGGGAACTGACAATTGCGACGCCTTCTGCTCTCGATCCTTGAGGGATTCCCCATTTGAATACTTCCACTTTGCAGGTCCGGCAACTTGACCACCATAGAGGACCCGCGCCGGCGGCAGAGGGCGAGTTGAACAAGAAGTCCTGAGTTAACTCGTAGTGATCGCCCAGGTCCTTCAGAACCCCTGAGTTGACAAGACTTTGTCGAAGACTCTGATAACCAGCGCTGAATCCTGAGTTCTCTTTTTTAGCAGCATGTGCTCCAGCAATCACCAGAAATCCGCTGCTCGTCAACTGACCGGTCCCAAATGCAGACGCCATTTTGAACGTGAGAACGTCCTGAGGAAGGGACTTGGTCTCCTCGATGTCATCGAACGCGTCGATTCCCATCAATCGATAAATCACAAGCATTTCATCGAGGAACGAATCCAGATCTGCTTTCGTCGCCTCATCGGGAGTAGGAGGCGTCGGATGAACGGCATTGTGGACCTGGTAGCGATTGGCGGAGTGGGCTCGTGATATGAGCTCTGCCTCGAGGTATGAATCGGCCCGGGTTTCATAGAGACTCGGTTGTCTGTGAAGCCACCAGTTCTGCTGGGTCGATCTGACGGTAGTAGTTCTCTTCCATCTCCGCCGGCGGGATCTTGCCGATCTCGTTGTGGATGCGACGGTTGTTGAACCAGTCGACGTAGGTGAGGGTGGCCCATTCGACATGTTCGACGTTCCGCCAGGGACCACGGCGGTGGATCAGCTGCAGTCTTGTAGAGGCCGTTGAAGCTCTCGGCCAGGGCATTGTCGTAGGAGTCGCCCCGACTGCCAACCGAGTTAACGACGCCGGCTTCGGCCAGTCGCTCGGTGTAGCGGATCGAGAGGTATTGCACTCCTCGGTCGCTGTGGTGAATGAGACCATCGAGGCCGTCCTCCTTTCGTCCGTGAATGGCCATCTCCAGAGCGTCGATGGCCAGATCGCTGCGAAGCGAGGTGGAGGTCTGCCAGCCGACGACGTAGCGGCTGAAGACGTCGACTACGAAGGCGACGTACACCCATCCGGTGTGGGTCTTCACGTAGGTCAGGTCGGCCACCCACAGCTGGTTCGGTCGGTCGGCCTCGAACTTCCGGTCGACCAGATCAGCCGGACGGTCGAGGGTGTCATCACCGATGGTGGTCCGCTTCCACAGGCGACCACGCCGTGCTCCCTCGAGGCCCAGATCACGCATCAGCCGCTCCACGGTGCAGCGGGCCACCTTGTGGCCCTCCCGGTTAAGCTGGGTCCAGACCTTGTCGGCTCCGTAGACGTCGAAGTTCTCGCACCGGACCCGCTTGATCTGGATCTTCAGCTGCTGGTCCCGGGTGCGACGGGCACACATCGGCCGGTGCCGGGCGGCGTAATACGTGGCGGGAGCGAACTGCAGCGTCGTGCAGATCGGCTCGACTCCCCATCGACCTTTTCGGGCATCGATGTAGCGGACTACTTCTTCGTTCGACCGTCGAGCTCGGTCGCGAAGAAAATCGAGGCATCCTTCAGGATCTCGTTGGCCCGCCGCAGCTCCCGGTTCTCCTTCTCGAGATCCTTCAGCTTCTGGCGTTCGTCGGTAGTGAGCCCGGGCCGGAGACCTCCATCGACCTGGGCTCTTCGAACCCAGACCCGGAGGGTCTCCGGGGTCATGCCGAGCTTGACGGCCACCGAGGTCATCGCTGCCCATTCCGAGGGGTACTCGTCTCGGTGCTCGACGACCATCCTGACGGCCCGCTCACGGACCTCCGGGGAGTATCGGGTGTTCCTTGGCATTGCTCCATCCTCTCAAGGGAAGGAGCCTCCAGGATTCCCGGGCCGATTCAGTATCGAATATGCGCCTTATTCAGAGTTCCATCGGTTTTGGTGAAGACGATGACCTGTGTCCAAAAGTCCATCTTTGTGAAATGAGTTGCGATTCTCGTGTGCATCACGTCACCTTCGCCGACGTAGATCTCTCTCACCGTTGGGTCCGCGTCGCTTGGGCCAACAAGGACATACACGCCGGAACTCTGAAACTGCTCTCGATCCTTCACGCTCATGTAGTCAGCTCTCGCCACCATCGCAGCCGAACCAGCCCAATGCGACTTTGTGATTAGTCGCAGACCGTCCGGATTGCCCTCGGGGAGAAAGATGGTGATTGAGAATCCGGCCATCGGCGCAGCGTAGAACACGCCAAAGTTGGATTCCAAGATCGTGGGCACGGAGACTGCGACCAGCAGCTATGCATGCTCAACAGGTTCGGCCCAGATTCAGAGCGCCCTTTGACGGTTGGTAGATTCCGCGAATCGCATTTGAGAAAGTGGGCCGGGCAGACCTTCTGCCATCTCAGCTCTAGAGGCTGAGCGCCGACCATAACATTCTCAAGGTGGCTGAAGCCGTTCGCACCGCTCACGCGGCTAACCCCTTTTTCGGGCCATGTTCGCGTCGTTTGATCCGACTAGTCCCGAACTTGACTGGGCGAGTGTGGGAGCTCTCGCTCGCCTCAGACCGCCAGCCTCCCGATATCCCGACCGTTGCCATCCTGTTGCCCGGAGTGTGACATCCGCTGCCAACGAAACTCGAAGGCCCAGCCCGGGTGAGCCGCTCTCACGGGAGTCCAGGTGATCTCTACAGTCTCCCTACTTCCTCAAGGGATAAGAGTCCGTCGTGACCCCCTCCCCGAGGTTCCCCGGCGGAGTCGCACCGTCGTCGTAGTCTGGCCGGATGCGGAGCACTGCTAGGTCAGTCGGTCAATGAGCCGATCTTCGGTCAACAACGTCGTGCCGGCCATTCCCGAGGTGGTCGCGGATCTTATCGATCGTTTTTCCGAACACGAATCGGAGTACCACCACTCATACAGCGAGGCCCAGGTCCGCCAAGACTTCCTCGACCCAGTCTTTGAAGCGCTGGACTGGGACGTGAAGAACATCAAGGGGCGGGCGGAGGCTTACCGCGAGGTCGTGGTCGAAGATGCCGTGAGGATCGATGGGACGCTGAAAGCACCCGACTACGCATTTCGCATCGGCGGACAGACCAAGTTTTACGTCGAAGCCAAGAAGCCCCAGATCGACCTCGATCACGACAAGGAGCCCGCTTACCAGGTCCGCCGTTATGGTTGGAATGCCAAGCTCTCACTGAGCATCCTGACGAACTTCGAGACCTTCGCCGTCTACGAGTGCACGACCAAGCCCAAGATCGGCGACAAGCCATCGGCGTCGAGAGTAATGCACTTCCCCTACACCCAGCTGCCAGACCGCTGGGCGGAACTTACCGCGATCTTCTCGCCCAATGGCATCCAGAGAGGTAGCTTCGACAAGTACGCCGGATCACCATCTCGCAAACGGGGTACTACGCCAGTCGACGCCGAGCTACTGGCCGCAATCCGCGAGTGGCGAGAGCTGCTGGCCCGCAATTTAGCGCTGCGCAATCCGGATCTCTCGGTCCAGGACCTCAACTACGTCGTCCAGGCGGTCTTGGATCGCATCGTGTTCTTGCGTATCTGCGAGGACCGACGCATCGAACCGGAAAACCAGCTACGCGACCTGGTTGGAACGCAGGATGCCTACAAGGCGCTCGGGCGCATCTTCGTGCACTGTGACGCCAAGTACAACTCAGGACTTTTCCACTTCCGAAATGAGACCGACCGCGCTGGCGGACCCGATCAGCTCAGCCTTCGAATCGAGATAGACGACGCGGTGGTCCACAAGATCCTGCGGGCTCTGTACTTCCCTGAGAGCCCATTCGAATTCTCCGTCATCCCGCCGGCGATCCTGGGCCAGATCTACGAGCAGTTCCTGGGCGAAACCATCCGGCTCACCCCGACCCACCGGGCGGTGGTCGAGACCAAGCCAGAAGTGCGCAAGGTCGGGGGCGTCTTCTACACACCGACCGATATCGTGCGCTACATCGTGGACCGAACAGTGATACCCGCCCTCGAAGGGGTGAAGATCTCGTCGTTCGTCTCAAACCAGAACCGCAGGAAGGCTCCGCTAGCCGTTCTTGACCCGGCGTGCGGCTCGGGAACGTTCTTGCTCGAGGCATACCAGGCCCTGCTGGACTGGCATTTCTCCAAATACATCGAGCACCCCAGTCCTGGATAAAGGGACGTGCACCGAAGTTGGTCGAAGTCGGGTCTGACAATTGGCGACTCAGCTCCCAAGAGCGCAAGCGCATCTTGATCGACCACATCTTTGGCGTGGACATCGACTCCCACGCCGTCGAGGTCACTAAACTCTCGCTACTTTTGAAGGTCCTTGAGGGTGAGACCGACGAGACCATCGGCGCGCAGCTACGGTTATTCCAGGCGCGCGCCCTGCCCGATCTCGATGCAAATATCCGGTGTGGAAACTCACTGGTCGAGACCGACCTTTATGAGGTCGAAGATGCCGTTGGCCTCGATGGAGCCATCCTTGATCGGCTGAACCCTTTCGACTGGGACAACGAATTCGGGCCCATCATGGCTGCCGGTGGTTTTGGCGCCGTTATTGGCAACCCACCCTACGTCCTGATGCAAAACGCGGGCCTGCCCGCCCAGGAGCTCTATCTCTCGCAGCACTATGCGGCGGCACGGTACAAGATCGACACATACCACGTCTTTATGGAACGTTCGCTTAAGCTATTGCGCGCTGGCGGGCGGCTCGGCTTCATCACCCCGAGTTCGTTCTTGCTCAATCGCCATGCCATGGCACTTCGAGAACTGCTCCTCGGAGAGGCCCAGTGTGAGTCGGTCCGAGTGAACCTCTATCAAGTCTTCGCCGCCGCCTCGGTAGACACCACGGTGTCGATTTGGCGTAAGGGTAAACACAAGGCGGGTGAGACGACATTGGTCGCCCTTGCCGAGGGTCCGAGCACGGAACAGACCATGCCGGGTGTCAATCAGTCCGATTGGAAATCGACCCGGCGCAGCTCATTCCTGGTGTTACTCAGCAGTGAGACAAGGCAGTTGATCCGAACCATGGAGCAAGACTCCGTGCTCCTCGGTGACTTCGCTACGGCATACTTTGGAATCCAGACCTGGGGTCGAAATGAATTCGTGTCGAGCTCGGAGCGCGGATCGCTATGGAAACCCGTGCTGGATGGTGGCAACATCAACCGCTTCTCGCTGAGCCCGCCAACCGAGTTTGTGTGCATTGAGGACGGGGCGATCAAGAGTGGCGGGGACCTTAACGTCTACGAGAATGACCGCATCGGAGTGCGCCAGATCGGCCGCAGCCCGATCGCCACGTTGCTGCCGAGTGGGTGGTACTCGTTGAACACAATCTACAATGTGTATTTCACGAAGATGACGCATTACGACCTGCGTTTCATCCTGGCAATGCTGAACTCCGCGGTCCTGGCTGAGTACTGGCGGGTCGTGAACTCTGACCTCAAGCCGACCTTCCCAAAGATTAAGAAGGACGCTCTTCTCGAGATCCCGGTGCCTGCCATCGAGTTCTCGAATCCCGTCGATCGCGTGGTTCACGACCATCTTTGCGATCTGGTCGACCAGCTGCTCAATGCCATCGACGAACACACCCAGGCCCGCGAGCCGAGTCGACGCGTACAGCTTGAAAGACTATCGAAGAGCCTCGATCGCCGGATCGAGCAGGCGGTGCGAGACGCTTACGGTCTCACTCCTGCGGTTACATAATCGTGATCCAGCAGGCAGACGAGCACTGAACCTCGGAGTTCGTCGATCGGTCCACCGAGGCATCGAACCACGCCATTGGCATCGATGGAGCGTTCGACATCGGTGGCCAACGCCTACCGGGTGAACTCGTCGACGACGTTCAGGATCTTTAGCATCTTTTCCTCTCTGGTCTGGTCGAACTGGAGGTCCATGGCCCAGACCACGTTGGGCCGGATGGGGCACATGGCCCCGCCTGGCCGGCCGATGCCCCGGAGGGGCTTCTTGTGCTTCCGATAGGGCACACGTAGGCCTTCTGCGATCCAGAGCCGGTGGATCCGCTTGTCGTTGGCCCGCCATCCGGCCTTTTTCGCCTCCACCGCAGCCCGCCGCCAAACCCGCCGGGGCCGGCGCCTCGAGACGTCCCGGAGGAAGGCCCGCAGGGCCAACTCGTCGTCGGTGGGACTCGGAGGCTTCAGCGGCTGGGTGGACCGAGGCTGGCGGACCACCCGGCACGCTCGCCGTTCTGTCACCCCGAACTTCTCTCGGAGGGCCACGACAGCCCGCCGACGGCAGTCCGGGGTCAGAAGTTTCCCCGTTTTCAGTATGTCGATGTCGAGGGCCTGGTTGGCCACGATGCGCTTCAGGCGCTGGTTCTCCTTCTCCAGCTCCTTCAGCTTCTTGGCGTCATCGGCCTTCATGCCTCCGTACTGGTTCCGCCACCGGTGCCAGGTCGACTCGGTGATCTCCAGATGCCGGGAGACTTCCTCGATGGACTGGCCCTCGCCCAGGAGCTTCTCGCCCTCGGCCAGCTTGCAGATGATCTGCTCCGGTGTGTGCTTCCGGTTCTTCGTGGCCGTGCTGTCCTCCTCCCCAAACAATGGGGGTCTGGACTCGCACAACGGGTTGATCAGTTCACGGGGACCCAGTCAGAACGACACGGTATCCCGCCTCCAGAAGTTAGACGCTTGCGGAGATTGTCCTGTCTGCAGAGTCCCTCAGCTGGCATGGCTGACTTCCCAGAGGTGATCTCAGTCCAGGTTTCCCCGACGAGCAGATTCGACAAATGCCCCGATCGTCCCGATGAGACGCATATCTTCGATGGTTCGAGCTCGGCTGTCCAAAAGGTCCTCGTTACACACGACGCAGGCAAGGAATTGGGCCCGACTCAGTGCCACGTTCAGCCTGTTGCGGGAGAACAGGAAGTCCGGTCCCCTCGGCATGTCCTCCCCGGCCGACGTGGCCATGGTGAAGAAGATCACGGGTGCCTCTCCCCCTTGGAACTTGTCCACCGTACCCACCTCCACGCCAGCAGTCCGATCATCCTCAGCAAGCACCTTTCGCACCATATGGACCTGATCGTTGTAGGGGGCCACCACCATGAAGTCGGCAGCGGAGAGCTGAGAACGCTTGCCGGTGGCATCGGTCCATTCTCGTCCGTGCAGGCTAAGTATGGCATCTGCCACCAACTCTGCCTCCTCGGGCGACTCGGTGGATCTCCCCTCGTGGTGGGCCTCGATCCACACCAAACCTGGCTCCACGCCATCTATGTTGCGGACTGCACACCCGACATGGCTGCTGAGCCGTCCGTCGTAGAACTGAGCGGAAATGAAGTCGCAGATCGCCGGGTGGAGTCGGCGCGTTTCGGCCAGAAACACGCCTCGTTCAGCGGGCATGGTCGCATCTTCGCCAAGGACATGCTCAAGCACGCTTGCCCCGGCACCATCCGGGTGCGCAGCCTTCGAGACTTGGGCCAACTGCAGCGGATCGCCCAGAAGGATCATGTTCCGAGCCGATCTGGAGGACACAACTGCGTCAGCCAAGGCAAGTTGTCCTGCCTCATCGATCACCAACACGTCTACCGGGGTGTCATTCATCTGCTGAGAGGAGAACAGCCAGGATGTCCCAGCGATCAGGTTGTACTTGGCATTGGCCGCGGCCGCATTGGTGGTCGCGTATTTGACTCCGTCCAGAGATCCAGCGTGTGCCTTGTCCTTTACCCTCTTACTGGCAATCAGGTATTCCAGCTGGCCCTTCCCCTCGAATACCGAGTGGACCGCGGTTAGCAGGTTGTCGATAGCCGCGTGACCAAACGCCGAGATCCCTACCCGCTTGCCTGCGCAAATGAGTGCGTGAATGATGTGTGCGCCCCGGTATGTCTTTCCTGTCCCCGGAGGTCCCTGGATGGCCACGAAGCTGGAGTCCAAGTCGCCGACCCAGCCGAGGATAGATTCGACGTCATCTCGGAACAGATCGTCTTTGGGGCCGGTCCCCGGCAGGAACCTCGGGAGTGCCCGCTCCAGCAGTGCGATCGTAACGGGATTGGGCGAGCCGACGCCCGGAACTCCCAAGACCTGGCGGGAAAACTGACTCATCATTGCCGGCTTGGGGTCTGGCTTGACCCAGTCATCTGGGGTGAGGGCCCGTGGATGGTAGCCCGCATTCACTCGCTTCTCGTTCCAGCGCAACGTGAGCGTGTGCTGGTCCCGGTCGATGCTTACCAAACTGGCGAAACCGCTCTCACCGGGTCCGCCGGCGATGAGAGCAGACCCGCTCGTAATGTCGTCGGCTAAGGGCTGATCCGGCCAGGAGAACACTGCGTAGGTGAGATCACCTCGCTTGCCCTTGTGTACCTCAAGCTCCACGAATGACAGACCGGCCACTACGTCCTGATCTTCCAGTAGCTCCTGGGTGTCCGACTCGAGTTTGGCGAACTTCGGCACCACGTCTGCCGATCGCTCCCGGCGCCAATAGCCGAGAAGCTCCCCGAGCAGGTGCTCCAAAGTCCCCAGATCCGAGGCCAGCAGCTGCTCGACGAGAAGGTTCAGCTCGGGATCTACGACGTACCCGTCAAGCACCGGCTCCCGCCACTCTGCGTCGAGCGGGCGATTATCAAGTAGCCAGCCGCGAAGTGCCTGGGTGGCCCGTACATCGTCTTGGTTGTACTGGGCAATGGCAGCGAGGAGATCAGTGTCGCCAGTGGTCATGTACCGGTCGTAGTCAACGACGGCACCCGCACCCCCCTCAATGTCACCTTGACGCTGGTAGCTGGCCAGCGCTTCGAGTGACTTCAATCCGTAGGACTCCACACCCACCTGAAAGGAGTTGATGGCCACCTTCATCAGGTCGACGAAGAGGCCGGTGTCACTGAGGTGGGTGAACAGGGCTTCGCTAGGACGTCCCAGTGTCATCGACGCCAGTGCCGATCGCTCTGTGTGGTTGTAGTGATACACGTGGAAGTCGGGATGTTGCTGGCGTCTCTGGTCGAAGAACTCCACGACGCCGGCCGTCGTCTCATCCTGCGCGTCGAGGTCGTGGGCCCATCGGGCCTCGTAGATCCATTGGCCATCCACCTGGTACCAGAGACCGAATAGGAAGAAGAGACCCGAACTGGGCGTCCAGAAGGGATGACCCTCGAGGTCGAAGTAGACATCGCCCGGATCGGGCTCGGGAAGATTGGCGTAGCCATGTCCCCACATCGGGTCCTCGCCGGGTGGAACCGGCTGGAAGGTCGGGGGCTCGTCGGGTGTCGCTCGGGAGGCCACCTGGAGTTGGGCCTGCCGGCGGAGTCGATCCTGCCGGGCGGCCGTGACAAGCGGGGTGGGCCGGTCCAACTCGGACAGGTCGACCAACGTGGCGACGTCATTGTCCTCGAACGCGTCCTTCTCCGTCCTCCGGATGCCGGCGACATAATCCAGCGAGTCGGCAGCCCGCCAGGTGTCCTGGCACTGCTGCGAGTACTCGCAGAACTCGCAGTGCGAGCACTTCTCAGGGCGGACCCCGGCAATCGTCGGGCCGGTCATCACCGCGGCCAAGCGCCGGCGGAGTCGCCTCCAGTAGGCACCGAACTGGTCGACCTCGAGCGACTCGATTTCCCCCGATCCTAGCCACAGGTGCATCTGGTGCGGCACCGATCCGGTCAGTGCTTCAATGGCGTCAGCGTAGAAGCACAGCTGGAGCACATGGGCCGGCTTCGCCGCCAGGCGGGCCAGCTTGGCGTCGTACGGCTCGTAGGTCGCATAGCCCTCGACCGGCTCCGGCACCCGAACCAGAAAGTCGGCGATGCCCCGTAGGCCATCATGGACCATTGGGAACTGGTAAATGACGTCCCAGCCGTCCTGCATCGGATTGCCTACGCGGCTCACCCATTGGGAGAAAGTCTCGTTGTCCTCTCGTCCCGGAGCTCGGAACACGCTGAGACCGCGGGCTTCGAACTCGGCCAGGCAGGCGGCCTCGTGAGCAAGGCCCTTGTTCATCAACAGCTCAGCGAACTCATTGGGATGGTTCTGCTCGGGGTGATTCCCTCCGAGTTTGACGGTCAGATAGAAATCGCAGTCCAGCCACGCGGTGATTGTCGAGGGAGAGAGCAGTGGGTCAGCCATAGGTCCGGGTACCGACCGTAACTGCTTGGGCCCGGCCGACAGCGGGACCCAAGCAAATAGGCCCGCTGAGTAGGGCATTTCAAACCACATTTCTGTAACTGTCACCCCGCCCTCGCATGCTCCGGACAACAACCAATGGCGGAAGGAGCCAGAATCATGCAGGTATTCAATATTGAGCTCGAGGTGGGCGATCGTCAGGACATCGGGGGTTTGGGCGTGTTCCCGCTCACCGGAACCACAATCGCGAGTCCTCCCTATCTGACGGGACCCGAAGCATTCGAGGCGGGGCTCATCGAGGTAAGCGAGCTCGATCCTCCGGAGGTTCCTTCACTCTTGGTCTCCAATCATGCTGATGTACCGATTCTGCTGGTGGAGGGTGAAATGCTGGTGGGAGGGGATCAGAACCGGACGATGAACGTAACCGTCCTCTGCCCACCCAGGTCGGTCATCATCGTTCCGGTCTCCTGCGTGGAAGCAGGTCGTTGGGGTGCCAGACGAGCCATGTCCGCATCGTCGAGACATGCTCCTGGGTCGCTCCGCTCGATCAAGACATCGACGCTCGAGCCGCGAGGTGAGCACCCTTCCGATCGACAATCAGACCAGGGGCGGGTATGGGACGAGGTGACCCGACAGTCGGAAGTCCATAGCCTCTACTCGGATACTGCTGCCATTGATGACATCCAAGAGGATTTCGAGCTCAGGATTGCTGACGACCTCGATCGGATCATGCCGACGCCAGACCAGATCGGCGTGGTCTGCACCATCGGCGGTGAGGTGGTTGGTTTCGATCTGTTCGACAAGCCCACCACACTTGCTCGGTATCTCCGAGGGATCGTGGCTGGCCACGCCCTCGACGCCCATGGAGTTCCCAGCTCGAATGACGCCATTCATGCCATTGAACGCTTTCTGGCCAAAGTCGACGCAACGGGGAGGGTCGGCGGTGCAGGTGTGGGTCTGGGCGAAGAGATCATTCTTCAAGGCCAGGTTTCTGGTGTCGGGCTCTCCTATAACGAGTGCCTGGTTCACCTGGGTGCGTTCCCGAATCAGCCTGAAAGCGATTGATGCCAATTTCATCTCAGCTTCTCAGGCTGAGTTAGGTCCACATGCTGCAACACGAGTAGCCCCAGCGGACACAGTTCGGCAGCCGCTACGGTTCGTTTACAACCTCAATGTTCAATCCAAGCCCAATCGCGATGTCGTCAAGGAATTCGAGGGTTGTCAGGAACCACTCCGTTCCGGCAAACTTCGTAGATCCAGGCCGCAGATGCCCGGCTTGAGATAGCCAGGCATGAAATGTGGCTTCAGTCTGAGCGGTAAGTTCGCATGGGTAGATTCTGAGCAATACGGGATCTTCGGGGAGTGCGGTTGTCCTTGATTGCGACTGGGCCCGGTTGAACACGTCAACCGATGAATGGCCAACTTTGAGAAGCGTCCGCCGCGTGTCTAACTCGATTGGGTGCACTAGGTAGTGAGGAAGGCTGTACACGTAAACTCCCGAATTGCGCTCTGCCTCAGCCAACCGGGTAGCGACCAGCTGTTCCGTAGTGCGTTCGCTGAGTTCGAAGTGCTTAGATCCTCCCGCTATCTCCTCTAGGAGCCTCAGCTGGGCGGCCAGGGCCTCCGTGAGGTCGCTGCTCATGGGCTTAGTTGAGAGCCAGCGCCGGATCGTAGCTGCATCCACTGCCGCGTAGGTCGGCCCATTCGGTACCACACCGCTCTTCAGTGCCTCAATCGTGTGCCTCGCGTTGGTCGGAGCGGTCTTCACGTTATTTGCAACGATCCATTCCGCGTCCGACCTTCCATCGCGATACCAACGCCACAGGCGTCCTTCGCGCCGTTCGTCAGCGCTGAGAAGCGCCTCTACTTCTGCGATTCGGTCAAAACTCATTTAGCCTCCGCACATTCGATCGGATGGGCGTCAGGTCCCACACTTATCGAAACCTGCAGTCAATGCAGGGGCTGAATCCGCGTCCGGTGCGTCGAACCGTCGGAGGGGTCAATCCCACTACCCAATTGCGTTCTCAGCGTGCAAAGCTGAGGATCCCAATATTCGGAGTGGGACATGAAGGTTTGGATCTTTCAGGGAAACCCCGACGACTACGACATTGACGGCGCAATCCGCGACTTGGAACGCATCGATTGGTACGCACCCGTCGAGCAGGGCGGAGATCAAGTGCGAGAGGGGCATATTGCGCTGATGTGGCGCTCGCCCGGTCGCAAAACTAGGGCAGCACCTGGAACTATCGGTGTTGGGCGCACTCGCTTAGATACCGCGAGCTTGCTCGCCCAAGAATTCAGTCCAACCAAATACCTACTCGAAATACGATCGTCGGTTCGCGCCTTCAGGCGACTCCTCGAAGCGAACAAAGTTCAGTAACAGCACCATTGGAACCAGGAGATGATGCGGTTACTCCAGGCACACGGCCGTCCGGCCCCACGTACTCGCGGCATCGCCGATCAGTGCCCGGCCGCCCGCAAGCGGACTCCCTTCCAGAAGTTGGGAAATGGGCCTTTGCTGTCAAGCTGGTCGCCCGAGACCACGACGACGTACACAAGCAGCATTCCGGCCACGATGGGGGCGAGAGGAACCCCGATTGGCAGCGGAACGAACCACAGCGGTCCGAGGGCGGAGGACACGTACCGAACGGGCCCAACCCACAGCTTGTTGGTGTGCTCTAATCGGCCGAGAGCCGCCTCTCGCAAACGCCGGTGAGCCCACCCAACGCTGTCGATTGACAGCGAACCGTCGGCGACCACATCGGCGGCACCTAGCATTTTCCCCATGATCGTCTCCGTCAACGGGGTCCACTGGGCGGGGCTCTCACTGCCAGCGGCCGCCAGGACTCGTCCCTGTGCCACTGCGTTCGCCTTCTGGCCGTCGAGCACCTTGCCAAGCAACTTCGTCGCACGCTTCAGGGCCTCACCCCCAAGTTTTGTCACTTGGCCCTTCGACTTCTCCGAGGCAAGCTCAATCGTCTGCTCCACGTCGGCTTCCTTGAGGAGATCGAAGCCCTTGTCAATCGCCTCGCTGGAGTGGGACACGTGCACCTTCAGGGGCAACGCCGCCGCTATGAAATGGCTGGCCACATTGACGAGGACGCCCCGGACGCCTCTGGCCGAGCGGTTGACGATGGTGTCTGTGGTCCCGCTGACCCGTTGGTTCACCGGACTCATGCGCCTACCTCCACCTGTGGCGCCGGCGGTTCGTCGTCGTCATCGACGCGAGTTGCCGCAATCCCACCCTCGTCGTCCGTCTCTGGTGGCGGTTCGTCGATGGGTTCCGTAGGCGTAGGTTCTTCGCCGTCGTCGGTGCCCAAGGCAAGGAGGGGCACGAAACCTTGGCTGCCGCGGAAGGAATGACCAAAGGCCGCTGCCTCGAGCTGTTCGGGATCGGCACTCGGCCAACCGAGGAGGTCCCCAAGGGTGACGTTCTCGTTGAGCGTCTCCAGCCGCTGGACCAGCGCGATGTCAGCCAACACCGCCAGATGGAGCATCATGAGGGCGAGCTGACAGGCGCGGACGTTCGCCACCTCGTCTTCGGAGAGGTCGCTGACGCCGGTCGGCGATTCGTCTTCCTCACCGAGCATTCGGTCGATTGCGCCAGAGAGTTCGTCGGCCACACCGAACCACGCCCGTGTCGCGGCGTCCACGTCCTCAAGGGCCTGCCCCACCGTCAACTCGGCTCCGGGCTCACCCGCCGGGTGCCCGTTTCGAGCTGTTCGCACCGACCCAGCTACGCGTCGGATCGCGCCGTCGACAGGCTCGATCAAGCCCAGGAGTTCTGCCGGAACCGCCATAGCGAAAGTCAATCAGAAACCCGATCGGCGTGCTGTGGCCGATCAGCTTCTTGGCCCTGGGCCTTGCGGAATCCGAAGACGGCGCCCTTCCTCGAGGCGACGCTCCGGCTCTGGCGGGCTAGCTTGAACCGAACCAGCGACCCAGCATTATCGGTTCATTTGATGGGGTCCAATGGGAAGATGTGAGGCGGTCTGCGGCGCTCTAGCTGAAGCGATGACGGTTCCGGAAGATCCGGGACCGCGGCTAAAGACACAAGTTACAGGACAGATGGTAGGACGGAACCAGCCATCGGAGCGCACGACGAGTTCGATGGTTCTCAGCTACGGAGGCTGATGCCGACTGGTTCCGGCCCTACCGTCGCGATTGAAAGAGTCGAGGGATCCGTTCAGTCACATCGACTCCACGCGCTGCCGATAGGAGCAAGCCTCCGAGTTCCGTGTCGTTGGTTCGAATGAATCTGAGACCGTCGTCGATTCCGTTCCGATCCAGAATCCAGCGACCGACCAGAAGCGCTGTCCGCTTATTGCCCTCCGTAAAGGCTTGTGATCAAGCGATTCGACCCACGGCATGAGCGGCTGCGGTCACGGGATCCGTTTCGCCTTCAAGTTGCTGAAGCAATCTGTCGATTCTTTCAAGCTCGTCGGCTCATCAAACCACTCGTCCTCCCTGACCGATTGGTTGAATGCCACGACCATGGCCAGCGTGGGAAGCCTCAATTGGCGCGTAGGAAATCGAGCAATTCTCTATACTCGATGAGGCGTTCGGCCAGCCACAGACGATCATCCTGGCTAAGGACGTCAGTCGCTTCCCTCCTCTGGGAAACCGTGGGGGGTGTCTGTGCCACCTACGTATTCTATCGGCACTATTTGCACTCGGCGCTGCAGTTGAGTGGATGGGTTCCCGTCCTCAAGGGTGCACAAAGCTGGGACATCAAGACGGCGAACCCATCGGCAATCTACTCGGGCCACTCGGAGGTCGGTGACAGGTCCCGATCCACCGCACCCTGGACGCGCAAGACGACCAGAAGCGATCTCCGCTCTAAACATCAGTCCGGTCAACCGGTGGCTCCCCTCCGGCCTGGCTGGCCAGTTCGGCCAATGCATGGGCAAGTACCCGATCGCGGTCGTCGGTTGCATGCTGATAGCGCAGCGCCGCCGCCTGCGAGGCATGCCCCGCTCGTCGCATCAACTCAGCGATGCTGGCTCCCGTGGCCGCGGACCACGTGAGTCCGGAATGTCTGAGATCGTGGAACCTGAGCTCTTTTCGGCCCACTTCCGAGCGGGCGAGGTCCCAAGCGACGCTCAGCGACCGATTCGATCCCTCGACCACGTAGTCATCCAGAGACATTCCGACAAAGCGGTCCATGTGGTCGGTCAGTTGCTCGAGGATGTGCGGCGGAATGGCCACCGTCCTTCGACCGGCGCGTGTCTTTGGCTCTTTGATGATGGATTGCCCCGACATCGCAGTCGTCTTCGTGATCTTCACCTGCAACTCGCCGCCCTCAAGATCGACATCACGGCGACGTAAACCCCTCACTTCACCTCGGCGAAGTTGACACCACGCGGCGAGAACGACTGCGATACGAAGGTCGGGAGGCATGGCATCCGCCAGTGCGGCGACTTCGGCGATTGTCGCGATCGGTCGCTCCGGTGCTTTTTCAACGGCTGCGCCTCGGACCTGGCAGGGATTCCGATGGATGAGTTCATCAGCCATTGCAGTTCGCATCATTGAAGACAGAAGGCGATAGGCCTTCGCCGCAGTGGTCGGATGCTTGCGGGCCGAGTTGGCATGCCATACACGCACGTCGGATGGCGCTATATCTTCAAGTGAATAGCTCCCGAAGGTCGGTTCAATGTGCCGATCAAGTAGCCAGCGATACAGCTCCACCGTGCGCTCGGCGAGGTCGATGCGGGAGCGCATCCACCCCTCTGCGTACGACGTCAGCTGGCGCGCACCCGGGAAAGTTGGACACCGAATAGAGAGGAGCCAAGATGGCTCTCATGACGGTGAACGGTGAAGGATCGGCTGACTTCCGGTCGAAGAACCGGTGGTCGGCAAGCAAGAAGCTGGACGTGGTGCTCCGCCTACTGCGAGGGGAGAAGCTCGAGGAGGTCAGCCGGGAGGTGGGGGTCGAAGCCCACCGCCTGGCCGCCTGGCGGGACGAGTTCCTCGATGCCGGCAAGGAGGGCCTGAAGGGCAACCGGGCCACCACCGAGGAGGACCGAAGACTCCGGGACGCCGAACGCAAGATCGGCGAGCTGACCTTGGAGAATGAGATCTGGAAGAAGGTGGCCGAAAAAAGGGGGCTCCAGATGCCGCCGCAGAAGCGGCCGCGGTGAGTGCGGAGATGGCCATCCCCCTGGCCAGCGTGTGTCGGGTCACCGGGGCTCCCCGATCGACGATCTATCACCGCCGGTCCCGAGGGGAGTCTCTCGGGTGCAGGCCGGGCCCGAAGACGCTGGTGAGCGACGAGGTCCTCACCGAGCGGATCCGGCAGGTGATCACCATCAGCTCCTTCGCCGGCGAGGGCCACCGCAAGGTGCGAGCCCACCTGCGTCGTGAGCACCAGCTCTGCGTGGGCAAGAACCGGGTGCTGCGGCTGATGCGCAACGCCGGCCTGCTGGCTCCCCAGCGGGCGGCCAAGCGCCGGCGGCCCCGGGTCCATGACGGCCGGATCATCACCGACGCCCCCAATGTCCGCTGGGGCACCGACGCCACCATGGCCTGGACCAGGAACGACGGTTGGGTCTGGGTCTTCGCCCTCCTCGACCACTACACCGACGAGGCCTGGGCCCATGTGGCCAAGGTAGGCAACCGGTTCGCCGCCCTCCAGCCCGTCTACGACGCGGTCATCGACCGCTTCGGGGAGCTCGGGCCCGACGTGGCCCGGGGCATCAAGCTCCGCCACGACTGGGGCAGCCAGTATCGTGCCCACCACTTCCAGGGCTCCCTCAACTGGCTGGGCATCGAGGACGATGCCGCCTTCGTCGGGGAGCCTCAGGGCAACGGCGTCGCTGAACGATTCATGCGGACCATCAAAGAGCAGTGCCTCTGGTCTCAGCTCTTCGAGGACGTGGACGATCTCCGCCAAGGGGTCGCCACCTTCATCCAGACCTACAACGACGAGTGGCTCATCGAACGCCTAGGCCACCGCACACCACGAGAGGCATTCAACGAAGCGACAGCGCAGGTTGCCGCGTGATAGTCAGAGAATCTGTCCAACGAACCGGGGCCTCAACAAGCGTAATTGTGGACGTCAGATCGTCTTCTGACATGGTTGACCACTCCTGTCCCTGCTACTCGTATGAGCAGATCGGACAGGGAACAGCGCCCTGCAACGCATTCGGCACGCTATCGACCGGGTGTGACCAGCTCCTCCAAGTTCGGAGTGGAGATCGCGCAGTCGAGTTGGGTCAATACGGACGGTCTCAGCCTTATGAAGCTGAGAATCACTTCCGGGCGGAACCCGGCAACGTAGCGATGAGCCCGAAGCCGAAGTGACCCGCCTTAGCGGTCGTCGTCCCGGCGGTCTGCGGCGTCTTCCTTGACGGGATGATCTCGTACGGGCTCGGTAGGCGCATAGGAGTCATCGTCATACTGCTGTATAGCTTCCTTGCTCCCGTTGGGGAGAATCACACCTGGCATGACTCCAGCATAGGGGTGCCCCGGCTGAATTGTCGCCCTCATCGACCTGGGGAGATTCCTGGGGGTGGCCTTAGCGTGACGCTAATCGGGCCCCCTGACGCAATTGCCATAGGGAATCCCGGTGGACCTGTCACCGTCAATGAGGTCGGGGGATCGATCGCTCTGGCGGAGCCTGGGAGTTCCACGAATGCATCGGCCGCCGCCCATATCCAAGTCTTCTTTTTGTTGGGCCATCGGGCTACCTCCACAAAGAACGTGACCCTCCAACCCGCCAAGTCTGGCAGAGGCTCGGGGAGACGGAATAGGACCGTCTTTGCCACCGTCTGCCCAGGCCCTACGGTTACACCGGGAGCGATCGGATTGCTCACGTACTGCTCCCCATTATGCAATCCGGCACCCGAGTCGATGACCTCCACCACCCTCACCACAGGGGAGTCCTCCTTGGCCGGGTCAGGCGACGGTTCTGAAATGTGAAGCGGCCTCACCCCCGGATTTGCTATTGACGCCGTGGCCGTCAGAACCAGATGCCCCTCGGGCCGGGCAATGGCCGAGGCAGTCACAGATGGACTCGCCTTTTTCCCGTACACAGCGGCCGTGACGGCACCGACCACCAGCACGCCCGTGCTTACTGCCGTGGCCACCGCCTCGGTTATGGCCCACGCATCCGCCATGGATGCACCGTAGCCGGGAGCTGTTACCTCGGCCAGAACGTCTCACTGCTGGCCCGTTGGTACTGGGCAGAGATCCTCCAGGGCATCGACCTGGCGAACGCAGCTCCATATCCGCGAGTGCTTCGGACTGAACTTAGACCGGTCGATCCACTCGGCCGGCTCCGAACAATCGGTCCGTGACCCACCGGGAAACACCCCCGTTGGAGGGCCTGGCCTCAGCCGTTCAATCTGAGGCCACATTAATGGAACTCGGCTCCGCTGGTTGAGCTCGCCAAGGGTGGACTCACCTTACGAAGCTGACCGAATGTCACTCAGCTAAGCCAGCTGAGTCCACGGCCAAGGAGGCCAGCCGAGTCCTACGATGTCGCCATGCGAGCGCTTATGTACGGGGTGGAGCCGGAGGTTCAGTCGATCGGCGAGACGGACAACCGCTTATTGCGGATGCTCGCTCGGACGCCGACCCGGCTGATTGATATAGAACAGCCCGGGTTCCTCCGCTCAGATTGGGTGGTGACCAGACCGAGACTGGTAGGGATCTGCGGGTCGGAGTCAAAAGCAGTCTTCCTGGACTACGCCAGCCTGATTGACCCGGTGAACGCGGCGGGTCAGAATCCGATGAAGAATTTTGTCTCGATGCCTCATGTGATGGGCCATGAGGTAATAGCCGAGGTAGTCGCCGTCGGACCCGAGGCAGAGGGGCTCGAGGAGGGCGACCGTGTCGCCCTCAACCCGTGGCTCACCTGCGTGACCCGCGGGGTGTCGCCCATCTGTCCGGCGTGCAAGGCGGGCGATCTGAGCCAGTGCCACTCCTTCGGGAAAGGCTCCTTCGCTCCCGGGATCCATATCGGTATGTGCGCCGACGTGAGCGGGGGGTTCGCCGACCTCATGCCGGCCCACGACTCAATGCTTTTCAAAATTCCGGACAACCTGAGCGATGAGCAGGTCGTCATCGCCGATCCGTTCGCGGTGTCACTCCATGCTGTCACGCGCCATCCGCCGCAGCCCGGAAGCAAGGTGCTCGTCTACGGTGCCGGAGCGCTCGGCCAGTGTGCCGTCGCCATCCTCCAGGCCCTGCATCCGTCAGTCGAAGTGATGGTGGTCGCCCGGTTCGAAGCGCAGCGCCAGCTGGCCGAGAGATTCGGCGCATCGACCGTACCTCACGAGCCGCGGCTTGAAGTCATAGAGCGAATCGCGGATTGGTCGGGCGGCGTGCTGCAACCGGCCGACGGGCTCCCTATGGCCTTTCCGGGCGGCATCGACGTGGTCTACGACACGATCGGGGCGGCCGAGACGTTAGAGGTGGGTTGCCGCGTGCTGCGTGCCCGGGGGACTTTGGTGAAACTGGGCATGCACGGCGCCGCCAAATGGGACGACACGCCGGTGTACTCCAAGGAGATCACCTATACGGGTTCCAACGCCTTCGGTATCGAGGAGGTCGAAGGCGTTCGTCAGCACGGCATCGCCCACTTCCTCGACATGGTCGGGACCGGCCGGATCGACTTGACACCGATGCTCACCCACACGGTCCGTCTTGACGATTGGCGCGACGCTTTCACCGTGCTGGCCGACCAGGAAACATCAGGGGCAATCAAGGTAGCGATCGACAGCCGCTAGAACACTCGGCTAGTGCTCCGGTCGCAGCGGTAGTCGCCCAAGGGGCTGGGAAAGGAACACTTGGTTGTAGGAGTAACTCCCGTGCGGACCAATGGACCTCAGCTTGAAAGGCTGAGCGCCTCGCCCTGGACCTCGCCTCAGCCTACGTAACCGAGGAGGAGATCGATGAGCCTCCAGCGTGCTCAGACTGAGTCTGCAGACCTCTGATCTGGGTTTTCGTCAGGACGATCGCAGAGTGCAGCCATCGCTGGCAAGATCGACCATGCGGAGGAACTGCCAGCAGCTCCCTATCCGGAGGACGCACCCGTGACCGAAACCGCCCTCGACAGCAACCACGTCGACGTGGATCTCACCGACCCCGGTCTCTACGCCAACGGGTTCCCGCACGAGGTATTCACCGGACTGCGCCGCCATGCACCCGTGAAATGGCAGTCGTTTCCGGACGGCTTCAATGGCGACCACGACGAGGGGTTCTGGGTGCTGTCGAAGCATGCAGACGTTCAGGCGGCTAGCCACAGCCCAGAACTCTTCAGTGCATTCGACGGACCGCAGCTGAGCCACCAGCCCGGTATGGCGGGGACGATGCTCGTGAGCATGGACGGCCGTGACCACCAACGGCAGCGCCGGCTCATCAGCGCCGGATTCACTCCTCGCATGGTCGGCCGGCTCGAGTCCCAGATCCGGCGGTGGGCGGTGTCGATCGTTGACCGGGCCCTGGAGCGCGGCGAGTGCGACTTCGTGTCCGAGATCGCCTACAAGCTGCCGATGAACGTGATCGCCGACATCGTCGGCATACCGGTGGAGGACCGGGATGCATTGTTCTCGTTGGCGAACGACATGCTGCAAGGTGACGCCCCTGATCGCCACATGTCGCAGGAGGAGTACGCAGGAACCCAGCTCGAGATGTTCGAGTACGCCCAGAAGCTGGGGCGGGAGAAGCGGGCGAACCCGCAGGACGACGTCTGGACAATCTTGTCGACGGTGGAGGTCGAGACCGACGGCGGCGAGCGCACGGCACTCAGCGAGATCGAGTTGGACATGTTCTTTCTCCTGCTCGTCATCGCTGGAAGCGAGACCACCCGGAATGCTGTGTCCCAAGGGCTTCTGGCGCTACTCGACCATCCCGCCCAGCTCGGGCATCTTCGACAGATCCCCAGCGCAATACCCCTTGCCGTGGAGGAGATCCTCCGATGGTCGTCGCCGGTCTCGTGCTTCGCCAGGCGGGCGACCCGGGATACCCAGATCCGGGGGGTGAAGATCGCCGAGGGAGATCGCGTCACCATGTGGTATCCGTCTGCCAACCGCGATTCGGAAGTCTTCGCTGACCCCTTCCGCTTCGACATCGCTCGTAGCCCGAACCCGCAGCTCGCCTTCGGTGGTGGTGGAGTTCACTTCTGCCTCGGTGCCAGTTTGGCCCGACGGGAGCTCGCGACGCTCATCGAGGTGCTGCTCGAGCGGACCCACACGATCGAGCTCACCGGGGACCCCTCGTACATCTCGCTGGGCATCCTCAATCCCATCATGATCGCCATGCGGGAGTTGCCTGTCCGTCTCTCATGACCCACTCCGCCGGAAGCTGGATCGTCCGACAGGAGCCCTAATGAGGTTCGGCCGAGGCCTCCGCTCGTTGCACCGTGACGCCCGCGAAGTCGGGCTCCTGGCGCCACCGCTCCAGGAATCCGATGTAATCCAGGAGACTTCCGGAGTAGGTGAGGTTCCGGGCCGCCCGGGCGTCTATCGCCTGCTGCTCGCTGTTGTAGAAGCTCGGCGTGCAACTCTGGAAATAGCGGGCACCGCCGGCGCCAACCCGATGGAGCTCTGCGAGCCACTCTTCTTCAGCGGCCTCCTCCGGCTCAATCACGGCGATCCCCTGCTCGACGCAGGTCTCCACGATGCTCGCCACGTGCTTTGCCGATTCCGAGAGCAGGTGCGAGAAGTTCGTGCCGAAGCCACCCTGGACGAGGCTGATCAGGAGGAGGTTGGGGAACCCGCTGGCCAGCACCCCGTGCAGGGTGTGGGCGCCCTCGGCCCACCGCTCCGAGAGCGTGATTCCGTTGCGACCTTTCGGGTTGAAGCCGAGCCGCTGGTGCAGATCTGTCGTGACCTCGAAGCCGGAGGCATAGATGAGTAGGTCTACCGGGTACTCCACGCCGTTCACCACCGGGCCGCGTCCGTTGACTTCGTCGACGCCACGTCCGTCGGTGTCCACCAGACGCACGTTGGGCAGGTTGAACGCCGGTAGGTAGTCATCATGGAAGCAGACCCGTTTGCAGTGCTTGCCCCAGTACGGCTTGAGCTTCTCGGCCGTCCCGGGGTCTTGGACGATCTCGTCGATACGTCGGCGGATCGCCTCCATGGTCTCGAAGTCGGACCGCTCGAGCGCCTCGACTTCCTCCTCTGACTCCGGGGCCCTGTGAGTGTCGACCCACATCACCTCGGTCCAGCCGTCGTCGACCAGGTCCACCTCGGGCTGGGCGCCAGTCACCGCTTGAGTGAAATTGAGGATCCGCTCCTTCTGCCAGCCGGTTTCGAGGCTCTGGAACCACTCGACGTCGGTGGGCCGCTGGTTGCGAACGCCCACCGCTCCCGGTGTGCGCTGGAAGACGTAGAGCTCCTTGGCCACACGGGCGATCTGGGGCACCACCTGGACGGCCGTGGCGCCAGTGCCGATGATGCCGACGCGTATGCCGGCAAGGCGGTCCATCGGCTCGGTGGGGCTTCCACCGGTGTAGCTGTAGTCCCAGCGACTGGTGTGGAAGGCCTTGCCTTCGAATCTCTCGATCCCGGGGATCCCCGGCAACTTGGCCTTGTGCAGAATGCCCCCGGCCAACACCATGAAGCAGCTCGACAGCCGGTCGCCGCGACTTGTCGTGATCCGCCAGCGCCGCGCTTCGTCGTCCCACTCGGCACCGGTCACTTCGGTCTGAAACAGAGCATGGCTGTAGAGGTCGAAGGTGCGGGCCAGAAGCTTGGAGTACTCGAAGATCTCCGTGGCGCTGGCGTAGCGCTCCGACGGCATGAACCCGGTCTCTTCGAGGAGCGGTAGGTACGTGTACGACTCCACATCACACATGCAACCCGGGTAACGATTCCAGTACCAGGTGCCACCGAAGTCCCCCGCCTTCTCGACGATCCGGAAGTCGGTGACCCCGTGCTTGGCGAGGTGTATTGCCGTAAGCATCCCGGCGAATCCGCCACCCACGACCACGACTGTCGTCTCCTCGACCACCGGGTCCCGGGTGAAGCCGGGCTCCACGAACGGGTCCCGGTCGAGGTCCTCGAACTCGCCCTTCAGCTCACGCCACTGGGCCATACCCTCCGGGCGCAGGCGCTTCCGTTGCTCCAGCCGGTACCGCTGGCGCAGCTGGTCGACCGAGGGGCCCTCTGCACCGTTGTCCTGTTCCACTACTGTCGCCCTTCGCCTGTGAATCGCACCTTCGGTTCGTTCAATCCTGAGACGGTGGCGATCCTGTCACGCTCAGCGGCGGCATGACCAGCAGGTCGCGAAGTTTCCCAACCCCCTCCACCTCCCCAGGCAGGCTGTGACTGACCCCGACTCCCTCGACTGAGGGTACCTCCCACTGTGCAGGCTAGGACCGTAGGAGGAAGTGCTCAGCCCGCCGAAGCTCAGAACAGCGCGTGTCACTCTTTGGACCCTGGTCATACCTGAAGGGCCGGGTGATATCTCAGCTACTCAAGCTGAGCGCTAAGCAGTGTGACTCGGGTCGAAACTGGTTGAGCGCAGGGCCACGCCCGTCGAGGTTGACGAATATCGCCGGTTCATCAGGCTGTCTCACAGGCCTCTCGACTGCTCGCTTCGGCTCCCCCCTCCACCGCATGGCCAGCGTCCCTGCAATAGCGCTACGGGCAGGCACGGCAGGGTCGAAAATCACATTCCGAAGGGGTACGGTCGGAGGATGACCGTGATCATCAGCGAATCGGAAGCCCGAAGTGATGCCCTCACCGGACAGCGGATTGCCGTGATCGGGTACGGCAACCAGGGCCGATCGTGGGCCCTGAACCTCCGCGATTCGGGAAACGACGTTGCCGTCTGCCTCCGGGCGGATCCCAGCAGGGATGTCGCCGAAGCCGACGGGTTCGAAACTGGTGATCTCGAGGCTGCCAACGAGGCCGACGTGATTTGTCTCCTCGTCCCTGACGACATCATCCCCACCCTGCCTCTGAAGCCTCGCTCCGACGCCCTCGTAATCGTGGCCAGCGGATACACCCTCGCCTTTGGGCGGTTGGATCCACAATGTGACGTGGGGATGGTTGCGCCACGGATGCTCGGCCCGGAGGTCCGCCAGTGTTTTCTCGAAGGCATCGGGTTCATCACGGCTGTTGGGGTTCACCGAGACGTAACCGGAACGGCCCGGCCTCGCTTGCTCGCCGTGGCCAAGGCCATCGGTGGGCTACGTCAAGGCGCCATTGAACTCACTCCCAAGCAAGAGGCCGTGCTCGACTTGGCCGTAGAGCAGGCCCTCGCTCCGGTCCTGCGGCGGGTCAGCGAGTCATTCGTCCAGGTCATGCTGGAACAGGGAGTTCCCATCGAGGCGATCGTCACAGAGCTGGTGCTCTCCGGCGAAGTGGAGCGAACCTATCGTCTCGTGCGACTCGAGGGCGGTGCTGCCCAGATGGCCTACCACTCGCCCACGAGTCAGTACGGACAAATGTCGCGTTCGGGCCGCTACAACCACCTCGACATTGCTGCCACCATGCGAGAACTGGTCGACGACATTGCCTCAGGTCGCTTTGCCGACGAATGGGACGCCGAGCAAGACGCCGGCTACGCGCGTCTCGAGGCTCTCCGAGCCGCGGCGATGGCCCCGGAGATCCTTGCCTTCGAAGAGGAGCTCCGGACCAAGTTGGGCGAGCGAGCCGTGCGGACCTGAGATGGGTCGAGACTGTGGCCGTGACAGAACGTCGAACCCAGGAGATAGAACCGAAAGGAGAACCATGTCCCGTTTGACCAACCTAGCTCTGGCGCTCTCCGCCAGCGGCATCGCATTGATCGGGCTGCAGGCCACTCCCGCCCACGCAGCCACCAAACCAACCCATCGATCGGCCATCGTCGGCGAACTGGGCTATGAGGGTGGGGCAGCCCCCGGTGGGTTCCATCCCACGGCCGGAACGGTCGAAGTGGAGTTCAGCTCCGTTCCCCTCGTTCTGGAGAAGCACGTGGGCAAGTCAGGACACTTCCGTATCAAACTCTCACCGGGCAGCTACACGGTCACCGGTTGTGGCCCGGTGGCGTCGGGTACAGCCACTGGACTATGCAGCCAACCGCAGAGCATCAACCTCGTGGCCGGCGAAGTGGACCACATCCAGCTCATCTGGGCCGACGCGCCGTAGCCGCCTAGCGCCTTCGGGGCGGCATGGGCCGAGGTAGCGGAACTGGCGTCTCCTCGCTCGGATAGGCGGGTCGGCCGTCGAGACTGAGCACGGCAGCCTCAACGTATGACGGCTGAGAGACAGCCAGCGTCCCTCAGCATGCCAACTGAGGCCCCCAGTTGGGGCGACGGACCGGCAGAGCCCTACGATGACGCCATGCGAGCGCTCATGTACGGGGTGGAGCCGGAGGTGCAACCCATCGGCGAGACGGACAACCGTTTGTTGCGGATGCTCGCTCGGACGCCGACACGGCTCATCGACATCGACGAGCCCGGATTCCTCCGTCCGGACTGGGTCGTGACCAAGCCAAGACTGGTGGGGATCTGTGGGTCGGAGTCCAAGGCGGTGTTCCTCGACTACGCCAGCCTGATCGACCCGGCCAACGCGGCGGGCCAGAATCCGATGAAGAATTTCGTCTCGATGCCCCACGTAATGGGCCACGAGGTGATCGCCGAGGTGGTCGCCGTCGGCCCCGAGGCGGAGGGGCTCGAGCCGGGGGACCGTGTCGCCCTCAACCCGTGGCTCACCTGCGTGACCCGCGGGGTGTCGCCCGTCTGCCCAGCGTGCGAGGCGGGTGACCTGAGCCAGTGCCACTCGTTCGCGAAGGGCTCATTCGCTCCAGGCATCCACATCGGCATGTGCGCCGACGTCACCGGGGGGTTCGCCGACCTCATGCCGGCGCACGAATCGATGCTCTTTAAAGTACCGGACACCCTGAGCGACGAGCAGGTCGTCGTCGCCGACCCGTTCTCGGTGTCACTCCATGCCGTCACCCGCCATCCGCCGAAGCCGGGGAGCAAGGCGCTCGTTTACGGTGCCGGTGCACTCGGCCAGTGCGCCGTCGCCATCTTGCGGGAGTTGCACCCGACGGTCGAAGTGATGGTGGTCGCCCGGTTCGATGCGCAACGCCAACTGGCCGAGACCTTCGGCGCATCGACCGTACCTCATGAGCCCCGACTTGAGCTGATCGAGCGGGTCGCGGACTGGTCCGGTGGCGTGCTGCAACCGGCTGACGGGCTCCCCATGGCCTTTCCCGGCGGCGTCGACGTGGTCTACGACACGATCGGAGCAGCCGAGACGTTGGAGGTCGGCTGTCGCGTCCTGCGAGCCCGAGGGACCCTCGTGAAGCTGGGCATGCACGGCGCGGCCAAGTGGGACGACACACCGGTGTACTCCAAGGAGATCACCTATACGGGCTCTAACGCCTTTGGGATCGAAGAGGTCGAGGGAGTCCGTCAGCATGGCATCGCCCACTTCCTGGACATGGTCGGATCGGGCCGGATCGACCTGAGACCGATGCTCACCCACACATTCCGTCTAGGCGAGTGGCGCGACGCTTTCACCGTGCTGGCTGACCAGGAGGCGTCAGGCGCCATCAAGGTCGCGATCGACAGCCGCTAGGGGGCGACACGGCAGTTATGCAACGCTTCCACGACAAAATCGCCATCGTGACGGGTGCAGCCTCGGGAATCGGGCGCGCCACCGCCCGCCGCCTTGCGGCCGAAGGTGCGGCTGTGACCATCGCCGACATCGACGAAGCAGGCGCCGCTACAACTGTTGAGTTGATCCACACCGAAGGAGGCACCGCCCACGTCCAAACCACCGACGTCGCCGAGCCCGAGGCAGTTGAACGCATGGTCGCCGACACCCTCGCCGCATACGGCGGACTCGATCTGCTTCACAACAACGCTGCCGCGATCAACCTCAGCCTTACCGACCAAGATGTCGTCACCATGCGGCTCGAGACCTGGCACACCTCGATGCGGGTCAACCTCGACGGCGTCATGCTCGGGTGCCGCTTCGCCATCCCCGCCATGCTGGAACGAGGCGGCGGCTCGATCGTCAATACCGCGTCCGTCGCCGCAACCTACGGCAGCCGCTCCCTCGCCGCCTACGGCACCAGCAAGGCTGGCGTAGTGGCACTCACCCGCTACGTGGCCACCGCGTACGCCGACCGCAACATTCGCGTGAACGCGGTCGCTCCCGGCGTCGTCGTCGACCGCGATCTCCAGGAAGCGCTGGGCGGACCACTCGGCGACACGCTCGCGTCGATCACGGAGGGCCACCTGGTCGGCCGGCTCGGGTACCCAGAAGAGATCGCCACGGCCGTCGCCTATCTCCTGTCCGACGACGCCGCGTTCGTGACCGGCCAGACCTTCACCATCGACGGCGGATACACCGCGCACCGCTGAACTGTCGGAGTCCTTACTCGTCGAGTTCCGTCACGGAGATGTCTTCTTCGACGGCGTGGAGCTCGCCGTCGTCTCCCACCACCGACAGCTTCTCGTCGATGACGGTGTCACCCTCTGGCGTGACCACGGCGATGGTCTCGTCCGTGGCCACAATCTTTCCATCGCTGTCCACGGCGACGACTAGGTCATCGACCACGAGATTGCCATCAGCATCGACATCCTCTGTCTCAAACTCCACTACCCCGAGGGAACCCCCTCCCCCTGATCCGGCAGCGGTCATGCTCATAGAGCGCTCCCTGGCAGCCTTTGACCGTCTCGCCAATCCGTACCCCAAGGCTCCTGCTCCGAGCGCTAGAAAGATCAGCCGTTTGCGTTTCATGTTTGGACCACCTCCTCTCCCCATTGTGACCGGCCATGGCGGCCGTCACCAATGCAGATCGTCCAATAACCTCTGCGGGCCGGCCACGGTCAGGTCATGACCCCATAGGACCGCAGCCGAGGGGGGACCGGGTGGAGCATGTAGGGGCGCCGTCGCCCTAGAGTCGGGCATGATCATCGTTTCAGGAATCATGACCGTCGGCCCCTCGTCCCACGACCGGTTGGTGGAGCTCGCCCGTACCGTGTCGACCGAGTCGCTGAAGGAGCCGGGGTGCCGGGCCTACGGTCTCTGGGCAGACCCGGACGTCCGGGGTCGGTTCCGGATCTTCGAGGAGTGGGATTCGCAGGAGGCGCTTACTGAGCACTTTGGCACCCCACACTTCGCCGCATTTGGCAGCGATCTCGGCGAGCTTGAGCTCGTCAGCATGGACATTCACCGCTACATCGACCCCCAGGTGGCAGACCTGTTCTGATGACGCCATCGTCGTCCTACCACCACGGTGGAAGTCATCAACGCGACGGCCGGCTCAGAGACCGAGCGCATCAGTGCGTCAGTTCCAGCTTGTGGGGTAGACCTCAAGGGTGATGCGCGTCGGCATATCCATCGGAACCGTGTTTTCGACCGGCAGACCTGGCGGCGATCGGGCCGGACCACAGACCGTGCTCAGCCAGGCGTCGGCCGCCGACCGGGCCGGCCTCGACACGTTGACGCTCGGCGACCACCACTCCACCGGTCCGGCAGGGTATGTGCAGAACGTGCCGATGCTTGGTCGCATTCTCGCAGAGTGGACGGCCCGCCCAATCGGCTGCCTGTTCCTCGTCCCCTTGTGGCATCCGGTGTTGTTGGCTGAGCAGATCGGGACGCTGGCCGCCATGTCGTCGGGACCGTTCATTGTCCAAACCGGCCTTGGCGGCGGCGAGGGCCAATTCCGGGCCATGGGTGCAGACCTGGGTCAAAGGGCAACCCGTCTCGAGGAGGGCATCCTGGTAGCCCAGGCTCTGCTGCAGGGCGAGACAGTGGATTCCGGCCTCTTCGCCATCGAGGGGGCCAGAATCGCGCCCCTACCGCCCGAAGGAACGGAATGGTGGATCGGTGGTGGAGTGCCCAAGGCGATCGACCGGGCGGCGCGGCTCGGCGACTGCTGGTACGGCAATGCCGATCTCACCCCCGACACCGCCGCCCGGGATATCGCCATCTATCGGGAGGCGTGCGCTCGCCATGGTCGCCAGCCGATCCGCATCCCGATTCGAAAGGATGTGTTCATCGCTGAGAGCCGAGCGGAGGCCGAAAAGGTGGGCGATGCTCTGGTAGCTGGCGGCTACCGGGGGTTCGATCGAAAGGCCGTCGCCTACGGTGATCCCCACAGCGTCGCCGAACAGTGCTCCGTATTCAGCGATTTGGGATTTACGGACGTCATCATCCGGACGATGTCACCACTACCGCCCGAGATCGGTCCCGAAGGTGCCTCCCGATCGGTCGAGCTGGCTGGCGAGGTGCGGGCACTTCTTACCCGACTCGGACACGCACCCAACTGAACCTCCAGCGACTAGCCGAGCTGTCCACACTTGGAGCCGCCAGGTAGCCGTGGATCGCTCGCCGATCAGGACCCCAACGCGCCCCAGACAAGCGAGGACACGGCGTTGACGGTGTCGATGCCGTACTGCTCCGAGGCGTTTCCGTTGGTGAGTACGGCAATCAGATAGTCACGGCCGGCTCCGCTGACCCAGCCGGTGGTGTTGATCTGCCATCCGTCGATGACGGCGAACCCGTTCTTCAGTGCCACGGTGACTCCAGGGGGCACACCACCCGTTGCCCCCCAATCCTGGGAGGGGGTGATGTTCTCCATCAGGCTCAGGACGTAGGAGCGTGATGCATCGGTGAGCAATCCGTTGGGCTGCACCAGGGTTCGCATCATGGCGAGCCGGTCGAGTGCCGTGGTGGTGGTAGTGCCCCACACGCCATCGGTGGCCGGAACCGTCGACGTCATACCCGCCTCGCGTTCGAACGCGCCGACCGCGCCCGGCCCAAGTTGGGTCCACAGGGTGTCGGCCGCGCTGTCCAGGCTGTCCTCGATCATCGGGACCGCCAGACTCTGCTCCTCCGGCGTGAGCGAGCGCCCGGCGGCCTGCGCCTGCACCAGCAGGGTGCCCAGTATGTCGACCTTCAGCGTGCTTGCCGTGTTCTCGACCACTCCGGGCCGGAACTGGTAGACCTGACCCGTCGTGAGGTCCTCCACGGCCACGGTCACGTTGTCGGCCCGTCCGCCGACGTAGGCGGCGATTGCCGGGATCATCTGCGCCCGTGAATCGACGCCGTAGGCGATCCAGTATCCACCCGGCCGGCCGGCGATACCGACTGCGAGTGCTTGTTTCGGCGTGCCCCCGTCGGAGCCTTCGAATGGTGCGTCGCCGAAGGAAAAGATGCCCCCGTCGGAGGCGACCAGCCAGTAGCCGCTGCCATCGGGCGTGGCCATGCCCACCACCGGCTCATTGAGGGGCGTGCCACCCATCGAGCCCTCGAACGGTGCCCCCCCGAAAGCGAAAATGCCCCCGTCGGAGGCGACCAGCCAGTAGCCGTGGCCCGTGGGTGTGGCGGCCATCCCGACCACCGGCTCATTGAGGGGCGTGCCACCCATCGAGCCGTCGAAGGCAGCGTCCCCGAAGGCGAACACGCCCCCGTCTGCGGCGACCAGCCAGTAGCCGTGGCCCGTGGGTGTGGCGGCCATCCCCACCACCGGCTCATTGAGAGGCGTGCCACCCATCGAGCCGTCGAAGGCAGCGTCCCCGAAGGCGAACACGCCCCCGTCCGCGGCAACCAGCCAATAGCCGTGACCCGTTGGTGTGGCGGCCATCCCCACCACCGGTGCATTCAGGTGAAGGTCGCCCGTCGAACCCTCGAACGGTGCATCCCCAAAGGCAAAGACGCCCCCGTCCGAGCCCACCACCCAGTACCCGAGTCCGTCCGGAGTGGTGGCCATCCCCACCACCGGCGCATTCGGATTCTGCAGCGTCGTCCCTGGCACAGCGGTGGCGGAGCCGAATGCGGTCACCGAATTTGGACCGGGCGTGCCTGACTCGACGTGCCCGGTCAACGCCGAGGCCGACGACGCCAGGACATTGCTGAGATTAACCACACCGCAACCGACCACCAGGGTGAGCAGGCCCACGGCCGACGCCACCGCCCGACGTCGGCGCATTGGGCGGTGCAAGGGCTCCATGTCCCAAATCTACCGGCAGAGGTTCGCTAGAAGTCTGAGGCTGGTATTCCCGCGAGCAAACCGTGAACACCCGACCATTTGCCTATGTCCAGCTATTCGGACTCAGAGCGATACCTCAGCCGGCCAGGCTGAGAAGGCGATTGGGGGGCCGAACCTCATCCCTTCGCGAAATCCACGGCTCAAGCCGGGCGAACAGTTCCAAGAATCTGCCGGTGATCACTCGTCGAAATCACGCCACGGGTTACGGCGTACCGGTCTCAGCCACGTCCTGGAGGGCGATTGACGCTTGCAGGGCGACCTTCGTGTATCCGTGTGCCATGGCAGCTCCGTGGGCGTCGTCCAATAGGGTTCGGGCCTTCTGGCTGTCGCCCGGGGCACGGCGCTTAGCAAGTAGGACTCCCCACTGGAGATTGGTCCGGGCTTCGAAGAATTTCGCGTTCGCCCTGGTGTTAAACGCGTTGGCACGCACGAAGAGGGCGTCAGCCTCATCGAACCGGCCCAGGACGGAAGCGAGACCGCCCAGATAGTGGCTGACCGGACCCTCAGCGGTCAGACCATGGGCAGATACCTGATCTGACCACGGCAGGAGCCGATCAAAGAGTGTGGTCGCCAATCTGGAATCGCAAGTCAGGATGGCGACCTCAGAACATAGGGTCATCGTGACCAGCCAACTTCCGACCACAGCCTCGTCCCATCGCGGATTCGCTGCGTCCTCGATCAAGCCGACGCGCCACCTCGGAAGCGCCGGCCTCGGCGTGGGCCACGGCGAGGCCCGCCGACACGACGGTAAGGCCGGGCCGGGCGTCAACCTCGACCTCGAGAAAGGGTATGAGCTCGTCGAGGTTCCCTCGCTGCCAACAGGCCTCCAGAAATTGCGCGCTGAAGATGAAGGCGGCGTCGGGCTGACCCATCGTCGTCCCGATCCCATGGGCCTTGGCCGCCAGTTGCTCCGCCCGATCGGGATCTCCGGCCATCAATGCGCTCGTAGCTCGTTCGATGAGATACACCCAATTGACGATCGGCTGGTCGAGGCGCTCGGCGAGTGAGCCAGTTAGTTCGATGCAGCGATCAACTTCATCGACGTCACCAGCCTGGGCGGCCATGACTCTACGTAGCGCGGCCGCCTGGAAGAGCAGAATCGGATCGCCGACGGTCTGGGCCCGATCGAGGGCGGTCGTAGCACGAGCGACTGAGAGCTCAAGAAATCGTGGGCAGCGCATCGGCAGTGCGATGAGGTTCAACACCCGAACCAGCATGACATCGGTGTCAGTGGCGACAGCCGCAGCGATGGCTTGGTCTGCCACCGCAGCGCGGTCTTCTACAGGTCTCGACACTGGCGACTCGGCGGTCAGAGTCGCTAACAGGAGCGCTCGGGCGGGGTCGTCGTCTCGAATGCGATCGAGAGCCAGTTCCAACACGGCGACCTTGTCGTCGTCGACCGCGTCCATCATTCCGAATCCTCGGTTGTTGGCTACTGCTGCCGCCACCAGCCTGGCGGTGTCGCCGGCCTCGGCAGCGCGGTTCGCCGCGTCAAGGAGAGTCCTCCGAAACACCGGGTCTCCAACTTGGCGTTGTGCAATCCCGAGGCCGATGGCCAGGTCCAACGACAGGGCCGGATCGGCGTCATCGCGCTCAGCAAGTAGGTCAACGGCCTGCGAGTAGTGGTGCAGAGCGTCAGCAGGGGCCAACGCCGCCAGTGCGGCATCACCGGCCTGCCGTGAATAGTCGATTGCCTTCCCCAAATCGGCAGGGGCGGCACTCATCCAGTGACGGGCTAGCTCGCCGACCCGATCTCCAGGTCTACTCCCGCAAAGATCCTCCAGTGCTTCAGCCACCTGGCGGTGAACCCGTGCCCTTCGAATGTTGCCGAGACCCTCGTAGAGGGTGCGCTGAATGAGGCCGTGGGAGAAACTGTGTCGTTCCGTCTCGACGCTTTCCCGAACAAGGGCCACCGACGCAGCCGCGTCGAGAAGGTCGAGAAGGTCATCCTCGGTGGAGCTGGTGCAACGGGCGAGAAGCGCGATATCGAAGTCCCGACCGATAACCGATGCCACCGAAAGCACCTTCAGGGCGTCGGTGCCCAAGCGAAGGACACGGGCAGTGATGACTTCACGCACCGAGTCAGGGAGCGAGGTCATGTCGAGCGCAGATTGCGTGACCCACCTACCACCCGCATCCTGACCTATGGCACCGCTCTCTGCGAGATTGCGAAGTACTTCCGTGACGAAGAATGGATTACCGTCGGTCTCCCGGTAGATGGCGCAGGCGAGGGAGGCTCCGTCTTCGCCCATCGGGTGTCCTGCCCCTGCCTCGAGCAGCGCCAGCACCCCGGTCATGTCGAGTCCCACCAGCTCGATTCGGGAGACTCCCTGCAGGCGCCGGAGCTCCGCCAGCGTGTCCACTAGCGCGCCGGAGGAGAAGGACTCGCTGTCGCGGTAGGTCGCCAGGACCAGTACCCGGTGCAACGCGTCGGATGCCAGGACATGACGCAGCAGATCCAGGCTGGCGCTATCGGCCCACTGCAGATCGTCAACGATCAAGACGACGGGTTGGAGCTCCGAAGCGACGGCCAGAAGACCGACAACGGCGGCGAAGACCAGGTACCGCTCGGAATCGCTGTCGGTGGCCTTCGTCGCGGGCAGATCAGGGATCCGACTGGCCAACGCGGGAACAAGACGCACCAGCTCGGAGCCGTGGTCGGCGACGTGGGCTCGAAGCCGCTCTTCGCTGGCATGAACGACGTAGTGGTGTAGTGCCTCGCGAAACAGCCGATAGGGCACCGTCAGGTCCCGCTCGCAGTATCCGGCGAGTACACAACTTCCAGTGGGGACGGCGGAGCGGGCCACCTCAGCCACGATGGTCGTCTTCCCCTGTCCCGGCTCCCCCGACACCAGCACCACCTCCCGGCCCTCGCCGGCGGTGACCCGCTTGAGTACGTCCTGCGCCGCGGTCATCTCGGCCACCCGGCCCACGATGCCGAAATCGGGACGGATGGCGAGCCGGTTCGGAAGGGGAATGAGAGGGGCGTCCTCACCGGTCAGCGGATCCCAGCCCACCTCCACCGTCTCCAGCGGCTCCGGGAGGCCCGCCAGAGCGAGAGCGCCGACCGAAGCCCAGCGGTGCTGGCTTCGTCGACCGGCCATCAAGCGCACCACGTTGGCCGCCAGTATTTGGCCACGCTCGCATCGTGCACACAGTCTGGATGCCTCGATGACAGGATCGCCGAAGTAGTCGTGGTCTTCCGTCGTGACCTCGCCCGCTGAGATCCCCACCCGCAATCCGATGGGTTCGGTTCCTACGTGATTGTCCTGTTCGACGGCCTGTTGCATGGCCACGCCGCAGGAGAGTGCCGACGAGGCCGACGAAAAGACCACCATTAGCCCGTCACCGAGGTTCTTGACCTCCATTCCACCGCACTCGGCGACTGCTCGCCGAAGGCCGGAGAAGTGTCGCCGACGCAGGTCGTCGGCGACATCGGGTGTCAGACGGGACGCCTGCGCGGTCGAGCCGACGACGTCGGTGAACAGCACAACACGCGTCTCGGTCGTCATCAGGGCCGTGCATCCCATCTCACCCCGCCAACCGTAGGCGAGCCAAGGCGACTGCTCACTCTCGAGTCACTCAACTGGTCCGCGCATCCAAACAATCGACACATGGGATGACGGATTTATAGGCGATTGAGGCGTCGCCCCGGCAGGATCTTATGGTTGGTCGTAACGGTCACCTCAGCTACTGAAGCTGAGGTGAGCGTCCGGACAACAGCGCCGTCGTGCGTTAGTCGCCGCCTCCGCTTTCGCCGACCACGTTCCAGACCTCTCCCACAGCTGCGTTTGGATCGAAAATCTGGTCGTCGGGGTTCCCGTTGTCGGCACGGAGGAGGTCATCGCCATTGGAGGCGGAAATCTCCGGCACCGGTTCAAGATCGCCTTCGAATGTGGTACTCGGCGGTGCATCGTGTGACTCCACGCCGCCCTTGTCGCGAACCAGAGCAGTGGGGGTTCCGTCGGAGAACCACCGAGCCGCGTGCCCTCGGAAAGGATCCACGTACCAGCCCTCTATCGCGTCATGAGTCACTTCTTACGATCCTCTCCGAGCAGGTCGCCAAGGCCGACCTCGGCATGTTCAAGCTGAAACGTCGCCGATTTCAGCATCCGCAGCTGGCCCGGGGAAAAGACCAAATTGAGTGCCCAGCGGAGGGGTCACACCTTCTGAACCACAGTTCGATCGTGACGGTACTCTGTCGTCGTGCCGCGAGAGCCCATGACCGCAGATGAGGTCCAGGGTCTCCATGATCGACTCTCCAACTGGGGTCGGTGGGGACCGAGTGACCAACTCGGGACACTGAACTTCATCACGGCCGAGGTAACAGCAGCCGCGGCAGCCTCCGTGGTGTCGGGCCAGACAGTCTCCTGTGCCCGGCCCCTACCGACTCAGTCAGCTCCGGACAACCCGACCCCAGTACTCCACCACATGATCGGGACAGCAACAGAGGGCTATGGGGCCGACTATTTCGCTCTGGCCCCGCATGGCTACTCAACCACCCACATCGACGCCCTGTGTCACATCTTCCACAAGGGAAAGCTCTACAACGGCTACGAGGCCGCTACCGTAACCGCGCACGGGGCAGCCGAGCTCGGAATCCATCACCTCCGATCCGGAATCATCACCAAGGGGGTACTGGTCGACGTGCCCGCCATTCGGGGCGTAGAGGCACTAGAGCCAGGAGCGCCCATCTTCCCCGAGGACTTGGAATCGGCCGAACGGGAAACCGGTGTCGCCATAGGGACCGGGGATGCCCTACTCGTTCGGACCGGGCGGTGGCGGTGGCGAGAGACCCATGGTCCCTGGCCTCCCAGTGAAGGCCTGGCTGGCCTCGATGCATCCTGTCTGGCCTGGCTGCACGAGCGTGAGGTAGCCATGCTGGGTAGTGACGGTGTGTCTGACGTATGGCCGTCGCGCGTCGACGCTGTCCCCATGCCGATCCATACCGTGGCCATCGTGGCGATGGGGGTCCACCTTCTGGACAATCTCGATCTCGACGAGCTGTCCGTGGCGTGCGCTGCGGCCGGACGCTGGAGCTTTCTGCTGGCGGTGGCCCCTCTTGTGCTGCACCAGGGCACCGCTTCTCCGGTGAATCCGATCGCCATCCTCTAGTAGCCCAGTACCATCGTCGGGACTTGCCCGACAACGTCAGACTTGCGTGGGCAGAGACCTGGGCTCTCGTATCCGGAGTTGGACGTCTTCAGTCCAAGAGCCTCTTGAAGTCGATTGCGGCGTCCACCGCGACGGGCACAAGTGCCGTAACGGACGCGAATCCTTCCTGCAGAAGGGTGCTGTCACTGTAGTTCCGGAGGACATCGGACTCGGCGAATGTAGTCGGTACCGATTTACCTGACTGTTCGGTGATCAATGTTTGGAACGTGCCCAAAAGATCCAAGCTTCCCTGCCGCATCCCCAACAACTCTGCGGCCGGCACGTTGGGAACATTGCAGTTGATCACTGTGTGTGGGAGCTCCTCGCAGATCCAATCGAGGATCCGTTCAGACACCATGGCAGCGGTGTCCCAGTGCGTCGATTCAGGTGGCTCATCAACCACGTCGAGAGACATTGCGAGGGCCGGACAGCCGTACTGGAATGCCGTGAAGGCGGCACCAACGGTTCCCGAATGGAGAATGGCCCGTCCGGTGTTCGCTCCCCTATTGATGCCCGACACCACGAGATCGGGCCTTGGGCCAAATTTCTCGTGGATCGCGACGAGCGTGATCAGCGCCGGCGTAGCGTCCACCGAGATCACCGACCCTTCCGGCCAGTCGGACCACGCAGCCTGTTCCCACATCACTTCTCCGAAACTGCTCACCCCGGTCACCGATGAGCTGGAACCACTGCTATCCCAGGAAGGAGCGGCCACCAGCACATCGTGGCCGGCCCGCCGGACCGACTGCGCCAGGGCACTCAGTCCAGGGCTCTCTATCCCATCGTCATTCGTTACGAGTACGCGCACCGCAACCTCCCTGAAACCCGGCCAAACAGTGGCCACGATCCTCTGCTCAACCCTGTCTACTGCCGGGACGAGCCGGAGGTTCGATCGTCAGCTGAACTCTTGGTAAAGGTTGTGTGGCGGCAGACCCAACCCGGAGGCTATCGATCTCAGTGACGTTTCCGGCGGTCGTGGCGCGATTGCGCCCGCTTCTTGTTACGGTTCCGACGCGTCGAGCTTGTGGCCACGTGATGAGGTTCGTCATGCTCGAGACTCTTCCGCCGGCGCGACATGCCAGCCACTCCTCCGACGACGAGGATGACGGCCAGAATCGAAAAAATGATGACATAGAACATGTCTCAGTCCACCACATCCGGGAGCGCCTGCGAATCTTCGTACCACCTGATGAGCAGCTCGCCGGCCCGCTGCAACTCTCCTGCGGCGGGTGAGCGGGGCCCAGCTACACCCGACCGGGAAATCGCCGCCGCACTTCGATCCGATTGGTCCACGAACAAGTCCGCTACCGATGCTGCGCTCCAACCACCGAGATCGTGTGGAGCAGTGTGCAGTGCGGTTGCGATGGCACGTGTCAGTTCTGGATGCGACGTGAGACGGAAGATATCGAACAGGTCACCACCGGCCTTGTGGGACCGGCCTCCCTTCCTCCGTGGCGAAGATTGAAGCTTCATGGCCACGAGGGCGGCAAGGATGGCAAACCGACAGCCAATTGTCGCCGACAGCTCGAGGTCGTCGGCACTGAGGAGTTGCTTCTCGGCCGTATCGAGCGCCCACCGGTGGGAGAGGACGAATGCCCGATCCAGTTCGTCGTCGGGGAGTTCTTCGCCGTTCAGCTCGACGGCCGGAACATCACCTACGGCGATGCAGTCGACCTTGGTGCCCTCGATTGCCCCCTCCGCCCCAGTAACGATCTCGACACGGGCGGGTCCATCACCGTGCTGAACGGCAACGGTGTCGAGGTCGTCGGTCACCCGGTGGGCGCCCTGAAGACGCACCATTACCGCGAGCCCCCCGATGACCGCGAACTCGGCCGTAGGGACCTGCTGGGACAGCGCCTGCAGTGCCCGAACGAGGCGGAGGATCACCGGGTTGGCCGAGATGTGTAGTTCACCAGACACGTGGACGGCCTTCCGGTGTCCAACCTTCGAGTATCTCCCTGCCCCGGGCTTTATCGCCAGCCAGGTCCAAGGCCACGACGGTCGCGGTAGCAACGGGAAAGCCACCTCGAAATACCACTGGCGCCACGGCCTGGACATACGTCGAGGGGCAGACGGCGATCTCCGCCGCGGTCCCGCCGCCTGATGCCCCGTACGCGGCTGCGATGGCTGCGATGTCGGTGTCGTCGGCGACATAGAGCTGGGGCCGGTTGGTTCCAGCCGCGATCGGCGCTCCCAGGGCCAGCGCCCCCGCCGTGCCGGACAGCCGGTACCGGTCGGCCGGCTCAGGATTCGGCTCGGTTGCCAGCGGAATCCAGCGTGGCCGCCAGCTGTCAGCGACCTCCCAGAACAGCTCCGGGACGATTGGACGATTGCCGCTCTCCACCAGACCCTCGCGCCGGAGGGCCGAAAGAATCTCTGAGACCCTGCCAGGCGAGCGGCCGATCTTCCGCGCCAATTCGTTCACCCCTACTGGGACATCTGGTGACTCGAGCAGAGAAAGACAGACGTCAAAGCCGGTTCCGCTAAGAGCGTCGACGACTCGCGGCGAGGGCGGTGCCGCGGTGCTGGGAACGTCGGCATTCACGTAGATGCCGGGCACCCGCATCCAAAGGTGCCCTCTGCGGTCGAGCCACGCTACGCCTGCATCCGTCAACTGCTGCCTCGCCACCGCTGAGATGCGATCAGCTACCACCACGACCGGTGAGTCCTCCGAATGCCCATGCCTCTGCGCCAGCAGCGTCGCGTCGCTCTCACGGACGACGCTCAGCTCCCTGACCTCCAATTCGGTGCTGCCAGCCCGCACGACTCCGTCATCGGATGGTTGAAATTCGACCCCAGCAGCTGCGAGAGCCTCCTCAATCTCCCGGGTATTTCCTATTCGCGGATCCACGAGTAGAGAATAACCCACGCTACGTCGCTCTTCAGCATTCGGGAACTGGGCGGAGAAATGCCGCCCTCAGATTGCCGGAACCGACTGGGTCTGCTGTTGACCCGGAAACAGGCGGCAGGGGGACGACCTGGTTGTGCCAAACGCTGCCAGGGCCGCTAGGACAGCAGCCGGTAGGTGAGCAGGACGTTGCCGGAGTCGAATTGCCGCACGTGGGCCAACCTGAGCGAGAGCCGGTCCTTCAGATCCTCGAATAGAGAGCGTCCCTGCCCGAGGGCGATTGGGCAGACCATGATCCGCAGCTCGTCGAGGGCACCTGCGGCAGCGAAGTGGGCGGTCAGGTGGGCACTGCCGAGGACGAGCAGCTCGCCACCGGGGGCGGCCTTCACCGTCTCTATCTGCTCGACGGCTTCGCCGGCGACGACGGTGGTGTTGGACCAACCTGCGTGTTCGAGTGTGGTCGAGAAGACGAGCTTGGGCTTGGTGTTCATCCGGGAGGTGATGGCGGAGTCGTTGACCCGGGCCTGCTCGGTCGGCCAGTAGGCGGCCATGTGCTCGTAGGTCGCCCGACCGAAGCCGAGGGTGTCCGCCTCGTCGAGCTGGCCAATGGCGAAGTCATTGAACTCCTCGTCCACGTTCGGCCAGTCGAACTCTCCGTTGGGGCCCTCGTAGAAGCCATCCAGGCTGGTGAGGATGAATGAGGCCAAGGTCCTCATCGGCTGTTCCACCTCCCGATTGACCCGTTGCAATCGCCCTCCGCCCACTTGGGAAGGTTCAGACCGTGCTTCCTCACGATGCATCTCCGCTCAAGAGCTCAGCCAGCGAGTCCAGAAAGGACCGGGTTCCCTCTTCCCGCTGGGCCGCGGTGTCGTGGCCGTCGAGGTACACCCCCTGCTCTGTGAGTATCAGTTGTGTCGTTGCATCGTGCTCGTGGAACTCGACGGTGGCGACCGACACCGAGATGCGAGCCTCGTCGGCGAACATTTCGTAGGTATAGACGATGCGCTGCTCGGGGATGATGTCTCGGAACTGCGACTCGTACGTATAGACAGGTCCGCCCGGAGGGCCGCCGCGATTGACCTCGTGGCCCCCGACCTGGAAGTCGAGCTCGTAGCCGGCCCCGCGTGCTTCAGCGGAGCCGGCGAACCAGCGGGCCTTGAGCATGGGATCGGCCCACGCCCGGAAGACCTGAGCGATCGGAATGTCGTAGGTCCGCTCGATGACGAACGTGTCGTGGTCAACGGTCGAGAGCTTCATGGTTTCTCCTCGGTGGTGGCTACCTCGTTCAGGACGTCGCCCAGTCGGTCCAGGCGGGCCTCCCAGCCCCGCCGTCGGTCGGCGATCCACCCTTCGGCAGCGGTCATCGCTGCAGGCTCGATCCGGCACATGCGTGTCCTCCCGACCTTCTCGGTCGTCACCACCCCGCACGCCTCGAGGACCTGCACGTGCTGGACGACAGCGGCAAGGGACATGGCCAGGGGTTCTGCCAGCTCGCTGACCGAGGCGGGCCCTAACGTGAGCCGTTCCACCATGGTGCGCCTGCTCTTGTCGGCCAGCGCCTGAAAGGTCCGATCCAGGTCGATCGTTTGGTCAAGCATACCCTTGAGTATGCAGCCGACGGGTACTACAGTCAAGTACCTTCTTCAGTTTTAACTCCGGGCGGCCCAGGGGTAGCGACCGATTGTGCCCACCCCCTTCGAGCGGTCCACCTGGGCGGTGCGGCAGGCACATCGGGGGCGCCATCTTCTCGACGGTTGCTGGCCACGTAGGAAACGACTGGAGGTGGAGCGGCCATCCCGGCATGCCGCTGGCATCTGACCCGGCCCCCCTCATCGTCGATCAGACATTGTGCAAGCATCACTTCCGCCGAGTAAACGCTCATCTGGATCGGGGAGGACTTCGTGGTCACTGCGCAACCACTGCTCGTTCGATCATGAGCTCGTTCAAGAATCCGGCCTGGCTTCCGTTTTCGGTGAGCGAGGCAGCCTCCGCCGGCGACGCCACCGCCCAGGATCTCGAGTCCGGGCAGGCGTGGAACCACTTGCTGGACACGCTGAAGCGGACCGGCGACGTCGTACTGTCCGATTCCGTACCCCACGACCCGGTGGACATGGCCTCCGGCTTCCGGCACCTCCTCGTCCTCTTGGGTGTGGGTATTGACGAGCTTCTACGACGGGGGCTGGACCATGTGCCGGCGGTCAAGCCCTCGGGCATGGACGCCGCCTACAAATGGGGCATGGAGTGCCCTGACTGCATCTACGTGGGCTCGGCGCTCAAGGGCGGGCTCACCTATCGGTTGTGGGGCAACCGGGGCTCAGCACGGTACGTGGGGTTGCAGGTCATGGCCGGGATGGGGTCCACGTCGAATGCCTTGCTCGACGAGTTCGAGCTGGGCCCGGACGGGGAGTTCGAGATCATCCTTTCGGCCGAGCCGCATGAGGGCAACTGGCTCCCGCTCGACGAGAACGCCACCATGTTGGTCGTGCGCCACTTCTTCTACGACTGGGAACACGAAGTTCCCGTGACCATGTCCATCGAGCCGCTTTCGGGTCCCACCGCCATCGAAGACGCGCAGGTCGGAGGAGCCGAAGGCGGCAATGGCCCGTCAGGTGATCGCTCTGGGTGACTTCTTGGAGGAGAACCTGAACTTCTTCCTGGGTTTCTCCAATCCAGAGACACCGAACACGTTCCTCCCTCCCTTGGACGGAACAGCCATGGGGGCGGCGGCCGAAAACCGTCCGGTCATCGGTTCGTGGAAGCTGGGCCCCGACGAGGCGCTGATCATCGAGGTCACGCCGCCGGAGGGCCTGTACTGGAGCTACTCGCTGGGCAACATCTGGTGGGAGACGATCGACTACGGCAATCACCAGTCGAGCCTCAACGGGCTACCAGGCCGTGGTGGACGATGACGGGAAGGTGCGGGTGGTGGTGGCCCATCGGGATCCGGGCACCGCCAACTGGCTCGACACCGCCGGGCACAGCGAAGGGCCGATCATCCTGCGATGTGTCCGTACGGAGACCGCTCCGGTACCGACCACCAAGCTGGTGTCGTTCGATCAGCTCGCCGAGGAGTTGCCGTCCGGACACCCATTGGGTCTCACCGAGCGAACGGGCCACAGCGATCGATATCCGTCGGAGAGCAGTGAGTAGGCGGTTCGCCCGATGAGCCTCGCCGTTGACCGGATCGAGGAGGACGCCCGGACCCAAACAGGCCTCGACGACACCGGCGGCGATTACTACCGCGAGGGACTGCAGCGCCTGGTGGAGTCGATGAACGTGGAGGGTGGGCTCACCGAGTTGGGCGAGGCCATGCAGCAGATGCGGCTGAGCATGCTGTTGGCCGCCCGGCTGAGGATCGAGGAGACCTACCGTCTCCATCCCGAGATCGACGACGAGGCCATCGACGGACCGGTGTTCGTCATCGGCCTGCCTCGTACCGGCACCACCGCACTCAGCCAGCTGGTGGCGGCTGACCCCCAGTTCCGGTCGCTACGGACGTGGGAGTCGGCGTCACCGGTCCCCCCACCGGAGAAGGAGACTGAGCACACAGACCCCCGGATCGCCGCAACCGAGCAGGGAATCGCGATGATGGACGAGGCGTTCCCGCTCATGCAGACCATGCACCACACCGAGGCCACGACGGCGACCGAGTGCCAGGACCTCATGGGCATGAGCTTCCGAACTGCCCACTTCGATGGCTTCGCACGAGTGCCGTCCTATATGAGCTGGGTCATCGACACCGATATGAAGGAGACCTACCGCTACCACCGACGGGTACTGCGCCTGCTCCAGTGGCACTGCCCGCCCACCTTGTGGCACCTGAAGACGCCGGTGCACATGTTTGCCCTCGACGACCTGGTGGAGGCCTACCCGAACGCCCGCTTCCTCTGGAGCCACCGGGACCCCACCAAGGTGCTGGGCTCGGTCTGCAGCCTCATCCACTACACCCGCAGCTGGAGCAGTGACCGTGACGACTCCATCGAACTGGGTGCGGAGCAGCTCAACCGGTGGTGGGTTGCCGTCCGGCGGGCCATGGAGTTCCGGGAGCGGGTGGGCGACGACCGGTTCGCTGACATCTCCTTTTCGGAGCTCCAGACTGATCCACTGGCGGCGTTGGAGAAGGGGCTGACCCGGATCGGCCTCCCATTCGACGATCGGTCCCGAGTGGCGGTCGCAGGGTGGGCCGGGACCCACGAACCTGGCACCCACGGCACTCACTCCTATCAGCTGTCCGATTTCGGCCTGGATCCCGATCAGGTCAGGGAGCGTTTCGCTCCGTACTGCGCCGCCTTCGACATCGAATCCTGAACGCTGGCTCCGCTGAGCGCCAGGGCGATCCCGACGAGAGGGGGACACAGCGCCAGCTGCCAAGGTCAGTCCGCTACCAGGCCGGCACGCCGGGCGTCCGTCGCGATGGTAGGGCGATCACGTCCTGGAATGTGAACCGCCAAGGCGATGACGGTTCCGCATCCTGTTTCTCTAGAATGCGGGTAGTGACCGCACCGAGTGAACTCCGGCTCGAGCGAACGAGGATGGCGCTGGCCGAGGCAGGGAATCCCGATGCATACCTCTACGTGAAGGGTCACTACGAAGATGGCGAGCCCACCCTGTGGAAGAGAGACATACCCGACGATGTCTGGTGGCGGGCTTGCAACATCGCCCGTGAAGGGGACATGCCCTGTTGGTCATGCGTTAGCTATCGGTCTGGGGATATAGCTCGGGCTCTCAGATGTCGGGCCGGTGACTGCACGGCCGGGGTTGGCGAAGCCCGAGTACCGCCACGTCGTCACGCAACGGACCCGATGATCCCGGCGACCTGAGCGCTGAGTAAGGGCCGGAGCGCCGGCCCTACTCGTCCGGATACTCAGAATGTCCGTCGGGGTGAATGGCGAATCGGCCGGAGTCCGCCGGGTGCACGGGATCATCGGTGGTCCACGGCCACCCGCCAAAGCCGGTTCGCTGGTAGTCGCTGAACGCCTGCTCGATTCCCGCTTGGTCGTTCATGACGAACGGTCCGTACTGGGCAACTGGCTCGCCGATCGGCCTTCCCTGGAGGATCAGGATTTCGGCGCCCTCACTGCCGGCTGTGACCTTCAGCGGGGAGTCTGAGCGAAGCACCGCCCCCACCGGGGCCGGTAAGGCCATTTCGCCGATGCTGACGGTGCCGGCGAATACGTACATGGTTCGCACCGTCTCGGCGTGGGCAGTGACCGGAAGCGTCAACTCCGCCATCGGTTCAAACCGTGCCTGCCAGATGGCGACCTCGGTCTCCGGTAGCGATGCCCAGGAGTCGGGAGGTGGCGGCAACGGGACGACGTCCCCGAACTGGCCGGCCACGACGGTCACCTCGACGGTGCTGCCGGCGTCATCCTTGATCACCAGCTGTGGGAGCTCTTCGCGCCAGAACATGGTGAAGTAGGGGTCGACCATCTTCTGGGCCGCAGGAAGGTTCAGCCAGATCTGGAACAGCTCCGAAGGGTTCGGGCCCCTCCGGTCCAGCAGCGGCATCATCTCGCAGTGGACGATCCCTCGACCGGCGGTCAGCCATTGCGTGTCGCCGCGCCCAAATCGGGCTGTGGCACCCAGCGAGTCGGAGTGGTCGATCGTCCCCTGCCTCATGAATGTCACTGTCTCGAATCCCCGGTGAGGATGTTGGGGAAAGCCGGGGACGGTGCTGCCGTGGTACATACTCCATCCGTCGGCCCCGGAGAAGTCCATGCCGATGTCTCGCGCCTCGAGCGAGGCGACCGGCCCCATGTGCTCATTGGCGGCGGGATAGTGATCCACGTGGTGCACGCAGAACAGGAAGGGGTCTTCGGTCACCCAGGGGAACCCGAGCGACAGTGTACGAATGATGGGATCCTCCACAGCAGCACCTCCTCGCCCTCCGTTCTACCCGGAATTTCGGACCGGTGCGGCACTCCTGACCGGATGGGACATCTGGCAGGAGGACGCCGAATTCGACCCTCAGCCTGCGCACGCTGAGAAAGGCAGACCATCGATGCCCCAACGGTCTGGCTCCGACCGCACCCCCATCACTCGAGTAGGAGCACCCCTCGGATATTGCGACCTTCTCGCATGTCCTGGTAGCCATCGTTGATCTGTTCGAGGGGATATGTCCTGGTGACCATCCCGTCGAGGTCCAAGAGACCGTCACGGTAGAGGCCCAGTAGCCGCGGTACGTCCTCTTCGGGGTTGGAGGAACCGAAGATCGAACCAACCAGTTCTTTCTCCATGGTGAGCAAATCCAGCATGCTCATCGTCACATCTGTCTCGGTCCACGGATGAACGTTGGTCACCACAACCCGTCCCCGTTTGGCCGCGAGGGCCATGATCACACCCATCCACTCGCCGCGCCCCACCGACATTGTGCAGATCACACGGTTGCACATCCTCCCCGACGTGAGCTCCTGGATGAGTGGGAAGGCCTCCTCAATGCTGGAAGCCGTGTGCGTCGCCCCAAACCTCACCGCCTGCTCCCGCTTGAACTCGACAGGGTCGATGGCGAAAATGCGCCGAGCACCGGCAAGGCGTGCGCCCTGGACAGCGGCACTGCCCACGCCGCCGACTCCGATGACGGCCACGTTCTCGCCCGGCTGAACCTGAGCCCGGTGCACCGCCGAACCCCAGCCGGTGCTCACCCCACACGCCACGAGGCAAGCCCGGTCCAAGGGTAGATCGTCGTCGATCTTGATGAAGGATCGCTCGTGTCCGATCGTGTGTCGGGCAAAGGCGCCGACCATGCAGAAGAGACGCAAGTCGATGCCACGGGCATGATGACGGGCGGTCTTGTCAGTGACTTGCCAACCGTCGGCAATATGCATTCCCATGTCGCAGAGGTTCTGGTGGCCATGTATGCACGATGGGCAGTGTCCGCAGGGCGGAAGGAAACTGGTGACGACATGATCCCCTGGCTTCAAGCTGGTGACGCCCCGGCCGACTTGCTCGACCACTCCAGCTCCCTCGTGACCACCGACCATTGCGCCGAAGAATGGCATGTCGCCGGTCAGGAAGTGCTCGTCCGAGTGGCACAGTCCCGACGCCACAAGACGTATGAGGACCTCCTGTTCCTTGGGAGGGTCGAGCTCGACGGGTCCGACCTCCCATTTGCCGCCCGACTCCCACAACACAGCGGCTTCGGTCTGCAATTGTCCTTCCCTCCTTGTCCGGATGGGCACTACCCGGTGGTGTTAGCGCATCGAATCAGGCGACTGCGTACCTCAGTCGGACTTGTTCGACGCCCTTCGACAGCTCTAGTGCATACCAGGTGAGCTGGTTACTCCGCTCGCGGTGAATGCACCGGCCGGTGGCCCCAGCGCTGATGCCGACCCAGGGGGCTGCGGCACGCCGAGCCCACTCAGCCCGCGAACAGGTCTGGAGGCACCCAGCTCGACCGAACAGGGTGCTTTACGCTCGCCACGCCCTTCGCCCTAAGGGCTGGAGGATCAAGCCAACAGTCTCGGCTACGACGCTGAGATCAGGTGAGCGGGCCCACAACAGGTCGCCCCCGCCCTCACTGGTCAAGCACGGAACCGAAGAACTCCTCGGTGGCCTTCCAGTGACGATCGGCGGCGGCTGGGTCGTAGGACGGGTTGTCGGGGACGGCGAAGCCGTGGTGGGCCTGATAGGTCTCGATGGTGTGGACAACCCCGGCCTCGGTGAGCGACTTCTCCAGCAGGTCCTTCTGCTCGTCGGTGAATGACTGGTCCTCGATCGCCCCCCCTACGTAGACCTTTGCCTTGATTGCCTTGGCCTTGTGGTGGGGACTGTCCGGGTCGTCAGCCTTGGCCAGGTTCCCACCGTGGAAGGAGGCTGCGGCAGCAATGCGCGTTCCCAGGTTGGCGGCGGTGACGAGCGAGAGCCGGCCGCCCATGCAGTAGCCAGTGGTGCCGACGTCACCCGGCTTCTTCTCGGGCAACGATCCAAGGTAGTCGGCGAAGGTGTTGGCGTCGGCCACCGCCATGTCAACCGTGTAACCCCGCATCATGCCCATGATCTTCTCTGCGGTCTCCTTGGTGGAGAACGCGGTACGCATGTCGACGGGCTCGTAGGGCCCGTTGCGATAGTAGAAGTCGGGCACCAGGACCACGTAGCCCAGGCCCGACAGCCGCTCACCCATCTGCCGGATGGGGTCGCGCATTCCCCCCGCGTCGGGGAACATGATCACCGCCGGCCACGGTCCCTCTCCAACCGGCATACTGAGCGCGCCCGGGCAGGTCCCGTCTGCGGCCTCGATCTCCACCATGCGTTGTGTCACGGCAACTCCCTTCGTCGTCCCGGCTCTCGGACCATACAGGCATCGGAGCCCGGTACCGGATTGTTACTGGCCGTCGGAAGCGCTCAGGTCACGATCGATGCATCGTCCAGGTCGATGCCGACAATCGTGGCGACTCGGCTCAAATCACTGTCGGCAGCCAGCAGCGTCGCTTGATGCCGGCGCGCCACGGAGGCGATCAGGCAATCGGTGGGATCGATCGCCGTTAGCATCTGAATCTCATGTCGACGATGGAGAACACATGACGGACGTGTCGGGCCCGGGGATATCCGTCCCGGGCAGGCTCGGAGTTTCAGCGCGATTCGAGGACGGCGAACTGATCCTCGAACTCACGCCCCAGCGGGAGACCCTGCACCACGGCGTCGTGAGGGCCAGTGTCCTCGCCTTCGTCATTGACGTGGCCGCGGGGATCCCCCTGGATCAGGACGCAGACGTGTGGACGCTCACCTCAGACATGTCGGTCCGGATGCGCCCGATGCCCGCGCCCGGCCGCATTGACGCCACCAGCACGATTCTGCGCAGAGGCCGACGATCAGCCACGTCCCTGGTCGAGCTGACAACCGACGACGGGATGCCGATCGCTACGGGCGCCATCGGTTTCGTCAATATCCCTCGCAAGGCGACCGATCCACCAAAACCGAACGTGCCGCCCGGAAGAATCCCGACGATCTTCCGAGATCCCATCCCGCTCGATCGACCGCTGCGGGAGGAGGCCGGAATCGAAGTGATCGACGCGGCGGCGGGCGTTGTGCAGGTCGAGGTCACGCCGGCCCTCCGCAATCCGGCGGGGACGTTGCAGGGCGCGATGGTTGCACTTCTGGCCGAAGCCGCTGCCGAAGATCTCATGACGACACGATTCGAGTCGCCCGTCGTGGTGACCAGCCTCGACCTCCGCTATCTCCGCAAGGCGGAGGTGGGACCAGTGCGTACCCGGAGCAGACTCTTGGGCACCGGTCCCGATTCCCCCGTCCAGGTCGAGCTCATCAACACATCGACAGATCAGATCACCACGTTGGTCTACGCCAGTGTGGTCACCGCCGATCTGCGGTGAGCGCTATCGAGCGCCCATCACATCCTGCAGTTGCGCAGTGTCCACGAATTGCTGGAAGCGCGTCACTTTGCCGTCGCGAACCTTGAATACGTGACAAACCTGGGCATCCAGACTCTTCCCGGTGGCCTTGAAGGTGCCGGTGTAGCGCCCTTCGACGACGACCGTGTCGCCTGCGTCGTGAAAGTCTTTGGGGTGGATCACGAAGCTGCCATCAAAATCTGCACCAATCTTCATGAACAGGTTCTCCACGATGGCGTCGGATCCTTTCCAGGGCTTCCCACTCGGCTGGTAGGGGTTCCCCTCTGCTTCGCTCCATTCGATGTCGGGGTCCATCATGCCCAGCAGAGTGGGAATGTCACCTCTGCTGAAGCAATCGTACGCATCTCGAATCAATTGGACGTTGTTGGCCATCATCCGCCTCCTATCGCTGTGTGCTTCCACGGGGAAGCCTACGAATGTTCTCGCCTCCTGACAATCGCGCCAGTGAGCGACGAATTTGCCGCCATTCCTGATTTGGCGTGGCTCGGGGCGCCTGTCTGAGTGGCGGATCAGTTGGGATCCGAATAGAACTGCCGGAACCACCGACGGTACTGCGCTACCGGGCCGTCGACCTTGGTGAGCATTGGGCGCTCGCGGTAGATCTTGTTCTCCCAGATCGGCACATCCTGGGTGAACTGCTCGTTGGTGATCCGGTCGTTGAGCTCGCTGATCGACGCAGTGGCCTTGTGGTCCGGCAATGCCCTCATCGAGAAGAGCAGGTTCACTTCGGTGAGCTCCTCGTCGATGGGGGTCTGCGTGATGTACGTGAGCATCTCGATCGGATCCTGGCTCACCTCGACGGCGACGATCCCAGGCCCACACGTCGTCGTGGTCGTCTGGACCTCGTAGCCGGCCACGTCCACGGCGGTGACCTTCAGGCTCTGCTCCACGATCATGGAGGGACCCTCGAACCGAACCTCGAAGTGGTTCCGCTCGGGCGGGGCCATATCGTGGACCGCCGAGAAGTGGGATCGGTCGATGATGTTCTCGGTGAGGTCTTGGACGTGGACTCGCACCCGGTGTTCGTTGCATCGCCAAGGCGTCCAGGCCGCCTCGTCAGACCGGTAGCCGATCACCTCGTAGTCCGGTGGTGTGCCGCCGGCATGATGCCAGACGAAAATGCGATCGTTGCGCTCGCATACAGGCCACGCCCGAGCGGTCGCCCGTGGCGTCCGATCCAGGCCCGGCACCGCAACGAGGCGGCCATCGCCGCCGAACGTCCAACCGTGGAACGGGCAGGCGATACCGTCGTCGCACACGCGGCCGCCGACGCCCAGATGGGCTCCCAGGTGGGGACAGTGGGCATCAAAGACCCGCGCCACCTTGTCCGCGCCCGCGGAAGAGGACGAGGTCCCGTCCAAAGTATGTCAGCGGCTGCACGTCGCCCGGTGCGAGGTCCGCGCCGGCGCCAACACTGAACCAGCCGTTGGGGGAGGCGGGAAACGGGTAGCGGGAGCTCATTGCCCTACCCGGCAGACGACGCGTCGGTGCGCGCTTTGTCGTGGAATCGGCTGGCGAAGGCGCGGAGCGGAAGGTCCGCACTCGTCATCAGCCCCGGCTCTGCCTCGCACACGGACCGCATGGCGTTCAGTGCAGGCATGCCGGTGATGGTCATGCCCAGCGAGGCGAAGTAGTCCGCCGACATCGCACTGTGCGGCATTCCGGTCGCAGGGAAGATCATATGGCGGTTGACGATCATGGGATCGCCCTCGATGGTGGTGATGTAGCAGCCTTGGACATTCCATTTGGGCTCGGTCTTCGGCGTCATCTGCCACTCGAGCTGCACCTCGATCTTCGGCTCACCGCCTGAAAGACCCTTGAACGTAGCGAGGCTCCCTCCCACCGAACCCTTCGGCAATGTCCACCAGCCCAGGTCGACCTCCTCGGTGCAAGCGCCGAGGACACATTCGAACACGATGTCGTCGATCTCAATGTCAAGGCAGTCCGCCATCAGGTTGATCGAGTCGGCGAAGACAGTGCAGCCGGTTTCGAGCAGGCCAGGAACCTCCGGGTCGTCCACCGGTCGACCGTAACCGACGTTCTCCCACGTATCGACCGAGTGATGGCAGGAGACGTCGACTGTCTCCAGAACGGTGACGCGGTCCACCCGTCCCATACCAGCCGTCGCCACCACGCTCAGGATCTGGGCGAGACCGGGGTTCATCCCGGTTCCGTAAAACGTCGTCCCTCCGCGCTGGCACGCAGCTTCGATGAGTTCGGTGGCCTTCATTCCGGACTGGTGGGGGTGGTTCCGGTCGCGGTGGTAGCCGGTGATCCAGTCAGAGGTGGTGACAACATTGATGCCCGCCTCGAGAAGCGTGCAGAACATGTCGATGTCCGGCCAGACCCCGTTGAAGTTCACGACGTCGGGCTTCGCCTCGAGCACCTGGGCCAAATCGCCGGTTGCCGTCAACCCGAGCGGGGCCATACCGACGATCTCGCCGGCGTCACGGCCCACCTTGTCAGAGGAATAGCAGTAGAGGCCGACGAGTTCGAGGTCGGGGTGCTCGACGATACGTCCCACCATCTCGGTGCCCACGTTGCCCGTGGCGAATTGGAAGACTCGAAGCGCCCGTGGCGACACCGTCACTCCCTCTCTCGCGGGGGCACTCCCCGCAGCTGTTGCCCATGTGTCAGCGTACGGGAGACGTGGCCGTCTTTGCCAGAGGACTGTCTGATCATCGCAACCACTGGCGCCTCGGGGTCGGCCGGTGCAAGTCACGCTGGCGGAACTGCCGCTACCCCGACTTTTCGGCGCCATGGGCGAGCCAGAAGTCGTTCAAGCGCCCTTGGGTCTTGACGACCCAAATTATCCCTCCGACGATCGGCAGGAACACCCAGAATCCCGTGATCACGGTGACCGGCTCTGGCTGCCCTTCACGGGCATAGAGCCTGCCGACCTCGTGGGGCAGCATGAAGGCGTTGACGATCCCCAACAAGATGGCGAACAGGAGGCCGAGGCCGCCACCGATGCCTTCTCCGGAGTAGGCCTTCAGTTCCTTGAACGAGGAATACTCCCAGTAGAGGGCATAGATGCCGAGTGTGATGATGGAAAGCAGGATCACCGCAAGAGGGCTCCGTACATTGCCGACAGAACCCCCTGTTGTTTGTTCGATGCTCATTGTTTCCGCCCTTTCACAACCAGAAGAAGCCTTTCCGTGTGACGACGCTACACAGCAACTGCCGAATCGCGCTGGATCATTGACCCAGAGTTCCGGCGCGAGATCTTGAGTTGGACCCGTCGTCCACAAGGAAGTCTCAGCTGCACCAGCTGAGGCGGATCGTTCCGCCACCCGGTTCGGCCCTCCGTCGCCGGGTGATCCGTCAATGCAAGGATGCCTCGACGACCTACCGCTTCGTCGTAAAGCCACCGCAGATCGGGCCGCAGTAGGCATTGAACCCCTCTGTCGCCGCCACCGGGCCATTCGACACCGAGTCCTGAGCGAGTATGTAACAATCCTCGCCACCCGAGGCACATACAGAGGTATTCATGAAGTACCCGCGAAAGGTCGCATTGCCGCCTTGACCGAGGGTCTCCGACGCTTCCGTGCTTGGATCGCAATCAGAGAAGGAGCAGATCTCAATCGTCACGGGATCTCCCGCCGGGAAATTCTTCACAGCAATGGACACCTTCTGTCCAAGGTAGATGCCATCGGAAATCTGGCCCTTGATCTCAACGGAAGGCGTCTTGAAGGTGAGGGTGCTGACGAGGTCAGTGCTTCCACTGGTGGCCTCGATGTAACACTCGGCCGCGCAGGCATTCTCGATCTGGCCGACCACAGGCTCATAGGCTACCGACCACGTTCCACTTGGGCTCGCGACTTCATCCTCGGCGTCGATACAAGACCCGGGGTCCGTCGTCGGATCTTCAGCGCACTGATAGACCTGGATGTCGTCACCAGCTGGCCAGTTCTTTCCCGAGATGAGCACACTCCTGTTGCCGATGAGGTTGGCGGATGGCTTGACCCTCAGGGTCGGGCTCTTCGTGACCAGCGTGAAATTGGCTGTTGCGTTGATCCGCGACGTCATGCCCGTGGCTGAGATTGCATGAATCCCCTTCTTCCCGGCACCAGGAGCAGGCGGTATGTCGCCCGTGCAGGTGAAGGTTCCATCAGAGGGCACTGCCGATGCAGAGCACAGATCGGTGGGGGCGGGAGCGTCGTACGCCACATCGACTGTCTCACCGGGCTCAAATCCGGCACCGTTCACGTCTACGGAAGCTCCCGGCAAGCCGCTCTGTGGGCTCACCGTGAGTACCGGGTCCACCGTGATATTGATGTTCTCGGTGGCCGCCGGGCCTATCCCGTTTGCCGCTGTCACTGTCGCCGAGTAGCTACCCGCGGTGATCGGAGTACCGCCGATGACACCATCCGAGGACAAGGTCAGCCCGGCGGGCAATGAGCCCGAGGTCACCGATGTCGTCGGCGCAGGACCCCCGGACAGCGTGAATGCAAAGTTATAGGGCTCGCTGGCATCGACTGGTGAGGGCGGAGCTCCCGAAATGGTCGGCGCACCAAGAACGACGATCGTGAAGGTTTCTGAGGCGTCGGGGGTTATCCCGTTGGTAGCTGTCACCGTCGCGGTATAGGAACCCGGCATGTTCGGAGAGCCGGAAATAACGCCTCCTGTCGACAACGCGAGCCCTGGAGGCAAAGAGCCCGATGTCACGCTTGTCGTGGGAGGTGGGGTCCCCGCGAGGGCAAGGGAGAAGGAATACGGAGCGCCCGGAGAGACGTCCGAAGGGGGCGCCCCGGAGATCGTGGGAGGAACGCCGGAGACGACGATGGTGAAGGTATCAGTAGCATCAGGTTCCACCCCGTTGGCGGCAGTAACGGTGGCGGTGTAGGTACCGGCTACGGTCGGAGCGCCGGTGATGGTGCCGTCGGTCGACAAGGTGAGCCCGAGTGGCAAAGCGCCCGACGTCACTGTTGTCGTGGGTGGCGGAACGCCGGTGAGTGAGAAGGAAAAGTCATCAGGGTTGTTCGTGTTGACGGGCGACGGTGGCCCTCCTGAGATGGTTGGTGCAGTTGGCGATAGCGCCAGGCGACCGATCGAGTTGTTGCCCTGATTCGTGAACCACAGGGCACCGTCCGGACCGGTCGTAAGATCCTGAGGAGTGTCGATGCTGGGGTCGGTGTAGTTGGTGACCACGCCAGCTGTGGTGATTCTACCGATCGAGTTGTTGAATACGTTGGTGAACCAGAGTGCACCGTCTGGTCCTGTCGTAATGTCCTGGGGAAAATCAATGCTGGGGTCGGTGTAATTGGTGATCACACCCGCTGTCGTAATCCGCCCGATCGAGTTACCGTACCCGTTGGTGAACCACAGGGCACCATCCGGCCCGGTCGTGATGCCCTGGGGAGCGTCGATGCTTGGATCGGTGTAGTTGGTGACCACGCCGTCTGTCGTAATCCGACCGATCGAGTTGTTGGAGTTGGTGAACCAGAGGGCACCGTCGGGGCCGGTCGTGATCGAATGGGGAAAGTCGATGGTGGGATCAGTGTATTGGGTAACCACGCCACTGGTGGTGATGCGACCGATAGAACTGTCGGTGTCGGCGTCGGTGAACCAGAGGGCACCGTCCGGGCCGGTCGTGATATCTGTCTCTTGTTGGCCCCCGACAAAGGTGGTTGCTTCACCGCCCGTCGTAAGTCGCCCGATCAAGGAATCGCCGGGTGAGGAGCCGAAGCAGCAAGCTTCCGACGATATCCACAGCGCCCCATCGGGCCCCACTGCAATACCGTCAGGATTGTCCCAAAGCCCCGGAGCGAAGTTGGAAACGGACCCTCCGGTGGTGATCCTCCCGATCGAACTGTTGTAGTTATTTGTGAACCAGAGAGCGCCATCGGGACCACTGACGATCGCATCCGGCCCGTCGATACTGGGATCGGTGTAGTTGGAGATGGTGATGCCCGCGTCGTCCGAGATCGATTTCGCAGTGGATGCGGACATCGCATTGGCGACGCCAACGAGTCCATGGGGGACAGCGACACACAGGGCTCCGACCGCCAGTACCGCCACCACGACACCGATCCGATGACGGGGATTCGGCTTCCATCTGCGGTCAGTCGAATTACTGGTGTGCGTTCCTCATGGGTGCACCTCCTCGCCGATGAGCAATCTAATCCGAATCACCCTCGATTTCCTGTGGCCCAGAATCGGTCCGGAACGCGTCCGATGGTGCCGACTCAGGAACACAGCATTGCCCTTGGCTCGCATCTGCCCTGCGGGTTGCAGCATGCGTTATCCGCGCCACTTGTGAAGGCATTCACGCATCAGGTGTCCGACGATCAGGTGGTCCGCGTCGATGAGGCCGACGCCTTCGCCAATCCCCGTCCCGCAGGTGGATGGCGCCCAGGGAGAGAGCGCTGCCAAACTGGCGACTGATGACTCCCCTCACGATCGACTGGGTGACGGTCTCTTCCTTGGCCACCGCGGCCGGCACGCTGGTGTTGGCGGTCGCCACCTTCTCGGCGGTGCGATCCTCCAACCGCTCTGCGCGCATCGCGGAGGTGGCGCTGCAAGAACAGCGACGACCACTCCTTGCCGCGTCCCGCCTGGAGGATCCCCAGCAGAAGATCATGTTCCTCGAAGGCAATTGGGTGAATGCCTCCGGGGGACATGGCGTGGTTGAGAATATCGACGGCATCGTGTATCTCGCCATCAGCCTGCGAAACGTCGGCAGCGGAATCGCGGTCTGCCAAGGCTGGGTGGCCAGGGCAGGAGAGGGCTCATCTCTGAACTATCCGACCCACGCCCCGGTGGAGGAGTTCCGCCTCCAGTCGCGGGACTTGTATGTACCGGTCGGTGACATCGGCATGTGGCAAGGAGCGCTTCGGAATCCGGATGATCCAGTTCGCGCCGCTGTCGTTGACGCCATCGAGACCGGCCAGCAAATCACCGTGGAGCTGCTCTATTCCGATCAGATCGGCCTTCAGCGGACGATCTCCCGATTCGGCCTCTACCCCGCCAACGACACGTGGCTGGCAAGCCTGAGCCGGCACTGGTACCTCGATTGGGACGGACCCCGCCCCGAGAGCCTCACCTCGGCGGCGACCGAGGCAGTGATACGCGATCGCGAAGCCGCCACCGAGAGGCAAGCAGCCACGGAACACGGGCCCGCCGCGTCCGACACCGGCGCCTCGACGGATGCACAGGACGTCACGCAACCTGGTCGGTAGCTGCCTAGCCCATATCCCGGTCATTGCCCGGAGCACCAGAGGCTCAGACAGTCCCACCGGAACGGCGACCGAGCCCTACCGCGACCGTTCCCGCTGCGATGACATCGGCGACTGGTCATACTGGTACGAGCTGGTCAGCCCGACGATTGGAGTGCTGCATGGCTAGGACCGAGCCGGTTAGTGATTGGACGTCGGATTTCGACGTCCTCGACGAGTCATACGTGCGCGACCCCTTCCCTCGCTGGGATGAGCTGCGTCAGGTGTGCCCGATCGCACGAACCGACCGCCGGGGGCGTGCCTGGCTTCCGACCACCTATGCCGACGTCACGGCCATGGCCAGGGACATCGAGCACTTCAGCTCTGCCAACACCGCGGTCATCGATGCAGTGGACGAACCGGATCCCCCCATTCTCACCTACGGCCTTCCTCCGATCACCTCCGACCCACCCCTGCACACCTGGACGCGCCGGCTGTTGCTGCCGTGGTTCTCTCACCAGAGGGTGGAATCCTACGAGCCGATGACCAGAGCGTTGTGTGGGTCGTTGGTCGACGCTCACCTGGCCACCGGTCAGGCCGACGCCGCCGCCGAGTATGCCCAGCAGATCCCTGTCCGCGTGATCGGCCTCATCCTCGGTGTCCCGGAGGAGCTGACAGACACCTTCACCGGTTGGGTCCGCGATGTGCTGGAGTTTGCCGATGATCCTGACCGCGTGCAGCGCGGGATGTTCGGCATCGGCTACTACCTCTGGGATCGGATCAATGAGCGGCGCGACACCGATGGCGACGACCTGCTGACCTACTTGCTGCATGCCGAGGTTGAGGGAGGTTCGGTCGACGACATGGTCATCCTGGGTATGGCCATGCTGACGATGATCGCCGGTATCGATACGACCTGGAGCGCGATCGGCTCTTCGCTGTGGCACCTGGCGACCAACGATGAGGATCGGGAGCGGCTCGTGGCCGACCCAGCGCTCATGGACACAGCCGTCGAGGAGCTTCTCCGGGCCTACGCACCGGTGACCATGGCTCGCATCGTCACTGCGGACGTCGAGGTCAACGGATGCCCGATGAAGCAGGGGGACAAACTCCTGCTGAATTTTCCGGCTGCGAACCGGGACCCTTCCGCCTTCGAGCGAGCGGACGAGGTTCTTCTCGATCGCCAGCAGAACCGGCACGTGGCCTTCGGCTCGGGAATCCATCGGTGTGCCGGATCGAACCTGGCCCGGATGGAGCTACGGGTCGCCCTCGAGGAGTGGCTGGTGCGCGTGCCGGTCTTCCATATGGCCGACGGTGCCCAGGTCCTTTGGGCCGGCGGACAGGTCAGAGGGCCACGGAGGCTGGACGTGGTGTTCCGGTGAAGGAGGCTGATGGGTGCTCCGGGGTCATGGCTGTGCCCGTCGCTGCGCCATCAACCCTGGATGTCGCCACAAACAGCCGTGACTGGGATCGACCGGGCACGCGCTGCCCTCTTCGATCGGCGCACTAGTACGATCCTCACAACTCCCTAACCTCGTTCGGTTACAAAGCAGTGGAGAGAATCGGCGTAGGTTGGAGCGTATGGGCTTGAGGGGATCTGAAAGGGCGACGAAGTGAGTGCAAGAATCCGTTCGTTGGGGGGCTCGGTGCTGGGGAGCTTGGTAAAGACCAAGCGGATGCAGCCGAGGGTGGGGCTGGTGGTGATCGGGGCACTGATCATGGTCGGCGCTTCGCTGGTGTCGGTGGCAACGGTGGCAGGAGCCGGCTCATCGTCTGGCGCACACATCACCCAGGTGGTCTTGCAGGCCCCCAAGGCCTACACACCCAAGGCGCCATCCGGCGGTGGGACTGACGACTACCACTGCACGTTGCTGAACCCCCACCTGAAGAAGAATGCCTTCATCACCTCGATCGACTTCCAGCCCAACAGCCTCGAGGTCCATCACGAGATCACCTACGCGGTTCCGCCGGACCTAGCCACCGAGGCGGAGGCCCAAAACAATGGCGGAAAGGGTTGGACCTGCTTTGGTGAGTCCGGGCTCTCGGGATCGAGTGCCGGTCAATCCCTCGACGGCGGCACCCCGTGGCTGACGGCCTGGGGGCCTGGCCACAACATCTCGAAGGAGCCGGCCGGCACGGGGGCGCCGATGCCGGCCGGCAGCCTGGTCATCGTGCAGGAGCACTACAACCTGCTGGTGGGAGACAAGCCCGTCCACTCCAAGATCATCCTCGACACGGTGCCGGCCACCACCCCTCTGCGGCCCCTACGCCTCGATCTCGCTGCCGCCCCCCCCAACGTCCCGTGCCCGGCCGGCGCCACCGGACCTATGTGCAGCCGATCGGCGGAGTTGGCCAGCGTCGGACAGCGCTTCGGCAGCTCGCAGGAGGTACTGGTCGACGGGCTCGAGGCCATCTGCGGGAACAATCCGGCCAACCCGCCGATGGGGGATACAACCAGCTGCACGTGGCCCATCCGGGGCCAGGGGAACATCGTGGAGCTCGCCCCGCACATGCACCTCCTGGGCGTGGGCATGAAGTTCGTGCTCAACCCGGGTACCCCCACCCAGCGCACGCTCCTCAACGTGACCAACTACGACTTCCACTACCAGCGGGGGTATGACCTGGCCAAGGCAGTGCCGGTGACCAGAGGAGACACCATCGGCATCACCTGCACCTACGATCCCACCCGTGAGCAGACCCTCCCGATCCTGCGCAAGATTCCCCCGCACTTCGTGACGTGGGGCGATGGGTCGACCGATGAGATGTGCCTCGGCCTCATCTTCATGACGCCGCCCACCGGCGAGGCTGAGACAACGGCACTTGCCCATGCCTTCCCGTCCTCCGTCTGATCCGGCACCCGAGGGTCAGCGGTGGGTGAGGGCGGCGGCCGGCACGGTTCAGATCGACGTCGCCTCGACCAGTGATCGTCCGAAGTAGTCGGATGCCGAGGTCACCCCGGGAAGAACGAAGAAGTAGCCACCACCGGTCGGACTCACATAGTCGACCAGCGGTTCACCGACCAGCCGGGTCTGGACAGTTTCGAACTGGCGTTCCAGATCCTGTTGATAACACGTGAAGACCAGGCCCTGGTCGAGGTTCCCGTTCACGTCAATGCCCCGGTCATAGTTGAAGGCGCGGCGGAGAATCCGGCTCAGCTCTGTCTGCGGTGTCCGCGGATTGGCCAGCCGGATGTGCGCGGTCGTCGGGATGATCACTCCCTCGGGGTCGGCGGCGTAGTCGGGTACATCCGACTGGAGATTGCCGTCCAGCGGGGCCCCGCTGTCGCGTTTCCGGCCGATCATCAATTCCTGCTCGCTCAGCGATACCCGGTCCCAGAACTCGGCCAGCATGCGGATGACCCGGATCACCTGGTAGGTGCCGCCCGCCGTCCACGCCGGTTCCGGGTGACCGGGCTGCACCCACACCAGACTGTCCATCGCCGCCGAGGAGTGGACATTCGGGTTGGCAATTCCATCGTTGAAGCCGAGAAGATTCCGCGGCACTCCGGTCGGTCGTGGAGGACTCACGAAGCCATCGATGCGCCAACGGGGTTGCATGGCCCCGCGGGTGTACTTGGTGATGTCCCGTAGCGCATGGATGACGGTGTCGGACTGGTCGGCGTAGAACGCCACACTCAGGTCGCCATGGCATTGGCTCTGGTCCAGGTTGTCATCGGGAAACGACACCATCGGCTTCAGCACCGCGGGCTCGGCCGATGCGAATCCGTACCTCGAGTCGAAAAGCGACGATCCCACGCCGACCGCGGCCGACAGCTGGTGGCTCGGCACCACCGGCCCGAGGATTCCGTTATCCGACGTCGGTGCCGCCGGCCCGGCGTAGGCCGGCACCCCTCCGTTCGCCAGTGTGCGGATCCGGTCGGTGATCGTGTGGAAGAGCCCCACCATTCCCGCCCGGTCCGGGGCGATGACGTCGAACGACACGAAGAGAGCCGCACGGGAGGGAAGGGCGGTGACGATCGTCTGGTACGGACCGTGGAACGGGTGTGACTCCACCGCACTGGCTGACGCGCCGTCGAGTGCAGGTGCCGCGGCCGCACCGGTCGCCGCCGCCGCACCGGCGCGAAGGAATCCCCGTCTGCTGAGGTGAACGGATCCAACCCCTGGCGGGACCACGCCGCCGGCACCGGAGTCTGCGTCATGCCCGGTCACGGGCTGGAGGCCTCCGGTGGGAGCTCCAACAGGTCGGGTATGGGCGACACCGTCTCGAGGTAGCTTCCGATCGCTCCGTCGAGATGCTGGTGTTGGGTCTGCGTGAGCGACTGCACCGGGGCCCACGTTCCATCCGGAAGCTGGTAGGCGTCGAGCAGCGTGGCGAGGCCGTGCAGATCGTTGGTCGCTGCGGCGAGGAGCGCAGGGTCTCTTGCCTGCAGGAGCGGCGAGATTGCCCCCAGCGTCATCTCCGTTCCCTGGACGTTGGCCGCGGCGGTGGCGAGCCCGGTATGACTGCCCTGGTCACTCTCGCCGGTGATCTCGAATTGCAGGGTGTTCTCCAGAATCTCGTGCGTGCGCAGCGAAAGATCGTTGGGCGGCGTGGGCTGCTGCGAGAAGGCGAGACCAACTTGGTGCACGAAGGTGTCGAGTTGATCGACAACCGAGACCACTGTGGCGACCGGCTGGTCCTGCCACAGGGCGTATTCGACTCTGAGGAATCCGGTCCAGCTGGGATCGTCCACACCCTGGGGGAGGCCGTTCGGCCGCCCGTCGATCTCGTCGTTGAAGTTCCCGAAGGTGTCATAGGCCGCCCCCAGGCGGGCGTAGTCGAGGTGAGCGACCAACCAGGCCTGCTTGGCCTGGTCCATCTGCCCGGCGTTGACCAGCGCCTGCAGATGGTCGGTGTCGGTGGCCAGGACAGCGAGCCCGGCGGCTACCTCGCTCCGGTACGTGGTGATCGCCGGGGCCAGCTGGTCGTAGGTCACCCGCTGGTAGGGATGGGCATCAGCGACCGGTGCGTCCGACACCGTCACCACCGGTGAGTACACAGTGGCGTTCTCCGAATACGCGCACCCCAGCCGATACTTGCCCGGAGGAATTACTGCCGTCATCGAGCGGGTGAGTCCCGGGGCCATGGCCTCGATCTCTCCGTAGATGAGCGAGTTCTTCGCCCCCACCAGGGTCACGTCCACCACGGAGCTACCGGCGTTGACGATCGGGATCTCGCGCTGGCCCGAGTGGGGAGGGGTCCAGACGTCAGCACAGCTGAAGTCGTTCACCGTGACCGGCGTGGTGGAGGCCGGTTTGGCCGTGCCCGCTTGGGCCAAGGCCACGGTGATGGCCACGACCGCGATGCCGGCGGAGACACAGACCGCGCCGATGCGCAACGGCCGCCCGACGCCAGGCTCTGCCACGGTCACGACCGGCCATCCCTCGAGATCGATTCGCTCACCATGTGAACCTGACTTACGCCCCAATCGATGAGGCAGATCCTGGGCTGGCCCCCTCCCGCTGGTGGTCCTCGATCAGGCCGTCGTGACCGCCGACGGAGGAGGAATGGTGCCGGCACCAGTGGTAAGACACCCAGCCTTCGCCGTCGGATCGGCGGCAGCGGGAAGCTTTGGCGGTTTCAAGAATGCCGGCTTGGTATCGAAGTCCAACATATCGAACAAACTGTTGGCGTTTGCGTCGCGCCGGGTCAGCGCAGGCAGGTTCCACTTCTCCTCGACGGTCTTGAGAATCGACGTGTGGTCGTAGACCGTGTGGGACACATAGTTCTCCTTGGCATAGGGGCTCACCACAGCACAGGGGACCCGGAAGCCGTACCGGTCGAACCCGCCGGGTGGATCACCCGCCACCAGCGCCGGCGGCACATCGTCGGGAGGTATCGCAGCCGGAGGGGGGACGTGGTCGTAGTAGCCGCCGTGCTCGTCGTAGGTCCAGATCAGCATGGTCTTCGGCCAGTTGGGACTGGACATGACCGCGTTGACCACCTTGCCCACGAACTGATCGCCGAATTGGATGTCCTGGGGGTTCTCCTCGGACTGCTCGTCGTAGTTGGGCTCCACCAGGCTGTAGAAGGGGAGGTTGCCGGCCGCAGCATCGACGTAGAACTGGTCGATATGGGCCAGACCCTTGACGAGCGTCTGATCCGAGATGAGGGGCAGGAATACCCCGAGGGTCGGTAGCGTCGAGTAGTAGTCCTTCCAGGTGATGCCGTGCTTGTTGAACTGCTCGAAGATCACACCGTTGGGTGGGAGGGCCGGCGGGAAGGTGTCGTCGATGAGGCCGAGCGAGGTACCGGCGATGAGGTACCGGCGATTCGGGTCGGTCTGGGCCATGGTCGAGCAGAAGTACCGGTCGGCGATGGGAAACGTGCTGGCCATGCCACAGCTGAACGGAAGGTCTTCCTTGGTGAAGTAGCCCATGGCCTCGGCCGACGTGCTGGTCACGAAGCCCTGACAGGTTCCCCCGTCGTAGGCCTCGTGGGTGACCTTCCAGTCGTTGCCGACGCCGTCGGTCTGGCACTCGGTGGGCATGTGGAAGGCGTGGATGTAGTTGCCCTGACCATCGGGGTTCTTTGCCGTCGGCTGACCATTCGACCCCAGGGTGAACCCATCGCCCCTCCCGATCAGCCCGAGGATGTTGTCAAAGGAATGGTTCTCCATCATGAGGACGACGACGTGTTCGATTTCGGGCACTTGATCGGTGCCCACCGCCCGCCCGGGGTAGGGGAGTGATCCGGGCTCGAGAATGCCCTTGCGCTTGACGGCGGTCGTCGATGTGGTGCTTGGGGCTGACGAAGACTGCCCACAGGCTCCGAGCACCAGTGACGCACCGGCCACGCCACTGCCCAGGAGTTGCCGACGGGTCAGCTTCACGCGCCGCCCCTCGGTCCGGGTGCCGGCCGACCGACGAGGATGTTCGCATCGGTCCTCTGGGTGCCCGCGAGGTCGTCCACGTGCGACCGGGTACCTGTCTGTGCATGGCCCATGCGGTCAGTCTGTCAGGACCGGGCGAGACGTTGGAGCGCCCTACCCCGTCCACCCGCTGACCGCCGGTCGCCGGTGGGTGAGGCGGTGACTCCGCAAGGGTGCACGGTGTCGGTGCCGAACCAGCGATCTAGCTCATGACCTGGTCTTTCTTCCCCGACCGAGGCAGGCACTGGCCGTCACGGTCGTGGCCCCCCGCCGGCATCCCCTCGTCGAGCATGCAGCGCCTCCCTCCCGGCCCCACCCGGACGCCCACGGGATACAGTCATCGACCGTGAGCCGAACCGACACCGAGACCCCAGAGATCAGCTTCCCCGAAGGCTTCCTGTGGGGCACGGCGACCGCCGCTCATCAGATCGAGGGCGGCAACGTCAACAACGACTGGTGGGCGTGGGAGCACAACCCCGACTCCGGGTGCGCCGAGTCGAGCGGCGACGCATGCAACTCGCTGTTTCGCTGGCCCGAGGACGTCGAGCTGGTCGCATCCATGGGCCTCGGCGCCTATCGCTTCTCGCTCGAGTGGAGCCGGATCGAGCCCGCCGAGGGCGAGTTCTCCATCGCCGCGCTCGACTCACTACCGTCGGCTGTGCGCGGCGTGCCGCGAGCGGGGCATCGCCCCCGTGGTGACCTTCCATCACTTCACCACGCCCGACGTGGCTGACCGCTCGTGGTGGGTGGGAGGCCGCCGATGCCCCCGACCTGTTCGCCCGCTATCGTGGCCCGGGTCGGAGCCCACGTCGGCGACCTCATCGGATGGGCGTGCACGATCAACGAGATCAACCTCATCGGCGTCATGGGCTACGCCCTCGGGTCCTCGCCACCGGGGGTCAAGGACGACTTCGTCCGCCACCTGGCCGTCAACGATGCCATGGTGCGAGCGCATCGCCAGGGCGTCGACGCCCTGCGGTCGGGACCGGGCAGCTTCCCGGTGGGCCTGACCCTGTCCATGGACGAGATGGTGGCCGACCCGGGTGGGGAGGACATTCTCGAGGCTGCACAGGAGAGTCCTCGAGGACCGGTTCATGCGGGCCTAGCGAAGGCGACGACTTCATCGGGGTTCAGTGCTACTCGCGTGTCCATTTCGGTCCGGAGGGCCAGGCTCCCAATGAGCCCGGCGTGCCGCTCACACAGATGGGCTACGAGTACTGGCCACAGGGAGTCGAGCATTGCGCCCGGCGGGCCGCGGCCATCGACCGGCGTGCCGGTGCTCCTGACCGAGAGCGGGATCGCCACGGACAACGACACCGAGCGGATCACCTATCTCGCCGAGGTACTACGCGGCGTACGGCGCGCCCTCGACGACGGCGTGGACATCCGTGGGTATTTCGTGTGGAGCCTCCTCGACAACTTCGAGTGGTCCCTCGGGTTCCGGACCCAAGTTCGGACTGCACAGCGTCGACCCGCAGACGTTCGACCGCCAGCCCAAACCCAGCGCAGCGTGGTTCGGCGCGGTGGCCCGAGCAAACGCCTTGGTGGCGCCGCCGGACTGAGCGGAGTCCGACACTGGAGCGACCGATCACTCGCCCGGATGCCCCCATTTGGTGAATTTTCCGTGGACCAGCTCGTCGACCATCTCGCCCGCCTCCAGTGGACTGTCGCGTGACGCCGCCTCGTGGGCGTCGAGCCACTCGGTCAATTCGGCGGTGCTCCCGAGCCTGACCTCTTCATCATCCGCCATCACGTACACGCAGACGGCACCACCATCGACGCTCACCGACAGATCGATCTCGCCCTGGTAGACCAGGCACCAGGCCGGCGGTGCCCCCGGTGAGAATGACCCTTGAAGGCTCCAGCCGGGCCGAACGCCGAGGACTCTGCCCACCTGATCCCACAGGTCGTCGTGCGATCGCATGGCGCTCCTTTGACGGCGCTGGCCGACCGGGACCGGCCATTCGGGCTGAACGACATTCACCGTAACCCGATTTCGTCAATTCACAGCAGGCTCACAGCCTCCTCACACGTCCATCATCGTCGTATGGTCTCGTGGGTCGGTGACACGACGAGCGAGGAGGACGATGACCCACCGCAGAGCGATATCGGCGGTTGCCGCGGCACTGATCGCTGGGGTGGCACTGGCTGCCTGCGGCGGTGCTGCCACGACTGGTAGCCCCACGACGACGGGCACGGCCACGAACCACCCGGTCGTCTACACCTTCGGGGTTGCCGGAACCAAAGGAAAGGTCGTCCAAACCCAGCACGACACGCCCACGCCGATACCCGGGATCGTGGGGACCGTGGTTGAGATCGCCACCTCCAACTCCACCACCTACGCACTGACCTCGAGCGGGACCGTGTGGGCCTGGGGAGTCGGGAGCAGTGGTCAACTGGGTAACGGTTCGACGCCGACCTATGCCCGCACCGCGGTGGAGGTCGACTTCCCGACCGGGACCCGGATCACCTCGCTCCCCAACCCGATGCCCTTCGACGGCGGCCTGGCCATCGATGCGAGGGGAGACGCCTGGGGGTGGGGCCTCAACGCCGACCACGAGCTGTGCCTCCCGAACGGGGTCGTGGTCCGGCGACCGGCGAAGATTCCCCTCTCCGATGTCACCCTGGGTACCGGCGCCCGTACCCACTCACTGTTCGACTCCAACGGCACGGTCTACGCCTGTGGCAGCGGTTCCTATGGGGAGCTGGGCAACGGTGACACGGCAGACCGGTCGGCGCCGACCCCGGTGGTCGGCCTGCCGGCAGGAACGGTCACGGCACTGACCTCCTCGTGGGGGGGCTCCGGTGCCCTCATGGGGGACGGTAGCTACTACAACTGGGGCTACAACCCGGCCGGACAGCTCGGTGACGGATCCACCACCGACAGCCCGGTTCCGGTTCGGGTACCCCTGCGGTCGGGGGTTGTCCAGGTCTTTCAGGGGGGCAGCGGTCAGAACAATGGCCAGACGCTGGCCATTCTGGCCGACGGCTCCCTGTGGGCGTGGGGGAACGGCAAATACGGCCAGCTGGGCACCGGGAGCACCCACAATTCGACGACCCCGGTCCGCATCACCCTCCCCGATGGAGCCCAGGCGGCCAGCGTGGCCAGCGGCGGCTTCGCCTCCTACGCCATCGACACAACCGGGAAGCTCTGGGCCTGGGGCCGCAACGACGACGGGCAACTCGGGACGGGTGGTGCCGGCTCGAAGCAGCTCGCGCCGATCTCAGTGGGGATCTCACTCCGACAAGTCACCTCGACGGCGCAGAACGTCGCCGGACTGTCCCGGTAGCACCGGAGCGGGTTCGGCCTCCGCGGGCACTCCATTTCGTGCCTCGACCTGGTCTTGCAACTTCTAGTTGCATTGACGGCCACCAGCGGTCAAGATGGCCCAGAGGCGGCGGACCCCGACGAACGGACCTGGCACCGCAAGGTGTCAGGTCCGCTGTCGTTTCGGGTAAGTCGTCCCAGTCGTAGAAGGCACCGGGCCCGGAGCGAGGTGGCGGAACCCCTCTCGACGGACCCGGCAACTGCAGACCAGCATATTCCTCTGAAATAGGTATTTCAATAGGAAGAACTCGGGCGGGCCCACCCCTCTCCGACCAGATGGCCGCTCCGACTATTGGCCTCGCTCGATGTCCCGCAGGTAGCGAGCAGCCAGCTGGCGCGAGATTCTCCACAGCTCGGCCACGTCGGAGGCGGTCATGCCCTCTTCGACCCCCACCGCCACCAGACTCAGCCGTGCCCGGTGCCGGAGGAGCTCATAGCGGGCCAAGGAATCAGTGAGGGTCAGGCGCCACCCCCCGGCCTGAACACGCTCGAGCGCGGCTCCCAGCCCACCCACCTGCTCCAGGGCGTCGAGGACCACCCGGTTGATCTCCACGTGGCTCTGGAGGTCGTCCCGCAGCTTCTCCGCCGCCTCGAGCATCAGCGCCATATCCCTCCGGGCTGCGTCCCGTGCCGGGCTCGACCCGGATTCGGCTGCCATCCGCCAAGTCTTGCCGGGCCCCGGGGATGCTGCACGGCCCGGTCGGTCGAGGTCCGGTGCCTGCCGGGCGGTTCAGCCCCGGCTACCGGCGAACTCCACCAACTGCGGCACCAGCATCGGCCATCGCTCGAAGAGGTGGCCGCGGCCGCTCCTGGCCGCTTCGCCCCGCTCGTTCCATTCGTTGTCCCCCCACGGAGGCTCGACCAGTCGGGCACCGGGGATGAGGGCGGCCAGGTGCTCGGACGTGGCCCGGGTGTGGTGCGGGTCGGTGAATCCGCTCCGGAAGACCAGCGTGGGTACGTCGAGTGTGGCGCACGTCTCGTCAGCCAGACCGGGGACGGTTGAGGAATCGTCGGGGCAGTAGGCCACCATCCACCGCTGGAGCGTCTCGATGAACTCGCGGGGGTCAAGCTCGAGAAACCGCTGCCGGTTCCCCGGATTGCGTTCGATGACCTCGCTCCACTCCGGGAGGGAGGCCACCGCCTCCATGCCCCCGGACCACGCCGCCCGGATCGACTCCCCGCAGTAGTGGACGGCGAGGAGCATCAGCCCGTAGATGCCGCCCGAGATCCACAACAGGGCCACCTTGTCTGCCACCTCGGGGTGCCGGGCCGCGGTCAGCAGCGAGACGCGGGCGCCGCCCGAGCCACCGACCACCACCGCCGGTGCCATGCCCAGTTCGCCGAGCAGACCGGCCAGCATGTCGGCCTGCATCTCCGACTCCGACGTCCCCCGAAAGCAGATGTCCGAGGCGCCGGTGTTCGGACGATCCCAGATCAGCACCTGCTTCCCGTGGCGGGCCAACTCGGTGGCCAGTTCACCGATCCCCGGCGTGTCCTTGCTGAACCGCCCACCCGGCGTCACCACGAACGGTTGGCCTTCGCCGATGATCTCGTAAGCGATGGCGGTGCCGTCGATCGTGCATGTGGCCACAGCTGATCCCTTCCCGCTCCCCAATTCGGGGCACAGGCTAGCGATCCCCAGTCCGTGACGCTCCGACTGGTTGCTCGGCCCTGTGCATGCCAGTACCGTCGGAGAGGGAGCCGGCCACCCGATGCCTGAAACAGAGAGGACTGCACATGACTCTCCCACTCGACCAGGTCAAGGTGGTCGACGCCGACACGCACTTCACCGAACCGCATGATCTGTGGACCAGCAGGGCACCGGCCCGCTGGAAGGACCGGGTCCCCCACGTCACGGTGATCGACGGGGCCGCCACCTGGGTCGTCGAGGGCGAGGAGTTGGGCCGGGCCGGAGCCGGCGGGGTGATCGATCGGGATGGGGTGAAGGGCCGCTCGTTCGAGGGCCTCTACGAGTGGGACATCGAGCAGGCGCACCCGGGGGCCTACGATCCCGTGGCCCGGCTCCGGCTCCTCGACGAGGTCGGCATCCACGCCCAGATCATCTTCCCGGGCGTCGTCGGGTTGGGGGGTCAGAAGCTCGCCGACGGCGTGAAGGACGTCCGGCTGCGGACGGTATGCACGGAGATCTTCAACGACTTCAACGCCGAGCTCCAGTCGGGCTCGGACAACCGGCTCCTCCCCATGGCAATCCTGCCGGCGTGGGACGTGGAGGCCAGCGTGCGCGAAGCCCGCCGAGCCAAGGGCCTGGGCCTCCGGGGGGTCAACATCACCTCGGACACCCAGGACCTGGGAGCCCCGGACCTGGCCAGCCGGGACTGGGACCTTCTCTGGGACGTGTGCAGCGAGCTCGAGCTCCCGGTGCACTTCCACATCGGCGCCAGCCTCACCGCCATGAACTACTTCGGCAGCTACCCGTGGCCGTCGCACGATGACGACACCAAGCTGGCCATCGGCGGGACCCTCCTGTTCATCGGTAACTCCAGGGTGGTGGTGAACATCATCTGCTCGGGGATGCTCGACCGGTTCCCCGACCTCAAGATCGTCTCGGTCGAGAGCGGTTGCGGATGGATTCCGTTCATTCTGGAGGCACTGGACTACGAGATGGCCGAGAACGCACCGATGGCCAGAGCAGCCCTGTCGCTCACCCCGACGGAGTACTTCCGACGGCAGATCTACGCCACCACCTGGTTCGAGCGCACCAACCTGCCGGCGATGGTGGAGGCGGTGGGCGAGGACAACATCATGTTCGAGACCGACTATCCCCACCCGACCTGCCTCTACCCCGACCCCTTGAAGACCGCGGCCGAGACCATGCGGGACCTGAGCACCTCCGCCCAGCGCAAGATCCTCGGAGAGAACGCAGCCCGGCTGTACCACCTCTAGCCGGCATTCGGCCGCTCGGCCACGGACCCGTGCTCGACCGGGGACGAACCCGCTCCCGCTCGTTAGTGTTGGAGGCCCCGAGGAAGTGGGTGCTTGATGGACGGTGACATCGTCATACGCGGCGGACTGCTGGTGGACGGCAACGACGGCCCGTGCCGAAACGCTGACGTGGCTGTGCGCGCCGGGACCATCGTCGCCATCGGCGAGGGGCTCTCGGGAGCAACCGAGCTCGACGCCTCCGGTCAGGTCGTCGCTCCGGGGTTCATCGATATCCACACCCACTACGACGCCCAGGTCTTCTGGGACCCTGACCTCACTCCCTCGTCGTCCCACGGCGTGACCACCGTGGTGGCCGGCAACTGTGGATTCTCCATCGCGCCCATCCGCCCCGACGGGGTCGAGCTGCTGGTGCGCACCCTCCAACACGTTGAGGACATGAGCTTCGACACCCTGATGGCCGGGGTGCCGTGGGAAGAGTTCGAGACATTCCCCCAGTACCTCGACGCGGTCGAACGCCGTGGCGTGGCACTCAACTACGGCTGCTACGTGGGTCACACCGCGGTGCGGCTCTTCGCCATGGGCCCCGAGGCCTACGAGCGAGCGGCCACCGCCGACGAGCTGACGGCCATGGCCGGCATCGTCGGTGAAGCACTCGACGCCGGCGCCATCGGATTCGCATCCAGCTGGTCTCCCACCCACAACGGCGACCACGGGCGGCCGGTACCTTCCCGGGTGGCCGACTTCGACGAGCTGGCCGCGTTGCTCGAGCCCCTGCGAGGCCGCCGCCGCGGCGTGGCCGCGCTCCTGCCCGGCGGCGTGTTGTCCAATGCCCGGATGTTCGAGCTGCAGCGCACCATCGGAAGGCCCTTCACCTGGACCGCCCTCCTCACCTTCGTCGGATCCAACTACCACGACCACGTCATGGCCGAGCACGCTGCCGCCAGAGCCTCCGGGGTCGACGTGTGGCCCCAGGTGTCGTGTCGACCGCTGGTGTTCCAGATGAACATGGCCGAGCCGTTCTCGCTCAACACCTTCCCCAACTTCGCTGCCCTCATGGACGCCCCGGCCGAGGAACGACTGACCGCCTACCGCGACCCCAGCTGGCGTTCAGCCACCCATGCGCAGCTCACCTCCGGTGGCTTCAGCCTGTTCAACACGGCGTCGCTCTCGGTGGCGGAGTCTCCCAGCCGGCCCGACCTGGTGGGCCGCAGGGTCGTCGATCTGGCCGAGGAGCAGGACTGCACCCCCCTCGACGTGATGCTCGACCTCTCGCTGGCCGACGACCTCACCTCCCGGTTCTGGTCGGTGCTGGCCAACGACAACACCGAGGGCATCGCCGACTTGCTGCCCAGGGACGACGTGCTGTTGGGACTGGCCGACTCCGGCGCCCATGTCAGCCAGTTGTGCGACGCGTGCTTCGCCACCGACCTGCTCGGAAACTGGGTGCGGGGCCGCCATGTGCTGAGCATCGAGCACGCCATCCACAAGCTGACCGCCGAGCCGGCCCGCGTCTACGGGCTGACCGACCGGGGATCGGTGGAGGTCGGCAAGGCCGCCGACCTCGTCGTCTTCGATCCGGACACCGTGGCACCCGGCCCGATCCGCCGGGTGGTGGACTTCCCCGCCCAGGGTGAGCGACTGACCGCCGATGCGCCGGTGGGCATGACCCACACGCTGGTCAACGGGGTCCCCATCCGGGTGGACGGGCGGTCGGTGCCCGATGCGCTGGCCCAGCGACCGGGCGTGGTCCTGCGTTCCTGACCACCCAGGCGCGCCCGGACCACCGAGCGCTGTTCGACGTCCCGAGACCTCACCCACTCAGGGTGATGGATCCCGGCACGTCGGCGTAGCTGATGGTGAAGTCGTAGAAGACCTGGACGCCGCTGTTGAAGAACGGGCCCCGGCCGTTGATGACCCGAACCAGATCGGAGGACTTGGTCGTCCCCGCCGTGAAGCTCCAGAACGGCGAGACTGCACCCCGCTCCGCCACCGTCATCGGGGTCCCCGCCAGGACCTGGCTGGTACCGCTCAGTGTGGGCACCCGATTCAACGTGGATCCCGAGATCTGAGCCGACGGAGTTCCGGAGTCGAAGAGCCCGTGCACACACGCCCGTACGGATCCGCCGCTGACGCACAGCGGAAGGCGGTCGTCAGCCCACAAGGGGTGTCCGCCAGCCGATCCGTCAGCGTTCATGTCGATGGTTGCCTCGGCCTTCGATCCCGACGGGATCACCGCCCCGAGGATCAGCCGACCCGAGGTGCCGTCCAGGTGAAGGCTCCAGGTGTCACCCAGGCCGGCCGGCATGCCGAGGATCGGGCTGACGATCCCCCCGCCGCCACGCTCCATGCCGATTCCCAGAATGCCGTCGACCCCTCGATCGCTCTCGAAGCCGGCAATTCCCCCCGCGGCTGCGCATCCCGGGTTCGAGGCGACGCACGATGACTTGTACACCAACGCGAAGGAAGCCGGACCGGCTGTCGCCTGCGTGCCCAGTGTCACCACACCCGAGGCGACCACCCCGTCGAACCGGTATCCACCTGCGTAGGTGATGGTGGACCTGCGTGTGGTGACCGTTACGCCCGAACCCGCGTTGACCGCGCCGGCGAAGATGTGGAGACCGGAGGATCCGGTGTCGAGAACAACCGGGATCGGCCCCCAGCCTCCCACCTTCACCTCGACGATCGGGTTGGCTCCACCCTTGCTTCCTTGTCCCCCGATGACTGCCACCGGGACCACCACGCGACGCCGGCTGGCAACCGATGCCGCACTCGCCACCGCCGTCGACGCGGACAGGATCACGGCAAGGACACAGAGTGAGACCACCGCCGGCATGACCGTGGACCTCTTCACCGCCATCTCCTTCCGCCGTCGGTCATACCGGTGATCTTGACCGGGACTTGTTAGGAGACTGTGGTGCCCATGACCGGAGCCGTCAAGGGTCCGACGGTGGCGAGGGTCGACGGCGTCTGTCCACCAGTGCCGAGCCGAACGGGCTCGACGTACATCGGGTGCCACGTCGGTGGGCAGCCACACCCCGTGGGCCCATCGATCGGGTGGGCCGGGCTCAGGACTCGGGGGTGGAGTCCTCGCCGGTCGCTATCGCTGCCGATGCCAGCACGAGCGCCTCACTCCATGCTTGTGGCGTATTGACGGTGCGAGCCTTGCCCACGATCCCTTCGAGGCCCGCTGCCTTCTTCTCCGCGTCCTCGGAAGCCTCGATGGCGGCCCTGGCTGCCGCGGCGAAGGTGGGCGTGGCCTGGGCGGTTCGTTCAGCGATCTGCTTGGCCTCGGCCGCCGTCGTCTTGGCCTCGGTGGCCGACCGCTCGGCCGCCCGGGCTGCCTCCTCGGCCGTGAGGGCGGCGGCGGATGTCTGCTCGGCGATCAGCTTGGCGTCGGCCGCCTTCTCCTCGGCGACCTTGGCTGCCTCGACGGCCTCAAATGCGGCACGGGTCCGCTCACCCACGATGCGCGTGGCCTCGGCCATGGCCTGCATGGTCTGGGCCATCTCCGACACCACCGTGGCGGCGCGAGCCGCCTCCTGCCACGCGTCGGGCGTTCCGGTTGCCTGGGCCTGGGCCACCGCCCGTTCGGTCTCCTGGGCCCAGTCGGCCACATCACCCACCCCGGCGCGCGGGGCGGCCGGCCGGCTGCCCGCCGGCGACGGGGTGAGCTCCTCGTCGTCGTCGTCGCCTGCAGACGCGGCGGTGACGACCTCCCCGGTAGCGGTGATCCCGTGTGCCTCGTCTGGCTCGTCTGGCTCGTCTGGTTCGTCTGGTTCATCGACCTCGTCGACCTCGACTAGTTCGTCTACCTCGTCTACCTCGTCTACCTCGTCTGGCTCGTCTCTTTCATCTCGTTCGTCTGCCCCGTCTGTCTCCTTGCCGATGTCGCGCATGGCGGTCCAGGCCTGACGGTGGTCGTCGTCGGGCTGATCGGACGCGGGGCGAACCGGGGCGGGTGCCGCCGTCGGCGCGGCCGGTGCCTCCGAGGCGGGGGCGGAGCGGAGCGGGGCGGGCGGTGGCGATGTCATGGTCTCGACCTTCTCGGTGGGCTCGGTGGCGGTGGCCGGTTCGTCGAAGGCGATCAGCGTCGGACGAGAGGGTGCCTCGGCATCGGCAGTCTGGGCCGCGGGGGCGGCGGACGAACGTTCGGTGGCGGGCGCTGCCGCGGTGGATGCTCCCGGAGCCGGCGAGATCATCGTCGCCGCCTCCGCGGCGTGGGCACGAGGGGGCTCGACCCGCATGCTCTGGCCGGTCAGATGGAAGCCGTCCCAGTACCGCACCAGACCGGGGTCGGCCTGGTCGGGGTACCACCCGGGCTCGGCGTCCTCCGGCAGCGAGACGGTGGTCGGTTGGGGCACGCTCATCCGCGCCGGCCCATCGTCGGCAGCAGGCGGGTCCGCCGGACGGGCGTCGGCCGAGAAGAACTCCCGCACGTTGCTGAGGTCGGCCGGAGCGGTCTCGGTCTCTTCTTCTTCTTCGCTCTTCTTCGGGTTTCGTGCAAACGGGCGCAGTGCCATACCAGAAGATTCGGCACTCCCTGGGGCTACCTTGAGCGGTGCGGGGGAGGAATGTGGCGTCACCTGTGCCTATTCCCAAACATCCATTCCCAACTTCGATCTCAAGAGTGCCTGCCGTCCTGCCGATGCCACCAGGGTGATGAAACTGCGGAGATCGCCTCTCGCGGTGGCCCCCAGTACCCCGGACCAGCACCTGGGCATGGACGGCACGCCGGCCCTCGTGTTCCAGCCCGCGGTGGACCTGACCTCGGGCCGCCTGCTCGGCTTCGAAGCCCTGCTGCGGTGGTCGGATTCCTCCGGCAGCGACATCCCGCCCAACGTCCTCATCCCATTGGCCGAGGCCCAGGGTCACATGAGCGAGCTGAACGCCTGGGTCCTGTCCGAGGCCTGCACGCAGGCCGCCCGGTGGTCGTCCGACCTCCAGCTGGCGGTGAACTGCTCGATCTTCCAACTCCACCGGGGCGATGCCGCAATGTCAGCAGCCTCGGCACTCGAGCAATCCGGCCTCAACCCGGACCGGCTGACCGTGGAGATCACCGAGACCTCGCTCACCGACGACCAGGCCGCCTCCGACCTCAACGTGATGACCCGACTGGGCATCCAACTCACCGTCGACGACGTCGGCGAGGACTGGTCGGTCCTCCAGAACCTGCGCAACTGCGTGGTCAACACGGTCAAGATCCACGGTTCGATCACCGCCGGTCTCACCGACCCCGACGGGAAGAGCCGGGCGGTGGCCGAGAAGATCGTCGAAGTGAGCCGGCCATTGGGGATCTGCACGGTGGCCGAGGCGGTGGAGACGTCCGAACAGGTGGCCATCCTCCGTGAGATCGGGGCCGAGACGGCCCAGGGCTACTTCTTCTCCCCGCCCATGGGGCCCGACGAAGCCGCCGCCCTGGCCGGCATGGACCCGCGACCGCGATTCGCCCTGGTTCTTCCGCCCGCGCCATAACCCGGGCCTGAACCCCTCGACCACACGCCACCGAACTCGGCGCCGTGTCCTGTCCCGTTCGATCAGGTGAAGGCGTCGTCGGCCAGGGGGTAGGGAACCGGTGGCAGCCCGGGCATGGGGTGGTCCCACCACAGTGTCTCTTCCACCCGTGCCGCGATTCGCCAGCCGGCCGGGGACCGCACCAGCCGGTCGTGGTAGCAGCCGCCCACCACGAACAGCCACGGCTCCCCGTCGACCACCAGTTGATTCGGGTTGTGGAAGATCGAGCGCACCCGAGCCGTGCCCCCGTCCCCATCGAGGTCGACGGCGCGGTTCACCACCAGGTGTTGGGTCCAGGTGAACAGGGGGAGGACCTCGGACAGCCACTGGCGGACCTCGGGAAAGGTGCCCCGGATGCCACCCGCAGAGCGGTAGTCGAGACGGGCGTCGGGAGTGAAGACCGAATCCAGCCCGGCCCAGTAGCGGGCGTCGATGGCCGTGGCGTAGCGAGTCAGGAGGTCGTCGATCTCGAGGCGATCGAGCAGGTACGGGAGCCGTTTGTCCATCGCCAGGAACGTAGTGCACCAGGGACGGTGCGCACAGACCGGGAGGGAGCGGCCTCCGTCGCCGGGAAGACCCGGCGCTGTCCATGCTCGGTCCCGCCGCCGGTGGCCGCTCGGTTGGACGGGGTGAGCGGCATGGTCGACAATGAGGGGACGGGACACGATGCGGGGATGCCCCAGAGGCGATCATGACGACAAGCCGGCCGCGGCAGAGCCGAGAGGAGCTGCGTGACCTGCTCTTGCGCGCCGGCGGGGCCATCCTGCGCGAGGAAGGCCTCGGGACCGGCGTGGAGACGGTCACCTTCAAGAAGGTCTTCGATCGGGTGGAGGAAGAGACCGGCATCCGCCTCACCAACGCTTCCGTCATCCGGCGGGTGTGGCGCAATCAGGCTGAGTTCCAGGTCGACGTGTTGGTCGATCTCGCCCTCGAGGGGAACGTGGAGGAGATCGACCGGACGGTAGGTGCGGTGGGGCCGATCCTCGCCGACGTCGACCGCAGCACCCCCGAGTCGCGGCAGGTGGCGTTGCGCGAGCTGTGCCGGGTCGGCGGGGCCGCCAACCTCGAGGTGATGCGCCAATCCCGCAGCTGGCCGATATGGATCGGGGTGTGGGCACTGGCCGCCTTCGGCGAGCCGCTCGAGTACCGCAAGGACATTCGGGAGGCGCTGGTCTCCGGCTACTCCGCCTTCAACGAGCGGATCGAAGAGGTCTATACCGCCATAACCTCCTTCCTCGGTTTCCGGCTCCGCGAGACGTTCACCCTCCGTCAGTTCACCATCGCCGCCGACGCCCTGGGCCAGGGGTGCGGACTGAGCGACCGGGTCTACGACTCCACCATGGAGTCCATCGCCAGGTCGACCGGGCCCGGCGGCGCCCTCCAGGACTGGACCCTGTTCGCCATCGCCTTCGAGGCCCTGGTCCGGCAGTTCTTCGAGATCGACCCGGACTGGCGAGCCAACGGCCACTCGGCCTGAAGCCCGCCTGAATCCCTCAGGAGGACGAGCCGCTCTGGTTTCCCTCGGCCTGGTAGGCCCGGCACGGCTCGCCCCGCAGCGAATTGCAGGCGGGCAGCGTGGGGGTGGCGTCCACGCCGCTCACCACGTTGACCACCAGCGCCGAGGCCGCCGCTCCGCCCAGGCCGACGGTGGCCGTCTGGCCGCTGTCGAGCGTGTCGAACTCCCACACCGGCCGGTCGCCGCCCGGGGCGGAGATCACCACCCGCAGGGCGGTGCCCGGGCGGAAGGTGTGGGCGATCGGGTCGATCGGGATCTTCACCAGCGAGTAGGAGGTGGGCGACAGGTCGGTGGCATCGGTCGGCCGTGTAGGTGGGGTCGGTGAACAGGGCGGTCGAGTCAGGGTTGTCGGCCTGGTTCGAGCTGCGCAGGAACCCGGAGGTGACGTACTCCTCCTGGTCCGCCGAGGGCCGGACCTCGGTGATGGTGGCCTGGAAGTCCTCGACCGGGGTCGCCGACTTGACCCACAGGTCGACCGTGGCCGGGCCCACGATGGTGGTGGCCGTCTTGAACGGGGTGGTCTGGAAGGCGATGCCGTCGGCGGTCGGCACCGTCGTCCAGTCCCACTCGGGGTCGGCCGCCCAGGCGTTCCCACCGGGCGGCAGGCTGGTCGGCGGTCGCGCCCCCGGGTCCAGGGTGAAGGTGGTGCTCGACTGCTTCGCCGGAGCGGCGGCGTGCAGCGCTCCGTGCGCGACCGAAGTGGAGCGTCTCGACCGAGCCGGCCGGCGGCCAACTGGAGAAGTCGGCCGAGTAGGTCGACTGGGGATCGCCCGGTCCGGCGGAACCGGCCCCGTTGTCGAACAGCACCCGGACCAGGGGGGTCTGGGCGGCGAAGTCCGCCCGGGCCGCGGTCACGTTCTTGGCCTCGGTGAACCGGATGGCCGGCAGCGGGGCCTGGGCCGAGGTGCCCGAGGCGAAGCTGGTGAACTGGTCGAGGACGAGGGCGGCCAGGGCACTCGGTTGGGTCGGCACCTTGTGGGCCACGTAGATGTCGAGGAACTCGAGCCACCGGCTGATGGTCTGGGGGTCGGTCGAGTCGATGTGGCCGCCGTTGACCATGTTGGCGAACAGCGGCGTGGTCGTCGGGACGGCGTCGATCAGGGCCGGCCACTGCGGGCCCGGTCTGCTCGTCCTGGAGGGCGCCGGAGACGAAGACGGGCACCGTGATGTCGCTTGGCCCAGTCGATCATCGAGCGACGGTCGAACAGCGACGGGTCGCGACCCGGCCCGGTGACCGGCGCCACCAGCTGCGGGCCGACCAGGCCCTCCAGGCTCTCCGACTGGTCGTGCAGGGCCTGGTTGGCCAGGCAGGTCGACGAGGTCCCGCCGCTGGCGGCCAGCTCGGCGTCGATCTCGTAGTAGGTCCAGGGTTGGCCCGACGTCGGAGACCGGGGTGGTGGCCAGCGGGGCCAGCTGGCCGGCGCGGTAGGTGGCGGCGGCCTTGGCGTCGTCGATCGCGGGTCGCGATCCAGCTGGCGGCGAAGCCGTTGTTGTAGATGCCACCGGGGTAGCCGGTCGAGAACAGGTCGTCGGTGGGGCTCATCGGAGCGATGGCGGCCAGACCCGGCGGGTCGGTGCCCGCCGACGGGGAACTGGGACAGGCCCGAGTAGCTGATGCCGACCATGCCCACCTTGTGGTTGGCCACCCACGACTGGTGGGCCACGATCTCGATGGCGTCGTAGGCGTCGTAGTCGGACGGGTAGCCGAAGAGGTCGAAGGCGCCACCGGAGCAGCCGGTGCCCCGCATCTGCAGGCTGACCGTGGCGAAGCCGGCCACCCGGGCGACAACCGCGCCCACGTCGGTGGCCGAGTCGGGGAGCAGGTTCGGGTCACCGCAGTCGGTGCACGGGGTCCCGAGGGCCGCCGACAGCAGTGACGGGATCGGGTCGGTGGGGCCGGCGACGTTGTACCCGGAGTACTCGATGACGGTGGGGCACGGGCTGGCCGCCGAGCAGGTCTCCTGGTAGGGATAGCGCACGGTCGCCGCCAGCTGGATGCCGTCGCGCATGGTGAGGTAGTTCAGCCCCTGGTGCAGGGGTTGGCCGGTGTAGAGGGTCGAGCCGGTCTTGGGGTTCCTCCCCGGGGCCAGCACCGAGAAGGACGGGGTGCGCTGGCCGGTGCGTGGTGTCCACCCAGCGGTACCCGGGGCCGGGGGTGAGATCCCGGATGATCAGCGAGCCGAGCGAGTCGGCCGTTCCCGGGTTGGCGTCGTTGGCCACCGTGGTCCGGTGCTGCATGAGGGTGATGTGGTCGCCGGGGTTGGCCCCGGTCAGCCACGCCTCGTCGACCGAGCCGCGCCCCTGCAGCGTGAGGGTGGTGGCCGCCGCCGCGCCGGCGACAATCGGACTGACGCCCGCCCCGATGGTGGCCGCGACGAGCACCGCCACTGCCACCGACCTGATCCGACCGCTGCTTCGCATCCCCCGCGCCCCCAGACGTCCGTCGCCGTCACAAACCCTACCGGGATCGATCGGGCCGCTCCCCGCGGCCAGGGTCAGGCGTCGGGACGGACCTGGGCCAGGAAGCCCGACAACGCTGCCCACCACCGGTCGGGGTTCTCGAACTGTGGGCTGTGCCCGGCGTCGGGGATGACCGCCAGGGAGCCACCGGGGATGGCCGCGGCCATCCGTTCTGCCGGGCCCACGAACGGTCGGTCCTGCTCCCCCACCATGACCAGGGCAGGGAGGGACTCGGGCAGCGTCTTCAGTCGGGCCAGGCGATCGGGACCGGCGATGAACGCAGGCGCCATGGCCGCGTAGAGGGCCGGGGACGTCGCCCGGAACTTGCGATCGCCGAACTCGGCGTACCCGGGTCGCTCGAGGAGGAGGCGGCGGTGGGCGGGGGACTCGAGGGGCTCTCGGTGGCGGCCACGATGTCGGCCAGGCCATCGATGCCCCGGGAGCGGACGATGGCCACCGCCGCCTCGACCATGGCCGGATCCAGCTCCACCACCGGGCCGTGGCCGGTGTCCATCAGCACCAGTGCGTCCAGCCGATCGGGACGGTCCACGGCGACGAACTGGGCCACCATGCCGCCCATCGAGTGCCCGAGGAGGCCGAACCGCTCCCAGCCGAGGGCATCGACCAGGCGGATGGCGTCGTCGGCGAGGATCTGGAACGAGTACGCGTCCTCGGACGAGGGCTTGGAACTGGCGCCGTGTCCCCGGTGATCGGGGGCCACGGCGTGCCAACCGGCACCGGCCAGCGGGTCGAGCCACTCGGTGAAGTCCTCCTTGGCCCCGGTGAACCCGTGGAGGAGCAGCAGCGGTCGCTGGCCGGAGCCGGCTTCGGCGATGGACAGCTCGACGTCACCCAGGTCGACGGTGCGTTCCTCCATCGTCCGCATGCTCCCACACCGGGACGGCAGCCGATCGGGGTGAATGGCTAGCGTGGGCGGGTGGAGCTTGGCACGGTCGGGGTCTGGTGGAGTGGGACATGGTCCTCGGAGGGCGACGGTGCCGCCTCCGCCGCCACCGACATGGAGGCCCTCGGCTATGGGGCCCTGTGGAGCTCCGGAGGGTTCGAAGCCGGCTTCCCCGCCCGATTCTCCCGGCTGCTCGACGCCACCGATCATGTGACCGTGGCCAGTGGCATCATCTCCATCTGGCACGTCACCCCGGCCCAGGTGGCCGAGGGCGCCGATGCCCTGGAGACCGCCGACCCCGGGCGGTTCCTCCTCGGCCTGGGTGTCAGCCACGCTCCCATCGTCACCCAGCTGGGCACCGACTACACCCGCCCCTATGCCCGGATGGTCGGCTATCTCGACCAGCTGGATGACCAGGGGAGGGCGGTGGCCTCCGATCGTCGGGTCCTCGCCGCACTCGGCCCCCGCATGCTCACCCTGGCCGCCGAGCGCGCCGCCGGGGCGCACCCCTATTTCGTCCCCGTCGAGCACGTGGCCCGGGCCCGGGCCCTGGTCGGCCCGGAGCCGCTGCTGGCACCGGAACTGGCCGTGGTGCTCGAGGCCGACCCGGCCACCGCCCGGGCCACCGCCCGGGGGTACACCGCCGGTTACCTCGGCCTGCCCAACTACGTCGACAACCTGCGCAGACTCGGCTTCGATGACCGCGATGTCGAGGGAGGCGGAAGCGACCGGTTGGTCGACGCGGTGGTGGCCTGGGGTGATCCCGCCGCCATCGCCGAGCGGGTGCGCCAGTTCCACGACGCCGGTGCCGACCATGTGTGCCTGCAGGTGGTGGCCGACCCCTCGATCGGGTTCCCCGTGGGCGCCTACCACGAGCTGCGCTCGGCGCTTACCGGCCGCTGACATGAACATCGCCACCCGACCGGACACCCTCCTCCCCGACCCCGATCCCCGGCCGGTCCGCTACACGGTGATCTCGGTCGACGACCACCTGGTCGAGCCCCCGGACATGTTCGAGGGTCGGCTGCCGCCGCGGTTTGCCGACCAGGCCCCCAGGATCGTCGAGAACTCGAAGGGCCACCAGCTGTGGGAGTTCGACGGCACCGCGGTACTCGCAGGTGGGCATGAACGCGGTGGCCGGGCGCCGGCCCGAATGCGTGACCCTCGAGCCGACCCGGTTCGAGGACATGCGCCGGGGGTGCTGGGACATCGACGCCCGCATCGCCGACATGGACATCAACGGCGTGTGGGCCTCCCTCAACTTCCCGTCCCAGATCACCGGGTTCTCCGGCCGGGTGTTCTCCGAGGCCCGCGACCCCGAGCTGGGGCTGGCGGTCACCCGGGCATGGAACGACTGGCTGTACGAGGCCTGGTGGCAGCCGCATCCCGAACGGATCATCCCCTGTGGCATCACCTTCCTGGCCGACCCCGAGCAGGGTGCCGAGGAGATCCGGCGCAACGCCGAGCGGGGGTTCCGTTCGGTCACCCTCCCCGAGCGCCCGCACCGGATCGGGCTGCCCAGCCTGTTCTCGGGCTACTGGGACCCGATGATCGCCGCCTGCCAGGAGACCGACACGGTCATCTCGCTCCATGTCGGATCCTCGGGCATGCCCGACATGCCGGCCGACGGTCCCCTGGTCGCCCTCGGCGCCACCCTGTTCGGCCAGATGTCACTGACCGCCTGCGCCGAATGGATCTGGTCGGGGCTGCCGGCACGCTTTCCCGACATCAAGATCGCCATGAGCGAGGGCGGCATCGGATGGGTGGCCATGCTGCTCGACCGGCTCGACAACATCGTGGACCGGTCCGGCTACGGGCGCGACTACGACCCGTCGGGGCTGCGGCCGGCCGAGGTGCTCCGGCGGAACTTCTGGTTCTGCACCATCGACGACCCCTCCACCATCGACACCCGGCACCGGATCGGCATCGACCACATCATGGTGGAGGTCGACTATCCCCACGGCGACTCGACCTGGCCCGACACCCAGGCGGTCATCGAACAGTGCTGGGGCCATCTGCCGGTGGAGGAGCTGCGCAAGCTGACCCACCAGAACGCGGCCCGGCTCTACCGGTGGCCGCTTCCCGACCACGTGGTGCCCTGACCGTGTCGGCCTTCTCCCCCAAGGCGGACTCCCTGCTGCCCGCGCTGACCCCCCGCCAGGAGCTGGTTCTCCTGGCCCGGGCGCTGTGGCGCGAGGGCTACGACGACCACCTGGCCGGCCACATCACCTACCGCCAGCCCGACGGCACTCTGTTGTGCAACCCGTGGCTCCTGCTGTGGGAGGAGCTCCGGCCCGAGGACGTGCTGGTGATCGACCTCGACGGCAACCTCATCGAGGGGGATTGGCCGGTGCCCCTCGGGATCCCCCTCCACCTCGAGCTCCACCGCGCACGACACGACGTCGTGGTGGCCGTCCACAGCCACCCGCGGTTCGCCACCGTGTGGGCCGACCTCGGGCGGATCCCCGCCTGCTACGACCAGAGCTCGGCCCTGGGGGGCGGCGAGCTGGTGGTGGTCGACGAGTACGACGGGCCGGTCAACGCCCGGGACAGCGCGGCACGAGCCGTGGCGTCGATGGGGTCGGCGGACACCGCCCTGCTGGCCAACCACGGCGTGTTCGTCACCGCCGGCAGCATCCGAGCCGCCCATCAGCGGGCGGTGGCCCTCGAGTACCGGAGCCGGCGGGCCTGGCACGTGGAGTCACTGGGAGACGGACGAGAGCTGCCCGAGCCGGCCCGGTCGTTCTTCCGGTCCTCGGACGGCGAAGGGTTCATCGGCTTCTTCGAGGCCATGGCCCGTCGCGAGATCCGGCTCGACCCCACGCTGCTCGATTCGAACCGTTGACGGCCCACGTCCTCGAAGAGGGCGGTCCGACAGCGTCGGCCGGGCCCCGGACCGCGGGCCGGTGGCGGGTGGGCCCCCTGATCGCCCCCGCAGCCGCCCTGGTCGGGTGGGCCGTGTTCGCCGGCTACCTCATGGCCCAGGCGCGGGCCGGGCCTGTGATCATCTGGAACGACTCGAAGGCCTACACGCTGGTGGCATCCAAGCCCTTGTGGAGCCGGGCCTTCTGGATCGGTCAGCGTCCGCCGCTCATCCCGTTGCTCATCAAGCTGGTCGGCACCGGGTCGACCCTCCTCGCCACCCAGGCGGCGATCGCCGCGGTCGCCTGGGGGATCCTGGCCCTCGTGGTCGGCCGCCTGGTCGCCCCCGGGTGGAGGCGCGTCGTCGCCGTCTGGGTGATGCTGGCCTTTGCCACCGCACTGCCGGTGACCCTGTGGAACCGGTCGATGCTCTCCGAGTCGCTGGCCATCAGCCTGCTGGCCCTGGTCTTCGCCGGCTTCATCGCCATCTCCCGCCGGTTGACCTGGCCCCGGGTGGCGGCCACCGCTGCCGCCTGCCTGGCCTTCGCCGCCTCCCGCGATGCCCAGGTATGGACCATCGCCCTGCTCGGCCTGCCGGTGGCCCTCGATGCCGTCCTCATCGCCTACCGCGACCGCCAGTTCCCCACCCGCGCCGTGGTGCTGGCCGGCTGCCTGTTCCTCGTCGTCGCCACCGCCGAATGGGGGACGGTGTCCTCACATCGGACACGGCAGGATGTGGCCGACGTCCTCTACGTCCGCGTCTTCCCCTATCCGGGCCGGGTGGCGTGGTTCGCCGCCCACGGGATGCCCGAGCAGAAGCAGATCGACGGGCTGGCGGCGGCAACGCCGACGCGACCTGGCCAGGCGAAGGCTGTCTTCTACGCTCCCGACGACGAGGCCTTCGCCCCGCTCCAGCACTGGGTCACCACCAAGGGGACCGGCGTCTACCTCCTGTGGCTGGTGACCCATCCCCTGTACGTGATCACCGAGCCCCTCCAGCGGCCGGAGCGGTCCTACAACTTCGGGAACGGAGACCTCACCATCTACGCCGCCATCGCCAACCGCGACGGCTCGCCGCTGACGGTGGTGATGTGGCCGCCACTGATCGGGGTGGTGGCCATGGCCGTCCTCGCCTGCTACCTGGCCGTGCTCTCGGGAGTGTGGCGGGACCGCTCGTGGCGGGTGGTGGTGGTGCTCACGGTCATCGGGGTGCTGGCCATGCTGGTGGCGTGGCACGGCGACGGCCAGGAGGTGACCCGCCACACCATCGAAGGAGCGGTGCAGGTGCGGCTCGGGCTGTGGGTGCTGGTGCTGCTCGGCCTCTTCCACCTGCTGCCGACCAGGACCGAGGAGCCCACCCCGCCGCCTCCCTTGACGCCGGTCCCTCCCCACTCTTAGCGTCTCGGCCAGGGAGACACGGGCCAGCCTTGGGGGGACCGATGGACTCGAGCCACAGGGCCGGATCGCACCGGCAGCGGCGTGCGGTCGGTGGGAGGGGCATCCGGGTGGCGGCCCGCCTCGGGGCCCTGGCCCTGGTGGTTGCCTCCGGACTGGCCGCGGCCGTGGGTGGGAGCGCTGCCGCCTCCCCACCGTCGCCGGGTGGCCCCGCGGCGCCGGCCTCCGCCCTCCGATCGACGCTGCCCAAGGCCACCCTCCCCACCGCCTCCGGGGCGGTGGACGCCCGTCCGGCATCGTGCCCGGCGGTGGCCGACGACCCCAACACCGGCTCGGGGACCGCCACCCAGACCGGGCAGTTCCCCTGGCCGGCGGCCCCGTCCACCACCCCCGAGGACCAATGGGTCACCGACCCCCACACGCCGGCCACGGCCATCCCCGAGCGGCCGGCCAACTGGAGCCAGGGCAGCGGCGACGTGAAGCTGACCAGCGCCCGCTCGAGCGACACCGACGCTCTCGGACAACCCCCAGGAGCTCTGCGGGGTCGAGGGGAACAGCGTCGACACCGCCTGGCAGACCACCACCGGCCGGCCCTCCACGGTGATCGCGGTCACCGACTCGGGCATCGAATGGTGCGACCCGGCCCTGGTCGACAAGATCTATCCTCAACCGCGACGCGTTGCCGCCGCCCGAGAACGCCCAGGGCCTGACCAAGACGCAGCTCGAGGCGCTGGGCGCAGCACTTCCCCGACACCGACCCCTACGACCTCAACGGCTAGCGGGATCTTCAACATCGAGCAGTACGCCAACGACCCCCGCATCACCAAGCCCTACTTCTGCGCCACGCACCGACGCCGACGGCTTCGGGCTACTCCGGCATCTCCCCGGCTGACCTGATCGCCGCCTTCGGGACCCCGGGGAGCCCGTACTACGCGGCCAGCACCGGGCCGGCCGGCTTCACCGACGCCATCGCCGGCTGGAACTTCGTCGACGACGACAACAACCCCTACGACGACGTGCACTACGACCACGGCACCGGCACGGCCGAGGACGCCGCCGGCGCGGCCAGCACCCTCGTCCCAGGAGGTGGGGGCCTGCCCGAACTGCATGGTGCTGCCCATCAGGGTCGGGGACTCGTTCATCACCTCGGGGAACGCGTTCGCCGAGGGGGCCCTGTTCGCCGTGGACTCCGGGGCGACGGTCATCCAGGAGGCGCTCGGCACCTATGAACGTGACCAAGACCGACACCGAGGCCATCACCTACGCCGCCGCTCACGGCGTCCCGGTCGTGGCCAGCGCCGCCGACGAGGAGTCCGAGCACCACAACCTGCCCGCCGTGCTCGAGAACACCATCGTGGTCAACAGCGTCACCCACGACAGCAGCTACTCACCCGCCGAGCTACCTCTATCCTCAACGGCTGCACCAACGTACGGGGCCAACATCTCGGTGAGCGTGGAGAGCAACTCCTGCTCCTCGGAGGCGACCGGCAAGACGGGCGGGATCGTGGGCCTGGCCGAGTCCGCCGCCGCGGTGGCCATGGCCGACCACGTCATCGCCCCCTACCCCGGCCTGCACACCGCCTCCGGTGCACCGGTGCCCCTGTCGGTCAACGAGATCACCCAACTGGTGACCATGTCGGCCGACGACATCGACTTCGCCACCGCGGCGCCGCCCAACGGGCCGGCCGAACAACACGACGGTCGGACAGCGGCCTGCCCCTGGTCACCACGACAGCGCGATCCCACCGGGCCGGGATTCGACGCCACCAGCGGCTACGGAAGGATCGACGCCGACCGGCTGGTCCAGTGGATCGCCTCCGGAACGCATCCCGCCCCAGGCCGAGATCGACGGGCTGCCCTGGTACCAGGTGCATGTCACCCGTCCCAGACGGTCACGGTGTCGGGCGTGATGGGCACCACCCGCAGCCCGTCGTGGCGCTACGAGGTACAGGTGGCGCCGGGCGAAGTGCCGTCCTCGTCGGCATGGCGGGTGGTGTCGAGCGGCACCGGCACCGGGGTCCGCACCGGGCGTGATGGCCCACATCCCGCTGTCCAAGGTGGCCGCCCTGTTCCCCAGGTCGACCAAGCTGGACGGCTCACCGGCCGCCGCCAACGGCCAGCCCCTTCCCGACAAGTACATGTTCACCGTCCGGGTGGTCGTCCAGGACGCGGCCGGCATGGTGGGCATGGCCCGGCGGACCGAGTTCCTCCACGAGGACCCGAGCCTGGTCGGAGGGGCACCGATCCGAGCTCTCGAGTTCGATCGCCGCGCCACCGGTGCTCGCCCCCATCGGCCCCGGCGGGACCAATGCGCTCCTGGTGGCCTCGGCCGACGGCACCGTCCACGCCTACGGCTCCGATGGGACCGACCTCCCCGGGTGGCCGGTGCGCACGGCACCGGACACCGGCTACCACGCCGGTGAGGCGGCCTACACGTCAGGAGCGGTGCCGACCGTTCCCCGCGGTGAGATCGTCGGCGGCCTCGCCGTCGGCGACCTGGCCGACGCATCGGGGAACGATCTCGACGTGGTGGCCACCGACCTCACCGGACGGGTGTGGGCGTGGAACGCCCAGGGCCAGCTCCTGCCGGGCTGGCCGGTGCGAACCGATGCCGCCTTCTCCGGGACCGGGGTGGCCAACACCGACAACGAGGTGCTCCGCGGCATCCTCGCGCGCGCCGGTGCTCGGCGACCTGCAGGGCAACGGGACCCTCGACGTGGTGGCGGCCTCGATGGACCGCCACGTCTATGCCTGGCAACCCGGCGGGCAGCCGGCACCGGGCTGGCCGGTGGAGGTGGTGGACCCGAACGAGGTGCAGTCGGTCGACCCGTCCAACGGTCAGGTCACCTTCCTGCCCACCGCCGGCGGCGACACCGGGACCAAGCTGGTCGACACCCCGGCCATCGCCCAGCTGGTGCCCGGGCGGGCCGCCCCAGGTGATCGTCACCTCGAACGAGCAGTACTCCGGTCCCCCCAACGCCTCGCTCGGGACCATCGGGACGCTCTTCTCGCTCCTCGGGCAGCTCTCCGAGGCGGCCAACAGCCGTGTCTACGCCATCTGGCCCGACGGGGCGCTCCACCCGGCCACGGCCGGAGCGCCCGACCCACCGGGCTATCCCAACCCCGGCGCCTTCCTCCCCGGGTGGCCGGTGGCAATCGCCGACCTCGACCCCAACCTGCTCCCCGACATCGGTGACGGGGCCAGCAACGGCCCCGCGGTGGCCACGGTGCCGGGCAGCGTCGCCGCTGATCGCGGTGCAGAGCGACGTCGGTCCCGTCTACCTGCTCCATGCCGACGGCACCGGCGCCCTCGGGACGACCGGCGGACTGCCCAACGTGCTCTCGTCGGGACCATCGGGGGCGAGGTCGAACTCGACCGGGCTGGTCGCCACCAGCATCCCCGCCCTGGGCGCACCGATCCTGGCACCGCTGGGGCGGGCGTCCGGCAAGGGCGAGCTCGCTCGACGTGATCGGCCCGGCCGAGAGCGCGGGCGAGTTGGTCGACGTGTCCGAACCGGCCGAGCAATCGCCGCACGACAGCCAGCTCGACGCCTGGGACGCGGCCACCGGCAACTTCCTCACCGGCTTCCCCCAGGTGATGGACAGCCTCCAGTTCTTCGACCAGCCGCATCGTGGCCAACCTGACCGGGAGCCGGGGCACGGCCTACGCCGTCGAGGTGAGCTCGGACTCCGATCTGCGGGCCTTCGACGGCCGGGGGCTCGAGGCTCCGGGGTTCCCCAAGCTCACCGGCGGATGGGTGACCGGCGGGGCGGTGTTCGGCTCCCTCGGGTCGATGGCCGACCAGGTCCTGGCGGCCGGGACCCGGGAGGGGGAGTTGTTCATCTGGCAGACCGGCGCCCCGGCCGCCGATCCCAGCGGGGCGTGGCCACAGGTCCACCAGAACCTGTGGAACACCGGTGACTATTCGGGTCCGTCATCGGCCGGTGCCGGGGCCGCGGCGGGAACGGCGGATGTCGCTCCGGCCGGGCGCCACCACCCCCGCCGGTCGGCACCACGGCGGTGACCGGAAGGCTCAGAGACCGCCGGACTCAGAGAGAGACGGCAGCCAGGCCCCGTGGGTCGGGGAGCCGGCGCAGATGGGCGGTCAGACCGACCCTCCCATGCCTCATCATGGCGGCGTGATTGGCCCTGAACACCGGGCGGGCCAACGGTGCCAGCCATCGCAGCGACCGCTTGGTCACCGTGACCTCCTCTTCGAACACCAGGTGGGAACCCGACCGTCGGCGTCCCACCGTCCAACGGGCGAAGCCCTCGAGGTCACCATCGATCTCCGCTTCCAGCACACCCGACTCCGGGTCCACCCGCGACGGGCGCAGCACCATGCTGAGCCGGTAGGGAAGGACCGAGCGGCACACCACCTGGCACGAGCCCGCCTCGACCAGGCAGGCCCGGCGCACCTCGGGCCACCACTCGGCGTACCCGACCACCTGCTCGAGCACCGAGTACGTGGTCACCGGCGATGCATCCAGGCACCACTCGGAGCGGAACCGGTAGAAGTTCCGGTCCCCCGGGCCCGCCGGGGGCGAGAGCGCCGGCCCGGCCCCGGCGGCGTCGCCAACGGTCACGAGGTCATCCCGCCCAGACCGACCAGGCCCCGGGCCAACTCGATCTCACCCATGTGACGCAGGCCGTGCTGATAGATCCAGCACTCGGTGGCGTCGAGCAGGGTGATGCCGTCCGGTCCGGCCACCCGCGCACTGTAGGTACTGGCTACCTGCGGGGGAAGCGGTCTGGGGATGACCACCCGGTCGAGCTCGACCGGGTCGAGCTTCTCGAGCCACTCCTCGGTGCGGGTGAAGACCTCGCCCATGTACTCCTGGAAGGCGCCGTAGTCACCGATGCGTTGGTGGACCATCTCGGCCACCGTTTTGTGCTTCCCGTGGTCGGCGATCGCCGGGCGCACCCGCGCCTCCCATCGGTCGTCCCACAGCGGCGGCGTGCCGGTCATCAGCATGAACGAGGCGTCGATCATGTTGACGATGTGGAACAGGCTGAAGGCGATGGGGAGCACGCCGTCGCGTTCGAAATGGTTCACCTGGTCGAGATCCATGGTGGACACCGCGTCGTAGTAGAGCGAATGCATGGCGTGCATGCGTCTACGCAGCGAGTCCAACACCAGATCGTCTGCCATGTTCCTCCTCGTGGGCCGGCAACTGCTGCGAGCTCGCCACCCGTCGCCAGCGTTCCTGCGCCGACCGCCAACGTTACGCCAAAAACTTGGCGCTCCTTCTGTCAACTGTTACCCTTCCGGCAGGCGGCACCACCATCCACACTTCGGGCGGCAAACCACCATCGATGCGAGAGGCGTGCTGATGGATCTGGAGGTCGACCGCACACGACCTGCACCGCATGCGTGCGGTGGAGCGGGTCGACGTGCCCCTCGGACCCGGTGAGGCCCGGCTGCGGATCGAGTCGTTCGGGCTCACCGCCAACAACGTCACCTACGCCGTGTTCGGTGACGCCATGGGCTACTGGCAGTTCTTTCCGGCCGCCGAGGAGGCCGGGGTCGCCTGGGGCCGGGTGCCGGTCTGGGGCTTCGCCGAGGTGGTGGAGTCGACCGTTCCCGGCGTCCCCGAGGCGACTCGCCTGTTACGGCTACCTGCCCATGTCCAGCCAGGTCGTGGTCCAGCCCGGTCGTCTGGACGATCGGGGCTTCACCGACATGGCCGACCACCGCCACCCCCTTCCGAGCGTCTACAACCGCTACTCCTTCGTCGAGTCCGACCCGATCTACCGCGCCGACCGCGAGCCGGCCCAGATGCTGTTGTGGCCGCTGTTCGTCACCTCCTTCGTCGTCGACGACTTCCTCGGTGATCACGACATGTTCGGCGCCACCCGGATGGTGATCTCCAGCGCGTCGGCCAAGACGGCCATTGCCGCCGCATGGCTGCTGGCCGCCCGCCCGGGCATCGAGGTCATCGGTCTCACCTCGCCGGGCAACCTCGAGTTCGTGCGCAGCCTCGGCTGCTACCACCAGGCCGTCACCTACCCGGAGGTCTCGTCGCTGGCCGCGGGCGACACCTGCTTCATCGACATCGCCGGCCGGCCCGATGTCACCCACGCCGTCCACACCCACCTCGGCGACCGCCTGCGGTACAGCATGGTGGTGGGGGACACCCACTGGGACCACCCCCCCGAGCCCGCCGAGCCGCGGCCCGGGCCCCCGCCGACGTTCCTGTTCGCCCCCGACCAGATCACCAAACGTCGCCGCCAATGGGGCCAGGCCCGGTTCGAACAGACGGTGGCCGACGCCTGGAACCGGTTCGTGCCGTGGACCGACGGGTGGATGACCCTGCGCCAGGCCCGCGGCGCCGACCAGGTCGAGTCGGCCTTCCTCGCCCTGGTGGAGGGACGGGTCGACCCCCGGGTGGGGGACGTGTGCACACTGCACGGGGAACCGGTCCGTTGACCGGCCCGGCGGCGACGCCAGAGGCGTTCGGAGCGCCGGACACCTCACCAACCGCCACCACCGACGGGCGCCAGCTCCGGCGGGAGCGCAACCGCGAGGCGGTGGTCGAGGCCCTCCTCGACCTCTACCGCGACGGGGTCCTGCAGCCGAGCAGTGAGGAGATCGCCGAACGGTCCGGACTCTCACCCCGTTCCCTCTTCCGCTACTTCGACGACGTCGAAGACCTGGTCCGTGCGGCCATCGGGCGACAGCAGGAGCGGGCCATTCCGCTGATCCCCATCGATGCGGAGCCGGAGGCACCTCTCGAGACCAAGATCACCGCGTTGGTGGAGCAGCGCTTCCGGCTCTTCGAGGCGGTGGGCAATGCCGCCGCCGTCATGAGGCTGCGATCGCACTTCCAGCCATTGCTGGCCGACCGCCCTGGCTCGCAATCGGGCCTACCTGCGGTGGCAATTGGCCGACCCTCCTCGCACCCGAGCTGGCCGGGTTGGGCGAGGCATCGGACAGCGCCCTGGCCGCCGCCGACGTGATGACCTCGTTCGAGTCCAGACAGCTCCTCCTCGCCGACCAGGGCCTCACCCGCGACCAGGCCATGGCGGTGATGGTGGGTTCCCTGGCGGCCCTGCTGCGGCCGTCCCCCTGAGTCCCCCGATGACGTCGCCGGCCGGGTACCGGCCCGGCCCCTGGTCCTGCGAGGACGGTGGGCCCGACCGACGCCAGGTACCGCGCCGCCAGGCGGGCACCTTCTCGCTCGCCACCGGCGACACCCTTGAGGTCGTGTCGCGCCAGGCACCGGTGGCCACCATGGCCGTCACCCGTGACCGCGGGGAGGTCTACCTCCTGCGCCACACCGCCGGTGACGATGCCATCTCCTTCGTCGAGCGGATCGACCCCACCACCCTCGCCGAGCAGGAGCGTTCGCCGGACCTGGCCGGGGGGCCGACCTGGCCGGGCAGCATGGCCGCCCACGCCAACGGATCCCTCTACGTGGTGTTCGGCAACCACGCCCACCGCCTCGGGCCCTGACCTGTCGGTCATCGCGTCGGCCACCCTGCCCCGGGACCGCCCCTACAACGGGTTCGTGATCCTGCCGGACGGGCACCTGGTCACCAAGGACTTCGCCGGCTCGCGTCCGGGTACGCCGGTTCCCGCCGGGGAGCGCCAGGCCTGCGAGTTGGTGGTGCTCGAACCGGACCGGCTGGCAGATCGTCGACCGCTGCACCCTGGCCGAACCGTCCATCGCCCGGCTGTCGGCCGACGGCGATCGACGTCTACGTGGTGGGGGATACCAGCCTCCTCCGGGCCCGATGGGACGGGCGCCTGCGATCCGACGACGCCTTCCGGGTCCCCTACCGGATCCACCCCGGCCAGTCCTACGGCTGGGACTGCGTGATCGCGTCGGAGGCGGCGTGGTTCCTCGACAACGGGGAGGGCTCGCGAGCGGCTACGACGGCTCCCTGCACGGCCACGGCGTGGCCACCGCCCCGCTGCACCTGATCCGCGTCGGGCTGGGGACCGGGGCGCTGTCGATGGCCGGTGATCAGTGACCTGCCCGGCGGGTTGATCGCCAATCCCCCGGTGATGGACACCGACCGCTCCATCGCCGTCGGCTACGACAGCGGCAACGGTGTCCTGACGCGCCTTCGACATCACCGTCGACGGCGTCTTCTCGCCGCGATGGCAACGACGCCAGGAGCACGGAGGGCACCTGCTGCTCTACCCCGACCGGGGACAACTGGTCACCGGCGACTACGACCGTCGAACGCGGCCGCCGACCAGGTGGTGGTGCTCGACATCGAGGACGGCAGCGAGCTGGCCCGGGCCGACACCGGCAGCCCGGTCCAGTCGGTGCTGTTCCCGGCGGCCGGGTTCGACGGTGACCTCTACCTGTGCTCGTTCACCACGGTGAGCCGGGTGACCGCACGACCCGCTGGCGCCTAGCCGGCCACCCACCCGGAGTAGGGAGCGACCCGCACGGGGAGCGACCCGCACCGGGACCGGGTGGGCTCAGACCGCGTGCCGGCTTGGCGTCGGCCAGCAGCTTGTCGTCGTCGGCCAGCAGGGCGTTGGCCAGGTGGCGGACCATCTCGACCACCTCGGGATGGGTCTCGGGGTCCCACCCTTCGAGCAGCTCGGTCATCGAGTCGCGGCGGGCGACGGTGAGACGCTCGATGGCCGCCTGCCCCGACCCGGTGAGGACCAGGTGATGGTCGGGCGCCACCTGGTCGTGCGCCGACCATGCCCGGCCGCCACCAGGGAGTCCACCGCCGCCTCCAGCCGGGCCGGCTCGACGTTCAACCGGGCCCCCACCTCCTCGAGGGTGCAGTCGGGACGGTCGGCCAACCGGTAGAGCATCCAGCACGCCCGCGGATCGAGATCGAGGCCGGCCCGGGTGGCCAGGGTCTCGTAGAGCTCGCGACGGTTCTCCCGGCTCGCCGCCCGCTCGAGGATCCGCTGGACCTCCCCGAGCGAGGTCCGGGGCTCGGGTAGCCCGAGGTTCTCGGCCGGCTCCGAGGTGCGGATGGACTTGCGCAGCTCGATCTCCGGCAGGGTCCAGCTCAACAGGAAGGCCACGAAGGCGATCGGCACCGCCGACCAGAAAGACGGTCTGGATGGTGTGGGCGATGCCGGCGATCACCCCGGCCTGAACGGCGGGAGGGAGGTGGTGGATGGCCGCCGGATTGTCGGAGTTGATGTTGACGCCGCTCGGCGCCGTGGTCAGATGCAGCGCGCTCGAGCACGTTGTCGACCAACAGGTTGGAGAAGATGGCGCCGAACACCGCCGTCCCGAACGAGCCGCCGATCATCCGGAAGAAGGTCACGCCCGAGGTGGCCGTGCCCAGCTCCTCATAGGGGACGGCGTTCTGCACCGCCACGGTGAGCACCTGGAGCACCAGCCCCAGGCCGAGCCCGAACACGACCATGTAGGCGGCGATCGTCCACGATCCGGTGCTGACCCCGATCAGCGACATGAGGTAGAGCCCGATGGTCGTCAGGGCCGTGCCCACCACCGGGAACACCTTGTAGCGGCCCCATCGGCTGACCAGCACGCCCGACCCGATCGAGGCGACCAGCAGCCCGGCCATCATGGGGAACAGGCGCACCCCCGACTGGATCGGGCTGACCCCCTTCACCTCCTGGAAGAACAGGGGCAGGAAGGTCAGGGCGCCGAACATGGCGAACCCGACCACGAATCCGATGGCGCTGGCCGCACCGAACACCTTGTTGGCGAACAGGGGCAGCGGGATGATCGGCTCCACGGCCCGTCGCTCGGCCAGCAGGAACAGCACGGCGGAGACCACGCCGGCCACGGCCAGGCCGATGCATGGCCGGCGACGTCCACGCGAACGACGTCCCCCCCAGGCTGGTGAACAGCACCAGGGCAGGTGGCCGACGATGGCGATGAGGGCCGTGCCCAGGTAGTCGATGACCCGGTGGACCCGGCTGAGGGCACCGGGCAGGGCGACGGTGGTCACCACCAGGGCGACGACGCCGATGGGGATGTTGATGTAGAAGATCCACCGCCAGCTCGAGGTAGTCGACGAACACGCCGCCGATGAGCGGCCCGAGCAGCGACGTCACCCCGAACATGGCCATGAACAGGCCCATGTAGCGACCTCGCTCGCGGGGGGAGACCACGTCGCCGACGATGGTCATGCGCCCCCACCATCAGGCCCCCACCGCCGAGGCCCTGGATGGCCCGGAAGACGATCAGCTCGAGCATCGACTGGCTGAGCCCGGTGAGCGCCGAACCGACCAGGAAGAAGACGATGGCGGCCTGAAAGAAGAACTTGCGGCCGTAGAGGTCGCCCAGCTTCCCCCACAGTGGCGTGGACACCGTCGATGCCAGCAGGTAGGCGGTGACCACCCAGGTGAGGTGCGAGGCGCCGTGGAGGTCGCCGACGATGGTGGGCAGGGCGGTGGCGACCACGTTCTGATCCAGGGCGGCCAGGAACATGCCCAGGATCAGGGCGCCGATGACCAGCAGCACCCGGCGATGGGAGAGCCCGAGGACCGGCCCCGGTACCGCTTCTGCTGTCTGGGTCATGCGCTCGCTCCGGCGGTCGACGGTGGTGCCGCACCCTCCATCATGTCAAACGGGTCGTCAGGTCAGCCACGGTCACCCGGGCTCGGCGCGCAAGGACATGACCAGGCCCGGGATGTCCGAGGCGTCGATACGGGCCGCCGCCCGCGGCGAGGCGCGGCCGAGAGTCGAGCCGAAGGGGAGGGCGTCGACCAGACCGCGTCCCACCCACCCTCGTATCAGGCGCAGCTCGGTGGCCCGGCCCAGGGCACGCTCGTCGATGGTCTTCCCCCGTGACATGAGGGCGGCGTTGGTGAGCCGCCGCACCTCGGACCGGTCGACCCGCGATGCCCTGCTCGGCGAGCCGCCGAACCAGGTAGGAACCGGTGTTGTACCAGTCGCAGAACCCGTGCACCACCGAGGCCACCTGGCCGATCGCACCGTCGATGGCCAGGGCCAGCACCGGGCCCCCCTCCAGGGTCGACGCCGCCGCCGCCGCCACCAGGGCCAGCTGCAGTGCGCCCATGGCGGTGGCGATGGAGCGGCCCTGCCGGGCGGCGAGGAGCTCGACGCCCTCGTGGTCATAGAGGACAGCGGGGTGATCGAGGACCTGGCCGGACATCCAGTCGAGCAGTCGGGGCGGGGCCGCCCGGACCTGGGCACGGACCCGGCCCACCCGACCCGGCCCCCCGGAGATCAGGCCGCGCGGCCCACGCTCCCGAAGGCGGCCTCCAGTTGGGCGGCGGCCTCGGACGGCAGCCCTTCCGGGTGCAGGAGCGCCCGGAGGGCCAGGGAGAGACGGGCCCGGGCCCGGGCCAGACGTGATGGCACCGGACCGGTCGGTCGGCCCGCCTCCCCCGGATCGGGTCCCACCCTGCCTACGGTCACGCCCCGAGTCTGGTGAACGGCCCCGGGCGCTGCAAGGCGTCGGCGTCGGGACCGCGCTCATCGGGCCTACCATCGGGTCACCCACGGCAAGCCACCCGACAGACGGATGCGGCTGGAGCGTGGGCGGAGAACACGGAGGCCGCGCATGGCCCTGGACATCGGGCGCAGGCTATTGGAGCAAGCGGTGGGCAAGGCCCGGCGCGAGGGTCGCCCGCCGCCCACCGTGGCCATCGTCGGGGGCGGGCTGTCCGGGCTGGCCATGGGCATCCAGCTGGTGCGATCGGGGATACGCGACTTCACCATCATCGAGCAGTCCGACGGGGTGGGGGGCACGTGGAGGGACAACACCTACCCGGGCAGCGGCTGTGACGTACCGTCCCATCTCTACTCCTTCTCCTTCGCCCCCAAATCCGACTGGACCCGACGCTTCGCCGAACAGCCCGAGATCCTCTCCTACGCCCAGCGGTGCGTGACCCGCTTCCGGCTCGGTCCCCACCTGCGGCTCGGGACCACGGTACGGAGCGCTACCTTCGACGAGGCCACCGGTCGGTGGCGGGTGGCGATCACCTCGGCCGACGGGGACGGGGAGATGGAGGCGGACACCGTGGTCTTCGCCTGCGGCCAGCTCAACCGGCCCCACACTCCCGACATCGAGGGCCGCGACCGCTTCGCGGGGCCGACCTGGCACTCGGCTCGATGGGACCACGGCTGCGACCTGGCCGGCAAACGGGTGGCGGTCGTGGGCAACGGGGCCAGCGCCATCCAGTTCGTCCCCCCGGTGGCTGACCAGGCCGCCGAGCTCACCATCTACCAGCGCAGCCCCAACTACGTGGCGCCGAAGAAGGACCGGGCCTACAGCGTCGCCGTCCGGTGGCTGTTCGACAACGTCACCGTCGTGGAGCGTGCCTACCGGTGGTGGATCTACTGGAGCCTCGAGTATCCGCTGGATCTGGTTCCGCAAGGACAGTTGGGCCGGACGCAAGTTGCGGGCGCTGTTCGCGTCGGGGATACGCGACGGGGTGGTGTCCGATCGCCTGCCCGAGACGGCCGTCGTCCCCGACTACCCGATCGGCTGCAAGCGCATCCTCATCTCCAACGACTGGTACCCGACACTCATGCGGCCGAACGTGACCGTGGTCGAACAGCCGATCGACCACATCGAACCCGACGCCATCGTGACCACCGACGGGATCAGGCGGCCGGCCGACGTCCTCGTCTTCGGCACCGGCTTCACCACCACCGACTTCCTGGCCCACATCCCGATCACCGGGGTGGACGGGAGGACGCTGGCCGACGAGTGGCGCGACGGAGCCCGGGCCTACCTGGGCACGGCGGTCCCCGGCTTCCCCAACTGCTACCTGCTCTACGGCCCGAACACCAACCTCGGGCACAACTCGATCCTCTTCATGGTGGAGCGGCAGGTGAACCTGATCCTCCAGGCCATGGCCGTCCAGAGTCGGCGCCGACCAGCCACCAGGCCGCCCCCCTGGTCGGCGTGGGGACGGATGCCTACCAGCGCGACGATCGACGGACCCAGCGCCTGATGGCCACCACCGCCTGGGTGGCCGACTGCACCAGCTGGTACAAGTCGGCGTCGGGCCGGGTCACCAACAATTGGCCCACGTGGACGGTGCGCTACTGGTACGACACGCTGCGCCTGCGGCCCTCCGACCTGAGCCTTGCCCCGCCGGCCTCCACCGCCCTCGGGCGTCTCCCCGCTCCCGGAACGCGCCCGCTCCCCGACCCAGTCCCGCCGTCCCCATCACCGGCCCGGTGATCTCCAACCGGCGAGTGCGCAGCCCGGCTCAGGAGCCGATGTGGTCGGCCGGGATGGTGCCCAGCCGTCCGGCCTGGTAGTCCTCGAAGGCCTGGGCCACTTCCTCCTTGGTGTTCATCACGAAGGGCCCGTAGGCATAGACCGGCTCGCCGATGGGACGGCCTCCGAGCACCAGCACCTCGAGCGCCGGGGTCCGCGACTCCTGGGCGGCGTCGGCGGCGACGGTCAGGGTGTTCCCCTCGCCGAAGACGGCCAACTGGCCGGTGCGCACGGCGCGTCCCTCGCTGCCCACGCTCCCTGCGCCCCCGAGCACGTAGACGAGGGCGTTGAACTCCTCGGGCCAGGGGATGTCCGCCCGGGCTCCCGGCGAGAGGGTGGCGTGCACCATGGCCATCGGCGAATGGGTGGCCCCCGGACCGGCATGGCCGCCGAGGTTGCCGGCGATCAGCCGGAACAGCGTCCCGCCGTCCGGCGAGGACACCAGGACGACGTTGCGACGATCCGATGTCCTGGTAGCGGGGAGCGATCATCTTGTCGGCCTTGGGAAGGTTGACCCACAGCTGGATGCCGTGGAACAGCCCGCCCGACGCCACCAGCTCCTCCGGCGGGGCCTCGATGTGCAGGATGCCCCCACCGGCGGTCATCCACTGGGTGTCGCCGTTGGTGATGAGGCCGCCACCGCCGATCGAGTCCTGGTGCTGGAAGGTCCCGTCGATCATGTAGGTCACCGTCTCGAAACCACGGTGCGGGTGCCACGGCGTCCCCTTGGGCTCGCCCGGTGCGTACTCCACCTCCCCCATCTGGTCCATGTGGATGAACGGGTCGAGATGGCGCTGGTCCACACCGGCGAAGGCCCGGCGCACCGGGAACCCCTCGCCCTCGAACCCGGCGGGGGCGGTGGTGACCGAGATCACCGGCCTGCCCACGGTTCGCCGCGGCGTCCACCGCCTCCACCTTGGGGAGCGCCAGTACATCGTCAACCGTCACTGCCGGCATGGCCAACCTCCCTGTGCTCGTCGGTCATCGCTCCGGACATGGTCATCCGGTGCGCGACTCCTTGTCCACTCAACTGATCTGACCAACACTAGTTGTGCTCGCAACATTCCTGGCCGGCTCGAGCGGTGGCGGCGAAAACAGCGGGTTCTGGGGTACAGCCGACCACCGGCTGTGCCGAAATACAACGATGAACAGGTACGCTTGTGCCACTGGACAGTCAGGAGAGAGCACGTGATCCGGCCACGCGGCGGAACCACTCGCCGGCGCGACGACCAAGACGCAGGGACCATCTCCTCCGCCGAGGAGCTCGGTCGGTTGCTGCGGGACGCTCGGGAGGAGCGCGGCCTCGACCTGCTGGCCGTGCACGACCGGCTGAGCCGCCCGATCACCCTGCTCGAAGCCCTGGAGAACGGGGACCTGGCCAATCTGCCCGACCAGGCCCTGGCCCTCTCCACGCTGCGCCGGTACGCCGCCTTCCTCGGGCCTGGACGGTGACGCGCTGGCCCTGCGGATGATCGATGCCTGGTCGGCGGTGCCGGCCACGTCCAACGGTGCGGGACGAAGCCAGGCCGGCGCCGTGACCAACGTGGTGACCACGGTGACCAGCGGGCCCGACCACCTGCGGGCGTTCACCCAGACCGGGGAGGTCCCCAAAGTGGGTGCGGGGACCGCGGCCGGGGGTTCCGGGGCCTACGGCTACGGGGTGGCAACCGGCGCCCCCACCGGCACCTTTCCGGTGGTCCCCCGTCAGCAGATCAAGCACAGCAAGCGCGCCGTGGCCAAGGCCCGGCGCAAGCTGCGGGCGCCGACCTCCCTCAAGGTGGTCACCTGGGTGATCGTCGGCCTGGTGGTGCTGGTGGCCCTCGGGTTCGGCGTCCAACGATGGCGGCCCCAGTGGCTGGCCCGGTCACACATCCTCCGGGTCAGCCAGCCAAACGGGGCACCGACGTCCCACGGGTCGTCGCCCTCCACCGGCACCTGCGCACCAGTCCTCCGTCCGTGGTGCCGACCACGTCCAGCAGCCAGGCCTCGTCCTACACGGTGCGGCCAAGCACTTCGTCGTCAACGTGGCCACCACGGGCAAATGCTGGGTCCAGGTCCTCAGCTCCGAATCGGTCACCCCGCTGGTCGTCGGCGTTCAGCCCGCGGGCAAATCGCTGGCCTTCCCGGCCAAGGGGGTAATGACCGTGCAGGTGGGCGCATCAGCGGTCGTGGTCGGCGTCTCCGTCAATGGGAAGGCGGCCTTCATCAACTCCCCCGGCACCACGCCCTACACCTACACCTTCACGCCGGCGTCCGCCTCCTGATCGGCGCGGCGCCGGCCGGTCGCTACTGCTCGACGACGGGGACCGTCCGGGACCCGCTGGCGGCCAGCTCGGCGTCGAGTTGGGCGTCGTTGCGGGCGGTGTTGCGCTCCTCGAAGCGGAGCCACTGGACGAACACCGGGATCAGCGCCAGAAAGGTGAAGAGCTCGGCGCCGACCCACAGGATGCCGGCGCCGGCGTGGGTGCTGCTCACGGTGTACATCGACGCCGCGGGCCGGGTGGTGCTGAGCAGGGCCAGGGCGAGGAACGACTCCACCGGAACCCCGATCAACAGGTTGGCCATCCGCACCCCGTGGCTCATCTTCCAGTGGGGGACCGGGTCGAGGCCGACGATCGGCCACCAGAAGAGCGTCGAGGCGAAGAGGAAGCCGAGGTTGACCAGATCCATGACCCACATGTGGTCCATGGCGAAGTTGAGGGCGAAGGTCAAGAAGAAGGCGAACATCGAGAGGTAGTAGAGGCACCACACCGGAATCGGGTGGGTGAGCACCTCGAACGGGCCTGGAGTTGAGGAAGCCGAGGAGTCGGACCTTCGTGCTCCGGCTGGAGGTCTGGAGGGCCAGGGTCATCGGGGCGCCCATGGCCAGCAGCGGCGGGGCGATGACCATCAACAGGAGGTGCTGGATGACGTGGGCCTGGAAGTACTCCATGGTGAAGGTGGCCACCGGCGACTGCAGGGCGATGACGATGGCGACCAGGCCGAGCATGAAGGAGAGCGTCCGCTTGCCGCTCCACCGGTGACCCCTGGCCGACAGCGCCCACTCCGCCCGCATGTACCACACCGCGCAGGCGATGGCGGTGGCCAGCACCGACCAGGGCGAACGGGCTGAACTCCCACTGGGTGGTGGCGGTGTGCGTGGTGAGGGCGATCCGGCTCATCCCGTTCATCTCCGGCACGACCCCAAGGTTACCGACACCGAGCGGCCGCTCCCACTCGGCCCACCCCTTCGTCGGGGACCACCGGGAAGGTCGGGTGCTCACAGGATGAGCACCAGCATGTAGGCCATGGTGACGCACATGGCGATGTGACAGCCCGCCTCGAGCCGCGGGGCCAACCAGGGGCGAGACGCCGTGTCCCCGTCGCCGGGGCCGTCGGCCGAGCCCGGTTGTGGCGCCATCGAGCGCCTCCACCCCCACCGATCGGCCGACCGCCAGTCTGGGCCGGGCCACGGTCCGGTGGCGGCGGCCGGGGAGAAGCGCCCGATCCCGTCGAGCTCCCAGATCCCCGAGGCCAGGAGCACGCCCAGGAACAACAGGGGGAGCCCGACGAAGTCGGCCGTGGTTCCGGTGGCCCCGCTCATGGCCATGCCCGCCTCCCTCGACGGCCCACTCGGCGCGGTGGCCACCAGGTACATGTAGAGCATGGCCACCGCCATCACCAGATGGGTCAGGTAGTGGGAGAAGTGGTGCACGTGGTCTTCGTCCCGGCCCTCGACCCCGAGCCGGGCCACGAAGCGGTAGCAGCGCCACACGAACCAGGCGGACAGGGCGGTGAACACCACCTCCCACAGGCCGGTGGGCACCGGATTGATCGCCGACGACAGCATGCCGGCCATGCCCACCCCCATCAGGACGTGGGCGAAGTCCACATCGGGGTGGGCGGGCCGCGACCAGCGCCGGGCGGCCACCACCCGGGCTGCGCTGTAGGCGGCCACCACCAACATCACCGCCGCAAAGCAGTCGTCCAGCCAGTCGGTGCCCGACACCTCAGGCACTCCCCGGCGCGTCGGCGAGGCTCGCTCCGGTCACCGGCGACGGGCTGCGGAAGCGCCAGTAGGCCAGCGCCAGCAGGATCAGCAGCGGTCCCGTGTTCACGTCGGTGGCCCCGTTGGTGAACAGCTGCCCGAGATCCTCGCCGACCACCCACCACAGAAGGGAGACCACCACGGCCACCACCAGCGTGGCGTTGGCCGCGCCCGGGGGCAGATAGACGCCAACGGCCACGACAGCCAACAGGGCGGCCAGTCACCACCATGGTGGCCAGACCGCGGTGGTCGACCAGCGTGGCCGCGTGGCGATTCAGTGAGGTCAGCCACCCGGGCTCCCCGGCGGTCATCCCGTCGATCAGGTCGTGCACGCCCTGCGACGACCGGTTGGCGCCGCTGATGGCGAAGTAGGAGAGCGATCCCCACAGCACCAGCCACACCGCCTTGGCCACCGGCTCCCCCACCGCCCGGGCGGCGATGAACGGCGGGGACCGGGCCGGGCCGGTCGCGTGGCCACAGGAGGACGGCCAGCAGCCCGTAGATGATCACCGCGCCGGGGGCGCCGTTGACGGGATTGGCGGCCCCCGAGAACACCCCGCCCAGCCCCTCGCCGATCCACCACACCCCGATCGACCAGACGATCGAAGCGCCCAGGGCCACCTTGACCGTCGGACGCCAGGCGATGCCGAGGCCGAGTCCGACCTGGAGCAGGGCGAACGACAGGTTGGTGATCACGGCATGGTGCCCGATGGTGAGGCCCGACCAGGTGATCGGCCGGGCGATCACCGGACGGATTGCCCCTGCGCCGTGGGAGCGATCATCTGCGGTGCCGAAGGAGCGGGTGAAGAAATACGCCTGCAGCTGGAGGATCCCATCCAGCAGCCAGATGGTGGCCAGCACCAGCTGGAGGGTCCGGCGGCCGTCCGGCCGGGCCCACGAGCCACGGCCGGTGACGGCCGCGTCGCCTACGCCCGCCCCCCCGGGGTGCCGAGAAGGCCCGTCGTCTCCGCACCCAGGCCGGGCTCCGTGCTTCCACCCACCCGCTCCTCTGCTCCAACGGCCTGCTCAGGCCGGTCTGCTCCAGCACCGGCCTGCTCCAGCATCAGGCCGTCAGGCGAGCCGGTCCGCTGCCCGAGTCAAGCCGTTTGGTCAACTACGCAGCGTAGTAGAGGGGACCCCACCCGGGCGAGGCGGCGGCGTCACCAACGCCGGGTCATGGAACGGGCAGGCTGCATCACGCAGGGATGAGCCGGTCGATGCGCCCGGTCTCGACGTCGTACCGCCACCCTTCCACCACCACGCCATGTGGGAGCGGCGTCACAGCGACGGACCGCATCGACATCGGCGGCGAGCGCGGCATCCGGGTCGGGCATGGCCAGGTACTGCCAGGCGTCCGGGTGCTCGACGTCCTGGGCACCAGGTCGGCCCGGATCTGGTCGTCGCTGCGGTGGGCGAGGGCGCAGCCGGTGTGCTGCATGACGGCGATCCGCCGCACCCCGAGGAACCGGGTGGCCAGGATCAGCGAGCGGAGGACGTCGGTGGTCGACTCGGCCCCCGCCGTTGCGGAGGATCTTGGCGTCGCCCGGGCCCCAGCCCCAGCATGGCCAGCGGCTCGATGCGGCTGTCCATGCAGGTGACCAGCGCGAACTCCTTGGCCGCGGGAGCCGGTATGCCGGCGAGATCGAAACCGGCGGCATAGCGGAGGTTCTCGTCGAGCAGATCGTCGAACATGGGCCAGAGCATGGCAGACCACCGGCCCGCCCAACGGAGCGAGGCATCACCGGTGCCGGCGTCCACCTGGCATGCTTGGGTGGTGAGCGGGCCCGGCCTCGTGCTCGACTTCGACGGGACGATCCTCGACACCGAGCGACCCCTCTTCCAGGCGTGGTCCGAAGTGTGGGACGCCCACGGTCACCGGCTGGCCCTGGCCGACTGGCAGCAGAACATCGGTACCGAGGACACCTTCGACCCGCGGCACGAACTGGAGCGGCGGCTCGGACGGGCCCTCGACCCCGAGCGTCAACGACCGCCGCAGGGCTCGTCGGGATCAGATCCAGGCCCGGTATCGGCCACGGGCCGGCGTGGTGCGGTGGCTCGCCGAGGCACACGACTCGGGCGTCCCGGTCGGCGTCGCCTCGTCCTCGCCCCGGGCCTGGGTGGAGGGCCACCTGACCAGACTCGGGTTGCGCGGCTACTTCTCCTGCCTGGTGTGCACCGACGGCGCGGGTTCCGGCCAAGCCCGCTCCCACCTCGTACCGGCTGGCGTGTGAACGGCTCGGCGCCGACCCGCGGCGATCGGTGGCGGTGGAGGACTCACCCCACGGGGTGGCCGCAGCCGTGGCCGCCGGCCTGTTCACGGTGGCGGTACCGCACGGGTTGACCGCCGGCCTCGACCTCTCCGCCGCCGACCTGGTGTCCGACTCCCTCGAGACGGCTCGACCTCACCGAGACGCTGGCCAGGGCAGCGGTCCGGGCCGATCGGTAGGGCTCGGTGGTATGACCGGGTCGACGCCCTGGCCGCCCCCCGTTGGCGGGCCGGGGCCAGTGTGCAACGCTTGGTCGGACGACAACGGATCGGAGGACGCCGTGGACGAAGACTGGGCCAGGCCGGTGGTCCACTGGGAGATCGTCGCCCTCGACCCGGCGCGTCAGTCCGACTTCTACCAGCGGCTGTGCAACTGGGCCATCGGCGAAGGGACCGATCATGCCGATCCCACCGGGGCTGGGTGGTCCCGAGCCGGGGCCCGGTGGCCACATCCGCCAGGGGGACCGGGCCGGGGTGACCCTCTACGTCCAGGTCCGGGACCTGCGGGCCAGCCTCGCCCTGGCGGTGGAGCTGGGGGCCCGACTGGTCGTCGAGCCATTCGACGTTCCCGGCGGGCCGACGCTGGCCGCCGTCGAGGACCCGGAGGGCAACCCGTTGACGCTCGTCCAGCAGTGACGCGGGGCCGAGCGGCCCCGTCGTGTCGGGCGATGCCGACCCCTCATTCATCGACGCAGTCCGCCGATCGAGTCAGTCGAGGGTGTCGAAGCGTTGATTCCGTATGGACGTCCGGTCGACGAAGGACAGGAACTCGCCGGCATCTCCGTCGTCGTCCCATCGCCGGCGGGCGGCATCGGCGTCCGCTTCGTCGCCCCACAGGGAGATGACCACCCAGTCGCCGTCGCTGCCGGTGGCCGTCGTCCTCCGGAGCAGCCCGGCCTGACGGTAGGCGAACCGCGTCTGAACCCTGCGGTCGGCCGCCTTGAACGCCTCGCGGTCAGCACCGGGAGCCAGCCGGAAAGTGGTGATCTCGATCATCGCCGCCAGCCTAACGGCGGGGACGCCGCCCGGACCGCTGGTCAGTGCCCGATGCAGGTGTCCGTCGTCGCCGCCGCGGTTGGTGGGCCCCGGACGTGGGTCGGCCGAAGGGCGCGGTGTAGCCTCCCTGGTCGACCGGGACCGCCCCGAAATGGAGAGCCAGTGACCCCTGAGGGCGGCAGCCAGAGCCCGGCGGCGCCCGAGCCCGTGGACCAACTCCCCGTGCTGGCCGGCATCACCACCCCGGTGCTCACGCTGGTGCCCGGCGTGCACGCGGCGTGGGAAGTCGACGCCTCCATCGATGCCGTGGCCAGCCGTTGCCGCGGCCGCCGACCGGCTCGGCTACCACCACCTGACCTGCGCCGAGCACGTCATCGTCCCGACCGGCATCGCCACCGTGCGCGGTGGCCGGTACTGGGATCCGCTGGCCACCTTCGGCTACCTGGCCGCACTCACCTCGCAGATCCGACTGGCCACCAACGTCCTCGTGCTCGGCTACCACCACCCGCTGGACATCGCCAAGCGCTACGGCACCCTCGACCAGGTCTCCCACGGCCGACTGATACTCGGGCTCGGAGTCGGCACCCTGCGAGGAGGAGTTCGATCTCCTCGGCTTCCCCTTCGAGGGCCGGGGACGACGCGCCGATGACGCGCTGTGCGCCCTCCGGGCATCGCTCTCCGATCCTCGGCCCGAGTATGACGGCACCCACTATCGATTCACCGGGGTGGTGATGGATCCCTGCGCCCGGCAGTCCTCGGTGCCGCTGTGGATCGGTGGCCGCACCGCCCGCTCCCTCCGGCGAGCCGTGGAGTTGGGGGACGGGTGGGCGCCCTTCGGGATCAGGGCGGTCGACGTGGCCGCCATGCTCGATGCGGCCCGGAAGACGCCGGCCTGGTCCTCCCGAAGCCATCCCCTCGAGGTGGTCCTGCGCAACGGTCGGGCGCTCGACCCGCTCGGCGATCCCGACGGAGCGCGCACGTCGGTCGACCGGCTGATCGGGGCCGGCGCCACCGGCCTGCAACTGTGGTTCGTGCACCATTCGCTCCCCCACTACCTGGAGCAGCTGGAGGCGATGGCCGAGCTGTTGCGGCAACTCATGAACCGGGTCAAGGTCGGGTTCTTCTCGCTGTCCCACCGCTCGCCGACCGGCGACGACCGCCCGTACCTGGCCTGGCACCAGATGGACCACATGCCCGAGCAGTACCAGCTACCGGGCATGCTGCTGGGCCAGCGGTGGGCGTCGACGCCGGCCTGCCGGGCGGCCCGGGCGGCCGAGGTCGACAGCTGGTCGGATGTGGAGCACGTGGTCTGCTACCTGATGGGCAACCCGGTCGACGAGACGATCGACGAGTTCCTCGCCCTGGGCCGCCGCCTGGCCGAGCTCGGGAGGTTCTCCCAGGCGCTGCCGTCGCAGTACCGCGGCGGGCTCCGACTGCTCGAGGCACACGCCGCGCCGAGGGCGCTGGTCTCCGCCGAGGTCGTGCCCTTCCGTCCCCACCGGGGCGCCTACCTGATCGTCGAGGAGCCCACCGACCCGGCGGCGCAGGATGCGTATGCGCAACACAAGCACACCGTCCTCCTCCCCGAGCTGGTGTCGGTGGCGGGCGTGGCCGGGGCGTGGGCCTATACGACGACGCCGGCCATCCGTCGACCCATGTTCAGCGACGGCGACTACCGGATGACCGTGTGCTACCTCGACGACGACCCGGCGACCGTCGGGGGTCGGCTGCGACCGGTGCTCGAGCAGGCCTGGGCGTCGGCTCCGGTCCGTCCGCTCCTGGCCGCCCCGTTCGAATCGATGATGATCTGGGACAGCGACCGTTTCGGCCCCGCCTCGTGACCCCTTCCCCTGCCCCGCGCAGGAGGACCGTAAGCTCCCCGAGATGCCCGATGACTCCTCCGACCTCCCGTGGTACAGCGTCCGGTGCGTGTTCCAGACACGTTCCGGCGACGGGTTCGCCTACGAGGAGCGGGTGACGCTCTGGCAGTCGGACGGGATCGACGAGGCGATCGCCATGGCCGAGACCGAGGCCGGTGGCCATGCCGAGGAGACCAAGGCCGAGTACACCGGGATGGCCCAGGCCTACTGGCTCCCGGCGCCGCCCTCGACCGGCACCCAGGTCTTCTCCCTGGTTCGGGAGAGCGAGCTCGACTCGGACGACTACCTCGACCAGTTCTTCGACACCGGGCGCGAGGCCCAGAGCCGTTGGACCGAGGAGTAGCCGTGGGCGGCTCGGGTCACGCTCCCCGCCGGCGGTGGCCCGGCACCGGGCGATGAGCTTCCCGGACGCCCCGTTCCCGCCCCGGACCGGGGCCAGGGGGATGGTCAACGCCGCCGATCAGCTGGCCACCATCGCCGGAATCGGGGCCTTGGAACAGGGTGGTTCGGCCGCCGATGCTGCCGTGGCCGCCGCCGCCGTCATGGCCGTCACCAGCCCGCACCTCTGCGGCATGGGCGGCGACGTGCTCGCCGTGGTCAGCGCTCCCGGATCCGATCCGGTGGCCATGTTGGCCGTGGGCCGGGCCGGATCGGGCGTCGACGCGGCGCGGTTGCGGGCCCGCGGCCACTCGGTCATGGCCCTACGGGGTGACATCCACAGCGTCCCCGTGCCGGGGGCGGTGGATGGGTGGCTCGCTCTCCACGAGCGCTTCGGGCGGCTCCCCCTGGACACCGTCCTCGGTCCCGCCATCGAATTGGCCGACCAGGGTTTCGTGGCCTCCATCCTGCTCGCCCTGGCCAGTCATCTCGTCGCCGGGTCTGCCCGGCACTCAGGACCTGTGCCCCGACGGTCCGCCAGACCCCGGGGATCTGGTCCGGCTCCCCGGGGTGGCCCGCACGCTTCGCGCCATCGTGGCCGGGGGGCGCGAGGGCTTCTACTCGGGAGAGTTCGGGAACGCCCTGGTCGACCTGGGCGAGGGCGTCTTCACGCCGTCGGACCTCGAGCGTGGCATCACCGAATGGTGCGCTCCCGTTGCGGCTCAGGGTGTGGGGGCACGACCTCTGGACGGTCCCCCCGCCGTCACAGGGCTACCTCACCCTGGCCAGCTCGTGGATCGCCGAGCAGGCCGGCATCGGGGAGGACCCGTTGGATCCCCTGCTGGCCCCATCTGGTGGTCGAGGCCACTCGGGCGGCCGGGCACGACCGCCCGAGCGTGCTCTACGACGGCGCCGACGGCGCCACGCTCCTCTCCGAGCAGCGGCTCGACCAAGCCCGGGGGCGCGTCCTTGCCCACGTCGCCGCACCGCCGGATGTGACGTCGGATCCATTCCCCCCGACCAACCCGCCGGCTCCCCGGATCGGCGACGGCGACACCACCCACCTGTGTGCCATCGACGCCGACGGACTGGGTGTCTCGCTGACCCAGTCCAACGCCCTCGATTTCGGGTCACACCTGGTCGCCGGGTCGACCGGCATCTTCCTCCACAACCGGGGAGTCGGCTTCACCCTCGAGACCGGCCATCCTGCCGAGCTCCGGGCCGGCCGCCGGCCGCCCCACACGCTGTCCCCGATGCTGGTCACCGCGGGCGACGGATCACTCTCCCAGCTGCTGGGGGCGATGGGCGGCGACGCGCAGCCGCAGATCCTCCTCCAACTGCTGGCCCGCATGCTGCCCGGCGGGCAGGACCCGGCCACCGCCGTCGCCGGTGCCCGCCTGGCCCTCGAGGCACCGTCGGCCGGACCGTTCCGCCTGTGGTGGGGCGACGACCTCACCGTGCGGGTGGAGGCGCACGCTCCCCCGGCATGGATTGAGGGTCTTGCCGGTCGCGGCCACCGGGTGCAGATGATCAGCCCCTTCGATCCCGTCGTCGTCGGTTGCGCCCAGATCATCTCGGTGGTGCGCGACGTCGACGGCGCTCCCCACCACTATGTCGGCGCCGCCGATCCCCGCAGCCCCGAGGGTGGGACCGCGGGCCGGTGACCGCACCCGCCTGGTCGCGGTAGCCGGATCCGTCAGATGCCGGCGAAGAATTCGACGAGGACCTCGGCCACCGCCGGGCCGTGGGTGAAGACGCCGAGGTGGCTGGTGCCCGGTAGCTCCACAAAGCCGGCTCCCGGGATGACCGCGGCCGCCTCTCGGGCCCGGGCCGGCGGGGAGTCGACATCATGCTCGAACGCCACCACCAGGCAGGGTACCGACATCGTCGACCACGCTTTGGTGCGCTCGAGGTCGTTCGACCACGCCAAACAGGCTTCGTACTGACCCAGGCGGCCCGGGTTGGGCCAGGGCGGCAGATCACCGATCATCTCCAACCAGGCATCTACCACCGTGTCGTCCTGCAACTCCGCATTGGGGAGATACCGGAGTGTCTCGGTGGCGTAGAAGAGGGGCGGCAGGTCGTAGTCCAGTCGGGCCAGGTCACGTTCGACGGTGGTGATCGCCTTCTCCCAGGAGGTGGCCACGTTGCAGCTACCCATGAACACCGCGCCCCGCACCCGGTCGGGGTGTTCGATGGCCAGGCGCTCGGCCACCCAGCCGCCCATCGAGTGCCCCGCGACACGGACCGACTCGAGCCCCAAGTGGTCGAACAGCCCCACTGCGTCGCCCACCAGGTCGTCGACCGAGTACGGCGGTGGTGGTGACGACGAGGGGCCCACCCCTCGGTTGTCGAAGGTCACCACCTGGTAGCCGGCCGCCGACAGTGCCGGCACCAGGCTCAGTTGCCAGGCCACCGCAGGCTGGCCGCAGCCGCACACCAACACGACCGGCTCTCCCTCCCCCACCGTGTCGTAGGCGATGGTCACCCCATCGATCGTCACCTCCGGCATCCCGATCCTCCTCCGGTCACGAAACGCCCGGCGTGGCCTGTGCAACCGGTGGCGCGGGTAGGGAACCGGCCGACTCACGCCGGGCCGCACGTGCCCGTTCGACTTGGCGGTCGACCATGACCCGGGCCTCGAGGGCGTCACGGTTGGCGGCCCTCGTCTTGACCGGTCCCCGGGTCGAGTCGAGGTGCATGGTGGCGAGCCTGAGTGCCCGCTGCACCGGGCCGGCGGTCAGGCGCACGCTCTGGGTCCGTTCGTGGGGGACCACGTCCATGGTGCGGGACCACAAGCCGTGGCGGGCCACGAACACCCGCTCATCGGAGCCGGCCATCTGGGCCCGCCACCACAGTGGGCAGCGCAGCCGGGCTCGCGACGGCGGGCGGGTGAGGGGGATGGCCTCGATGTCGACGCCACCGAGCACCCAGCCGACCAAGGCGGTGGCAAAGGCGCGATCGGCCACCGGCAACAGCATGGTCGACTTGGCGTTGGCGTTCCCCGCGTAGCCGGCCACGTTCATCCGCACCTGCACCCAGCCGAACGGACGCCACGACAACGGTTGGTGGATCAGGATGGCCTGGATACGTCCGGGCGGAACCGTCTGCCGGCTGGTGGAAAACAGGCCGTGCCGGATGCGGAGCCCGTCCGGGGACTCGGTCACCGTGAACTCCCACAGGGTGGTCACCCGGCGCCACACCGAATGGGCGATGAGGACGGCAAACCAGAGGAAGAGGACCACCCCCACCCCGGCGGTGGCCCGATGGCCGTTGTTCTGGCCCACCGTGGCCAGTACCGGCCCGATGAGAAGCAGGATCAACCGCCACGACACCATCTCCAACAGGACCGCCCCGATCAGCTGCCCGTGGGGCACGGCGAGGATGGGCCGCTCGGGTGCCTCCGGTGCTCCCTCGTCGCCGCCGGCCGACCGCCCGAGCAGGTCGGCCCGCAGCTGCCGGGCCACGGGTAACGACAAGTAGCGGAGGCGGACCGACGACCGTTCCGTTCCGGCGGTGGTGACCTTTACCTCGGCCAGGCCGAAGATGCGGGCGGCGAAGGGCTCGAGCACGTCCACGCTCTGGACGCGGTTCAGCCGGACCCGCTTCGACTTCTTCTGGAACAGCCCGCTGTCGATGCGCAGTTCGCCGCCATGAAGGTGGTAGCGGGTGACCGCCACGGTGACCAGGCCGCGGACCACCACCAGCACCGCCACCCCGCCGTAGACAGCCAGCAACGACCAGTTCACGCCGCCGCCCTCCCCGGCCCGCTGCCCGGCCAGGTTGAAGAGCACCAGCGCGACGACCACCCCGAGTATCCGTCCGCCCAGCGCCACCGGGGTCAAGGGGTGGAGGCGGAACGTCTCGTCGGCCGGGTCGGCCGGATTGCCCCCGGCCGCCGGCGCGACCGCTCCCAGCGCCCCTGGCGCCGCCGGCTCAGAGCCCACTGGCATGGGCCTCACCCAGTTGGGTCAGCCGGTCACGGAGCCCGGAGGCGGTGTCGGGGGTGAGCCCGCACACCTTGGCATCCGTGGTGGCCGCCGCAGTATGGAGCTTGACGCTGACCAGACCGAAGGACCGTTCGATGGGTCCGGCCTCGACATCCACCAACTGCATCCGACCGTACGGGACCACGGTGAGCTTCTTGAACATCGCGCCATGGGTTACCAGGAGATCGTCGGCTCGCTCGACGTATCCCCACGACCGCAGGTTCCGGCCGATCGACATCCAGCACAGTCGCGATGAGTACCGCTCCGACCAGCGCGGCCACCACAGCCAGTGTCCAAGAGGCCAATCCGCAGACGAGGGCGAGGGCGGCAACCACCGGCACGCCGATGACCACCAGCACGGTCCGGCGCATCCGGGCCAGTCGGGGCGAGACGCGGCTCCACGATTGATCGTGCGGCGGCGCGAACGGACCTTCCATCACCATCCACTCTACCTGCGAGGTATCGGGCGACGGCTGTCGAGCCACCGGCGTCGGACCCTGCGGACGGCCGTGGACCGGGGTCAGGTCTTCGGTTGCTGGCCCTTGCGCTCGTGGAGCCTCCGCAGCGACGCCACAATCGAGGCTTCGATCAACCGGTCGTTGTCCTTCGAGATGAAGTGGTGCACCCGCCTTTCCAGCAGGGCCCGCATCACCGGATTGAACGCCTCGTAGGTCTCACGGAAGTAGACCCTCGTCCTCCCTCCTCCGAGGTCCTCGAGTCGCGTCCATCCGGAGGCTCGGGACCACAGCGGTTTCCCGATGGCGTCATAGCGCCACGACACCGGCCGCTTGGCCTCGGTGATCCACTCCCAGGACTGGGCCTTCCCGTTGGAGAGAAGGTACTTGGGGACCGGAAAGTCACAATGGCGGACCAGGCCGTTACCGTCCTCGTCCCCCTGGTGATAGATCTCGATCTTCACCGTCTCGGTCTCGATGCCGGACCGCATCCGCTTCCAGACCACATCCCAGACCTCTTCGGGTGTCCCGTCGACGACGAAATCGAATTGGTGATCCTGCACGTTGTCTCCTCTGGTCCCCCCACTTGTACCACTGCCGGTGCTCGCCGGTCAGCTGTTGCTGAGTTGCTGCTCCGTCATTGCTCAGGCCCGCTCGCCCAGTGGCTTGCCCAGTCGAGCCTTCACCACCTTGCCTCCGGCGTTGCGGGGGAGCTCGGGCAGGAAGGTGATCTGGCGCGGCACCTTGTAGTCGGCCAATCGTTCGCCGGCGAAGTGGCGCACCTCCTCGGCAGAGACTGCCTCGTCGGGCCGGAGGACGACAAAGGCGGCGATGTCCTCGCCCAGCACCTCGTGGGGCACGCCGATCACCGCCGCCTCGACCACCGCCGGATGGGCCTGGAGCACCGCCTCCACGTCGTCGGCGTAGACGTTCAACCCCCCACGGACGATCATCTCCTTCTTCCGGCCGGCGATGTAGAGGTAGCCGTCGTCGTCGAGATACCCGAGATCACCGGTGTGCAGCCAGCCGCCCTCCCACATGCGGGCGGTGGCCTCGGGATCCTTGTAGTACTCGCGATGTCCGGCGGGGTTCCGGGTGATGACCTCGCCGACGGCACCGGTCGGGCACGGTGTGCCCTCCTCGTCCACGATTCGGACCTCCACCGGCGGCTTTGCCCGCCCCACCGCCCCCGGACGGGTCCGGGACCCCTCCGGGTCCATCGCGAAGGTGGCGTGGCCGCCCTCGGTCATGCCGTAGCTGTTGAGCACCACGGCACCGGGCAGCCTGGCCTGCAGTCGCAACAGCGTGTCGGGAGCGAGCGGGGCGCTGCCCAGGACCACCATGCCCAGACTGGAGAGGTCGGCCACCTCGAAGCGGGGGTGGTGGATGAGCAGCCGGGCCATGGCCGGGACGATGAAGGCGACAGCCGGGCGCTCGGCTTCCACCGTCTCGAGCCACCGCCCGGCGTCGAAGCGGGGAAGGTAGAGGACGGTCATGCCCCCTTTCATCGGGTTGTAGATGAACCCGAGCCCGGCAAAGGTGAACACCGGTGTCGCCGTGAGCCATGCCGATCCCCTCCACGCCGGCAAGGAGTTGGGGAGGAGGGCGACGTTTCCGTGACGGACCACGACTCCCTTGGGGCTGCCGGTGGTTCCGGAGGTGTACATGACATCGGCGAGGTCCTCGTCGCCGATGGGCGTCTGGATGGCGTCGTCGTCCGCGGACTTCACCTCCTCGATGGTGGTGAAGCCGGCACGTCCCGACGGCGACACCGTGGCCACCAGGGCCAGGGACCCGAGCGAGTCGACCAGCGGGGCCACCGCGTCCTCGTAGGCAGCACTGGTGATGATGGCGGTGACCTCGGCGTGTTCGAGGATGGCCCGTATCTCGGGCGGCGACAGCCGGTTGTTCACCGGAACGGAGACCGCCCCCAGCTTGTGCACCGCGCTGTAGGCGACGATGAAATCGAGAATGGCCTCCGCCTCCAGGCAGATGGCCACCAGATCGCCCTTGCTGATGCCCCGCTCCTGCAACCCTCGGGCCAACCGGTTCGATTCCTTCTCCCATCGGATGAAGGTGATCGAGGAGCCGTCGCCGAGGTTCGTGTAGGCCACCTCGTCCGGGTAGGTCGAGGCCATCAGGCGGAGCTGGTCCGGTAGCCGGTCAGCCACCGGCGCGCTGCTCGAGGATGCGTGCGGCGGCACCGCCGAGGAAGTCGGCCATGGCGTCCTCGCCGAGGGGCAGGGCACGGGCTGCGGCCACGGCCCGTTCCATGGGGAGGAACGGATGGTCCGAGGCGAACAGGATCCTTCCCTGACCCCGGCGAGACCCCATGAACTTCACCAGGGCGGGGTGCATGTACTTGGCCAGGTAGGCCGAGTTGGAGAGGTAGAGGTTGGGCCACTTCAACATGTATTCGATGAGGAGCTCCTCGTAGGGATGGCCCATGTGGGCCCCGATGACAACCAGATCGGGAAAGTCGATGAGGACGTCCTCGAGGAGCACCGGGTCCTGGCAGCGCGAACGGACCCGGGGACCGGGGATCCCGACGTTGATCGAGACCGGTACGCCGAGCTCTTCGCAGGTGGCATAGACGGGGTAGTAGAGCGCGTGGTTCAACGGGACCTGGTGGACCAGTGGGGACACCCGCACCAGGTCGAGGGTTCCGTCGGCCACCCGGGACCGGACCGCCTCGCTTTGCGCCCGCGGTCGGTCGGGGTTGCCGACCACCGCGGCCAGCCAGAGCCGGTCCCGGTGGTCGGCCACGAAGGAGAGCGTCTCCTCGTCCACCGAGTTCAGGGTGCTGGTCAACACCGCCTTTGCCACCCCGAGCCGATCCATCTCACCAAGAAGGTCGGTGGTGGTCATGCCCCCGCTGACCTCGCTGCCGAAGAACCCCTCGACGGCCCCGTACCCCCGCTGGCCGAGGAACTTCTCCGCCGCCTTTCGGGAGATGGAGTTCACCCAGAGATCGATGACCATACGGTGCTCCTCGGCTAGGGGTTGTCGGTGGGGTGCCCCGGTCCGTGCCCCTACGCTCGAGCGGCAAGGTCGGGTCGGTCGTGGGCGACTCTAGTGAAGCGCAGACCACCACGCCCGTGGAGCCCAGACCACCACGCCGAGAGCATCGGGAGCCGACCCCGCCGGGCGAACGGGCTAGTTTCGGGCTGGCTCGACCCCGCTGAGGAACCGCTCGGAGCGCGTGAATGGATGCATGGTGGCCACATGGCTGACAGGGACGGGGCGGCCGGCGATCGGCCGTTCTTCGACACCGTGCTCCGACAGCGGGCCTGCCGTCAGTTCGACGATCGCCCGGTCGACGATGACCTGATCGAGCAGTGCCTGCGGGCGGCCACCCATGCCCCCAGTGCAGAGAACCTCCAGCCGTGGGTGTTCGTCGTGGTCCGTGACCCCGGACTTCGGGCGGAGATCGGGGCGTTGACCCGTCTGGCCTGGCGACAGGGTGGTCGCCAGCATTCGGAAGGGCGGCTCCCCGAAACGCTGTTGCGCGAGGTCGACCGCGGGGCAGAGGGCGGCATCGGATCGGCTCCGGTCATCGTGGTGGTGTGCGGTGATACAGGAATCGGATTGGAGTCCACGCTGGCATCGTCGGTGTACCCCGCCACCCAGAACCTGCTGCTGTCGGCCACCGCACTCGGGCTCGGGTCGGCGATGACCACCCTGGCCACCCTCTTCGCCGACGAGCTGCGCGTGCTGCTCGAGCTTCCCTCCTCGGTACGACCGATGGCGGTGGTCCCCATCGGCTGGCCCTTCCGCCCCCCGGGCCCACCCAAGCGCCTTCCGCTCGACCAGCGGGCTCACCGTGACCGCTACGGCCAGCCGTGGTGAAGGCTCCGCACCTTGGACTCAGGACACCCGGGTCCCCACGGCCAGGCGGGTCTCGATCACCTCGTTGCCGGTGCGTTCCACCCGGTAGGCGGCTGACCCGGCGGCCGGGTCGACCTCGCCGTCGCTGACCACCTCGGCCGGCTCGGTTCCTTCGTACCAGAGCCCGACATGGTCATCGGTGGCGAAGCAGACCGGTGGCAGGGTGCCGTCGCCGACCAGCTCGTGGAGCAGGGGCCGGCGCTGAACCTCGCTGTCGTAGTGGACCCCGTTTCCATAGGGGAGCATGCCCAGCCCATTGGTGACCGGTTGCAGGGCGGGGCCGAAGCTGTCGGTGGTCCCGCCGACGTGCCAGCACAGGCTGCCGGCCGAGACGCCTCCGAGGATCACGCCCGACTCCCATGCCGCCCACATCGCCGCACTCACCCGGTGAAGGTCCCAGAGGACCAGCAGGTTGGCCACCGAGCCACCACCCACCCAGACCAGATCGCTTCCGCCCAGGCGTTCATCCGGATCACTCGACGGCTGGGGAAACAGCTTGAGCTCGGTCACGTCGCAGCCGGCGGCGTTGAAGGCCTCGTAGAGCATGGCGTAGTAACGAACGTCGTCACCGCTGGCAGTCAGCACGAGGCAGACCCGCGGCCGCGGCTTTCCGGTGAGAGCGAGCGCGTCCAGCAGCATCTGCCCGAGTCGGACGGACTGCTGCACGGGTCCGGCGACGAACCCACCGGAGGTGGCCAGAATTCGCTGCCGTGGTCATGCCGGCAGCGGCGGTAGGGGGATCACCGCGCCGGACCTCGACTAATTGCCATCAGTCCCCACGGGCAACGTGATCGCCTCGCTGAGCACCTGGTCGGCAAACCGGCGCAGACCATCGATGGTCTGGCGCCCGCTCGACCACGGTCGCACCAGTGCTCGACCGATGCCCGCTTCAGCAGCAACGCCGAAGGCCATCGAGGTCCGCAGGGACGCCCATGGTGATCTCCACCGTCCCCGGTCGCTCGGCTCCGTCGCGAAGCTCGGCCAGGCGGGCCACCGCGGCGGGGATCTGTTCGACGCTGTGGTTCATGGGAATCCACCCGTCGCCTACCAACGCAGCCCTGCGCAGCGCGGCCGCACCGTCGCCCCCGATATGCATCGGAGGCCAGGGGGACTGGACCGGCTTGGGCTCGAACATCACGGGCCCGAAGTCGAAGTTCTCACCGTGGTGCTCGACGACGGGATCGCTCCACAGCTGCTGGCACACCGAGATGGCCTCGTCCACACGACGGCCCCGGCTGGCGAAATCGAGCCCCACCGCGTCCCACTCGGCCTCGAGCCAACTGGCGCCGATTCCGAATTCAGCCCGGCCGCCCGACACGACGTCGAGGGTGGTCACCGCCCGGGCCACCACGAAGGGGTGCCGAAGGCCGATGTTGTAGACGTGGGTCCCGAAGCGGATCCGCTCGGTGCGTCCGGCCAGGTAGGAGAGATAGGCGAAGGGCTCGAAGACGGGGACGTCAGAGGGGATCGGCGGGTGGTCTGCGCCGGCGAACGGGCTCCCGTCCGAGGCCACCGGGAGCACGAGATGCTCCGGCATCCACACCGACTCGTACCCCAGCCGGTCGGCTTCGCAGGTGACCTCGGCCCACCGCTCCGGTCGCACCGTACCGAGTGCGATGCCGATCTTCATGGTGCCGTCCCGACGACTCGCCTGAGGTTCATGGGTGAGGAGCGTACCCATTGGGGACCGAGGGGATCGGCGGTCAGGTCACCCGGGCTGTAACGCCGTTACAGATTCTCTAAAACCGTCTGCCCGGAACCGCCTTGCCTTCACCCGGCGTCCCGGAGCCACCTTCTCAAGAGATCCTCGTGCCGGCGCAGCCGCTTTCCCGGATATCGGAGCCGAGCCGGGGTATAGCAGGGCCGGAGGCAACTTCTCTCATTGGGAGGTGACGTGATGGACGGTGAATTGAATCTCTACCGCCGTGGCAGCGAGTGGGCCATCGCAAATGTGGCCGGTGCAACGGAGAAGCTGCAGGCCCGCACGCCATGCGACGACTGGGATGTCCGGACTCTGATGAACCACATGCTCGACACGCAGCGCTACTTCGTGGGAGCAGCACGGGGTGAGGATATTGCACCTCCGTCATCGAACCCGCCGAGCATCATCGGTGACAACCCGGTGGCCGATTTCCAGTTGGCTCGTGACGAGACGCTGAACACGTTCGGCGATCCCGAGATCCGCGAAACAACGGGGCCCATGCTCGGCATCGCATTCTCAGATCAGCTCCTCCACTCATGGGACCTAGCAAAGGCGACGGGGCAAGACCCGACCATGCCGGAGGGCTTACCCGAGGCGGCCTACGACGCGATCCACGGCCGCTTTACCGACGAGCAGAGAGTCGGTGTCTTCAAGCCCGAAGTCCGGGTAGGGAGCGAGGCTTCCTCCCAGGACAGATTGCTCGGATATACGGGCCGCGACCCTTCACGCTGACTCGAACTGCACCACGGAGGTCGCCGGCCCAGCGACAATGGCATCAACGTTTCCCCCGGGCGGGAGTATGGACCGAATGAACGGACCTCCACGCCGACCTGGTGGGGCTAGCAAGAATCGAACTGGTGGGGCTAGCAAGAATCGAACTTGCGACCTCAGCATTATCAGTGCTGCGCTCTAACCGACTGAGCTATAGCCCCGCAAACCGGTGCACGACGCTACACCACGGCCATCGACCGTCCCAATGGCACGCACGGGCAACCAGCTGTCCGTTGGCCGTCGATCGGGCCAGGCGGTCGATCGGGCTAAACGTCGCCCTCCACTTCGCCGGCCACCGCGGCCACCGCGGCCACCGCGTCGCCGCCGTCGAGGTTCATCACCCGCACGCCGGTGGCGTCCCGCCCCTGCGAGGCGATCTCGCGCACCGCGGTGCGGATGACCACGCCCGAGGTCGAGATCAACAGGATCTCATCCTCCAGCCCGGCCATGAAGGCGGCCACTACCCGGCCGCGCTTGGCGGTGAGTCGGATCCCCCGCACCCCCTGGCCACCTCGGGCCTGCCGGTTGAACTTGTCCAGCTTGGTCCGCTTGCCATAGCCGGCGTCGGTGACCAGCAGGATGTCGGCCTCGTCGCGGGCGACGTCACACGACACCACCCGGTCGCCGGCCTTCAGACGCACTCCCCGCACGCCGGCGGCGTCACGGCCCATGGCCCGCACATCCTGCTCGGAGAACCGGATGGTCATCCCCGACTGGGTGACCAGAAACACGTCGTCGTCGCCGTGGGTCTCGACCACCCTGACCAGTTCATCACCGTCCCGCAGGTTGATGGCGATGAACCCTTCCCGTCGGGACTTGTCGTACTCACTGAAGGACGTCTTCTTGATCTGTCCCAGTTTGGTGCTGAACACCAGGTAGTTCTCCGCCGCGAAGTCGCGGGTGCCGATGATCGCCTGGATCACCTCGTTGGGTGCCAGGGGAAGGAGGTTGACGATGGCGGTGCCCCGCGCCGTTCGCTCCTTCATCGGGATCTCGAGGGCCCGGAGTCGGAACACACGACCACGGTTGGAGAACAGCAACAGGTGGGCGTGCGCAGAGGTGTGGACGACCCCGTCGATGAGGTCCTCTTCTTTGAGCTTCGCGCCCTGCACACCCCGGCCGCCCCGGCCCTGGGTCCGGAAGGCATCGGCCGAGACCGCCTTGATGTACCCGGCCCTGCTCATGGTGACGACCATCTCCTCGTCGTCCACCAGGTCCTCGACGTTCATGTCCCCGGGGTCGTGGGTGATCACCGTGCGCCGCTCATTGGCGAACTTGTCCTTGATCTCGCCCAGCTCGGTGGCGATCACTCCCCGCAGCTTGGCCGGGTCGTTGAGGATCGACTCCAGCTCGGCGATCTCCTCCAGCAGCTTGGCCAGTTCCTCTTCCAGGTTGGTGCGGCCCAAGCGGGTGAGGCGGGCCAGAGTCATGTCCAGGATGTGGTTGGCCTGCTCCTCGGAGAACTCGAACGGCTCGGCCCGCAGGGCCTCGAGCGCGGCCGGCCGGTCGTCCGATCCCCGGATGGCGGCGATCACCGCATCGAGCATGTCGATGGCCTTGAGCAGGCCTTCGACCACGTGGGCCCGGGCCCGTGCCTTCTCGAGGAGGAACTGGCTCCGACGGGTGACCACCTCGATCTGATGGTCCACGTAGTGGGAGAGCATCTGGGCCAGATTCAGCGTGCGGGGGACCCCGTCGACCAGCGCCACCGCATTGACACTGAAGGTGGTCTGCATCGGCGTCTGCTTGAACAGGTTGTTGAGGACGACGTTGGCGTTGGCGTCGCGCTTGAGACGGATGACCAGTCGCGTCTTTCCTCCCGACGAGTCATCTTGGGCCTCGGCGATCCCGTCGAGGTCGCCGGCACGGACCAGGTCCTCGATCTTCTTTGCCACCGAGGCGATCGACGCCTGGTAGGGCATCTCGGTGACCACGATCCGGGTCTCGCCGGCCCGCCCCTCCTCGACCTCGGCCACGGCGCGCATCTTGATCGAGCCCCGACCGGTGCGGAGCGCGTCCAGGATCCCCTGACGGCCGAGGATCAGCGCCCCGGTGGGGAAGTCCGGTCCCTTCACGAACTCCATGAGGTCGTCCGGGGTGGCGTCGGGGTGCTCGAGCAGGTAGGTGGTGGCGTCGATGGCCTCGCCCAGGTTGTGCGGGGGGATGTTGGTGGCCATCCCCACCGCGATGCCCTGGGAGCCGTTGACCAGCATGTTGGGGAAGCGCGCCGGGAGGACCGAGGGCTCCTCGGAGGTGGCGTCGTAGTTGGCCACGAAATCGACCGTCTCCTGGTCGATCCCGTGCATCAACTCGAGGGCCAGCGAGCCCAGCCGGCACTCGGTGTAGCGCATGGCCGCGGGTCCCTCGTCGGGTCCGGTGCCCCCGAAGTTCCCATGACCGTCGATCAGGGGGTGGCGCATGGAGAAGTCCTGGACCATGCGGGCGAGCGCTTCGTAGATGGCCGAGTCGCCGTGCGGGTGGTACGAACCCATCACGTCGCCGACCACCTTGGCGCACTTGTTCCGAGGACGGTCGGGCAGCAGCCGCTGGTCGTACATCGAGTAGAGGATGCGGCGGTGGACCGGCTTCAGGCCGTCGCGTACGTCGGGGAGCGCGCGCGAGACGATGACCGACATCGAGTACTCGAGGAAGGAGCGCTCCATCTCCTCTTGGATCTCGATCGGCTCGATGAACCCGGAGGTCTCCTCCTCGGTGCCCGACCCGGCCGCACCGTCACTGTCACGTCCTGGCATTCTCTGTCCCTATCTGCGTCACTGGATCTGCATCACTGGATCTGCATCACTGGAATCTGCATCACTGGAGTTGTCAAGTGACCACCGGCCCGATCGGCGCGACGCCTCCGTCGGGGACCGACCCGGTGGTCCGGTCAGATGTCGAGGAAGCGGACGTCCTTGGCGTTGGTCTGGATGAACTGGCGACGGAGATCCACGTCCTCCCCCATCAGCACCGAGCAGACCTCGTCGGCGATGGCGGCCTGCTCGACGGCGATCTGGAGGAGTGAGCGCTTGCCCGGGTCCATGGTGGTCTCCCGCAGCTCGGCGTAGTCCATCTCTCCGAGTCCCTTCAGGCGCTGGAACTCCTTGGTGTGGTTGGGGTTCTCCTCCAGGAACGGCGGCCCGGGCCGCGTCGTCCTTGAGGTAGGTCTTCTCCTTGCCCACCTCGGTCGAGTACAGCGGGGGTTGGGCCACGTAGACGAACCCGCCTTCGACCAACGGCTTCATCTGGCGGAAGAAGAAGGTGAGCAGCAGGGTCCGGATGTGAGACCCGTCGACGTCGGCATCGGCCAGGATGATGATCTTGTGGTAGCGGATCTTGGTCACGTCGAAGTCCTCGGCCAAGCCGGCGCCGATGGCGGAGATCAGCGCCTGGATCTCGGTGTTCTTCAGCATCTTGTCGATGCGGGCCCGCTCGACGTTGAGGATCTTGCCCCGGATGGGCAGGATGGCCTGGGTCTGGGGATTGCGCGGCGTCCTTGGCCGAGCCGCCGGCCGAGTTGCCCTCGACGATGAACAATTCGCTCTCGCGCGGGTCCCGCGACGAGCAGTCGACCAACTTGCCCGGCAGGCCCGCCCCGTCGAGCGCCGACTTGCGCCGGGTGAGGTCGCGGGCGGAGCGTGCCGCCACCCGGGCCCGGGCGGCGAGCAGGCCCTTCTGGATGATCTGGCCGGCCTCGCGTGGGTTCTCCTCGAACCAGTCGGTCAGCTTCTCGTTGGTCGCCCGCTCCACCAGCGAACGGACCGGGACGTTCCCCAGCTTGGCCTTGGTCTGACCCTCGAACTGGGGGTCCTGCAAGCCGCACCGAGATGATGGCGGTCAGCCCCTCGCGGATGTCCTCCCCGAGGAGGTTGTCGTCCTTCTCCTTCAAGCGTTCCCTTGGCCCGCGCGTACTTGTTGGCCACGTTGGTGAGGGACTTCTTGAAGCCCTCCTCGTGCATCCCGCCGTCGATGGTGGATATCCCGTTGGCGAACGAATGGATGCTCTCGTAGAACCCGGTGTTCCACTGCAGGGCGATCTCCACCTCCATGGTCGTCCTCCTTCTGCTCGAACGAGCAGACCTTGCGGAAGAGCGCCTCTTTGGAGGCGTTGAGATGGCGGACGTAGTCGACGATCCCGTCCTTGTACTTGAAGGTCTGCGCCGGCTTCGGCCTCCGGCCGCTCGTCGACGAAGCGGATCTCGAGGCCCTTGTTGAGGAAGGCCATCACCTGCAGGCGCTCGACCACCGTCTGGGCCCGGAACTCGATCTCCTCGAAGATGGTCGGGTCCGGCCAGAAGGTGACCGTCGTCCCGGTCCGGCCGCGGCGGCGCGGGCCCGGTCACCTCGAGTTTGCCCGGACGGCTTGCCGCCGTTGCGCGAACTCCATCACGTGGTGCTCGCCGTCCAGGTCGATCTCGAGCAACGAGCCGGGTGGACAGGGCGTTGACCACCGAGACCCCGACGCCGTGCAGCCCGCCGGAGACCTTGTAGCCGCCACCCTCGCCGAACTTTCCGCCGGCGTGGAGGGTGGTCATCACCACTTCGGCCGCCGAGCGGCCCTTGTACTTCTTGACGGTCATCGGCTCGGTCGGGATTCCCCGACCGTTGTCGACCACCCGCACACCCCCATCGGCGAGCAGGGTGACGTCGATCTGCGTGCAGTAGCCGGCCATCGCCTCGTCGACGGCATTGTCCACCACCTCCCACACCAGGTGGTGCAGTCCGGTCGGGCCGGTCGATCCGATGTACATCCCGGGGCGCTTGCGCACCGGGTCGAGACCTTCGAGAACGGTGATGTTCTCTGCGCCGTACGTGGCGGCGTCCGGCGTTGCGCTCACTCTCGGTTTTCAGCGCCACAGGCGCGCCCTTTCCAACATCGGTTGACTGAACGGGAACCGGCGCACCGGGTTGTCTGCGGTGCTTCTGGCGCTACTCCACGGACGGCGGCGATTCCCCGATTCCAATGCTCCAGTGTAGCCCCCAGGTGTGCCTTCCCCAGACCGATGGTCGGGGACCGTCGCAGCGCCGGTCACCGGCGAACCCTGACCTCCAGTCGGCCGGGCCGGGCTCGACGCCGGTCTCGCTCTGACCACCCGGTCCAACAAGCTCGTTCCCCCAGGCGGCGCACCTGGGTGGCCCAGGCCGGGTGATCCACGCTCACCACGAGGGCCTCCGCGTCGAGCCGGATCGGCTGCACGTGGTCGGCCATCGCCGGGCCCGACGATCGCCGGCCACTCGGCGAACAGGCGCCCGAGGCCCTTGGATCGTGCATGCCCAGGCCTCGGGTGACCGCGTCGAGCGAGGCTCCCAGCGGCCGTGGGCCCTCCTCCGGCGTTCGTCGGGACCCGTCCCCTCACGGCGCCTCCCGTCCGTCGGCACGGGGCGGCGCGCCCACCGCGCCTCCACCGCGTAGACCTTGGCCGCCGCCACCTCCGGAGGAGCCGGCCAGTGCGGTGGTCAGCAGGGCCTGGCCGGGGGGGAGCCCGGCCAGCAGGGCGCTCGACCGGAACGGGTCGAGCTCGGAGAACACGTCGTCGAGGAGGAGCACCGGCGCCGAGCCGAGGCGCTCGGTGGCCAGCTGGTGCGCGGCGAGGCGCAGGGCGAGCGCCAGGGAGCGCTGCTCCCCCTGGGAGGCGTGGGTGCGGCCGGGGAGCCCCCCGACCGACAGCGCCAGATCGTCCCGGTGGGGGCCGGTCGAGCGAGACAGCCCCGCTCGAGATCCCGGGACCGCGACTCGCCCAGGGCGTCGAGCAGCCGACCCGTCCACGACCGGCGGTACTCGAGGACCGGACCTCGGTGGCCTGGCCGGCCAGGCGCGAGTAGTGGTCCCCGGTGAGCGGCGCCAGCTGCGTCGACCAGCGCCTCCCGGGCCTCGACCAGGGCCGTCCCGGCAGCATCGAGCCGGGCGTCCCACACGTCGAGCGTGGTCGCCGTGTCGGTCCCGTCGATCCTCCTTCCCGTGCGCCCGGAGCAGCGCCGTCCGTTGCCGGAGGATCTTGTCGACCTCCTCGGCGTCACCGGGCGGCCTTGGGGTCGACCACCGCCAGGGTCTCGTCGAGGAACCGGCGTCGCTCCGCCGGGCCGCCCGCGGACCACACCGATGTCCTCGGGAGAGAACACTGTGGTCCGCAACGCCTGGTGGAGATCGCCGCGGCGGCGCACGCTCTGCCGGTTGACCATGGTCCGTGACGCGGCCGGAGGCCGACAGCTCGGCCTCGATGGTGAGTCGCCCGGTCCTCGTCCACGGTGCTCGGCTCTGAGGATCGGCTCGCTCGGCGCCCACCCGGACCATCGATTCCTCGGATGACGCCCCGGAACGACTGGAGCGTCGACAGGTAGGCGATGGCCTCGAGCAGGCTGGTCTTGCCGGCCCCGTTGAGCCCGGTGATCACCGTGGTCCCAGTGGGTCGGGTTCGATGGTCGATCTCCACGATGTTCCGGAAGTCGGTGACTGACAAGTGAGGCGAGGTGCACGAGGCGGTGATGGCAAGCAGCTCGGGTCGGCTAGGAGACCCGCACGGGCATCAACAGGTAGTGGAAGTTGTCCTCTTCGGCGGCCCGTACCGTGGCCGGTTTGGTCGCATCCACCGTCTCCAGCACCACTTCGTCCCCGGACACCGCCTCCACCCCGTCGATGAGGTAGGTGGGGTTGAAGGCGATGGTCAGGTCCGACCCCTCGAAATCGGCGTCCACGGTCTCGCTGGCGTCCCCGACCTCCTGGGAGACCACGGTCAGGTCCACACCGCCGCTCCGCATGGCCAGGCGGACCGGGGTGGTGTTGTCCCGCACCAGCAGCCGCACCCGGCGCAGCGCGTCCAGCAGCGAGTCCTTGCCCACATGGAGCCGGTTGGGGTATTCGGCCGGAATCAGCTGGCGGTAGTCCGGGATAGCTCCCGTCCAGCAGCCGGGTGCTCACCTTGACGTCACCCGCGGTGAACGTCACGTCGTGGTCGCCCGATCGAAAGACCGACGGTTGGAGCCGCTCCGTTGTCAGCGCTGTCGGCCTCACCGCTCCCCGCCGACCCGGCCTCCTTGGCCGACATCCCGAGCGCCGAGAGTTTCTGCAGCTCGGCCAACGCCCGGGCCGGCACCAGGATCTGCGAATTCGTCGGTGAAGGCGTCACTCCCGTCGATGTCCCGCATCGCCAGTCGGTAGGAATCAGTGGCCACCAGGCGGATCCCGCTGCCCTCGGGTGCGATCAGCACACCGGTGAGCAGTGGTCGTGCATCGTCGTTGGAGGCGGCCCGGACCACCTGACGGAGGGCACTGGCCAGACTGGCGGCGGGCAGAAAGGTCGCCGGTTGCGGGGGTTCCGGCAGCGGGGGGAAGTCGTCGACAGGGAAGGTTCGCAGGCTGAATCGCGACCGTGCCGCCCCGATCTCGATCTTGTCGGCCTCGGCTTCGATGGTCACCGCCCCGGGCTCCAGGGAACGAACGATGTCGGCCAGCAGGCGAGCCGGGGCCACACAGACCCCGTCGTTGATACCGATGGCTTCAGTGGAGGCGTGCACGGTGAGGTCGAGGTCGGTCCCGACCACCCCGAGGTGGTTCCCCTCCACTCGATACGAAGGCCGCCGAGCGCCATCGAGGTCGATGTGCGTGAGCTCACCGCACGGCCGGCGGTGGTCAAGCACCTCCACCAACGAGTCACGCTCACATCGGAACTTCACCAGTCAGTCCTCTCTCGTTGTTGCTTTATATGTCTAATTGGGTAGTGATGGTAGTAAGGCCTGTGGATTGTGGATGAAGCACCACCGGTGCAGCGTAGAGGGCGTCCGGCAATCCACCGCCCATCCCCCGAATGTCACCCGGGGGTCGGATCAGACGTGTGTCGTGTGACCAGTTATGGACAAGTTCATCTGAGTTCACAGAATTACCCCAGGTTTGGGGGTAGATATCCACAGATAGTGCACAACCTCCGGATAGACCCGGGTTCCGAGGGGGTACAGGTCAGGGCAGCACACGAGTGGAACGGTTGTCACGAACCGCTCTTGATGCGGACGATGAGGTCGGTCACCTGGTTGTAGATCTGGTGCCGCTCCTTCATCAGCGTGCTGATCTTCTCGACTGCGTGGATGACGGTGGAATGGTCACGACCGCCGAACTCCCGTCCGATGGCCGGATAGCTGAAGTCGGTGAGCTCCCGGAACACGTACATGCTCACCTGCCGTGCGGTGACCAGCGGGCGTCGCCGGTTGGGCCCGCAGAGCTCCTCGACCGAGAACCCGAAGGTGTCCGAGGTGGCATCGAGGATCACCTGGGGGGTGATGCGCCGGGGCTGGTCGGCGGAGACGATGTCGGAGAGCACCACCTCGGCCAGCTCCCGGCTCATCGGCTGGCGATTGAGGCTGGCAAAGGCGGTGACCCGGATCAGGGCGCCCTCGAGCTCACGGATGTTGTCCTTCACGTGGGTGGCGATGAACTCGAGGACGTCATCGGGGACGTCGACCTCCTCGTGCTCGGCCTTGGTCTGCAGGATGGCCAGTCGGGTCTCGAGCTCGGGGGGCTGGACCTCGGTGATCAGGCCGGAGAGAAAGCGGCTCCGCAGTCGGTCCTCCAGTGTGGCGATGGACTTGGGCGGCCGATCGGAGGTAAGGACGATCTGTTTCGACGCCCCGTAGAGCGAGTTGAAGGTATGGAAGAACTCCTCTTGGAGGGACTCCTTGCGTTCCATGAACTGGACGTCATCGATGAGCAGGACGTCGCACTCCCGATAGCGCCGCTTGAATGCGGTGGTGGTGTTGGTACGGATGGCGTCCACGAACTCGTTCAGGTAGGTCTCGGTGGTCACGTAGCGGACGTGACGGCCGGCAAAGTTCTCGATCGACGTAATTGCCGATGGCGTGCAGGAGGTGGGTCTTGCCCAGGCCGGCGTCGCCGTAGATGAACAGCGGGTTGTAGGAGCGAGCCGGGGACTCGGCCACCGACTGCGCGGCGGCGTGGGCGAATCGGTTGGATGAGGCGATCACGAAGGTGTCGAAGGTGTAGCGAGGATCGAGGACCGGCGTGTCGACGCGGCTGTCCCGGATGCCACCCGAGGCCTTGGTCGGGGTGTTCTGATGCCAGGCCCGACTGTCCGATGACGATGCCGAATGCGAGCCACCATCGTCGATGACGGCAACCGGCTCCTCGATCGGGTCGTAGACAGGGGCGACCACCTCGAGTTGGACCACCAGCTCCCGCCCGACGGTGCCGGTGACGGTGTCCTGGATGAGACCGAGGAATCGGGACTCCACCCGATCCCGGATCAGGGTGTTTGGCACTCCCAGTACAATTTCAGTGTCTTTGATGGACACCGGTGTAATTCCAGACAGATAGGCCTGCCAGCTGGCGTCGGAAACCTGTTCTCGCAGGGCTTCCGAACAGGATGTCCACAAGCCTTCGGTGTCGTTCACGTGGGCCTCCGCCCTTGGACAGTTGGGTCGGTCCACAAGCCTTTCCACAGCTGTGGACGAGCACCGATTTGTGTGTGCACCCGTTCCGCCGACCCAGGACCCGGGTGCTGCTGCTGCAATTGGTTACCTTGCGCCGTTCTTGGTGGCAAGCGAGGGACGACCCCGGTCATTCCGTGGCCGTGGAACCGCTTGCTGTGCTCGGAACGGTACACCGTGCCCACCCGACACGCCTCACGGCGGTCGATGACGAGGGGGCTCGGATTGCGCCTACGATGTACGGGAATGCCCTGATCCCTGCGATCGGGCCCCCTGCCGAAACGGGACACCCTTGTCCACGGTTCAGGGCGAGGAAGGAAGTGGACGAATGAAACGTACGTACCAACCGAACGTGCGCAAACGGGCCAAGACCCACGGCTTCCGCAAGCGGATGTCGACCAAGGCCGGACGGGCGGTGATCCGGTCGCGCCGGGCGAAGGGACGACGTCGACTGTCGGTGTGAGCGCCGGCGTGGGACCCATCCGTTCGCGCCGGACCTTCGAGGCACTCAAACGGAGCAGCTGTCGAGGCCGGAGTGGCCCCCTCGCCGTGAGCTTCGTGGAACAACCTGCCTGGTCAAGGCCCGAAGTGGCCTACGCCATCAACCGGCAGATAGGAAGTGCAGTGGTAAGAAACCGACTGAGGCGCAGGTTACGGGCCATCGTGTCCGAGCAGGCGGCATCCCTCCCGGTCGGTGCCTACGTAGTACGGACGGGGCCCGGCGGGACGTCGCTGGGATATGACGAACTGAGAGTGGCGATGAGCCAAGCACTGAACAAGGCCGTGGACGGGTTGGCGGGGCGGTCGGCCGCCGCCGGGCACGGACGAGGAGCCGACCGGTGAGTACCGTGACCAGCACCGATACGGCGGTTACCGGGCAGCCGGGTGACCCACGGGACCACTCGGGTGGCCCCGGCGCGGGCCGGTCGCTGATGGTGATGTGGATGGTGAAGGGTGTTCACGGCTACCAGGCGCTCCGGGCCGGCAGGCCCACCGGGTGCCGCTACCTGCCGACCTGTTCGGAGTACGCCGTCGAGGCCCTCGAGCACTACGGGGCCGCCACCGGGGGATGGTTGACGGCAAAGCGGTTGGCGCGGTGCACCCCGTGGGGTGGACATGGCATCGATCCCGTTCCTGAGCGGAGGGCGTGATGGGTGCCGCCTCGATAACCACGCCGATCGGCAAGATCTTCCAGCCCCTCCTCGACTTCGTGGGGGCGGTCCTGGCCTTCTTCTACTCCATCGTCCCCAACTACCCCATCGACGTGGCCCTCCTGACCATCGTGATCATGGCCGCCCTCACGCCTCTCACCGTGAAGAGCACCAAAAACATGGCAGCCATGCAGGCGCTCGGGCCCGAGATGAAGAAGCTGCAGCAGAAGTACAAGGGAGCGGATAACCGCGCCCAGATGAATGAAGAAATGATGAAGCTCTACAAAGAGCACAATGTAAACCCGGCTTCGGGCTGCCTCCCGATGCTATTGCAAATGCCCGCATTCTTCATTCTCTACAGCGTAATTCGGGGCATGACGAATACCGTCACCAAGGGAACCATCATTCCCGGGACGGCGCAGAAGTGCACCCAGGCGGTGTGCGCCATCCCCCGCTACATACCGACCTCGAGCAAGATGTATCACAACATCGTGGCTAGTCACGGCCAACTTATTTCGTTCGGGATGGACTTTTCGGACAAGCTCCTCTCCCACCACAGTACGCTGTTCGTGGCCATCCCCTACCTGGTGCTGGTCATCGGGGCCGTCGGATTGCAGTATCTGCAAATGTCCCGATTGAACGCTCGGAATCCGCAAGCGGCGCAGGCAAATCCGCAAGCGGCCATGATGCAGAAATACATGCCGCTGATCTTCGGGTTTATTTACCTAAATGTGGCGGCAATTTTGAACATTTATTTCATCGTGTCGAGCGCAATTCGCATCCTTACACAGGAGATCCTGTTCCGGAAAGGCATCGTCGCCGGACCCCCTCCCGCCCCCGCGGTCGGTGCGGCAGGCGGAGGGGCGAAGAGCGGAGGTGCGACAGGTGCCGGGGCGAAGAGCGGCGGGGCGAAGAAGGGGCCGGCAGCGGATCGGACGGAGCGGGCGTTGCCCAAGCCGAAGACCACGTCAGCCACGGCCAAGAGCACCGGCTCCGCCAACGGCACCAACGGGAAGGGGGGCCAGGGGGGAAGACGACCCCCCGCCCGAGCACCCAGAAGAAGGTCACCGGCTCCGCCAACGGAGCCAATGCAAGAAAGAGTACCGGAACCCGAAACGGGAGCACCGGACAGAGCAACGCCAGGCGCTCGAGCAACGGGAGCAACGGGTCGGGATCCGCAGACGCCGAAAGTGACTCGCCGGCACCCAAGGAGCACCCGAGATCGAAGGCGAAGCGTGAGAGAAAGGCTCGGTAAGTAGTGGATTGGGTGGAAGCCAGCGGAAAGTCTCTCCCTGAGGCAAAGGAGATCGTCCTCGACCTGCTCGGAGTAGCTGAGGATGACGCCGAATTCGTGGTGCTCAGCGAACCGAAGGCGGGCCTGTTCGGCCGTCAGCGCGGTGAAGCCAGGGTGCAGGCCAGAGTCAGGCCGGTGGCTCCCCCGCCCAAGCGGGGGCGGCGCCCCAACCGACGAGGCGAGGGCGGCGAGGGCGGATCCCGCAGTGGCGGGTCGGCTCGTAGGAACGGGTCGGGAGGAAAGGGTCGTGGCGAGCGTGGCGGCGGGGGAAGTGACCGGAAGATCGATGCCACCGCTGGAGCAGGAGTGGAGAGTGACTCTGTTGCCGGCGCCGACGGTGCGGATGGCTCGACCGGGCCCAGCGCCAATGGATCCGAGGCCACTACCTCAGGTCGCTCGAGCCGGCGCTCGCGGGGATCGAGGAGCAACAGCGGCACCGCAAGACAGAGCGACGACCGGTCGAATCAGCAGCGGACGCAAGGTTCGGGTCGCAAGCCCCGGGAGAGTGAGGACACGATGGAAGAGTCACTGACGCTCGAGCAGCAGGGCGAGGCCGCCCGGGCGTTCGTCGCCGGTCTGCTGCGGGAGTTCGGCCTGGACGCGGACGTCGCCTTCGCCGAAGTCGACGAGGACACCGTGCAGGTGGCTGCCACCGGGGAGGATCTCGGCCTTCTGGTCGGTCCCCGGGGAGCGACCCTCTCTGCCGTGCAGGACCTGACCCGGACCTTCGTGCAGCGCCAGTCCGAGAACCGGACCGACCGGATACTGGTCGACGTGGGTGGATATCGCGAGAAGCGGGTTGCCGCTCTCCGTCGCTTCACCGAGGGGATCGTGCACGAGGTGAAGAGTACGGGCGAGGAGCGGGCACTCGAGCCGATGTCACCGGCCGACCGAAAGGTTGTGCACGACACAGTCAACGAGATCGAGGGCGTCGAGACTCGCTCTGACGGCACCGAGCCGACGAGATATGTGGTGATTCAGCTAGCAAGTTGATGTCCGGCGGGTCTCGATTCCACGGCGCGGCAATGGGCGCCGTTGCTCGTTCTGTTGATCTCGGCCTTGTCCCTCGGTTTCCGCAGCACGGTCACGGTCGCCTCCTCCCCGATCAGCCGCCGAACCGATCGACGGCGGCGCGGTGATCCCGCCGGGTAACGGACCCGAGCCCGTCCTCGAGCTGAGAGCCCGCGTGGCACCGTGGGTCATGGAAATCCTGAGCCAGTCGGCGGCGCTCGGTTTTTTGGGCGACGCACGCATGACCGAGCAGGTCGACCACGCCCTCGGATTCGTCTTCTGTGCTGAATCTGAATTGGGGAGGGCTCCTCGGTCGGTAGTCGACCTCGGGACCGGCGGGGGGCTCCCTGGCGTGGTTCTGCGTTCGTGCTGGCCCGAGTGTCGACTCGTGCTCCTCGATGCCAATCAACGCCGCACCGAGTTCTTGGCCGCAGCCGCCGGTCACTGGAAGGGTCGAGGCGAGGTCGAGGTTGTGCGGGGCCGAGCCGAAGAGACGGCAAGGTCCTCCCAATTTCGCCAACACTTCGACCTGGTTGTCTCGAGGTCGTTCGGCGTGCCGGCGGTGGTGGCCGAGTGCGGGGCCCCACTGCTTTCCACTGGTGGCTTGATGGTTGTCTCCGAACCCCCCGACAGTGTGCTGGTCGATCGCTGGCCCGCTGAAGGGTTGGCCAAGGTAGGGCTTCAGGCCGGGGATCCACTCCGGTTCGACGATCGCTTCGGATACCAGGTGCTGGTCAAATCGCATCCGACCGACGAACGATACCCGAGGCGGGTGGGCATACCCGCCAAACGACCACTGTTCTAACCCCGCTGACTGGGATCAGATCACTGTTCCACGTGGAACGTGGCCAAGGGGCCCGGAGCCCGTGACGACGGTGAGATCGGGCATTGTCCAACGCAACGGGCAGGAATCGGATCTCTCCAGAAATGGGGTGGAACCTCGCCCTGAGCTTCGACAGGGCCCCACGGACAGGAATCATGTGCCCGGGAGTGAGGGATCAGCGCATGCCTGAACGGAGCCGTCAGGGTCAATTCACCGTTCCACGTGGAACATGGCCAACGGGGCGGGAGCCCGTGGCAACGGTGAGTTCGGGTGTCGTCCAGCACAACGGGCAGGAATCGGGTCCCTCTGCCACGAGGGGCTGGCCCTCCTCGAGGGCGTCACGTACTGGGGTGACCCGGGATAGCAGCATCAGCCATCCGGGCCGGACGGGGCTGGGCGAGATCAGGGTTTGTCCGAGTGGGCGGGGAGGATTCGGCTCCCTCGTCCACGGCGTGCTGCCTCGCCCCGAGAGCATCCACGGAGAACGATGGGAAAGGAAACCTCGGATCTCAGCGGGGTGAGAAGGTGCCAGAAGAAGATCTCGGCGCTGAGGTGGTCACAGTGGGGAATCAAGCACATTGCCGGCCTGACGCAGCCAATAGCCGTCGGAAGCGGGGCCTCCCGTCTGTGGAGGGCCAAGGGTGGAAGTCCCGTTCGAGTTTCTCCGAGGCCCGACCGAGGGATGGGCCGGGTCGGTGTGTTGCGCCCTCGCCCATGTTCCCACCCGGCTGGCAGTTGCCGAGGAGTCGATCCGGAGCCCCGCTGGGAGCTCATGGTGACAGAGGGAAACGAAGTGGAATCCCAACTCGGACGTTGGGGGCTCCCCGGCCAGCCCAGGCTGGTTGGCCCGACCCTTGTCCTGAAAGGGCCACCCTTGGGTGAGAGTTTCACGTGGAACATTTCCAACGAAATGCTTGACCTGGTTCCAAGCGCAGGGGAGGATGAATGCCTTGACCCCTGCCAATTCGAGGAGACGATAATGCGCGGCCGTCGTCGTGGTCGAAACAGATCCTCCGTTCAGGACGAACAAGATGCCACTCCTCAGACCGACAACGCTCCGGGCGGCGGGTCGGTCAAGCTGGTGGAGACCTCCACGAGTCTCGAGCCCGAGGCCCCGTTGAGGCCGGACCCACCTCCGGATCGACCGCCGGAATCGGCGACGACCTCGGCGGCTACACCGTTGAAGGAGACCAGTTCTGACGTGGCTACCGCTCACGCCGAGCTGGACAGCGTTCTGCCACCCGCCGGGGATTCCGCCATATCCAACGGCCTAGGGGCATCAACCCCGGCGGCCCCGGCGGCCGACTCCGCCGCACCGGCCCCAGCGGTCGAGGTGGCGCCGGCCCAAGCGGTCGAGACCGCGCCACCGCCCGCCGCCGCGGTGGGCGGCGACACCCCTGTCGAACCTGAACCCGATCTCGAGTCCGACCGCAGCGAGGATCACCCCTCGCCGGCGGATCCCGGGCTGGTTGCGCAAGCCGCATCCGGCAACCCCCTGCCCCGAGTGATGGCAGTGGCCAATCAGAAGGGTGGTGTGGGAAAGACCACCACGTCGGTCAACCTCGGTGCCGCCCTGGCCGAGATCGGATTCAGGGTTTTGGTCATCGACCTCGACCCTCAAGGTAATGCCACCACCGGGTTGGGCATCGACGCCCGGAGCTTCGAACTGTCCATGTACGACGTCATGATGCGGGACGCGTCGCTCGAGGACTGCGTCGAGCCCACCAGCATGAAGAATCTCTTCGTTGCCCCGGCCACCATCGCCTTGGCCGGTGCGGAGATCGAACTGGTTCCGGCCTTCAGTCGAGAGTTGAAGCTCAAGCGGTCGATCGAGTCGGTCATCGACGAGTTCGACTACATCCTCATCGACTGCCCCCCGTCCCTTGGTCTGATCACCGTCAACGCCCTGGCCGCTGCCGACGAGGTGCTCGTCCCCATCCAGTGCGAGTACTACGCCCTCGAGGGTTTGAGCCAGTTGATGCGAAACGTCCATCTGGTGGCCTCGAACCTCAATCCGAGTCTGGACATCTCCACCATCGTGCTGACCATGTACGACGCTCGGACCAAGTTGTCCGATCAGGTGGCCAGCGAGGTCCGTGAGCACTTTGGCACCAAGGTCTGCCGGAACGTCATTCCGCGGACGGTGAGATTGTCGGAAGCACCCTCATTCGGTCAGCCCATCACCGCGTTCGATCCTTCCTCGCGCGGGGCCATTGCTTATCGAGAACTAGCCAAGGAGGTCAGTGGTGGCACGTCGTAGCGGACTTGGCAAGGGGCTGAGCGCGCTCATTCCGACCGAGGTGGTTGGCGATCGATCGTCGGCGCTACGCGAGGTCCCCATCGGCAGCATCAAACCCAACCCCCGCCAGCCCCGGGTCAACTTCGACGAGGACACCATGTCCTCGCTGACCGCCTCCATCAAGGAGCTGGGAATCCTCCAGCCGGTCCTGGTGAGGCAGATCGGGGGGGCGGCGGCGGACGACTTCGAGCTGATCGCGGGTGAGCGTCGTTGGCGGGCCGCCCGCCGAGCCGGGCTGCACACCATCCCGGTCCTGGTGCTCACCTCTGACGAGACCCGGAGCCTCGAGCAGGCTCTGGTCGAGAACCTGCATCGCCAGGATCTCAACGTTCTCGAGGAGGCGGCCGCCTACCAGCAGCTGATCGAGGAGTTCGGCTACACCCACGACCAGGTGGCCACCCGGGTGGGGAAGAGCAGGACGGCGGTCACCAACACGTTGCGCCTGCTGCAGTTGCCCGCCAGCGTGCAGCGACTGCTGGCGGAGGGGCAGATCACCGCGGGCCACGCCCGGGCCCTGCTGGGCACTCCGGACCGCGGCTATCAAGAGATGGTGGCCAAGGCGGTGGTCTCGGACGGCCTGACTGTCCGGGCAGTCGAGGAGATGGTCCGTGAGCGGTCGGAGAGCAGTGTTGGCGACCCGGCCGCGGGGCCAGAACCGCAGCCGGGGGCAAATCGGCCGGCCGGCCGGACTGACGGCCGTCGACTGCCACCACCAGGGATCCTCGAGCTCGAGGAACTGCTGTCCGGGCATCTCAACACCAGGGTAAAGGTGGACCTCACCTCCAAGCGCGGGAAGGTGGTGGTGGAGTTCGGCTCACTCGAGGACCTGGAGCGCATCTACAAGTTGATGGTGGGCAAGACCGAATCGACCGTCCCCTGAGCGCGACCACGCAGAGTGGTCACTACCTTACATAACGAGAATTAGGCGTGAATCTGACCACCTAGAGTGGTGAGAATCTCTGAACCGGTGGTAGAGCGTAATCCACAACCTGTGCATGAGGTTGTGGATTACGTCATCTGGGTCTGAGGTGGAGGTCGACGAACAACGGGTCGGGGACACTAATCCCAGGCGCTGTCCACCCACTCGGAGAGGGCCTCCACGATGGACCGGGCAATCACCGCCGCCTGCTCGACGACTACGGCGGCCGGGCCGATCTCGCTGATGACCGCCGGCATCCGTGTCTCGCGGAGCACCGGAAGCGACATCCCCCGGCTGCCCCCATCGGGAAGGTCGAGGGACGATGACAACGCCGCCTGCAGCAGCTCGGCCAGCCGTCGCCCCCCCTCGGAGGTGTATCGCTGGCCTCCGTAATAGGCGGTCGAGCAGTGTCGTTCGGCCGAGTCCAGGCGCAGGCCGATGTAAACCTCGGCGTCGCCCGCGTTTGCCTCCGAGGCCTGGATCGAACCGTCGGGGTGATGGTGGGTGGTGACCACCGCTCCGTAATTGACCAGGAGTCGGCGCAGGGAGGCGACGGTGGCGTCCAGTCCGCCCTCTTCGCCCACGGCCACCCGCCTGCCGGCCAGGGTCCGGGGTGCGGCACGAAGACGCTCACGGTCCCGCACCGAGGCAACCAGCTCGGTGTCGTGGTGACGGGTGCCGAACCGCAACAGTTCGGCGACGGTGGAGGCCCCGGCGATACCGTCGACGGGTAGGCCCACGTTGCGCTGGAACTCTCCGAGGGCGGTCGAGGTCAGATCGCCGAAGATGCCGTCGACCCGTCCCGAATCGAATCCGAGGGCACTCAACCGCTGCTGCAGGTCGGCCACGTCGTCGCCGCGGAGCATGGGGGTTCGCCGGTAGAGGAAGCGATCGCCGAGGGCGCGTCCGGCCTCGACCAGGGCCGACCAGGTCTGGGGTCCACAGGCGCCGTCGATCCGCAGCCCGCGGCGGTACTGGAAGGCCTCGACGGCGGCCCTGGTCCCGTCGCTGTAGGTGCCTTCGGGATCCATGCCGGACGAGAAGCCGAGCAGCTCGAGGCGTTGCTGGACGTCGAGGACGGCCGGGCCGCGATCGCCGATCCCGAGCCGGACCTCCGGCCCCTGGCTCACCCTCTGCCTCGGGGCCCCAGAAGGTCCCGGACCACGACTACAGGTGGGGAGAGAGCTCCTGGAGGAGTTGGCCCTTGCCCTTGGCACCCACGATGCGGACGGCCGGCTCCCCATCCTTGAACAAGATGAGGGTGGGGATGCTCATCACGTCGAACCGGCGGGTGATGTCGAGGTTGTCGTCGATATTGAGCTTGGCCACTTCGAGCTTGCCCGCCTGCTCGGACGCGATCTCCTCGAGTACCGGGGCGATCATCTTGCACGGGCCACACCATTCGGCCCAGAAGTCCACCAGCACGGGAACGTCCGAAGCCTTGACATGCTCGTCAAAGCTAGCGTCGCTCAGGGTCGTGATCTTCTCACTCATCTCGGTCGATCCTCCTGCCCGGCCAGCGGGCCCTGCCTGGTGTCCATCACTCGGCACGCGGTATGTCAACCACGGTCAGGCCTCCGGCATTCCCACCGGTGGTGGCCGGCACGGCCAGGAGATCCACGCCCCGACCCTACCGTGGGTCCGGCGTCGGATGGTGGTGCATCACCGGGTGGCGGATTGCTGGTCCTCGAGCCAGTGCTCCACGTCGATGGCCGCCATGCACCCGGATCCGGCAGCGGTGATCGCCTGTCGGTAGTGGTGGTCCTGGACATCCCCGCAGGCGAACACCCCGTCGACGTTGGTCCGGGTCCCACCGAAGGTGCGCACGTAGCCGTTGTCCTCCAGCTCGAGCTGGCCCTTGAACAACGACGTGTTGGGTTCGTGGCCGATGGCCACGAAGAGCCCGGACAGCTCGAGCTCGGACTCCTCCTCGCTGATGTTGTCACGCAGTCTGAGGCCCGCCACCTTGGTGTCTCCGAGCACGTCGATCACCGAGGTGTTCCAGCGGAAGGCGATCTTGTCGTTGGCGAAGGCGCGTTGCTGCATCACTTTGGACGCACGCAGCTCGCCGCGCCGGTGGATGACGGTCACCCTGTCGGCGAAGCGGGTGAGGAACAGGGCCTCTTCGAGCGCGGAGTCGCCCCCGCCGACCACCGCGATCTCCTTCTCCCGGAAGAAGAATCCGTCGCAGGTGGCACAGGTGGAGACCCCGTAGCCCAAGAGCCGCTCCTCATTGGGGAGGTTGAGCATCAGCGACTGGGCTCCGGTGGCGATGATCAGCGCTTCGGCCGCGTAGGAGGCCGACTCGGTCTCGGGATCGCCCACCCATAGTTCGAACGGCCTACGCGACAGATCGACCCGGGACACCTTGGCGGTGAGGTACTCGGCACCGAATCGGGCGGCCTGCCCCCGGAACGACTGCATGAGCTCGGGCCCCATGATTCCGTCCACGAACCCGGGGTAGTTCTCCACTTCGGTGGTGAGCATCAGCTGGCCACCGGGTTGGTCGCTGGTCGACGACGGCTCGCCTTCGATGACCAATGGCGACAGCTGTGCCCGGGCGGAGTAGATGGCCGCCGTCAGTCCGGCCGGGCCCGATCCGACGATCACCACCTGGCGGGCCTCGGTCATGCCCCGCCCCCTGTTCCCGCGCTGGGATCACGCCGGCGCGACCAGGCCACCAGGCCGACCACCACGAACACGATGCCGACCACCAGGTCGGAGAGCCAGACACGGCCGTCGAAGGCATAGACGGTGAGCAGCCTGATCAAGGTGATGGACACCAGCACCACCGTCACCACGCTGGCGGCGAAGACGATGATGCCGAACACGATGGCCCGGGTGACCAGGGTGAGGGGTCGAACGGTCTTGTCCCGGAGGAGGGTGACCAACGCCTCGACCGTGTCGGTGCCCCGGGTGGGTAGATCGTGCAGTGCTCCGGAGCCCGGAAGGTGCGCCAGTGGTGGGTCGGGCTGCGGATCCATGGTGGGAGGATAGTCGGACTCCCCGCCCGACCTGCCGGTACGCGCCGTAGGTGGCAGGGTCAGTCCACCGTTACAAAGCACACCCCGATGGTCCCCGGGCCGGTATGGGTGCCGACCACCGGGCCGAGGTCCACCACCACCAGCGGGTGCTCGCTCTTCACCCCGTCGAGCATGGCCACAAATTCGTCGAGGTCGGTGGCGGCGCCGTTGCACACAGCCATCCGGCTGATCGGCGGGGAGTCCTTGGCCTTGTCGGCCAGGTAGTGGAGCGAACGACTACGTGTGCGTTGCTTCGACTCCTCCTCGACGACGCCGTCGACCAGCGTCACCACCGGTTTGATCGAGAGCAGCGATCCGAGCAGGGCCCGGGCGCCGCCGATGCGACCGCCCTTCTCGAGGTGCTCGAGGGTGTCCACCACGCCGAACACCTTGGTCCGCCCGACCAGCTCCTCGGTGTGTGCCGCCAGTTCGTCGAGGCCCGCCCCGGTGGCGGCCATTTCGGCGACGTCCATGGCCATCAGGCCCTGACCCATGGTCATCGTGCGCGTGTCGACCGTACGGACCGGGATGCGGTCGCCCATGGCCTTGGCCGCGGCGACCGCGGCCTGGTAGGTGGCCGACACCCCGGAGGAGATGTTCATGCACAGGACGCCGTCATACCCGTCGTCGGCAGCCGCCTCGAAGGCCTCCTGGAACGCGCCGGGAGATGGTGCAGACGTCTCGGGGAGCACCGGGCTGGCCGCACAGCGGGCCCAGAACTCATCGGCGGAGAGCGTGGAGCCGTCCACGAACTCCTCGGAGCCGAAGCGGATGGAGAGGGGAACGATGGTCAGGCCCGACGCCGCAGCCAGCTCGGCCGAGAGGTCACAGGCGCTATCGGTCACCACCCGTATCCGGGCCATCGAAGTCCTCCTCATCGTCCTCTGGGTGGGCGCCCTCCCCCGAGCCCACCTCTCCTCCGCCCACCGGTCGCAGGTGCCGTGTCGGCTGCGGGCCAGGGTGGTCACCGAGTCTGCCACGGAACCGATCGGCGGAGGTGCTGGCGTCGTCGGCGCCCTCAGGCGCCCTGAACGCCACCTCGACCTCCCGGCGGGAGGCGGCCTGGAGGGCTCGGTCGTCGATGGCGCGCCGGGCCTGGACGCGCCCCCAACGCGGCCGCGGTGGCCACGTAGGCGACGACACCGACCACCACCGCCAGCACCACCCGGCCCAACAGGGCGAGGCCCGACTGCGCACCGGACACACTCAGGGCGAGCACCGTGGCCACGGCCATCACCGCGGTGGCACTCACCACCCGCTTGACCGGCGTGGTCAGGTCGTCACCGCCCAACCCACCGACCCGCTGGCGGACGACGGACAGGGCCAGGATGGCGGCCAGGGTGTAGGCGATGGACACGGACAGGGCCAGGCCGCGGACGCCGAGGGGGCCGACCAGCAGCACGCCGGCGATGATGTTGATCCCGTTCTCGACCAGGTAGAGGCGGAAGGCGGTCCGGGTGTCCTGCATGGCCTGAAAGACCCGGATCATGTACAAGAAAGTGCAGAAACCGGGGAGCCCCAACGAGAACATGGCCAGGGTGGCCGCCGTGGTGTCGGCGCTGGCGGTGGTCTCGGCCCCGTGGGCCAGGACCAGATCGATCAGCGGGTGGGCCAGGATCACCATGCCCACCGCCGAGGGGATGATGATGGCCAGGATCCCGCGCAGGCCGAAGGCCATGCGATGGCGGAAGGCCACCATGTCGCGGAGTGCCCAGCGGGCGGCCAAGGAGGGGGTCACCGCGCTCATCACCGAGACGGCCACCACGCCGTAGGGAAGCTGGAAGAACGTGTAGGCGTAGGTGTAGGCCGAGACGCCACCGGGCACCTTGGCCCCGTCGGCCAGCGCCAGCATGACCACCAGGGCCACCTGATTGGCGAGCACCCACCCGAAGGTCCACCCGGCGAGGCGGGTGATGGTCCGCATGGCCTCGTGGGCCGGCTGCCACAGGAACCGGAGGTGCAGGTCGGCGCGTAGCAGCGACGGGAGCAGCAAGACGGCCTGGACGACGACGCCGAGGGTGGTGCCGATGCCGAGCAGGACCAGGCCGGTGTGATGGGAGTCGATGGACGCCAGGCTCGGATGGGGGACCAGGGCGTGGAACCAGACCAGGACGGCGATGACCACCAGGTTGTTGGCGATGGGCACGAACATCGGTGCCGCGAACTTGCCCCGGGCGTTGAGGAGGGCGGTGAACAGGGCGATGAGGCCGTAGCAGGTGAGCTGGGGGACGAACCAACGGAGGAAGAACACGGCCTCGCTCCGCTGGGCGGTGACATCGGGGTTGTGGTTGCTCACCGTGTAGAGGTGGATGATCTCGGGGGTGAGGAGGAAGAAGGCCACGGTGGCGGCGATGAGGACGGCGACGGTCACCGTCACCACGGCCGAAATGGCCTCCCAGGCCTCCTTGCCCCGCCGGGTGGACAGATGGTCGACGAAGACCGGCACGAACGTCGCCGACAGGACACCGCCGATGACCACGTCGGTGATGATGTTGGGCGTGGTGTTGGCCAGGTTGTAGCCATCGGCGAAGCCGGCCCCGCCGAGGGCGGTGGTCTGGGCGATGATGCGGGCCACCCCGCTGATCCGGGACAGGGTGGTGCCGACGGCCATGCCCAGGGTGGCGCCGGCAAGCCGGCGGCGGCCGCCGCCCGGCGCCGGAGGGAGGCCGTCGATCTCGATACCGGTCACCGGACTCCCGCGGGCGTGCCGGCGTCCTCAGCCTCCTGCTCCCGCCGAAGGGTCCGCCGCTTGCGTGAGGTTCGGACCCACCACACCACCAGCACCACCACCGCGCCGAGGGAGAGGACGATGCCCACCACCGAGGTGGCCGTGGAACGCACCTCGACCTCGCCGCTCGACAGTTGGAGGCCGCCGACAGGGGAGCGCACACTGACGTCCACCTTGGACACGCCCGACCCCCGTGCCTGGACGGTCACGTCGACGATGTTGGTGTGGCCATGCAGGGGGATCGGCACGGTCAACTGGTTGGTACGGGTGGCCACGAACAGCAGCTGATCGCTGGTCAGGGTCATCGAGGCGACGACCGGATACGAGGCCGACGACTCGATGCTGATGGGGACCGAGGCCCGGTTCGAGGTGAGGGTGATGGTCTGGTCGCCCACCGCGAACTGGGTCAGCTGGGCGTCCAGGGCACTACCGGCGTTGTCGAGCACCCGGGTCTGCGCCGCCGGGCGCAGCAACTCCGACTCGCCGGTCAGCACCAGGTCCCCGAGATCCTGGCTCAGGTCACGGGCACTCGGCGCCGCCGACGCAAAGCCGTTGACGCGTTGGCGCTGGGACCGGATGGCCGCCACCGGCAGCTGGGTGCCGGTGGCCCCGCCGACCAGCCGGCATCCGACGCGGCAGGGAATGGGGTCGCCGACGGCGTCGAAGAGCCCGCTGGTGGTAACCGGCTGGATGATCGGGTTGCCGGCCAGCGCACCCAGCAGGGCGCTGACGAAGGCGGGATCGGGCGCCCAGCTGTTCGGGGCTACCGCCACCACCGCACGGGGGGTGGTGTCGTTGGGCTTCTCGTAGTAGATCTGGGACAACTCGGCCACCAGCTGGTGTGCGGCCAGCACCGGGTCGCCCGGCGCGCCGGAGAAGCGGGAGGCCAGGTCACCGCTGGAGGCCATGGCGGTCATCGTCGTGCCGCGGCTGCCGGCCAGGGGGAAGGGCTCGGCGGTGGATCCGTCGGTCGGCGACGACGAGAGGCTCCCTGCCGGCAGGATCACCTGGCTGAACCCGGCCGACGACAGCTGGGTGAGCGTGCCCGGGTCGAGGGCGTCGTTGGTGATCCAGGCCCCGAGTCCGGGGCCGGTGGCGGACGGCTGGTGGATGGTGGCGGTGAGGGTCTGGGTGCCGCGGGACACCTGGGCGGCCAGCTCACTGCTCAGGCCGGCATCGACCAGCGTGGCCGCATTGACCGGAGTGAACGAGGTCGAGGCGAACTGGTGGACCGAGGGGGTGGACCCCAAGGCAGCCAGGGCGCTGACCAGCGACTGGTGTCCGGAATCGGCCAGTGCCGCCACGGTCTGGGGGCTCACCTCGAGAGTGACGCCCACGCCGGAGTGGGTGGGGGAGTCCAGGGCCGCCACCAACGCCGACATGCCGGCCACGGCCACCGCCGACGGCGGATCCAGGGCCGCGCCCGGCCGAGCCAACAGCTGTGCCGTCGCCGGCGCCGTCGCCGGGACCGGCGCCACCTGGACGGGGAGCACGATGGCCACCCGCAGCTTCTGGGTGCCGGCGGTGGCATCGGTGTAGACGAGGTGGGTGGTGATGCCGGCGATGACCTGCTTGTCGGCGGTGTTCACCAACTCCACCCGCACGGGATAAACGCCGGAGGGATAGAGGCCACATTGGTCACTGGCCGAGGTGAGGTCGATGGTGAAACCACCCGAGGAGGCGGCGGCGTCGTCGCGCCCCACCACCACCGGCACGGAGAGATCGAACCCGCCGCCGGCCACCGCCGGGAGCCCGGAGACGGCCAGCGGCGACGGAGTGGAGGAGATCGGGGTCCCCGCCGGTCCCGATGGGGCGGAGACCGACTGGTCGAACGCCGACACGCTGGAGAGACACGAGTAGACGGCGATGGTGACCCCCAGGTCGGCGCTCGGGACCGAGCTGTCGCTGGCCCGCAGTTGGAGGTCGAACAATGGCTGGCTGGGCGACACCGTCGACGACTGGGACACCACGGTAAAGGGCCCGGAGGCGGTGGACGACGCCACCAGGGGGTGGGCACTCGACGGTGCCGAGGGAAGGGCGGCGGCGACCCCCGGGAGCACACCGACACCGATTCCGACCGAGACGCCGACCGATACGCCGACCGATACACCGGCTATCACCAACGTGCGGAGCAGGAGCGAGCGGCGTTCGGGGGCGGCCGACCACCGCGTCGACCATCCCCGCCGATCACGGCGCTCTCCCGCCTTCACGGCCGGCCTGTCCCCGTCTCCGATCGGCACGCCGCCCCGGGGGTGGCTGCCGCTGGGCCGCAGACTGCCTGGTTCCCGATCCACTACGGACGGCAGCCTACGCCAGTCGCACTACCCTCGGCGGCGTGCTCCCCGACCGACTGCAACCGTTGCTGCAGGCCACCGCCGAGATCTCCGATCGCTTTCGTTCGGCCGGTCACTCCCTCTATTTGGTGGGGGGATCGGTCCGCGACGCCATCGTGGCCGACCCGGTTGCCCCAGCAGGGGACGGCGAACGCGACCTCGACTTCACCACCGATGCCCGACCGGACGCCATCGAGGCGGTGGTATCCGGCTGGGCCGACGCCGTCTGGACCCAGGGGAAGCGCTTCGGGACCATCGGGTTCCTGCGGGACGGCCAGAAGTACGAGATCACCACCCACCGAGCCGAGGTCTACCGCCCTGACTCGCGCAAGCCCGAGGTGGCCTTCGGTGACACCGTCGAGGGGGACCTGGCCCGCCGCGACTTCACCGTCAACGCCATGGCCATCCAGCTCCCCGAGTTGGTGCTGGTCGATCCCTTCGACGGCCTGGCCGATCTGTCCGCTCACCGGTTGCGCACGCCGCTCGACCCCGACGTGTCGTTCTCCGACGACCCGCTTCGCATGCTGCGGGCAGCCCGGTTCATCGCCAAACTCGATCTGGAGCCGGCACCCGAGCTGGTGGAGGCGGTCCGGACCGGCCACCACCGCCTGTCCATCGTCTCGGCGGAGCGGATCCGCGACGAGCTCGACAAGATCGTCATGGTGCCGGTGCCCTCGGTGGCCCTCTGGTTCGTGGTCCGCACCGGCCTGGCCGACGAGTTCCTGCCGGAGCTGCCGGGCCTGGCCCTCGAACAGGACCCCATCCATCGTCACAAGGATGTGTTGGCCCACACGTTGGCGGTGGTGGACAAGACCAGCCCCGACCGCATTCTGCGCCTGGCCGCTCTCTTCCATGATGTGGGCAAGCCGAAGACCCGGGCCTACGTCGACGGGGGGGTGACCTTCCACCACCACGAGGTGGTCGGGGCCCGCATGACCCGACAGCGCATGCAGGCCTTGCGCTACCCCAACGACGAGGTGGAGGCGGTAACCGAGCTGGTCAATCTGCACCTCCGCTTCCATACCTACCGGTTGGGATGGACCGACCGGGCCGTGCGCCGCTACGTGCGGGACGCCGGCCCCCTGCTCGACCAGCTCAACGAGCTGACCCGTTGCGACTGCACCACCCGCAACGCGAACAAGGCCCGGGCGCTGGGCCGGAGCATGGATGAGCTGGAGGCCCGGATCGACGAGTTGCGCCAACAAGAGGAGCTCGACGCCATCCGCCCGGACCTCGACGGCGCGCAGGTCATGGCGGAATTGGGCATCGGGCCCGGACGCGACGTGGGCCGCGCCTTGGCCTTCCTCCTCGAGTTGCGGATGGAGGAGGGGCCGTTGGGCGAGAAGGAGGCCCGGAGGCGGCTGGCCGAGTGGTGGGCCCAGGCGTCCTGATCGGGCTAGTTGTAGTGACCTGGCCGGCCGGGAGGCTCAGTCCTCGGGCCACACCGGGCCGCGGTCCCCGGCGGCGAAGGCCTCGACCATCTGGTGGCAGATGTCGTCGTGGTACTGGACCGGCGGCGACTTCATGAAGTAGGCCGAGGGCCCGAGCAGGGGCCCGCCGATGCCCCGGTCGAGGGCGAGCTTGGCGCACCGGACCGCGTCGATGATCACCCCGGCCGAGTTGGGGGAGTCCCACACCTCGAGCTTGAGCTCGAGGTTCAGGGGCACGTCGCCGAAGTTTCGCCCCTCCATCCTGATGTAGGCCCACTTGCGATCGTGGAGCCAGGGCACGTGGTCCGAAGGCCCGATGTGGACGTCGTCGGCGGGCAGCGCCCCGTGCTCGATCTGGCTGGTCACCGCTTGGGTCTTCGAGACCTTCTTCGATTCGAGCCGGTCCCGCTCGAGCATGTTCTTGAAGTCCATGTTGCCGCCCACATTGAGCTGGTAGGTGTGGTCGAGGGCCAGGCCTCGGTCCTCGAACAGCCTGGTCAGGATCCGGTGGACGATGGTGGAGCCAACCTGGCTCTTGATGTCGTCGCCGACGATGGGGAGGCCGGCGGCGTGGAACTTGCGGGCCCACTCGGGGTCCGAGGCGATGAACACCGGGATGGCGTTGACGAAGCCCACCCCGGCCTGCAGGCAGGCGTCGGCATAGAAGCGCTGCGCCTGCTCGGAGCCGACAGGCAGGTAGCTGACCAGGACGTCTGCCCCGCACTTCTTCAGGACGGACACCACGTCGACGGCCTCGGCCGGGGATTCCTCGACGGTTTCGCGGTAGTACTTGCCGAATCCGTCGAGCGTTGGGCCCCGCTGCACGGTGACGCCCAATTCGCCCACCCCGGCGAAGCGGATGGTGTTGTTCTGGCCGGCGAAGATGGCCTTGCCCAGATCGGTGCCGACCTTGGCCGCATCGGCGTCGAAGGCGGCGACGAACTCGAGGTCGCGGACGTGGTAGCCACCGAGCACCACATGCATGAGGCCGGGGACCGTTTCGGTCGGATCGGCATCGCGGTAGTACTCAACTCCCTGGATGAGTGAGCTGGCGCAGTTGCCCACGCCGGCGATGGCTACTCGGATGGTGCTCATTGACGGGTTCCCTTCGTTAGTGTCACTGCGTCCCCACCTCGGGGCTCGCGATTCTCGGATCGGGATGGTGTCTGTTTCTGTCCCTCGAACTCGATGAGGCGGTCGAGCCAGGCGATGTCGTGCTCGGTGGCCTCGGTGCTGTGCTCCACCAGGGAGCGGGTATAGACGTCGAGCGTGTCCCCTGCGGCCCGGCGTTGATCGCTGGCCAGCCGGCGGGTCAGTTGGGCCCGACGGCGCTCGAGCAGGGCCAGTCGGGCCTGCGGCGCCAGGTGTCGGGCGAAGGCCAGCCGAAGTCCGAAGCTGCGGGCATCGTCGGTCCCCGCCGGCTCGTCGGCGTCGAGGAGTTGATCGAAGAGTTGCCGACCGTGGTCGGTGATCCGGTAGACCTTGCGGGACCGCTTGGTGCCTCGCGTGGTGCCGGCCCGGCGCGCCCGCAGCCCGGCCCGCTCACCACTGAGCGACCCGGTGGGGGGGATGGGCCCGGTGGCGGCCGACCCCGACGACTCGGTGACGGTCACGGCACGGGCCGCCTCGAGGCGCGACAGGGCCGGATAGAGCGATCCGAAGGAGATGTTGGCGAACAGGCCCAACTCGTCACGCAGGCGCCGGCGGATCTCGTAGCCGTGCATTTCCTGCTCGTGCAGGAGGCCCAAAATGGCCAGGTCAAGCATCAGGAGGCCCTCCCGTGTCGACGGGTGGTGGGCCTGGCCTCGGCGGGCCGGGCATCGTTCCCCTCACGGGTGGTCACCAACTGCACACCGCGACGATATATCAATCCGATATATCAATGCAATACATCGGCGTCCGCCGGCCCGCAGCGCTCCGGCCGGTCTTCGGGGGCCAGCGGGTGAATGGGCCGCCAGGTCCGCTCCGGAGGCCGCCTCGAGGCGCCGCCGATCCACCAGGTGGCCGTCGGTCGGGCGTCGATCGGACAACGCCCCCGTTTGCCTCCAAGGCTGCCAAGACGCGCCTGACCGGATTACCCTGGGACCGTGGGTTTCCGACCCGGAACGCTCGAGGGCGTGCAGACATCCCCGACCGGGGGGCGCGTCGAGTACCTCCTCGCCCGCAATGCGGTGATCAGCGAGTACCGGAAAGGCCGCCTCTCCCGGCTCGATGTCTGTGACGCCCACCCCGAGCTCCTGCGGGTGGCTCGGAACCTGGGTCGGCCGATGGGGCAGCAGTGCCCGATCTGCGAGGAGTCGGATCTGGCCGAGGTCACCTTCGTGTTCGGTGCTCGCCTTCCCTCCGGCGGTCGCTGTGTGGCCACCCAGACCGAGCTCACCCGCTTCTGGCGGCGCAAGGAGCCGGTGGTCTGCTACGTCATCGAGGTGTGCACCGAGTGCTCGTGGAACCACCTGGCCCGGATGTATCCGGCGGGCGCCGGTGTGGAGGTGGCGGCCCGAAAGCCGTTGCGCGGGCGGGCCACCCTGTAACCACCGGCGGTGCGTTTGGTAACCAACGATGGTGCGTTTTGCCGGCCTGGGGCCGCCACCGGCCGTGCTGCGGCAGCCGTGCACCCACCCCTCCGGCTCGAGCAGTTTTGCCGCGGCTCCGTGCTCCATCGTCTAGAAGAGGGGAATGATCCTCCAGGACAAGACGGTACTGATCACCGGGGTTGGCCAGGGACTCGGTCGGGAGTGTGCGAACAGCGCCCTGCGCGACGGGGCCAACGTCGTACTGGCCGCCCGCACCGCAGACAAGCTGACCGCCATCGCCGGGGAGCTCGATCCGAGCGGTGAGCGGGTGGCCACCCACGTGACCGACATCACCGACGCCGCCTCGTGCGCCTCCTTGGCCGACCTGGCCCAGAGCCGGTTCGGCTCGGTGGACGCTCTCATCCAGGTGGCCGCCTACGAGAACGTCTGGGGGGGACTGTACGACCTCAAGTTCGAGGCCTGGCGTAAGGCGTTCGAGACCAACGTGATCGGTGCCCTCACCGTGATCCGCCCGGTGGCGGCGGCGATGAAGGCCAGCGGCAGCGGCTCGGTGGTGCTCATCGGGTCCCAGTCCATGTTCCAACCGGCGCTCCCCCAGAGCGGCTATGCCGCGTCCAAGGGGGCGCTGCTCTCCACCATGTACTACCTGTGCGACGAGCTCGGCCCCGACAACATCCGCTGCAACATGGTGGTGCCCTCGTGGATGTGGGGGCCCAACGTCGAGATGTACGTCACCGGCACCGCCTCCAGCCAGGGCCGCACCGACCAGGAGGTGCTCGACGACATCGTGGGCACGTTCCCCTTGCGGCGGATGACCGAGGACGGCGAGGTGGCCGACGTGGCCGCGTTCTTCGCCTCGGATCATTCCAAGGCGGTCACCGGCCAGTACCTGATGGTCAACTCCGGGGAGATGATGCGATGACCGGCAACGTCAAACGAGTGGTGGTCTGGGGAACCGGGTTCGTGGGGAAGATGGTGATACCCGAAATCCTCCGCCACCCTGCCTTCGAGTTGGTGGGTGTCGGGGTGAGTAATCCCGACAAGGTCGCCGCCGACGTCGGCGAGATTTGCGGAATGGAGACGGTCGGCCTGGCCGCCACTGACGACGTGGACGCACTGGTGGCGCTGGGGCCCGATGCCCTCGTGCACTTCGGGCCGACGGCGCAGTACGCCGACCAGAACATCCGGGACATCGGCGCCTTCCTGCGGTCCGGCATCGACGTGTGCTCGACGGCGATGACGCCGTGGGTGTGGCCGTGGATGAAACTGAACCCGCCGACGTGGATCGAGCCGATCACCGAGGCGTGCAATCTCGGTGGCGCGTCCTGCTTCACCACCGGGATCGACCCCGGCTTCGCCAACGACCTCCTCCCGATGACACTGATGGGTCTGTGCGGCGAGATCCGCCAGGTCCGGGCCCTCGAGATCCTCGACTACATCAACTACGAGGGGGACTACGAGGACGAGATGGGCATCGGGCGCCCCCCCGAGTTCATCCCCCTGCTCGAACACACCGACATCTTGGTCATGTCGTGGGGAGCGACGGTCCCGATGATGGCCCACGCGGTGGGAGTGGACCTCGACGAGATCACCACCACCTGGGAGAAGTGGGTCACCGACAAGCCGATCACCACGGCCAAGGGCCTGATCAACCCCGGTGAGGTGGCGGCCATCCGCTTCACCATCAACGGGATCCTCCAGGGGAGCCCCGCATCTGCCTCGAGCACGTGAACCGGGTGGGCAACGACGCCGCCCCCGACTGGCCGCGGGGCACCCGCGATGATGTCTACCGGGTCGAGATCGAGGGAACCCCGTCGATCATGCAGGAGACCGCCTTCCGCTTCACCGACGGGTCCGGTCGGGACGCGGCCGCCGCCGGGTGCCTGGCCACCGGGCTCCGCGCCCTCAACGCGGTCCCCGCCGTCAACGACCTCCCGCCGGGATGGGTCACCGCCCTCGACCTCCCGCTCGTCCCCGGGGTGGGAACCATCCGGTAGTGGCGGGTTCAGTACGGTTCGGAGGACCCGACGCCCGAAGGAGTGACGATGACGCCTGATGACCTGGTCGAGATCGAGCTGATCAAGCGGTTGAAGTACCGCTATCTGCGGTGCCTGGACCAGAAGCTCTGGGACGTGATGGAGACCTGCTTCACCCCGGACGCCACCGCCCGGTACGGGGGCGGTCTCTATGAGTTCGACGGGCGCGACGCCATCATGGAGTTCCTCCGCACCTCGATGGGTGCGACAACCATGTTGAGCAGCCACCGTTGCCACCATCCCGAGATCGACCTGGTCGACGCCGCCGCGGCCACCGGGGTCTGGGCCCTCGAGGACGTGGTGATCCTCACCGACCTCGGGATCAACGTGCAAGGTGCCGCGTTCTACACCGACCGCTACGTGAAGGTCGGGGACACCTGGCTCATCGAGCACACCGGGTACCAGCGCACCTACGAGGAGCTGATGCCCCGCTCGTCGATCGACGGTCTCAAGCTGACCGCCGACTGGTGGGCCACCGGGGGGCGCTCGACCCTCGGCTGACCTTCCCGCCCGTGCGCTCCCAGATTCGGCGACGCCCGGGCGGCGGTCCGATCAGGCCAGGGTGGCGCCGTCGATGAGGATGTCGGCGCCGTTCATGTGGGAGGCCTCGTCGGAAGCGACGAAGGCGATGGCGGCGGCGATCCCCTGGGGGGTGCCGAAGTCGCCGAGCGGGGTCACCCGGCTGAGCAGCTTGATGTCGGCACCCTCTGGCAGGTGGAAGGCGGCAGTGATCGGCGTGTCGATGGCACCGGGGCTGATGCTGTTCACCCGCACGCCGGCGCCGGCGTACTCGACGGCCAATGCCCGGCTGAAGGCGAGAACACCCCCTTTGGTGGCGGCGTAGGCCGACGCCCAGGGCTGGCCCTTGTGGGCGGCGGTCGAGGCCAGGTTCACGATGGTGCCGCGGCTGGCCACTAGGTGGGGGAGGGCCTGGCGGCAGACGAGGAACGTACCGGTGAGGTTGACGGCGACCAGCCGGCTCCATTCGTCGAGCGACTGCTCGTGGGTGTGCGAGAACGAGAGCACCCCGGCCACGTTGACCACCACGTCGAGTGATCCGAGACGCTCCACCGACTCGGAGACCAGTTGCTCGACCCCGGCCTCCGAGCTCACGTCGCCGACCAGGGCGGAGAGGGACCCGCTGCCCCCGTGCTTCTCCTCGGCCAGCGCGGCGAGCAATTCCCGGTTGACGTCGACAGCCACCACGGCTGCCCCCTCGGCGGCCAGACGGATGGCCGTGGCCCGCCCGATGCCCGATGCCCCGCCGGTGACCAGGGCAGTTCGTCCGAGGAAGCGATCGGGAGCCATGGCCAGACTGTAGGGCGCCGTCCGAGGCCCGGCGGACGGACGCTGCGGTGTGACCGTCATCACCGAGCGACCACCAATGGCCGGGGACCCTGGTGACGCCTTCGGTCCCGGGACCCGCCGAAGTGCTCCCGCTAATGTGATCGCCTGGCGGGCGAGACCGATGGGCGCACCGGAGGCAATTGACGATGTCCACCACCAGCACCGGCTCCACCGTCGGCGGGTCGAAGAACCTGATTCTGGCGGCGATGATCTTCGCCGTCTCGATGACCTTCATCGATCAGACCATCGTCTCCATCGCCGTGCCCGAGATCCAGCGGGAGCTGGGCCTGACCGCCACCGGCGTGCAGTGGGCGGTCAACGCCTACCTGCTCTCGCTGGCCGCGCTCTTCGCCTTCGGCGGACGGTTGGCCGACACCGTGGGACACCGCCGGATGGTGGTCCTGGGCGTCATCATCTTCGCCGGCGCCTCCACCATGTGTGGGCTCACCCCCAAGGGCAGCCTGGCCGAGGCGTGGATCGTGACCTTCCGGGTGATCCAGGGGGCCGGCGGGGCGATCATGTTCCCGGCCGCACTGGCCATCGTGGTGCAGACATTCCCGCTGCGGGAGCGGGGCAAGGCCCTGGCCGCCTTCTTCGGCATCGCCGGCGGCCTCACCGCTATCGGCCCCATCCTGGGCGGCTATCTCACCCAGTGGACCTGGCGGGCGATCTTCTGGGTGAACATCCCGGTCGCCGTCATCGCCCTGGTGCTGATCGCCATCGCCAAGCCGACCACGGCCTACAAGGCGGCCAAGATGGACTACCGGGGCCTGGCCCTGATCGCCTCCGGCGTGGCCCTCAGCGTGTTCGGCTTCCAACAGGCGTCCAACTGGGGGTGGAGCAACCCGGCCATCGGGCTGTGCATCGCCGGTGGTCTGGTCCTGCTGATCGTCTTCTACTTCGTCGAGCTCCGCACCCGGTCACCACTGATGGAGGTGCGGATCTTCCGGATCCGGGCGTTCCTGGTGGAGAACATCGTCCTCGGGGTCTCCATGCTGGCCTTCATCCCGGTGTTCTTCTTCGCCAGCGAGTACGCCCAGATCTCCCTGGGCAAGTCGGCCTCGGAGGCCGGTCTGTTCCTTTTGTACTTCTTCATCGGCTTCGTGGTGGCCGCCCAGATCGGCGGGCGCATGCTGGACAGAGCCGGAGCCAAGCGCCCGGTGGTCCTCGGCTGCGCGGTGGCCGCGGTGGGCTTCTACCTGTGGGCCGAAAAAGTCACCCAACTCAGCTTCCACTCGCAGCAGTGGTACATCGTCCTCGCCGGTGCCGGGATGGGGATGATGCTGGGTCCGGCGAGCACCGACGCGGTCAACCGGGCCTCGCGCCTGTCCTACGGGGAGGCCACCGGGATCACCCAGACCGTGCGGAACTACGCCGCCAGCCTGGGACTGGCCATCTTGGGCACCGTCCTCGTCTCCCAGTTCAAATCCCATCTGGCCACGTCGTTCGAGAAGTTGGGCCTGCCCGCCGGTCAAGCGGCCAGCAAGGCGGCCACCTTCGCCCAGCAGTCCCAGGGCGGGGGTGGGAGCACCCAGTCGATCCCCCACTTCGTGCAGCTCGACTTCGCCTACGCCACCCGGTCGGTCCTCTTCGGGATGGCCCTGGTCATGGCGGTCGCCGCGGTGGTCGGCCTGTTCGGGCTCGAGCGGGGCCTGCAGGCCGACCCGGCGGCGACCATCGACCCGGGTGCGATGGGAGCCGATCCCTTGCCGCGGGGCGAGCAGGCGCCGGCCGAGGCCTGAGCCACCCCGGCGCCCGCTACGCTGGGAGCCGGTAGTACGTAGTGCTCCGCGGTGGCGAACGCCACCGCCACATGCCGCCGGCAGCCAGAGGCGCTGGACGGTCGACCAGGAGGATTGCCATGCCCGACCCGCGGCCAACGCCGATCACCGTGCCCGTCGTTCGCGCCACCAAACGCCGTGACGGGCACCCCCCGCTGGTGATGGTCACCGCCTACGACGCCCCCGGCGCACGCATCGCTGACGCCGCCGGCGTCGACCTCATCCTGGTCGGCGACTCGGTGGCCAACAACGTGCTCGGCTACGAGGACACCCTCCAGGTGACGGTGGAGGACATGGTCCACCACACCGCGGCGGTGGCCCGGGCCAAGCCGAAGCCCCTGATCGTGGCCGACCTGCCCTGGATGAGCTACCACCTCGATCGGGTGGACACCGTTCGAAACGGAGCCGCCCTCATCCGGGCCGGGGCCCAGTCGGTGAAGCTGGAGGGCGGGGCCACCCGGGTCCCGATGATCGAGGCGCTGGTGGATGCCGAGATCCCGGTGATGGGACACCTCGGCCTCACCCCGCAGTCGGTGAACGCCATGGGCGGGTACCGGGTCCAGGGTCGGGATGACGCCACCGCCCATGCCCTGGCCGTCGACGCCAAGGCCCTGGTCGCCGCCGGCTGCTTCGCGGTGGTGCTCGAAGGCGTGCCCGAGGCGGTGGGGGCGGCGATCACCGAGTCGATCGATGTGCCCACCATCGGCATCGGAGCCGGGCCCGCCTGTGACGGGCAGGTGCTCGTCTTCCACGATCTGCTCGGATTCAACGCCCGTGCCCCCAAGTTCGTCCGCCGGTACGCCGGAGTTGGGGACGGCGGCCACCGCCGCGGTGGCCGCCTACGCCGCCGATGTGCGCTCGGGGGGATTCCCGGCCGACGCCGAGGTGTATCACTAACCAGCGCACCGATCGGCCGGTTCGAGGGAGCGGTGGTTTGCCGGTAGGGTAGTGCGGTTGTTCTGGCCACCTGCGGGTGGCCACCCAGTTCCGACCTGCCCCACGCCGTGGGGCTCGGGTGCCAGTGTGCCCGGTCCAGAGGGAGGTGAGCCGCACGTGCGGCCCTACGAAGCCATGGTCATTTTCGATACGGGCGCCGACGAGGCGGCCGTCGACGGGGTTCTCGATCGAGCCCTCGACGCCCTGAGAGCCAAGGGTGGGAACCCCGGGCGTGTGGAGCGTTGGGGGCGGCGGACCTTCGCCTATGAGCTCCAGCACAAGCGGGAGGGCTACTACGTGGTCATCGAGCTCACCGCCGAGCCCCCGGCGGTGGCCGACATGGAGCGGGTCCTGGTGCTGGCCGACGAGGTGCTCCGTCACAAGGTGATGCGGCTTCCGGACAAGGTGGCAGGACGACGGGCCGCGGCTGCGGCCACGAGCAGTGAGGAGCACTGAGCCATGGCCAACGGCAACAACGTCACCCTGGTGGGCAACATCACCCGTGACCCCGAGCTTCGCTTCACCAACACCGGCCAAGCCACCTCGAGCTTCGGTCTCGCCGTCAATCGGCGGTGGCAGAACCGCCAGACCCAGGAGTGGGAGGAGGCCACCTCGTTCTTCGACGTGGTGTGCTGGCGTGAGATGGCGGAGAACACCGCCGAGAGCCTGAGCCGGGGGGCCCGGGTGATCGTGACCGGCCGCCTCGAGCAGCGCAGTTGGGAGACTCCGGACGGCGACAAGCGGAGCAAGGTCGAGGTGGTGGCCGACGAGATCGGCCCGAGCATCCGCTGGGCCACTGCCCAGGTGACCAAGAACGAGCGCCGGGGACCGGCCGACGGTGGAAGCCAGGGCGGCGGCGGCCGGCCCGGGCCCGCAGCCAGCAGCAGCAGCGGTGGTGGCGGCGGCGAAGCAGCGGGATATGGATACAGCGAGGAGCCCTTCTAGTCATGGCACGGAACAACGATCGTGGCGGTACCGCCCGTCGATCCCCCAAGGACACCGGACGTCGGATCAAGAAGAAGCCCTGTGCCCTGTGCAAGGACCGGGTGGAGTGGGTCGATTACAAGGACGTCGGCATGCTGCGCAAGTACATGAGTGACCGGGGCAAGATCCGGGCCCGTCGGGTGTCCGGAAACTGCACCCAGCACCAGCGGGACGTGGCCATCGCCATCAAGACCGCCCGCGAGTTGGTCTTGCTTCCCTATACCCAGCGGACGACGACCGAGCGTCCCGGTGGCCGCGGCGGCGGCCGCGGCGGCCGTGAGGGCGGTTACGGCGGCCAGGGTGGTTCCGGAGGTCGCCGGCCCCGTGACGAGGAGCGTTCGCTGTCGGCTGACGCCACCTCGACGGCGTTGGCAGACGATGCGCCACGCCAGGTGGTCGAGGTGGTCGAGGAGATCGAAGAGGTCCTCGAGGTCACCGGCACGGGTGACGGCTCCCTGACCGAGCTCGTAGTGGACGAGGCCGTTGTCGTCGAAGGCGAGGCCTGAGATGAAGGTCCTGCTTCGCAGCGACATCGATGGAGTGGGAAAGCGTGGGGACATCATCGATGTGTCCGGCGGGTTCGCCCGCAATCACCTGCTCCCGGCGGGGAAGGCCATCGTCGCCACACCCGGCCTGGAGAGCCAGGCCGCCGCCATGCGGCGGTCCCGAGACCTGCGCGATGCCGCGGGACCACGAGTCGTCCGAGACGGTGGCCCGCGCACTGGTGGGGACCCCGATCACGCTGTCGGCCCGGACCGCCGGCGAGCGCCTGTTCGGGTCGGTGTCGGCAGCCGACATCATCCGGCAGGTCGAACTGCAGACCGGCGCGGTGATCGATCGCAAGGACATCGTCCTCGATGAGCCGATCAAGACGGTGGGCGAGCACAGTGTGCGGGTGGAGCTGGTGGGCGGCGTGGTCTTCGAACTGACCGTGCACGTGGTCGCCGAAGGCTGACCGAATACGTGGTCGCCGAAGGCTGACCGGATAGCGGGTCGCCGAAGGCTGACCGAATAGCGGGTCGCCGAAGGCTGACCGAATAGCGGGTCGCCGAAGGCTGACCGAATAGCGGGTCGCCGAAGGCTGACCGAGCAGGATCCACCGGAGCGTCACAACCGCCGGGGATGATGGCTCCATGGCGTGCGGTGTCCGCAGTCGAGCCCAGGTTGTCCACGTGTCGTCCACACCCGGGCACGGCTATTTCCCCAAGAAGAGACCCTTACGTTCCACAGGCCAACTCGGCGAGGGTTGAGGGACAATGGTTCAGGCCCTCGACGACACGCGACCCCGACGCCTGATCGCCCCCATGGGGGGCAACGGGGCTTCTGCCGGCCGGGTTCCTCCCCACAATCTCGAGGCCGAGGAGTCGCTGCTCGGCGCCATGCTCCTGTCCCGGGACGCCATCGCCTCGGCCATGGAGATCTGCAATCCCGAGGACTTCTACAAGTCGTCCCACGGCCACATCTTCGCTGCCATCACCTCCCTGTTCAGCCAAGGTGAGCCGGCCGACTGGGTGACGGTCACCGAGGAGCTCCGGCGCCGCGGGCTTGCTCGAGACCATCGGCGATCCCTCGGTGTTCGTCTCCTTGCAGGCGAACACGCCGTCGATCGGAAACGCCGAGTACTACGCCCGAGATCATCGAGGAGCTGGCCCTGCTGCGCCGACTGGTGTCGGTGGCCGGCGAGATCACCGAGCTCGGCTACAGCCTCCCCGAGGATGTCTCCCAGGTGCTCGACCGAGGCCGAGAGCCTGGTCTTCGACGTGGCCCAGCGCCGGGTGGTCGACTCGATGACCCCGCTGCGCGACCTGCTCGGTCAGGGCCTCGACCATCTCCAGCGACTCTACGACCAGGGGAGACTCGATCACCGGCCTGGCCACCGGCTACACCGATCTCGACGAGCAGCTGGCCGGGTTGCAGCCGTCCAATCTCATCGTGGTGGGGGCCCGCCCCGCCATGGGCAAGACCGCCTTCGCCCTCGGCATGGTGGCCCATGCCGGCATCAAGTTGAACGAGCCGATGCTGCTGTTCTCCTTGGAGATGAGCCATCATGGAGCTCACCCAGCGACTGCTCTGCTCCGAGGCCCGGGTCGACGCCAACCGGATGCGGACCGGCAAGCTGCTCGAGTCCGATTGGGCGAAGATCGGCAACGCCATCAGTCGGATGAGCGAGGCACCCATCTTCATCGACGACAACCCCAACGTCACGGTGATGGACATCCGGGCCCGGGCCCGTCGGCTCAAGAGCCGGGAGGGTCTGGGACTGGTCGTCGTCGACTACCTCCAGCTGATGACCGGACGGCACGCGGCGGAGAATCGCCAGGTCGAGGTGTCCGAGATCAGCCGTGGTCTCAAGATCCTGGCCCGCGAGCTCGAGGTTCCGGTGGTGGCGCTGTCCCAGCTGTCCACGAGGGTTGGAGAGCCGACAGGACAAGCGCCCGATGCTGGCCGACCTGCGGGAGTCAGGCTCCATCGAACAGGACTCCGACGTGGTGATGTTCATCTATCGGGACGAGATCTACAACCCCGAGTCGACCGAAACCCAGGGGACGGCGGAGATCATCGTGGCCAAGCACCGCAATGGACCGACCGGCCTGACCCGACTGGCCTTCATCGGCCACCACGCCCGTTTCGACAACATGGCCCGGGTGTAGGGCCGCCCGGCTCCTTCCGGTCGAGGTCAGGTGGCGGCGCCCTCGAAATGCGGAAATCGGTGATGATGGAGTGGTGCCCGACTTCGACCTCCCGCGGATTCCGGCGTCAGCCGGCGCCTTGATCCGGGACGGGAGGGGCCGGATTCTCATCCTCAAGCCGACCTACAAGTCCGGATGGACCATCCCCGGCGGTCAGATCGAGGCCGACGGGGAGACCCCCTGGGAGGGGTGCCGCCGCGAAGTCCTTGAGGAGACCGGCCTCACGGTGACCGCGGGCCGGTTGGTCTGTGTCGACTTCCTCCGTCCGAAGCCTGGCAAGCCCGGGGGGCTGCGCTTCCTCTTCGACTGCGGTGTGATGGCGAGGCCGACCAGCGGGCGGATCGTGCTGCAGGCCGACGAGATCGGCGACTACCGCTGGGCGGAACCCGACGAGGCCGACCGGCTGCTGAGCGGGCCGGTGGGCCGCCGGGTGGCCCCGGCCCTCGGTGCCACCTCCACCCTTCTACCTCGAGGACGGTCGACCGGTTGCCGGCGTCACCGGCTGACCGTCCCGTCGGGGATCTCCCTGGCCTGGCGGGGCCAGCTCGGCCACGAACCGGGTCACCTGGTCCCGATCCGAGGTCGGCCAGCGCGGGTGCAGGCGAACCACGGTTCACCGGGGACCACGTCGGCCACCGGGTGCACCTCGACCACCGACCCCTGGTCGAGTGCGTCGGCGCAGGCGAACTCGGGGAGCAGGCTGACCCCGAGGCCGTGGGCCACCGCCGCCACCACCGCACGCAGGTCGGGGGCGACCAGGCGGAGGTCACCGTGGAACGGGCGGCCGAGGGCCGACTGCCAGAAGCGGCGGGTCAACGGCAGCTCGGCGCTGTAGGCCACCCAGGGCTGACCGACCAGCCACGCCGCCCAGCTCGGCCAGCGACGGGAACGGGCGGTCCGGGCGCCAGCCGCGGGCGGACCGACCAGCACGAAGCGCTTGGTGCCGATCGGCGTGGCGGCCAGGGACCGACGGCCCGGCGTGACGCTGGTCACGGCCACGTCGAGCTCGCCGTGCTCGAGCAGGTCCATGTAGCTCCTCGTCGGTTCCGAATCTGGCCACCAGCGCGGGCGCGGCCGGCGTCCAGCCGGGGGACCACCGCATAGGAGAGGAACTCGGCCGAGGATCCGAGGCGGATGGCCGGCGGTCCGGCCGGAGCCGCCCCTCCGTCCAGCGCCGACCAGCACGGCTCCAGGCGGTCGAGCGAGTCGGCCACCTGGGCGTGGAGCTCGCGTCCCCGCCGGGTGGGCTCGACGCCCTGGGGGGTCCGGACGAACAGCGGGAGTCCCGACCCGGCGCTCGAGGGCACGGCAGCTGCTGGCTGGCCGCCGGTTGGGACAGGCTCCGCAGGGCGGCCCCGGCGCTGACCGATCCGGTCGCGGTAGATGGCCACGAAGGTGCGCAGCCATTCCGGTGCTGCCATTGGTAAAGCTTATACCAGTGGTTCCAGATTCTTGTTTGCCAATGGGCAGCGGGAGCCGCATGCTGGGACGATGACCGATGTCCCCTACACCCACGGCCACCACGACAGCGTGCTGCGCTCCCACCGCTGGCGGACGGCGGACAACTCGGCCGGCTACCTCCTGCCCCACCTCCGGGCGGGCATGTCCCTGCTCGACGTGGGCTGTGGACCGGGCACCATCACCTGCGACCTGGCCCGCCGGCTCGGCCCCGGGCCGGGTGATCGGCGTCGACGCCTCCGACGGAGATCGTCGGCCGAGGCCCGGGCCGACGCGGCCGACGCCGGGCTCCGCCTCCCTCTCCTTCGAGACCGGGCACCGTCTTCGATCTCCGGTTCGCCGACGGCACCTTCGATGTGGTCCACGCCCACCAGGTCCTCCAGCACGTCGGCGATCCGGTGGCCGCGCTGGTCGAGATGCGACGGGTGTGCCGGCCCGGGAGGCATGGTGGCCGCCCGGGACAGGGACTACCCGGGCTTCCGGTACTTCCCCGACGACCCCGAACTCGACCGGGCCATCGCCGCCTACGGCGAGCTGACCCGGCCCAACGGGGCCAACTGGGACGCCGGCCGCCGGCTGCTGGCGCTGGGCCCACGCGGCCGGGTTCACCGTCGGTGGTCGCCGTCCGCCTCGACCTGGTGCTTCGCCACCCCGGAGGACCGGGCCGTGGTGGGGCGGCCTGTGGGCCGACCGGTTCACCCAGTCGGCGCTGGCCGAGCAGCTGGTGGACCGTGGCATCGCCACCGCGGCCGACCTGGTGTCGTTCGCCGCCGCCTGGCGCCGGTGGGCGGCGTCGCCGGACGGCTGGTTCGTCGCCGCTCCACGGTGAGATGATCGCCACGGCCTGACCGTCCCGCGCCCACCGGGGCGGCCTGGCGGGCGGTGCTCACTCCGGCTCGGACAGCGCCTCGAGGAACCGGTCGGGGGCCTCCACCATCGGGTAGTGCCCGACCCCGTCCAGCAGCCGGAGCCGGGCATCGTCCGGCCGGGCCGGCCAGAGACGATCGGTCATGGCCGGCACGGCGATGGGGTCGTCCCGTCCCCACACCACCGCCAGGGGGGACGGGTGTCGTTCGATGGCGCCGGTGAACCGCGCCTCGTTGCGTCCGGCGCTCCTCGACGTAGCGGATGAGCCGGGGCAGGAGGAGCTGCCCGTCGAGATGGGCGATCATCTCGCCACTGGGCGGCGAGTCTCGTCGGGGTCGACGGCGGTGGCCGGGCTGAAGGTGGCCGTCACCCCGGCCATCACCGTGGCCCGGTCGAGGGCGGTGCCCTCGGGCAGCCGCTCGTCGGGCAGGTCGAGCAGGAAGCGCTGGCCCTCGCTGAGCTGGGCCAGGTCGATGTAGATGCTGCCGTTGGTCAGGGCCCGATCGGTGATCTCCACCGGCCAGCGCCCCTCGAGCTGGCGGGCCAGCAGCTCGCCCCCGACGCGTGTCGCCCACGTCGTGGGTCAGCAGGCCCGAGCCGGTCCACGCCGAGCTCGGCCGACGAAGGCCATGGCGATGTCGGCCTGCAGGGCGAACGGTGTAGGCGAGGTCCGGCTTCTCCGACAGCCCGTAGCCGAGCATGTCGAACAGGAGCACCCGGCGGTGGGTGGCCAGCCGGTCGACCACCCGGTGGAAGTCGAACGACGAGGAGGGGAAGCCGTGCAGGACGAGCAGCGGCGGCTCGAGCTCGGGACCGCCGGCGGGGATGTCGACGGTGAAGATGTCGGCGGCCACAGCAGCACCCGCGGATCCGTCCCGCGGGCCCGCCATGCCTCGGCCAGGGCCGCTCACCCGGCGAGGCGCTCGGTGAAGAACGTCAGGACCTGGTCGAGGGCGGCCCGGGTCGGGGTGCCCGGTCGGTCGTCGAGGTCCTCGGTGAGCACCGAGTGGGCCGTCTTCTTGTGCCCGTGCGGGTTGCCGGGCGACGAGTCGAGCTCGACGCCGATGAAGGCGTCGCCGAGCAGCTCGCGGAGGTGCTCGAACCGCTCGGGCGGGCTGATCCTGTCGCCGGTGAAGCGGAGCCCGAGCACGCAGGCGCCGGCCGCCGCCCGCTCCTCGCACCCGGGCCAGGTCGGCGTCGGAGAGCCCGACGTCCCGCTGCGTCGGGCCCTGGTGATCGGGAAGGGGAGGGACGGCTGGCTCAGCACCGGCGCCACCACCACGTCGTCGACCATCATGGCCAGGGCGAACCCGCCGGTGAAGCACATGCCCACCGCCCCCACCCCGGGCCCACCGCACCGCTGGTGCTCGTCGCGGGCCAGGGCCCGCAGCCAGCTGATGATCGGGCTGGTCCGGCCGAGGGCCAGCACCGTGAACTCCTTGGCGACGCAGGCCCGGGCGAACGAGCCCGATGGCGTAGCCGGGCGTGGGGGCCCGGCCGTCGTCGCCGAACAGGTGGGGCATCACCGCGGTGAGCCCGGCCGCCGGCCACCATGCGGCCGAACTCGGCCACGCGCGGGGTGATCCCGGGCATCTCGCTGATCACGATGACCGCCGGGCCCGATCCCGGTCCGGTAGACGGCCCGGGTCTCGCCCTCGGCGGTGAAGGTGGACCGCTCGAAGTCGGTCCAGCGGGTCGGTCATGGATCGACGCTACCCGGCCGCGCGGGGCGCCACGGTCTCGACCGTCGCTCACGGCCAGCGGCCAGGGTGACCACCACCGGGCGGTGGTCGGAGCCGGCGAGCTCGGCCACCCGGGCGCTCGACCACCGACACCGGCGGGGTGGCCAGCACGTGGTCGAGCTGGCTGTGGGGCCGGCGGGCGGGCCAGGTCCGCCCGACGACGGCCCGCCGCCAGCCCCGGAAGAAGGAGCTGACCGGCGGACCCCACATGTTCATGTCGCCGGCCAGCACGGCGGCCGTGTCGACGCGGGGGCAGCAGGCGCGCCAGGCGGCGGTACTGGGCGTGCGACCCGTGGGTGATGTGGGACATGTGGGTGCCGAAGATGACGAGGTCTCACGGCCGCCGAGGTCGACCGTGCAGCCGATCACCGCCCGGCGGGCCGGGTCCCGCCGCAGCTTGCCGAGGGGGATGACCGCGACGTCGCGGACCGGCACCCGGGCCAGCAGGGCCACGCCCCAGTGCCCGGCCACGAAGGGGCGGTCGGCCGGGCCGGGCCGAGGCCCAGCGCTCGTCGTCGAGGCGGAGCGCCTTGCGGATCTGGCCCGGCGACGGCGACCCCAGCGGTCGATCGGCTGGGTCAGGCGGGCGAGAACAGGCGGCCATGGGCCAGCCCGACCTCGGCCACGACCTGCGTAGCCGAGGGCCGTCGGCCACTGCGGCGGCCGTGCTCGGGGCCGCCGCCGTCGGGGGTCCACGACTCCTGCAGGACCAGCACGTCGGCGTCGAGCGGCCGGCACTCCGCCGACCACGTCGAAGGGCCGTCCCCACCCGTCGACCCCCATGTGGACGTTGAAGGTGGCCAGCGTCAGGGCGGCCGGCCGGTCGTCGTCCGGGTCGGTCCATCCGGTCAGTGCCGGCCCGAGGGTGGTCGGCCGCGCTCGGCAGCTCGTCCCGGAAGTCGGGGTGGGCGATCTCGGCCAGGGCGGCGGCCCGCTCCCGCACGGTGAGGCCCGGACAGGTCGGCGGCGCCGTACTCGGTGATCGACCACGCCGGTGTGGTGGCGGGGGGTCGAGACCACCGATCCCTCCGGCAGCACGGGCACGATGCGCGACCGGGTGACGCCGTTGGCCACCGCCGTCGAGCGCAGGCAGATCAGCGAGTGGTCGTCGATGCGCAGTCTCGGCGCCGGCCACGAAGTCCTCGTGGCCGCCGACCCCGGAGATCTGCTTGCCGTCGATGTTGTCGGCCACCACCTGGCCGTAGAGGTCGACGCTCGAGCGCGCCGTTGATCGAGACGAAGGAGTGGTTGCGGGCGATGACGGTGGGGTCGTTGACCACCTGCACCGGGCACGAAGGCCACCTGCTCGTTGCCGTCCAGCCAGCGGTAGAGCTCGGAGGAGCCGAGGGCGAAGGTGGTGACCGACACCCCGTCGAACAGGCCCTTGGCGTCGTTGGTGACCTTGCCCGCCTGGTGGAGCCGCATCAGGCCGTCGGTGAACATCTCGCTGTGGATGCCGTAGGAGCCCCCGGGCCCGCGGCCAGCTTGGACGCCACCATGTTGGGCACGGCGCCGATGCCGATCTGGAGGGTGGCGCCGTCGGCGATGAACGACCGGGCCTGCTCGGCGATGGCCCCGTCGATGTCGTCGGGCGGGGCTGGGCGCAGGGCGTAGGGCGCGCCGTCGGCCTCGACCAGCACGTCGACGAGGTCGAGCGGGAGGGTGTTGGTGTACTCGGGGGCCAGCGAGCAGGTCCGGGGCAGGTTGGGGTTGACCTCGACCACCAGCAGCCGGTCGGGGTCGCGTCCGGCCATGCACCAGCTCGTCGTAGGTGGCGCCCGAGGTGGAGGGAGAGGTTGACGGTCCCGTCCCGGCCGGGCGGGGCGGCCTGGGCCGTCATCACCCGCGGGGCGAAGCGGCGGAGGATGGGGGCGAACTGGCGGAACCCCCCGGCACCAGCTCGATGTTGGCCCCCTGGGCCAGCATGATCCGCTCGGCCGGGCCCGAAGAACCCGCACCGGTAGGAGACGCGTGGGCTGGGCGAGCACGGTGTAGTAGCCCGAGGAGGAGGGCCCCGCCGAAGCGGAGGTCCTCCCAGTCGTCCCGCTCGCCGAGGGCGGTGAAGAAGGCGTCCGGGATTGGCCGGGCCCGAGCCCGAACCCGATGGAGTCGCGGGTGCCGGATCAGGGCGGCGGCCTCGTCCGGGGTGCAGATGGTGGGTGCCATGGCCCCAGTGTGGCACCGCGCTCGGCACCCGATGCGTCCACGAGTGCTCGGAGTCCGACGGTGCCGGATCGTGCACGACGGAGCCGGCCCGGCCGGGTGGGACGCATGGTCGCCCGTGAAGATCGACACCCATGCTGTCCGGGCTGGAGGAGGCCGCCGGACCACGCCCGCCGCCTCGAGGAGCTCGGCGTGGACGGCGCCTTCACCTTCGAGGGCCCCCACGACGTGTTCACACCGCTGGTCGTGGCCGCCGGGGCCACCACCGTCGCTCGAGCTGGCCACCAACGTGGCCATCGCCTTCCCCCGCAACCCGGTCCAGCTGGCCCACCAGGCCTACGACCTCCAGCTGCTGTCCGCAGGGGCGGTTCACCCTGGGCCTCGGGTCGCAGATCCGGGCCCAGGTGGAGAAGCGCTACGGCGCCTCCTTCGACCGGCCCATCGCCCGCATGCGCGAGCTGGTCGGCCGCCCTGCGGGCCATCTTCGCCACGCTGGGAGACCGGCGAGCGGCTCGACTTCCGGGGCGAGTTCAGCTCCCACACCCTGATGCCGCCGACTGTTCAATCCCGGGCCCCACCCCTTCGGCATGCCGCCCATCGCCATCGGTGGCCTCGGGCCCCAGATGGTGCGCCTGGCCGCCGAGGTGGCCGACGGGCTGCTGGTCATGCCGTTCAACACCGGCGCAGCACTTCCGCCTACGGACCCTGCCGGCCATCGACGAGGGGCTGGCCCGGGCCGGCCGGAAGCGGGCGGAGCTGACGGTGACCGGGAGGTCATCGTGTGCTGCGGACGGGACGAGGCCGAGATGGAGACGGCCCGGCTCGGCCGGCCGGTGGCTGCTCTCCTTCTACGCCTCCACCCCGGCCTACCGGCCCGGTGCTGGAGGTGGAGGGGTGGGGGGACCTCCAGCCCGAGCTCAACACGCTGTCCAAGTCGGGCCGTTGGGAGGAGATGCCGGGGATGATCGACGACACCATGCTGGCCACCTTGGCCGCGGTGGGATCACCGACCGAGGTGGCCACCGAGATCGTCGACCGGTTCGGCGGTCTGGTCGACCGGGTGGGCTTCTACACGCCGTACCCGATGGCCGACGGAGACGCTCGCCGAGCTGGTCGCCGAATTCGCTCGGGCCCCGGCGCGGGAGCATCGGCATGAGCGCTGCCGCCGGCGAGACCTACGACGAGTTCTCCCTCTTCGAGGAGAACGCCACGGAAGCCGGCCTGCCCTGGAACGGCCCGCCCGCCGTGCGGCGCCAGTCGGTGGAGGTGGCCGCCGGTCGGCGGGTGAGCGCCCTGGTGTGGGGCACCGCGCCCGCCGAGCTGGTGTTCCTCCACGGTGGTGGCCAGAACGCCCACACCTGGGACACGGTGGCCCTGGCCCTCGGCCGGCCGCTGGTCGCCGTCGACCTGCCCGGGCACGGCCACTCGGACTGGCCCGGCGACGCCCGGGCCCTCGACCCGGGGGCCATGGCCGACGACGTGGCCGCCGCGGTCGCCGAGCTGGCCCCCGCCGCCCGATCGGTGGTGGGGATGTCGCTCGGCGGGATGACCTCGATCGCCCTGGCCACCCGGCATCCCGAGCTGGTGCGAGCGCCTGGCCCTGGTCGACATCACCCCGGGGGTCGATCACAAGAAGAGCTCGGACATCGCCGCCTTTCTGGCCGGACCGGAGAGCTTCGCCTCCTTCGACGAGATCCTCGAGCGGACCATCCAGTTCAACCCCACCCGGTCGGAGTCGTCGCTGCGCCGCGGCGTGCTCCACAACGCGGTGCAGCGCGAGGACGGGACCTGGACCTGGCGCCATCAGCTGGGCCGGCCCTCGGGCGCCGCCGGCCTCCACGTGGACTCGCTCGACTTCGGCTCGATGTGGGACGACCTCGAGCGCGATCGGCGCGCCGGTGCTGCTGGTCCGGGGCGACCTGCTCCCCGGTGGTCGACGACGCCGACGAGGCCGAGTTCCGCCGCCGCCGACCCGCCGACCAGGTGGTCAGGGTCGAGCGGTGCCGGGCACAGCATCCAGGGGGATCAGCCCGTGGAGCTGGCCCGCATCCTCGCCGGCTTCTTCGCCGCCGGCTGACCCTCAGGCCGCGGCCTGCCCGTCCTCGGCTGCCGGCCCCGACCCGAGACCCCCGTCCTGGGCGGCGCCGACCAGCGCGGCCTCCAGCACCTCCTCGATGTCCGAGGCCAGATGGAAGGTCATCTCGTCGCGGACCGCCTCGGGCACGTCCTCGAGGTCGGGACCGTTGCGGGCGGGCAGCACCACCGTGGTCAGGCCGGCCCGGTGGGCGGCCAGCACCTTCTGGCGCACGCCACCGATGGGCAGGACCCGACCCTGGAGGGTGACCTCCCCGGTCATGCCGACCACCGAGTCGACCGGCGTGTCACGCAGCAGGCTGACCAGGGCGGTGGTCATGGTGACCCCGGCGGAGGGCCCGTCCTTGGGGATGGCCCCGGCGGGGACGTGCACGTGGAAGCGCTTGCCGGCGAAGGCGGCCGGGTCGATGCCCAACGCCTCCGCGTGCGAGCGCACGTAGGAGAGGGCGATCTCCGCCGATTCCTTCATCACGTCGCCCAGCTGGCCGGTCAGGGTGAGTCCCTCGGGACCGTCCATCATCGAGGCCTCCACGTAGAGCACGTCGCCGCCGGCGCCGGTGACGGCCAGTCCGGTGGCCACGCCGGGCACCGCGGTGCGATCGGCGGCCTCGAAGAAGAACTTGGGCCGTCCGAGCCACGTCGCGGACGTCGTCGGCGTCGACGATGAGCGGGGTCTCGCCGTCGTCGGAGGCGATGCGGGCCGCCACCTTGCGCAGCAGCCGGCCGAGCTCGCGCTCGAGCGAGCGGACGCCCGCCTCGCGGGTGTAGTCGCCCACGATGCTCCGCAGGGCGTCGTCGGTGATGACCACCTCGTCGCGCGCCCAGCGCGGCGCGCTCCAGTTGGCGCCCGACCAGGTGATGGCGGGCGATGGCCACCTTCTCGTCCTCGGTGTAGCCGTCGAGGCGGATGACCTCCATCCGGTCGAGCAGCGGCGCCGGGGATGGTGTCGACCATGTTGGCGGTGGCGATGAACAGCACCTTGGACAGGTCGAGCTCGACCTCGAGATAGTGGTCGCGGAACGTGTGGTTCTGGGCCGGGTCGAGCACCTCGAGCAGGGCCGAGGACGGGTCGCCCCGGTAGTCGGCCCCGAGCTTGTCGACCTCGTCGAGGACGATCACCGGGTTCATGGTGCCGGCCTCGCGCAGGGCCCGCACCAACCGGCCGGGCTGGGCGCCCACGTAGGTGCGGCGATGGCCTCTGATCTCGGCCTCGTCGCGGACCCCGCCCAAGGCCACCCGGACGAACGAGCGTCCGAGGGCGCGGGCCACCGACTCGCCCAGGGAGGTCTTGCCCACGCCCGGGCGGACCGACCAGGGCCAGGATGGCGCCCGCGCCCCGACCCCCCACCGGGGCCAGGCCGCGCTCGGCCTGCAGCTTGCGCACGGCCAGGTGCTCGAGGATGCGGTCCTTCACATCGCGGAGGCCGTCGTGGTCCTCGTCGAGGATGCGCGACGCCTCGGCCACATCGAGCCGGTCCTCGGACAGCTCGCCCCAGGGCAACTCGAAGCACGGTGTCCAGCCAGGTGCGGATCCACCCGTGCTCGGGGTTCTGCTCGCTCATCCGCTCGAGCTTGTCGATCTCGCGGTCGACCGCCTTGCGGACCGCCTCGGGCAGGTCTCGCTCGGCCGCCATGGCTGCGGTAGTCGTCGGGCTCGTCCTCGTCGCCCGATCCGATCTGGCCCAGCTCCTTGCGGATGGACTCCAGCTGACGCCGCAACAGGAACTCGCGCTGGGTCTTCTCCATGCCCTCCTCGACATCGGTCTTGATCCGCTCGCGCAGGGTGAGGTCGGCCAGGACCTCACGGGCCCAGGCGATGACCAGCCGCAGGCGCGTCGGCGACGTCGATGGTCTCCAGGACCTCGACCTTCTGGGCGAGCGACAGGTCGGGGGAGTACCCCGACATGTCGGCGATCCGGCCCGGCTCGGTCACGTCGGCCAGCCGCTCGGCGATCCGGCCGGCACCGCGGCTCAACAGGATGTTCTCCAGCACCGCCCGGTACTCGCGGGCCAGCTCGGCGGCGTCAGTCGGCCACCGGTCCCTCCTCGATGACCTCGACCTCGACCCACAGGGCCTGACCGGTGCCGGGCACGGCGGTGCCCAGGCGGGCCCGCTCCACACCGCGCACCGCCACCGCCGGCATCCCGCCGGGCAGCTCACCGCGCCTCCATGACCTCGGCCACCACGCCCACCGACGCGTACCGCCCGTCGATGAAGGGGACGATCACGAAATGACCGCCGGCCGCCTCGGCCGCCTCGGCCGCCGCCTTGGCCTCGTCCGACTCGAGGGCCATGGTGAAGACCATGCCCGGCAGCACCACTCCCGAGGTCAGCGGCAAAAGGGGCAGGTTCTGGTTGTTGTCGTCCATCGTTCCTCCGTGTCTTCAGCGCCCGCCTCCAGCGGTGCGCTGTCAGGGGTTCAACAGAAAATGCGAACACCTATTCCCCTGGGCACCCGCCCCGACCCCCGGGCCGGCTCCCGGGCCGGAGGAAGATCTGGAGAAGCCAGGCATCGTTCCTGCATGTGCCTTCTTTCCGCCGATGCCCTCCGGTGGTGGCCGCGGCCCAGCAGTTCATCGCAAGAGCACCAGATGTTCGTACTCCGTTCATGGCGGGTTCGCCGGACGTTCACCTCCGATCGCTACGGTCTCTACGGGTCGCCATGCGATTCCGGCGACCGCCCTGGTCGGCGGTGCGCAGACCACGGCCGAGACGGCTAGTGCCGATACGGCTGACACGGAGGCCTCGGAGACCACGTGAGACACGACATGATCCCCATGACCGCTGAGGCATCGACGCGGACCCCGGCGCAGGCTGGCACAGCGTGGCGGCGGTAAGTGTGGTGGCGGCAGGCGCCCTGCTGGCCGCCTGCAGTTCCTCTTCCACGCCGGCCACCACCACGACCGCACCCCCCGGTGGCACACTCAGCTCGAGCAATGCCGCCTACATCGCCGCCGACCTCAAGGCTCCGGCCGGCGCCCTCACCGCGGCCGGCTCGACGTTCGTCCAGCCCTTCTTCACCAAGGCCTTCTACACCTACACCTCGCTCAACTCGGGCCTGCAGGTCAACTACTCGGGTGTGGGCAGTGGCGCCGGCATCACCGACTTCCAGTCGGGATCGGTCGACTTCGCCGCCTCCGACGTCCCCATGTCCGCCTCCGACCTGGCCAAAATGCCGGCATCCGCCGGGCCGGTCATCCAGATCCCCGACATCCTGGGTGGGGTCTCGATCTCCTACAACCTCCCGGGGGTGACCAAGAGGATCAAGCTGGACGCCACCACGCTGGCCGGCATCTTCGACGGCACCATCAAGACCTGGAACGCGTCCCAGATCACCGCCCTCAACCCGGGCGTGACCCTGCCCTCCAACGCCATCGTTCCCGAGGTACGGGCCGACAGCTCGGGCACCACCTACATCTTCACCGACTATCTGACTGCGGCGGCCCCGTCGGTATGGACACTCGGGACCAACAAGACCATCGCCTGGCCGTCGGTGGCCGTCCAGACGCCGAAGAACTCGGGAGTGGCCTCGAGCATCAAGTCGACCCCGTACTCGATCGGCTACGTGGAGCTGGCCTACGCCCTCCAGAACAACTTCACCTTCGCCGCCGTCAAGAACGCCGCCGGGGTGTACGTGGTTCCCTCGCAGGCCACGCGTGGCCGCTGATGCCGACCAGAAGCTGAGCGTCACGCCGACCGACTTCTCCATCGTCAACGAGCCCGGCGCGACCAGCTACCCGATCGCCGGCTACAGCTGGGCCATCCTGCTGCAGAAGCAGACCAGCGCCACCACCGGGGCCCAGGTGGTCAAGGTGATCGACTGGACCACCCACACCGGTGGCGGTCAGGACCAGGCCGCCGGGCTCGGCTATGTGGCGCTCCCGCCCGGCCTCCAGAACTCGAACCGGACCACGCTGCTGACGGTGACCGGGCCGAGCGGGCAGGCCCTGCTCACCAAGTAGGGCGCCGAGGCGTCCACACCATGTCGTACCGAGACCGGCGAGGGGCTGACCGTACGTCGTGACCACCACTGAGTCCGCCACTGCCGGAGGGCATGAGCCGTGGTGGCCGCTTCGGGCTGCCCGACGGCGGCCTACCGGGGCATCCTGGTCGGCATGGCCGCCGTCTTCGTGGCCCTGGTGGCGTGGTACCTGGTCTCGATCGTCGTCCAGGCCAGGCCGGCCTTCTCCACCCTCGGCTTCTCGTGGATCTTCGAGAAGGTCTGGGATCCGACCCACGGCCAGTACGGACTCCTCCCGTTCATCCTCGGGACCATCGAGACCACCGCCATCGCCCTGGTGTTGGCGGTGCCCATCGGCCTGGGCACGGCCATCGCCCTCGCCCACCTGGTCCCCGACCGGCTGCGGGCCGCCGCTGTCCACCGCGGTGGAGCTGCTGGCCGCGGTGCCCAGCGTCGTCTACGGGCTGTGGGGCCTGATCGTGCTGGCCCCGGTCTTCCGGAGCACCGTCGAGCCGTTCCTTTCCTCGGTGCTCGGATGGACCGGGCTGTTCAACGGGCCCGAACGACGGGGTGGGCCTGCTGCTGGCCGGCGTCATCCTGTTCGTCATGGTGCTCCCCACCATGGTGGCCATCTCCCGTGACGTCCTGGCCGTGGTGCCCCACGAACAGGTGGAAGGGGCAATGGCCCTCGGCGCCACCCGGTGGCAGGTGCTGCGCAAGGTGGTGGTCCCGGGCGCCCGCACCGGCCTCCTCGGTGGGTTCACCCTGGCCATGGGCCGTGCCCTCGGGGAGACGGTGGCGGTGGCCCTGGTCATCGGCAACTCGCCGTTCATCGCCCACTCGGTCAAGTCGCCGGCCGCCACCCTGGCCTCGTTGATCGTCAACAACTTCGGTGAGGCGACCGGCACCGAGCTGGCCGCCCTGTTCGGGGCGGCGCTGGTCCTGCTGGTCATCGGCATCGCGGTCAACGCCCTGGCCCGGGTGCTGGTGCGGTCGACCGCCCGTGGCGGCGCCGCCTCGGTGGCGGTGGCCTGATGGCCACCACCCTCAGCTTCGACGCCTCCTCCGACCCGATCCTCCAGCGGCGCCGCCGGTCCAGGGGGTGGCCGCCGCCTCGCTCAAGCGACGCAAGGTCTACTCGAAGATCGCGGTCGGCATCTGCTGGGTCGTTCCTGGGCATCGCCATCGTCCCGCTGGTGGGGGTGGTGGTCTACGTGGTGATCAAGGGACTGCCGGCCTGGAACGCCGACTTCTTCACCCACGTGACCACGCCGGAGGGGATCCCCGGTGGCGGCGTGTGGAACGCCATCGTGGGCACCGCCGAGATCGGGATCATCGCCACCGCGGTGGCCGTGCCGCTCGGGCTGCTCGTGCGGTCTCTTCCTGGCCGAGTCGGACGGGAAGGGTTGCCGGCGCCGTCCGGTTCACCGCCGACGTGATGACCGGGGTGCCCTCGATCACCATCGGCATCTTCGGCTACATCGCCATCGTCAAGAACTTCGGGTACAGCGGGCTGGCCGGCGCCTTCGCCATCGGGATCATCATGCTGCCGGTGATCATCCGGGCCGGCGAGACGGCGTTCCGGGGCGTGCCCCGCACGCTCGAGCGAGGCGGCCCTCGCCCTCGGCGCCCGCAAGTCGACCATCGCCCGCCGGGTGGTGGTACCGGCCGCCCTGCCCGGGGTGATCACCGGGGTGCTGCTGGCGGTGGCACGCGGGCTCGGGCGAGACGGCGCCGCTGTTGCTGACCATCTTCGGCAATCAGTACATGCAGTGGAACCCGACCAAGCCGATGGAGTCGCTTGCCCATCGTCATCTACAACAACAGCAGCCAGCCCTACGCCGACCTGGTCCAGGTGGCATGGGGTGCGGCCCTGCTCTTGATGGTGGTGGTCCTGGTCGCTGAGCATCGGCAGCCGGCGTCGCCGCCGCAGTCCTCCGGAGGGAGAAACGATGACCGATCCCGACCTCACCCCCGACGGTGGCCAAGGAGGACCTCGAGCTCAACACCGTCCGAGGTGCTGGTGGACCGGCCCGCCGGGCGACCCGGTCATGCGCCTGCGCGACGTCGCCGTCGCCTTCGCCGGTCGGACTGCGGTGCGCGACGTCACCTTCGACATCCATGCCGGCGAGATCACCGCCCTCATCGGGCCGTCGGGCTCGGGCAAGACCACCCTGCTCCGCGCCCTCAACCGCATGCAGGACACGGTGCGCACCGCCTCGGTGACCGGCAGTGTCCAGCTCGGTGACCTCGACGTCTACGCACCCTCCACCGACGCCACCCTGCTCCGTTCACGGGTGGGGATGGTGTTCCAACGACCCAATCCGTTCCCGACCATGAGCATCTACGAGAACGCGGTGGCCGGCCTCCGGTTCAACGGTGTCCGCAAGAAGGCTCTCCTCGACGAGGCGGCCGAGTCGGCGCTGGTCGCCGCCGCCCTGTGGGACAGTGTGCGGGACCGGTTGAAGACCCACGCCAGCACCCTGTCCGGCGGCGAGCAGCAGCGCCTGTGCATCGCCCGGGCCCTGGCCGTGGAGCCGGAAGTGCTGTTGATGGACGAGCCCACCTCCGCCCTCGACCCCATCGCCACCAAGCGGATCGAGGAGCTGGTGGGCGAGCTCAAGCACCGGGTGACCATCGTCATCGTGACCCACAACATGCAACAGGCCATGCGGGTATCCGACCGATGTGCCTTCTTGCTGATGGGGGAGGACAAGGCGGGCGGGCTCATCGAGTACGGCCCCACGGCCAAGCTGTTCAGCGAACCGACCGATACCCGGACCCTCGACTACGTGAACGGCCGTCGATTCGCGCCGGGTCGGAGCCGGCCGGTCGGGGCGTGGCGCCGTCCGGGTCGAGGCGGAAGCCCACGCCCCGCACGGTCACGATGAACTGGGGATCGGCGGGATCGGGTTCGAGCTTGGCCCGCAGCCGGTGGATGTGGGTGTCGAGGGTGCGACTGTCCGACAGGTAGCGGTCCGGCCACAGCAGGTCGATCAGCTCATCGCGGGTGCGGACCCGGCGGGTGGGAGTGAGCAAGACGGCCAGCAGGTCGAACTCCCGGCGTGACAGGTGGGTCTGGACACCGCTGACGGTCACCTCGCGGCGGACGAAGTCGACGCCCACCGAGCCGAAGGCGACGTCCGGGCGCGTCCTCGCCGTCGATCGGAGCGGACTGCTTCGTGCCGGGCCCGTCCGGCGGTGGGTGGAGGAAGGAGATCGCCGGCGGGGCCACCCGGCGCAGGATGGCCTGCATGCGCGCCACCAGCTCACGCAGCCGGAAGGGCTTGGTGACGTAGTCCGCTGCTCCCAGCTCCAGTCCGAGGACCACGTCGAGCTCGGTGTCGACAGCACTGACCATCACGATGGGCACCTGGGCCATGGTGCGCATCCGACGGCAGACCTCGATCCCGTGCATGCCGGGGAGGAGCATGTCGAGCAGGACGATGTCCGGGGGCCGGTCGGCGAAGAGGCGGAGACCCTCGAGTCCGTCGGGAGCCACGTCGACATCGAAGCCCTCCCGCCGGAGCCCCGACGACAGGGCCTGGCGATAGGACTCCTCGTCTTCGACCACCAGGACTCTGATGCACTCGCCGACGGTGTCCACGGGCAGTACGGACCTCCCGCCGAGACCCTACGGACGGGAGGTGAACGGGAAACGGCCCGACGGATACAGCGGGGTGATCGTACGGTGAACGTTGTGGGGCGCCGTGCCTGCCGGCTCCGCGGGGTCCCCGGTTCAGGTCAGCGATCCGAGGGCCAGGCCCAGGGCCGCCGCCCCGAGGCCGGCCCCCAGACTGACCGCCATGTTGACCGCCGAGGGCGCCCACTCCCGGCTCTCGAGCAGGTGCGCGGTGTCGAAGGTGAAGGTGGAGAAGGTGGTGTAGGCGCCGATCAACCCAGTGCCGGCCACGGTGAGCCAGGTGGCCGGCACCCCGTGGTGGGCCGCCGACCCGGCCAGCACGCCGAGCACCAGCGACCCGCTGAGGTTGACCACCAGGATCCCCAGGGGGAACGTCGATCGACCGCGCCGCTGCACGGCGTGGTCGACCACGTAGCGCAGCACCGCCCCCAGGGCGCCGGCCACCACCAGTCCGGCGATGATCATCGGTCCCCCATCTGGTGGTCCCCGAGCCGGTCCCCGGCCTGGCCCGGACGGATGGACGGAGCTGGCGCCGGGTGGCCCAGCATGCCCACATCGTCGGGGTCGGGGAACGACTCCTCGGGGCCGGATGGGAGCAGTCGGCCGCGGGCCAGTCCGATGCCGGCGGCCGCGGCCAGCAGCCCGGCGACCAGGGAGACGGCCAGGTAGACGGTGGCCAGTCCGACCCGGCCGTGCTGGCCGCGTTGGGCCGCTTCCACCACCATGGTGGAGAAGGTGGTGAACCCGCCACAGAAGCCGATGGCCACGAAGGGCCGCAGCGAACCGGGTCGGCGACCACCGCTCCACCATCACGGTGACCGCGGCCCCGAGGAGGAAGGAACCGGCCAGGTTGACCACCAGGGTGGGCCACGGGAACCCGAGGGTGGGCCCGGCCAGGGCCCGGTCCACGCCGTAGCGGGCCAGCGTCCCCAGGGCCCCCCCGGCGGCGATGGCCGACACCCGGAGCAGTTGTTCGGCGTGCAGTGGGGTGTCGTCTGTCCTGGCCTGGGGCAACCTGGTCTCCTCCGGTGTCGCGACTGTTTCCCGGTAGGAGCCATCAGCCGAGCTCGGCGGTTATGGCGAGCCCCATCGCCGCACCCAGTCTACGTCGGTGGCCAGGCGGCGATCGGGACCGCACCCGGGCCCTCACCGCGATCCAGTGCCTCAGGCCGTAGGGGCCCACCCGCATACCAGTCGTCGGCCAGTGGGGGGAGGTCAGTGGCCAACGGTGGTGTCGGGTAGACCCCTACGGCTTGAAGCGGTAGCCGATCCCTCGGACGGTGACCACGTGCTTGGGTTCGGCCGGGTTGGTCTCGATCTTCTTCCGCAGCCGCTTGACATGGGTGTCGAGGGTGCGGCTGTCGCCCATCTTTCGGTCGCGCCAGATCCTCTCCATGCACTGCTGGCGGGTGACCACGTGGCCCGACTCGGAGATAAGCAGGGTCAACAGGTCGAACTCCTTGCGCGAGAGGTCGACCGCCCGGCCCCGCACCACTGCCTCCCGCAGGGAGACATCGAGACAGACCGGGCCCAGCGAGAAGATGCCGGACTGCGTCGCCGGGGCGAGCGGGGAGGGTTGGTGACCGACCCGCCGCAGTACGGCCCGGATCCGAGCGGTGAGCTCACGGGGGCGGGGTGGCTTGGTCACGTGATCGGCCGCGCCCGCCTCCAGGGCCAGAACGGCGTCGAGCTCGTCGTCCCCGGAGGTGACCATGATCACCGGCACCGCCGACATGGCGGCGATCTGCCGGAAGACGACCAGCCCCTGTGAGTCGGCCAGGTCCATGTCGAGCAGGACCAGCGAGGGCGATGCCGACATGACCAGCGCGATCCCCTCGTTGCCGCTGGACCCGGTGACCACGTCGAACCCCTCGACGGAGAGCGTGGCCGCCAGCGAGCCGCATGAGGGCGCGTCGTCGTCGATGATCAGGATGGTCGGGTGCCCGAGCGGGGGGAGCACGCCGTTCTCGACGTCGCGGAAGGCCAGGGTCACGGCGGGCCGGCGGCGTGCCGGTCCAGGATGCAGGCCGGGGCCCCGTGGTCCCGTCGGGGGGGCCCGGTGGCCGTATCACTGTGGGGTCGACCCACCGTCCGATACGACGGCACGAGGGATGCCGTGAGAGGCAAGGGAGGCCAGGCCTCCGGACGTGGCGAGCGGGACTGCGGATGGTGGTCCCCGGCCGATGACCGCCGGAAGCGCGAGCACCCGGTTGCGTCGTTCGCTGCCATCACCCCACCCTAAGAAGGCCAAGTGAACGAGACGCAATCGGCGTGTCACTGAAAGGTGAATGGTGGGTAATCTTCTGGCCCATGCGCATGCAGACCCATCGCGGACCGAAGCGGTATGGACCAGCCCCGGTGGGTGGGCGCCCTGGGCGACCACTGGGTGAGCCGGTATGAACAACCCGGGTGCGGTGGTGGACGTGGCGGGCACGGTGGAATGGCTGCGACTGGTCGAGCACTTCGAGGACATCCGCCACCGCCACCTTCGCCGATTCTTCGCCGACGATCCCGACAGGGGCACCCGGATGACGGTGACCGCCGGAGACCTCTCCCTCGACTACTCCAAGCACCGGGTCACCGACGAGACCATGGCCGGCCTGATGGCGGTGGCCCGGCGAGCCGGTGTGGCGGAGCGTCGTGACGAGATGTTCGCCGGCCGGCACATCAACACCACCGAGGACCGGGCAGTGCTCCATATGGCGCTGCGGATGCCCCGGGACGCCAGCCTCGAGGTGGATGGGCGTGACGTGGTCGCCGACGTCCACCAGGTCCTCGACCAGATGGGAACGGTGGCTGAGTCCATCCGGTCCGGTGCGTGGACCGGGGCCACCGGCGAGCGGATCACCGCCGTGGTCAACATCGGCATCGGTGGATCGGACCTGGGTCCGGCCATGGCCCACGAGGCGCTGCGGGACTACGCCCTCCCCGAGATCGAGTGCCGGTTCGTTTCCAACATCGATCCTGTCGACCTCTACAACAAGACCCACGACCTCGACCCGGCCACCACCCTGTTCGTGGTCAGCTCGAAGACGTTCACCACCTTGGAGACGCTGACCAACGCCGCCGCGGCCAAGGCGTGGTTGCTCCACGGCCTGAGCCGGGGGGACGACGCCGTGGCCCACCACTTCGTAGCCGTGTCCACCAACGAGGAGGCGGTGCGCCAATTCGGCATCGACCCGGCCAACATGTTCGGCTTCTGGGACTGGGTCGGGGGGCGCTACTCCTACGACTCGGCCATCGGGTTCTCGCTGATGGTGGCCATCGGGCCACCGGCTTTCGCCGACATGTTGGCCGGCTTCCACGCCATCGACCGGCACTTCGCCACCGCACCACTCGAGGCCAACATGCCGGTCATCCAGGGCATGCTCAACGTCTGGTACAACAACCTCTTCGACGCCGAGACCCATGCCGTGCTCCCCTACAGCCAGCGCCTGGCCCGCTTCCCCGCCTATCTCCAGCAGCTGACCATGGAGTCGAACGGCAAGTCGGTGCGTCGCGACGGGTCGCCGGTGTGGGGACAGACCGGTGAGATCTTCTGGGGTGAGCCCGGCACCAACGGCCAGCACGCCTTCTACCAGCTGATCCACCAGGGAACGAAGTTGATCCCCGCCGATTTCATCGGGTTCGCCGAGTCGACGCACGAGAACGGCGCCCAACAGGACCTGTTGATGGCCAATTGCTTCGCCCAGAGCAAGGTGCTGGCCTTCGGCCGCACCGCCGAAGAAGTGGCCGCCGACGGCACCCCGGCGGCGTTGGTGCCGCACAAGGTGATGGCCGGCAACCACCCGAGCTCGACCATTCTGGCGCCGTTGCTGACCCCGTCCGTCCTCGGTCAGCTGGTCGCCCTCTACGAGCACACCGTGTTCACCGAAGGGACCGTGTGGGGCATCGACTCGTTCGATCAGTGGGGAGTGGAGCTGGGCAAGGTGATGGCCAAGCAGCTGGCCCCGGCACTGTCCAGCGCCGAGGCGCCCGACCTCGGGGACCAGGACGGCTCGACCGCGGCGCTGATCCGCCACTACCGGATCGACCGAGGTCGTCCGGTCTGAACCCGTCACTTCCGGCGATCGGGTGTGCTCGAGCGCCGGTCGGCGCCGTCAGCCGGCTGAGAGCGCCCTCCACAGCGAGCGGTAATTGGGATAGGTGAGGGCCCCGGTCACATAGCCGGCCCGCTCCAGCTCGGCATGGAAGGCGGGCAGGTTTCGGAAGGGGATCCCCATGTCCACGTGGTGGGCCAGGTGCCACCCGGTGTTGTAGGGAACGAACCAGAACCGAGCCACCCAGCTCTGCTTCACGTTGTGGGTGGTGACCCGTCGGTCGGAGCCGGCCTCCAGCCCACCGTGCTCGGCGATGGCCCGCAACCGGTTGATCACCCGCCACTGGGTCATCCACGGCAGCCACCACAGCAGCGGGTAGATCCACCATCGCCCGGTCGCCGCCCACATGATCGCCCACAGGACGACCTGCACGGCGAGGATCGACCCCGCCACCGGTCGGGCCGCCCGGTTCTTGAGCGCCTTGACCAGCGGGGTGAAGTTCTTCCACCCCGAGATCCCCACCGCGTCGCGGAGCAGACGACGGGCCAGTGTCCGCCGGTCGCAGCGGTATCCGCCGTAGAAGGCCATGTCCGGCTCGTTGGGCCCGAACTCCTCTTTGTGATGGGCGAAGTGCACGCGCCGGTAGACGGAGATCGGGGTCCAGGTCGGATAGGCGATGAGCCAGGTACCCACCCAGTCGTTGGCCCGCTTGTTGGTGAACAGGAGCTTGTGGGCCGCTTCGTGCATGAGGATGGCGAAGCGGGCGTACATCGGCCCCATGAGGATGAAGGCGACCAGGTAGGCGAGCGGGTTGTCGATCCACACCGCGCCGCCGATGATCACCGCCGTCCAGAACCACACGGAGGCAACGGTGACCGCATTGCGGACGTTGTCGATCCGGCGCAGCTGCTTGCGCAGTTCGGGCCGGCCCATGCCGTTCTCCATCAGCCGGTCGGTGGGGAACACTTCCGGTCGGGCCGCCCGATCGGCCACCATGGTGGATGCCATGCCGCGATATTACATGAATAGGCCAGATGAAGCAAGATAGTAAGACCCCGTTCACCGCCCGGTCCGTGCTGGCCAGTGCCCTGCTGGGCGAGGTCCCCCCGGAGCTGCCGGTGTCCCACCTGGTCCACCTGGCCGGATTGTTCGGCATCAACGAGAACCGGGCCCGGGTGGCCCTCAGCCGGATGGCCGCCAGCGGGGAGGTCACCACCGACGGCTCGGGGCGCTATCGGCTCGTCGGCCATCTGCTGGAGCGTCAGGACCGCCAGGTGGCCAGCCGGCGGGGCGAGACCCACCGGTGGGAGGGGGCGTGGCGCCTGATGGTGCTGGCCCCGTCGGGCGGGGCGGCCGACCAGCGCCAGGCCCGTCGGAAGCGGCTGGCGCGGGCCCGACTGGCCGAGCTGCGAGAGGGGGTATGGCTGCGACCCGACAACATCAACCTGGTGCCCGATCCGGGCCTCGATCCCCTAGTCACCGCCTTCATCGCCACCCCCGACGGTGACCCGGTGTCCCTGGCCGGCCACCTTTGGGACCTGGCCGGTTGGGCCCGGCAGGCCCTCGACCTGGTCGGTCGCCTGGAGGAGCTGCCACCCACCGGGCCCGGCGACCTGGCCCCCGGCTTCGAACTGTCGGCCGCAGTGCTCCGCCACCTGCAGGCAGACCCGCTCCTGCCGGCCGCCCTGCTCCCGCCGGACTGGCCGGGCCCCGCCCTCCGCCGCGCCTACGACCGCTGGGACCGGCGCTACCGAACGGTGTTGACCACGTGGGGACGAGCGGTGTGACCGACACCCGGGGACCGGGGCCCGACGACGACCGGCCGACTTAAGATTGTCCGACCGGGGAGGCGGTTCCCACCGGGGGCCACGCCGCCGGACCATGAGGGAGGTTCGATGACCAACGCAGACGATGGCCCACCGTTCGTCGGACGGGTGGCAATGATCACCGGCGGGGCCCGCGGCCAGGGGCGCAGTCATGCGGTGGCGCTGGCCCGGCTGGGGGCGGACATCGCCCTCGGCGACCTCTGTCACGACCTGGACACCGTGGGCTATCCCTTGGCCACCGCCGAGGACCTGGCCGAGACGGCGCGCCTGGTCGAGAAGGAGGGGCGCCGGTGCGTGGCCTCGGTGGTCGACGTGCGCGAGCTCGACTCGCTACTGGGTTTCGTCGACGACGTGCGCGCCGCCCTGGGGACGGTCGACATCCTGGTGGCCAATGCCGGGGTTTCCACCATGGGGTCGATCTGCACCATGGGGGCGGCCGAGTGGGACGAGATCATCGACACCAACCTCGGCGGGGTGTTCAACGCCATGCGGGCCGTGGCCCCCCACATGCGCCGGAAGCGGTGGGGTCGCATCATCGCCATCTCGTCGATGATGGGTCGGACGGCCCAGCCCGGCATCCCCGCCTACGCCGCGTCGAAGTGGGGGATCATCGGCCTGTGCAAGTCGGTGGCCCTCGAACTGGCCGGGTTCGGAGTCACCGTGAACGCCATTGCTCCGGGGAACGTCTCTACCCCGATGATCCATAACGACGTCCTCTACCGGTTGGCCCGACCCGACCTCGACCATCCCACCGCAGACGACGTGGCCCCGGCGATGGCCGATCTCCATGGGCAGCCGGTGCCGTGGCTGGAGCCCGAGGAGATCAGCGCCGCGGTGGTCTACCTGGCATCGGAGTCGGCCCGGCATGTCACCGGTACCGTCCTCAGCGTGGACGCCGGCGCCGCCGCCCGGTTCACCTGAGCGGCCCGCCCGGTGCCGTCAGGCCGCCCGTCGCCGGTGCCCTCATTGGCGGGCCATGGCGGCGCGCTCCTCGGCCTCCTCGCCTGAGGTGTCGCCGGCCGGAGGACGGCCGATCAGGGTTACCTCCAGCCGGGACAGCGTCCCCTCGAAGGGGAACGGGCCGGTATAGCGCTCGCTGACCGGCGAGCCGTGGTCGTAGCCGATGCTCGGGCCCACGCTGGAGATCATGGTCATGGCGAAGGGGATGTCCACGGCCCCACAGGCATCACCGTCGATGACCAAGGTGGCGGCACCGCCCTTCCCCGACCGACGGAATCGCACCCCGACCACCGACGGCCCGCTCGGGACTGGCACCGAGGACTCCACCACCTGGTGGTCCCCGAAGCTGTTGTAGTCGAGGACCAGCCGGTCCTCCTGCACGAACAGGCTCACCCCCGAGTTCTGGGTGCCGGTGGCATAGAGCACCCCGCCGGCGCCGGCGGGCCGGTCGATGACGGCCGCCATGTCCCATCCCCGTCCACCCAGGGAGGGGGCGACCTGCGCGGGCAGCGGGGAGATCGGGGGATAGTAGGTGTACCGGCGGCTCGGCGGATGGGGCGAGCGATCGCGGTAGCGGGTGAAGAACAATTCGATGGTCCGGTCGTCGAGTGGTAGCACGCCGTACTCCTCGGCTTCTCTCCACCACAGCGCGACCATCTCGCCCACCTTGTCCGGCATGGTCGCAGCCAAATTGACGCACTCGGAGCGGTCCTCGGCGAGGTGGTAGAGCTCCCAGTCGTCGTGGTCGAAGGCCACGCCGGGCTGATGGCGCGTCACCGCCTTCCACCCGTCGGCATAGATGGCCCGATGGCCCATCATCTCGTAGTACTGGACGTCCTTGCGGCTGGGTGCCTCCGGGGCGTCGAAGGTGTAGCCCATGGAAACGCCCGAGACGGGGATCTGATCGAGCCCCCGGTAGGTGGAGGGTGCTTCGATGCCCAGGGTCTCGTAGATGGTGGGCACGATGTCGTTCACATGGTGGAACTGGTCACGCAGCCCGCCGCCGGTGATGTGCTCCGGCCAACGCACGATGAGCGGGACGTGGACCCCTCCCTCGTGGGTGTTCTGCTTGTACCACTTGAACGGCGTGTTGCCGGCCTGCGCCCAGCCCCACGGGTAGTTGGAATGGCTGTGGGGGCCACCGATGTCATCGATGTGCTCGACGGCCTCGTCGGGGGTCTCGACCAAGAAGTTGAAGTACTTCATCTCGTGCATGACCCCGAACGGACCGCCCTCCTGGCTGGCACCGTTGTCCGACAACAGGATGAACAAGGTGTTGTCCATCCGGCCGAGGTCATCCAGGGCTTGTGCCAGCCGGCCGATCTGGGCGTCGGTGTGCTCGAGGAAGGCGGCGAACGCCTCCTGCAGCCGGGCGGCCAGCAGTCGCTGGTTGTCGGGCAGCGTGTCCCACGCCTCGACACCCGGGTTGCGGGGGGCCAGCTGGGTGTCGGGGGGCAGCAACCCCATCTCCAGCTGGCGGGCGAACCACTTCTCACGGGCCACGTCCCAGCCGTCGTCGAACCGGCCCCGGTACTTCTCGAGATAGGAGGCCGGTGCCTGATGGGGGGCGTGCATGGCGCCGAAGGCCAGGTAGGTGAAGAAGGGGCGGTCGGGGCGGATGGAGACGGTGTCGTGGATGAAGCCGATGGCGTGGTCGACCAGGTCCTCGCTCAGGTGGTAGCCCTGGTCGGGGGTACCCGGTGGGTCGACGGCGTGGTTGTCGTAGACCAGCTCGGGGTGGAACTGGTCGGTCTCCCCTTCGAGGAACCCGTAGTACCGGTCGAACCCGCGCTGGCACGGCCACTGGTCGTACGGGCCGGCGGCCGAGGCGTTCTCCATGGCGCAGAGGTGCCACTTGCCCACTGCGAAGGTGGCGTACCCCTCGTCCCGCAGCACCTCGGCCACGGTGGCGGCGTGGTTGGAGATGTGGCCGCGCATGTGGGGGTAGCCGCTGTCGAAGTTGGAGATGGAGCGCATCCCCACGGTGTGGTGGTTCCTGCCGGTGAGCAAGGAGGCCCGAGTGGGCGAGCACAGGGGGGTGACGTGGAAGTTGGTGTAGCGCAATCCCTCCGAGGCCAGCCGGTCGATGTTCGGCGTGGCCATGTCGGAGCCGTAGCATCCGAAGTGGGAGAACCCGGTGTCATCGAGGAGGATGAGCACCACGTTGGGCGCATCCTCGCCGGGGTGGGCGACCGACGGCCACCAGGGCGTCGATTCGGCCTGGGTGCGGGCGATCACGCCGTCGAAGCGGTCGAAGGTCTTCATGGTGGTCCCCTGTCGGTGGAAGGCCGGACGGCCGGCCGACCAGGATGCGCCCCACACCTCCGAGGGGCCTCGGGTGGCAAGGTGGTTCCGGTCACCGACCTAGTGGCACTGGTGGTGACGATACTGTCGGGGTCCGTGAGTGTCCATCAGCGACTCGGGGCCGGGGTCGCTGATGGTGTCGCACATGGCAGCGGCCGCCCCCATTCGGAGGATAGACACTGACCATGGCTGGTGGCCACGCCCTTCCCCGACCGTCTGCGGTCGGGGCCTCGGTGGTGGTGCCGGCCCCGGGCGATGGCCCCGGCTATTGGGCCGGCGGCCCGAGCGCGGTCGAGGACGGCGACGGCATCATCTGGCTGGCCTACCGCTTGCGTCGGCCCCTCGGGGCCGGCCGCGGCTACGCCAACGTGGTCGCCCGCTCGGACGACGGTGTCCACTTCGAGACGGTGACCGTCCTGGCCCGAGAGGAGTTCGACTGCGACTCGCTCGAACGCCCGGCCCTGGTGCGGATGGACGGCGGGGCATGGCGCATCTATGTCAGCTGCGCCACACCGGGCACTCGCCACTGGCGGGTCGACGCCCTCGACGCCGACCATCCGACCTCGTTCTCCGCTGGGTCGGCTGCCACCGTGTTCGCCGGAGACCGGTCGATGGGCGTGAAGGACCCGGTGATCAAGGTGCTCGACGGCGCCTGGCATGTCTGGTTGTGCTGCCACCCGCTCGACCTCCCCGACGACACCGACCGCATGTCCACCTACTACGGCACCAGCGAGGACGGGCTCGAGTGGGAACTGCACGGCCCCGCCCTGGCCGGTACTCCCGGGACCTGGGACCAGCGAGGAGCCCGGGTGGCCGACATGGTCCGCGCCGACGGCCAGTGGCTGGCCTACTACGACGGCCGGGCCACCAAGGAGGAGAACGCCGAAGAGCGCACCGGCATGGCGGTGGGCGCCGTCCCCGGGAGCCTGGTTGCCGAGGAGGGGCCCCTCGGGGCATGGCCCGACGGCCGGGGATCGTTGCGCTACGTGTCGGTGGTGCCGCTGGCCGGCGGAGGCACCCGCCTCTACTACGAGACCAGCCGGCGAGACGGGGCCCACGACTTGCGCACCGAGTACGTTCCGCCGGTCCGGTAGGTGCGCCAGGCGTCGAGGTCCCACCCGGTCTCCTCCTCGACGATGGAGATGTCCTCGTCGAAGTAGTGGATGAGGTAGGCGCGATCGTCGGACGCCAATTCGGGCCGGTGCTGGGGTGTGCGCTGGAGGAGCCATTGCAGGGGGAGGCTGGCCTTGCGCCAGACCTGGGGTGGGAAATGGCTGCCGACGTCGGCCCCATGGCGGAAGGCGGTCCGGAGCACCTGGGTGTACCGCGTCGGCGGGACGTAGCCGCCGACGTTCCGGGCCGGGGCCTCGCTGAGTACCCCGTCGTCGACGCCGAGGAAGCGGCATACCTCGTCGAGGGTGGTGCGGGGCTCGTCGACCAGGGAGCGGTAGCGGATGACCAGGACCTGGCGCCGGGGGACGAGCCCGTAGAGGTGCCGCAGCTGCTGCCCGTAGCGCCCGTTGTCCACGTAGCGCCAGATCGGGCCCCACCCGGCAGCGGTCCGCCGCGGCTCCTCGGCCGCACGCGGTCAGGAAGTCCCCGGTGGTCTCGAGGCCGTCGGCCCACAGGTGGGCCCAGTTGGAGTAGGCCCGATCGACCGGGTCGCGCAGGATGGCGATGAGCCGGGCATCGGGAACCGCGGCGCGGATGCGCCGCTGGGCAGCGTGGTCGGACAGGTAGAAGGGCGTGCTCTCCCACGGAGGGCCCCGGGCGGGGCGCCGTCGAAGAGACGCTCGTAGTCGCCGGGGCGCCAGATCCACTCCCGGTAGCTGTGGGCGTCTCCCGGTCCGCCGTGGTCGGGGGGCGGCCCATCGCAGAGGAAGAACTTGGGCTCCTTGACCGGCGGCATGAACAGCCGGGGGTGCTGGGCCAAGGCGGCGTGGAGGGCGGTGGTCCCCGCCTTGGGTGCCCCGATGACGAAGAAGTCGGGGAGGGCCACGACGCCCGATCTCCTCGCTAACTGACCGGAAGGGAGCGGTCGGTGGTTCCGACTGCCGACGAGTGCAGACGGTCGGATGACTCGGCCTGACGCCGGCGGCGCTCGTCGATGACCAGGACCCCGGCGAGCGCCGAGGCCAGCGCCAGGTCGCACACCCCGAGTCCGTGCCGTGTTCCGGTAGCGGGGAGCCATGCCAGCACGACGCTTGCCGCCATCACCACCAGGCTGGCCAGCACCGCCAGGCGATGGTGCCACAGTCGGCGCCCGTGGGCGACGGGTCGAGTCACCGCCAGTATCACCACCGCCATGACGACGGCGAGGATGAGCACGCCCGTCCGGTCGAAGACCAGCGATGACAGACGCGAGCTGCCGGTCGGGATCATCCCGAGCCAGCGGTAGCCGGCAATGATCGCCACGGCGGCGACGACGGCCAGGGTCGGGGCCCGGAACGCCGATTCGAGTTCGGGCCTGCCAACCGGGGCGGCCTCGGTCCTCGTGGTGGGAAGCGTGCGCGGCACGCCGGTTGTCGGAGCGTCGACGGGCGGATCGCCGACCGCGTCGACCTCGGGACCGGGTGGGTCAACCAGGAGAACGGGACCGGGGTTTGCGGTCGGGGCGGTGGGCTGAGGTGCGGTGTCTATAAATACCATAGAATTAGTCGACATTATAGTCCCGGAGGTCCCCGTGCCGTCAACACCCTGGTTGTCGCAGGCGCCGGCCGGCGCCGGCTGTCAGCGGCTCCGGTACCGCACCCGACAGGGTCGTGCCGCCCGGGCCACCCCTCCGATCTGCCGCCTGCGGGGAGATGCGGTAGTGAACAACGGCTCGAGCTCGTACCGATCGAGCAGTCCGCGGACCGAGATGCGGATGGCGGAGATCGAGAAGCGGGCCGCCGGGCACGAGTGCACGCCGTGGCCGAAGGTGCTCACCATCTCCTTGGGGTCGACGGCCACCTGCGGAGCGAGGCGCCGGCCCTGGTAGTGATCGGGGTCGAACCGTTCGAGGCCGGGGGCGGCGGTCGTGTTGTGGTTGGCCAGCATGGTGGTCAGCAGCACGCCGGGTTCGAGGCGGTAGGTGGTGCCGCCCGACGCCACGTCGATGGGGATGAGGACCTGGCGCAGGGTGATCGACCGCTGGGCCATCCGGATCGACTCATTGGCGCACTGGTCGAGCAGCGCGTCGTCACCGGCCCGCACCCGGGCCATCAGCTCGGGCCGGAGCAGCAGGTTGATCAACGTCCAGGCCAGAGCGGCGTACAGATTGGATTGTGCGCCCATGTGGATGACGATCACATCGCGCGCAGCACCGACCGCTTGCTCGGCCGCGGGGAGGTCGGCGTAGGAGTCGAAGATCTGCTGCAGGAAGTCGTCGACCGGCGGCTGTAACCGTCGCTCGTCCCAGATCTGGCCGAGGATGCGCTCGATGCCGACCATGGCTGATCGCTCCAGTCGCTTTCTGGTCGCCCAGGTGACCAGGGTGCGGGCGGGGCGGACGAAGGACTCGGAGCTGTCCAGGCGATCGAAGAGGGGGATCAGGCCGTCGACGTAGCGGGGGGAGGCCGCTTCCGATCCGGCCCACGAGGCCAACCCGAGTCGGTGGCCGAGGCGCTTCATCTCCTCGAATATCTCGAAGGTGCCGGCCCGCCCGAGCTGTCCCGTCTCCAGCTCGACCGCACCGCGCAGATTGTCGAGGTAGTTCTCGACCTTCTGGCTGCCGAACAGCGTCTTGGGATGGTTGCGCCGTCCAAGGAGCAACTCGAGAGGGACCTTCGCCTTGATCAGGGTATAGGTGGCAATCCCGAAGCTGGCCCGGTCCTCGGGTTGTGCATAGAGCGAGCGCACCCCGTCGGGGGAGAACACGCAGAACAGACGATGGCCGAACGCATCGACCACGAAGGTGTCGCCGTGACGACGCCGTTGGCGGTCGAAGAAGCCTGCCGGGTCCCAGAGGAGCCCGGCCCCACCGGCAACCCGAGGGAGGCGCCCACCCGCGGTGGGCACGGGGGGATCGATCCGGGGGCCGGAGCCAGCCATCGAGCGAGCCTACGTGTGGCCCGCCCGATGCTGATGCTGCCGCCCGGCGCCACTCCTCACCGCCGCCTGGTGGGAGGAGCGGGGGTGCCTCGTGGGCTCGAGGCCTAGCGCCGGCCCTTCAGCCACCGACGCCCTCTTTTGGAATCCGCCGCCCGATGCCCCCAGTATTGTGAGTTTCGCGGCCGGCTGCAACTCGGGGTTGCACACATGCTCTGGGCTGCGGCTTCGCTCCGGTGCGGCCTGGGTAAAGACCGGGGAGCCACTCCTGGGACCCGGCTCCCGGTTCTCGAGCGGCCGGGTGGCCGAAGGCGGCGATCCCGAGGGTTGAACACGGCATGTTTAGCCAATTCATATCCTGGGTTCATGATGGCTTTAGATGGTGGGTGTCCACTGGAGACATGAAGATGCCTTGGCAACGACGTGGAACGGAATCGGAGACGGACATGAGCGAGGCCTCGACACCTCCAACCGGATCGGAAGGCGCCGCACCGCAGGTCCCGGTCACCCCGGCAGTTCCGGTCACCCCGGCTTCCGGCGCGCCCGGTAGCCCCATCCCGCTGGGCCCACCGGCCAGCGAGTACCCGCTGGCTCCGTCGTACCCCTACTCGGGTCCCGACCCGCGCTACGCCAACACCGGGCCCTACCCGCCTGCCGGTGGCGACCCGCGCTACGCCAACACCGGCCCCTACCCGCCGGCGACTCCGTATCCGGGGCATGCGCAGTACCCCACCGACCAGAATCCGGGCGTGGCGTCCGGGTGGCCGCCGCCACCCGCCGGCACCTGGACGTCGGCACCTCGCCCCGAGTGGGGCGCGGGCATCCCTGCCGGCATGTCTCCCCAGGGGCCCGGGGGCCCGGTCCCTCCGACCGGAAGTTGGCCGCCGCCCCCCGGCTTCGCCGCGTCCTACCAGCAGCCCCCCGCGAAGAGCCACCGGTCGCCCATGGTGGTCGTGGCCACGATCGCCCTGGCTGTTGCCGCGGTGGCCGGCGCCGGGCTCGGCCGCGTGGTGTGGCCCACGGGGACCACCACCGCCAGCGCATCGAGCCCGGGAGTGGCCACCCCCGGGGGAGGCGGTTCGTCTGGTGGCGAGACCTCGCCGTTCGGTAACGGCTCATCGGGCGGCGCCACCTCGCCGTTCGGCTCAGGGTCATCGGGCTCGTCGGGGTCGACGGGCAATTCGTCGACCGGCGCCGGCGCACCGTCGGACATCTCGGGGATCGCCGCCAAGGTGGACCCCGGGCTGGTCGATATCAACACCAACCTGAGCTATCAGGACGAGCAGGCCGCGGGCACCGGCATGGTGCTCACCTCCACCGGTGAGGTCCTGACCAACAACCACGTGATCGACGGCGCCACCAGCATCAGCGTCACCGACGTGGGCAACGGCAAGACCTATTCGGCGAATGTCGTCGGCTACGACCGCACGGGCGACGTCGCCGTGATCAAGTTGGTCGGGGCGAGTGGCCTCCAGACCGTCACCCCCGCAGGTGGGAAGGCGTCGGTGGGCCAGGCCGTGGTCGGTGTCGGGAATGCCGGAGGGACGGGAGGGACGCCGAGCACGGCGGGTGGTTCGATCACCGCTCTCGACCAGTCGATCACCGCCAGCGATGACGGAGGCGGCGGCAACGCCGAGAACCTGACCGGCCTCATCGAGACCAACGCCGGCATCGAGCCCGGTGACTCCGGCGGCTCGCTGACCAACACCTCGGGCCAGGTCATCGGCATGGACACCGCGGCATCGGAGGACAACGGCTTCGAGACATCCGGCAACCAGGGCTACGCCATCCCCATCGCCACCGCCCTCTCGCTGGCCAGGCAGATCGAAGCGGGTGACGCCTCGACCACGGTGCACATCGGTGCCACCGGGTTCCTGGGCGTCGAGGTGACGTCGTCGGGAAGCAGCAGTGACGGCAGCGGCGACGGCAACGGCAACGGCAACGGAGGCTTTGGTGGTGGCTTCGGTACCGGCGGCTCCGGTACCGGCGGCACCGGTGACTCCGGCGGCACCGGTGACTCCGGGGGCTCCACCGTCTCGGGGGCGAGCGTCCAAGGGGTGGTCTCGGGTTCGCCGGCCGACAAGGCCGGTCTGGCCGAGGGCGACGTGATCACCTCGGTCAACGGCTCCTCGGTGAGCTCGGCGTCGGATCTGAGCAACCGGCTCGAGAGCGATCATCCCGGCGACAGCGTCCAGCTCCAGTGGACCGACGGATCGGGGCAGACCCAAAGCGCAACCGTCACCCTTACCTCCGGTCCGCCGGCGTGATGGTGGGGCGCCGCCGGCCACGGCCGGCGGCGTCTTGCCCGGTCGTCGGTGGGGTGGTCAGTGGGTCCGCCAGGAGGCAGCCGGGCTCACGATGACGGTCGCGCCACTCTCGGGGCGTCGACCAGTAGGGCACGCAACGCCTTGCGGTCGAGCTTGCCGAGCACGCTGACCGGCAGCTCGTCGGCGAACCCGATGTACTCGGGGACCTTGAACGAGGCCACCTGGGACGCACAGTGCCCGACGATCGATGCCGGCGGACACGGCTCGGACACCACGACCACTGCTCCCACCCGCTCCCCCAATTCGGGATCGGGCACCCCGACCACCCCGACGTCGATCACGCTGGGGTGTGAGCGCAGGACCTCCTCCACTTCGACCGGCCCGAATTTCTCCCCGCCGCGGTTGATGGTGTCGGACAACCGGCCGGTGGCGTAGAGATACCCCTCCTCGTCCTGCCAGCCGGTGTCGCCGGTGTGCAGCCATTCGGTCGTCGTGTTCTGGCCCGCCCGCACCAGCAGTTCCCCCACGCCGCCGGGCTCCACCGGGTCCCCCGAGACCAGGTCGACGATCCGGACCTCGACGCCGGCGAGGGGTCGTCCCACCGAGGCAAGCCGGTCCCCGCGCCGGTGATCCTCGGGCGTGAGGGCGGCATAGGCCCCCAGGGTCTCGGTCTGGCCGAACGTGTTGGCGAAGTCCACGTCGGGCAGCGCGGCCACCGTCCGCCGGATCAGGTCCACCGGCGTCGCCGCCGCGCCGTAGCTCAGCGCCCGGAGCGAGCTGAGGTCGGTGGTGGCGAAGCGCGGATGGTCGAGGATCCGGCGCAGCATGGCGGGCACCACAAACGTCTGGGCCACCCGGTGCCGCTCGACCAGCGACAGCCACGACCCGGCATCGAATTTGGGCAGGAGGACGATCTTCTTCCCCTGACGCAACGAGATGAGCAGACCGAGGGTTCCCCCGATGTGGAAGATGGGCGCCGACATCATGTCCACGGACTGGGCGGCGTCGGGGTCGATGGGCCTCGAATAGAAGGCCAGGCGGTCGGTGACCACCCCATGGCTGATGGCGATCGGCTTGGGCAGCCCGGTGGTCCCGCTGGTGAACAGCACCGAGCGCGGTGTTCTCGTCGCCCCCCACCGAGCGGGCTCCGGCGGGATCGTCGGGGTCGGCCCCGAACACCTCCTCCTCGCCCAGGACCGGTCCGTCGACGGCTTCCCGAGTCCGGTCGGCGAACGCGGCCCCGGCTACCCCGACGCGGGCGCCGACCAGCCCGGCCAGCTGGGTGAGCTCGCCGGCGGTCAGATAGGCGTTCATCTGTGCGGTGGCGGCGCCCAGGCGGGCAGCTCCGAAGATGGTGGCCACCGACAGCGCGCTGCCCAGGTTCACCAGGGCCACCCGGTCGCCGGGGCCCACGCCGGCCGCGGCCAGGGCGGCACTGGACCGGCGGATGAGGGATTCGAGTTGACGGTAGGTGTACTCGCCGCCGTCCACCGCCAGGGCGACCCGGTCGGGCACCCGTCCCACGGCGTCGTCGGTGGCGTGCCCGACGTTCAACGGCTGCCACCCCGCACGTTGCTCAGGCCGCCTTCTCCAGGATGTGAACCCCGCAGGCCGAGCCCAGCCCGATGACGTGGGTCAGCCCGACCTTGGCCCCGGCGATCTGGCGGTCTCCCGCCTCGCCGCGCAGGTGGGTCGCCACCTCCCAGACGTTGGCGATGCCGGTTGCCGCGATGGGGTGGCCCTTCGACTCGAGGCCTCCGGAAACGTTGACCGGGGTCGATCCGTCGCGCCAGGTGGCGCCCGATTTGAAGAAGTCCACGGCGCCGCCGACCTCGCACAGCATGAGGTTGTCGTAGTGCACGAGCTCAGCGGTGGCGAAGCAGTCATGCAGCTCGACCAGGTCGAGATCGGCGGGCCCGACCCCGGCCTGTTCGTAGGCTTGGTTCGCAGCGTTGCGGGTCAGCGTGTTCACGTCGGGCAGGATCTGGCACGACTCCTCCCACGGGTCGGTGGTCAGAATGGAGGCCGAGATCTTCACCGCCCGCCGTTGTTGCTCCAACGAGAGGGTCTTGAGCTTCGACCCACTGACCACGACGGCTGCGGCTGCGCCATCGCAGTTGGCCGAGCACATGGGTCGGGTGTTGGGATAGGCGATCATGATGTCGCCCATGATCTCTTCGAGCGACATCCTTTTGGTGTAGGCGGCCAGGGGATTCAGCGTCGAGTGGGAGTGGTTCTTCTCGCTGATCTTGGCGAAGAGCTCGAAACTGGTGCCGCCGTACCGATGGCCGTACTCCATCCCGATCTGGGCGAACACGCCGGGCATCGTCTCGGTGCCGATGCGTCCGTCGACCGGGGCGACCGACCCGTAGCGACCGGATGGGGTGTAGGTGTCCGAGTCCTGTTTGCGGCTGCCACCGGAGAGGAGCCCAGCTCCCGAGAGCTTCTCGACCCCGAAGGCCAGACCCATGTCGGCCTCGCCCGACTTGACCGCCATGCAGGCCACCCGCAGCGCGGTGGCGCCGGTGGCGCAGGCATTGGCCACGTTGTACACGGGAATGCCGGTCTGGCCCACCTGCTTCTGCAGTTGCTGGCCGATGCCGGCGTTGGCCGCCATCAGGTTGCCGGCGCCGATCACCCCCATGTCCCGCATCTCGACGCCCCCGTCGGCCAGCGCACCGAGCACTGCCTCGGACGCCAGGTCGACCAGGTCCATCTCCGGATGCTTGCCGAACTTGGTCATGTGGATGCCCAGGATCCACAGGTCGTCAGACGCCATCGTGCTCAACCTCCTAGGGGTTCGAAGCCGAACCCGATTGCCTCGGTGCCGTGCTCGTCCGTTCCGATGACCTGGGTGGCCAGGCGCACCTTCATGCCCAGGGTGACGTGGTCAGGGTCCGGCTCGACGTTGATCAGGTTCCCCCGCACGCTGGTGCCGGCGCAGTCGACCAGGGCGGCCACGTAGGGGACGGGCACCCCCGGGGCGGCAAAGGCCACGATGGTGAAGGCGCGGACCTCGCCGGTGGTGGCGATGTCGACTTTGGTGAACTGATTCTTGCCGCACTTGGCGCAGGCGTTGCGCCGATCGAAGAATCGGGCACCGCACGCGGCGCACTCATTGGCCACCAGGTGGGGATCCTTCCCCAGCACCAGGTAGTCGACCAGCGGAATCTCTTTGGTCATCGACCCACTTCCATCATTACTTCCACAGACAACGGTTGCCCAGCCACCGTAGTGGGTGGGTGAATTGGGCCGCTAGTCGGGCGCCCCTGGTGGGCGAATCCGCCACCGCCGAGTATCGACGAGCTCATCGATCAGACCAGGATCGTGGTCCACCCCTCGCCGACCGGTGACATGAACACCGTGGTCAGCTTCATCGAGCGGTGAAGCCATACGCCGTCGGCGCGGACGTACTCGTCGTCCTCGTACCCGCACATCCAATACGACGATCCATCGCTCCGGCGACAGGGACTGAGCAGGTCCCAGCGGGCCCAGGCCCGGTCCCCGTCCAACTGAATGCGCGGCTTCACGAACAGGTGGCGGGAGAAACTGAGCGTGGTGGTGCGAAGCTTGTCGGCGATGGCCGCTCGACCCGTGGCCGACCCGAGGCCCGGCCCTCCATCCCAGACCCCGTCCACCGTGAAGAGAGCGGCGACCTCGTCGGCGATCCGCCCCATCCCCGCCTCGTCCACCACGGCTCCGGCCGAATAGCGTTGGTCGACCAGCTCCCCATACCGTGCCTTGAGCGACTGGATCTCGAGGACGCCCTCGGCGGCGGCAATTCGTCTCCGCAGCGAGGCCACCTCGGCTGCCAGCTCCTCGATGGTGGACATCACGGCTCCTCACTGCCGACCGGGCGGTGTCCCCAGTATGGGCGACCGCAACCGACCCTTAACGGACCCGGTGATTGACGTTCGTTTCAAGTCGTGAACGCTAGGGTGGCAGGACCTCGTCAGCAGCACCCTCTTCGACCGAAGGAGCGGAATGGTCGCGATCTCCGCGCATGAGCTCGATCTGCCATCGTGCGATCTGGCCACCGATCGCGCCGACCGCTTTGCACTCATCGACGCCGCCCGTGAGCAGCACTGGCTCGCCCGCACGCCGATGGGCCTGGCCCTGACGCGCTACGAGGACTCGGTCGCCGTACTGCGTGACAGGCGGTTCCACTCGGCGATGTCGATGATTCCCCAATCACAGGGGGTGTCCGACAGCTTCCTCGAGCAGCGTCGACCATCGATTCTGGCCACGGAGGGAGCTGAGCACGCCCGCCTGCGCCGTCTGGTGACGCCGGCGTTCACGCCCGCTGCCGCCAATCGACTGCGTCCGTTCATGAGCGACACCATCGATGAGCTCATCGATGCGGTCTATCCGGCTGGACAGTGCGACTTCGTGGCCGAGATCTCCGATCCCTACCCGATCCCGATCATCTGCCATCTGCTCGGGGCTCCCCGCCAGGACTGGCAACTCTTCTCCCGATGGGCGAGCGATATCTTCCGCCTGTTCAACCAGAACCTGGCCGAGGACCTCCCCACCATCGAGCGGGCGCTCGCAGAGCTGGGAGCCTACGTGCGATCGCTGGTCGAACGGCGGCGGAACGAACCAGGCGAGGATCTACTCAGCGTGCTCATCGCCGTCGGCGAGGACGGTGACCGGCTCTCGGCCGAGGATCTGGTCATGCTGGTCGAGGCGGTCCTGATGGCGGGCACGGACACGGTACGCAACCAACTGGCCTGCTGTGTGGCGCTGCTGGGAGCACATCCCGACCAGTGGGCGTTGTTCGTCGACCACCCCGAGCTGGTCCCGCGGGTCGTCGAGGAGACGATGCGCTACTTGGGCGCGGTGGCCGGGAGCCTTCGATTCGCGTCGGAGGACATCGAGTACCGCGACGTCCTCTTTCCCGCCGGCACACTGGTGAGCATCTCGTTGGCGGGGGTGAATCGGGACCCCGAGGTCTTCATCCAACCCGACCGATTCGACCTGACGCGCGAGACGGAGGTACCACAGCTGAGCTTCGGGTCCGGCATCCACTACTGCCTGGGCGCCCATCTCGCACGGGCCGAGCTCCAAGAGGCCCTGGTTCTGATCGCTCGGCGAATGCCGGACCTCGAGCTAGCGGGACCGGTCAAGTGGAAGCCCGAGACCTTCGGGATCTGGGGTCCGGCGTACCTGCCGGTCCGATGGGCCCCGTGAGGTCGATGGGAGGAGCAAGACCCACCACGACCACGGTGACGGGCACCGACGCCGGCGTTGGGCGGAGGCGTCGCTGACCCGACCGGGTGGTTCTGCGGCGTTGTCACCGAACCCAGCATCCGCCGGTGCTGCCGGCCCGATGGCGGCTTCCGGGTCAGTACCCACCGCTGCACCCGTGCTGGTCCGGCGCCGCGTTCGGATTCCCCCAGTAGACGGTGGCGAAGGTAACGGCCACCCGGATCTGCTCCTCGGGGGTGGCAAAGGCGGCATCGCCGGGATAACCGAAGATGTTGAACCGGTCCCAGTTGGCGCGGCTGAACCCGAGCCCGCCGCTGAAGATGGGCCCGTTGGCGCTCCAGTTGCCGCCCTCCTCGCAGATGTTGACCCTGTCCCAGGCGGCTCGCTGGTAGGTGGTGACACCGTCGGCCGACGCGCCGCTGTTCGACGCCGACGGACTGGCTACCGTGCTGCCGGCCAGTGAGCCGAAGTAGCCCTGCCCACCGAAGGCGAAGATGCCTCCGTCGGAGCCGACGGCCACGTAGCCGCGTTCGGACGAGGCCAATGCGATAATTGGTCTGTTGAGGCTCAGCCCATTGATCGAGCCATAGAACCCGGCCCCCCCGTAGGCGTAGACGGCCCCACTGGCGGTGGCCAGCCGATAGCCGGTCCCGGTGGCACTGATGGCCACTACCGATTGGCTGGAGGGGGCCCCGCCGGCGTAGCCGGCATCACCGAAGGCGAACACCGCGCCGTCGGCCGCCACCTCCCAGTAGCCCTGGCCGTCGGGGGTACTGGCGATGCCGACGATCTCGCTGTCCGGCGACAGCCCGCTGGCCGATCCATAGAACGGGGCATCACCGAAGGAGAACACGCCGCCGTCGGCCGCCACCATCCAGTACCCGCCGCCGTCCGGCGTGGCGTCGATGCCGACGATGGGTTGGTTGAGGGAGATCGATCCGGTGGACCCGTGGAACTGGGCGTCACCGAAGGAGAACACGCCCCCGTCGCTCGCCACCTCCCAGTAGCCCCGACCGTCAGGAGTGGGGGCCATTCCCACGATCGGCTTGTTGAGCTGGAACCCACCGGTGGAGCCGTAGAAGCCGGCCCCACCGAAGGTGAAGATGCCGCCGTCGGACGACTCCTCCCAATAGCCGTTGCCGCTGGGGGTCGAGGCAACGTCCACGATCGGAGCGTTCAGCACGACGCCGGCGCCGGTCGGCGGCGTTGCCGAGGCGGTCTCGACACTGCTGCCGACGGCAAGGACGGAGAACGCGGCGACCGCCGCCGTCCCCCCGGCCACGAGGCGGCGGGCCCGCGTGACCCGAGCCGTGCTGTGGAGCCCGGAAGTGAAGAATCTACGAAAATGGGAACGGCAAAGAGCAGTAGGCGAATGCATGGTGGGTGACCTTTCCTCGGTCGGTCGAAGCCGCTCCACGGGGGAGGGCTCTGACTCTCTTCTGGTTGGGTGGACCCCACATCTGTGCATTCAACGCCCCAGCCGAGCACCGGGAAGGGTGGTACGGCCTGGCTACGAGAGCCGGGTGTGCTAGCGGGTGTTTACGTCCGGTGAGGGGTGGTGGTTACGTCTGTGCTCCTCGTTGGCTGGTTCGACGACGATCGGATGGCGATGACGAGGCTCGTGCCTGGCGCTGCCCGACGAGGCGGACCAACGGCTGCCCGGATTTCCGACCTGGGCACTGTAGCGGTCCTCACCGAGCATGGGTAATCGGCGGCGCTCGGCGACCGGGGTGTGCGGTGGTGACGGGGACCGGGCACCTGGACGGGTGGTGCCGGCCGCGCTGTCGCCGTACGGTTCGACGGTGAGGAGGATTCCATGAGCTACACGCAGGTCCAGTTCGCCATCGACGACCCGGCGATCGCCGATTCCATTGTCGAGTCGCTCCTGTCCGATCACCTGGTGGCGTGCGGTCAGCGATCGGCGCCGATGATCTCGCGCTACTGGTGGGATGGGAGGCTCGAGCAGGCCGAGGAGTGCCTGGTGGTGGTCAAGACGCGCACCGACCTGGCCTCGCGGGTCATCGAGGAGATCGTGGGAGCCCACCCCTACGAGACGCCGGAGGTGATCGCCGTCGCCATCGCCGACGGTTCCCGCCACTACCTCGAATGGATCGATCAGGTGACTGCGGGAGCAACTCGGGAGTGAGCCTCGGCCTCCGTGTGCCGGCCGACGACCCGGACCGGAGGTTCAGTCGGAGGTCACCTTGTGGAGGAACGGCACGAGGTCGGCGAAGAAGATGTTGTTGGGGTAGGCGCCGGCTGGGTCGTTGTGGGCGTAGACACCCTGTTCGTTGACCAGGGTGAGGTTGCCTGCCGGGATATGTGACTGCTGAGCCAGTTGCTGGGCCGCGGTCAGCACGCTCTGCCCGCCCAGGGCGCCGAAGGCGTAGATGAGCAGGTTGGTCGGGAGGTGGTTGCCCATGGTGGCATCGACGTCGAGCACGCTCTGGGCCGGATTGGCGATGCCGTTGCCAACGGCCGCCGTGTCGTCGGCCAGCCGCTGCGGGAAGTACCACTCAGTCCCATCGGTGTTCTGGATCTTCCCCCCCGAGAACATCGTGGCGAAGCGTTTGATCGGAGTGAGCGCGCCGGCCCCGTCCCAGCCGTGGACCGGGCCGCGTTTGGAGATGCCGGTTCCCAGGTGGGCCTGGGCTGCCTCGAGGCTCGGCGGCGAGGTGGCCACGTTGAGCGCGTAGCCGTACTGGGCACGGTTGGTGACGGGCACCGGTGGCACGATGTCGGCGGGGAGCAACCCTGATGTCTGACCCAGCGAGGGCCCGTCGGGGTCGAACAGGGCCGCTGCCGACCCGGTGGCACTGAAGATGCCGGCGAAGGGAGCAGTGATCCCACCGAACGACAGCCATGGCGAGGCAGTCGGGGCGTCGAGCTGTTGCAGCTGGGCAGTGGCCTGGTCGGCGCTCTCGGCGGGGCCGCTGGCCCCGTCTATGTAGACGAGGCCGGCCAGGTTCCGTCCTCCGGCTCGACCGTTGAAATCCCACGTCGCGTAGGCGGTGACCACCGAGCCACCGAGCGAGTGACCCCCCAGCACCACCTTGCCACCGAGCTTCTCGGCCGCTTCGACGACCCGGTGCAGATCCTGGACGGCGACGTTCATTCCCCACTGCTTGGCGAAGGCCACCGAGGCGTTGGGGATCGATTGGAAGTGGGGGTTCACCGCTGGATCGGTGATGTACCCGAGGTAGTAGTCGAACAGCTGGGTGGCGCTCACCTTCCCCTGTTTGAACAGGTTCAGGGTGGACTGGTCCTCCAACAGGTTCTCGCGCCGCTCGACCGACCACACCTGCCAACCGGGGTCCTGGGACACGATCCATCGGGCCAGGGGAACGAAGTAGGCACTTCCCGCCGAGGTACCCGGCTCGAGGACCAGGACGTTTGTGGCGTGGCTCGGTCCGATCTTGAGCACGCCGACCTTGTTGTAGCGGGCGGGAGTGCCGGGGGCGTTGAAGCCGTGCATCCAGGTGACACTCAGTGCCGACGAGCCGTGGGAGCTGCCGGCTGCGGCGGCCGGAGGTGCCGCCAATCCCACGCCGAGGGCCAAGGCGCATGCCAGGGCCATCCCGGCCCGCTTGATTGGCTGCAGTACCGGCGGCAGGTGGTGCATGGTCTCCCTCCCTCGCTCCCGCCTGCCCCGGAATCTACCAGTGGACGCGGCGCCGGGCCCGGGCCGGTGCTGCTGGCCAGGGGTGTCCAGCTCGCCGATCTGGGGACCGCCCGCCCCCTTCCTGGTTGGCCCGGTGGGACGGGCGAAAACCCAGTTGTCAGTGGGTGCCCGGTTCACTAAGTTGCTCCCCTCGTCGTGAATTCGACGTGGTGCCCACGAAGGAGCAATGGCCATGCATCCGAGGAACCGGTGGGATCCACGGGGAGGACGCCTTCGGTCCTCTGGTCACGGTGGACGGCGCCGTCGTTCCTCGCTGATCGGCACGATGGCGGTCGTGGGGGCGGTCCTCGTCGGTACCGCAGGATGCGGTGCCTCGGCCCCGTCGACCACGTCGACGACCGGCAGCCAGTCGACCAGCGGAACCTCCAGCGCCTCACCGTCCTCGGTGAGCACGGCCAGCACCTCCACCCGGGGGGTGACCGCCCACAGCATCAACGTGGTGTTCCCGGTGGTCTCCCTCAACTCACTGGCCGGGAAGGAGGGCTTCGCCTCGGACCCCGAGTACGCCGAGCAGACCAAAGCCATCAATTTCTACGTCAACCAGATCAACGACAGCGGGGGGATCAACGGCCGCAAGATCAATCCGATCATCACCACCTTCGACCCCACCAACGAAACGGAGATGCGGGCCCTGTGCAAGACCTGGACCGAGGGGTCCCCGGCCGCCTTCGCAGTGTTGGACGGGATCGGGGACTGGACCGGGGACGATCAGCTCTGCATCACCCAGGAGGGGCACACGCCGTTCATCGGCGCCTGGAGCACGATCACCAACTGGACCAACCAGGGCTCGCCCTACCTGTGGTGGACCGGACCCGACGACGCCGTCATCCTCCAGGCGGTGGTCAACTGGGGGCTCAGCGCCCACCTCATCGGGGGATCGGTCAAGGTGGGGGTCATCGCCGGGGACCGGGCCTCGGACCAGGCTGCCCTCAACCAGTACCTGCTCCCCGACCTCCGCAACGCCGGCATCACGCCGGTGGTCAAGACCATCGCCGCCGACCCGTCCGAGACCGCCACCACCGACACCCAGTCACCCCTGGTCATCCAGCAGCTCCGCAGTGCCGGGGTGACCTCGATCATCCCGCTCATCCCCTTCAACGTCTTCTACCCGGTGCTCCAGGCCGAGACGTCCCAGAACTACTTCCCCAAGCTCCTCCTGAGCGATTACGAGGAGAGCATCGAGTCCGCCCTCGGGTTGATCCCCATTCCCTATGAGAAGGCACTCGACGGGCAAGAGGGCCTGACCACCCAGACGCTCGGGGGGGGCACCACGTATTCGAACTACACGGGGCCCTTGGGCTACGACCCCGGGGTGAAGGCCTGCTGGACCCCCTGGCACAAGGCCTACCCGCAGATCGCGCAGGGAGCCACCACGGACTACCTCGAGCAGCAGGGGCCCATCGTCGGTTGGTGCCAGGCGATCACGCTGTTCGCCAAGGCGGCCAAGGCCGCCGGCCCCGATCTCAATCGGCGCACCTTCGTCACGGCCATGTCCAACATCAAGAATTTCCCCGGTACCTCCTCGCCCATCTTGAGCTTCAGCAACGACAAGCGCTACGGCCCCACCCTGTTCAAGGTCGTCAAGCTCCGGAACAACGTCCCACCGAGTTCGGACTGCCAGTTGACCTCGCAGGGCAAGGCGCAGGGAACGTGCTGGGTCACCGTGCAACCCTTCGAACCACTGCCGTTGTAGGACGGCCCCCGGGTTGATGGCCTGGGCTAGGTGTTGGCCGGTCGGCAGCTCCCGGCGGGCCAGCCCCAGACCTGAGCCACCGCCGCCGGTACGGCCGTCGGGCACGGGGTGTCCGGGCCGCTGGCGCCATCGGCGTAGGCCGTCCAGCTCCCCCCTCGCGGCTGTCGGAAGAGGTAGTAGGAACCATCGTCCTGGGACGCCACCTGGGCCCGGCTCGGGTTCGACGGATCCGAGGTCGGGGCGGGGACGAGTCTGGCCGCGGCCCAGTAGGTCTGGGTGGCGCTGTCGTAGGCGTAGTAGGTGAGGCCCGGTGCCAGACCCGTGTACTGGGCGACGGGAATGCTGTTGAGGGCGGCGCCGGCCGCCACCAGCTGGGCCCGGAGTTGATCGGTGACCGGTTGGTTGACCGTGTTCGAGGACGTCGCCGTCGTGCTCGGCCCCGTCCTCACCGTCCCGGTGTCGGCCGTGGCCGTGGTCCCGCTCGGGACGGTGGTGGACGCGGCGGTGTTCTTCGCCGCCGGCGAGGAGGAACAGCCGGCGACTGCCAACCACCCCACCGCAACCAGGGCACCGGCAAGGCACCTCGTCTTCATCTGACCGCCCATCCTCTCTGCCGCCACGGGGACCTGCGGGTGCACGCGCCCGGCAACCACCCCGCTGGTGGTTCTGCCGAAGAACCCTACCGTTCGAGCTCCCCGAGTCATGGGACGCAGCCGGGCATGCGGGCGCCCGTCCCACGCCGACGGTGCCTACCGTGCCCGGGAGTCGTCCGGAGTGGCCGACTAGCGTTCGGGTCGGGTGGGGAGGCCACCGATGGGGAGGGCACGATGACGACGATCGACGGGTGGGTGGCGCCGGGTTTCGAACCGGTGCGTGATGCATTCCAACGGAATTTCGATGAGGGCGTGGAGGTGGGGGCAGGGTTCGCCGCCTATCACCGCGGCAAGAAGGTGGCCGACCTGTGGGGTGGTATCGCCGACGAGAAGACGGGAAGGCCCTGGGACCAGGACACGCTGGTCCTCGTCTACTCGACCACCAAGGGCGCCACCGCCATGTGCGCCAACCGGCTTGCCCAACAAGGCGCCCTCGACGTGGAGGCGCCCGTGTCGACCTACTGGCCCGAGTTCGCCCAAGCCGGAAAGGAGCGGGTCACGGTGGCCGACCTGCTGTCCCACCGGGCCGGCCTGGCGTGGACCGACGGTCGGATGACCTTCGACGACGCGGTGGCCTGGAAACCGGTCATCGAGGCACTCGAGCGCCAGGCGCCGTCGTGGCCACCGGGCTCCGCCCACGGCTACCACGCCACCACCTACGGCTGGCTGGTCGGCGAGGTGGTCCGCCGGGTGAGCGGTCGGAGCCTGGGGACCTATCTGCGCGACGAGATCACCGGTCCCCTGGGAGCGGAGTTCTTTGTGGGACTGCCGCCCGCCGAGGAGCCCCGGGTGGCCCGGTTGGTCTCGTTCCTCGACTCGTCGGAGCCCGGGCGCCCGCTGGCGTCGCTGGCCGACGGCGCCGATCAGTTCGCCGGCATGGAGGAGCAGATCGCCCACTACCTGGCCCCCGATGGTCCGCTGACCATGGCGCTCGGCGCGCCGGGCGGCGCCTTCTCCGACCCCGATGTCTGGGACGATCCGCGCCTGCACGCGGCGGAGGTCCCGGCGGCCAACGGCATCTGCGACGCCCGGTCGCTGGCCTGCCTGTACGGGGCCTGTGTGAGCGAGGTGGGCGTGCCCTCCGGCGGGACCTTCCGCATCCTCACCCCCGAGCAGCTCGACCGGGCCCTGGTCCCCCAGACCGAGGGGCCCGACGCCGTCCTGCTGGGGCTCGATATGCAGTGGGGCCTCGGGTTCATGGTCAACCGGGGGATGGTGGGGATGGCCGGGCTCGGGGGCCCTCGCTCCTTCGGACACTTCGGCATGGGTGGATCGGCCGGGTGGGCCGATCCCGACCTCGAGCTCGGGATGGGGTACGTGATGAACCGCATGACCATGGGCACCACCGGGGACACCCGGAGCTTCGGCCTCATGCAGGCGTGTATCGCCGCCGCCCGGGGGGCCGGGTGAGCAGCCGGTGCAGGGGTCGACGGCGATGACCGACACCACCGTCCCCCTGGTCATCGGCGGATCGCTGGTCCCCGGAGCCGACGGCTCGTACCCGGTGTTCAACCCGGCTCGTCCCGACCAGGTCGTTCTCATGGCCCCGGTGACCTCGCCCGGTCAGCTGGACCAGGCGGCGGTGGCGGCCCGGAGGTCGCAGCCGGGGTGGGCGGCCCTCGGCTTCGACGGGCGCCGGTCGGTGCTGCAGCAGGCCTGCGACCGGGCCATGGACGCCCTCGACCTGGATGCCACTGCCGCCCTGTTGACCCGTGAGCACGGCAAGGTCCTCGTCGAATCGCTGTTCGACGTGGCCACCACCGCCGGGATGGTGGGGGCGCTGGTGCCGCTGGTGGCCGAGGCACTCGAGCCGCGCCAGGCGGGCACCTCGGTCATCGAGCAGGTGGCCCACGGGGTGGTCGCCGCCATCCTCCCCTTCAATTGGCCGGCCGCGGTGATGGGGAACAAGATCCTGCCCGCCCTCCTGGCCGGCAACACGGTGGTGGTCAAGACCCCTCCCAGCTGTCCCGGCGCGGTGCTGACGTTGGCCGGCGCCATCGCCGCCGGACTTCCGGAGGGCGTGCTCAACGCCATCAACGGGCCATCGCCGGAGCTCGGTGCCGCCCTCGTCGCCCACCCCGAGGTGGACATGGTCTCCTTCACCGGAGGGATCTCGGCGGGCCGTTCCGTCGCCGCCGCCTGCGCCGCACGGTTGCGGCCGGCGGTCCTCGAGCTCGGGGGCAACGATCCCGCCGTCGTTGGGCCCGACCTGGAGCCGTCCGAGGAGGTGGCCGACCGCCTCCTCGAGGCTGCGTTCACCACCGCCGGCCAGGTGTGCATGGCCATCAAGCGACTCTATGTGCCGGCCGACCACCTCCAGGGGTGGCGCGAGGCGTTGGTGGCGAGGGTGGCGTGCGCAGTGGTGGGCGACGGCCTCGACGACGGGGTGACCATGGGACCGGTGCACACCGAGGCCGCCCGGGACCGGGTCGAGGCCATGATCGCCGACAGCGCCACCGGGGCCACCGAGGTGGTCCGGCCGGCCACGGTGACCGCGCCGGGCCGGGGGTGGATGGTGTCCCCCGCCATCGTGGTGGCACCGAGCCCCGGCTGTGACCTGGTCCGAGAGGAGCAGTTCGCCCCCGCCCTCCCGCTCCTCCCCTACCGCCAGGTCGACCAGGCGGTAGCGGCGGCCAACGACACCGGGTTCGGCCTGTGCGCCTCGGTGTGGAGTGGCGACGACGAGCTGGCCGGCACGGTGGCCGAACAGCTGTCGGCCGGGACGGTCTGGACCAATGCCCACGGCATGGGGGCGATGGACCACCTGGCACCCATGGGGGGATGGGGCGATTCAGGGGTCGGGATCGAATTGGGGGTCGAGGGTATGGCCGCCTTCACCCGGCCCCGGGTCCAACGCCGCGGCACCCTGTGATCGGCCGGCGGTAGCTTCACACCCATGCCGCTGGTCGTCGGGGTCGATTCGTCAACCCAGTCGACCAAGGTCGAGCTCCGTGATCTGGCCACCGGGCAGGTGGTCGGCGCCGGTGCGGCCGGCCATCCGATCACCGTGCCGCCCCGCAGTGAGCAGGACCCGGCCGACTGGTGGGACGCCCTGGTGGCGGCCACGGCCACCGCCTTCCTCATGGCCGGCCGAGGTGCCACACCCGCCGACGTGGTTGCCGTCGCCGTCGCCGGACAACAGCACGGCCTGATCGTCCTCGACCAGCACCACCAGGTCCTGCGTCCGGCCAAGCTGTGGAACGACACCGAATCGGCAGGCGATGCCGGGCTGCTGGTCGAGCAGCTGGGGGCGGCACCATGGGCCCACCGCTGCGGCAGCGTCCCCACCGCCGCCTTCACCGTGACCAAGCTGGCCTGGCTCCGCCGGTGCGAGCCGGAGACGTTCGCGCTGGTCGCACGTGTGCTGCTGCCGCACGACTGGTTGACCTACCGCCTCACCGGTGCCCTGGTCACCGATCGTGGTGATGCATCGGGTACCGGCTACTGGTCGCCGGCAGAGAACAGCTACCGGATCGACCTCCTCGAACTGGTCGACGACGAGGTGGACTGGGTTGCCGCCCTTCCCACCGTGCTCGGTCCGTGGGACCAGGCCGGCACGCTCACCGGGGAGGCCGCCGGGCAGCTCGGCCTGCCGCCGGGCACACCGGTTGCCGCCGGGACCGGAGACAACATGGCCGGCGCCCTCGGTGTCGGCCTTCGGTCCGGGGAGGTCGCCGTCTCCATCGGCACCTCGGGCACGGTGTACGCCCGGAGTGACCGGCCCACCCAGGACCCGAACGGTGCCGTCGCCGGCTTCGCCGATGCGACCGGGCGATTCCTGCCCTTGGTCTGCACGCTCAACGCCACCATGGTCACCTCGGCGGTGGGCCGGGTCCTCGGCGTGGACCACGACGGTCTCGACCACCTGGCCCTGTCGGCAGCACCCGGTTCCGAGGGGATGGTGCTCGTGCCCTTCCTGGCCGGTGAGCGCACCCCGAACCGCCCCGATGCCACCGGCACCCTGCAGGGGATCCGGACCGAGGTCAGCCGCGGGGCAGTGGCCCGGGCCGCCTTCGAGGGGGTGGTCTGCTCGCTCCTCGAGGGCCTCGACGCACTGACCGCGGTCGGCGTGCCCATCGGGGACGACCGGTTGGTCCTGGTGGGGGGCGGGTCGCGTTCGGCCGCCTACCGCCAGGTGCTCGCCTCCCTGGCCGGCCGTCCCGTCGTCGTCCCCGGTGCCGAGGAGATCGTGGCCGCCGGGGCCGCCCTGCAAGCAGCCGTCCTGGTCACCGGCTCCACCCCGGCCGGCATCGCCGACGCCTGGGGACTGCGCAGCGGAACGACCACCGAGCCGGGCCCCGAGGCGGCCACCGCGGGTGGCATCCGGCAGCGGTACGCCGAGGCCCGGGGCTGAGCGCCGTCGCCGGTCGTCGCCGGGCTGGTTGCCGACCCAGACCCTGGGCGGCCAGATGGGTAACCTCGTCGGGGAGGGCGCCGACCGCATCGGCCCACCAGAACCCGAGGAGTCACCCATGACCGATTCCTTTTCCCCGACGCCGGCGGACCAGTTCACCTTCGGTCTGTGGACCGTTGGCAATCCCGGACGCGATCCGTTCGGTCACGAGACCCGCCTCCCGCTCGACCCGAACGACGCCGTCCTCCACCTTGCCGACCTCGGCGCCTACGGCGTCAGCCTTCACGACAACGACCTGGTGCCATACGGATCGGCGCCGTCCGAGCGCGAGGCCATCCTCAAACGGTTTCGCCACACACTCGACGCCACTGGGCTGAAGGTGCCAATGGTGACGACCAACCTGTTCTCCCGGCCCGTCTTCAAGGAGGGGGCGTTCACCGCCAATGACCCCGCCGTTCGCCGGATGGCGGTGGCCAAGACGTTCGACGCCATCGACATCGGAGTGGAGTTGGGGGCCGGTGTGTTCGTGATGTGGGGGGGACGCGAGGGCGTCGAGGCCGACGCGGCCAAAGACGTGCGGTCCGCCCTGGACCGCTACGCCGAGGCGGTCAACCTGTGCTGCGCCTATGTGCGCCACCGTGGCTACGACCTGCGATTCGCACTCGAGCCCAAGCCCAACGAGCCGCGGGGCGACATCCTCCTGCCGACCGTGGGCCACGCCCTGGCCTTCATCAACGAGCTCGAGTGGCCGGACATGGTGGGCCTGAACCCGGAATTCGCTCACGAGACCATGAGCGGCCTGTCGTTCTCCCACGCCGTGGCCCAGACCTTGTGGCACGACAAGCTGTTCCACATCGACCTCAACGCCCAGAGGATCGGGAAGTACGACCAGGACTTCCGCTTCGGGTCCGAGGGCATCCGCGACGCCTTCTACACGGTGATGCTGCTGGAGGACGCCGGGTGGGGAGGCATGCGCCACTTCGACGCCCACCCCTATCGCACCGAGGACGCCGACGGGGTGTGGGAGTTCGCCCGCGGGTGCATGCGTACCTACCTGATCCTCCGGGACAAGGTCCGCCGCTTCCACGACGACGCCGACATCGCCGAGGCACTCCGCCGGGCCCGCCGGGCCGACATCGCCCAGCCCACCTCACCGGGTGGCTCAGGACCCGATGCCTTGGCCGCGCTGCGAACCGAGGCCGGCGCCACCCCCGAGGACGCCCTGGCCGCGAGCGGCTACGGCCACGAGCATCTCGACCAGTTGGTGACCGAGCTGCTGCTCGGGATCCGCTGACCGCTACTGGTAGTGGTCGGTCCATCCGGTGCCGTCCCAGTAGCGCTGCTGACCGGGCGGACCTCCCGGGGACGGGAACCAACCGGCGGGCGGGAGCCCGGGGCCGGTCGGGACGGGTGCGGCGGTGGGCCCCGGGGACGGCGCCACCGGGTCGGCCTCTCCCCGGATGAACTGCCCGAAGCTGGGCAGGTCCACCGCGGCTGCGTCCGCTTCGGTGGCGGGCGCCTGGCCGTGGGGGCCTGGGGCTGTGAGGCCCGGGTCCGGAGGCCGGTAGGACGGTGGGCCGTAGCCCCCCTGACCGCCGTAGGCGCCGTAGCCACCACGGAGGCCGGGGCCGCCGTACCCACCGACCGTGGCCAATTGGGTCCGGAGCATCTGCACCTCGCGGGTCACCGGCCAGGTGGAGAAGGCGAAGATGAGAATGAAGACACTCCCGACGAGGGGAATGAAGGCGATCAGGACCCACCAGCCCGAGTAGCCGGCCTTGGTCACGATCTTGACGGCGGCGATGATCCCGATCACCGCCACCGCCAGGTAGATGAGCACGATGGCGATTCCCAGCCCGGCGAAGAGCCCGGTCGATCCGTTGGTGCAGACCGTCTGGCCAGTACTGTCGGTCGAGCAGCTCAGTGCGGCATGGACCGTACCCAGCAGTGACGCATGACCGAGGAGCCCGCGCATAGTTGTCTCCGATCGTCCGATCCGTCGACCGCGCCGTCGGGGCCGACGGCCCGCGGCATCTGGTCTAGTTCAGACGAACGCGAAGGGGGCGGACTCAGGCCGAGCCCATGCCCGCCCAGATGGTGTCGACGGCCCGCTCAGCCCAGCCGGCTTCCGACGAGGCACCGGCCACCCGCCGGGCAAAGACCGAGCCGACCAGCATCTGGAGGGCCAGGTCGAGATCGGCTCCGTCGTGCAACTGGCCGATCGCACGGGCCCGCTCGAGCAGGGAGCGCGCGTAGCCCATGCGCGGTCCGACCACCCGCTCCCGATGCAGTTCGAGCGCGCCGGGGTCCTGGCGTGCGCCGATGAGGGTACCCACTACCTCCAGGCAGCCCTCGGCGAACCGGTTGTCGAACTCGTTCAGGTAGTCGATGAGCTCGGCGCGGGGATCGTCGCTGACGGCCGACGCCAGGTGGGTCGAGCTGTTGGCGGCGATCGCCGCGGTGATCAGGTCGGCCTTGTCGCGATAGCGCCGGTAGATGGTGGCCCGGGCCACGCCGGCCTCGCCGGCCACGCTCTCCATGGATACCTTGGCGTAGCCGACCTCGGCCAGCTGGCGCAGGGCGGCGTCGGTGATGGCCGAGGTGGCCCGCTGGTCGCGGGGCCGACCGGGCCCGCGACCGGGGTGTCGGTTGCCGGTGACCACTGTCGTGGGTCCAGCCGCGGTCATGGCGACACCGGGGCGGCGGCGGGGGCGGGGGAGCGAGCAGTGGAGGGCGCGGCCTCGGTCTCGGCGGACGGCGCATAGCTGGGGACGAAGTCGCGTTGGCGTACCAGGACGAACGAGGCGATCGACCCGATCAGGGCAATGGCGGCGCCGATGATCATCAGGTGGTCGAGGGTGCTCGAGAAGCCGACCCGGTAGGCCTGGAGCAGCGCGTCGCGGGCCGCGGCCGACGGGATGGACGGCAAGGCCTCGCGGACGCCGCCTCCGGCCAGCGCACCCTGGAGCGCGGCACCGCCGTGGGCCACCACCGCCTGACCGTCGGCGGTGGCGTGGAGGGCGGCCAGGGTGTGCTGCTCGATCTGGGACTGGAACACCGTGCCCAGGCCGGCGATGCCGGTGGCGATACCGACCTGGCGGAACGTGTTGTTGGCACCCGAGGCCATGCCGCTGCGCTGGGGCGGCACCACCGAGATGGCCGACGAGGCCAGCACCGGATTGACCGTGCCGATCCCGATGCCGGACACGATGAACCCGGGCAGCAGCACGGTCCACCCCGAGGTCGGATGGGTGGTGGCCATGAGCAGGCAGCCGAGGGAGATCAGGAACAGGCCGGTCCCGAGCAGGTATCGGGCATGGATCCGCACGGTGAGCTTGCCGGCGACCGGGGCCACCAGGAAGGCGAGGATGGTGATGGGCAAGAAGCGCACCCCGGCGGCGAACGGGGCGTAGCCCAGGTCGTCTTGGATGTACAGGGTCAGGTACAAGAAGAGGGCGAAGATCGACGCGGCGATGGTGAAGGCGGCCAGCGACACGCCCACCATCGCCGGCCGGCGGAACAGGGTCAGGTCGAGCATGGGGTCGTCCTGGCGCCATTCGGCCACGATGAAGATGGTCAACAGGACGGCGGCCCCGACAAGTAGCCCGATGATCAAGGCACTTCCCCACCCGTCGTCGTTCCCCCGGACCAGGGCGAAGATGAGCATGAAGAGGGCGACAGAAAACGAGACGAACCCGATCCAGTCGATACGCCGGTTGCTCACATCCCTGGACTCCTGGATGCGGGTGAGGGTGATGAAGACGGCCACCACGCCGATGGGCACATTGACGAAGAAGATCCAACGCCAGCCGATCCCGCTGGTGATGGCTCCCCCGATCAACGGGCCCACCGCCACCGCGCCGCCGATGACGGCTCCGTAGATTCCGAACGCCGTTCCCCGCTCCCGACCGGAGAAGGCCTGGGCGATGAGCGCCAGGGAGGTGGCGAACATGATGGCGCCGCCCACACCCTGCGCGGCCCGCGACAGGTTGAGCATGAGCGAGCTGGTGGACAGCCCGCACACCAATGAGGAAGCGGAGAACACGACCAGGCCGACGGCGAACACCCCCCGGCGCCCGTACATGTCGCCGACCACGCCGGCGGTGAGCAGGAAGGCGGCGAGTGTCAGGGAGTAGGCGTCGATCACCCATTGGAGGTCACTGAAGCTCGAATGCAGCGATCGCTGGATGTCGGGGAGGGCCACGTTGACCACGGTGATGTCCAACAACAACATGAAGGTCGCCGTGCACACGGCGATCAAGGTCCACCATTTGCGGTCGAGTCCGGGCATGGCCGACTCCTTCCGATCGGGAACAGCCAGTTTCGCGCCGGGGTGTCACGCTTCCCGGCACATTACGATGCGATACGCACCGTATCGAATAAGCGGCGCCGGAGCAAACGGGACTTCGACCTGCATAATTCGCCACCGGTGCGCAGTGGGCGCAAGATGGGGACGTGGAGGTAGCTCGGCGGCCGGCCAACTCCGAGACCACTGGGCCCACCCGTGTGACCGCTGCCCCCAAGGCCAACCAGCGGCGGGAGGAGTTGCGCGCCACGCTGCTGGAAGCGGGTCGGGAGATCCTCCACGAGGAGGGCCTCGAGACGGGCTCCAGCAACCTCACCTTCAAGCGGGTCTTCGAACGGGTGGAGCAGACCTCCGGGTTGCGGCTCACCAATGCCTCGGTCATCCGGCGGGTGTGGGAGAACCAGGCCGACTTCCAGGCCGACGTGCTGGTGGCCATCGCCCACGACCAGGCCCGGCCGGAGATCGACGTGACCGTCACTGCCCTCGGTGACCTCTTCGAGGGACTCGACCTCTCGACCATGGAGTCGCGGCAGCGTGCCCTGCAAGAGGTGTGCCGGGTCGGAGGTGCGGCAAGCACCGGCGCCCTCGGCAACTCGACCAACTGGTCGCTGTGGATCAGCGTGGTGGCCATGGCCACCGCGACCACCCGCCCGGAGCAGCGCCGGAGGATCCAACAGGCGCTGCAGGACGGTTTCGAGGTGGTGGTCGAGTTCTGGGAGAAGCTCCTCGGTCAAGTCATGCAGGTCCTCGGCCTCCGGCTCCGCCCACCGTGGACCATCCGCCAGTTCACCATGGCAGTGACCGCGTTCTCCGAAGGGTGCTCGCTGCGGCAACGAATCGACGGAGGTGTCGAGGACATCGTCCGCCCCACCGGGCCCAACGGCGAGGACCAGGAGTGGACCCTCTTCGCCGCCGGGTTGGAGGCCCTCGTGCATCAGTTCTACGAGCCCGATCCGGACCACCTGTCGATGCCGGCGCCGCCGTTCGGCGGGTCTTCAGAGCCCCGGTGACCAGGGTGTTCTGATAACGTAACTCATAGTTGCAACGCAGGCCCGGCACGGGGAGGGGCTCGCCGCTCCCGGAGGGCCACCGTGGCGTCGCCGGACTCGGGATTCGCCTCACGGTGGGAATGGGCACATGATTGGGCAGGAGGGCAGGCCCCACCGTCGGCTGACGCGGGGGCACGAGCGCGGTGATCGATGAGTGACAGACCCAAGCAGAAGCTGAGCCGCGAGGAGTTGCGGGCCACGCTGCTGGCGGCCGGGCAGGAGATCCTCCACGAGGAGGGGTTGGAGACCGGATCCAGCAATCTGACGTTCAAGCGGGTCTTCGAACGGGTGGAGGAGAAGTCGGGGCTGCGGCTCACCAATGCCTCGGTCATCCGGAGGGTGTGGGAGAACCAGGCCGACTTCCAGGCCGACGTGCTGGCGGCCATCGCCTATGACGAGGGTCGGCCGGAGATCGATCTGACCATCAACGCGGTCGTCGCCCTCTTCGATGGTGTGGACCTCTCGACACCCGAGTCCCGCGCCCGCACGATGGCGGAGATGTTGCGCATCGGAGGGGAGGCGAGCAGTGAGGCCATCGCCAACTCGGCCAACTGGTCGTTGTGGATCAGCGTCGTGGCCATGGCGACCACGGCCACCCGACCGGACCAGCGGCACCGGATCCAAGCGGCCCTGCTGGACGGCTACGCATCGGTGACCAAGTACTGGGAGGAGACCTACACCGGGCTCATGGGGATCCTCGGCCTGCGGATCCGTCCTCCGTGGACCATGCGCCAGTTCACCATGGCGGTCACCGCATACTCCGAGGGGTGCTCCCTGCGCCAGCGGATCGACGGCCACGCCGAGAGGATCGTCCGCCCGACCGGGCCACACGGGGACGACCAGGAGTGGACCCTCTTCGCCGTCGGGCTCGAGGCCCTCGTGCACCAGTTCTTCGAGCCGGACCCGGAGTTCGTGGCCCCCTCCTCCTAGCTGCGGCGGGAGCGTCCGACCCCACGGCGGGCCCGGATCTGGTCGCCACCGATGGCGGCGAGCCGACATACAACCGCGGTGACTCACGGTTACTGTCGCAGGCGCAGCCACGCCCGTCGGTGAGCAGCAGTTCGATCGAGACGTTCCCCCTGGAGCACCACCATGGCCGAGTACCGGATACTGGTCCCACCTCCGAAGCGCCTTCGTAGGACCCGGATCACAGTCATCGTCCTCGTCGTCCTCGCCGCCGTGGGCGTCGGTGCGTTCATCGCCGGGCGGCACCTCGCCGGCCCCGCCCATCCGAGCTCGGCACCAGGCGCCGGTAGGCCTGGTACGACGAAGGCACGGGCGCTCAACGTGGTCTCCTCGGTTCCCGCCGACGGCGCCACCGACGTGCCGTCCAACCAAGTGGTCACCCTCAACCTCTCCGCCCCGGTGGCGGCGTCCTCAGCCATGCCCACCTTCGACCCCCCGGTGGCCGGGTCGTGGCGACCGGTGGGCCGGGATTCGCTCTCGTTCGCTGCCACCGCGCCGTTCATCCCGACCACCAGCGAGGCCCTGGTGATCCCCGCCGGACCGTCGGGCCTGCGCGGCGCCAACGGTGGTCAGGTGGCGGCCCCCACCACGATCACCTTCGTGGTGGCCCAGGCCAGCACCGAGCGGCTGCAGCAGCTCCTCGCACAACTCGACTACCTCCCACTCTCCTTCACCCCGACCGGCCCACTGAGCTCACCGGCGGAGGCGGTCACCGCCCAGGCCGGCACCTTCGCCTGGCGGTGGCCAGGTGCTCCGCCGTCGTTGACCTCGCTGTGGACCGAAGGTGACGAAGATGTCATCACCAAGGCAGCGGTGATGACCTTCGAGAACCAGAACGGGTTGTCGGTCGACGGGTTGGCCGGTGGCCAGGTGTGGTCGGCCCTGCTCTCGGATCTCGGAGCAGGAAAGGTCGACACCACGCCCTACACCTACGTGCTGGTGTCCAAGCAGCTTCCTGAGACGCTCACCCTCTACACCAATGGAGCGACCACCCTGGCCGGGATTCCGGTCAACACCGGTGCGCCCGGCGCCGACACCGTCGACGGGACCTATCCCGTGTTCGAGCACGTCACCAGTTCACGGATGCAGGGAACAAATCCGGACGGCTCCACGTACAACGACCCCAACGTGCCCTGGGCCAGCTTCTTCAACGGGGGAGACGCGCTCCATGGATTCGTCCGAGCGACCTATGGCTCCCCGCAGAGCAACGGTTGCGTCGAGATGTCCATCGCCAATGCCGCCCAGGTATGGCCGCTCACTCCCATCGGGACCCTGGTCACCGTGGTCGGGCCACCATCCTGAGGCGACCAGCCACGGTCGCCTCGGTGGTCGGTCGCCCCCTACCCTTGGACCCGTGCCCGGGTCCGTGCTCACGTATCGGAACGGCTTCGGGTTCGACCTGGCACCGGAGCGGCTGTGGGACCGGATCGAGCAGGTCGACCAGTTCGAGCGCTGGTGGCCGTGGCTCTCCGACTGCCAGATCCAGGGCAACGGCCTCTCGCCGGGCTCGGTCCTCTCCGGTGTGGTCACGCCACCACTCCCGTATCGGATGGCGTTGCGCATCGAGCTGGTCAGCAGCGAGCGTCCGCACGCCATCGACGCAACGGTGAGCGGAGACCTGGTCGGGGTAGCCGCATTGCGGATGCGTCCGGAGCAGCGTGGGACATGGGTCGATGTGGCCTGGACGGTGGAGGTGCAACAACCGGCCATGCGGCTGGCCGCCCGGATCGGTCGACCGCTGCTGCAGTGGGGGCATGACCGGGTGGTCGAGATGACGGTGGCAGAGTTTCGACGGCGGATCGACGTCCCTGATGGCGATGGTCGGGGCGAATCCTGACCTGGATGTGATCCGGCGCCGCACCGAGAAGATAAAGCCGCACCGAGAAGATAAAGGAGCACGTCGTTGAATTTGCGTTGAATTGCGAATCTCGATCTCGGGACGTCTGGGAAGGTCGTCCGACCGTCTGTGTGCTCCTCCCGTCAATCCGTCCCTCGCAGCAGTTCGCGGACAGAATGGCCTGGTGAGCGAGAAGCGTTGGTCTGTTGCGCTGCTTGCAGTGCCCGTCCTCCTGGCCGCCTGCGGCACCACGACCACGGCTCCCTCTCGATCCACGACTGCTTCGACGCCCGCAACGAAGGTCTCTGTGCCGACTACCGTTCCGCAGCTGACAACGACGACGGTGGTACCGCCGACGACCACGGCGCCGAAGGCGACGGCCGCCCCGCCGACCTCCCAACAGGTGGCGGCCCAAATTGCGACCACCCATGAGACGGCCGATCCGAGAGAAGGCTTCATCGGTAGCCCTCCGGTGACCGTTGGTGATGGAGCCGGTGGCTACCTCACTGCCGTGTACGCACTTCGCAATCCCAGCGCCGACGGACACGGTGCACTGGTGTTCTTCTGGCACGACCAGACCTTCCTCGGCTGGGATACCAACAAAGAGACATGGAACGTGTCGGTCCGGGGCGGGGTTACAAATGCGATCGAGGCCACGTACGCGGACTATGCGCCTGGTGAAGCTGCCTGCTGTCCCTCGCTCCCACCCGTGACCATCACCTACAGCTGGAACGGGGCAGGCCTCGCTCAGAATCGGACGCTCCCGGCTGGTGCCATCGTTGGCATCGACGTCACCTCAGGGTGACCAGGCCGTTGCGTTTGGAATCCCACACCGGGTGTCGTCGATGACCGTCGCCGGGCTCCGTCGCCAGATTCTCGAGCCCCGACCCCGCGGTAGCGCCCTTCCCTGAGCACACCACCGCCCCGCCGGCCGGGCCTCCGCCGGCCGGGCCCCTCGCCCGCCGGGGGCCATTCGGAATCCGCCGCCCTTCTGCCCGAAGTATTGCCCCTCGTCCCGGGTGTTGCAACTTAAAGTTGCAAATACTGGTGGGTGGGCCCGGTCAGTCCCAGTCCTCCCGGAGGTCGTTGCCCCACGGGTCCGGGCGGAACACGGGCATCGATCCGAGGGCGCGCACGTTGGCCGCGTCCGGCCCGAGCGCCTGGCGCCAACCGGAGCCCTCGGTCATCAGGGTGCCGATGACCACCGGATCGGCACCCACCCGCCGAACCAGGGTGAGCGCGGCCCGGGTGGAGGCGCCCGTGGAGATCACGTCGTCGACGATGGCCACTCGCCGGCCCTCCACCGCCGGGACGCGGGCCGGGTCCATCCGTAGCTTTTGCGGGTTCCCCGTGGTGATGGATCGCACCGGCTCGGCGAAGGAGTCACCCAGGTGGATCTTCGGGGTCTTGTGCAGGATCACGTAGTCGTCCAACCCCAGCGAGCGAGTGACCTCGATGGCCAGGGGAATCCCCATGGTGGCCACCGACACCACGATGTCGGGTTCGAACGGGGCGAGCAGAGCGGCCAGCTCCCGACCTGCCGTATCGGCGAATGCCACCCCGTGGTCGACGCAGATGAGCAGCGCGATGCTCAGGTCGTCGGCGAGCGGGACCAGGGGAAGCTCGAGGGTCTGGGATCCGACGGTGGTCCGGTAGGTGTGGGTGGTGCTCATCACCACGACTCTCGCCCGACGCCCGGGAGAGCGCAAGCGCAGGCCCGAGGGCTACCCACCGAGGTGGCCCGGCCATGCGACCGCTGCCGTCACTCCGGTCCGGCGTGGTGGTCGGCGCGCTCGTTGGCCAGGACCGCTCCCAAGGCCAGCAGGGCGAACACCAGGTCGCACACCCCGAGGAGGTGGGTGACCAACGGCCGGTCGATCACCAGCGCCACGACGGTCATTCCCGCCACCAGCGCCGCCGAGGATGCCACCGCCAGGTTGATGACGGTAGGGGGCCTTCGGTCATGCAGCCGGGCGAGGAGCAGCGAGAGGGGGAAGGTGACAGCCGCGAAGAGGATGGCGGAGGTCTGCCATCCGCCGGCCGGCAGCACGTTCAACAGCGTGTACCCCTGCAGGATCGACACCGCGGCCAGCAGGACCAGCGTCGGAGAGACGAATCCTTGGACCGACGCCAGCGCCCGTTGCCGGGCGCTCATCGCCGGGGGGCGTTCGATGGACGTGGCCAAGGAGGGGTTTCCAACTCCCACCGGGGGCCATGTCTCCCTCGGGGCCCTGGGTTCGAGGAGTGCGATCATGTCGGCATCGGAGACGACGGCCCGTGCACCCTGTTGGTCCTGCCTCCGCCATTCCGCCCCCCGCCTGCGTTGGTCCAACCGGTCCTCCTCTTCCGCTGGAGGTTTCGGAGTGCCGGTGCCCGACCTGCCGGATCCGTTCGCTCGAGCTTGTTCCAGATCCGCCGCCCGGCTGGCCGTCGGTGCGACGCCTCAAAGCGATCACTGCAATCGCTAATTGCAATAGTGTCACCGGTCCCTGGGCAAAGGTGCGATGCCTCCCGTCGGTGAGGGGGGAGGTCCAGGGTGGGGCCTTGTTCGCCGCCAGGTTGGATGTCCAGGCCACCGGGTTCTTCGAGCCGGATCCCGAGCGGTCCCCGGACCCGGGCGGGGGTGCGGCATCGCCCTGATCACCGGGGTACGTCCGGGTATCCGGTCCCCACTATCGTCTGTCCGGCATGGTTCTCTCCGACCGCTCCATCCGTGAGGCGCTTGCCGCCGGCCATATCGTGATCGACCCCTATGACGAGAGCTGCATCCAGCCCTCGTCGGTCGATCTGCACGTCGACCAGTACTTCCGCCTCTTCCGCAACCACACCAGTCGGGTGATCGACGTCCGCGAGGACCAAGAGGACCTGACCGAGCTGGTCGACATCGGGGAGGACGCGCTGATCCTCCACCCGGGCGAGTTCGTGCTGGGCTCGACCAAGGAGAAGGTCACCCTGCCCGACGACCTGGTGGCCCGACTCGAGGGCAAGTCCTCTCTCGGACGGCTCGGCCTCCTCATCCACTCCACCGCCGGATTCGTCGACGCCGGCTGGGACGGCCATCTCACCCTCGAGCTCTCCAATGTGGCCAATCTCCCCATCACCGTCTATCCGGGCATGAAGATCGGCCAGATCAGCTTTCTGCAGATGACCACGCCGGCCGATCATCCCTACGGCTCTGACGGGCTCAAGTCGAAGTACCAGGGACAGTGGGGACCGACGCCCAGCCGGTACGCCGACAACTTCCGCCCATGACCCGGCCTTGCCCAGGCCAGACGGGCTGACGAGCTTTGTTACTCTTTAGTAACCATCGAGGAGGAACGCAGTGCCCCTGAGACTCGCGGTAGGACTCGGTATCACCGCGGTGATGTTCGCCATCGCCGGTCGCCGGTACTTCTGGCTCTTCCGATTGATCTCCGCTGGCCAGCCTGCCGTCCCCAGCCGGTTCAAGGACGTGCCCAAGCGCATCAAGGCGGAGCTGGTCGAGGTCGGCGGGCAGAAGAAGCTCCTCCAGTGGACGGTCCCGGGCATGGCCCACGCCTTCACCTTCTGGGGCTTCACCATCCTCTTCCTCACCATCATCGAGGCCTTCGGTTGCCTCTTCCAACGCGACTTCCACATCCCCCTGATCGGCCACACCGCGGTGATCGGCTTCCTCGAGGACTTCTTTGCCCTCGCCGTCCTCGCTTCCCTGTGTGTCTTCGTGGCCATCAGAGTGAAGCACTCACCGAAACGGGAGAACCGCCGCTCCCGCTTCTTCGGGTCGCACACCGGTGCAGCCTGGATCGTGCTGGCCATGATCGCCGGCGTCATGATCAGCCTGCTCTTCTATCGCGCCGCCCAGGTCAACACCGGCAACTTCCCCTACGGGTGGTGGGCCTTCGCCTCCCACGGCCTGGCCAACCTGCTCAAGCCCCTCGGCACCGGGGTCAACAGTGTCATCGAGACCGTGGCTCTGTTGGCCAACATCGCCATCATCACCGGCTTTTTGGTGTTCATCTCCTACTCCAAGCACCTCCACATCTTCATGGCCCCGATCAACGTGGCCACCTCCCGGCGGCCCCGTGCCCTCGGGGCCCTCGCCTCCACCCCCGACATGTCGATGGAGGGTGTCGGTGACGACGACGAGGTGGTATTCGGCGCCGGGCGCATCGAGGACTTCTCGTGGAAGCAGCTCCTCGACATGGCCACCTGTACCGAGTGCGGGCGGTGCCAGTCGCAGTGCCCGGCCTGGAACACCGGCAAGCCACTGTCGCCCAAGTTGTTGATCATGGACCTGCGCGACAATCTCTTCGCCTCCGCCGAGCGGGTGATGTCGAAGAACCGGGCCGCCGGCGTGGAGGTGGAGACCCTGGTCCCCTCGGTCATCGACCCCGACGTGTTGTGGTCGTGCACCACCTGCGGCGCCTGCGTGGAGGAGTGCCCGGTGGACATCGAGCACATCGACACCATCATCGACATGCGTCGGTACGAGGTGCTCATGGAGTCCAAGTTCCCCACCGAGGCCGGCCTCATGCTCCGCAACATCGAGAACCAGGGCGACCCCTGGGGGCTCGGTGCCGCCAAGCGCACCGACTGGACGGCGGCGCTCGACTTCGAGGTGCCGGTCATCACCGGCACCATCCCCGATGACATCGAGTACCTCTACTGGGTGGGTTGTGCCGGTGCCCTCGACGAGCGAGCCCGCAAAGGGGCCCAGGCCACCGCCCGCATGCTGCACCGGGCCGGGGTCACCTTCGGCATCCTCGGGCCGAAGGAGAGCTGCACCGGCGACCCGGCCCGCCGGCTGGGCAACGAGTACCTCTACCAGGAGCAGGCCCGGGCCAACCTCGAGACCTTGGAGGGCGCCGGTGTGAAGAAGGTCATCGCCACCTGTCCGCACTGCTTCAACTCACTGGCCAACGAGTACCCGTCCCTCGGCGGCACCTTCGAGGTCATCCACCACAGCCAGCTCCTCGACCATCTGGTCGCCGCCGGCCGGCTCACACCGGGCGGCGGGTACCGCGGCACGGTGACCTATCACGACCCCTGCTACCTGGGACGGCACAACCGCGTGTTCGACGAGCCCCGGTCGGTCATCGACGCCATTCCCGGTGCCACCCAGGTGGAGATGCGGCGATGCCGCGAGAAGGGGTTCTGCTGCGGCGCCGGCGGGGCGCGCATGTGGCTGGAGGAGAACATCGGCAAGCGGGTCAACATGGAGCGCACCGAAGAGGCCCTCGGGACCGGAGCCGACGTGGTGTCGACCGCCTGCCCCTACTGCATGATCATGCTCGACGACGCGGTGCGGGCCCATGCCAAGGAGGATGACGTCCGGGTCCTCGACCTCTCCCAGTTGTTGGAGGAGTCGATGAGCGAATCTTCGGCTTCGGGTCAGTCGATGAGCGAGCCGTCCGCTTCGGGCCAGTCGTAGGCCACGGACCTGCTCGGGTCAGTCGAAGGCCAGGGCGTCGGCCTCGCGCAGCCGACTGGCCATGGCCGCCAGCATCTTGCGGGAGATGGTGGGGACGCTGGTGAGCAGGCTGTTGAACTGACGCTGCGAGAGGACCAGCAGGTCCATCTCCGTCTCCGACACGATCGAGGCCGACCTCGGCCGCCGGTCGAGCAGGGCCAGCTCGCCGAAGTGGCCGCCGGGTCCGAGGGTGGCCACCTTCTTCCCCTCGCGGGTGACGGCGGCCACGCCGCTCACGATGATGAAGAATTCCATTCCGATGCGACCCTCTTCGACCAGCATCTTGCCCGCCGGCACCTCCACCTCGTCGAGTGAGCTCCTGATCTTGCGCAACTCGGAGGCGGTGCAGCTGGAGAACAACCAGATGGTCTTGAGGTCGAGGGCTTTGGGGCGTGCGGCCATGGCGAGGAGGCTACCGCGGAGAGCACGCCGCCGCCCGGTTCGGCGTCGGCCGCGAGCGACACCCGCTGGGTGCTCTCGGTCTGCTGGGCACGCACGGTCCGCTGATACGCTCCCAGGATCGCCGGGGCCCCGCAGTCGAGTGACGCCGGACCGGTCGTCGAGGTAGGGACAGACCAGTGACCGCTTCGGAACCGACACCGTCGACAAGCCGGGCACCTCGCAGCGTGGACCCGGAGGTGCCGGCGTCATCGGACGGACCGGTCACCACTCTCCGCGGCGCCGGCGTGGACGTGGACCCCCGCCGTGCGGCTCAGTTGGTGGTCGGTACCTGTCTGGTGGCACTGGCCGTGGTGGCCGTGATCCTGTTGGTCTCGGGCATCCGGAAGAACGCCCATGATGCCAGCCTCCAGGACCACGGCGTTCCCGTTTCGGTCACCGTGTCGGGCTGCTTGGGCCTGTTGGGCGGGAGCGGCTCCAACGCCGCCGGGTACGCGTGCAAGGGGACCTACACCTTCGATGGCCGCCACTACCAACAGGCCATCCCCGGCAACGCCCTTCTGCCGGCGGGGTCGGTCGTCCGCGGGGTCATCGTGCCGGGTGATCCGCGTCTGCTCTCCACACCGGCAACGGTGGCCACGCAGCAGCCCTCGTCGAAGGTATACATCGTTCCGGCCATCCTGTTCGGCATCCTCGTGGTTGCCGTGGTGGTCATGGTGCTGGCGAGGCGGCACCGTAGAGCGGTTGCCACGCCGACCGGTCGGCGGAGCGACGCCGGCGGCGTTGGAATCGGGTCCGATCCATAGTCTCGACCCGATCGCTTGCATGGTCGCGCTCGCCTCTTTGGGCCCGCCCGCGTTTTCCCGTGATCGGTCGGTCGGGGTAGCCTCCCCGCATGGCTGGTTCCGACCCGGACGCACCCGGCGGCGACTCCTCACCTCCGCTGACTGCCTGGGGACGGTTCACCGGCACGGTGAGCAACTTCATGCTGAAGCCGGCACCGGCCGGAGACGACGAGGCAAAGAAGTCGCCGTATGAGGGCGGCCCGACCACCGTCCCCGAGATCGAAGCGGCCATCAAGCAGGCCGACGACAAGGAACGGCTGATCGGGCTGCTGGCCGCCCCGGTGGCGGCCGCCATCGGGCTCCTCATCACGGCGAGCCTGGTGGCCAACGACCCCAAGGCCCATTACGCCAACGGCCAGATCGACAAGCTGCACGCCAACCCGTCCACCTACGTGGCCTTTGGAGCGATCGCCCTGGTCCTGGCCCTGGTGATGCTGGGTGCAGCATGGTTCCGTAAGCGCCTCGTCCTCGGCATCGCCACAGCCCTGTACGGACTGTCGATCTTCAATCTCCACTTCTGGGGGTTCGGGATCCCGTTCATCATGATCGGGGCCTGGTACCTGGTCCGCGCCTACCGCCTCTCGGAGAAGCTCAAGCACGCCAAGGCAGAAGAAGGAGGCGGTGGTGCCTCCGGGTACCGCCCGCCCGCCGCCCGCCCGCAACCCTCGAAGCGGTACACCCCCCCGGCGGCGCCCATCCGGCGCGCGCCCAAGCCCAAGCCCGGCAAGGAGCTCGAGGCAGGCTGAACTCCGGTCGGGCCACGGGGACGGGTCCGACACCGAGTCTCACACCGGGGCCGTCGCTCCCAGCGCTGCCCCGGCGCGCCCCGACCACGCCGGTACCAGGCCCTTTGCATCAGTTCACATATTGGTAACACGGATGTGACCGTGCCGAAATCCCCGCCCTGCATTGTTTGCGGCGACGAGCCGAATCTGCCCGGCTCGCCCGTGGCCAACCTGATGCCGCCGATCGAAGGTGATCAACGGCGCAGGCCGGCCATGACGCAGTGACAACAAGAGAGGAGCACTTCAGCGTGCTAGCCGCAGCAGTGTCATATGTTCCGTATCCGAGCTGGCTGAACCCAGGCGACAACACGTGGCAGATAACGGCGGCCACCTTCGTCGGGCTGATGAGCCTCCCCGGCCTGGCGGTCCTCTATGCGTCCATCGTGCCGAAGAAGTGGGCGGTCAACGTGGTGGGCATGATGTTCGCCGGCTTCTCGCTGGTGATGCTGGCGTGGTTCCTGTGGGCGTACAAGATGGGATTCGGTGCCAACTCCTTCGGCGGAGGTGTCAAGGACGGGGTGCAGACCCAACTCACCGGAGTCGGGGGGTGGACCCACTTCATCGACAACTTCCTCGGCAAACCGGGTCCGGTGACCAGCCCGCAGGGTGAACAGGGCCAAGCGGTGTCGGCGGCCAACACCATCATCCCCTTCCACTTCCCCACCGCGTCGCTGGCGTACTTCCAACTGGTGTTCGCCGCCATCACCCCCTTGCTCTTCCTCGGGAGTGTGCTGGGCCGGATCAAGTTCAGCGCCTGGTGCCTGCTGGTGCCGCTGTGGACGACCTGCGTGTACTCGGTGGATGCCTTCCTCTTGTGGGGCGGCGGCTACTTCGCCCAGGAGGGCTCGCTCGACTTCTCCGGGGGGTACGTCATCCACATGTCTGCAGGTGTGTCGGGCTTTGTGGCCGCCTGGGTCCTCGGGCCCCGGCTGCTCCGGGACCGACAACACTTCCTTCCGAACAACCTGGTGATGGCGGCGGTCGGCGCCGGCATCCTCTGGCTGGGTTGGAACGGCTTCAACGGCGGCGACCCGTACTACGCCGGGGCCAGTGCCGCCGGCGCGGTGGTCAACACCAACCTGGCCACTGCGGCCGGTCTGCTCACCTGGGTGGCCCTCGACGCATGGCTCTCCAAGGAGAAGAAGCCGGCCTTCCTGGGTGCGGTGAACGGCATGATCTGCGGCCTGGTCGGGATCACCCCCTGTGCCGGGTGGGTCAACGGCCAGGGTGCGATCTTCGTCGGCCTGATCTGCTCCACCATCGTGTGGGTGGCCTGGAACTTCCTCTCCAAGGTCCGTCCGTTCTCCAAGGTGGATGACGCCCTCGGCGTGGTCTACACCCACGGCATCGCCGGCCTCTTCGGAGGCTTGCTCCTCGGCATCTTCGGGGACCCCAACATGCTCGAGTACGGCTGCGGCCACCTCGACGCATCGGGCCAGGTGATCGCCACCACGGCGACCCAGTACGCCACGGCCAAGGGAACGTGCGTTCCGTTCGGGGTGAACGGCCTCATCTACACCGGGTCCGCCCACCAACTGTGGGAACAGTTCCGAGCGGCCATCTTCGTCATCTTCTGGTCGGCGTTGGTGACCTTCATCCTCATGAAGCTCATCGGGCTGGTCCTCCGTGGTGCCCGCTACAAGGATGAGATCCTCGAAGTCGGCGACCTGGCCATCCACGGCGAGGAGGCCTTCCCCGAGGAGCGGTTCGCCGAGCGGGTGGGTGCCATGTCCATGGCCGGCGATGCCCCGGCCCGTGGAGGCGGTGGTGGTGGTGACCTCACCGTGTCGGACAGACTCGACGACGGAGACTCGGGCAGACCCGGTGACCTGTCCCCGCCCGGCATGTCCGGCCGATAACCCACGACCACTACGAGCCCAAGGAGAAATCGAATGAAGCTAGTCGTAGCGGTGTTGAAGCCGTTCAAGCTCGACGAGGTGAAGGAGGGTCTGAAGGCTCTCGGGGTCCACGGCCTGACGCTGACCGAGGCCCAGGGTTTCGGTCGGCAGCGGGGCCATACCGAGGTCTATCGGGGAGCCGAGTACGAGGTCGAGTTCGTGCCGAAGATCCGGCTCGAGATTTTGGTCGACGACTCCCAGGTCGACGAAGTGACCTCGACCATCGTCGACACTGCGGGAACCGGGAAGATCGGTGACGGCAAGGTCTGGGTCCTCCCCGTCGAGGAGGTCATCCGGGTACGCACCGGCGAGCGGGGGTCGGACGCCCTGTAGGCAGTCTGGCCCGATGACCCATGGAGCGCCGGGGCGGACCGGCCGACCGTGGCAGCGGCGGCCGGCTCTTCTCGAGCCGGCCGTCTGCCGCGCTCGGAATTGCTCAGCCGGCCTGGCGCCTGACCGCCTCGGCCGCCACCCGGGCGGTGTCGGGGTCACCCAGATAGTCGGCCGACACCACGCCGAGGTGGTCGTCCAGCTGGTAGCGGTACGGGATGCCGGTCGGGATCTCCAGCTCGGTGATCTCATCGTCCCCAATGCCGTCGATGTGCTTGCGCAGGGCGCGCAGGCTGTTGCCGTGGGCCACCACCAGCACCGCCCCGCCCCTCGGGCCCTCGGCCAGCAGGTCGGGGACGATGGCGTCCTCCCAGTAGGGGAGCACCCGGGCCACCACGTCGGCCAGGCACTCGGTGGCCGGCAGCACATAGGCGGGGACGTCACGGTAGCGGGGGTCGCCGGCCGGGTCGTGCTCGCTGCCAGGAGCCACCGGGGGTGGGGGGGTGGCATAGCTGCGGCGCCACCGCATCACCTGGTCGGCCCCGTGGCGTTCGGCGGTCTCCTTCTTGTCGAGGCCCTGGAGGGCGCCGTAGTGACGCTCGTTGAGCCGCCAGTGGCGACGGACCGGTAGCCAGGCCCGGCCCGCGGCGGCCAGGCTGAGCTCGGCGGTGCGGATGGCCCGGGTGAGCACCGAGGTGTGCAGCACCCGCAGGTCGAGGCCCTCCTCGGCGGCCAGTAGGCGACCGGCCTCGGTGGCCTCCGACTCGCCCAACTCGGTCAGGTCCACATCGTTCCACCCGGTGAACAGGTTCTCGGCGTTCCAGCGGGACTGACCGTGGCGGAGAAGGACCAGTTCGACCATGGGTCCAGGGTATCCCGCCCGTCATCCTGACTTCGCACCGAAATGACGGAAAAGCCCTGCATCTCGGCGCAATCGGCACGCCTGCCGCAAAAAGCACGTCCGCTACAAACGGTGCCTGACCCCTGTCTCCGTGTTCGTGGGGAGGGTTGTGGTGCTCCGTGGTGCGGAGTTTGATGGGGCGATGTCGGCTCCGGTCCCTTGTAGCCCAGCTTCCGAACACTCGGCAGAACTCACCCCGTTCTTGGGACGGATCTCGCCCACCAGCGAGGACCTGAACAAGCCCCCGGACCCCCGTTATGGGAGCAGGGTTAGGTTTGGACGATCTCCCAAGGGCCGCCCAGGGACCGCAATGATCGCAGTTCTCCGAGTCCGACCAACATCGCTATACCGCCTGTGCACATCACGGTACCGAGTGGTTCGTACACCGGGTTTGTGCCCGTACGGGGCAGGTTCTTCATGACTTCGCTGAGTTCGCGAATATCGAAGGTGAGTTGTGATTTGGAGATGCTCGCAACGGCGTGACGCAGTGCGTCCACCTGGTATTCCACGGGCGGCACCAATGGAGTTCCGCCGCCAGGTGGCCGATGCGGAGTCGTGGCTAACGATGTCTCGGCCCTTTTGAGCGCCCCAAGGGTGTCTCGGAGTGTCCAAGCAAGGCTGATAACCAGCAAGGCCAGTCCTCCGATGGCGATCCAGGCCCACCAGCGCCATTCGCTGACGGCAAACCCGACCACAGAGACGGCGGTGGCCAGGGCGCCCACTAGCGCGAACCATCGTCGGCCCACTTGTCTGCCCAGTTCAGAGACCCAATCGATTCCCGCCACGCTTCGAACCTTAGAGCGAACACCCTTTTGGTGCAGGACTAGCAATTGCACCAAAAGGCGGCCCGATCAGGGATTTTGGGTGCGAAGCCTGTGACCCGGCCGGATTCACCAAGAATATAAAGAAAACCTATACATAAGGCACTCAAGTTTGGTATAGTTATCTAGTGAGAAAAGCGGCGCAGCCCGAGAGGTCGGAATCCCAGGCCGTGAGCAGCGCCACCCCACCGATGGTGGGCGCAGAGATGTGGATCAAGGAAAAGAACGCCCGGAGAGGGCAGTGACCAGGAGGCAACAAGCATGGCCAAGGCCGTAGGAATCGATCTCGGGACCACCAACTCGGTGGTGTCCGTACTGGAGGCCGGTGAGCCGGTCGTCATCCCCAATGCCGAGGGTGGTCGCACCACCCCGTCGGTCGTCGGGTTCGCCAAGTCCGGTGAAGTGCTGGTCGGTGAGGTGGCCAAGCGCCAGGCCATCACCAACCCCGACCGCACCATCCGCTCGGTCAAGCGACGCATGGGCACCGATTGGACGGTCGACATCGACGGCAAGAAGTACACCGCACAAGAGATCTCGGCCCGCATCCTGGGCAAGCTCAAGAGGGACGCCGAGGCCTTCCTCGGTGACACCGTGAACCAGGCGGTCATCACCGTCCCCGCCTACTTCGACGACGCCCAGCGGACGGCGACAAAGGAGGCGGGCGCAATCGCCGGCCTCGAGGTGCTCCGCATCATCAACGAGCCCACTGCGGCCGCCCTGGCCTACGGGCTGGACAAGGAGGGGGCCGACCAGACCGTCCTGGTCTTCGACCTCGGTGGCGGGACCTTCGACGTGTCCCTGCTCGAGATCGGCGACGGTGTGTTCGAGGTCAAGTCCACGTCGGGCAATCCCAAGTTGGGTGGCGACGACTGGGACCAGCGGATCATCGACTGGTTGGTCAAGACGTTCAAGGACACCGAGGGCGTCGACCTGTCCACTGACAAGATGGCCACCCAGCGTCTGCAAGAGGCGGCGGAGAAGGCGAAGATCGAGCTCTCCTCGTTGCAGGAGACCCAGATCAACCTCCCCTTCATCACCGCCACCTCCGAAGGGCCCAAGCACCTCGATGTGAAGCTGACCCGTGCCCAGTTCAACGAGCTCACCTCCGACCTGGTCGAGGCGTGCAAGGGACCGTTCGATCAGGCCATCGCCGACTCCGGGCTGACCAAGGACGACATCAACCACGTGATCCTGGTCGGTGGGTCCACCCGGATCCCTGCCGTGCAGGAATTGGTCCAGCAGATGACCGGCAAGGAGGCCCACAAGGGCGTCAATCCTGACGAGGTGGTGGCCATCGGTGCCGCGGTGCAGGCCGGTGTGCTCAAGGGCGAGGTCAAAGACGTCCTCCTCCTCGACGTGACCCCGCTGTCGCTGGGCATCGAGACCAAGGGCAGCGTGATGCACCGCCTCATCGAGCGCAACACCACCATCCCCACCAAGCGCAGCGAGGTGTTCACCACGGCGGACGACAACCAGCCCTCCGTCGAGGTCCACGTGCTGCAGGGCGAGCGCGAGATGGCCATGTACAACAAGACGCTGGGCAAGTTCCAACTGGTGGACCTGCCTCCCGCCCCACGCGGAGTGCCCCAGATCGAGGTCACCTTCGACATCGACGCCAACGGCATCGTGCACGTGTCGGCCAAGGACCGGGCCACCGGCAAGGAGCAGTCGATGACCATCACCGGCCAGTCGTCGCTGGCCAAGGATGACATCGAGCGCATGGTCAAGGACGCCGAGGCCCACGCCGAGGACGACCGCAGGCGCAAGGAGGAGGCGGAGATCCGCAACAACGCCGACACCCTCGTCTACCAGACCGAGAAGCTCCTGAAGGAACAGGGCGAGAAGTTCCAGGGCGACGAGAAGGAGAAGGTGGAGACGGCGCTCGGCTCGTTGAAGGAGGCACTGGCCGGCTCGGATGTCGAGGTGATCAAGACCGCGACCGAGACGTTGCTGACGGCCAGCCAGTCATTCAGCCAGCGTCTCTACGAAGAGGCGTCCAAGGAGCAGGCCTCCGCGCCGGGCGGCGAGGTGCCGGCCGACGAGGCTTCCGATGACGAGGTCGTGGACGCCGAGATCGTCGACGACAAGGGTTGATCATCGATGGCCGGCATCCACGAGTCAGGTCATGACGCAGCCACGCGGGAGTCGGGGGCCGGAGCGGCCCCCGACTCCGGTGGCGCGCCTGGCGGCGCAGCTGACGGTGAGCCTGGTGACAGCGGTGTGGGAGACCCAGATGTGGTCGACGCCGAGGTGATCGACATGGCCACCGACGACATGGCCACCGACGACATGGACGCCGGGGTCACCACCGAGGTCATCGATGGCACGTCGCCGGAGCTCGACGCGGTGGGGGCCGCCCTGGCCGAGCGCGACGAGTACCTCGACTCGCTCCGACGGCTGCAGGCCGAGTTCGAGAACTACCGGAAGCGGGTGGCCAAGCAGCAGACCGATCAGACGGCCAGAGCCGCGCTCACCCTGGTGGAGAAGTTGCTGCCGGTGCTCGACACCCTCGATCTGGCCACCGAGCACCTCGGCGATGCGGACTCTGCTGACGGGCGCGCCCTGGTGGCCGCGTCGAACCAGCTCCGCGACGTTCTGGCCAAGGAGGGTCTCGAGCGGATCGATCCGATGGGCGAGGCGTTCGATCCCAACGCCCACGAGGCGGTGGGCCATGTCCCCGCTGAGGAGCCGACCGACTGGGGGCCGGACCCGGGCGGGTTATCCGTGGATGACGCCGGCGCCCCCGGTGCCTCCCCGGACGAGCCGGTGGTGGGCCAGGTCATGCGGCCCGGGTACCGCTGGCGCGGTGCGGTGGTGCGCCCGGCCATGGTCATGGTGCGGGGCTAGAGGGACCGGGCAACGACCAGAGTGGCTCCACAACGCGAATGGTTCGAGAAGGACTACTACAAGACCTTGGGCGTGTCCTCGACGGCGTCGGCCAAGGAGATCACCAGCGCCTACCGGAAGCTGGCCAAAAAGCACCACCCGGACACCAACCCGGGCCACGAGGACACCTTCAAGGAGATCAGCGGCGGCCTACGACGTCCTCGGCGACGCCGACCGGCGCAAGGAGTACGACGAGGTCCGCACCATGGGCCCGGCCGCCGGCGGGTTCCCCGGGATTCGGACGGCGGGGGGTGCCACCTACCGGACCGCGGACATGGGCGACCTGGGCGACCTGTTCGGCGGTCTGTTCGGCCGCGGCCGTCGTGGTGGCGGCGGTGCCACCGGGCCGCAGCGGGGCAGCGATGTCGAGACCGAGCTGCACCTGTCCTTCGAGGACGCCGTCACCGGTGTGACCACCTCGGTCAACCTGACCACGGACGCCCGGTGCCACACCTGCGCGAGGCTCCGGGGCGGCGCCGGGCACCCAGCCGACGACCTGTCCGCGCTGCGGCGGGATCGGGCACCCTCCAGGACGACCAGGGCCTGTTCTCCCTCAGCCAGATCTGCCCCCAGTGCGGCGGGCGGGGGACCATCGTGACCACACCGTGCCCGACCTGCTCGGGAACGGGCGTGGAGCATCGCAACCGCACGGTGAAGGTCCGCATCCCCCCCGGCGTCGAGGACGGCCAGCGCATCCGGGTCAAGGGCAGGGGGGCGGCCGGACGCGGCAACGCCCCGAGCGGCGACCTCTACGTGGTGGTCCGGGTGGACCGGCACGGGGTCTTCGGCCGGAGGGGCCGCAACCTGACCCTGACCGTGCCCATCTCCTACGCCGAGGCCGCCCTGGGCACCACCCTCACCGTGCCCACCCTGACCGAGCCGGTCACCCTGCGGGTGCCGCCCGGGACCCCGTCGGGCCGTACCTTCCGGGTGAAGGGCCGGGGTGTCCCCGCCGGCAAGAAGAGCGCGGTCGGCGACCTGTTGGTCACCGTCGAGGTGGCGGTGCCAGACTCGCTGACCGACGAACAGCGCGCCGCCGTCGAGGCACTCGCCGAGGTGGTCGAACCGCCGGCCGCGGCGTGGGGGGTGAGCCATGAGCGACGATCCGCGTTCCCGCGCCGTCTACGTCATCTCGGTGGCCGCCGAGCTGACCGGCGTCCATCCCCAGACCCTTCGCGTCTACGAGCGCAAGGGCCTGGTCGACCCGAGCCGCACCGAGGGCGGGAGCCGCCGGTTCAGCGAGCAGCGACCTCGACCGGCTGCGCCACATCCAGAGCCTGACCAATGCCGGCCTCAACCTCGAAGGGGTGCGCCAGGTGATGGAGCTCGAGGCCGAGGTGGCCCGGCTCCGCGGCGAGCTGGCGGTCACCCGGGCCGAGGCCCGCGAGGCGGTGGCCCGCACCCACCGCAAGTACCGGCGCGAGCTGGTGCCGCTGTCCCAGATGCCGGTGCCCACCCGGCCCGCCCGTCGTACCATGCACGAAACGGGAGGTACACGGTGACCATCAACCCCGACCGCTGGACTCTCAAGACCCAAGAGGCGCTCACCTCGGCGGTCGAACGTGCCCGAAGCGCCCACAACGCCGAAGTGACTCCCGACCATCTGCTGGCCGCCGTCCTCGACCAGCCCGACGGCATCGCCGGTCCGGTGTTGACCCGGGTGGGTGTCGAGCCCGCGGTGGTGCGCGACCGCATCGCCGGCGACCTCGGCCGCCTGCCCCAGGCGTTCGGCGGGGAGGAGCCGGGCATCAACCGAGCCCTGCGCGACGTGCTCGACCGCTGCCGACAGCCAACGCTCCGACATGGGCGACGAGTACCTCTCGGTCGAGCACCTGGTGCTGGCCATGGCCGACCGGATCGGCGTGGATCGCGACCAGTTGCTCACGCGCGCTGCGCGACGTGCGCGGGCAGCCACCGGGTCACCTCGCAGAACCCCGAGGAGACCTTCCAGGCGCTCGAGCGCTACGGCCGGGACCTGACCGAGGCGGCCCGCCAGGGAAAGATCGACCCGGTCATCGGGCGCGACGAGGAGATCCGCCGGGTCATCCAGGTGCTGTCCCGGCGCACCAAGAACAACCCGGTGCTCATCGGCGAGCCGGGCGTGGGAAAGACGGCCATCGTCGAGGGCCTGGCCACCCGCATCGTCGAGGGGGACATCCCCGAGGGGTTGAAGGGGAAGCGGGTCATCGCCCTGGACATGGGGTCGATGGTGGCCGGGGCCAAGTACCGCGGCGAGTTCGAGGAGCGCCTGAAGGCGGTCCTGAAGGAGATCGCCGACGCCGAGGGCGAAGTGATCACCTTCATCGACGAGCTCCACACCATCGTGGGGGCCGGCGGCGCCGAGGGGGCCATGGACGCCGGCAACATGATCAAGCCCATGCTGGCCCGCGGCGAGCTGCGCATGATCGGCGCCACCACCCTCGACGAGTACCGCAAGTACATCGAGAAGGACGCCGCCCTCGAGCGTCGGTTCCAGCAGGTATTCGTGCCCCCGCCGTCGGTCGAGGACACCATCGCCATCCTGCGAGGGCTGAAGGAGCGTTACGAGGTCCACCACGGGGTCCGCATCCAGGACGCCGCCCTGGTCGCCGCCGCCGTCCTGTCCGACCGGTACGTCACCGGTCGGTTCCTGCCCGACAAGGCCATCGACCTGATGGACGAGGCGGCCAGCCGGCTGCGCATCGAGATCGACTCGATGCCCACCGAGCTCGACGTGGTCACCCGGCGCCTGCGCCAGCTGGAGATCGAGCGGATGGCGCTGGCCAAGGAGACCGACAGCGCCTCGGCCGAGCGACTGGCCCGGCTGGACGAGGAGATGGCCAACCTCCGGGAGCAGTCGGTGGCCATGACCGCCCACTGGCAGTCGGAGAAGGAGGCCATCAACACGATCCAGACCCTCAAGGGCGAGCTGGAGCGCCAGCGCAGCGAGGCCGAGCGGCTGGCCCGCGACGGCAACCTGGCCGAGGCCTCGGAGATCTCCTACGGGTTGATCCCCGATCTCGAGCGCCAGGTCGAAGAGGCCACCGCCGCCCTCGACGAGCTGCAGAAGACCCAGCGCTTCCTCAAGGAGGAGGTGGACGCCGAGGACGTGGCCGAGGTGGTCAGCCGGGCCACCGGCGTTCCGGTCAGCCGGCTCCTCGAGGGCGAGGTCGAGAAGCTCATCCGCATGGAGGACGCCCTCCACGCCCGGGTGGTCGGCCAGGACGAGGCGGTCTCGGCGGTGGCCAACGCCATCCGTCGGAGCCGGGCCGGCCTCTCCGACCCCAACCGACCCATCGGGTCGTTCCTCTTCCTCGGGCCCGACCGGTGTGGGCAAGACCGAGCTGGCCCGGGCCCTGGCCGAGTTCCTCTTCGACGACGCCCGGGCCATGGTCCGCATCGACATGAGCGAGTACATGGAGCGCCACTCGGTGGCCCGCCTGGTCGGTGCCCCTCCGGGCTACGTGGGCTACGAGGAGGGCGGCCAGCTCACCGAGGCCATCCGCCGCCGGCCCTACGCGGTGGTGCTGCTGGACGAGTTGGAGAAGGCCCACCCCGACGTGTTCAACACGCTGCTGCAGTTGCTCGAGGACGGGCGGCTGACCGACGGTCAGGGCCGGACCGTCGACTTCACCAACACGGTGCTGATCATGACCTCCAACCTGCCGGGCGAGCCCATCGACTTCTTCAAGCCCGAGTTCGTGAACCGGATCGACGAGATCGTCCGCTTCCACTCCCTCACCGAGGCCGACCTGGCCCGCATCGTCTCCATCCAACTCGGCGGGCTTCGCCGCCGCCTGGCCGAACGGCGCCTGACCCTGTCGGTGGCCCCGGCCGCCGAGGCGTGGTTGGCCAAGGCCGGGTTCGACCCGGATTTCGGGGCCCGACCGCTCCGCCGGGTCATCCAGCGGCAGGTCGAGGACCCGCTGGCCCTGGCCCTGCTCGAAGGCCGCTACCCCGAGGGGTCGACGGTCACCGTGGACGTCAAGGACGGCGCCGTCGTCCTGGTCTGACTGGCCCGGGCGATTCGTCGTGCGGGCTACACTGGTGCGTAATCCGCTTTTCGCAACGGAGGAGTGACGCGTGCCGGCAACCGTCGTCGTCGGGACCCAGTGGGGTGATGAGGGCAAGGGCAAGCTCACCGACCTCCTGGCCAAGGAGATGGAGCTGGTCGTCCGCTACCAGGGTGGCCACAACGCCGGCCACACCATCGTGGTGGACGGCGAGACCTTCGCCCTCCAGCTGGTGCCGAGCGGCATCCTCTACGACCACATCACCCCGATCATCGGCAACGGGGTGGTGGTCGACCCCACCGTGCTGCTCGGCGGAGGTGGACACCCTCACCGCCAAGGGCATCGACACCTCCCGCCTGCTGGTCAGTGGCAACGCCCACCTGATCATGCCCTACCACCACGAGCTGGACCGGCTCACCGAGCGCTACCTGGGCAAGAACAAGCTGGGCACCACCAAGCGGGGGATCGGCCCGGCCTACGCCGACAAGTCGTCCCGGGTGGGGCTGCGGGTCCAGGACCTCCAGGACCCGAAGATCTTCCGCCAGAAGCTCGACGTCGTCCTCAAGGAGAAGAACGCCGTCCTGGCCAAGGTCTACAACCGCCTTCCCCTGTCGGCCGACGAGATCTGTGCCCACTACCTCGACGAGCTGGCACCGCGGGTGACCCCGATGGTGGCCGACACGGTCGGTCTGCTCCACGACGCCCTCGAGCGCGGGGCCCACGTCCTGCTCGAGGGGGCCCAGGCCACCTTCCTCGATCTCGACCACGGGACCTATCCCTTCGTGACGTCATCCAATCCGGTGGCCGGCGGCGCCTGCACCGGGGCGGGGATCGGCCCCCGCTACATCGACGAGGTCATCGGGATCGCCAAGGCCTACGTGACCCGGGTGGGGAGCGGTCCGTTCCCCACCGAGCTGGTCGACGAGATCGGCGACACCCTGGTCGAGCGGGGCCACGAGTACGGGGTCAACACCGGCCGCCGCCGCCGCCCCGGGTGGTTCGACGCGGTGATGATGCGCCAGGCGGTGCGGCTCAACTCGCTGTCCGAGGTGGCCCTGACCAAGCTCGACGTGCTCGACACCTTCGACACGGTCAAGGTGTGCGTGGCCTACGAGGCCGACGGCGAGCGGTTCACCCACCCGCCCTACCACCAGTCGATCTTCCATCAGGTCACCCCGGTCTACGAGGAGCTCCCCGGCTGGAAGACGGACATCTCGGGGGCCACCGAGCTCGGCGACCTGCCCCAGGCAGCCCAGCGACTACGTCCACTTCCTGGCCGAGCAGATCGGCACCCCGGTCCGGCTGGTCGGCGTGGGCCCCGGCCGCGAGCAGTTCGTCCGCTTCGCCGCATGACGCGCGGTCGCCGACGCCCGGCGTCCAGCCGTGTGTGCGTGGTCGGGTCGGGTGGACGCGAGCACGCCCTGGCCGCTGGTCCTCGGGCGCACCGCCGACGTGGTGGTGACCCCGGGCAACCCGGGGATCGCCGGCGGACACGCGGAGGGCCACACCATCACCTGTGTCGACACCCCGCCCGAGGAGATCGAGGCCGACCTGTACGTCATCGGCCCCGAGGCCCCGTTGGTCGACGGGCTGGCCGACCGGCTTGCGGGCCGCCGGGCATCTGGTGTTCGGCCCCGGGGCCGACGGTGCCCGGCTCGAGGGGTCCAAAGCCTTCATGAAGGAGGTGCTGGCCGAGGCCGGCGTGCCCACCGCCCGCTTCGGCGTGTTCAGCGATGCCGGCGGCGGCCAAGGCCTATCTGCACACCCTGCCCGGACCGTGGGTGATCAAGACCGACGGCCTGGCCGCCGGCAAGGGCGTGCTGGTGACCGACTCACTCGAGCCGAGGCCGAGGCGGACATCGACGCCAAGCTGTCCGGGCGACGCCTTCGGCGAGGCCGGCCGGCGGGTGGTGGTCGAGGAGGGGTTGACCGGCCCCGAGTGCTCGCTGTTGGTGCTGTGCGACGGGCGACGGCTGGCCCCGCTGGCCCCGGCCCAGGACTTCAAGCGGCTGGGCGACGCCGACCAGGGGCCCAACACCGGGGGCATGGGGGCGTACTCGCCGGTGCCCTCGGTGGACGAGGCCATGGTCGACCGGCTGGTCGACGAGGCGGTGGCCCCGCTGGTGGCGGCCCTGCGGGCCCGGGGCATCGACTACCGGGGCGTGCTCTACGCCGGGTTGATGCTGACGCCCGACGGGCCCAAGGTGCTCGAGTTCAACGTGCGCTTCGGCGACCCCGAGGCCCAGGTGGTGCTGCCCCGTCTGCGACGGGGACCTGGCCGGCCTGCTGGCCGAGGTGGCCGCCGGGTCGCTCACCACCGACGCCCCGGTTCCTCCCCGATGCGGCGGTCTGCGTGGTGCTGGCGGCCGACGGGCTACCCCGAGGCGCCGCGGACCGGTGACGTCATCTCCGGCCTGTCGCGATGCCGGGTCGGTGGAAGGGGTCACCGTGTTCCACGCCGGCACGGCTGACGCCGACACCGATGGCGATCGGGGCACTGGTGACCAGTCGGGGGCAGGGTGCTCGGTGTCACCGCCCTGGGCCGACACCATCGAGCGCCGCCCGCGGCCGGGCCTATCGCGGCGTGTCGCGCCATCTCGTGGCCGGGGATGCAGGCCCGGACCGACATCGCCCAGGTCGCCGACGGTGGGCCGAGCCGCGTCGCCGCGTCGACCGTGCCGGCGCGAGGTCGTGCGATGATCCCCCGCTACGCACCCGAGGAGATGGCCGCGCTCTTCTCCGACGAGGCCCGCTTCGCCATGTGGCTGGAGGTCGAGCTGCTGGCCACCGACGGATGGGTCGAGGTGGGGGAGGTGCCGCGCCGAGGCCGCCGCCGTCTGCCGGGCCCGGGCCCCGGTGGTCGACGCCGCCTTCGTCGAGGCGGTGGCCGAGCGCGAGCGGGTCACCGACCACGACGTGGCCGCCTTCGTCGACGTGGTGCAGGAGGCCATCGGCCAGCCCGAGGGCTCGTGGATCCACTACGGCCTCACCTCGTCGGACGTGGTGGACACCGCCCTGTGCGCCACCCTCACCCGGGCCGCCGACCTGCTCATCGACGGCGGCCGGGGCGCTGGTGGGGGCGCTCAAGGCCCGGGCCGTCGAGTGCATCGACGTGCCGGTGACCGGGCGGACCCACGGCATGCACGCCGAGCCGACCACCTTCGGGGCCAAGTTCTCGCTGTGGGCCCTGCAGGCCGACCGCGACCTCCAACGGCTGCGGGCCGCCCGCGAGCGGGTGGCGGTGGGCAAGCTGTCCGGCGCGGTCGGGACCTATTCGAACATCGATCCCCGGGTGGAGGCGCACGTCTGCCGGGCCCTCGGCCTCACCCCCACCCCGGCCACCCAGGTGGTGGCCCGCGACCGGCACGCCGAGTACCTGTGGGCCTGCGCCTCGGTGGGGGCCACCATCGAGCTGATCGCCACCGAGGTCCGCCACATGGCCCGCAGCGAGCTGGGGGAAGCCGAAGAGCCGTTCAAGCCGGGCCAGAAGGGCAGTTCGGCCATGCCCCACAAACGGAACCCGATCCTGTCGGAGCGGCTGTGCGGCCTGGCCCGGGTGCTGCGGGGCTACCTGTCGGCCGGCCTCGAGGACGTGGCCCTCTGGCACGAGCGGGACATCTCCCACAGCTCGGTCGAGCGGGTGGTGCTCCCCGACGCCAGCATGCTCACCCTGTACATGCTGCAGAAGGCCAAGCGGCCTGGTCGAGGGGCTGGTGATCCACCCGGAGCGGGCGCTGGCCACCCTGACCGAGGGGAGCCACGGCCTGGTCTTCAGCCAGTCGGTCCTGCTGGCCCTGGTCAGCGGTGGCATCAGCCGCGACGCCGCCTACCGGATCGTCCAGCGCGACGCCCGGGCGGCCTGGGCCGAGGCCCGGCCCTTCCGCCAGGTGCTCGACGAGGATCCCGAGGTCACCCTGTCCCCGGAGGCGCTCGACGAGGCCTTCGACCTGTCGCGGGCCCTGCGCCATGTCCACCGATTCACCGATGCCCTGGAGGAGCTCGCCCCATGACCATCCCGTCGACCACCGAACCGCTGACGCTGATCCAGTCGGGCAAGGTCCGAGAGCTCTACGACGCCGGTGCCGACCGGCTGCTGATGGTGGCCTCCGACCGGATCTCCGCCTTCGACGTGATCATGGCCGAGCCCATCCCCGACAAGGGCCGGGTGCTCACCGCCATGACCGCCTACTGGCTCGGAGGAGCTCGCCGACCTGGCCCCCAACCACCTGATCAGCGCCGACACCGCCGACTTTCCCGACGGGGCCGCCGCCCTCCCCGGGGGCCTCGCCGGGCTGGCCGGCCGCTCGATGCTGGTCCACCGGGCCGACATGCTCGACATCGAGTGCATCGTCCGCGGCTACCTGGCCGGCTCGGCCTACAAGGAGTACGAGCGATCCGGGACCGTCCACGGGATGGCCATGCCCGCCGGGCTGCGTCCACGCCGACCGGCTGCCCGAGCCCATCTTCACCCCGTCGACCAAGGCGCCACCGAGGGGCACGACCTCAACATCGGCATGGCCGAGGCCATCGACCTGGTGGGCAAGGAGGCGGCCGAGGAGGCGTCGGAGCTGTGCCTGGCCGCCTACTCGCGGGCCGCGGCCCGGGCCGAGGAGCAGGGCATCGTCATCTGCGACACCAAGTTCGAGCTCGGCTACATCGACGGCGCGCTGTCGCATCTGCGACGAGGTGCTCACGCCGGACTCGTCGCCGGTTCTGGCCGGCCGACGACTGCGCACCGGGGACCAACCCGCCCTCCTTCGACAAACAGCCGCTGCGCGACTGGCTCGAGGCCCAGCCCTGGGACAAGCAACCACCACCGCCGGACCTGCCCGATGAGATCGTAGCCGCCACCTCGGCACGGTACGTCGACTCCTACGAGCGGGTCTGCGGCCGGTCGTTGGCCGACTGGTACGGTGCCTGAGCATGGCAACGGCTCGGTTCGATTCTCGGTGCTGGTCGAGGTGCAGCTGCGGGACGGGATCGCCGATCCCCAGGGCGCCACCATCGAGCGGGCCCTGCCCGCGCTGGGACTCGGCGGGGTCATCGGGCGTGCGGGCCGGCAAGGCCTTCCGCTTCGAGGTGCTGGCCGAGCGATGATGCCGACGCGCTGGCCCAGGCCACCGTGGTGGCCGACCGCCTGCTGGCCAATCCGGTCATCGAGGAGTCGTCGGTGACCGTGCTGCTGGCCACCGGTCGGGTCGGGGCCTGATGGCCCCGCGGATCGGCGTGGTGATGTTTCCGGGGACCAACTGCGAGCACGATGCCGTCCTGGCCGCTCGCCGGCTCGGGGGCATCGGCCGATCTGGTGTGGCACGGGGACACGTCGGTGGACGGGTACGACGCCCTGATCCTCCCGGGGGGGTTCGCCCACGGCGACTACCTGCGTCCGGGGGCCATCGCCCGGTTCTCCCCGGTGATGGAGGCGGTGGCCCGGTTCGCCGCCGACGGCGGGCCGGTGGTGGGGATCTGCAACGGCTTCCAGGTGCTGACCGAGGCCGGCCTGCTGCCCGGGGCCCTCCAGAAGAACCGGGGCCTCCGCTTCGTGTGCACCACGGTGGCGGTGCGGGTGGAGAGCTCGGACTCGGTGCTCACCGCCGGGGTGCCGGTCGGCACCGAGCTGCGCATCCCCATCAACCACTTCGAGGGCAACTACACCTGCGACGCCGACGACCCTGGCCGTGTTGCGGGCCGAGGACCGGGTCGTGCTCCGCTACGTGGGCAACCCCAACGGCTCGATCGACGACATCGCCGGCGTGTGCAACGACCAGCCGGAACGTGGTCGGGCTCATGCCCCATCCCGAGCGGGCCTCGGATCCGCTCCTGGGCTCGGTCGACGGCTCGATCCTGCTGCGGGCGCTGCGTGGCATCGGCCGGGACATCGATGACGTCGCCGGCAGTGGCCACCGTGGCCTGACCGGGCCCGCCCGGTCAGCTGCGGGTGCGGGGGATCTTGGCCTGTTGGAGCACCGAGGCGCTGACCCCCACCGTCCGCCAGGCGGAGTAGGAGATGCCCTTGCGCTCCCCGTAGATCCGGGCCACCTTGACGAAGGCCTTTTCCAGTGCCGCCAGGTCGACGGTGTCACCGCTGTGGGCCAGTTCCGCCTCGAGACGCTGCTTCTCTTCGACCAAATGGAGCCGGGCCAACGGGTCGGCTCCGGCCAGAGTGGAGTCGATGGTGGCCAGGCGCCGGCGGATCGAATCCGGGGTCCGCTTGCGACCTCGTCGGGGCTTGGTCGACTCGAGGGCTTCGAGGTAGTGGCGCACGATGCGGCCCTCCTCACGGCCCTTGGCCAATGCCGCCTTGTGCACGTCGGACATAGGGGTTTTCTTGCGCGTCTTTGTTGCCGCAGTGGCTGCCATGCCCAGAGCATCCCAGAGTGGGTCATTTAGGTCAAACTGTTTGTATTTACGGGGTACTACATGCGTGTCATCTCCTGTACGTTTTCGTGGTGTCGACCGGGCAACGAGGCGATCATGGCGTGATTGTTCCAACCTGTCATTGCCTCCCACCGAAGATCTCGTCGTGACTCATTCACGCTTGTGGTGGCAGGCGTTGGGCGCCCATACGGTCTTTGCCGGTCACGGCAATTGGGGGCGTCGACATCCACCGGTCAGGTCGGGCCCAGTGGCGGCCAGGACCGAGAGGGCGACGGCGCCGCCCGGTGTACCGACCCAGCCCCGCCCCCACCGGCATCCGGGCGTCCATTCGACCGAGGTCGACCAGCCCAGGTGACCCGATCATTGCGCCCACCGCCCACCGCCCACCGCCCGCCGGACAACGGGTTCGTGCGGGCGCCCACCAGGGAGGACGGACGTCGCTGTCGGGTGGGAGGCCGATGGGCATGCGGGTCGGCGACATCGGACGGGTACGCTCGTCATCATGACCGGACAGGCCTGGTGCGATCGAACACAGCCCGACCCGGCACCGCGCGATCGAACTCAGACCGACCCCGTGCGGCACCATCCGACGCAGCGGACATGGTGACCGGCACCGGCCAGCCCATCCACCGGGCGCTGGGGCTCACCGACGGCGAGCGCGACGAGGTGGAGGCCGTCCTCCGTCGTCCCCCCAACCATCTCGAGCTGGCCCTGTTCGCGGTGATGTGGAGCGAGCACTGCTCGTACAAGTCGTCTCGGATCCACCTGCGGCGCCTGCCCACCGAGGCCCCCCACGTGCTGGTCGGCCCGGGCGAGAACGCCGGGGTCATCGACGCCGGCGACGGCATCGCCGTGGCCATCCGCATCGAGAGCCACAACCACCCCTCGGCCATCGAGCCCTATCAGGGAGCGGCCACCGGGGTCGGGGGGATCCTCCGGGACATCTTCACCATGGGGGCGCGGCCGGTCGCGGTGATGGACCCGCTGTTCTTCGGGGACCCCGACGAGGCCCGCCAGCAGTGGTTGATCGAGGGGGTGGTGGCCGGCATCTCCGGCTACGGGAATTCGGTGGGGGTCCCCACGGTGGGCGGTGAGCTCACCTTCAACCCCTGCTATGCCAAGAATCCCCTGGTCAACGTGTTGTGCATGGGGGTGCTGCCCACCGACCGCCTGGTCCTCGGACAGGCCTCGGGGGTGGGGAACCTGGCCGTGCTGCTGGGGTCGGCGACCGGTCGGGACGGGATCGGCGGGGTCAGCGTGCTGGCCTCGGCCGGATTCGGGGCCGGGGAGCGGGGGACGGTGGCGGCGACGCCGAGGCGGCCAAGCGCCCGAGCGTCCAGGTGGGCGACCCCTACGAGGAGAAGCGGCTCATCGAGGCGTGCCTCGAGCTCCTCGATGCCAAGTTGGTGGTGGGCATCCAGGACCTGGGCGGGGCCGGACTGGTGTGCGCCACCAGCGAGACCGCGGCCCGCGGCGGGGTGGGGATGGACGTCGACGTCACCGCAGTGCCCAGGCGGGAGCCGGGCATGGCCCCCTACGAGGTGATGACCTCCGAGAGCCAGGAGCGGATGCTGGCCATCGTCACCCCCGACGACCTCCCCCGGGTCGAAGCGGTGTGCCGACGGTGGGAGGTCCGCTCCGCGGTGGTCGGCCGGGTCACCGAGCCGCCCGACGGCGGACCCGGCCGGCTCCGGATCCTCGACGGGCTTCGACGGTGAGGTGCTGGCCGATGTCCCGGCGGTGGCCCTCAGCGAGGACGCCCCCCTCTACCACCGACCGCTGGCCCGACCCGGCGACCACGAGGCCCGGGCCGCCGACGATCCCGGTGCCCTGGCCCGCGCCCACCGACTGCGGGCGCGGACATCATGGCCATGCTGTCGGATCCGTCGTGGGTCTACCGGCAATACGACCACCAGCTCTTCCTCAACACGGTGGACGGCCCGGGCGGTGACGCCGCCGTCCTCCGCCTGGCCGCCCCCGGCCTGCCGGCATCGGCCAAGGGGCTGGCGCTCACCACCGACTCCAATCCGACCTGGTGCTCGATCGACCCCCGGGCCGGCACGGCGGCCACGGTGGCCGAGGGAGCCCTCAACGTGGCCTGCGCCGGGGCCCGCCCCATGGCCGTGGTCAACTGCCTCAACTTCGGCAATCCCGAGCACCCCGAGGTCATGTGGCAGCTGTCCGAGGCCGTCGACGGCATGAGCGAGGCGTGTCTGGCCCTCGGGCTGCCGGTCATCGGCGGCAACGTGAGCCTCTACAACGAGAGTGACGGCACCGACATCGACCCGACGCCGGTGATCGGCGTGCTCGGCCTCATCGACCGGCTGGCCGCCCGTCCGCCCGGGGTCACCCTGGCCGACGGCGCCTCGCTGGTGCTGCTCGACGCCAGCGTGGGGGCGACCAGCAGCCGGCAGAGCCCTCCCCTGCTGGGCGGGTCGCGGTGGGCGGTGGAGTGCCGGGGACACCGCAACGGGACCCTCCCCCTCATCGACCTCCCCGGTCACCGGCGCCTGGTCGAGTTCATCGCCGGTCTGGTGGGCGAGGCCGTGGGCGGGGACGGTGGGGACGGCGGGCACGGCACCCCGGTGGTGCTCGGAATCCACGACGTGTCGGCCGGCGGGCTGGGAGTGGCGCTGGCCGAGCTGTCGGCCCGTTCCGGAGTCGGTCTGCGGGTGGCCGGCGTGGCCGACCACCACGAGCTGTTCACCGAGGCGCCGTCCCGGGTGGTGGTGTGCACCACCCGTCGCAACGAGCTGATCTCGAGGGCGGCCGGCGCCGGGGTGGGATTCCGGGTGCTCGGTGCCGCCGGGGGGGATCGGGTGGTGGTCGAGGGACTGGTCGACCTGTCGGTGGCCGAGGTCACCGAGCGCTGGCGGGGGCGGCTGCCCGCCCTGCTGGACGAGCTGGCCCCAGCGGCGGCACCCTGATCGGAGCCCGGGACTCAGGACTGGGGACGCCGGGCCGACAACCGCTCCAGCACCATGTCGGGCACCTTGAGATCCCCCTGACCGGTGCCCACGGCCAGGTCGGGCTTGATCCTCCCGTGATAGTCGGAGCCGCCGCTCGCCACCAGGTCGAAACGGCGGGCCAGGTTTCCGAGGTCCTGGCGTTGTCGAGGGGAGTAGCGACCGTAGACGGCCTCGAGGCCCGCGAATCCGGCAGCGGCCAGTTCGGCCACCACCCGGGCCAGATCGGGACCGTCGATCCCCATGCTGTAGGGATGGGCGAGCACGGCCACCCCGCCCGACTGGTGCGCCAGTCGGGCCACCTCGGTACCGTCCAGCCGCGACTTGGGGACGTACGCGGGCCGGCCGTTGGCCAGGTAGCGGTCGAAGGCGTCGTCGATGGAGTCAGCCGCCCCCGACGCCACCAGGACGGCGGCGAAATGGGGCCGGCCGACACCTTCCTCGCCCCCGGCCTCGGCCACCACCGCGTCGTAGGTGAGAGGAAGGCCCAGGGATGCCAGCCGCTCGGCCAGGGCGAGGTTGCGACGGCGCCGGTCATCGCGGAGCCGGCCCAGCTCCTCGGTGAGCGGCGACTCCCCGTCCTCGACGAAGTAGACCAGCACGTGCATCCCCCCACCCCCGGCGGGACCGGCAGGAGACCTCGCACCCGGGGACGAAGGTGATCCCGAGCTCGGCGGCGCGCCGCCCGGCGGCGCCCACGCCGGCCAGCGAGTCGTGATCGGTCAGGGCCACCGCCCCGCACCCGGCCTCTGCGGCCAGCTCCGGGATCCGCTCGGGCGGGTCGCTGCCGTCCGAGACGTCGGAGTGGGTGTGGAGGTCGATCATCCGGAACGTGAGGCTATCCGGCCGCTGTCGGCGCCCCTCGGGCTCCTCGGGCCGGACGGCCCACTAGGATGGAGTGGCACGGTGAGGTGGTTGTGTGGCCTAATCGTGACGAACGACGAGCCCGACGACCCCCGGTGTGTGCGGTGACCGACCGATGATGGAGGCCAAGGAAGCGTGCGGTGTCTTCGGGGTCTACGCCCCGGGGCGGTCGGTGGCACACCTCACCTTCGACGGCCTCTACGCACTGCAGCACCGCGGCCAGGAGTCGGCGGGGATGGCGGTCAGCGACGGCGACGCCATCACCGTGATGAAGGACATGGGACTGGTCACCACCGTCTTCGACGAGCGCAAGCTCTCCGGTCTCCGTGGCCACATCGCCATCGGGCACACCCGTTACTCGACGGCTGGATCGAGCGACTGGATTCACGCCCAGCCGGTCTTCCGTGGTGTGGGGCGCGCCGGTTTCGGCCTGGCCCACAACGGAAACCTCACCAACACGGTGGCCTTGAGTGAGAAGGCCAACATGCTCCCCGGCCTGGTGGGTTCGGACAGCGACCTGGTGGCCGAACTGTTGGCCCAGGTGTTCCCGCCCGACGACCCCGAGCGCTCTCGCTCCGAGGTGGCCGACGATCTCGAGGCCGCACTGGTCTCGGTGCTGCCCTCGGTCGAGGGCGCGTTCTCCTTCGTACTGCTCGACGCGGACCGGATGATCGGCGTCCGCGACCCCAACGGTTTCCGCCCGCTGTGCCTGGGCCGGCTGGAGGCCACCGACGAGTTCGAGATGGGGTGGGTGCTGGCCTCCGAGTCGCCGGCCCTCGACGTCATCGGGGCCACCTTCATCCGCGAGCTCGAGCCCGGCGAGATGGTGGTGATCGACGGGAAGGAGGTGCGCTCGGAGCGACCCTTTCCCTCGAGCCGGTTGAACCCGAAGCTGTGCATCTTCGAGTTCGTCTACTTCGCCCGGCCCGACACCCGGCTGTACGGCAACGAGGTGCACGGGGCCCGCCGACGGATGGGCCAGCTGTTGGCCACCCAGGCTCCCGTTCCCGCCGACCTGGTGATGGGCGTGCCCGACTCGGGGGTGCCCGCTGCCGAGGGGTACGCGGTGGCGTCGGGCATCCCCTACGGGCAGGGCCTGGTCAAGAACCGCTACATCGGTCGCACCTTCATCGCCCCGACCCAGGCCGAGCGGGCCAACGGGGTCCGCCGGAAGCTCAACCCCCTGCGCGAGAACATCGCCGGCAAGCGGGTCATCGTGGTGGACGACTCGATCGTGCGGGGCACCACCACCCGGGCCATGGTCACCATGCTGCGTGAGTCGGGTGCCACCGAGGTCCATCTGCGGATCTCGTCGCCGCCGTTCCGCTGGCCCTGCTTCTACGGGATCGACACCCCTGACCGGACCGAGCTGCTGGCCTCGATCAAGTCGATCGGGGAGATCGTCGAGTTCCTCGACGTCGACTCGCTCGAGTACCTGACCCTCGATCACCTGGTGACCGCCATCGACGCCCCGGGAGCCGGGTTCTGCGACGCCTGCCTGACCGGCAACTACCCGGTGCCGGTGCCCGTCGAGTTCAGCGAGCGCACGGCACTGAGCGGGGCGGCCAGCGGGCCACCGGCGTGACCGGAGCCGTTCCCGGCCCGACCCCGCCACCGCCTTCCGCCTCTCCGCATCCTCCGTCGCTCCCGGCCACCTACGCCGGGGCCGGCGTGGACATCGGGGCCGGCGATCGGGCGGTCGACCTCATCCGCCCGATGGTGGCCTCCACCCTCCGGCCCGAGGTGCTCGGCGGCGCTGGGCGGCTTCGGTGGTCTGTTCGCCCTCGACCCCGACGCGCTACCGCCAACCGGTGCTGGTGGCCGGCACCGACGGGGTCGGGCACCAAGGCGCTGGTGGCCCAGGCCGTCGGACGGTTCGACACCATCGGCATCGACCTGGTGGCCATGTGCGTCGACGACCTGGTGTGCCAGGGCGCTGAGCCACTCTTCCTGCTCGACTACATCTCGTCGGGGGCGGTGGACCCGGCGCAGATGGCCGAGCTGGTCTCGGGGGTGGCCGACGGGTGCCGCCAGGTCGGTGCCGCGCTGCTCGGCGGTGAGATGGCCGAGCACCCCGGGGTGATGAAGCCCGGTGAGTTCGACCTGGTCGGGCTTCGCGGTCGGGGTGGTCGAGCGTGACGAGATCCTGGGCCCGGCCCTGGTGCGTGACGGGGACGTCCTCATCGGGCTCCTCTCCCCGGGACTGCGCTGCAACGGCTACACCCTGGCCCGCCACGTGCTGTTGGAGCGGTCCGGCCTCACCCTCGACGGCCCGGCCTGGCCGGGAGCGTCGTTCTCGCTGGCCGACGAGCTCCTGCGTCCCTCGGTCATCTACACCCCGGCCGTGCGTGCCGCCATGGTCGCCTCGCGCTCGCATCACGGCGACGGCGTCCATGCCGTGGCCCACATCACCGGGGGCGGGCTCGAGGGCAACCTCCCCCGGGCCCTCCCCGACGGCCTGGGCGCGGTGGTGGAGCGGGGGATCATGGCCGGTTCCGCCCATCTTCGGGGAGGTCCGCCGCCTGGGCGGGGTGACCGACGACGAGATGGCCCGGGTGTTCAACCTGGGCCTGGGGATGGTCATGGTGGTCGCCGCCGACCGTGTGGACGACGCCCTGGGGGCCGTGACGCGCCGCCGGCGTGGATGCCGCGGTGGTGGGTCGGGTGCACGAGGGCCGTGGCGTCGACCTGGTGGGGCCCGACCTGTGGCCCGGCTCTGTTGACGGCATCGGGTCCCGCCGGTGAGCGACCCGCTCCCGGCGACCGAGTTCGAAGCGCTGCGTCGCCACCTGCTGGCCCATTCGGTCCGGCGCGGCGACTTCGTCCTCAAGTCCGGACGGCGGAGCAACTGGTTCATCGACTCGAAGCAGACGGTGTGCCGACCCGAGGCCATGGTGCTGGTGGCCGAGGCGGTGCTCTCGGTGGTCCCCGAGGAGGCCACCGCCATCGGCGGACTGACCATGGGGGCCGACCCCGTCGCCTTCGTGACGGCCGGAGTGGCCGCCACCAGGGCGCGCATGCTCAAGGCGTTCAGCGTGCGCAAGGAGGTCAAGGACCACGGTGGCGGGGGTCGGATCGCCGGCGCGCTCGACGCCGGCGACCGGGTGGTGGTGACCGAGGACACGGTCACCCGGGGCACGTCCTTGCTGGAGGCCGCCCACGCGGTGATCGAGGCCGGCGCCACCCCGGTGCTGTTGGTGGCGGTGGTGGACCGCGGTGGCACGGTCGAAGCGATGGCCGCGGCCGAGGGTCTGGACTTCCGGGCCCTGCTCACCGCTCCCGACCTCGGGTTCGGCTTCGAGGGCGGCTGAATCGAGCGGTCCGGCCGGCCGCTGGCCCGACTGGCTGCGGCCCGTCAATGCAGCCGGGTGAGGACGATGGCCTGCTCGGGGCAGGCCACCACGCACAGCCCGCACGCTCGGCAGTCGTCGGCGTTGGGGGCGTAGGCGGTGATCATTCCGTGGGCCCGGACCTTGAGCCGCGCCAGGCGCCCCAGCTCCTGGTAGTCGTCACTGTCGATGCGGCGCACCTCGAACACGTCGTTCGGGCATACGTCGATGCAGTCACGCTTGCCCTCGCACCGGGCGTGGTCGATGACCGGGGCAAAGGCCCCCACCGGCGCCGAGCACCGCTCGCCCGGTCGATCGGGGTGCGCCGCCGCCCGGCGCTTCTTCTCCAACCTCCCCTGGCCGCCGGTCACGCCGGCCCCGGCTCCCCGTCCTCGGCGGCCGGGCTGCCCTCGGCCAGGACCAGGTAGATCCGGCGCCTGGTGTCGGCCAGGATCTCGCCCACCGCCTTGACCTGTCGGTCCGAGCCCGCCCGCCCTGCCTGCATGATGGCGATGCCCACGTCACCCATGAGGCCGCGCAGGTCGACCAGCGAGCGGTCGGCGCTGCTGGCCGCCTCCTCCCAGGGGGCGGGCCCGTCCCCAGCGGCTTCGGCGGCCGTGCGGCCGGCGTCGGTGAGGCTGAACACCCGCTTCCCCTCCGCCTTGTCCGCGGTGACCAGCCCCTGGTCCTCCATGGCCTGGAGGGTGGGGTAGACCGATCCGGGGCTCGGGTTCCACACGCCCCCGCTGCGCTCGGTCAACTCGGTGATGATCTGGTAGCCGTGCATCGGCTCCTCGGCCAGGAGGGCGATGATCGCCGCCCGCACGTCGCCGCGCCCCACCTTGGGCCCCCGGCCGAACATCGGGCCGCCGAACCCTGGTCCGTACCCGCCGTGGCGCCCGAATCCGGACCCGTCACGGCGTCCCCGGCCCCGGCCTCCGCCACGCCCTCGGGGGTAGCCGGCGAGACGGTCGACGAGACGGTCGAAGTCCGGGCTGTCGCTCTCGGCCGCTCCCTGCTCGAAATGTCTGTGTCCATGCATCAGGTGATCTCCTTCTGAATTGTTCCGGTGTCGTTCGTTGAGCCCGTCTCCGATGCCTATCGTGACTGCTCTCGTATGCTCACGATATATCGCAACTCTTCCGATGTCAAGGGTGGACGTGATGTCGCTCTGTCCGGGTCATCGGGGGTGGGGTGCGGCGAACAGCCGCGCCCGGCGGCGGCGGTCGACCCGGCGATGCCGTCCGCCGTTACCGGCGTCGGGTCAGGTGTCCACCAGGTCGGTGCGGTACTCGGGATGCTCGCTCAACCACGCCGATGCCCGCCGCATGCTGTCCTCGTTGTTCTTGTTGATGAACCGATAGATCGGTGCCTCGAACCAACGCCATGGCCACGAGGTGAGGTTGTACCGCTCATCGAATTGGAAGCGAGTGCGGTTGGGGGCGAGGGGCTCGAGCCGGATGTGGCCGATCTGGTCATTGCCGGAGCGGTTGGAGATCATCGTGTAGGTGTAGCCGCGGTCGGGCTCCACGTCGGTGACCAGCTCGAGCGCGTATCCCTCGCGTCCGAAGGGCATCTTGAAGATGACCCGTCGGAGACGGCCGTTGTGGTGCTCGTCGCCCGGATAGATCACCTCGACACGACGCACCATGGGCGCATAGTCGGTCCACCGGTCGTAGTCCTGGAACAGCGCCCAGATCCGCGGCGCGGCGTGGGGCATCTCGAAGGAGTAGCGGTGTTCGCGCATGCCCTCATCATGGCGGACCCGGTCCGAAGGCGCACGACCCCGCGCTGAGGGCGGGCCCGGTCGCCCGGCGGTACGATCCGGGGACCCGGCCCAGGGGACGGCCATGCCCGACCAATGCGGGACGCTCAGGAGGGGGATCAATGACTGCGGTGAACACCGTGCGGGGCCCGGTCGAGGGAGCGGACCTCGGGTCGACCCTCATGCACGAGCACGTCTTCGTGCTCAGTCCCGAGATCGAGAAGACGGCGGCGGAATGGGACGAGGAAGCCGTCCAGGACACTGCAGTTCGCCGGCTGCAGGAGTTGAAGGACCACGGCGTCGACACCATCGTCGATCTGACGGTGATCGGGCTCGGGCGGTTCACGCCGCGGATCGTGGCGGTGGCGGAGCGGGTCCCGGCGATCAACATCGTGGTCGCCACCGGCGTGTACACCTACAACGAAGTGCCGATGTTCTTCCATTTCCGGGGGCCCGGCACCATGCTCGGCGGACCGGAGCCGATGACCGACCTCTTCGTGAGCGAGATCCACCAGGGCATCGGTGACACGGGCGTGCGGGCGGCCATTCTGAAGTGCGCCACGGACAAGCCCGGCATCACCCCTGGCGTGGAGCGGGTGCTGCGCGCCGTCGCCCAGGCCCACCGCCAGACCGGTGTCCCGATCACCACGCACACGCCCACCCCGCCCCAGCCGTGGGGGATCGAGCAGCAGCGGATCCTGGCAGAGGAAGGCGTCGACCTCACCCAGGTTGTCATCGGCCATTCGGGGGGGACGCTCGACACCGCCTACCACGAGGCGGTCCTTGCCAATGGCTCCTATCTGGGTTTCGACCACTTCGGTATCGGGACCATCTCGTTGCCCGACCGCGTCGAGGCGGTGCGGGTGCTCTGTGAGCGCGGCCACGCCGACCGCATCGTGCTGTCCCACGATGCCATGTGCCATGTCGACTGGTTCCCGCCGGAAGTGGCGGGTGCGTGGAAGGAGTGGCGTTGGACGCACATTCCCGACGACGTCCTCCCCGAGATGCGACGCGTGGGCATCAGCGAGGCGGACATCGCCACCATGATGGTCGACAACCCCCGTCGCATCCTCGAAGGATGTGAGCCCTACTGAGCGCCGATCGGCACGACGAGGTAGCCGCCGGCGCCCACGACCACCCGGACGCGGTGGCCTGGCACAACCTGGCCGACGGGTCCGACCTGACCTTCGCCACCTGGGACACCCAGGCGAACCGGCTGGCCCGGGGGCTGGGCCAGCGGGGCCTGACCCCGGGGGAGCGGGTGGTCATCGGCGTCGGCCCGGACGAACCGTTCCCGTGGCTCGTCGCCTATACCGCAGTCCACCGCACCGGAGCGGTGGCGGTGCCGGTGAACACCAGGCTGGCCGGCGCCGAGCTGCGACGAATCCTGGACCACGCCGAACCCACCGTGGTCCTGGCCAGCGCGACGACCGACGCCGGAGAGCCCTGGACCGATGTGGCCGCCGATGTCAGCGGGCTCCGGCTGCTCGCCACCACCGGGGACGACCGGGGCTGGTCGGCGCTGTTGCACGCCGACGCCACCCCCCTTCCCACGCCGCCGGGGGACGGCGAGACCAGTGACATCATGTACACCTCGGGGACCACCGGGTCGGCCAAGGCGGTGGTGGTGCGCCACCGGCTACCCGATCCGAGCGCCCGCCGTCCCGAGTGGAACGGGCTGGGGTTCGTGACCGCCTCCCCGTTCTCGACCACCAGCGGCGCCCTACTCATCCACGGGCCGATGCGGGGGGGACTGAGCGGGTGGTACCTGCCGCGCTTCGACGCCGGTCAGTGGCTATCGCTCATCGAGGACCGCCGACCGATGGTGGCATTCATCGTCCCGGCCATGGCCCAACTCATCGTGGCCCACCCGCACTTCGCCGAGGCCGACTTCTCCGGGCTGGCCGCACTCACCATCGGGGGAGCGCCGGTGGCCCGGGCAACGTTGCAGCGCCTGGGAGAGCAGATGCCCCACACCGATGTGCTGGTCGGTTACGGGCTGACCGAGTTCGGGGCGGTCACCCGCTCTCCCTCCGGTGACCACGGCCGCCATCGGGGCTCGGCCGGCCGCCCGCTGCCGGGTGTGGAGATCCGAGTGGTGGACGACGACGACAACGCGGTGGCCCCGGGCCACGTGGGGGAGATCACCGTCCGGGGGACCGAGCTGACGCGCCGGTACTTCAAAGAGGACGTGGCCACTGGACAGACCTGGCGCCACGGATGGCTGTGCAGCGGCGATCTCGGCTACGTCGATGAGGACGGATTCCTCTGGATCACCGGTCGGATCAAGGATCTGATCATCCGGGGTGGTCACAACATCGTGCCAGGCGAGGTCGAAGAGGCGCTCTTCGCCCATCCTGCCGTGGTGGAGGCGGCGGTGGCCGGCATCCCCCACGACGTCCTCGGGGAGGACGTGGGAGCCTGGGTGGTGATGCAAGACGGGTCAGACGTCGACGCCACCGACCTACGGGCCTTCCTCCTCGAGCGATTGGCCGACTACAAGGTGCCCCGGTCGATCACGGTCGTGGACCGAATGCCCCGGAACGCGGCCGGCAAGGTGGTTGCCCACGAGCTGGTGCGCTCCCTCCGTCCCGGTCAGGACGCTGTTGGGCCCGCCCCATCCGGCCAGCTCCCGACTGCGTCCGGGAGCGACCGATGACCCCCGACCAACTGGCCGTCCTGGCCGAGCGGATCGGGGCGGTGACCCGGCTGACCCTCAACCGGCCGGATCGGCACAACCCTCTCACTCCCCGCTGCATCCGAGAGCTGCTCGCTGCCGTCGCCCACGCCGAGGGCGACCCCGAGGTCCGGGTGGTGGTGATCCGAGGGTCCGGTCGTTCGTTCTCCTCCGGCTACGGGATCCTCCCGGAAGACCTCCAACCCGACGACGCCGGGGCGGCCCCGGGCATCGAGGGCGACGTGTCGGCCATGCTCGAGCTGGCGGCCGGCTGGGCCAGAGTGTGGGACTGCGCCATCCCGGTGATCGCCCAGGTACACGGCAACTGCCTGGCCGGGGGCACCGACCTCGCCCTCCACTGCGACGTGGTGGTGGCCGCCGACGATGCCCGGATCGGCTTCCCGCCGGTCCGTTCCATGGGCGTGCCCCCCACCAACATGTGGCTCTACCACCTCGGCCCGCAATGGACCAAGCGGCTGCTGTTCACCGGCGACACGGTGAGCGGCGCCGAGGCCGCCTCCATCGGTCTGGCGCAAGCCGCAGTGCCGGCGCCGGACCTCGATGGGTACACCCTGTCGCTGGCTGCTCGGATCGCCCTTGTCGGACGCGACCTGCTGGTCGCCAACAAGCGGGTGGTCAACCAGGGGGTCGAACTCATGGGCCGCAGCCAGCTGCAGCGCTTCGCCGCCCTCAACGACGCCGTGGCCCACCGTTCGCCCGATGCCCGCGCCTTCACCGCCCGAGCCGGCGAGGTCGGGCTCAAACAGGCGGTCCATGAGCGCGACGCACCCTTCGACGCCCATTCCGCCGGTGCCACCGCTGAGGCCACCGCCGGTGCCGCCGCCGAGGCCACCGGGGGACCCACCCCAACCTGAGGACCGCTCCTGGCCCCGAGTACGGCAGGGTCCCTGTCTGTCCGCAATGATGCGATCATGCCGTCGCCGGGCTCTGATGTAGTGGTAGTGGGTGGGGGACTGGTGGGGGCGTCCCTTGCCTACGAGTTGGTCTCGGCCGGTGTCGAAACGGTGCTGGTCGACCGTCACGATCCCGGCCGGGCGACCGATGCCGGTGCGGGCATCCTCTCGCCCGAGACCAACCGTGATCCCGATCCGGGGTTTGCCACCTTCGGACTCACCGCCGCGCGCCACTACGAGTCCTTGGTGGCGCGCCTGGCCGATGACGGGGTCACCGAGGCGGGATTCGACGTCACCGGGTCACTTCTGGTTGCCGAGCGACCGGGAGACGATGCGTTCATGGCGGAAGCGGTGCGGGTGGTCGAGGAGCGCTGTCCCGGATTGGCAGAAGAGATCGACCCGGTCGAGGCGGCCCGCTACTTCCCCCCGCTCGGGCCGGTCCGCCGGGCCCTGTTCAATCCCGCAGCCCGACGGGTCGACGGTCGGGTCCTCAACGCCGCCCTGCTCGGAGGGGCGGCATCGCGAGGTCTGCGGAAGGTGGCGACGGCAGTCACCGGGCTCGATGTCGATCGGAAGCGCGGGACCGTGCGCGGGGTGGTCACCGCCGAGGGGACGCTGCCGGCGGGAACGGTGGTGATCGCCGGAGGGGCCTGGTCGTCCGAGATGGCTGACACCCTGTCGGTGCGCGTCCCGGTGGCGCCGCTGAAGGGCCAGATCGTCCACCTGACCCTTCCAGACACCGACAGCACCGGCTGGACCATCGTCCAACCGGTGCTGGGCTTCTATCTCGTGCCCTGGCCAGACGGTCGGGTGGCCTGCGGGGGGACGATGGAGGCACGGGCCGGGTTCGACGACCGCCCGACCGCCGACGGTCTCCACCAACTCCTCCGGGAATGCCTCCGCAGCGCGCCGGGGTTGGCCCAGGCCACGGTGGCCGAGGTCCGGGTGGGCTTGCGTCCGGCGACACCGGACGACCGCCCGGTGATCGGGCCGGTCCCGGGTTGGTCGAATGTCCATCTGGCTACCGGGCACGGAGCCGAAGGGCTTCTCCTCGGTCCCTACAGCGCTCGGGTGGTGGCCGACGCGCTGCTGGGGGTGGAGACGTCCACCGATCCCACCGAACGTGCAGTGGCGGCGCGTGCGCTCGAGGCGTATTCACCTGCGCGGTTCTCGCCGTCTGGGTGAGCCATTCGGTTGTCGTAGCGCTCAGTCAGCCCCCGTGGGTTCCACCTTGAACAGGAGGGTGACCATCCGATTGAAGGTCTCGCTCGTCGAGGGTGTCCCGCTGAGTGGATCGGACGAACCCGATGCCCGCATCACCTGGGCCCGGCGCACGCTCTGCTTCAACGCGTCGCGTAGGCGTTGGAACTCCTCAGCATCGTTCTGCCAGCTCCGTCGTGACATCGGTACTCCCCGTTCCACTGGCGGCCGATCTGGCCGACGTGCTGCGTGTCCGGTGTTTCCGGTGTGTGCACGCTTGGGGTACTGCATCGACGGGTCGGTGCCCGGCCTTGAGGTGGTGTGCCGAGACGGAGCCCGGTTCGCTTTGGCTGGAAAATGTAACGGTGTGACAGAAAATGGAAAACCGAAACCGGCCGGTTCACACCGGGGCAGGCCAGGGCCGGATCACACCAGGGGCCGGATCACACCAGGGGCCGGATCACACAGGGGCCGGATCACACAGGGGCCGGATCACACGGGGGCCGGATCACACCAGGGCCGGAAAGGGGCGGATCACACAGGGGCCGGATCACACAGGGGCCGGATCACACCAGGGCCGGAAAGGGGCGGATCACACAGGGCCGCCGGCCTCAGTCGATGCCACGTTCTGGTGGTCGGGACCGGCGTCGATCCGGTGACCTCACGCTTTTCAGGCGCGCGCTCTACCAACTGAGCTACCCGACCTCGCCTCGGCGAACCGAGGTGGCGGACCTGACGGGATTTGAACCCGCGACCTCCGGCTTGACAGGCCGGCGTGCACTCCAAACTGCACCACAGGTCCCCAACCAGCACAGGCGCTGGGGCGTACAGCACCCCCAACGGGATTCGAACCCGTGTTACCGCCTTGAAAGGGCGGCGTCCTAGGCCGCTAGACGATGGGGGCTCCAACCCGATCAGGGCTTTTGGAGATTAGCAGAGGGATCACAGAGCACCCTCGGGCCGACCCTCGTCGGGAAGCTCCGCGGCCAGGACCTCGATCATCAGGTACTGCAGCTGCCCGAGCAACTCGTAGAGGGCGTACTCGGGGGCCGTCGGGTCCTCGGGGTCCGGTGGCGCCATGTCCTCGCTGACGTCGAGGCGGGTGCCGAGCACCAGGCGCATCGACCCGATGGCGGACAGCCAGGCATTGAGCTCCGACTCGGTCAGGATGTCGGCGTTGGCCGTCTCGGCCACCACCGCGAAGGCCTGCTGGTGATGGTTGACCAGGGCATCGTCGACCAGGTCCCGGTAGTCCTGCTCGGCGCCCTGATCATCGTCGGCCGGGGTAGGCGGGCGGGAAGAGCCGGCGGGTCACGGCTCGTGGGGGTTCAGCACGGGCGCCAACTGTTCGGACATGGTGACCAGCACGGCCCGCACGCCGGGGTCGAGCTTGACGGCGTAGCGGCCGTCGCGTCGCCGCTTTATCGGTGCGCTCACGTGGACTGTTCCATGGTGGCCCACAGCCCGTGCTCGTGGAGCCGGTAGACGTCCAGCTCGGCCCGCTCCCGCGTGCCCGAGGAGACCACCGCCCGGCCCTTGTGGTGGACATCCAGCATCAGCTTGGTGGCCTTCTCCTTCGAGTAGCCGAACAGCTTCTGGAAGACGAAGGTCACGAAGGACATCAGGTTGATCGGGTCGTTCCACACGATGACCAGCCACGGCCGGTCGGTGCTCTGTCGACTCGTCGAGGTCCGGGCGCTCGGCCTCCGACCGGGAGCGCCTCGACCTGGCGGCCGCGGACACCGGGCGGGCCGAGATGCCGCTCACACCGGCTCCCGCACCAGCACCCGGTACCGGAACCGGAGCCGCACCAGGCGGGACGCCTGGGCTGACCGGCTCGAGCCCGGTCACCGGCTTCGGGCAGGTGGTCGGACAGCCCGTGGTGGAACCAGAGGACGGTGGCCCACACCGATCGAGGCCCCGAGGACGTGGATGCCGACCAGCACGGCCGGCAGGTGGGTGAAGAACTGGGTGTAGCCGATGATCCCCTGGACCACCATGACCGCCAGCAGCACCCGTCCGGCGTCCTGGACGCCGACCGGGGCGTCGGTCCGCCACAGCACCCAGAGCAGGGCCAGCAGCACGACGACGGTGGCCAGGACGATCTCGGCGTGGATCCGGGTCATGTCCTCGAGGCCGATGGGGATCCGCTTGGCCCCCTTGCCCCCGGCGTGGGGGCCGGCCCCGGTGGTGGCCGCCCCGGCGGCCAGCACCACCACGAAGAGCGCGACCAGCGCCCGGGTCAGCCACGAGCGCCTCGGTCGACACCACCAGGGTTCCCCGGCCGGCTCCGGTGCCCGGCCCGCAGGGTCAGCTCCACCGCCACGGCGAGCAGGGCCATCCCCACCATGAAGTGGACCATGACCACGTAGGCGTTGAGCTTGGAGTAGACGACGAAGGCACCGATCACCGCCTCGCCGATGACCCCGAGGATGAGGCCCGCCGGACAGCCACCGCAGGTCGCGTCGGGCCGGGCCCGGCGGAACGAGGCCACCACGGTGACCAGGCAGGCGACCACCAGCAGGGACACCACCACCCGGTTGCCGAACTCGATCACCGGGTGCAAGGCCAGCGGGGGGGTCAGGTGGTGCTGCGAGCAGGTGGGCCAGTCCGGGCAGCCGAGCCCGGAGTCGGACAGGCGGACCGCGGCCCCGGTCACCACGTTGAGCACCACCGTGGCCAGGGTGATCCGGCAGAGGAGGAGGAACGGGCGAGGGCCGATACGCAGGGAGGACACCGTTTCTGTATGGTACCGGCCCGATCGGGCGTGCCGCCGTGCCCGGGCCTTCCCGCCTTGGTGTCCCCGGGGCCCTTGGCACTATTGTCTCGCCAATGGCGCTTCCCGCGGTGGCCATGCCCCGCCGTCAGTCCCTCACCGATCCGGATCGGCGCCTACGTGGCGCTGACCAAGCCGCGGATCATCGAGCTGCTGCTGATCACCACCCTGCCCACCATGATCGTGGCCCAGCGGGGACTGCCTCCGGTCTGGCTGATGGTGGCCACCCTGCTCGGCGGCGCACTGGCCGCCGGCGGGGCCAACGCCATCAACATGGTCGTCGACCGGGACATCGACAAGCTGATGCACCGGACCCGCAAGCGCCCCCTGGTCACCGGGGCGGTGTCCCCCCGCAACGCCCTGGTCTTCGCCATCACCCTCGAGGTGGTGGCCTTCGTGGAGCTGTGGGCATGGGTGAACCTGCTCTCGGCGGCCCTGGCCGTCTCGGCCACCCTGTTCTACGTGTTCGTCTACACGCTGTGGCTGAAGCGGACCAGCAGCCAGAACATCGTCATCGGGGGAGCGGCCGGTGCGGTGCCCGTGCTGGTCGGGTGGGCGGCGGTGACCGACAGCCTGTCCTGGACCCCGGTGGTGCTGTTCGCCATCATCTTCGTGTGGACGCCGCCCCACTTCTGGGCCCTGGCCGTCAAGTACAAGGACGACTACCAGGCGGCCAACGTTCCCATGCTGCCGGCGGTGGCCACCTTCAAGCGGACCGCCAGGCGAGATCCTCTTCTACAGCGTGGTGCTGGTGGCGGTGTCGCTGGTGCTGGCGCCGGTGGCCAGGCTCGGTGTGGTCTACGTGGTGTCGGCCGTCGGTGCTGGGGGCGGTGTTCATCGGCCCTGGCCGTGCGGCTGTGGAGCCGGGCCACCCCCAAGGCGGCCATGCAGCTGTTCAGCTACTCGATCACCTATCTGACCCTGCTCTTCGTGCTGATGGCGGTCGACATCTTCACCAAGCATTGAGCGAGTCCCCCACCGACGCGGACACCCCAGGGCTCACTGCTCCACCGGTGCCAGCACCGCCGGCACCGCCGGGAGAGGGTGCAGGCCCTCCATCCCCACCACCGGGTCCTCCGCCACTGCCCGTCCCCGGTCCCCGGCGGCTCCGCTCCTTCCTGATCGGCTCGGTCATCGCCGCCGCTGCTGGCCGTGTTCCTGTTCGTCGGCCTCCGCCCCACTCGGGATCGGGGTCCGGACTCGGGACCGGTGGTGGCGGTGGGCAGCGAGGCCCCCGACTTCACCCTGCCCTCGCTGACCGGCGGGACCGACGGTCGACCTCGACGCCCTGGGCAGGGACGCCACCATCCGGTGGTGCTCAACTTCTTCGCCTCGTGGTGCGTGCCCTGTCAGCAGGAGACGCCCCTGCTGGCCCGAACGGCGCACGCCGAGCAGGCCAAGGGCTCGACCGTCCAGTTCATCGGGGTGGACACGCTCGACCCGACGTCGACGCCCTGGCCTTCGTGCAGAAGGCCGGCATCACCTATCCGGTGGGGACCGACGACGGACGGGTGAGCAGCGGCCTCTACGGGCTCAACGGCGATCCTCAGACCTTCTTCATCGATGCCGACGGCACGGTGATCGGCCATGTCATCGGCGCGGTGACCAGGCTCAGCTCGACCGGTGGCTGCACCGGCTGGCCGGCTGCGGCCGGCTAGGCGGCCACGGGCGATACCGGGCCAGCCGTCACTCCCAGCGGAAGGTGAGCCCGGCCACCACCGGCGCGGCCACGGCCCAGGCGACCAGCACGATCCAGTCGTGGACGGTGACCGGTGTCCCGTGCCCGAGGGAGCCGTGCAGGGCATCGGCCAGGGCCGAGGCCGGCAGCACCTTGGCCACGTCGGCCAGCCATGCCGGGCAGCTTGCCCAGGGGGATGAGCATGCCCCCGAGCAGCAGCAGCACCACGAAGAGCCCGTTGACCACGGCCAGGTTGACCAGCGGCTTGAGCGTGCCGGCCAGCAGCAGCCCGATCCCGCCGAACGCCGACGGTCCCGAGCACCATGGCGGCGATGGCCGCGCCGACCAGGGCCCCGGCGCTCCGCCGGGCCGCCCGGGTTCCATCCGAGGGCGTAGCCCGACCGCCACCAGCACCGCGGCCTGGACCAGCTCCACCCCGATGATGGCCAGTGATCTTGGCGGCCAGCAGCCGTGGGCGGCCGAGCGGCGTGGTCCCCAGCCGCTTGAGCACCCCGTAGCCGCGCTCGAAGCCGGTGCCGATGCCCGAGGGCGGTCATGGCCGTCGACATGACGGCCAGGGCCAGGATGCCCGGCACCAGGAAGTCGACCGGGTGCTCGGTCCCGGTGGGCAGCACGTGGACGCCGGAGAAGAACAGCAGGAACACCACCGGGATGCCCAGCGTCAAAAAGACCGTCTCGCCGTTGGTGGCCATCATGGTCACCTCGGCCCGGAGCTGGGCGGTGAGCGCTCTCACCGGCGCGACCGCCCGCGCTCGGCGCGGTGCGCCCAGCCCGACCCGCCCGACCCGCCCGGCGTCGATCGGAGGGATCCGGTTCTGCGGGTCGACATCGTCCCGGGAGCCGGTGATGGCCAGGTAGGCCTCCTCCAGGGACCGGCCGGTGCGGAGGTCGCCGAGGGCCAGGTCGCGCTCGGCCAGCCACCGGCCAGGGCGGCGATCACCGCCGGGGTGGAGGCCCCGTCCGGCGGGCGGAGCCGGTAGGCGCCGGGCCGCTCCTCGTCGACGCGTGGCACCGGCGCCGAGGGTGCCGGCCAGCGCCACCGTGTCGATGCCCGGCTCGGTGGTGAAGCGGATGGAGCCGTCGGCCGTGCCCGAGGCCAGGTCGGCCGGGAGCCCTCGGCCAGCATCCGGCCCTGGTCGATGATGACCACCTGGTCGGCCAGCCGTTCGGCCTCGGTCAGCTCGTGGGTGGTGAGGATCACGCAGATGCCCCGGTCGCGTTGGGCGGCGATGATGTCGCGGACCGCGATGCGGCCCTCGGGGTCGACCCGGCGGTGGGCTCGTCGAGGAAGAGCACCTCGGGCTTGCCCACCAGGGCCAGGGCCAGCGAGAGGCGCTGTTGCTCGCCGCCCGACAGCCGCCGCCACGGGGTGCGGCGGACCGAGGCCAGCCCGACCAGCTCGAGGAGGCGTCGGGGTCCTCGGGGTCGTCGTAGTAGCGGGCGAAGAGGTGGAGGACCTGGGCCGAGCCGAGCATCGGGTAGACGCCCCCCGTCTGCAGCATCACCCCGATGCGGGGCACCAGCGCCGGCGTGGTCCGCGGCGGGGTCGAGGCCGAGGACCCGGACCGAACCGCCGTCCGACCCGCCGGTATCCCTCGAGGGCCTCGACGGTGCTGGTCTTGCCGGCGCCGTTGGGCCCGAGCAGCGCCAGCACCTGGCCGGCCCGGCCGACGAACGACAGCCGGTCGACGGCCACGGTGTCGCCGTAGCGGATGACCACCTCGTCGCAGACGACGGCAGGGGTGGCCGAGGCTGCAGGGATGGCAGTCGTCCACGGGGGGTCACGCTACCGTTGTCCCCGTCATGATCGATATCCGCGCTGGTGAGAGACGACAGTGAGCGGTGAAGGCCGCTCTCGGCCGACGGGGCGTGGATCCCGGCGAGATCGACCGGCTGGTCGAGCTCGACGACGTGCGCGCCGGGCCGCCATCGGCCGACGGGACGAGCTCCGGGCCCAGGTCAAGTCGCTGTCCAAGCAGGTCGGGGAGGCCCGCCGGTCCGGGCGATGCTGGCCGCCGGCCGACGAGCTGGCGGCCGACAGCCGGCGGGTGGGCGAGGAGGAGCGGCGGAGTCGGCGCGGTGGCCGAGGCCGCCCAGGAGGAGGTGCGCCAGGCCCTGCTCTACCTGCCCAATCTGCCCTCGACCGAGACGCCCGACGGCGACGGGCCCGAGGACAACGTGGTGGTCCGGTCGTGGCCCGACCCGGCACCCTCCTACGCCGAGGCCCAGCGGGTACCCCACTGGGAGATCGGCGCCGAGCTGGGCCTGTTGGACATGGAGCGGGGGGCCAAGCTGTCGGGATCGATGTTCCCCCTCTACCGGGGGTTCGGGGCCCGGTTGCTCCGGGCCCTGACCTCGTTCGCCCTCGACCGCCACGCCGACGAGTTCGAGGAGGTCCGACCCCCACCATGGTGCTCACCGAGACCATGGTGTCGACCGGCCACCTCCCCAAGTTCGAGGAGGACGCCTACCACCTCGAGCGTGACGACCTGTGGGCCATCCCGACCGCCGAGGTGCCGCTCACCTCGATGTGGCGGGGGGACATCCTCGACGAGGCCGACCTGCCCCTGCGGCTCACCGCGGCCACCGCCTGCTTCCGGCGGGAGGCCGGCGCGGCCGGGCCGCGACACCCGGGGGCTGCTGCGGGTCCACGAGTTCGACAAGGTGGAGCTGTTCGCCTACGCCACGCCCGACCAGGCCCCGGCCCATGCTCGAGTCGATGGTGGCCCGGGCCGAGCGACTGCTGCTGGAGCTCGGGCTCCAGTACCGGGTCCTCGACCTCTGCGCCGGCGACATGGGCAACTCGGCGGCCCGCACCTTCGACCTCGAGGTCTACTCCCCGGGGGTCGACCAGTGGCTGGAGGTGTCCTCGGTCAGCTGGTGCACCGACTACCAGGCCCGGCGGGCCAACATCCGCTACCGGCCGGACGGTGGCGGGGGGCCGGCGCTCGTCCACACCCTCAACGGCTCGGCGCTGGCCTGGGCCCGGATCTGGGCGGCGCTGGTCGAGACCGGCCGGCAGGCCGACGGGTCGGTGGTCCTGCCCGAGGTGCTGGCCCCGTACCTCCGGGGCCAGGTGGTCATCCCCGCCTCCGGCTGACCCGACCGGAGCGATCCGGCCAGGTAGCGGGGATCAGTCGCGGGGAGGCGTCGAACCGGTAGCCGACCCCGCGGATGGTGGTGATCAGCTTGGGCGAGGACGGGTCCTCCTCGACGTGGCTGCGCAGCCGCTTGATGTGGACGTCGAGCGTCTTGGTGTCGCCGAAGTAGTCGGAGCCCCAGATGCGGTCGATGAGGACGTCGCGGGTGAGCAGCCGGCCGGCGTTCTCCATCAGCAGCGACAGCAGCTCGAACTCCTTGCGCCGCAGGTGGACGTCCTCGCCCCGGACGAAGACCAGATGGCGGTCGGGGTCGATCTGGATCCCCCCGGCCTCGAGCACGGCGGTGGCTGACCGCTGACCGGCGACTGTCCTCGTGATGGTCCGGGCCGGTCGCCCGAGCCGCGGCCGAGGTCGCCGTCCAGGTCCGGCCGTTCGTCGGCGGCGGGGTCCGGCGCAGCACGGCCCGCATCCGGGCCACCAGCTCGCGCAGCCGGTAGGGCTTGGCCACGTAGTCGTCGGCCCCGACCTCGAGGCCGACCACGGTGTCGATCTCCGTGCCCTTGGCGGTGACCATGATGATCGGCACCGACGACCGGGCCCGGATCGACCGGCACACGTCGATACCCGACAGCCGGGGCAGCATCAGGTCGAGCAGCACCAGGTCGGGCTCGACGGCGGCGAACAGCCGCAGCGCCTCGTTGCCGTCACGGGCCACGGTCACGTCGAATCCCTCGCGGGCCAGCCCGATGACCAGCGCGTCGATGAACGACTCGTCGTCCTCGGCCAGCAGCACCTTGGTCTGCAGGACGTCGGGGGCCGGCGACTTCTTGCTCATGCCGAGTACTCCCTCATGCCGAGTACTCCGGGGGACCGGGGAGGACCAGGGTGAAGGTGGACCCCTCGCCCTCGCGCGAGTCGACCTCGACGTGGCCCTGGTGGTTGCTGGCCACGTGGCGGACGATGGACAGCCCGAGCCCGGTGCCGCCCGAGTCGCGGCTGCGCCCGTGGTCGACCCGGTAGAAGCGCTCGAAGATCCGCTCGAGGTCGCGGGCGGGGATGCCCACGCCGGAGTCGGTCACCGCCAGTTGGATCTCGCCGTCGGACTGGCTGCCGGCCACCCGCACGACCGCTGTCCTCGTAGGAGAAGGTCACCGCGTTCTCCAGCAGGCTGTGGATGGCCGACACCAGCTGGCGGCGGTCGCCGAGCACGTGCACCGGCGGGTCGGGCTCATCGAGCTCGATGGTAATCCGCCGCTGTTCGGCCGCCGACCGGACCCGCTCGACCGCCTCGGCCATGACCAGGTTGACGTAGATCGGCTCGCGGGGCGGGGCCTCCTCCGACTCGATGCGGCTGAGGTCGAGCAGGTCGTCGATGATCCGGCTGACCCGGAAGGCCTCGGTGTGGATCCGCGAGGCCAGCCGCTGGGCGACGGTCGGGGTCGGGCTCGACGGTCAGCGTCTCGGCCAGCAGGCCGAGGGCGCCGATCGGGCGTCTTGAGCTCGTGGCTCACGTTGGCCACGAAGTCGCGCCGGATCTCCTCGAGCCGGCGGCGCTCGGACACGTCCTCGATGATGGCGATCACCCCGAGGGGCCGGCGCCCGTCGTCGACCAGCCTGGTCCGCACGGTCAGGGTCTGGCGGGGCGGCCCGTACAGGTCGAGGGTGCGCTCGGCCGAGCCGTCCTGCCAGGCGTTCTCCAGCAGCTCGGTCACCGCCTGGGCGGCCAGGGCGTCGCCGTGGCGGTTGTTCATCAGCGCCACCGCCCGGGCGTTGCGGAAGGCCACGTCACCGTTCTCGTCGCAGACGATGACCCCCTGGGGGAGGGTGTCGAGGGCCCGCCGCAGCCGGATGGCGTCGGAGCTGGCCTCGGTCACCGCCTCGGCGGCCTCGCCGGTCACCCGTTCGAGGTGGCTGAGCACCGGCTCGACGCCGCCCTCGTCGGGCGGCTCGACCCCCAGGCGGTTGGACAGGGCGGTCAGGCGTTGCTGCAGGCTGCGGCGGCCGGCCCGCCGACCCAGCCAGGCGGCGATGACCACGGCCAGGACGGCGACCACGCCCAGGACGATGTACCCGATCACATACGGCTTCACCGCCTAAGCATGACAGGCCGGTGGTGCGGACCGTGATGTTCTGGATCGATGTCGCTGAAAATGAATGAAATATACATGAAAAGTATTGAAACTGGCCTGGGCCACTCCCTACGCTTGGCCGGCATGACTCCCGATGCTCTCCCGCCGATCCCCGCCCCGGTCACTCGGCGCCCGATCCGACCCCGGGGCACGCATGCCGTGCTGGTCGGCTACAGCCAACCTGCAGCTGAGCCCGGACACCGGCGCCCTGCCCGGCGGGAAGGTGCTGCAGAACCTGATGAACGGTCTGGACGGCTGGGCCCTGGCCCTGTCCCTGGTCGGACTGGTGATCGGCGCCGCCGCCTGGGCGCTCGGCTCCCACGGGCAGAACTACCAGCAGAGCTTCGTCGGGCGCCGGGCCGTGCTCATCTCGGGGTTGGCCGCCCTGCTGATCGGGGCCGGCCCGGGGATCGTCAACTTCTTCTTCAACACCGGACAGGGCGTGCACTGAGGTGACCTCGGTCGGGACCTGCCGCTCATTCCCGGCGCCTCGTGTCCGCCGGCCGCCGTCGCCGCTGGCGGCCGCCGGGCTCGGTCCGGTCTGCCAGGTTGCCTCGGGGGTCGCCGGCGCGGTGGGGTCGGCGGCGGGTCGGCGGCCGGCTCGGCAGTCGGGTTCGGGTGCCGACAGTGTGCTCAACGCCCTGGGCAGTTGGGTCTCCGACGGGGCCACCTGGCTGCTGGGCCAGATCGGCGCGGTGATCGCCGAGCACCACCACCGATCGACCTCGGTGCGTCGTGGTTCACCGCCCACTACCAGACCATGGCGGTGCTGGCCGGGGTGGTCATCGTGCCCATGCTGCTGCTCGGGATCATCCAGTCCATCTACCGCCAGAACGCTTCCATGCTGCTCCGTTCGGTGGTGGTCAACGTTCCCCTGGCCATCCTGTTGACCGCGGTGGCCGTCAAGCTGGTGCAGCTCGGCCTGGCCGTCACCGACGCGATGAGCGCGGCCGTCTCCAGCGGCGCCGGGGCTCGACACCGGCACTTCCTGTCCTCGGTCACCGCCGGCCTGTCCGGCGCGACTCGGCCGCCGGTCAACCGACGGCGCCCGGCCTTCGTCGTGTTCATCGGCGGCCTGGCCGTGGTGTTCGGGGCGCTGATGGTGTGGATCGAGCTGCTGATCCGGGCCGCCGCCGTCTACGTGGCCGTGCTCTTCCTGCCCGCTGGCTCTGGCCAGCCTGGCCTGGCCGGCCATCGCCCACTGGTGCCGTCGCCTGGTCGACACCCTGGTGGCCCTGATCCTCGGGAAGTTCGTCATCGTCTCGGTCCTGAGCCTGGCCGCCGGGGCGCTGGCCGGGGGAACGGGTCGACCCCCAGCGGTGCGGGGGCGACGACGGCCGGTGGAGGCGGGGGATTCGCCGCCGTGCTGGCCGGCGCTGCCTTCCTCTTGCTGGCGGCCTTCGCCCCCTGGGCCCTCTTTCGCCTGCTCCCGTTCCTCGAGGCCGGAGCCGTCGGCCATCTCGAAGGCACTCAGCCACACGCCCGCCAGGCCGCCGGCGCTCCGGTCGAAGGGTCTGGCCCAGGTGGCCATGCGGGCCGGCACCGTTGGCCAGCGCCGCTGGGTCCGGTGGCCGCAGCCGGTCGGGCCGCGGTCAGCGGGTGCGGCCGCGAGCGGCCGTCGGCGGCGCCATCGGCCGCCGGAGACGGCGGCGATCCCGGTGGTGACGGGTCCCGGGACCGGCCCGGAGCCGGGACCCTCCTCGGCCGACTCGACCGGGGTCGGAACCACGGAGGCCCCGGCCACGGCATTCCCGGCGTGGGCGGTCCATCCCGAGGCCACCGCCACGGCCCGCCGGCTCGGGCTCGACCAGCCCGGCGATGGCATGGTCGAACCATCGGTGGAGCCGGTCACCGCGATGCCTGCCGCCCCGACCGCATCCGCCACCGACGCCGACCACGGCACGACTGCGCTCAAGGTGCTGCCCCGGCAGACCGGTGCCCGGCGGGCGGATGCGCTGGGCCGCGACGAGCTGGGCATCCGCCTGATCGGCGGCGCCGGCGCTTGTCGGCCGCTCACGGCGGATGGCGACGGCCCCGATCCCGGGGGCCCAGGCCGGGGCGATGAGCGCTGAGCGGCAACACGCCGATCGGGTGCGGTACCGGTTCTCCCCCTTGGAGCGGCGGGGGGTGATCGCCGGGTGGCGGGGGGGCCAGATCGCCTCGGTGGCCGTCGAGCCTGGTCGTCGGCGTGCTGGCCTCCGCTCCCGACCGTCGGTGGTTGGCGTGGCGCTGGCCACTGGCCAGCGTCGGATCCGGCGTGGCCCTGGCGTTCTGGCCCATCCACGGGCGCACCGGCGAGCAGTGGCTTCCCCTGGTGGTCCGATGGGTGTGGTCGGCATCGTCGGGGAGCCGCCGCCAACTGGCAGCCCGGCCCCCACGGCGGCCATCTGGCCACGGTCATGCCCGAGCGAGTCGGGCTCGCCGGGGGTCGACATCGGGCCGTCGGTGGCCCGACCCCGGCCACCGAGGTCGCCGGACGGTCTTCGACGGTGCTGCGGCTGGTCGGGCGTGCCGTTCGGAGCCGCGGGTGCTGGCGCCGGAGATCGGGATGGTGGTCGACGGGCCCGGCCCGTACCGCCACCGCCGTGCTGGCCGTGCGCGGCCACAGTTTCGCCCTCCTCGGGCCGCGCGACCAGGACTCGCGGATCGCGGCGTGGGCCCGGGTGCTCTCGGCCATGGCCCGAGAGGGATCCGACGTCCACCGGGTCCAATGGATCGAGTCCTGTCTGCCCGACGACGGGCGCGCGGTGCGCCGCCACTGGGCCGACCATGCCGTGCTCGGCGCCGACTCGCCGGCCGGGCGCTCCTACCGGGCGCTGGTCGACGAGGCATCGCCGGTGACCCGCCGCCACCGGGTCCTGATCGGCCTGTCCATCCATACGGCCCGCTCGTCCCGCTCCGTCCGCTCCTCGGGCGGGGGCGTCGCCGGGATCGGCGCCGTGCTGCTCGAGAGGTGCTCGCGTTGCACCGGGCCCTCGACGGCGCCGACATCACCGTCGACGGTGTGCTGGGCCCCGGGCGCTGGCCCGGGTGATCGCCGACGCGGTCGCTCCCGGTGGCCAGCAATGCAGACCGGATCCCCACGGGTGAACCCCTCCGTGGCCGCCGGTCCGATGGTGCGAGCAGCGACGAGCGAACCTCGGCGGACTGGCCATGGCCGATGGCCGTCGAGCCGTCGTGGGACGCGGTGCACACCGATGCGACCTGGCACGCCACCTACTGGATCGCCGAGTGGCCCCGGGTCGACGTCACCCCAGACTTCCTCGGACCACTGCTCTTCTCGCCGCTCCGGCGCTCGATCAGCCTGGTCATGGAACCGATGAGCCCGAGCCGGGCCGCCCGCCAGGTGGCCCAGGCCCGCACCGCCGACCTGGCCGACGGCGAGTTGCGTCGGCGTGGCGGATTTCTGGTCACCGCCCGCCATACCCGCGAGAAGGAGAGCGTCGAGGAACGAGACGTCGAGCTGGCCGACGGCCACGCGCAGTATCCGATTCTCGGGGTACGTGACGGTGACCGCCGATACCCGCGACGAGCTCGCCGCCGGCTGTGCCGCCGTGGAGCAGGCCGCCGGCCAGGCCGGGATCGAGCTCCGGCTCCTCTACGGCGCGCAGGATGTCGGCCTTCGCCTGCTCCCTTCCGCTGGGCCGGGGGCTGTCGTGAGGGGCATCGTTCCCCGGGTGCCGGCCCACGTGGCCACTACCCGGCATCTCTGCGCGGCCTATCCCCTGGTGAGCGAGGCCGGCCTCGGTCACGAAGGGGTGCTCATCGGGAGGGACGTGCTCGGTGGCTCCTTCGTCTACGACCCGTTCGCCCTCTATCGGGCGGGGCGTGGTCACCAATCCCAACATGGTGGTGTTCGGGCAGATCGGACGGGGGAAGAGCTCCTTCGTCAAGTCGTACCTCTGGCGCCAGGCCGTCTTCGGGCGCCATGCCTGGGTGATCGACCCCAAGGGGGAGTACGGCCCGCTGGCCCAGGCATGGGGTGTGGCGCCGGTGGCCCTCCGCCCCGGGGGTGCCGTCCGCCTCAACCCTCTCGATACCCAAGAAGAGGCCTGCGATGACCGGCGCTTGTTGGCGGACGGGGTCCTGCGGCGCCGGGCGGCACTGACCTCCTCCCTGGCCGTCGCCTGTCTGGGCCGCAACCTCCTTCCCCGCGAGCGGGCCGCCATCGATGCCGCGGTGGCAGGCGCCACCCACCAGGCGCAGGCCGCCCAGATGCCCGCGCCCGTCCTCCCCCAGGTGGTCGATGCACTCCTCGCTCCGGGCGTCGATGCGTCGCGGGACCTTCGCACCACCCGGTCGGTGCTGATGGAGGACGGCCGGGACGTGGCCCTCGAGCTGCGACGTCTGGTCCACGGTGACCTGGCGGAATGTTCGACGGACCGACCACCCCCGGGTTGCGCCTCGACGCCCCGCTGGTGGTCCTCGACCTGTCTGCGGTCTACCACTCGCCGGCGCTCGGCGTCCTCATGGCCTGTGCGGCAGCCTGGTTGCAGAGCGCCGTGCGTTCCCGGCACCGGAATCGGATCATCGTGGTGGTGGACGAGGCGTGGGCCATTCTTTCCAATCTCGGCGTGGCCCGGTGGCTCCAGACGTCGTGGAAGCTGTCTCGCGCCCTCGGCGTGGCCAACATGGCCGTGCTGCACCGGCTGTCCGATCTCCGCTCGGTCGGGACCGAAGGTTCGGAGCAGGTGAACCTGGCCGAAGGACTTCTGGCCGACTCGGAGACCCGGGTGGTCTACGCCCAGTCACCGGGGGAGGTGTCCAGGGCCGGTGAGCTTCTCGGGCTGACCGAGACCGAAGCCGAACTGGTCACCCAACTTCGTCGCGGCATGGCGCTGTGGAAGGTGGGCCGACGTTCGTTCCTGGTCGAGCACCGACTGGCCTCGGGCGAGCGGTGGCTCACCGACACCGATCAGGCCATGACCGGCCACGTCCCGCTCCCGTCGGACGGTTCTGGCACTGACGCCGATGGGTGGGCACCGCCAGAACCGGCACCGCCCGAACCGGCACCGCCCGAACCGGCACCGCCCGAACCGGCTACCGGCCCGGCACGGTGCGCGGTGAGCGGGCCGATGCCATGAGCGTCGCCCATGTTGTGCTCGGCATGGTCGGCGTGTCGGCATTCATCGGGACGGGCCTGCTCGGCCAGGACCGCCCCAGGTCGGGCGGTGCCTGGCCGACCGGACCCACCTTCGGTATCCGGCGCCTGCAACTGCCCCCTCCCGGGCGCCGGATGCCATTCCCAGGCCGTCCGACCGGTGGCCATGGTCGTGGGGCCGCGGTGCGCCGATGGTCGGGTCGACCGAGCGGTGCAGCCTGGGCCCGACCCCGGGACCTTCGACCACTCCGGGTGCCCAGGCAGGGAGGTTCAGGAGCCGGGGTGCCCGGCCGGCTGGCCTTGGGTCGCGTCGGTCGCCAGACGGTGGCCTCGGAGCGGGCCCAGTCGGTGATCGTCTTCGGCCCGACCCAGTCGCACAAGACGTCCGGACTGGCCGTGCCCGCCATCCTGGGATGGGAGGGACCGGTGATCGCCGCCAGCATCAAGACCGACCTTATCGAGCACACGATGGACTACCGGCGCCGTTGCGGATCGGTCCACTGCTATCGACCCCTCCGGCTCGACGGGGCTGTCTTCGGAGTGGTGGTCTCCGTTGCCGGCCGCTCGCACCTGGCCGGGCGCCCGCCGGGCGGCCGCGGGACTGACCGAGGTGGCCAAGAGTTCTGCCGGCACCATGAGCGATGGCGACTTCTGGTACGCCACCGCGGCCAAGATGCTGGCCCCCCTTCTGTTCGCGGCCGCGTTCGGGAAGCGCTCGATGGACGACGTAGTGCGCTGGGTGGACACCTGCGAGGAGGGAGAGGTGCTCGATCTGTTGGCCGCCGCCGCCGTGCCCGAGGCCGTGCATTCCGCCGCCTCCACGTTCGGCAAGGAGGACCGACAGCGCAGCTCGATCTACACCACTGTCGAGACCATCCTCGAGCCGTTCGCCGACGGGACGGCGGGACCGGGTGGGACCGGGCGTGCTCGGTTGATCGACCCCGGGCCATTGGTCGAGGCGGCCAACACCCTCTACCTATGTGCTCCGGCCCACGATCAACGCCGGTTGACGCCGCTGTTCGTCTCGGTGGTCCGCCAAGTCGTCGAGCATGTCTACGACCAGGTGACCCGAACCCGCGTCCGCTCGATCCGCCGTTACTCGTCGTGCTGGACGAAGCGGCCAACATCGCCCCACTTGCCGACCTCGACGCGCTGGCGTCCACGGCTGCCGGGCACGGCATCCAGTTGGTGACCATCTGGCACGATCTGGCCCAGATCACCGCCCGCTTCGGCCCGCGGGCGACCACGGTGGTCAACAATCACCGAGCCAAGCTCTTCCTGTCCGGGATCTCCGACCCGTCCACCTTGGACTATGCCAGCCACCTGATCGGCGAGGAGGAGGTGACCCTGCCCGCGGTGACCCACGGCGGCCGCGGTGGCCCGAGCACCACCCGCTCGCCGTCAACCCGGAGACTGGCGCCACCCGATGCGATCCGGCGCACGCCCCCGGGGGAGGGGATCCTCGTCTACGGCGACCTTCCGCCAGCCCGACTGACACTCCGGCCCTGGTTCTCGGATCCGTGCCTGACAGCCAGGGTCCTTGCCGATCCCGATCCGCCCTCACCCTGACCGGTCTGTCCGGGCCCGGATCGCCGCCTCGAGCCAGGCCTCAGTAGCATCGAGGGGCAATGAGCCAGTCGACCACGGACCCGGACGCGGCACCGCCGGTATTCGATCCGTTCGATCCTCTCTGGGCCAGTGATCCCTTCCCCCTCTACGCCGATCTCCGCCAGCGGGCCCCGATCCACCGGAACGATCTCGGCTTCTGGGTGGTCGCTCGCCACCAGGACTGCCTGGCCATCCTGCGCGACCGCCGGGCCAGCTCGGACAGCCTCAACGTGGCCGTCGACCGGATGCCCCAAGGGTTCCGCACACCGATGGCCGAGGACGACCCGATGGTGGCGACCATGCTCGAGATGCGCCCGTTCCTGTTCCGGGACCCGCCGGACCACACCCGCCTGCGGGGCCTGGTGTCCAAGGCCTTCACCCCCAAGGTGGTGGAGTCGCTCCGAACCCGGACCGAACAGGTGGTCGACGAGTTGCTCGACGCGGCCGTGGAGGCGGGCGGGGTCGACCTGCTGGAGGTGTTCGCCTACCCGCTGCCGGTGCGGATCATCTGCGACCTGCTCGGCGTGCCGGCCGAGGACCAGGACCGTTTCAAGGTCTGGTCCAACGCGCTGGCCCGTGGGCTCGATCCTGACTTCCTCCTCACCCCGGAGGTCATCGCCGCCCGGAGCGAGGGAGTGATGCAGTTCGCGCAGTACTTCTTCGAGCTGCTGGCCGAACGGCGGCGCCACCCGGGCGAGGACCTGCTCAGTCGGCTGGCGCAGGCTGAGGACGGCGGCACCGTGCTCAGTGAGGGCGAGATGCTCTCGACCTGCATCCTCTTGCTGGTGGCCGGTCACGAGACGACGGTCAACCTGATCGCCGGCGGTGCGTTGGCCCTCCTTCGCAACCCCGACCAGTGTGATCGGTTCCGCAACGAACCGGCGCTTGCCCGCAGCGGTGTCGAGGAGATGCTGCGCTACGTCTCCCCGGTGCAGCTCACCGGCCGGGCACTCACCGAGGACTGCGTCTTCGGCGACGTCGAGTTCGAGGCCGGCGACTTCGTCATGCTGCTCATCGCCTCGGCGAACCGCGACCCCGACCAGTTCGACGACCCCGAGCGGTTCGACATCACCCGGACGCCGAACAACCACCTCGGATTCGGGTTCGGGGTCCACCACTGCCTGGGAGCTCCGTTGGCTCGCATGGAGGCGCAGGTCGCTCTCACCGCCTTGGTCAGACGGGCCCCCGACCTGGCCCTGGCCGTGGATGCGGTGCGCTACAAGACCAACCTGGTGCTCCGGGGCATGGAGGCGCTCCCGGTGTCCATGCACGGCTGATCGGAACCTTGCGGGTCCGGCCGACGTCGCCGGTGCGCGATCCCACCGCTGTGCTCAGGACGAGGCGGCCCGGTCGAGGACCGGTTGCAGGTCGTCGAGGGCCGAGCGCACCTCATCGGGGCCGAAGGCCAACAGGAGGGCAGCCACCGCGTCGGCGCCTGCCTCTGCGTAGCGGGCGGCGATGTCGGCGTCGAGGGGCTTGAAGTAGGGGCACACGGTGATGGTCAAGTCATCGCGGCGGCGACCGTGCTCGGCCAGGAGACCATCCAACCTGCCCAGGGGCTCGGCCAGATCCTCGGGCGCCCGATTGAAGGTGTGCCACCCCTGGCCGGCGCGGGCCGCCCTGGCCAGGGCGGCGTTGCTCTCCCCCCCGATGTGGATGGGGGGATGCGGTTGCTGGATCGGCTTGGGGAACATCGAGCACGGGTTGAGGGAGTAGAACTCGCCCTCGTAGGTGGAGGTCTGGTCACACCAGAGGGTGGAGAGCACCTCGAGGTACTCGTCGGTGCGCCGGCCGCGATTGGGCCACGGCACGTTCACCGCGTCGAACTCCTCCTCGAGCCACCCGACCCCGATCCCCAAGTCGACCCGGCCGTTGGAGAGCCAGTCGAGGGTGGAGACCTCCTTGGCGGTGTACACCGGGTTGCGTTGGGGCAGCAGCACCATGGCTGTCCCCAACCGGACCGTGGTGGTGTGGGCGGCGAGGAAGGAGAGGGTGGTGAGGGGCTCGAGGAGGCCGGTCCCGGCGGGAGCGGGGATCCGTCCGTCGACGGCGTACGGATAGGACGAGGCGTACTCCTCGAACAGCACCACGTGCTCGCCCACCCAGATGGTGCCGATGCCACGTTGCTCTGCCTCGTCACCGATGAGTGCCAGCAGTTCCGGGGTGGTGAACGGGTTGGCGGTCGGGATCCACAGATCGGCACGCATGGGGTCTCCTTAGGTGTGCCCGGCGGGGCCGGTACTCAGGGTGCGGGGTGGCGGGAGCTGCCGCCGAGGGGCGGGTCGGTCACACAGGAGCGGCCGGGGCCACCATCGGCCACGGGCGCTCGCGCTCGGCGATACGGGCCAGGTCCAAGAGGAGTTGTTCGTGGTGGTGCTTGCCGATCACCTGCATCCCGACCGGCATCCCGTCGATGGATCCCGCCGGTATGGACACCGCCGGATTGCCGGTGAGGTTGGCCGGGATGGTGAGCGCCCCGTTGTTGCCGAGCGCCTTGTCGAACCCGTACTCGGTGATCAGGTCCACCTCCCCCACCGTGGTGGGCATCGGCCCGGAGGCGGCGAAGGCGGTGTCCGGGTTGGTGGCGGCGAAAACGAAGTCGGTCTCGGCGAAGATGTCGGCCATCCGTTCGTTGACGTCGATGCGGAACATCTCGGTGGCCCCGGCCGTCTGGACGTTGAGATTGTAGGTGGCCAGGTTCATGCCGATCTGGATCTCCGGGGTGAGGTCGTCGTTGCAGGCTGGGTAGCGATCCCCGAGCAGGCCGGCCAGGCCGATCAGGTTGGACATGGCCCACTCCAGGCCTCCCTGGGGCAACTCGACCACGACGTCGACGCGGGTGAGGCGAGCGGCGGCGATGAGGGCGTCGGCCGACTCCATCACCAGCGCTGCCGTCCGTGGCTCCACGATGGCTGTTCCGAGGTCGATCGAGATCACCGCCCGTTTCCCGGCCAGGTCGAAGGAGTCGAGGCCCGCCTCCCAGCCATCGACCCGGGGCAGGCTCAAGGTGTCCCGGGGATGGAAGCCGTTGCACAGGTCGAACCAGCGGGCGGTGTCCCGCACCGAGCGGGAGAGACAGCCCGCCACCACGGTGAGCGGCGGCTGCAAGCTCTGTGGGCCTTTGGGGATGCGACCGAAGGTCGACTTGAGCCCGAACAGGCCGGTGAAGCCGGCGGGGATCCGGATGGATCCCCCCCCGTCCCCCCCGCTGGCGATGGGCAACAGGCCCCCGGCCACCGCCGCAGCCGATCCACCCGAGGACCCGCCCGGTGTGCGCTCCGGATTCCATGGGTTGCCGGTGATCCCATGGAGTTTGGTGGCCGTGCAGTTGATTCCTCCGAACTCCGATGCGGTGGTCTGGCCGGCCAGGACGGCACCGGCGGCCCGGAGCCTGGTTACCTGGGTGGAGTCGTACTCGGCGACCCGATCCTTGAACACCAGCGAGGCCTCGGTCGAGGGCCACCCATCGACCGCCTCCAGCTCCTTCACGCCGATGGGGACACCCCCAAAGGGGAGGGAGACGTCAGCCGATGCGGCGGCGATACGTGCCGCCTCCATATCCAGGTGGCTGAAGGCGTTGAGCCCCGACTCCTCGATAGCGGCGTACGACGCGTCGAGGGCCTCGGTGGGGCTGATGGCCCCGGCCCGGAATGCGTCGACAAGCGAGCAGGCGTCCCCCAACCACGGTTCTACGGTCACGAGCCCTGACGCTACCGGCAAACCGGAGCGTGGTGGGAGCGAGAACAATGGAGTCCGCCGGTCGGCGATGCGGCGCCGTCCGGTTGACGATGGGCCTAGCGTGGGGCCATGAGCGACGACCAGGAACCGAAGGGTGACGACGGCAAGACGCCGATCACGGGCGGATCCGGCGCCACCCGGACGGGGGTCGAGCCTCGACACCCCTTCACCCTTTCGGTCGACATCGGCGGGACCGGGCTGAAGGCCTCCGTGCTCGACGCCGACGGGATGATGGTGGCCGACCGGGTCCGGGTACCCACGTCGTACCCGCTGCCTCCCGACAAGCTGGTGGCAGACCTGACCCGGCTGGTGGCGCCGCTGCCGGCCGCCGAGCGGGTGTCGGTGGGATTCCCGGGAATGGTCCGGGACGGCCTGGTCCTCTCCGCCCCGCACTTCTCCACCAAGCATGGTCCGGGGAGTGCCGTCGACCCCGAGTTGGCCGCACTGTGGTCGAGGTTCGACCTGGCGTCGACCCTGGCCACGTCGCTCGCCCTCCCGACCAAGGTGGCCAACGATGCTGACATCCAGGGCGCCGCAGTGGTCAGCGGGAATGGGCTGGAGCTGACCATCACCCTCGGGACCGGGTTCGGGACCGGCCTCTTCTACCAGGGACAGCTGCTGCCCCACCTCGAGATCGCCCACCAGCCCTTCCGGAAGGGGGAGACCTACAACGATCAGCTGGGCGAGGCCACCCGCAAGGAGATCGGCGAGGAGCGTTGGAACAAGCGGGTCCACAAGGCCATCGTGACGTTGCGGGCGATGATGTTCTTCGACCGCCTCTACATCGGCGGAGGAAATTCGCGCCGGGTCAAGCGGGACCACCTTGACGAGGACGTCACCATCGTCGACAACACCGCCGGCATCCTCGGCGGCATCAAGTTGTGGACCGAGGACCATCTGGCGGTCAACCAGGTGACGCAGTAACCCCTCGGGGATGACCGGTCGTGGTCACCTGACCGGAGGGCATCAGGTGTGCCAACTCCTCCAGCGTCGCTCGATCTCCTTCAACTCGCGCTTCCAGCCCTTGCGCGCCTGGGTGGCAGCGTCCCGCTGGAGCGAGACCAGGTCGTCGATGGGACGGGCGAGGTCGGCCCGCTCGTGCGCCAGGGCGTGGAGCCACTCGACGGAGTAGCAGGCATCGTGGAGGTCCCCGAGCTTGGTCTGGAGGCGTTCGGCCGCCTTGGCCGTCTTGCGGGCCGGACCACCTTCGACCAGGGTCACCGTGTTGCAGCCGTAGCGCAGGTCCTTGAGACGGATGCGCAGTTTGTGCAGGTTCTCGTCGGTGGGCTTCTTGCGAGCGGTGCGGGCGGCGCCGCGCAGATCATGCCAGGCCCGATGGAGCATGACCGGCATCACCTCGTGCGCGGGCCGTTGCGCCTTGGGCTTGAATGCCGGCCCGTCCCACAGGATCATCATCTGCTCGGTCAACTGGAACCGCCGGGCACTGCCGCGCTCGGCAGCGATGTCGGCCAGCGCCGTCGCCAGCCGTGACGACACCACCTCGTCGAGTCGGGCCACCTGCCCGGGGTCGATGACGGTGGGCCCCTTCACGGAGATGATCTCTTGCATGATGTGCAGGTCGCGCGCCTGGCCGAGGCGGTCGCCGTACCAGGCCAACTCGGCCCGTAGGGAGGTGCCCCACACCGGGTCGACCAGAAGCCGGAACGTGCGCACGTTGGAGCGGATGCGGCGAAGGGCCACCCGGCTCTGATGGATCCGCTCGGTCTCGGTCGTACGGCGCTGGATGCCGTCCAGCTCGAAGGCCGCCGACTGGGCCCACACCGGACCGGACCGCGCCAGCGCGTCGACGGGACCCACCATCTCGCGTCCGGCGGTGTCGTCGACGAGCTCCTCACCCATGTCGTTCAAGAGGAAGGTGCGGGCTGCCCCGGCCAGTACCCGGTGGAGGACCATGCCGGCCGTGGGCTCCGGGAATCCCTCGTCGACCTCGATGCCCGGCATGCGGTGGAGGCGGCCCCGGGGGTCCAGGGCCGACGGGTGCTGCTCTTCCGATGGATCGATCACCATGACCGGGGCCTCCTGGGAACAGCCTACGAGGGCACGATCAGGGCTGTCACTGTGGGGGGTGGTCGGTCTGGGTGGGCAGGCCTGCGTCTACCCTGGGCCGATGCGCGCCGTGACCATTGTGGAGGGCTCCCTCGAGTGGCTCGAGCACCCCGACCCCGACCCCGGCCCCGGTGAGGTCCTGGTCAAGGTGGCCGCCGCCGGCATCAACGCCGCCGACCTCCTCCAGAGAAAGGGCCTCTACCCGCCGCCGGCCGGCTCCCCCGAGGACATCCCCGGCATGGAATTCGCCGGGGATGTGGTGGGCCTCGGACCGGGGGCCACCCGGTTCGCCATCGGGGACCGGGTCATGTCCCTCACCGGCGGCGGGGCCCAGGCCGAACTGGCCGTGGTGCCCGAGGCCATCGCCATGCCGGTGCCCGAGGGGATCCCCTGGGACCAGGCCGGCGGGTTCCCCGAGGCGTTCTGCACCGCTCACGATGCCTTGTTCACCCAGGCCCACCTGCGTGCCGCCGAACGGGTGCTCATCTCCGGTGCGGCCGGCGGGGTGGGCACCGCCGCCGTGCAACTGGCCCATGCCTTCGGGGCCCACGTGGTGGCCTCGGTCCGCTCGTCGGCGCGGCACTCCGACGTGCTCGGCCTCGGTGCCGACGAGGTCATCGAGCCCGACGTCGCCCCCGATCACGGTCCCTACGACGTGTCGCTGGAATTGGTAGGCGCCCCGGGGGTGGCAGCCACCCTGCCGGCGCTCGCCATGGAGGGGCGGATCGTGGTGATCGGGGTGGGGGCTGGGGCCACCGTCGAGCTCAATCTGCTGGCCCTGATGGGCCGCCGGGGGACCATTCGTGCGTCGATGCTGCGGGCCCGGACCACCGAGGAGAAGGCGGCCGTGGCCCGGGCCGTGGTCGATGACGTGGTGCCCCTCCTGGCCATGGGGAACCTCGGGGTGCCGGTGGCAGAGCAGGTACCGATGGCTCGTGCGTCGGAGGCCTACGAGCGGTTTGCCGCCGGCGGGAAGTTCGGAAAGATCGTGCTGGTCACCTGAGGACCGGGCCGCGGCGCACCCGTCCGGGGTTCGACTAGCGCGAGACGATGACCGATGACCCGTGGCCGAACAAGCCCTGGTTGGCGGTGATCCCGACGGTGGCCCCCTCGACCTGCCGGGCCCCGGCCCGGCCCCGCAGCTGCCACACCAGCTCGCACACCTGGGCGATGGCCTGGGCGGGGATGGCCTCCCCGAAGCACGACAACCCACCGCTCGGGTTGACCGGGACCCGCCCGCCGAGGGTGGTGTCACCGTCGCGGAGCAACCGTTCCGCCTCCCCTTCCTTGCACAGCCCGATGTCCTCATACCAGTCGAGCTCAAGGGCCGACGAGAGGTCGTAGACCTCGGCCAGATCGACATCGTCGGGGCCGATGCCTGCTTCCTCGTAGGCGGCCAGGGCCACCGACTGTTTGAAGGTGGGACCGACCGAGGCCGCAGTGGCCGCGGAGTCGGTGGAGAAGTTGGGCATCTCGATGATGGTCTGGGGGAAGCGTGGGGTGATCGTGGACACCGCGTCGATGGTGACCAGGTCGCCGCCCCCTGCGTGGCGACGGGCGAACTCCATGCTCGTGAGCACCAATGCCGCACCCCCGTCGGAGGTGGCACAGATCTCCAACAGACGCAGCGGATCGGCCACCATCGGGGACGCCAGCACCTCGTCAGCGGTGACCTCCTTGCGGTAGCGGGCATTGGCATTCTCGAGCCCGTGGCGGGCGTTCTTCACCTTCACCGCGGCAAAGTCGGCCTCGGTGGCGCCGAAGAGCTCCATCCGCCGCCTGGCGTAGAGGGCGAAGTAGGTCGGATTGGTGGCACCCATCAAATGGAAGCGGAGCCAGTCGGGGTCGTCCTTGCGGTCGCCACCCACCGGGGTGAAGAAGCCCTTGGGGGTGGTGTCGGCCCCGACCACCAGGGCCACGTCGCACAGCCCGGCCAGAATCTGGGCCCGGGCGTTGTTGATGGCCTGCGCCCCCGAGGCACAGGCGGCATAGGCCGACGAGACCCGGGCCCCTGTCCACCCCAGCGCCTGGGCGAATGTGGCTCCGGCGATGAATCCGGGGTACCCGTTGCGAATGGTGTCGGCACCGGCCACATAGTCGATGTCGGTCCATGGCAGATCGGCCTCCCGGAGGGCGTCGCCCGCCGCGGCCAGGCCGTACTCGACGAAGTTGCGGCCCCACTTCCCCCACGGGTGCATCCCTGCGCCCAACACGGCCACCCGCTTGTCGTCAGGCATGTGTGGCCTCCGTTCCTCGTGGTCGCCACTTCCAGACCAGGTATTCGTGATCGTCGTCCTCGTACAGGGTGTCGAGCACCAACTCCACCTCGTCGCCGACGGCCAGGTCGTCCACCCCCACCCCGGGGACCACCTGGCCCATCACCACCATCTGTTCGGCGGCAAGCTCGACGGCGGCGATGGCGAAGGGGACGTAGGGGTCGGCCGACTCATAGGGCTTGGGTGGCTGGTAGCAGGCGTCGGTGTACGACCAGACCTTGCCGGTGCGACTGAGCTCGGTCTCGGCGAACTCGGTGCCCTGGCACGTGGGGGTACGGCAGAAGTAGGTCTCCCTGGGAAAGGCGAAGTTCCCGCAGGTCGTGCATTTGCTGCCGAGGAGGGCGGGGGCATCCTCGTCGAGGGTGAACCACCCCTCGATGGCAGGCAGTCGGGTCTTGGCCGAAGGCATCATCGGATCCTAACGCTCAGAGGTACGGTGCCCCCGGGGGCTGCCATCGCTGGGCCGGCTCACCGGGTCGAGCCACCCAGTCCGCCACGATCCCGCGACTGGGCGATGCGCCGGTCGTCCCACCCCAGCACGTCACGGAGCACCTCGTCGGTGTGCTGGCCGACGGTCGGAGCGTGGGCCGGGGTGGGCAGCTCCTCACCGACGAACTTGAGCGGGGTGGGGAGTTGCTCCGCCCCCAGTTGCTCGCGGGAGTACCAGTGGAACCGGTCGTTGAACTGCGGGTCCTCGGCGATGGTCTTCGGGGAGTTGACCGGGCTGATGGGGACGTTGGCGGTCACCCCGAAGTCGATCCACTCCTCGGCGGTCCGGGTGCGGAAGATGTCGCGCAGCTCCCTGCGCATCTCGAGGTTGTTGCGAGCGTGGTCGGCGAACTTCGAGCCCGGCCAGCGCTCGAACATGTCCATGCGGTCAACGGCGGCGCAGAAGTTCTTCCAGAAGGCCTGTTCCGACGCCATGAACAGGACGTAGCGTCCGTCCTTGGCCTCGTAGACCTGGTAGCGCACGCCCTCCACCATTCCGGCCGTGCCCGGCTCCCGTCGCTCGTAGTCGTCGGCCTTGTTGCCGGTGACCTCGGACTCGGGTCGCTCGTAGGCCTTCCACGTCTCGCTTCGGTACCAGTCCATGGCGGCGGCGGCGTCGGACTGGGCCACCTCGAGGAACGATCCCTCGCCGGTCGTCTTGGCCCGGAGCACGGCGGCCACGATGCCCAGGGCACCGAAGAGGGGACCGGCGTGGATCCCCATGGAGGCGTGCTCGGGGAGATAGGCGAAGCCATCCTCGTTGACCTGGGGCGAGACGATCCCGGCCCAGGTGTCGAAGGCGATGCCGTGGGCGGGGAGGTTCTGATAGGGACCGGTCATTCCGTAGCCGGAGATGGTGCAGAAGACGATGCCGGGGTTGATCAGTCGGAGGTGCTCGTAGCCGACGCCGCGGCGGGCGAGTCCGCCGGGGCGCATGGCCTCGACGACCACATCGGCCGTCTTGGCCAGCTCCTTGAAGATGGCCACGTCCTCGTCGTTGCGGAGGTCCATAACGATGCTGCGCTTGCCCCGGTTGATGTGGAGGTGCATGAGGGAGACCCTCTCGACGATGGGCCAGGTCATCTCGCGGATGTAGTCGCCTGCCGGCGGCTCCACCTTGATCACCTCGGCACCGAGGTCGACCAACGGCATGGTGATGGCGGCAGGCCCGAGGGCCGAGCATTCGATGATCCGAATGCCGTGCAGTGGAGCGTCGGCGGGCATGCCCAATTGTATCTGACGGTCCGTCAGGTGTTCTCGGGTGGCAGCAACACGTTCGGGTTGAGCACGCCGTCCGGATCGAGGGCCCGCTTGATGGATCGGAAGGCGGCGATTTCGGCGTCGCTCCGGGACAGGCTGAGCCACCGCTTTTTGGCCACGCCGATCCCGTGCTCGGCACTGATGCTCCCCCCGAGGGCAGCGACCATGTCCAGCACGCCCTCGTCGACACGATCGTCGTCCGGTGCCATCCCGGTCAGGTTGACGTGGACGTTGCCGTCGCCGACGTGGCCGAACAGCCAGGTGCGTGCGGCCGGATCGATGGACTGCACCGTGTCGGGGACCCGGTCGATGAAATCAGCCAGGGAGCCCAGGGGAAGGGTCACGTCGAGCTTGTGCGGCGACCCCAGGGTGTTGATGGCCTCGGTGTGTGCCTCGCGGTAGCGCCACAGCTCGGAACGCCGCCACGCGTCGGTGGCCACCAGCACGTCGAGCACGTCCTCGAGCGAGTCGACCGCCTCCGCCATGGTGTCGGTCGGATCGCTCCGGTCAGCCACCTCGGCCAGGAGGTACACGGGGTACATGGTCGGGAACGGCATCGGCAGTTGCATCGCTGAGCACACCAACTCGAGACCCCGGCCCAGGAAAAGCTCGCACGCCTCGAGGGTGGGGAGCGACCGGCGCAGGAGTGACGACGCGTCGATGGCGCGGGTGACCGCGGGGAAGGCGATCAACGCGACGGTCCGGCACGGCGCGGCCGGCACCAGGCGCAGTCGGGCTGCGGTGACCACCGCCAGCGTCCCCTCACTCCCGCACAGCAGGCCCGGCAGGTGGTAGCCGGTGTTGTCCTTGACCAGCCCGCTGAGGTGGGTGATGACCGCGCCCGTTCCGAGTACGGCCTCCACCCCGAGTACCTGGGCCCGAGTGTCCCCGTAGCGCAGCACGTGGATGCCGCCGGCGTTGGTGGCCACTGTGCCGCCCACGGTCGCCGACTCGCGACTGGCGAGATCGATCCCATAGGCCCAACCGCAGGCCGCCGCCGCTTGATGAAGGGCGGACAGGGCGACGCCGGCCCCAGCGGTGACCTGGCCGGCCCCGGTGTCGACCGGCTCCAGGGAGTGCAGACGCCGGAGGCTCAGGACCACTTCTCCCTGCAGCGGCACCCCGCCCCCGACCAGGCCGGTGTTGCCGCCCTGGGGGACCAGGGCGACGCCGAGTTCTCGGCAGACCCCGATCACCCCGGCCACCTCCTCGGCGGTACCCGGCCTGACCACGGCCGGTGAGCGGCCGGCGAACCGGCCCGTCCAGTCCGTGGTGTACGAGGTGGTCACGTCGGGGTCGGTGATGACCTGGGGACCGACCACCTCCCGAAGGCGGTCCACCACCACGTCAGAGCGGGTCATCGGGGACATTCTGCCGCGAGGCGGGGAACACTCAGCCTCCTGGGCCCCGAGGAGCCACCGGGCAGCCTTCGGATAGAGTGGGCAACCGCTCGGAGCAGGTTGACCTCGAGAATCCCGACGTGACATGCGGGTGACCGGGCAAAGCCTGTGTCGGCGCAGAGCCAGCGCTCGTAGCTCAACGGACTAGAGCATCTGACTACGG
>CAVZGQ010000005.1:0-414103 GCA_963774885.1 uncultured Acidimicrobiaceae bacterium
ACCCCGTTCTCGGTGAGCGACCTTGTCACCCCGGATGATGACCAGGGGTGCCCCACAACACCGGGAGCGGGTCAGTTATTGACAGTGCCTACCGGCACTCGATGGCAGTCAGATGAACCTGCCGCCCACCGACACCGACGGCGAAGGTGCTAGCTCCTTGAGATGCACGAACGTGTCGTAATGGCCGTCAGAGGAACCGAATCGGAATTCAACAGGCTCAGGAGAGGCAGTCTCTAGCTTTGCGACCTTTCGGGAAGTGCTTGTGATTGAACGGATCTGCGACCAATTCCAAATCAGCGGCTCTCTACCCGCAAGATCCACAAGCGACATAGCTTGCCTTGGGAATATGGCATTGGCGCCCCGTCGGAACCGAGCCGCAGGGCGAGGGTCCTTTTGGATGACGATGCCCTTAGTGCGGACCTCAAACACGAGCCATGGAGAATCGCTCGCAATGAATCTGTTCAGCCAGCTTCCCTCAAGCAACGCGCCGTTGTGCCGGGACGCCAGCGTTCCCATGCGAGCGACTCGCTCCGGTTCCTCTTGACCCATACCCACAAGCATCGGAGGACCGGGTTCGGACCTTGAGATGACCTGCCCCAGATCACCGGTTCGGTGGATGGGCTGAATGAGCACGCCTTGATGGCCAACGCCCGCAATAGGCTTAACAACATGCCCGAGTGTGTGACTGTGCGGGAGGTCATCGAACGCCACCGTGCAGAATCAGGAATCGCAGCGGATGGCGGTTTGTCCGACCGATGGGTAGTCATCAGGCTGGGTCGCATTCCCATGCCGTTCCTCAACACTTCTGCTCGACGGAGGGCGCTTGCGCTTCATGACGTGAACCACCTGGTCGCAGGTGTCGGCACCGGAAATGTGGGAGAAGCAGAGATCAGTGCGTGGGAGCTTGCCAGTGGAGGCTGCGGTCAATATGCCGCTGCATGGGCTCTTGATCTTGCGGGAATGCTCCTCGGCCTGGTGTGGCCTATCCACGTCATTCGGGCATTTGCCGCTGGGCGAATGATGAGAAACGCCTACGCATTTGACGTGGACGAGGTGTTGGATATGGATCTCATGGAACTGCGGCGAGTGCTGACTCGGCCTCAGAGGAGCGGCTTCTCGTCAGTCGTTGGGTCGGTGTCTCTGTTCATGGGCTGCCTAATACTCGCCATTCCCGTAGGGGCGGTTTTCCTCCTCGTGGCGATCCTTTCGCTGCCCATCTGGGCACTCACAAAGGATGTGGTCACGGCGGCTTAATCGGGGAGACCCAGATCTGGGTCTGGTGTCACCTATTACCGGGAGAGGGTAGTTATTGACCGTGGCTAAACGGCACATCGGGGTGTGTGGATAAATCACCAAGGGATCCAAAACCCAGGTGCGGGCACGCCGCCGAACACTACGGTTGTTTGATGGCAGCCGTTCGTGTCCGCCTGGTGACCCACCGAGGCCTCATCGAATACGATGCCCAGTTGCTTCGCTATGACGGTAATTATTCGGTTGTCGAGGCTGAGTGGGCCGAAGCGACAGAGCGAGACATGGGACTCGTGCGATTCGAGTTCGGGGATGTGTGGAGGGAGCATTACTGGCGGGACCGGTGGTACTCAGTCAAACGAGTCAAGAGTTCAGCAGGCGAACTCAAGGGCTGGTATTGCGATGCCGCACGCCCTGCTCAAATGGTCAACGGCGTTTTGGAGTCCGTTGACCTTGAGCTGGATCTATGGGTTTCCGCCGATCGCGCTGTGATTACACGCCTGGATGAAGACGAGTTGGAGTGGGTCGCCTCTCGGGACTCGCTGGCAGCCCAAGCCGCGGTCGATGGAATTCACGAGCTGGAACGACTGGCGAGAAGGGGAGAGCCCCCCTTCCGTTGATGCTCACAGAACGATCCGATCAGCTGGAACGACGAGTCTTCAGCACCTGGCCCGGTACGAGCGTTCCAGCCCGCCTATAGCTAGGTGTTTGGCTGGTACTTGCGCCGATTATTTGTTCTGTAAGTCGTCATACGAATTCAGTAGCCGTCCAACATCGGCCTTGGATCGGCAATGAATCGGGTCTGCTGTCGGTCTGGTTGACACCGGTTTGCATTGATCAGGCAGCAGCGTCTTCGATTCTTGCAGCGAACGCCAGCTCGAACTCGACGGGGGTGAGCTTGCCGAGGGCCCGCTGCCGGCGCCGGTGGTTGTAGGTGTGCTCGATCCAGTAGAGGACGGCGTAGGCGAGCTCGTCTCTCGTCTTCCAGCGCTTCCGGTCGAGGACGTTCTTCTGGAGCAGTGAGTAGAAGGACTCCATGGCCGCGTTGTCGCCGGCCGAGGAGACTCGTCCCATCGATCCGGCGAGCTTGTTGGCCTTCAGCACGGCCCGGAATGCTCGTGAACGAAATTGGCCGCCCCTGTCCGAGTGAACCACCACGGTGGCCTTCGGTCGGCGCCTGGCCACCGCAGAGCGAAGCGCCGAGGTGGCGAGTGCGGCCGTCATCCGGTCCGAGGTGGCGTGGCCGACGATCCGGTTCGAGCAGACGTCCTTGATCACGCAGGCGTAGAGCTTGCCCTGGCCGGTCGGGTGCTCGGTGATGTCGGTCAGCCAGACCTTGTCGGGAGCCGGAGCGGTGAAGTTCCGTTGCACCAGGTCGTCGTGGACGGCTGGTCCCGGTCGCTTGCCCGAGTGCCTCCGCCCCTTCTTGGTGGTGGTCGACCAGATCCGGTGCTCGGAGCAGAGGCGCCAGACCCGACGCTCACCCACCGTGTGGCCGCCTCGCTCGAGTTCGTCGGCGATGAACCGATACCCGAACTCTGGGTCGTCCTCATGCACGTCCCGGATGGCGTTCACGAGGTGGGCATCGTCATAGTCATGCTGGCAGACCGGGTCGGCCTGCCACTTGTAGAAGGCCTGGGCACTGAAGCCCAGCACCCCGCAGGTCAGCCGCACCGGGAACCCCTTGGCGGCCAGCTCTCGGACCAGCGGGAACTTCATTTTGGGAGCGCGTCCTTGGCGAAGTAGGCGGCGGCACGGCGAAGGATCTCGTTCTCCATCTCGAGCCGCCGGTTCGCTCGACGCAACCGGACCACCTCCTCCTGTTCGGCGGTGGTCAAACCGTCCTTGATCCCGTCGTCGATGTCGGCTTGGCGCATCCAGCGCCGGACCGTCTCCTCGGCGATCCCGAAGTCGACGGCGACCTCAGCAACGCTCAGATCGCCCCGACGAGCGACACCGACGACATCACGCTTGAACTCTGGGGGGAACTTCTTCGGCATGGTTCCATCCTTCCAGCGGGAGGTAATCCCACATTAGAGATGTCAACCAGACCGACAGCAGACCCCAACGCTGAAAGTGCACGAAGCCCAACAGGTAGTACTACGGCTTCTGCGCACTACACATCGGAGTCGATCGCCTTCACGCATCCAATATCGTGGCAGTCCTCCAGCTTCAACGAGGCCTCTTCGATGGCGGCCTCTTTGGTGGTTCTCAGTAACCAAGAACTTCATACACCGTGTTCCAACACGAAGTCAGCAGGTGAGGTGAAGGTAAGTTGCGGCTGGCCTCTCCATCACTTGAACCCGAATGGAGTCATGGCTGAATGGAGTGAAGTTGGTTGGCCGTTAGGGACACTGGCCAAAGTGCCAGGCGGGTCGCTCACCGTTGGTGGACTACCGGCTCGTGAGCAGACCAGCAAGTCGGGCGAATGCTCCACGATCGGTGGCACTGAGACAATCTCCCTAATGGTGGCTAGGAATATGCCAGCCAACTTCTACCAACTGACCGCATGCCTCCGAGGTCCAAATATCACTGACACCCGTGAGGAGATCAATAGGATGATTTCGTCAACGACCTTCCCCCACGGCTAGCACTTCTGTCCGGCTAATCCTGTCCCAAGACGCCCGTACAGCGGGGCGTCTTAGACGGTCACCTACCGGCACTTCCGGGCGTGTGGATAACCGGGCCTCACGATCGTCAGTAGATGTTAGATCGGTAGGCAACACCCACTCATGGCCAAGAGGGGTCTTCCTGAGACTTCCTGCTTGAACCAGCCGACCCTATGGGGTGAAAGTGAACACGTCAGCGGAGCTGGTCGGACTCGTGCCACCTGGATCGGTGACCTTGACGTCCACCGGCCCCGCTGTCTCTTCCGGTGTGATGGCAGTGATCGTGGTGCCAGCACTGTTGACGGTGAAGCTGGTCGCATCGACGGAACCGAACGTGACCACCGACGCAGCCTGCAGGCTCGTGCCCTTGATCGACACCGTGGTTCCTCCCGCTGACGGCCCTGACGTCTTGCGAACCGACGTCACCGCTGGCTGCGGTAAACGCTGATCGAAACCTGGAGCACCTGAGACCCAGAACGCGCTGATCGAAAACGGGAGCACCTGACCATCCCCGTGGTCGCCCGACCCCATCCACAGGCTTCTCGCCTGAGGGTCGAGCGAGTGGACGGGAGAAGGGTGCACACCGACATGGAGATGTGGACGGAGATCCGGCGCAAGGTGCTGGTCGAGGGCGCGTCGAAGCGCTCGATCAGAAGGGACTTCCGGATCGGCTCGGAGACCCTGGAGAAGATCCTGGCCAACGCTGAGCCGCCTGGCTATCGCCAGGGCGCGGCCCGGCCGAAACCGCAGCTGGGGCAGTTCCTGGGCATTATCGACGAGATCCTGCTTTCTGATCGTGACGCTCCGGTCAAGCAGCGCCACACGGCCAAGCGGATCTTTGAGCGCCTGCGTGACGAGCACGGGTATGTCGGCTGCTCGTCCCAGGTCCGGGCCCAGGTGGCACAAGCCAGGAAGCGCCAGAAGGAGGTCTTCGTCCCGCTCTCCCATCCGCCGGGCGAGGCCCAGTACGACTTCGGCGAGGCCACCGTGACCATCGCCGGGGTGCAGATGAAGGCAGCCCTGTCGGTCATGACACTGCCGTACTCGGACGTCTTCCACGTCTCGGCCTATCCGCGAGAGTGCACCGAGACCTTCCAGGCCGGACACGTGGCGGGCTTCACCTTCTTCGGCGGCGTGCCCACCCGCATCAGCTATGACAATTCGAGAATCGCCGTCACCAAAGTGATGGGCCGCGACCGCGACCTCACCCGTGAGTTCCTGCGCCTGGAGAGCCACTTTCTCTTCGCCCACCACTTCTGCCGGGTGGCCCGGGGCAACGAGAAGGGCCACGTCGAGAGCCTGGTGGGCTTCGGACGGCGGAACTTCCTGGTCCCGGTGCCGAGCTTCGACTCCTTCGCCGCCCTCAACGCTCACCTGGAGGCGGCGTGTCTGGCCGACATGGACCGGTCGGTGCGGGGCAAGCCGGAAGGGAAGGCTCAGCGCCTGGAGGTGGACCGGGCCGCCATGCTCACACTGCCCGCCGAATCCTTCGATCCCCGACGTATCGCCCAGGCCAGCGCCAACTCGCTGTCGCTGGTGCGCTTTGATCGCAACGACTACTCGGTGCCGACCGCCCATGCCCATCACGAAGTGATCGTCTTGGGTGGCACCGAGGAGGTCCGCATCGTCTCGGGCACCGAAGTGGTGGCCCGACATCGAAGGTGCTGGTCGAAAGAGGAGATCTCCTTCGACCCCCGCCACTACCTGGCGCTCCTGGAGCGCAAGCCCGGCGCGCTCGACCACGCCCGCCCCCTGGAGGGCTGGGACCTGCCTGGGTGCTTCGGGCACCTCCGTCGACGCCTGGAGGCAGACCGCGGCTGGGCGGGCACCCGGGAGTACATCAAGGTGCTGCGTCTGCTGGAGCGGTCATCGCTCCGCCAGCTCACCGGAGCCATCGAGGAGGCCCTCGCCATCGGGGCGACCGGGGCTGATGCGGTTGCGCTCATCTTGTTCCACCGCGACGAGCAGCCGGTCGGGCTGTTCAGCCTGGACGGCCATCCCCACTTGAAGTCCTTTGTCATCGATCCACCCGATCTCGGCGCCTACAGCGCCCTGACCCAGATAGGAGCAAGTGCATGAAGTCATTGGAAACCAAGTCGATGGTGCTGTTGCACCATCACCTGAAGGCCCTCCGATTGCCGACCATCGGAGCCGAGTGCGAGAAGGTGGCCAACCAGGCCGCCACGGACAACGTCGACCACCTGGCCTACCTGTTGCAGCTGTGCGAGCTGGAACTCCTCGAGCGGGAGCGCAAGGCTGCCGACCGCCGCCTGAAGGCGGCCCGGTTCCCGACCATGAAATCCCTGGACAACTTCGACTTCACCGCCCGACCCTCGGTCAACAAGATGCTGGTGGCCGAGCTGGCCCGGTGCGAGTTCATCGACAAGCGGGAGAACGTGCTCCTGGTCGGGAACCCGGGCACGGGCAAGTCCCACCTGGCAACCGCCCTGGCGGCTGCCGCCTGTGCCAAGGGCTACAAGGTCCGGTTCTTCCGGGCAACGGAGCTGGTCACCACGTTGATCGAGGCCAGGGACGAGCGGACCTTCCTGCGCCTCAAGACCCAGCTGGCGAAGCTGGACCTGCTCGTCCTCGACGAGCTCGGCTACGTGCCCGCTTCCAAGGTCGGGGCCGAGCTGCTGTTCGATGTGATCTCCACGGCCTATGAGCGGACCAGCATGATCGTGACAACCAACCTGCCCTTCGAGTCCTGGACCGAGGTCCTTGGATCCGAGCGGCTCACCGGGGCCACCCTCGATCGGCTCACCCACCGCTGCAAGATCATCGAGACCAGGGGCGAGAGCTACCGGCTCCACAACGCCAAGGCCCGGACACGCCGGACCAAGCCGGTCACGCCTGTGGACGAGGCTCAGGCCGCCAAGTAACTTCTGACCGAAGTGCTCCCGTTTTCGACCGGCGCGCGCTTCCAGGTTTCGATCAGCATTCACAGGAGGCCAGTTGACGCTCGGAGGAAGGCCGTACGCCCCGTTCCGAGAAGGGCTTGGTACCTGTCGTGGCGGTATCCGTTTGGGCGCTCGTCCTTCAGGGTCGCCCCGACCTCGGAGTACTTGGGGGCGGCATTGGCCGAGGCGATAAGTCGGCGGTTGATCGACTCGTCGTTTCCTGGCCGCACCAACTGCATGAGCCGTTGCTATCACGACCGGTGCAACGAGTGCGCTGTCCTGCCCATCCCTATGGCGGTGTCCCGCCCAACCGATGATCAGGGGCACCCTTCAGTCTCTCCGAGGGCACATCTCCAGGGACCGCCCAACCCCGTCATCCATGCCCATGTCGGAGACAACTCGGAGCATCTCATTGCGCTCGTGGTCTGTAATCGAGGCACCGGCTTCGACCAGCATGTCCGCCATGACCTCTAGGGCCACGCCCGACTCGTTGTGCTCCACCAGTTCGTGGACAATCTCCTGCGTTCGGAGGCTGAGACGGTCGCCCAGGCGGATGAGGATGCCCATCACTCTGCCCGAGACTTCTTCGTGATCTGGCATCGATGAAGTATCGCTCAGGGGCACACAATCCCGGCGTTAGGGGGCATCCATAGGCTGCTCTGTGATTCGCATTACCTGAGCCCTAGCGCCTTTGCGAGCACGATTTGGAGGAAGACGGCGTAGGTGCTCGTGATGTGGCTTTGATCAAGGTAGACCACGTACCGACCAACTATTGCGGTGCAAGTAGCGGAGCAGAACCAGGGCGTGGGGTTGATGTACTGGACATTGGAGGCAATGGCGGCGGATCGCTCAGCGGCGTCGAGCGTAGGCTCCGACGACACCAGCGGTGCCGAACAGGCTTGTACATCGTCTGGATGAGAAGCCAAGCACGCAGGCCCCGCCTGAGGCAGGATTGGAGTGCTTCCAAGGAATACCTCCTTAACCCCGTGAAATGCCACGCTGTGAAACATGCTGGTGACTCCTGCCGTCCAAGCACGGTCGGTGAACGTGGGTGACGGCGACTTGGGAGTGCTCGGGCGAACGACTTCGTTGTCCTCGGAGAAGACCACCATATTGGGGTGGAGGGTGGCGATTTCGCTTGTCGCCCATCGGTGCCACTCGTCACAGGTGGTGTAGGCCCGTCCCGTTGGGCCAGGTTGGGCGATGGTAACCAGTGCAGGCGGACACCCCGTTTTGCCCAAGACAATGAGCTGCCAGTGGGCGGCCTTGGCGATCGCCTCAAACGCAGGGACCCACATGACGGCATGGGAGTCTCCGTAGAGGACCATGAGGTGCTTGCCCGCAAGGTCCCCGAGCGTGCAGATTTGCACCCGGGATTGATGTGCCGTCGCCTGACAAAGCGACCCCACGTCTCTGCCCCCCCAATCCGTGGGAGCACTCGACAGCGAGGGCGTCAACCCTTTTGGGGCGCTCGTGATGCCAGGGGCGGCGGAGACCTCGGCAAGCACAGCTTGGTCGCTTAGTGCCGGTGTGACGCTGCCAGCATCTGTTGCGGTCGTTTCGACAGAAATCAGCGCAGTGAGCAGCAGCACCGTTGCTGTAACCAGAACAAGACCGAACAGGACGCTCTGCCTGGACGGTAGCCGTATGTGTCTGATGGGGTCTTCGACAAGACGGAATGTGACCCAGGACAGCCCAAGGGCGACCCCCACCAAGGCGAGGCTTTCTCCGGTCGGGAGTCTCGACCTCCCGGTGTTCTCTGCGACGATGATGAGAATCGGCCAGTGCCACAAATAGAGGGAGTACGAGAGCCTTCCGAGCCATCGGAATGGGCGCAAGCCAAGAACTGCTTCCGCCCCCCAGGGGCCTGCTACGACGCCCCCAGCGATTATCAGTGCAGTCCCGCACACGGGGATTGCCACCAGCGATCCGGGATAGGCAGTCTGTGCGTTGAAGGCAAATGCCGAATACAGGATCGCACCGAGACCCGCCCACGTGAGGATCGCTGCCCACTGGATAGGAATACGTCGCAGCCACAGCGTACCCACCGCCACCAAGGCCCCGATCGCTAGTTCCCACGCCCGAGTGAAGGGAGAGAAGTAGGCGACGGCGGGGTTGGTAGAGGTCTGGGTAACAGACCACCAGAAGGACACAGCCACAACGAGCGCCAGCATGATCGCCAACCGCCCGTGGAGGGTGAGGCGAATCTTGCTTCTCGCCACGACCAGGAATAGCAACGGGTAGACGGCATAGAACTGCTCCTCGACGGACAATGTCCAGAAGTTCTGCAACGGAGAGGGTGGGCGGAGCGACCCCAAGTAGTCGGTTCCGAGGGAGGCAAAGTGGAAGTTTGACAGAAAGACGGCGGCCCAACGGCCATCGTCTGCCGTGTTGTTGCCGGTGACGAAGCCAAGCACCACGTAGGTGGCCAGGACAGTCACGATGATCACCAACGTCGCAGCCGGAAGGATTCGGCGGACCCTGCGAGCATAGAAGTCAAAAAATGACGTGTGGCCTGAGTCCGCCCGTTCTCTAAGTAGCACTCCAGTGATGACAAAACCGGAGATTACGAAAAAGACATCGACTCCGACGAATCCACCGGTCAGCCGAAAAACGCCCGCATGGTAAACGACGACAATCCCCACAGCGACGGCTCTGAGACCCTCGACATCGGGTCGGAAGCGTCGGTCGCCTGGAGCGGTGCCTGACTTATTTCCCGACGGAAGCGAAAGGTCCGGCGAGACCAATGCCGGTCCCTTGCGCCGGAACATGCGTGATCGTGGCGACCACGGGAGCCAACGGGAACTACGACTTTGCACCCATCTCCTTCGCCAGATAGGACCCACTGACCCGGTGTCAGGGGCGCTCACGCAGAGTGCCAGGTACGTTCAAAGGGATCGTCCGATAGGAGGCACCATCGACGGAAAAGCACTCGAAGGCGATCGTCGTTTACGTGCATCGCTCATATACAAGCGAGTCTTCGGGGTTTTTTAGATAGCGGCGACTGTTCCCGGTGCTATCACGTACACAGCGGGACCGGGGTATCTCCCGTGGAGGTCCTGGTACAAGCACGTTGTCATTAAGAAGCCCCCATCGTCCGAAAACTGAATGCCGGCAAGCAGCGTGAGCCTTTTTTTGTACGTTGCAGGGCAGTCCGAGGAATCGACCATGGTCGCACCGAACGGACCAACCTGTACGACCGCACCCCCGTTCCAGGTCAACGTAGAAGTACGTGAGTAGAGGGCGTTGGCGTCGCCCGACAGGCGCTTGAACCCCTTCCCACCTGAGCACCCAGAGAATCTGAGCGTGTAGGTTTTGACTCCGTCATGGAACCTGGAACACGTGATCGGAGCGGGTGTAGCTGCCCCTACGACCGGTGCATCAGCGATGCCGCCGAGGGCGCTGGCGGAGGCGATTCCGGCGAAGGTACAGGCCACAGCACTCGACCACCGGCACCTGGGCAACTTGGCCACGGAAGGAATGTTACACCCACGCTGCAACAGACACCCAGGCCGGATGCAGTCCGACGATTGTCCGTAGATCCGCATCTGTCCGGGCCTGTGGCTGAAGTGGACCTCCCTGCCCCGGAAGTGCCGGTAGGGGACGCTTTCATCGGCGAGTCGGGTTATTGGGACACACTGGCTCAACTCGGCGGCTGAAGACCTCCAACAAGCCAACTCAACGACAGCGCATCAACGTCACCCCGAACGTCACCCTCCCAGGTCAGACAGCTGGTCGCCAAGTCCGTGTCGGAGACCACGGTGGGTCTGACGGCGGATGCTTGGGTGAACCTTCTGTGAATGCGGGCCCGGTCACGCCGTCCCGGTCACGTCAACGGTGCTCGACAGGTAGCTCCGTGAACCGTCGCCCGAGGAACCGCTGACGATCTGCGTTCTACCCGCGGACCGCACGGACAGGACCCACGTAGGTTCCCCTGGCCGGTTTGACGGCACCTTGCCCCCGTTCATTGTCCGCTCTCGCCTCTGCCGGCATCCTGGCCGGCTCTGGCGAACCGCTGGCACCACACTGGCGGCCCGCGAAAGCAGTGCTGTGGCGGTCACGAGCTCGGACCTACTGGCAAATTTCGGTGGGGCAGGTCCCGTTGGTCCGCCAGATCGAAGCGGCGCCCAGGCGGGCATCGAGCCCGTCCTGGGCGCCGATACAGCATCACTCTCGTCAGCTCCGCCAGACCGGTACGAATTGTCCACACCTGTGCACCCGAGGGTCCGTCGCCCTTCGGGCGAGCCTCCGTAGCCGTCACGGAATCGGGTCTCGCGACGGGCGAGGGTGACGTTCGCACTTCGAGTGCAAGTGTGTGGACATCGATGAACCGCTTTGGCGGAGCCGATCTGCTGAGTCACTGGGGCGCCCTTGGCGGGCTCGATGCTCGCCTGGGCGCCTGTTCGATTGCGCCCGCCGTGGAGATCTCCGCACCGACGTTGCCCGCAGGGTGGACACGTCACCATGATCGCGCTGCACAACGTCCTTGACCGCGGACTCCGGCCCGGTCGGGAGTGACCCCACTCGTGATGCCGGAGTCAGCACGAGCAATATCGATGCTCAGTCGCAAAGGTGACGATGCCGATGCGTCCCGAGGTCCGAGGTCCGAGGTCCGAGGTCCGAGGGTGACGTTGCCCAATCGGTACCCGGGTAGAGGGTGAGGTTCGAGTCCGCCTCCATGCAAACCAGGGTGACGTTGGGGGTGACGGCGGTCTGGAGAATCAATCACTGCGAAGGGACAGCCCCTACGTCGAAAGAGCAGCACTCGCCTACCGCCAGACCAGAACAGGCACGACGGAATGACGTCGTTCGAGGAGACAGACATGAAGAGAGCCGACAGCGAACAGCCAGAGGTGAAGCCCGAGGCATCATTGACGGATGGCCCTGCTCGGATCGAGCTGCTGACTATCCCGGAGGCAGCGAGGTTCCTCCGGATCGGGCGATCAGCGGCCTACGATCTGGCCCGGCGATTCGAGGCCACGGGCGGTAACGAGGGCATCCCCTGCGTCCGGGTGGGTGGGCGCCTGCTGCGAGTCCCGGTCGACGCTCTCCGGGCGATGGTGACGATCGGGCGATGAGCCGAGTCGGCAATCAGCGCGAAGCTCCCGTTCGACCAGTGCGAGCCGACGAGTGGTTCAGCCTTTGCTGGCTACCTCGGCACTGCCGGCCGAACTGCCGAGGACGTTACCTAGCAGCTCGGCGATACCCTGATCGGCGGCCTCGACCGCATGGGCATAGACCCTGAGCGTCATCGCCGGATCTGAGTGACCCAGGCGATGGGCGACGGTCCGCACGTCGTGGCCGCCGGCAATGGCCATGGTCGCCGAGAAGTGACGCAGATCGTGGAGGCGCCAGTGCTTGTCGATCCCGGACGCCTCCCTTGCTCGCCGCCACCACCACCCGATCCGGTCGGGACTCGGCGGTCCGTCACCGATGTTAAAGACGTAGGGACCGTAGAGCTCGAGTTCGGAGCGAAGCTCGTTCCACATCCGGATGGTCTCGGCGTCAAGGGTGACGGTGTGACGTTCAGCGGTCTTGGTGCGTGTGTCGACCAGTTTCGTGGCTTCGGTGTCTTGGTTCTCGCCACGGAGCACGGTGATGGCCGAGTCGACGGTGAGCACCGAGCCGTCGAGGTCGGTCCAGCGGAGGGCGGCCAGCTCAGCCCGGCGGGCCCCGGCCACAGCAGCCACTCGGAGGGCAAGCCCGGCCAAAGGGTCGGTGTCGGTGGCGGCCTTGATCACGGCGACAGCGTCGGCCGGGCTCATGGCGTCACGAGGCGGACGCTTGACCCCCGGCGGGCGGGTCAGAGCGGCTGGATTGGAGGAGATCCAGCCCCACACGACCGCCTGCTGGAGCGCCGCCCGGAGCACAGTCAGCCGGTTGCGGATAGCCGAGTCTCCCAACCCGACCCGTCGCATCCGGGTGAGCCAGCGGTCCACCTCGGCCACGCCAAGCCGGGCCAGGGGTGTCCGGGCGATGGCGTCTTTCTGGACGAGTCGGACCCGGCTGGTCTGGTCGCGCAGGCTGCCTGGCGTGTACGAACCCTCGTTCCGTTCGAGCCAGCCGTCCAAGGCGTCGGCCACCGTCCGGCCCGCGGCACCCCGCTGGGGGGCAGATTCGAGTCGGGACGCTTCTCGCAACGCCTCCCGCTTGCCGCCCCGGACGGTGACTGCCGTCTGGGTGGGCCGACCGGTGCCGTCGCGGCCAGTGAAGACCCGGACCTGCCATACCCCCGGACTGCGTTCGCGGATGGTTGCCACGGGGGAGAACCGTAGCAAAAAGTAGGACAAAGTAGGACAAACAGCCGGTTTTGCCCAATTTTAGATGCGAACTTTGGCCCGGTCGCCTCCTGAGCGCTACAGAGAAAAGCCCAGTTCAGCTACTGGATGTGGACGCCGGAGATGGCCCGGGCGATGATCAACCGCTGGATCTCCGAGGTACCCTCGAAGATGGTGTAGATCTTCGAGTCGCGGTGCCAGCGCTCGACGGGATGCTCGCGGATGTAGCCGTAGCCACCCATGATCTGAATGGCCTCCTCGGTGACATACACCGCGGTCTCGCCGGCGTAGAGCTTGGACATCGAGCCCTCGCCGGCGGTGAACTCCTTGCCATTGCGCCCCATCCACGAGGCCCGCCAGATCAGCAGCCGGGAGGCGTCGATGCGGGTCTTCATGTCCGCCAACTTGAAGGCGATGGCCTGGTTCTCGATGATGGCCCGACCGAAGGCCTTGCGCTCCTTGGCGTAGTCGAGCGAGTACTCGTAGGCGGCGCGGGCGATGCCCAGGGCCTGGGCACCCACCGTCGGGCGCGAGGCCTCGAAGGTCTTCATGGCGGCCTGACTGGTGGAGCGCTTGCCCTCGCGGGCTCGGGCCAGCTTCTCGTCGAGCTTGTCCTTGCCGCCGAGCAGGCAGTGGCCCGGCACCCTGACGTCGTCGAGCACCACTTCGGCGGTGTGGGAGGCCCGGATCCCCATCTTCTTGAATTTCTGCCCCTGGGAGAGGCCCGGAGTCTTGGGGGGCACGATGAAGCTGGCCTGTCCCCGCGAGCCGAGCTCGGGGTCGACCGAGGCCACCACCACATGGATGTCGGCGATGCCGCCGTTGGTGATCCAGGTCTTCGTCCCGTTGAGCACCCACTCGTCGGTGGCCTCGTCGTAGACCGCCCGGGTGCGCAACGACGACACGTCAGAGCCGGCGTCCGGCTCGGAGACGGCGAAGGCAGCCAATTGGATCTTGTCCGGTGTCCCGAAGCACTGCGGCCCCCACTCCATGAGCTGCTCGGGGGTGCCGTTGCTGGCGATGCCGGCCAGGCCGAGCGTGCTCCCGAAGATGGCGAGGGCGATGCCGGCGTCGCCCCAGGACATCTCCTCGTTGGCGATGGGCATGAGAAGGCCGGACGGGTCGAAGAACGCCTGGGTGATGAAGTCGAACGAGTACAGGCCGACCCGGGCGGCCTCCTCGATGATCGGCCACGGGGTCTCCTCCCGCTCGTCCCATTCGTGCCCGGCGGGTCGGATGACGTTCTCGGCGAAGTCGTGCACCCATTTTTGGATCTGCAGTTGGTCCTCGTTGAGGTCCAGGGAGAAATCAGCCATGCCCTGCTCCGTTCCGGCCCCGCTCGGGCCTCTCACGTCGGTATGCCCCCGGAGGTGGCACCCCCACCGGAAGGCACCGGTGGTTCCTTCGTAGTTACTCCATAGTAACCTCAAACCGGCACCCGTGCCACCACCCCGCCGGGCACGCCGCGACGACGCACCGGGGGGCGTTCCGCCGGCGATGGCAGGAACGCGGGCGGAGTCCAGGCGCGGCCCACCCTCGCCGCTGCCTACAAGCGTGCCGGCCGAAGGCCGGGGAGGGTGCCGGTCCTAGGCGGGCTGGGCCAGGCGCACGTCGACCGCCTGGAGACCCTTGGGACCTTCCTGAAGATCGAACTCGACCGCTTGACCCTCTTCGAGTGAGCGGAAGCCGTTCATCTGGATGGCCGTGTGGTGCACGAACACATCGGCACCGCCATCCGGCTGTGAGATGAAGCCGAAGCCCTTTTCAGCGTTGAACCACTTGACTGTTCCGGAAGCCACGGTGGCATTCCCCTTTCGTCCACACGCGTACGTCACAGAGCGCCCCGACGGGTCCATGGCCCACCCACCCGGCCAGCGAGTGGGCAGCGACCACGGGTGCCATGGGACTCCCTGCGCCACAAACGCTAGCAGTCCTTCCTCGCAAATCCAGGCCCCGGAGGCCGTGAGCCGGGCTGTTCACACCGCGTTCATCGACGGCGGATGCGGGTGCCCACGGGGCCGTCCTCCACCACCCAGCCCGAGGCCTCCAACTGCTGGCGAAGGGCATCGGCCAGGGCCCAGTCGCCGTCGGCCCGGGCCCCGTCCCGACGCCGGACCACCTCGGCGGTGTCGGCATCGAGATCGGCCTCGACCCCGCCCTGCAGGGGCAGTCCCAGGGCCCCGCACAACAGGGCCACCGTCCGGGCCGCCCGGAGCGCACCCGAGCGGTCCCCGCCATCGGCGACGGCATTGGCCTGGCGCACCAGGTCGAACACACCGGCCAAGGCACCCGGTGTGTCGAGGTCGTCGTCCATGTGCCCCCGGAAGCGTTCCACCGCGTCGGCATCGACGCCCTCCTCGCCCCCGACCACCGGTCCGGTGACCAACGGGTCGGCGAGGTCGAACCGGCGGGCCAGCTCGTCCAGCCGGGCCAGTCCCGACTCGGCGTCGCGCACCGTGTCCGGGGTGACCTCGATGGGTGACCGGTAGTGGGAGCGGAGCACCAACAGCCGGTAGGCACGGGCGTCGCTGCGTGCCAGCAGGTCGCTCAGGGTGGTGAAGTTGCCCAGCGACTTGGACATCTTCTCGCCCTCCAGGGTGACCCACCCGTTGTGCACCCAGTGGCGGGCGAAGGCCCGGTCGGTGGACACGGCCTGGGCCCGCTCGTTCTCGTGGTGCGGGAAGATGAGGTCGATCGCCCCTCCGTGCAGGTCGAAGCCGTCCCCCAGCAGGTCGAGCGACATGACCACGCACTCGGTGTGCCATCCGGGACGACCGGCCCCCCACGGTGCCTCCCACGAGGGTTCGCCCTCCTTTGCCTTCTTCCACAGGACGAAGTCGAGGGGTGATCGCTTCTCTTCGTCCGCCTCCACCCGGGCCCCGACCCGCAGCGAGTCGAGCGGCTGGTGGGCCAGCAGTCCGTAGCCGGGCACGTCCGCGACCGACAGGTAGACGCCGTCGCCCGTCTCGTAGGCCACGCCGCGGGCCACCAGGTCGGCCACCAGGTCGATCATCTGGTCGACATAGGCGGTGGCATGCGGAGCGTGGTCCGGCCGGAGCACGCCGAGGGCGTCCATCACCTCCCACCACACGGCCTCGTTGGCCGCCGCGAACTCGGCGATGTCGACCCCCTGGGCGGCGGCCCGTCCGATGATCTTGTCCTCGATGTCGGTGATGTTGGACACGTACGTGACCTGGTGACCGGTGAACAGCAGGTACCGGCGCAGCACGTCGAACACCAACGAGAACCGCCCGTGACCGAGGTGGGGGACGCCATCGACGGTCGGGCCGCACACGTACATGGAGACCCGGCCGGGCGCCCGCAGCACCAGCGGCGCTACCTCCCCGGTGGCAGTGTCGTGGAGCCGGAGCACGCAGGGTACGGTAACCCGATCATGGACACAGACGCGACCGGTTCGGCCGACCCAGCCACCGGCCCGACCGGGATCCCCGACAAGCCCGGCCTGGAGGGACTCGAGTCCACCTGGGCGGCGCGCTGGGAGGAGGCGGGCACGTACGCCTTCGACCGGACCGCAACCCGCGCCGACGTCTTCTCCATCGACACGCCCCCGCCCACCGTTTCGGGGGCGCTCCACATCGGCCACATCTTCTCCTTCACCCAGACCGACACGGTGGCCCGCTTCTGGCGCATGCGGGGGCGGGCGATCTTCTACCCGATGGGGTGGGACGACAACGGACTACCCACCGAGCGGCGCGTCCAGAACTACTTCGGCGTCCGCTGCGACCCGGCACTGCCCTTCGATCCCGACTTCGAGCCGCCGGCGGAGCCGGCCAAGCACCCGGTCTCCGTCTCGCGGCCCAACTTCGTGGCCCTGTGCCACCAGCTCACCGCCGAGGACGAGAAGGCCTTCGAGCACCTGTGGCGCACCCTCGGGCTGTCGGTCGACTGGTCACAGCGCTACGCGACCATCGGGCCGAAGGCCCAGCGGGTCTCCCAACGCGGCTTCCTGCGCATGGCCGTGCGGGGCCAGGTCATCCAGCAGACCGCACCCACCTTGTGGGACGTCGACTTCCGCACCGCGGTGGCCCAGGCCGAGCTCGAGGACCGCGAGCTGCCCGGCGCCTACCACCGGCTGCGGTTCCTCCGGGCCGATGGCGACGGCGCCGTCGACATCGAGACCACCCGCCCCGAGCTGCTGGCCGCCTGCGTGGCCCTGGTGGCCCATCCCGAGGACGAGCGGTATCAGCGCCTGTTCGGGACCGAGGCGATCACCCCGTTGTTCGGGGCCCGGGTGCCGGTGCTCGCCCACCCGCTGGCCGACCCGGAGAAGGGCTCGGGCATCGCCATGATCTGCACGTTCGGGGACACCACCGACGTGGTGTGGTGGCGCGAGCTCTCCCTGCCCACCCGGACCATCATCGGCCGGGACGGACGGCTGTTGCCGGTGGCCTGGGGGACGACCGGGTGGGAGACCGACACTCCCGAGGCGGCGACGGCCCGGTACCAGCAGCTGGCCGGCGGCACGGTGAAGCAGGCGCTGGCCCGCAGCGTGGAGATGTTGGCCGAATCGGGCGACCTGATCAGCGACCCCCGCCCGATCACCCACCCGGTCAAGTTCTACGAGAAGGGCGACCGGCCACTCGAGATCGTCTCGTCCCGCCAGTGGTTCGTCCGGACCCTGCCCCTGCGCGACCGGCTGCTGGCCCGGGGCGAGGAGCTGCGATGGCACCCGCCCTACATGGCCCATCGCTACCGGTCCTGGGTGGAGGGTCTCAACGCCGACTGGAACATCAGCCGGCAGCGGTTCTTCGGCGTCCCCTTCCCCGTCTGGTACCCGGTCGACGATTCCGGCGAGGTGGACTTCGACCGCCCCATCTTCGCCGACGAGGACCGGCTCCCGGTCGATCCCTCCACCGATGCCCCCGGGGGATTCACCGAGCCCGAGCGCGGGAAGCCGGGGGGATTCATCGGGGACCCCGACGTGATGGACACCTGGGCCACCTCGTCGTTGACCCCGCAGATCGCCGGTGGGTGGGTGGACGATCCCGACCTCTTCGCCCGGGTCTTCCCCATGAACATGCGCCCGCAGGCCCACGAGATCATCCGCACCTGGTTGTTCGCCACCATCGTCCGCTCCGAGCTGGAGCACGGGGTGCTCCCCTGGTCGGACGCGGCCATCTCCGGGTGGGTGCTCGATCCCGACCGCAAGAAGATGTCGAAGTCGAAGGGTGCAGTGATCACCCCGCTCCCCCTGTTGGAGAAGCACGGCGCCGATGCTGTCCGCTACTGGGCGGCCGGAGGCAGACCGGGCACCGACACCGCCTTCGACGAGGGCCAGATCAAGGTGGGCCGCCGACTGGCCATCAAGGTGCTCAACGCGTCGCGCTTCGCGCTGGGGAGGACCGCCGGGGACGACGGCATCGTGGTTGTCCCCGCGGCCGCCGCGGTCACCGCCCCCATCGACCTGGCCATGCTGGCCCGTCTGGCCGCGGTGGTCGAGGTGGTCACGGTGGCCTTCGAGGAGTTCGACTACGCCCGGGCCCTCGAGCGGAGCGAGGCCTTCTTCTGGTCCTTCTGCGACGACTACCTGGAGATGGTCAAGACCCGCGCCTACGGGGACCCCGTCCGGCCCGGACCGGCCTCGGCCCAGGCCGCCTTGGCTCTGGCCCTCTCCGTCCAGCTCCGACTGCTGGCCCCCATCCTCCCCTTCGTCACCGAGGAGGTGTGGTCGTGGTGGCAGGCCGGGTCGATCCACAACGCCAGGTGGCCCTCGGCCGGCGAGTTCGAACCGGCCCTCGCCGGCCGCACCGCCGCCGCCCGACGCCGTGCTCGAGGTGGCCACCGACGTCCTGGCCCAGGTTCGCCGGGCCAAGACCACCGCCAAGCGCTCCATGCGGTCGCCGGTGGCCCTGCTCACGATGACCGGCTCCGCCGAGCGGATCGACGCCCTCCGTCTGGCCGAGGACGACCTCATCGAGGCGTGTGGCATCCGCTCCCTGGTGGCCAGCGTCGGCCAGGTGGACTCCGTCGAGATCGTGCTGGCCGAGGAGGACTGACAGCCGGGATGCCTAGGACAGGTAGACGCCCAGTGCGGCCTCGGCCATCTCGTCGGGCGTTCCCTCTTGTTCGATCCGACCGTGGAGCATGATGGCCGCCCGGGTGGCCACCGACAGCGCGGTGGTCACGAACTGCTCGACCAACAAGATGGTGATGCCCGCGGCGGGCCAGGCTGTCCACCATCTCGTAGAGCTCGCCCACGATGAGTGGGGCCAGCCCCATGGACAGCTCGTCGAGCAGCAACACGGTGGGATCGGTGACCAGGGCCCGGGAGATGGCCAGCATCTGCTGCTCCCCTCCGGAGAGGGTCCCGGCCATCTGCTTCCGCCGTTCCTTCAGCCGGGGAAAGGCGGTAAAGGTCTTCTCCTCGACATCACTGGCGACCAGGCCACCGCGGTAGGTCCAGATGCGGAGGTTCTCCCGTACCGTCAGATTGGGGAAGATCCCACGGCCCTCGGGAATGGCGCACAGTCCGGTGCGGACCAGCTTTTCGGGGGAGCTCTTCCCCACCGGCTCGTCGCCGATGAGCACCTGCCCCGAGGTCGGCCGCATGCGACCGCCGATCACCTTGAGCAACGTCGACTTCCCGGCGCCGTTGGGGCCGAGCAGGGCGAACACGCTCCCCGGCGGCACCACCAAGTCGACACCGTGGAGGACCTCGATCCGCCCGTAGGCCGCCCGGATGCCGTCGATGGTGATGCTCGGGGGGATGCGGCGGGCCGCCCCCTGGCCGCCGTCGACCGGTGCCGCGCCGAGGTCGCTCACCGGTCGGTCCCGTCGCCGGTCCCGGTGACCGCACCGGGGACGGGGGTAGTGGTGGATGGCGCCTGGCCCAGGTAGGCGGCCTGGACCATCGGGTCGTTCCTGACTTGGTCGGGCGTGCCCGAGGCGATGATGTCCCCGAAGTCGAGGACGTAGATGTGGTCGCAGATCCGCATGACCAGGTCCATGTCGTGCTCCACCAGGAGCACGGCCATCCCGCCGGCGGCCAACTCGGACAGCAGGCGCCCCAGTCCCGCCGACTCGGCCTCGTCGAGGCCCGAGCCGGGCTCGTCGAGCAACAGGAGCTTGGGCCCGATGGCCAGGGCGCGGGCCAACTCCACCATGCGGGCCAGCCCGGTGGACATGGAGGAAGCCTGCCGGTGGCCCAGCCCGTCGAGGCCGACCCCCTCGAGCAACCGCTCGCAGGTGACGGTGGCCAGGGACTCGGGAGCGTCGCCGGCGCCATCGGCGCCCCGTCGGCGGGGGACCACCCGGCGCAACCGGCGCCAGTCCCACCATCGGAACGTCGACTCGAGGCCCACCCGCACGTTCTCCCCCGCGGTCAGCGAGCCGAACAGCTCGAGCCGTTGGAAGGTACGGGCCAGACCGAGCCGGGCCCGCCGGTGGGGCTTCATGGTGGTCACGTCGGTGTCGAACAGATGGACCGTGCCCCGACCCGGTGCCTGGAGCCCGCTGATCACATTGAACAGGGTGGTCTTGCCGGCGCCGTTGGGCCCGATCAGCCCAGTCACCGCTCCCGGGTGGACGGCCAGGCTGACTTCGCTCAGGGCGGAGACGCCCCCGAACTGCACGGCCACCTCGGAGACGGTGAGGACCGCCGATCCCCGCCCGGGGGCGTCAACCGGCGGCACGGGTTCCTCCCGGGACCACCGTGGCGGGGCCGAGCGGCGCAGTGGGGATCTCCCCGGAACCGGCCCTGGCCCGCTTGACCCAGGGAAGGTGGATCTGGATGGCCTCGATGCCCAGGATGCCGCCTGCCGCCCGGCCGATCAGGATGATCCCGAGCCCGGCGAAGATCCCCAGCCCGTTCATCCATATCTGGCTGATGGCCACGTAGGTGACGGCGGCGAGGAAGGCACCGGTCACCGTGCGGATGCTCCAGATGGTGACGAAAAGGACGAAGATGATGCTCGGGAAGATGTCGAAGTCGGAGGTGCCCACCACCTGCTGCACCGTCCCGTAGAGGGCGCCGGCCAGACCGGCCATGCCGGCGGCGACGGCGAACACGGTCACCTTGGTGATGCCGATGTTGAGCCCCACGGTGGCGTAGGCGGCCTGGGAGTCGTTGAGTGCCACCAGCCTCCGGCCGAACAGGCTGCGCCGGATGGCCAGCACCATCCACGCGGCCAGCACGAAGAACGCGGTGACCAACAGGAACTCGGCGCTGTCGCCGCCGAAAGACAGCCCGGGGATGATGATCCGGCCCACGCTCACCCCTCCGCTGCCGTAGATGTGGGTGTCGAGGAAGACCCCCTGGGCCATGGCATCGGCGAAGGCGAAGGTGGCCAGGGCCAGGTAGAGATCGCGGAGCCGGATGGTGGGGAGCGCTACCAGGGCACCCACCGCGGCGCAGATCACGGTGGCGGCCACCAGGCCGAAGAGGGATCCGCCGCCGGCGATCTTTCCCATGACGAAGGCGCCGATGCCCATGAACGAGAACTGGCACAGCGAGACCTGGCCCGAGTACCCGGTCAACAGCACCAGGGACAGCCCGACGATGCCCAGGGTCATCACCACCCCGCCCAGGGTGAGCACGGTGGTGCCGTCGACCGCCTTGTTGTCGAAGAGCACCGCGGCCACGATGCACACCAGGTAGAAGAGCACGCCGGCGATGAGGGACTCCCGCCCGCCGGCCACCCGGGGCATCCGCATGGTGGTCAGCCGGCCGACGGCCCGCAGCCGCACCGAGGGCAGTGTGACCAGGGCGATGAACAAGAACAGCATGGGCAGGGCCAGGGTCACGTCCGGCACCAGGCTCTGGGGAAGATGGGGTAGCAAGTAGTTGATGACGTAGTTCTGGGCCACCCCGATGGCGATGGCGGCCACGAAGGTGATCGGGATGCTCTTCAGACGGCCGACGATGGCGGCGGCGTAGCCGTTGACCACCAGCAGGGTGAACGCCTCGATGCTCAATCCCGTGGTCTGGACCGGGGCCAGCAGCACGCCGGCCAGGGCGGCCATCACGAACCCGAGTATCCATCCGTACTGGCTCATCCGGTTGGGCGAGGCCCCGGACATGGCCAGCAGCTCGGGGTCGTCGACCACCGCCCGCAGCCCGACGCCGGTCCGGGTCGAGTAGAACAGCAGCCGCAGCCCGATGGCGACGGCCACGGCCACGCCGATGATCAGGAGCTCTTGGTACTGGATGTTGATCCCGACCAGGGTGAACTGGCCGTTGATCATGTACCCGACCAGGTGTTGGGTCGAGGCGCTCCAGGTGACGGTGGCATACCCGGTCAGGATCACCAGCAGACCGAGGGTGACCATCACCGGGCGCTCGGCGGAGGCCCCGTGGAGCCGGCGCATGAGCACCCGCTCCACCAGCGCACCCGAGATCGAGGCACCCACCACCAAGATGAGGGCCAGCGCCACCAGGATGGGCACGTGATGCACGGTGACCAGGTCCCAATAGCAGAAGGCGGCGATCATCCCTACCGCGCCCTGGGCGAAGTTGAACACCCCCGACGTGGTGTAGGTGACCACCAGGCCGGTGGCGGCAATGGCGTACCCGGCCCCGTACATCACCCCGAAGACGGTGTACTGGAGAAAGCTGCTCACCGAATCAATCCCGTTCCACGGTGGTCCACCTCAGAACCCTCCGGTGCCTTCTCCTCCGTTCAGGAGCTCGGAGGCGTCACGTAGGAATAGTCGCAACGATAGCCATGGGTGCTGCTGTTCACCGGAGGATCGTCCTGCCGGGTCCACTGCCCGTTGAGCACGCGGCCGACCAGGTAGCAGTTGGACGTCGTCCTGGCCTCCGGATTGCTGTTGGTGACGATGTACCCACCGTTGTACGAGGTGATCTTCGACAGTGCCTGGAGGAGCGAGCCGCGGCTCGGGTCGGTGCCCGCGTTGCGCAGGGCCTGGACGAAGAGGGCGCTCGAGTTCCATGCGTACAGGGTGAACAGGTCGGCGTTGAATCCGGGGTCGGCCACCTGCACCCAGTGCAGGAAGGTGGACACTGCGGGAATGTCCGCCTGGTCACCGCCCAGGTACAGCGATGCGTTCTGGTCGAAGTAGGAGCCGTTGACTGCCGCCTCGCCCCCCGCCGCAGGGATGAGCGACGGGGTGTAGGTGGCCGCCCCGAGCACCACGATGGGGTGGAAGTTCTGCTGGACCAGGTTCTTCAACAGCCCCGAGGCGTAGACCTCCGACATCTGGTCGATGAACAGCACCTTGACGCCGGCGTTCTTCATGGCGATCACGTTCTGGGTGAAGTCGGTCTGGGTGTCGCCGTAGAGCGCGTCGTAGACGACCTTGTAGCCGACCTTCTCCATCACGTACTTCTCCCCGGCCCAGTCGGCCTCGGGCGACGGCAGGTCGGCCACCAGCGTGCCCACGTGCTGCAGGTCGGCGAGCCCGAACTTGCCCTTGAAGTACTGGAGCGCACCCTCCTGCCACCCGCCCTCGAGTGGCACCGCGCTGTAGACGTTGGGGAGCTTGTTGGTGGCCGGGTCGAGAACCTCGGTCACGTCGGGCACGCCGGGGTTGGCGGCGAGGACGGTGCCGCCGAAGCTGTCGAAGGTGGAGAACCCGCCGAGCAAGGAGAAGTCGGTGTTGGCGGCGTTCTGGGTGGCCTGCTTGTTGCCGGTGCCGGTGTACCCGTCATCGGCGCTGTCGACCACGATCTTGCGGCCGTTGACCCCACCGGCGGAGTTGACCATGTCGGCATAGGCCTCGGTGCCGACCAACGCACCCTTGAACAGGCCACCGATGGCCAACGTGGAGATGTTTCCGACGTGGACGGTGGTGGCGGTGATGCCGGTGTGGTCGCTGAAGGCGCTCGAGGGAACCGTGCCCCGGCTCGATGCGGTGGTGCTGCCGCTGCCCGCGGCCGTGGTGGTGGTCGAAGCCGAATTGGTGGAACTGCAGGCCACCGCGGTCGTGGCCACCAATGCCACCAGCCCCAGCGCGGCCATCCGCGTCTTCCATGATGCAGAACCCAAGGCTCCCCCTTGATCTCGGTAACTTCTGGTGATGCCGGTTTGCTTCCTGGTCGACCCAGGCCCGAACGAATATGTGACTCTACGTCAGAAACTCGTCTGCGTGTCTAGCACCGCCGGTCCCGATGACCAAGAGCTCGGCGCCGGATCCGTCCCCTCCACCTGGGCTGCAGGTCCTTCCTGGGCTGCGGGGCCGGCGGTGGAACGGGCCCGCATGCCCTCCAGGAACCGGACCGCCCCCATCGTGGTGTGGCGGCACCGGATCGAGGCCAGCACGTCGAAGGCGTGTTGGGCCCGGGGGAGCTCGACAGAGGCCACCGGAGCCCGGGATGTCTGGCGCAACCGGTCCACGAAGTGCCGGGCCACCGCCAGGGGCACCAGGGTGTCGTTGACCCCGTGGAGCACGAACATGGGAGGAGCGTCGGCGGTCACCCGGTGGTCGGGTGACGCCTGCTCGAACTGGGCCGGGTTGTCGGCGTTGCCCGGTCTTCATCACCCGGCGCTCGAGGAGTTCGCTCAGGCCGGGGCCGTACGCTCCCGACAGCGACGGGTCGCCGGTCATGTCGTAGACGCCGTAGAAGGGGACGCAGGCGTCGACCGAGGTGTCCCGGTCCTCGAAGCCGGGCTGCCATTCGACCTCGTCGGGGGTGAGGGCCAGCAGCGCCGACAGGTGGCCCCCAGCCGAGCCGCCGGAGACGGCGATGAACTCGGGGTCTCCGCCGTAGTCGGCGATGTGGTCGCGAACCCAGGCGATGGCCCGCTTGCAGTCGACGATGTGGGCGGGCCAGGTGGCCCTCGGGCTCAGCCGGTAGTTGATGGCCACGCACAACCAGCCCCGCTGGACCAGCTCGTGCATCATCGGGATCCCCTGTTGCCGCTTGTCCCCCATCATCCAGGCACCCCCATGGATGTAGACCAGGACGGGCGCCCGCTCCGGGGGGGCCGAGCGGCGGCTCAGGATGTCGAGCTTGTGTCGGTAGTTCCCGTCCCCCCAGTAGTCGATGTTCCGGGCCCGCCGGATACCGCGGAATCGGAGCGGAACGGCGATCACCAGCCGCCACCACCGGTTCCATACCAGCTGTCCGCTCGAATCCCTCGACGTCGATCGCCCCCCCGGTGGCGTCCTCCAGGGCGGCCTCGACCAAGTCCCGCGACCGGTGGGCGACCAGGGCCAGCTCGACCAGCGCCGCGCACGAGGCGACGACCAGGGCCGTCCCCACCCAGCCGGGCCACGTGCGCAGGGCGCCCTCCTGCGCGAAGGCGGCCAGACCGACCACCTCGACGGCCCCCACGTGCAGCGGCAACTCTCCCGGGATCCATCCCAGTGCGAAGCTGACGACGGTGAACGGCTCCCGCCGCACCGGGAAGTAGGCGTTGACCGCCAGGACCGCGAAGGCAATGCTGACGGCGAGAAAGACCCAGGCCACCCCTCCATCAAACACGGTCTGGCCGGGGAAGTGAAACCACACGGGTCCGAGCCCGAGGGACGGATCCGCGACGACCAGGGAAGGACCGGGCGTGGAACGACTGAGCGGGCTCGATGCCAGCTTCCTGTACCTCGAGACCCCGACCCTCCACATGCACGTGGCCATGACCATGGTGTTGGACCCTTCGACCGTGCCCGGGGGCTACTCGTTCGAGCGGATGAAGGAGACCATCGCCGCCCGCATCCCACGGGCACCGGTCTTCCGGCGCCGGCTGGTCGAGGTGCCCTTCCGCCTGGGTCACCCGGTCTGGGTCGACGACCCCGACTTCGACATCGACTACCACGTGCGGCTGGCCGCGGTGCCCCGCCCCGGCGGGCTGCGCCAGCTCGCCGACCTGGCCGGGGACATCGCCGGCCACCAGCTCGACCGCTCGAAGCCGCTGTGGGAGATGTGGATCATCGAAGGGCTGGCCGACGACCGGATCGGGTTCGTGGCCAAGATGCACCACTCCACCGTCGACGGCGTGTCCGGGGCCGAGCTCCTCTCGGTGCTCTTCGACCTGGAGCCCGAGCCTGAGCCGGTCTCATCGGAACCAGGCCAGCCGCTCGACACCCGCATCCCCTCGGGCCTGGAACTGATGAGCCAGGCGGCGGTGGCCCGGAGCATGCGACCCTTCGAGATGACCCGGGACGTCATCCGCACCGGTCACCGGGTCCTCAACGTGCGCCGGGTCCGGACCGGTACGCCGGGAAAATCGGGCCGGGCCAAGGCCGCCCTCCCCCTGTCCGCCCCCCGGACCTCGTTCAACGCCGCCCTGACCCGACGCAGGAGGGTGGCGCTGACCGCCATCGGCCTCGACGACGTCAAGCGGATCAAGAACGCCACCGGGACCACGGTGAACGACGTGGTGCTGGCCGTGTGCGCCGGCGCCCTGCGCTCCTTCCTGCTGGACGGTGACGAGCTGCCCGACAAGCCGCTGGTGGCGGTGGTGCCGGTGTCGGTCCGGCCGACGGTCGACGCTCCCAAGGGCTCCAACCAGGTGTCCTCGATGTTCGTCCAGCTGCCCGCCAACCTCCACGATCCCCTCGAACGCCTGATGGCCATCCACGAAGGGACCAAGGGGGCCAAGGAGGAGCACAACGCCCTCGGCGCCGACCTGCTGCAGAACTGGGCGGAGTACGCCACCCCGAACGTGTTCGCCAGCGCCGCCCGGCTCTACACCTCGATGCGACTGGCCGATCGGCACCGTCCCATCGCCAACCTGGTCATCTCCAACGTGCCCGGGCCGGACTTCCCCCTCTACCTGGGAGGGGCCGAGCTCAAGGCCGGCTTCCCACTCGGGCCGGTGATGGACGGGATGGGCGTCAACATCACCGTCATGAGCTACCGAGGGGTCCTGTACTGGGGGGTGCTGTCGTGCCCGGAGACCATCCCCCGGGTCTGGGACCTGACCACCGCCATTCCCCAGGCGCTCGATCAGCTCCTCGAGGCGACCGGGCAGGGCGTCGCCACCTACCGCTCGGTCGACGTCGCTCCCTGACCGCCCGACGGCGGGAGCGGGCGTCCACGGCGGGGTCGAGTGCTCAGGGAGCAGGGGCGACGGACATCGAGGAGGCGCCCGAGCACACCGGGATGGCGCGACCGAAGGTCTGCCGGGTGGGGTCGTAGGGGACCACCGCGCTCGAATCCGTCCACGACGAAGGCACCGGTCCTTCCCGGGCCGAGCACGATGTCGGTCGGGTGCTGGGTGCCGGTGCTCGAGTCGCTCACCGGCTGTGGGGGGAGTCGCACCGGAGTGGCCGGGTCGGAGAAGGTGGCCAGGGAGACGGGATCGACCCAGTTGTCAGCCGAGTCGACCACCAGGAGCATCGAGCCGTCGGGGCTAACGGCGATGGCGGCCGGGTCGGCGATGCCGAATTGGTCGAACCCGGTCGTGGGCTGGGTGGCCCCGGTGGAGGTGGTGATGGGCAGGACCCGGCCCCCGTAGTCGGCCCCCCCCTGCCCCACCACGTAGACCGTGCCACCGTCGGCGGTCACGGCGATGCCATGGGGCGAGTAGACCGAGGAGACCGAGAGGTCGGTGGGGATGGCCAACCCGGCAGTGGCGTTGGCCGTGTTCACCGGCACCACCGCGCCGGCCACCAGTGCATAGAGGATGGTGCTGGCAGGGTCGAGGGCCATGCCGAATATGGTCCGGCCCGGCCCCAGGTCGAGCGGGGCGCCAACCTGCCGGGTGACCGCATCGACCGGGACGATGGTGCTCCCACTGGCCGCCAGGATCGTCTTGCCGCCGGGCATCACCACGATGGCGTGGGTACCTCCTTGGCCGGGGATCCTGATCGGTCGCTCCGCCTGTTGGGTGACCAGGTTGATGGGGATCACCACGTTCTGGACGGTGACCCCCGAGGGAGGGGTCGACGGGGCCACCGTGCTGGTGGCCGCCGAGGTGGGGGTGGTGCCGGTAGTGACCGGAGGCACGGAGGTAGGGCTGTTCGGTGAACTCGGGATCACCCCGTCGCTGGTCACCACGTAGGCCCAGCGGCCATCGGCCGAGGTGGTGATGGCGAAGTTGCCGAGCACCGGGGTCCCGGAGATGGGGAGGTGGATGGCCGCCTCGGCGGTGTGGGTGGCCAGTTCGACCGGGGTGACCGCGGTGGGGCACACCACGTAGCCCAGGTCACCGGGAGGTGCCAGGGACGAGTTGTCACGCACCGGTGACGGCTGGGGCGTGGCGAAGACCGAGCAGCCGGCGAGGGTGAGGGCGGCCAGACCGGCGCCCACCAGTATCCGGCCGTGGCCGCGGGGGGCCCGGTCGGCGCCGTTTGCTCGGGGTTCGTCCATCGCTGGGGTGGACCCTAGCGACGCCGACCGGAGATGCCGCGCCGGCATCCCTCCCTTGCCCCGGCCCGGCGCCCGGCAGCCCGTATCAGGGATGCTCGAAGCTGGGGACGCCCTCGACGGCAAAGGCGAACTCGTCGACGTAGCACCACCACCAGTCCTCCCCCGGCTCGAAGGACTGGATCAGGGGATGGCCGGTCTCGTCGAAGTGGGCGGTGGCGTGCCTGCCCGGCGAGCTGTCGCAACAACCCACGTGACCGCAGAGCATGCACAGCCGGAGGTGCACCCACCGCCCACCGTCGCGCAGGCAGTCCTCGCACCCATCCGAGGAGAACGTCACCTCGTTGACCTGGTCCAGGTGGTGGCAGAACTCCTCGGCGTCAGTCACGGCGACTCCTTCACAACCTGTCCGGCGCCACCGCTCGGCCGGCGTGGCCCATCACGTCCCACCGATGGTACCGGTGCCGGGAAGTCCGATCGCCTGCATGGCCAGCGGGACCGGCATGGCACCGCTGTGGGCCAGGGCGTCGTGGAATTCCTGTAGGGATGCGCCGGTGGCCAGCCACGCGTCACGGGCCCGTTCGATGGCCATCGCCCCGGTCAGATAGGCCGACGCCTGGGTGGGCCAGGCGCAGTAGCGGGCGACCTCCGACCGGGCGGTCGGCATCGGCACCAACGCCTTCTCGTGCATGAACACCACCGCCTCGTCGACCGACATCTCCCCGGTGTGCAGCGACGTGTCGACGACGATGCGGGCGGCCCGGAACAAGCGGGCCTCGAGTTGGCCCAGCACCTGGCGGGGTGTGAAGAAGCCGGCGTCGCGCATCATGCCCTCGGCGTAGAGGGCCCACCCCTCGATGAAGTAGTCCGAGGTGAAGATGCGCCTGATCTGGCGCGCCTCCTTCATGGTCATCAGGTGCCAGTGGTGCCCGGGGTACGCCTCGTGCACCGCGGTGGTGGCAACCGAATAGGTGGCGTTGCTCTCGAGGAGCCCGGTGACCTCATCGAGATCGCCCGCATCCACCGGATAGGGCACGAAGAAGTGGCCGACCCGTGACGGCTTGAACATCGGGGGGGCGATGTAACAGGCCACGGCCAGGGTGGCCCGGACGGCGGGCGGGGCGGGGACCACCTGGCATCGCTCGTCGGGAGGGTTGGTGACCAGACCGTGCTCGGTCATGAACTGTCGGGCCCCGGCGCATGCCGCCTCGTACTCGGCCCGCATCTCCTCGATCGACGGCGCATGCACCTGCTGCAGGCCCCGGATCACGGCGGGCCAGTCGCCCGTCCTACCCGCCAGTTGGGAGGCGACCTCGGTCAGCTCGTCGGCAATCCGGTGGTACTCCTCCCACCCCTGTTGGCGCAGCGACCGGACGTCGGTGTCCAGCAACTCCCCGTTCTGGAGCACATCGTTGTACCGGTCCTCGCCCAGCACGTAGGTCCCCACGCACCGGGGGGCCAGCTCCTGGAGGAACCCGGCGAACCGCTCATAGGAGCGGGCGCCCACCTCCCCTGCCGACCGCAGCCGCTCGCGGTTGGCCGGCTCGGATGCCAGCAGGGCCACCTCGTCACGGGCGAAGCCGATGTTGGCCGCGGACTCGGCCAGGCCGCGCTCCACGATCAGCCGGCTGGCCAGGGTGGGGTCGAGATTGCGCGCCGCGTCCTCGAGCACGGTGCCGATCCGGTGGAGGCGGGCGACGGCGCTGTCGGTCAGCTCGTCCTCCGGGCGCATGGCCATGAGGAACAGTCCGGTGATGCCCGTCTCGAGGTATGCCTCGGGGGACCGCCGCCATTCCTCCCAGCCGGCCAGGGAGCGTCGGAGTCGGAGACGGGAGATGACCAGGGCACGGTCGATGGCCTGATCGGCGGAGAGGCCAGAGGGATCGAACCGGTCGAAGCGCCGGAGCCAGGCACCGTCCTCCTGCAGGCGGCGCTGGTATCCCGAGGCGGAGAGGTCGTCGAGCCGGTCGTCGAAGCCGTCGCGGCCCACCGCCGAGGCCAGGCGGGGGGACTCGTCGAACTCCCGGGCCATGAGCTCGACGATGGCCTGGTCGAACGCGTCGGTAGTGGCGTCCACCCGGGCAGTATAAGAAGCCGGCTCTGGCCCAGAGGACCGGGGGCCCCCGCCGGTCAGGCCAGCCCTTTGCGTCCCACCAGATGGAAGACGCGACTGAGCTGGCGGTAGGGGTCTCGTCGGCTGGCTTCGAGCTCGACCACGGCCGTCGCCTCCACCTGCGTCGAATCGCTGAGGTCCAACTCGGCTCCACTGAATTCGAGCCAGTCGACGAACAGCCATACCCCGTACCAGCCCAGCGGCTCCACGCCCCGGCTCCCGATCAGCTCGCTCAGTTCCTCCACCGTGTCGGCCCGGCCTGGCACTCCCAGCACCCCAATCTCGCGGGTGGCGTCAAACGCGGCCAAGGCGTCGACCCACCGCCGTTCCAGGGCAGGGCGCACCGCCATCGTCTTGGCGTTGCCGGTCATGATCGAGACCACCCCGCCGGCAGCAGCGCACTGGCACAGCTGGTCGACCAACGGCTCCGGTTGCTCGAGGTACCCGAGCACGCCATGGCACAGCACGGCGGCGAAGCCTCGGCCATTCACCGCCTCGACCGCGTTCTCACCCTCGGCCTGCACGAGCGACACCCGACGCTGGGCCTCCCCGGGCAGCCGCTGGAGCCGCTGTCGTGCTTTGTCCAGCATCGCCGGCGATGGGTCAAGCAGTGTCACCTGGTAGCCGGCCTGGGCCAGCGGAAACGATTGATGGCCGGCGCCGCCGCCGACATCCAGCACCGTGGCCGGTGGCTCAGGCAGGTGGTCGAGCAGCTGATGGTGCATCACATAGGTGCGCACGTACCCCTTCACCGAGGCATAGGCGTCATCGGCAAATCGGTCGGCCAAACCGGCCCAGGTGTCATCGCCCACACCACCACGCTATGTCGACTTCGTGAGCGCTCCCGACTGCCTGCAGCCAACCGAGCACGGTCCTGGCGCCGGGCCGGAGCGATGTTCAGAGCCCGATGGCCTGGGCTCCCAACGTCAGCGCTTCGAGGTGGCCGTCCACGCCGTGCAACCCGGAGTTCATCGTGTTGACGGCCAGATGGGAAGCGCCGGCCGCCCGCCACCGATCGGCGTGATCGGACAACTGCTGGGCGCCCTGCTCGCCCCAGTTGATCCGGCCCTCCATGCCCAGCGAAGAGGGTTCCCTCCCCGCCTCGATGGCGGCCTGCTCGACGATGGCCCGAGCCTCGTCCAGCCGGGGACCGGGCGCCACCTGCGGGAACCAACCGTCGGCCAGGCGCCCGGCACGGCGGTAGGCCGGCGGCGACGCCGCCCCGAACCACACCGGTATGGGCCGCTGCACCGGCAGCGGGGACAGGCCGGCCCCGGTCACCGTCTCATCGCTTCCGGCGTAGGTCACCGACCGCTCGCTCCACAGTCGCCTGAGCAGCTCGACCTGCTCCCCGATGCGCCGGCCCCGGGTGGTGAAGTCCCGGCCCAGCGCCTCGTACTCGACCGGGTTCCACCCGAGGCCCACGCCGAGACGGAACCGGCCCTCGGTCAGAAGGTCGACCTCGGCCGCCTGCTTCGCCACCAGGGCGGTCTGGCGTTGGGGAAGGATGATGATCCCGGTGACCAACTCCAGACTGGTGAGGGCGGCAAGGTGGCCTAAGAACACCAGCGGCTCCCGAAACGTACTGTCGAGGTGGGAATGCGCGGGTTGACAAACCCACGTTGAGGGCGCGCCTGGGCTAGCTTTTTGAGAATGGGCGGCATGTGGAGCACGGAGTTGGCGTGGGCGGCTATTGGGCTTGCGAGGTACACCCACTACTTCAGCAACTCGACGGTGACCTACGTCTTGAAGGACTACGGACCCAACTGGACCGAAGTGGTCACGGCAGTGGGGTCACTACTGGCCGGCGCCGGTGTGATTTTTGTGATTCTCGGGGCGCGCTCGACGTTGGATCAGGTCAAGCTTGCGGCGCAGCAAGTGAAGGAGGCCGAGAAGGTTCGACTCATCGCCCTGGCCATCGAGATGGCCCGGCGCTGGGACGACGATGTCATCGTGGCGGTGAGACGAGAGATCAAACCGCTCTCTGACCAGCAATTTCGACAGAAGTACGAGCACGAAAGGGACACCAATTCGGACAAGTACTACGAGTGGCTCAAGCTTGCCAACTTCTTCGAGGACTTCGGAGCCTTGGTCAAGAAGGACTGTCTAGACATTGACCTAGTTGACATCACGATAGGCAACTCGGTGACCTTCTACTGGGAGAAGTGGTCCGGACCGATCATTGACGAGCGCGGCGAAGAGGACGAGCTCTACGACAACTGGGAGTTTCTGGCTAACGCGATAATCGCCCGTCAATGACGGACGATTATCTCATTCAGCCTCTGGGTCGTTTCCTCATAATGCCCTCCTAGCGTCAACTCACCAGCAGTTACTACCAGCAATACCCCGCTGTCTGGTGGAACCAACCACCTTAGCGGGCCTCCTAGTGCAACGCTAAGGCAACTTAGTTGTTCCTTAAGGGCCACCATCAGTATCGGTATCGCTCTCTCTGGCATCGCCAGTTTCCAGTATCAGCTTGATGGCTTCATCTGGATCTAGGTCGAGCTTCACCCGTTCGTCCCGTTCCTCAGGAGTGGGGTGGTGCTGGTTCCGTGGCACCTGGCAAGTCTACCTGGCCTGGTTGTCGGCATTCCGAATGTGAAATGAGTCACCTGCTCCTCATAGCACTCCGGGCCAAGGTCAAGGCGAGGCCCAAGTTCCCCGTGCCGACCGACCGGATGAAGCACAACACCGCCGTCAAGGCTTTGCGTGCCGTCTGCACGTTAAGCCGAGGCGGTGCAGAGCCAGTAAGCGCCGACCAGCTCGGAGCCAACCTCAACCTCGCTGCGACAACCGCTGGGCTTAACAACAGCTTCTTTGCGTCCGTTGGACTGGTAACGCGAGAAGGGAAGGCTGGCTACAAGCCGACGGAGATCGCTCTCGAAATTCGCGAGGAGGTACTCCTTTGATCCGGAGTCAGCGCCTAAGACATTGGCGCCAGCATTCAGGGATTCATGGTTCTTTCAGGCCGTACGGGAGAAGATGGAGATCACCCCCGATGCCTCACGGTCTCAGGTCATTGAGACCCTTGCAGGGGTAGCGGAGACAGATGCCACCTACAAGATTCAGTACGGACAGTTGTTGGAATGGCTCTCCTACGTCGGCCTGATCAACATGGACGGGGAGACGGTCAAGATCGTCGGGGTCGCTCCCGCAACCGATCCCGTGAAGCCAGACGGCGGCGCTGGAGATACGCCGGCAGCGGCAGCGGAATCAGCCGCCGAGGTGGCGCCATCGTTCACGAAGCCCACCGTCCCATTGGGCGCGATGCCCATGGTGTCGCTGAGCGTTGAGATATCGGTAAATGCCGAAGATCTCGCAATGCTCACTGGAGAACAGATCACCGCTCTGTTCGAGGGGATCGGCAAGGTTGCGAGCGTAAAGGCGGAGCTCGAAAAGAACTGAGTCGTACGGGTAGGGGAGGAAGGACTTGTCGAATCATCACCCCCTACCCGTCGACCCAGCGGGCGACGGATGGTTCCCTCTCCGGATTTTGGGCCTCGAGGGAGACCAGTTCGATTCTGGTGTCGTCCACCATTCCCGAACAAGTCGCGACCTGCAGTAAATTGTACCATGACCAGGCAATTTGTCCAGCCATTGCGAAAACGGCGGCGATCACCAGGGGTAATGGGTTATCGAGGGGTTAGTGGCTTGTAGGTCAACCGGCGCCCGGCCGACTGGTCGACCATTGTCTGCAGCCGCTCATCGTCCTCCATCTTGCAGGTGGAGTACCGGAAGGCGAACTCGTTGACCTAGCGGTGCAGGTGGGCCGGGCTGACGTGGTGGTGGGTGCCATCGATCGACCGCTTCAGTTGAGCAAAGAAGCTCTCAGCCTGGTTGCTCGTGACATTCCCACGCACGTACTCGCGCTTGGAATGGTTGACCGTTTCGTGAGCCTGGAAGTGCTCACCAATGGCGGTGTAGACCAAGGACTCGTCGGTGTGAAGGGCACTGTTCGCCATGTCGACGTGCGATCCGATGAACTTCCGGATGTTGTCCTTGTTGACGGAGGTGGTCACCTGGGCAATCACCTCGCTGGTAGTCCGATTGACTAGCGCCATAACGGGGGTCTTGTGGGAGTGAGCCACTGGCGCTCCTGGCGTGATCTTCCGTGGGGCGTCTGCCTTGTCCATGTGCATGTTCAAGACCGACCCACCAACCCACGTCTCGTCAGCGGCGATGACTCCCCGAAGCACTCCCGCCAATGGGTCTCGCGTCATCGCCTCGCGGAGCCTATGGAGGATGAACCAGGCGGTCTCTGGAGTGACACCGTGCATCCGCTCGACCTCGCGAGAACTGATCCCATTCTTGGCGCTGCACATCTGCACCATGACGGTCAGCCAAATCCGAATCGAGACCTTGGTGCCGTGGAAAATGGTTCCGGTGAGTACGGAGAACTGCTTGCGGCAGGAAGCGCACTTCCACACCCGACGCTGACTCATGGTCTTCTTTGGACCGGTGGCCCGTGAGCGTCCGTTAGCGGGCTTCAGGAAATACGCCTTGGTGTTTCCGCAGTGCGGGCACAGGACGTTGCCCTTGCCCCACCGGAGCTCCTCTAGGAGGGCGTAGGCGTCTGCTTCGCACTCGACCCGCTTGTTGATCTCCTTCATATTCAACTTCACAAACCCATTGTCTACCTATTCGTTGGGTTTGTCAACCCGCGCATTCCCCTCCGATGTCCATGGGTCCCTTTCTACCGTCTGTCCGTGCTATCCCTACCGTCTGTCCGTTCTATCCCTGCCTGTCCTCTATCCCTGCCCGTCTGTCGGCCCGTTTGCCGTCCAGGACGCCCGCCGAAACGAGGGCCTGGCGGGCCCCGGACACCCCGTGGACGTGGTGGGCGACCAGTCCGGCGGCGAGGGCGGCCTCGACATTGATGGCGTTGTCGTCGAGGAAGAGCACCCGACCCCGGTCCACCGGGACGAGGTCGGCCACCGCGGCGAAGAGCTCCGGATCGGGCTTGACCAGACCGAGCTCGAAGGACAGGAAGCGGAGATCGAATTCGTCGAAGATGGGCCAGGTGGCACAGTGGCGCTCCCAGTGCAGTGCGTTGGTATTGCTCAGGCAGCCCACCTGTGCACGCTCCCCCACGGTGGCGAGAAGGTCGATGGCACCGGCAAGCGGGCCACGAGGCCAGTCGCTGAACTCGGCCAGGAACGCTTCCGGAGGCACGCCGATCCCCCACTCGTCGACGACGCCGACGGCGAAGTCGGCCGCCGAGCACTGCCCCCGCTCGAAGGCGCGTACCCAGGGTGATGTCAACCACCGTCGCCAGAGCTCGTCGTCGCTGTCGATTCCGGCGAGCTCGCGCATGGCACCGACGCCCCCGAAGTCGACCAGTACCCCTCCCAGGTCGAACAGCACGATGTCGATCCCGTCGGCCGGCATCCACCCGAGCGTATGGCGGCGGCGACGCCGCCGCGGCCATGGCCACTCCCGCCCTGCCCGGGTCGCCACGAGGGTCGACCCCCATCGTTGGAACCCGGCCCTGCACGCCGGGATGGCGGCGGCTACCGTGCCAATGGTGGGCACACCCCGGATCACCATCGTCGGCGGAGGCAGCACGCACTGGACCCCGAGGCTCCTGGTCGATTTCGCCAACTCCGACATCTTGTGCGGCGTCGAGGTGACCCTCATGGACACCGACCCGGACGCCCTTCCCCTGATGGAGGAGGTGGGGAGTCACGTGGCCAAGGTCCGCAGCATCGGGTTGTCGGTGACCGCCACCACCGACCTGGCCCGGGCACTCGACGGCGCCGACGTGGTGATCATCGCCCTTTCCGTGGGCGGCTTCGCCAGCATGCGCCACGATCTCGAGATTCCCGCCCGCTACGGCATTCGCCAACCGGTGGGAGACAGTGTCGGCCCGGGTGGGATCACCCGGGCGTTGCGCAGTGTTCCGGTGGTCAGCGAGGTGGCCCGAGCCATGGAGCGCCACTGCCCCGGAGCGTTGCTGGTCAACGTGAGCAATCCGCTGACCGCACTGTGCCGGGCAGCCGGACGAGAATCCGGTATCCGGGTGGTGGGCCTGTGTAACGAGTTGGTCGGCCTCAAGTTCTCGATGAGCCTGCTGTTCGACGCTCCCATGCACACGGTTGATCCGGTGTCGGCCGGGGTGAACCATCTCCCACTGGTGACGTCGCTCGACATCGACGGCGCCGACGGGTTCGCCATGCTCCGATCGCTGCTGGACGACCCCGGGGACCGCGGCACCGAACCGATCTGGATGGCACCGGTGGAGGGAATGCACTGGCAGAAGGTTTCCGACGGCGAGACGTGGACCAAGGCCGACGTGGTGTCGAACAACCGCCTGAAACTCGAGCTCTTTCGTCGATTCGGCGTGCTTCCCGGCGCGTCCGACACCCACGTGGCCGAATTCTTCCCCGGGTTCGTCACCGACGCCTCGGACTTCGGCCGGGAGTGGGGCGTGCACCACTACGGGTTGCGTGGCCACCAGCGGGACAAGGAGGACGACGACCGCGAGGTGACCGAGCTGTTGACCAGCGACGAGATCTCGCCGTGGCCGTCGGGCGAGCTGGTGGCCGAGTTGATCGAAGGGATCGCCACCGGCACGGAACGGCATCTCCCGATGAACCTGCCGAATCACGGACAGGTCCAGAATCTCCCCGACGACGTCGTGGTCGAGTGCATCGGGGTGACCGGGGAATCCGGGCTCTGGCCGCGCGACACCGTCCGGGTCGAATCGGTGCTCGGCGAGTACCTCCACCGGATCTCCGCCTCCCAGGAGCTCACCGTGGACGCCGCCTTGACCGGCAACCGGACCCGGGTGATCGAGGCCATGCTCACCGACCAGCTGGCCGGCCGGCTGCCTTACGAGCAGGTGGTGGCCATGACCGATGAGCTGCTCGACGCCACGGCACCGTGGCTCCCCCAATTCGCCTCCCCCTGATCGGCTGGCACCAACCGGCGCCAGGCGCCGCCCAGGCCGTGTCCACCGCCGACCACCTCCGTTAGTCTCGGATGGTGACCGACCCCACTCCCATCAACCCCGGCGTCCCCCTGTCCCATCTGCCCCCCGAGGTCAAGGCGGAGCGATCGGGAAGCTTCGGGGCGGTGGCCTCACACTACGAGCGGTACCGTCCCGGGCCACCGGTGGCAGCGGTTGACTGGCTGCTCCCGACACGGGTCGGCACGGTAGTCGACCTCGGAGCCGGCACCGGTGCCCTGACCCGTCTGTTGATCGACCGGGCCGACGACGTCGTGGCCATCGAGCCCGACGACCGCATGCGATCCGTGCTGGTCGAGGAGGTCCCCGGCATCCGGGCCCTGGCTGGTCGCGGGGAGTCGATCCCGATGCCGGACTGTTGTGCCGATGCCGTGCTCGCCTCCTCCTCGTGGCACTGGATGGACACCGTGCCCACCCTGGTGGAGGTCGGTCGGGTCTTGGTTCCCGGTGGCACTCTGGGCGTGCTGTGGGCCGGTCCCGATCCCGAGGGCACCTTCATCACCCAGGCCCAGGCCCTCCTGGCCGAGCAGTCTCGCCGTGACACCGCGCCCTCCGACGGAGGGAAGGGTGGCTCACCGGCTGGTCGGTTCGCGGGCCTGATCATGGGGGACGCGCTCCGTCCTGTCTCCAGCCTCGAGATCCCCGACGGCGTCCCCTTCGAGCAACCCGAGCTCGAGGTGTTCACCTGGGATGTGGCCCTCAACGCCGACGAGCTCATCGGCCTGCTGGGCACCCTCAGTTGGGTCATCCTCATGCCGGAGGAGACCCGCCAGGGAGTGATCGCCGAGGCACGAAGGCTCCTGGCCGAGCTTCTGGGCGTCGAGGGAGAGGTCACCGTGGACGTGGCCTTCCGCTCGGACATCTGGCGATCCCGTCGCCACTGAGCGGTCTCCGGTCCGTCCTTCCCCCGCACCAAGAGGGGGGATAGCCCCACTCGGAAACGCCCGGTAGCGGCATTCTCATCGAGGCTGCGCTTCCGTACCGTAGAAGCATGATCGTTGCTGAAGGGCTGACCAAGCGGTACGGCAAGAGTCTCGCCGTCGACCATTTGAGCTTCGAGGTCAGTCCCGGTGTGGTCACCGGGTTCCTCGGGCCCAACGGGTCGGGTAAGTCGACCACCATGCGAATGATCATGGGTCTCGACAATCCCACGTCGGGGACGGCGTTTGTGAACGGGAAGCGGTACGCGGAGCTGGCGTGGCCGTTGCGTGAGGTGGGAGCGCTGTTGGACGCCAGGGCGTACCACCCGGCGCGGAGTGGCCACGAGCACCTGGCCTACCTGGCCGCGTCCAACGACATCGCCCGTGCCCGTGTCGATGAAGTCCTCGACATCGTCGGGCTCACCGACGTGGCCCACCAGCGTGCCGGTAAGTACTCGCTCGGCATGGGGCAGCGGCTGGGAATCGCCACCGCCCTGCTCGGGGACCCGGGCGTCCTGCTCTTCGACGAGCCCATCAACGGCCTCGATCCCGAGGGAATCCGGTGGGCCCGACAACTCCTGCGCGGATTGGCCGCTCAGGGGCGAACCGTGTTCGTATCCAGCCACCTGATCAACGAGATGGCCCTCACCGCCGAGCGGCTGGTGGTGATCGGCCGGGGCACCCTCATCGCCGAGACGAGCGTGAGCGAGTTCACGTCCCAGAGTGGGCTCGATGCGGTGCGACTGGTCACACCGACGACCGACCGCTTCGTCACCGCCCTCCACGACGCCGGAGCAACGGTGCAGGTGGAGGACGACGGCTCCATCGTGGCCACCGGCCTGACCGCGGTCGAGATCGGCGAGCTGGCGGCTGACCGGGTCGTCACCCTGCACGAGCTGTCGCCGCTGCGGGGCTCGCTCGAGGACGCCTTCATGGAGATGACCCACGATGCCGTCGAGTTCCGGACGCATGCCGCGACCGGGGTTGGCGCGGCGGCGGGATCGCCCGGGTCGAACTGAGCCGTTCGCCTGCGACCGGTCGAGCCGGTTGCACCGAACCGAATAGAAGGGAACCAGTCATGCCCGATCTCATCCGTCTCTCCGCACCGCCGGTCTCGAGTCATGGTCCAACCGCGGGCCTGGTCCGGGGTCCCCGACGGAGCCGGTACGGGATAGCGCAGGTTGTGCGCGCCGAACTGATCAAGTTGCGCTCATTGCGCTCGACCAAATGGACCATGCTGGCGGTGGTGGCCGGGAGCCTGGTGGTCACGTTCCTCGCCACCAACAACGTCCAGCGACAGGGAGGCGGAGGGTTCGACGGCTTCGATCCGACCAATGTGTCCTTGACCGGGCTGGCCCTGGGATCACTCGCTATCGGAGTGCTGGGCGTTCTCGCCATCACCGGCGAGTACGGCAGCGGGACCATCCGCGCCTCACTGGCGGCCACCCCGCGCCGCCCACTGTTCCTGGCCGGAAAGGGGCTGGTGGTCGGGGCCGTGTCCCTGGCGGTGGGGGAAGTCATGACCTTTGCCTGCTTCCTGCTCGGGCAGCGCCTCCTCTCGGGGCACGCGCCGACCGCGGCGATCGGACAGCCGGGGGTCCTCACTGCGCTGGTGCTGTCGGGCGCCTACCTGGCTCTGTTGGGACTGTTCGGCCTGGGGCTCGGGTTGATCATCCGGAACACGGCAGGAGCGCTGGCCGCGTTCGTGGGGATCCTCTTCCTGTTGCCCCTCGTCCTCCAGCCCCTGGCCGCGCAGGGGAACCCCGGCCGATTCACTCCCGAGCTGATCCTGGCCAACTCGGTGGCCACCGTCGTCCATCAGGCCGGCCAGCTCTCTCCGGCGACCGGCTTCTTGTGGATGGTCTTCTACTGCGCCATCACCCTGGTCGCCGGAGGTCTGGTGATCGCTCACCGTGAAGCATGATGGAGGTCGAGATGGAAGACGATGGGGTACAGGTACGGAGCCGGTTCAGGGAGATCCTGACCGCGGTGGCGGGAGCCCGCGAGGATCAGGTCCGGGCCATCGCCCGTACGATCGTCAGGGAGCCGTTCACCAAGCGGACCTGGTCGGAACTGGCATTCTTCTCCATCGGTGCGCTGCTGGCCTTCTTCGGCATCGTCTTCGTCGTGGTCACCCTGTCCGCCGGCATGGTCTTGGCCATCACCTTCTTCGGGTTGGGCATCATCGCCCTCTCGGTCCGCGGTGCCCGCGGGTTCGGGGGGCTCCATCGCCAGCTCGCTCGTTCCTACCTGGGCGAGGAGATCGAGGAGCCCGACCCGTTCTCACCCCGCCCGGGCTTTCTGGGATGGCTCCAGTCCTCCCTCCGAGACCGTACCGGCTGGCGGTCGATGGCCTACGTGGGGCTGAAGGTACCCATGACGTTCATCGGCATCCTGGTCGGCTTCGCCTTCTGGTGGGACGCATTCTTCTGCCTCACCTTCCCGGTATGGGGAGGGTCAGGGAACAGCCCGGCCGTCTACGGGCTGCCCCGTCTCATCTCCCCGAACAACTTCTTCTCCGGCGGCCAGATCGGCTTCTTCTATGAGGTGGGGGTCTTCCTGGCCGGGGTGGTCTTCTTCTTTGCCGCGCCGTGGGCCATGCGGGCCGTCGTCTACGTCGACCGGCGGGTCCTGCGAGTCCTGCTTTCGCCCGATCCGGTGACGGTGCGGGTGCGCTCACTCGAGCAGGCCCGGGCCCACACCGTCGACTCCTCGGCGGCGACGTTGCGGCGGATCGAGCGCGACCTGCACGACGGCACCCAAGCCCAGTTGGTGGCCTTGGCCATGCGCCTCGGGATGGCCAAGGAGAAGCTGGCGGAATACGAGACGCTGGCCAACGACGAGGAGCCCGATCCCGACCTGGTGCGGCAGCTGGACCAGGTGCGCCAGCTGGTAGACGACGCCCACCGGGGTGCCAAAGAGACCATCGTCGAGTTGCGGGACCTGGCCCGCGGCATCCATCCCCCGGCGCTCGATACCGGGCTCGAAGGGGCGCTCGCCACCTTGGCGGCGCGCAGCACCATCCCCACCGAGCTCACGCTCTCGCTGGAGGGTCGGCCCACCCCGGCCATCGAGGCCATCGCCTACTTCTGTGTCGCCGAGCTGCTGGCCAACGTGGCCCAGCATGCCCATGCCTCGCGTGCCAGCGTCAGCTGCATGGAGCACGGGGGGTGGCTGCGCCTCGTCGTTCGCGACGATGGCATGGGCGGGGCACAACTCTCACGGTTGGGCTCCTCGTCGAGCGGGTTGGTGGGACTGACCGATCGCGTGCACGCGGTGGACGGTCGCCTCGACATCGCCAGCCCTCCCCGGGGCCCTACGGTGGTCACCGTGGACCTACCGCTTCACGCGTAGATGACTGCCCCCCTTCGCGTGGCCATCGCCGAGGATTCGGCCGTCCTGCGCGACGGTCTCGTCCAGCTGCTGGTCGATCGGGGCTTTGCCATCACCGGAGCCGTGGGCGATCCCGAATCCCTGCGCCGCTCCATCGAGCGCGACCGCCCGGACGTCGCCGTCGTGGACATCCGCATGCCTCCCACCTTCACCGACGAGGGATTGCGCGTCGCCATCGAGCTGCGGCGCCTCCACGAAGGCCTAGGGATACTCCTCTTCTCGCAGTACATCGAGACGCGCTATGCGGCAGACCTGCTGGCTGACGACGCGGCCGGCATCGGCTACCTGCTCAAGGATCGGGTGGCCGACGTGAGTGACTTCGTCGAAGCCCTGGTCCGGGTGGCGAACGGCGGGACGGCGCTGGACCCCGAAGTCATCACCCAACTCCTCGGAGCGTCGAGGCGCACCGACTCGATCTCCGTGCTGAGCGCCCGCGAGAAGGAGGTGCTCTCCCTCATGGCCGAGGGCCGTTCCAACGCGGCCATCGCCGGTGCGCTGGTGATCTCCGACGGTGCGGTGGAGAAGCACGTGGCGAACATCTTCACCAAGTTCGATCTCCCGGTTTCCCAATCCGACCACCGTCGCGTCCTGGCCGTGCTGCGGTTCCTCGACTCGTGAGCGAGCCACCGCCTCGTCGGCCTAGGTGCTCTGCAGCCGGGCGGTGGCGATCTCGAACGGGCGTAGCTCGAAGGAATCCTCGAACGGGCCGGTGGGATAGCCACGCAGGTCGACCAGCCAGCCGGCCCGTCCGGCGATGATGACCGTTGTCGGTTCAGGCCGAGGGTTGAACACCCTGACCTCCTGCACCCCACCATCCCGACGAACGGCGCTCACCTCGGCGCCGCTGATGCTCAGCCCGCTCCCGGTCGATGGACGAGTGCCCCCGCCCGGGCTGGCCAACACCTCGAGCGGCAGGAGAATGTCGTCGGCAAGGGCGTAGGGATCGTCGACGCCGACCGCCAGCGCATAGTGCAACGAGATCGGACGTCCGGCCATCTGGAGTCCCTCGACCGGGGTCAAGGGACCAGCCGGGAAGGGCCGATAGGCCATGCCCGGCCCGCGACAGCATGCCGGTCGAGCGCAGTACGGTCAACGCGATCGTCGAGGCGGCATCGCCGAGGGGGGTGGCCGCGATGTCAATGAGCTCGTACTCGCAGACGCCATCGTGGACGACGGTCAGGTTCCCCGCCGATACGAAGCGACGGGCCGGGGCGGTGGGCAGGCCGAACTCCTCCGGACGGCCCTCGGCCGTGAGCCCCCGCTCGACCACGGCGAACGCGCATTCGGCCTGTGACGTTCGGGCCGGCTCGGGCAGTGGCAGGTGCACTCGAAGGCGGTGGTCGCGGCTCGGGTTCACAAACGACGTGGTCACCCGTACCGCCGGCTCGTCCGCTCTGAGCTCGATCGACGTCTCGACCTCCACGGATCGCTCCCCGACCCGGGCCTGCGAGCTGCCGTCGACATGATCGGGCCAGAGGTAGCTGGCGGTGATCACCACCTGCGCCCGCACTGGTCCTTGCTCGGCGATGCGGACCGCCACCGCGCTCGGCGTGTCCACGATGGCGTCCTGGCGGGGTGGGGAGTAGTTGTACGAGTCGCCCAGGTCCCCGCCATCGACCAGCCGGCCATAGCCTGCCCGCCCGTTGAGGGAGAACGAGCCGAGCGTCTCGTCAACGTCGACGGACACCAGACCGTTGGAGAGCGATACCGACTCTCCGGATGCGCTGGCTTCTACCGGGTGGGTCAACGCCACCGGTTCGAACGGCTGCCATCCGTAGCCAGGCACCTCGGCCACCCGGGCGGCGATGCGCCGAATGGGCGGCTCGTTCAAGCCGAACCGGATCACGGCATCGGGCCGTGCCTCGATGCGGGCGTAGATGTCCCGCTTGGCCTGGGCGATGGGTGCGTCGTGACGCTCTTCGGGTCCCACCGAGAAGGTGATGTCGATGCACGTCGTCGTCCTCCTCGATGACGATGTCCTGCAGCCACGAGTCGTGGTCGATCTGCGGGCTCTGGAGCATCCCGAGGATCGTGCGGACCGTGTCGGCGTCGAGCACCATCCCATGCGGGCGGCTCGGTACGTTCCGACAGCACCTGCACATCCGCCGTCGGTGGCTCGACTGCCCCGACCACCAACTCGACGACACCCGAACGGGCACGCTGGGCCGGATTGAGCACATAGGAGCCGGGTTCGGCCAGCGATCGCGCCAGCGATTTGGTGGCCCGCTCGGCCACTCCCGCTGGCGATGGTGCGCGCTTCGGCGTAGCGGTGCATGACGGCATCGACGACATCGTCGATCGAGCAGGCACAGATGGAGTCGTGGGCCGAGTTGCGCACGATCTCCTTCCAGGCCAGCTCGAGCTGACGCTTTGGCCACTCCGACGGCCTCTGGAAGAGCGCGGCCAGAGGCTCCGCTCGCCGCTCCAGTTCGCGCACGGCCAATCCACCCAGGCGCTTTACGTCGACCCGGTTCGACGTGACACCCATCAGCATGTCGGCGCGGAAGCCCGAGCGGAGCTCTCCCTTCCAGCGCTCCAGGCCGTTGGTCGGTGCGGTGGCCAGGTACTCGGGTAGGGAGGTGATATCGAAGGAGAAGTCATCTTGAAGGTCGTTGGCCTCGGCCACGACCCGGCCCAGCCAAGGCTGGGGCATGAGATGGTCAGAGCCGTTCATGCACAACAGGTCATCGATGACCAGATCCCCGACCTCTTCGAGATGGCCGGCCACACGTTGCACAAGTGCCTTGGCGTCATCAGGGAGGGTGGCCCCATTGCTGTAGCCGTCGTGAAGGTACTCCGCCCGCACGGTGGATCCATCGGGTGCCTCCCAGAGGAATCCGTTTTTGGTGACCGTCGACGGCACGCCTCGCCAGACCACCGCGTCGGTGAATCCGGCCAGTCGGAGGATCTGCGGCATCTGCGCGATGTGACCGAACATGTCGGGCAGGTAGCCGACGTCCATGGCGCCACCGAAGGCCGACGGCGCGGCGGAGACCCATCTGCAGGTTGCGGATGATGGTCTCGCCCGAGGCCAGGAACTCGTCCATCAGGATGTACCACGGCCCCATGCTGATGCGCCCGGCCGTTGCCAGCGCCCGAATGCGCTCTTCGTTCTCGGGCCGCACCTCGAGGTAGTCGTCGACGACGGCCATCTGTCCGTCCAGCATGAAGTAGGGATAGCTGTCGTCGGATTCGAGCAGAGCCAGAAGGGTGTCGAACATGTCGACCAGATTCAGGCGAAACTCCTGGTAGGACTTGTACCACTCACGGTCCCAGTGAGTGTGCGGAACGATTGCGACGCGACGGGCTGCCATGCCCGCCACACTATGACCAGTGGCGGCTGAACAGGCGAGGCACCGGTGAGGCGCCGGTCAGGGTCGAGCGTGCGTGCGGGCGACGCAGAGGAGACGACACGTCGAAGACAGGCGAACGCACCACCTTGCTCGCCGCACTGACCACAAGCCCCTGACGGCCGGTCGACGGCGGCCAAGATCGCTTCACTCGGTGGTAGTTTCAGCGGACGTCCGAAGGAGGAGAGTCGTGCGCTACCGGGACCGCTACCTGTTCGACCTGCAGGGGTACCTGAGCGTTCCGGACGCCCTCTCCGCGGAGGCCGTCGAGCAGCTCAATGAGGTCATCGACGAGATGGCCGAGCGGGAGATGGGCGGCAAGGAGACCACTCATCGGTGGTTCGAACTGCTGGCCCGGAGCCGCTCCTTCCGAGACCTGATCGACAATGCACCGGTCCTGCCCGATCCTCGAGGAGTTGCTCGGAAAGGAGTTCCGGCTGGACCACGAGTACGTCGACCTCATTCGCTCGGGGATGGGGCCGATCGGCACCGGACTGCACGGCGGAGCGGTTCCATTTCGTCCCGGCGAGTACTACTGGAGCGGTGACGGGCAGCTCCACAGCGGTCTGGTCGTCGTCGCCTACAACCTCAAGAACGTGGGTCCTGACGACGGTGGCTTCGCCTGCGTCCCAGGGAGCCACAAATCGGCCTTTGCCTTTCCCGACAACTGGAAGGACCTCGCCGACCCGCACCCGTGCGTCCGAAGAGTCTCCGGACCTCCGGGAAGCGCCATCGTCTTCACCGAGGCACTGACCCATGGGACGCTGCCTTGGCAAGGGCGCGACGAGCGTCGTACGGTGTTCTACAAGTACAGCCCGAGGCCTCTGGCCTGGTCGAGGACCCTCTACGACCCGACGGCGTATCCGGACATCACCGCGCAGCAGCGGGACATGCTCAGGTCTCCGGGCATCGAGCACGTGTAGACGCTGATCGAACGTCGCTTGAGAACCTGTTCACAACCCTGGTGGAGGAGGCTGGGGCGGGGGCGACGCCTGATCCGACCCGTACCGACTCTGCCGGCCAAAGGCACTTAGAGTGTGGCCGGCATGTGTGGGTTACCAGCCGAGTCGGTGCTATCGACGGCATGAACCGGGGCACTCGAAGGAGCGATGCAGATGAGCGGGCTCAACCGCTGGAATCCGACGGAACGAGTGATTCGGTCACGAGGACGGGACCGTGCGGCGCCACCGTCCCATGCGGATCAGCGCAGGAGCCCTAGTGGTGGGTGCCGTCATCGTTGGTACCGCCGCCTGTAGTTCTTCGCCGTCTCCGTCAAGCACCGTCGACGTCGACGGCAGCAGGAGGCACCTCGACCAGCGGTCCCAGTTCGGTGAGCACGGCGAGTACCTCGTCCCGCGGGGTGACCACCTCGACCATCAATGTCGTGTTCCCGGTGGTATCCCTCAACTCGTTGGCCGGAAAGGAGGGCTTCGCCAGCGACGCCGAGTTCGGAGAGCAGACCAAGGCAATCCAACTGTTCGTCAAGCAGATCAACGATGCCGGGGGAATCCACGGCCGCAAGATCAACCCGATCATCACCACCTTCGACCCGACCAACGAGACGTCGATGCGGGCCCTGTGCAAGACCTGGACCGAAGGATCGCCGGCCGCCTTCGCCGTGCTGGACGGTTTGGGCGACTGGACGGGGGACGACCAGCTCTGCATCACCCAGGAGGGCCACACCCCTTTCATCGGCGCCTGGAGCACCGTCACCAACTGGACCAACCAGGGTTCGCCCTATCTGTGGTGGACCGGCCCCGACCAGGCGAGCATCCTCCAGGCGGTGGTGAACTGGGGACTGAGTGCCCACCTGATCGGGGGAACCGTCAAGGTGGGGGTCATCGCCGGCAACCGGGCCTCGGACCAGGCGGCCCTCGACGACTATCTCCTTCCAGACCTGCGCACCGCCGGCATCACCCCGGTGGTCAAGACCATCGACGCCGATCCCGATGACACCGCCACCACCGGCACGGAGGCCCCCCTGGTCATCCAGGAGCTCCGCAGCGCCGGGGTCACCTCGGTCATCCCGTTGATGCCCTTCAATGTCTTCTACCCGGTGCTCCAGGCCGAGACCTCTCAGGAGTACTTCCCCAAACTCCTCCTGAGCGACTACGAGGGGAGCATCGAGTCGTCGCTCGGGCTCCTGCCCGTCCCCTACGCCAAAGCCCTCGACGGGCAGGAGGGGCTGACCACCGAGACCCTCGGGGGCATCGACGACCCCCGTCCCCAGAGCCAGGGCGGTTACGATCCCGGGGTCCGCAAGTGCTGGACCGTCTGGCACAATGCCTATCCCCAGATACCACCGGGGAACATGAACGATGACATCGAAGAGCAGGGTCCGATTGCGGGCTGGTGCCAGGCCATCGACCTCTTCGCCACCGCGGCTGACAATGCCGGGCCCGATCTCAATCGGCGCACCTTCGTCACCGCCATGTCCAAGATCACCGACTTCCCAGGCACCTGGTCGACCGTCCTCAGCTACGGGCCCGACAAGCGGTACGGGCCGACGGAGTACCAGGTGGTCAAGTTACGGGTCAACTCGCCGCCATCGACACTGTGCAAGTCGACCCCCGGACGCCCTCCGCCGGCAACGTGTTGGGTCTCGGTTCAGCCCTTCGCACCCCTCCCCCGCTGGGTGACCATGCCGATGGGCAGCGTCACCCGTCGTAGAACCCCAGCGGGTGGTAGCCGAGCAGAGTTCTCTCTCTCGGCGTCCGGGCACGCGCCAACGCTTCCACCGAGAGGTGGTTGACCGAGGACGTAGGTCGGATCCGTTGGGCGATATCGCGACGCCCGTAGTGGCACTGGACGAACATCCGTCCCGGATCGCCGGGCCCAGGCGACATCCGCCGATGCCAGATGTCCGAGGAAAAGAGGGCAACGTCACCTTCCCGGGCCACGATGGGAACGATGCCCTGGCCATTCCACTCGAGGTCGTCATCGGTGAGCCGTTCCATCGGTGGCGCCTGTCCCGACGTGTGACTTCCGGGAATCAGCCCAGTCGGGCCGGCCTCGATGGGGCAGTCCGAGAGGTACAGGTGTGACGCGATGGCGAACATCGGATACGGGATACGGGCGTCCCAGGGGACACTGGGATCACGAGGGACGTGCGGACCTGCGTCGATATGCCAGAAACGCCCGAGGTGGTCGTTCTCACCCGGCGGTTGCCGCCAGGCGGTATTGGCGATCACGTGGCAGTCCTCTCCCAACAGAGGCTCGACAACCTCGAGGATCCGAGGGTGGCCGATCGCGTGTTGCACGACACCGCTGCGATTGAGCATCTCGTAGCGAAATGGGGCTGATTGCTCGGGGGAATCTCCACGCTCATCAGGTGCGTACTCCGCGAAGACCCGTTCGACATCGGCACGCAGCGCTGCAATCTGCCCTTCGACGAACACACCGTCGAGTACCACGTATCCATCCGACTGGAGGCGTTGCACCGAAGCGGGGGCCGGATTGGGACGGAGACTCAGGAGTCCGGATGACCGAGTGAGCATTTCCCGATTCTGACGCCAATGGGAGCGGCTGACAACGTAGTGCCTCAGATCGGCGTCGGCGCTCTCCTCACGAGCCGGGCTCCCAGGCTGATTCGATCGCTTCGGGTGATCAGATCGGGTACGAGCCCACGATGGCCTCACCAATGGGAGTGCGGGGTCACGGCGGCGACCGTCCGCTGACTCAGGGAACGTGGGGCGCTACAGTGATAGGTCGTGGGCCGAGCCGACACCGCTTCAGCGGAGCTCAGCTTCCCCGAGGGCTTCCTCTGGGGCGCGGCGACCGCCGCTCATCAGGTCGAGGGTGGCAACGTCAACAACGATTCGTGGGCACGGGAGCACGATCTCGACTCGGGTTACTCCGAGTCCAGCGGGGACGCATGTGATTCGCTGCATCGCTGGCCGGAGGATGTCGAGCTCATTGCAGCCATGGGGCTCGGGGCCTACCGGTTCTCACTCGAGTGGAGCCGGATCGAGCCTGCCGAAGGCGAGTTCTCCAAGGCCGCAATGGACTACTACCGGCGGATCTGCGCGGCGTGCCGCGAACGCAACATCGTCCCCGTGGTGACCCTCCACCATTTCACGACTCCGGTATGGTTTGCCCGGCGCGGTGGGTGGGAAGCCGCCGGACGCGCCGGAGCTGTTCTCCCGTTTCGTGGCCCGGGCCGGAGCTCATCTCGGCGACCTCATCGGCTGGGCGTGCACGATCAACGAGCTCAACCTCATCGGCGTCAGGGGTTACGACCTTGGGTCCTCCTCATCCGAGATGAAGGACGACTTCGCCCACCACCAGGCGATCAACGAGGCCGTGGTGCGAGCACACCGTCGGGGCGTCGACGCCCTGCGGTCGGGGCCTGGCGACTTCCACGTAGGCCTGACCTTGTCCATGGACGAGATGGTGGCCGACCCGGGCGGGGAAGGCGTGCTCGACGCGGCCCGCGAGGTACTGGAAGACACGTTCTTTCGGGCCACCGAGGGGGACGATTTCATCGGGGTCCAGTGCTATTCACGTGTGCACTTCGGGCCGGAAGGCCAGGCTCCCAACGAACCGGGAGTGCCCATCACCCAAATGGGTTACGAGTACTGGCCGCACGGGGTCGAGCACTGTGCCCGGCGAGCAGCGGCGATGACCGGCGTACCGGTGCTGCTGACGGAGAGTGGGATCGCCACCGATGACGACGCCGAGCGCATCGCCTACCTCGGCGAGGTCCTGCGTGGTGTGCGGCAGGCTCTGGACGACGGCGTGGACATCCGTGGGTACTTCGTGTGGAGCCTGCTCGACAATTTCGAGTGGTCCCACGGGTTTGGCCCCAAGTTCGGACTCCACAGCGTCGATCGGGAGACGTTCGCCCGCCGTCCCAAGCCAAGCGCATCGTGGTTCGGGGCTGTGGCGAGGGCAAACAGCTTGATGGTACCTCCCGGCTGAGGAGAGCATCCGGAACCGCCCGACCGTGGGTGTCCGTGGCACGGCGATCCACTGATCTACTTCGCATTGATCGTTGACCCCTTGGCCGAACCCGAGTCTCTTCGGGCCGTCGGGGCCTGGAATGGCGTGAGATCGTTGAGTGCCGCACAGGAATGACATCGCTGCTCCTTACCGCAGCCATTGTGCGGCGATCGGCCAGCAACGCTCACGGTAGGGTCAACGGGTGGACAAATTCGGTCGGCTGGTGGCGATCATCTTGGAGGTTTCCGACCTCGACAGATCGGTGGCCCTCTACCGGGAGGCATTCGGCCTAGACCTCCATGGCGGCGACAATGGGGTCGACGACCGTTGGATTGGCGGAAGGCACGCAGAAATCTCCTGGAGAGAAGGGGCCTACCTTCACTTCGCCCTCTATCCGGCGAAGGGGCACCCGACCTCGGGTGCGCAGATCACTCTCTCTGTTGACGACATCGACGACGCTCATGCCGCGGCGATGCATGCAGGCGCTCGCCTTCTCCACGAGCCGCGTACGGAGCCCTGGGGTCGCAGCGCACGTTATGGGGACTTCGACGGCAACGTGATCGAGTTGACTGAACACACATAGGCGTCGTTGCGCTATTCAGAGCTGGCCCAGATCGTCGGCTCCCGGTCGCGCTACCCGGGCAGGTCACGGCTACTCGAAACAGTCCGTTCGATGATCGTTCAGATGTAGGCCCTGAGGTCGACGCTAGCTATCGTCGCGCCGTGCGGTCAGGTACACCCTCTCAGACTGGTGCTCGTGAGCCAGCGGTCCCCGTCTCCGGACGTGCTCCACTCGAAACGAACGTCGTTCCAACACGAGACCAAGCTCTTCTTCGGTGTACAGCGTCCCCCCCACTGGATCGATCCGGTGACCCAGGAACTCATCGACGTAGACCTCGCCCTGTCCCAAATGCGTGGCCACCACCAAGGTCCCATCGGGCACCAGGACTCTGCGGATCTCGCTGAGCGCATCCCCCAACGCCGATCGGGGAAGATGCTGAATCGAGTAGAAGGCGACTGCGCCAGAGAACAGCTGGGAGCCGAAGGGAAGCGCTCGCATGTCACTGTTGACGAATCTGCCATGTCGCGTCCGTTGTGCCGCCAATGAGAGCATCCTCGGGGCAAGGTCTATGCCGATCACCTCGATGTCCCGGTCGGCGAGGTACGTTGACACTTGGCCGGGTCCACATCCGATGTCAAGAACTGGATGCTTCCGGCTGAGAAGTTCGGCGGCCACATCGAGCACCGCTCGGTCGATCGGGAGGCGGTCGAGGTCATCGGCGAACGCTGCAACATAGTCATCTGCTGCGACGTCATAGGCGGCCCCAACCGATTCGGGCTCGAACGGCGCCGCATTCTCCGATGTCACCATGACCTCCCGACCCGAGATGCTGGCTGCAACGGATCCCGGCCCGATCCCTGTCGGGCCGTCTCACTGCCCTCTGAGAGTTGAACCGGGTTGCTCCATGCATACCGCAACCGGAACCCAGGTAGTGGATCCCGACTCTGGCGCTCGACACACTGGCCACCTCGTTGGTCATAGAAGGCCTGGGCGTCCGTGTTCTGCTCCAGCACCCACAAGTAAAGCCGTCCTGTTGGTTCGAGATCGATCACCGAGCGGGCGCTGGCCGCCAATAGGAGGCTACCGATCCCCCTTCGCCTCAAGCGGTTGACTACGTGGAGATTGTCAACAAGGGCGCCCCATACCGGGTGATCATCGAGGTTGGCGTGGACAAAGCCGACGATCTCGCCACGGAGGTCAGCGACGACTGTCCGATTGTCCGGCTCGGGCCGGGTCAGGCGCGCCCTCCACGCGTCCCGTCGATCGTCAAACACTTCATTGTCCAGGAACGAGTCGGGATAGGCGCCGCGATAGTTCCTGCGCCAGCTGTCGGCGTGGAGGGCGGCAATGTCGTCGGCGTCGCCGATGGTGACGCTCCGGATCTTGACGCCACCGCCCCCTGTGGCACTCTCATCTGATCCCCGTCTCGGCGTTGGGGACAGAGAACTGCCCACGCGCCCTTTGCGGCTGACATCCGGCGCCATCTGGGCCTCCTCATCGATCCTGGCATTGGCACCGTGCAAACGCCGGCTGCCGGACCGTCAACGGGCCAGGTCCCTCAGGTCACTCTGGATGAACCTGGCCAGGCTAGGCCGAGATGCAGGTCTCCGTCCATCGGTCTCCGTGATGTCGATGACCATGGCAGTGACGTTGCCTGCCGCGACCGCGCACCGCATCGTTTGACCAGTTGGTCCTCGACCGGTGGGGTCCACCCTTCCGAAGCCAACACGGCCGTGTCCTCGTCCGAGGCAGTCGCCCGGGACTACGAGCGTGCTGCAACAGCGTCTGCGGCCCCGATCAATTGCGAGAAGTTCACCGACCCCCATCCGCTGGCCTCGTCATAGCCGGGCCCAGCGGCACAACAGCCCAGCCCATACACGTCGTTGTTGCCTCGAGTGATGTCACGCAGAGCGCTCGACCGGGTCTGGCCGAGTTGGTAGAGGAGTGGGTTGATCAGCCCGAGCGATCCGTAGTGTTGAGAGAGGGCTACCTCGTTCGCCAGCGCGATCCCGCCGGCGAGAAGCGGCGCCGCCGCACTCGTCCCGCTGCCGGGTTGCCACCCAACGGACTGACATCCGCTCGAACAGTAGGTGGCAATCGGGTAGCTGGTGTCGGCCTCGAGCGAAACGTCGGGCACGAGACGGCCACTACCGTTGAGAGTGAGACCCGCCTGGTACCACGGTCGAGAGAATGCCGTGCTCTCACCGCCGCCACCGGCCAGGCCAACGCCAAGGGGGAGGTCGTTCCATGTTTCCTCATTCTTGATGGAATCGTTGGCATCGAGCCCGAACAGAGCCCCTCCTGCGCCTGTCACGTACGGAGAAGACGCCGGATACTGGACCGAGCAATTGAGCCAGCGAACGATCCCCAAAGCCTGACCTGTTTGACGCGTTGAAGAGGTTGCACGACGATCCCCAGTCGCCTGACGCCGCAACGACTGAGACACCATTCGCTGCCGTGTCCACGAACAGGTGCTCGTAGAGTGCATAGGCCAGGGGGAACTGCGAATATGGCTCGTTCCCGCCGACTTCGCAGATTCCTCCGCTGAAGGTGACAACTCGGGGCATCGGACCGTGGAACAGTGAACGATCAAGCGGAGCGTCGAAAAGTTCCAGCAGACCGGTAGCGCTGTCATTGGTCGTGTGGATGACGTCGATGTCGCTCAGCTGAGGCGCCATCGCTGCCACCATCTCGGTATCGAGTGATACTTCGTCATGCACCTGCGAAGAGGCCAGCGCCGGCTGAGAACCGCCTCCAACGTGGATGTTCTGCAGGTGCGGCGTTGCGAGGCCGAAGCAGTGGGTGAACGTTGCGAGGTCACTCTGCCGCCCAGTCGACAACGACAAGACAGCGACCGATTGGCCTCGGCCGGAGACTCCTTGAGCGTGAAGGCCCTCGACACCGTACGCAGTCAGATACTGCATAGGGGTCAAAAGCTTGCCAGACCTGCCCGTCACATGGTCTCCGGCCGGGCAACCACCTGGTGTCCCCATTGTTCCAAACGTCGAGCTGAATGCCGATCGCTCGGTGGCCTTCTGTTCGAGTGGAGGTGGAAGCTCGAGGGTGTACGAGAGAAGAGCGGACGTGCCGAGAACGAGCGGAACGTTGCCGACCAACTGACTCGGTAGTCGGGGCGCGGAATCGGGTGCCACCAGGTTCTCGGTGCCCCCTGCATGCACCAGGCGGTAACTGCGGTACGTGGTGTCGAAAAGCTTCGATGCCTGACGGATGCTGATGACGACCCTTACATAGGACGCAGTCGGATCGAGGTGGCCCTGGATGCCTTGGGATCTCAGGTATGCGAGGACGTCATCGACGGTCGCCGCGGTTGCCCCCGTATGGCTCGCCAACCAGGAGACGCTCTCGTAGTGCCGGTACCCCGACGACGTGGGGTCACTCACCGACTGCACGAGACTTGGAAGGCCTCCGTCGTGGAGGGACAGAGCGAGCACCACACCGAGCTTTGTAGTCGGCTTTGGGATTCCCTTGCGCATCGACGAGGCCGGTTGTTGCCAACCCTCGAACACGCCCGATTGCCCCGCCGGTGCGCCGGTTTCGGCGTTCTGAGGCGACGCAGCAGCGCTCGCCGGCCTTATAATTGCTGGACCGAATGAAGCGGACAAGAGAGCGACGAGGCCCACCCAGAGAACCGGTTTCCCGCGCCATGGCGAGATATGTCGCGACCTGGGTGCGTTGGTCGGTCTCGCCATCCCTACCCGCCCTCCCAGTCTGCTCTCCGGCCACCCTGCGTTCGGTAAAACGTACTAGGGACATGGTGCCGTTGCGCCCCTCGATGAGGAGCGCTCATCTGGTTCATCGCCGGGAGCGGTGCGACCCGGAGGGCAATCGGACCAATGGGTTCCTCGGCACGTAAGCTCCGCCCGTGGAGGACTCACTAGGCGTGCGACGAGGTGAGCGCGAAACCCTTGAAGGTTTCCTGGACTGGTACAGAGCCGTAGTCGAGCGAAAACTTGATGGTCTCACTACCGATGACGCCAAGCGGGTGAGGACGCCAACCGGCATGTCCGCACTAGGGATCCTCAAACACCTGGGCTGGGTCGAGCGGGGATGGTTTCGCGAGACGTTTGCCGGTGAAGACGTCGAAGCGATCGATGTGAACGGTGACAACTCGGCTGAGTTCGCCAGTGGCGGCGACGACACCGTGGATTCTGTAATCGGGTTCTACCGAGGCGAGGTCGAGCAGGCGAGACGGGTTGCCCGTGAAGCCCGCTCTCTGGATGCCTTGAGTGCCAGGGAGACAACCTTGCGGGAGCACGTAAGTCTTCGTTGGGTGATGGTGCACATGCTGGAGGAGACGGCACGCCATGCGGGCCATCTTGATTTGATGCGCGAGGAGATAGACGGCCAGGTGGGCGACTAGAGGCCTTGTAAATCGCCAGTCCAACGCCCGACATCCAGAGCCGAAGCACATAGCCGCCGGGCTAACACTACCGGGGCGGAGAGGAATAGAGAATGCGTGTGACCGGGATCGTGGCCAATCTTCGAGTTGCCGACCTCGCCATAGCCAAGGGCTTCTACCAGGACTATCTGGGGTTGAGCGTGGAGGAATTCAACTTGGGATGGGTAGCCAGATACACATCGCCCGACGGGATCGCCTCAGTTCAACTGGTGACAAAGGACGCGACTGCCGCCGAGGACTCCGCAATGTCGGTGCACTGTGGTGCGGACGTCGACCAAGCCTTCGACGAGGCCAGGCATCGGGGCTTCGAGATCGTTCACCCCCTCACCGACGAGCAGTGGGGCTTGCGGCGATTTTTCGTCCGTGCACCAGACGGGAACGTGATCAACATGACCAGCCACGCGGGCGAATAGATTCGACCGGGATCCCAGGTACTGGAAGTCCTGCCCAGTACAACGGGCTCGCGAGGCGATCGAGGGCGGCGGAGGAGGATTTTTTCCGTTCGTCGCCCGATCGTCACTGGGCGAGGTCGGTAAGGGCCTCATCGGGGTTCGGCGGCGTGTGGACAAAGGTGGCGAGCGCAGCCGCGGCCAGGCACGCCCCCGAACCAACCAGGAGCGCCACCCGCGGGCCGCCGACCGAGATGATCCACCCGGTCAGGATGCTGCCGATGGGCGTGGTCCCCAAGTAGACGAAGACCCACAGCGCCATGATCCGACCCCGAAAGGCGCTAGAGCTGTGGAGTTGGAGCGTGGTCGAGCACATGGTGACAAAGCAGAACGCCATCGCACCCATGACGAGCAGCGTGATGCACGCCACGGCGACGTTGGGCGCCACTGCGGTTGCCGCTGAGGTGACCCCGAACCCCAGCGCGGCGAAGAGCAGATACTGGCGCCGGGGGTGGTGGACAAGGCCCACCGCCAGTGAGCCCATGATGGCCCCGATGCTGAGCATGGTGGTGAGCAGCCCGTAGGTGCCTCCAGTGCCGTGGAACGTGTCCTTGGCGAAGACGGGAAGGACCACGGCGAAGTTGAACGCCAGGAGTCCGACCACCGACATCATGAGGAGAGGCAGCCACAGCTGCTGGCGGCCAGCGGCGTATTTCAAGCCCTCTTTGACGCCGCGGCGTCCGGCCGGCGCAGGACCGCCGGACCTCCGGGGTCGAATGACCAAGAGGGCGGCAATGACGGCCAGGTAGGTCAATGCGTTCACACCGAAGCACACCGTCGTGCCCACCGTCACGATCAGGACACCGGCAAGGGCCGGGCCGACCACCCGGGCGCTGTTGACCACCACCCCGTTGAGGCTGACCGCGCTGGCCAGGTCGTCTGGCGGTACCAGGCGGCTGACCAGCGCCTGGCGGGCGGGCGAATCGGCGATCTGGACGACCCCCCCGGCCACCCCGATGGCCACGAGAGCCGCCACGCTCGCCGCGCCTGCTGCGGCCAACGCCCACAACAGCGCGGCAAGCAGGCAATAGAGCGTCTGGGTGACCACGAGGAGCTTGCGCAGGTCCACCCGGTCGGCCACCGCCCCGCCCCAGGGTCCGAACAGAAGAGAAGGGATGCCCCCGGCCGCCAGAACCAACCCGAGGTCGCCGGGCGAACCGGTGCGCTCGAGTACCAGCCAGCCGATGGCGGTCTGCTGCAGGAAACTCCCGCTGGCCGAGACAACCTGGCCGCCGAAGTAGAGACGGAAGTTCCGAGACCGCAGAGCACGAAACGAGCTGCCGCCTTTGCTGGCGGTCGCTTTCTCCGACCCCGGCACGGGTCCCGACTCAGGCATGACGGCCAAGGCGTCACGGTCCATTGCGCACCACCCACAGCGAGGCTACCGGGCGCTCCCACCGTGTGCAGAGAATGAAGCGCAGATCAACAGTTCGCCGGGCCACCGGCAAGGATTGTTCTTCAGACGACCGGGACCAGGTTCCCGCAGGAGTGGTGCTCCATCTGGGCGGCAGCCGTCGTTGGCGCCTCCGTCGTCACGACTCCACCAAGAGGTCTTGCCAGTTGGCGGGGACCCGTCCGGCTGGGCCGGGCACGGGTTGGTCGAGGGGATGGTGCTGCGGAGGTGCGAGGCGGGGCCCTTCCATGTATTCGTTTGTCTGGTAGTTCCAATACCAATCCTCGCCTGGCTCGAAACTGCGTATGACTGGGTGACCTGACGAGTTAGCGTGCGCGGTGGCGTGCTTGCCCAGCGAGTTGTCGCAACATCCAATGTGGCCGCACTCCGCACATCGTCGTAGATGTAACCACCAGCCCTCAGCGTCGAGACACTCTACGCAACCGGTCCCGCTTGGTGGAACCTTTGGATCGAGGGAATTCGTCATGTTTGCGCCTCCTGGTACGTATCTGTCAACGGTAGGGGAAACAGCACCGCCCGTCATGTGCGACGGTTACTCTCGGGCCGCGGCGTGGGCGAATGCGGAACGAAGCGCTCTCAATCCGGCGGAGGTGGCCGACATGAATTCCTGATCGCGATCGGAGATGCCCTGCTCGAGCCAGGTCAGCGTGGCCTCCACCAGCCAGCCAAACAGGCACTCGGCGCGCCAGGCGTCCAGCAGCTCGTCCCCACTGTCGATGGCGCTCAGCTGTCGGACCACCCGGACCGAGACGGACCGCAGCTCCGCCGCGTAGGCAGCGAACTGGGGTTCCCGGGCGGCGTGGCGCCACAGGAGGGTGAAGGCGAAGGTGTCCTGGCGAGCGACCGTCAAGAGGGTGCGCGGGCCCAATCCGACCCGGCTCGGTTCGGCCAGTTCCCGTCGCAGCTCATCTCCGAGACGCTCGAAGACGTCCTGGAGGATCTCGCGGTACAGCTGCTCCTTGGAATCGAAGTGCCGGTACAGGATGAGTTTGGTCACCCCGCACTCGCTGGCCACATCCTCTAGTGAGGTGTGGGCGAACCCGCTCGATGCGAAGGCCCTGGCCGCGCCTTGGAGGATGGCGGCCCGACGCTCGGCTCGGGGTAAGAGTTTGCTCTGAATCTGTATACCTGAAAGTATACACTAGTGAGTATCGAACAGGTCGATGAAGGGGGTGCTGGCATGGCCACGATGCAGGTCCAATTCACGGAAGAGGAGTTGCTGGCTGACTGTCCGATCATCGAGCCCCTCATCGCCGGTGCCGTGCGGTGCCACGGCGGTTTCGACGAGCGGGGGGAGTACGTCTCACCGCGTACAAAGCACCGAGTCCCCGCGATTGCGGCGTGGGGCGAGCAGAACTGCGCAAGGTTCTCGACCGAAATGATCGACGTGCCGCTCGAGCGTTGGGAGCGATCGTCTCCCAATGTGGAGCAAGCGCGCTTCCTGGTTCGGGTCGGGATTCCTGAACCACTGATGGCAACACTGACTCGGATCGGGACCGTCGAGGGCTACGGCGCAAACATCCGCCTCCTCAAGCCAACGGACTTACAGAGGCACTTCGTTGAAGACATCGGTGGCACGGCCATCGACCACCTGGGCGGCGGATTGTTCGAGGCACATGGTCGCGACGAAGCTGGTTGGGATGTGGAGGCCGGCCACCGAGACATGTGGTTTGCCGCACGCGACATAGCGTTCGAGAGGCCCGCTGATGAGCTGGACATTGAGGCCATGCTGGCCCGCATGGGCTTCGGCCAATCCGGTCCCGGTGGCCACGTCGATCGGTTGCTGCCAAACGACATCCCTGCAGAATTCGAGATGATGGTGTCGCTGATGGTCCGAGTTCTCTTTATTGAGATCTCAGCCTTCCACACGTTCGCCTGGGCCGAGGAGTGGATGTCCGACACCGGCCTGCTTGGCGGTGACGGCGAAGCGGCACGACTGGTCTCGTACATCCGGGCAGACGAGACACCCCACGTCGGGTACCTACGCACTGCTCTCTCTGAGATGCGGGACCGCACCTGGGTGGGTGATGGCGGGAGGCACCACCCCGGCACCGAGATGATCGGGCGGATATGGGAGCCGCTGCTGGCACAGAGCCTCGGCCCGGGTCGCGCCGAGAGCCGCCGAGCCGCCCTCGGGGAGGTCGAGTACTGGTGCGCCAAACACCGCAAGGGGTCGGACATCTTGGCGGAGTTCCACTCGCTCGGTGACACATGAGTTCGGCATCTTCCGCGAGCACGTGTTGAGGAGGGCGACACCGGGCTCAGCTGGCGCATAGGAGAGCCGCACGCTCGATCGCGGCCACCCGACCCAGTTGGCCGGCGGCTGTTCTGCGCAAAATGGTGAGTAGGTCCCCACCACGGGCCGCAGTCGCCGGTCCGGGGGCGCCATGTCATTGCCTCAGGTTTGCGCCGAACTGACTGCGGCTGGGTTTCGAACACGCCTGGTTGCGTCCTGAACGATTTCGACAAGGTCCGTCGTGCATCGCCGGCTGTACAGAGGGCCGGTTCCGTCGCGGAGCAACAGCGAGGCAGTGGCTACACCGGCGGCGGATCCCAGTTGGACCTCCGACAACGCGGCGATCAGGCCACGAATTTCTCCCTCGGCGGCGAGGATCCGGTCGCGGCACAGTGGGACGCGGGCTGAACGCATCGTGGCTGGCCGGCGGGCCGCATGGAGGAGGTGTTCCCAGTCCTCGGCGAGACACCGGAGGTGGTGGGGTGTGGTGATGCGGTCGGCCCGGGCGGCCAGGGACCGGCTCCAACCGGGGGGTGTGCCTGACGCCAATTGGCGGTCCAGGGAGCTCGAGCGCAGGACATTGAGTATGCGGTTGCTCCTGCGAGTCTTCTGAGGGTTGAGGGATGAGGTTGTCGGGCCTTTGATCATGCTCCAAGCCTGAACCCCGAAGACGGGTAGGGTAAGTGGCGTGAATGACCATCTGCGCGACTATCCTGCCAAGGCGGCGGCGCCTGGCGACAGGGGCGCTGTCGAGGGCAGAGGTCGGCGGCATGCTGTGGCTGTGGTCGTCTACGAGGGGATCACCCCGTTCGAGCTCGGCGTGGCCTGCGACGTGTTCGGCGACGAGTGGGAATCGATGTTCGACACCACCTGGTACCGACTGTTCGTCTGCGCCATCTCCCCAGGCCCGGTGACCGTGGAAGGGGGGTTCCAGGTTCTTGCCGCCCATGGATCCGACAAGATCGCCTCCGCCGACACGATCATTGTGCTGCCGACCGTCACCGTCGGTCAGGCGCCGCCGGAGATGACGGAGACCTTGCGGCTGGCTCACGCCCGCGGAGCCCGGATCGTGTCGCTATGTACGGGTGCGTTCGTATTGGCCGCCGCCGGGCTGCTCGACGGCCGGCGAGCCACCACGCATTGGACCGAGTGCCGCCAGTTGGCCGCTCGCTACCCCGAGGTGTCCGTCGACCCCGGAGTGCTATTCGTCGACGAAGGCGACATTCTGACGTCGGCCGGTAGCGCGGCGAGCATGGACCTCTGCCTGCACCTGGTCCGCCATGACCATGGCAGCGAGATCGCCACTCAGCTGGCCCGACAACTCGTCGTGCCCCCGCAGCGCGACGGTGGACAAGCCCAGTACATCGCCGCCCCCCTCCCGCCGCTCGACGACTCGAGCTTCTTCGCCGATACGGTCGCCTGGGTGCAAGAGCATCTGGATCAGACCATCACCGTCGAAGCCCTCGCGGCGCGCTCCGCCATGAGCCCGCGCAACTTCGCCCGAAGGTTCCAAGCAGCCACCGGGACGACCCCCTACCAGTGGCTGCTCCGCCAACGTGTCCAGCTGGCCCAACGACTCCTCGAGACCTCCGACCTCTCGGTGGACTCCGTGGCCGAGCGCAGCGGGTTCTCTACCGCCGCCAACCTGCGCAAGCACTTCCAACGGACCGTGCACACCAGTCCGCAGTCCTACCGGCGCACCTTCCAAACCCGACAAGCCGGCTGACGCCGCCAGGAATGAGGCGCCACGCAACCTCCAAGCGCCCCGCCGGCGTGATCGCTCCTCTGTGCCGGACACCAAGCGTAAGCGCGTCACTGGCCAAGGCTCGACCGGTCGTCGGTCCCGGTCACCGTCGGAGCCACCGGTAAACTGCCGGCATGCCCAAATCCGATTGGGTGGAGCGCGCCCGCCGAGTCGAGAAGCCCTGGGGTTACGAACTCCATTTCGCGCTCGTCGATGGCAAGTACTGTGGCAAGGCGCTCCACGTAAACCAGGGACACGCCCTCTCACTGCAGTATCACGAGCGCAAGGAAGAGACGATCTGCGTGCAGGCGGGTCGCCTGTTGTTCGAGGTCGGCACGGGAAGCGACGACCTTGAGTCGTTCGAGTTGCTTCCGCAGGAGTCGGTACACATCCGTCCTGGGGTTCGGCACCGGATGACCGCGATCGTCGATACCGTTGTACTGGAGGCGAGCACCACCGAGCTGGATGACGTTGTTCGCCTACAGGACCGGTACGACCGGTAAAAGGCTCAGCGTGAGGCGATCGCGCGTTGAGCCTCGATGACCTTGACGTCGGTCATGCAACGTGGCCGCTGCATCACTGGTTATTGTCCCGTGCTCGTGGCCCATCCCCGGCGAACCTCACGGCCGGCTCCGATCACCATTGCCGACCTTCCGCCCTTGATGCAGCTGGAAGAAATACTCGATCAATTCTGGCGTCGCGTCGATTAAGTGTCCTCTCATGGCGGGCTCGTCCGTCCATTAGACGGGTGGTGATCGCCACTCCGAGGAGAGAAATGAGGAGAATCAATGACCAGCAAGACTTCCACCACGGCGTCCGACGCTGACCGGCAGGCCGTTCTCGACGTCCTCAAACGGGGCTACGTGGCGTGGGAGGCGAACGACGCCGAGGCGTTCGTGGCCAACTACCTCGATGATGCCAGCGTGGTCCAGCCTGGTAGATACAAGAAGGACCGTGAGGAGATCCGGACCACGATGGCAGCGGGGTTCGCTGGCCCGCTCCAAGGGTCACGGGCATTCGACCACCCCCAGGACGTCCGATTCCTCACTGATGACACAGCCATCGTGGTCAGTGAAGGCGGAATCGTGTTCCCTGGACAGGACGTCGTCCCGAGCGAGGCGTTGGTGCGCGCTACTTGGGTGCTCGCCAAGCGGGACGGGAGCTGGTACGTCGCCGCCTACCACAACAGCCCTGCGAGCTAGGGCGTCGTGGTTCGGGCAGCCGGCTTGGCGTTAAATTCGAGTTCTGGGAGCGCCGGCGACCGGCCGTGTTATTGGCGGGGACGCGGTCGTCCAGTTCAACGGGTGCAGGCACGGTCCGAAGCAACGGAGGGAGTCACCGACGATGGCGATGTACCTAGCGCTCTTGTACTACGACCGAGACCAGTACTGGGATGAACCCCCGGAGAGCGAGTTCTCCCCCGAATACACGGAGTTTGCCAGGCGGGCCACCGCCGCCGGGGTCATGCGCGGCGGCGAGGCTCTCCACTCGGTGGCGATGTCGACCACCATCACCGTCTCGGGCGGCAAGGGAGGCGAGGTGATGCTGATCGACGGTCCCTACGCCGAAGCCAAAGAAGTCCTCGGTGGGTACTTCGTGCTGGAGACAGCCGACCTCGACGAAGCGATCGCCTGGGCAGCCCAGATCCCAGCCGCGTGGCGGGGAGGGAAGATCGAGCTTCGGCCGATCGCGCCCGTCACCCACGCCTCATAGCCCCCCTTGAGCGCCACCGACGATGCCCTGGTCGAGGTGCTGAAGGCGGAAGGCCCGAGGGTGCTCGCCACCTTGGCTCGACAGCTCGGCGACCTGACGGTCGCCGAGGACGCCCTCTCCGAGGCCACGATCGCCGCCATTGACGCATGGCCTAGAGCCGGGATACCGGACAGCCCCAGGGCGTGGCTGACCGTTGTCGCTCGGCGCAAGGCGCTCGACATGCTGCGACGGGAGTCAGCCCGATCCACCAAGGAGACCGCAGCGTTCCGATGGGGAACCCAGACCGTCGCAGACCAGATCGAGGAGGTGATCGAGGCCATGGAGTCGGAGAGCGCGCTGCGCGACGACATGCTGCGCTTGGTCTTCACCTGTTGCCACCCGGCTCTCGGCCGTGAGGTCCAGGTGGCCCTGGCGCTGCGCGCCCTGGCTCGGCTCGAGGTCGCCGCCATCGCCCGTGCATTCCTTGTGCCAGAGGCCACGATGGCCAAGCGTCTGGTGCGGGCCAGAGCCAAGATCGCCACTGCCCACATCCCCTACGCCATTCCCTCCGACCCGGAGCTCCCCGACCGTCTGGCTGCGGTGCTCGCGGTGGTGTACCTGATCGCTACCGAGGCGCACTCCCCGACCGGCGGGGACATGGTGACCCGGGTCGACCTCGAGTCCGAGGCGGTCCGCCTAGCCCGCTTGCTGGTCGAGTTGATGCCGGAAGAGCCGGAGGTGCTGTCGCTCCTTGCGCTCCTGTTGTTCACCTCGGCTCGTACTCCGGCGCCCACCGACTCTGCCGGTAACCCGACGACCCTGGCCGACCAGGATCGGAATCTCTGGAACCGAGCGGCGGTCGTCGAGGGGTCGGCATGGCTGTCTCGCGCCGTCACCCGGTCGGGCGGCGCTGCTGGGCCCTACGAACTCCAAGCGCATCTGTCGGCGGCCCACTCGACCGCCCCGAGTTGGCATGAGACAGACTGGGACCGGATCGTCGGCCTTTACGACTTGCTCGGATCAATCACCTCCAGCCCAGTGGTCGCGCTCAACCGAGCCGTCGCCCTCACCGAACGCGACGGCCCAGCTGCAGGACTGGCGGCTTTGGAGCCCATACGTGGCCTTGAGCGCTCTCATCTCTGGCACGCCGCCCTGGCTGACAACCTGCGCCGGCTCGGCCGCACGAACGACGCTGCCAGACGACTGCGCACCGCTGTGACCCTGGCTCCGACCGAAACTGAACAGCGCCTCCTGCAAGCCCGTCTCCGCGCCGTGCTGGCCGACCCAGCCTGACCAGCTTTTTCTGCTCGCAGGTGTCGGTCACTCAGCGTCGGCCATTGCAGCCCCCACGAGCGCCTCGCCGGCACACCATTCGAGTGAGAAATTTTCCGCAATCTCCTAGGGCAGGATCTCGATGTACCCGTCCGTTCCATTGACGCGGATCCGCTGCCCATCTCGGATAAGCCGGGTTGCTTGCTCCACGCCCACGACGGCCGGCACGCCGTACTCCCGGGCGATCACTGCCCCGTGGGTCATCAGGCCCCCTACTTCTGTCACCAGGCCCGCGATGGCGAGGAACACCGGTGTCCAGCTGGGGTCCGTATAGGCGGTGACCAGGATGTCGCCCCCTTCGAGATCGGCCTCCGCCATGTCCAGAATGACGCGGGCCCGCCCCTCAATGGTCCCGGCGGAGACGGACAAGCCGACCAGCGCACCGTTCGGCACTCTCGCGTCGGTAAACCCCGGGGACGACCTCGCCATCCGATGTGAACACCCGGGGCGGCGTCAGCGCTTGATACGACCTGAACGTGTCCTTGCGCTGGGAGACCAGCTGATCATCTGCGTGGTTCGTGCGCACGACATCGTGGAGCTCGTGGAACGTGAGGTAGAAGATGTCCTCCTTCTCACGAAGCACACCGGCCTGCACGAGACGCCCGGCCTCTTCCAGCATGGCCAGCTTGTATACGAAGTAGCGGCTGATCATGCCGTATTTCGGATACTCCCTGTACCCGATGAAGGTCCGGACGCGGGCGATCATCCGCTTGACCTCGTCGGCCTTCCGCTCCCCGTCCGGCAAGTCCCCCACGCGGGCCAGTAGCTCCTGTTCCTTCTCCAGGGCCTCCAGCCGGCCTTGCTCGAAGCGCCGCTCGCCAGCGCCCGGCTCGAAGTTCTTGATGTTGCCGAGGATCAGGGGCACGAGCGTGCTGGGGTGTTCGCTCCAACGTGGCCGCGTGATGTCGATCTCACCGGCGCAGCGCATGCCGTACTTGTCGAGGTAGGCCCGGATGGCGTCTCGGGCTTCACGCCCGCCGGTTAGCGCGGCCAGCTCGTCCAGGAAGTCCTCGTTCTCGACGGCCTGCAGGAGCGCCACCACCTCCGGATACGGACGGATCACGTCGGCGACGTCCAGCAGCGCCAACCCCATCTCCGACGTCACGTTGTGGGCGACGGACAGGGTGAGCGTGTCGGCCGCGTTCTTCTCGCCCAGCCAGGCTTCCAACTGGTCGTTGAGCCACCACGTGGCCTCAATCGCCGACATGAACACCTGATGGCTCTGCGGATCGAACAGGATCCTCCTCAGCTCCTGGATGTCCGCAAGGATGAAGTCGAGCAGCGCGGGGCCGGACTGAGCACGGATGTCCCTCTTCAACGTGGCAATGGAAGCCTCACTGCGCCCGATCAGCCCAGTGACGATGGCCGGATCGGTCTCGATGGGAGCGGGCTTGGCGCCGCCCGGCGCGGAACCTGGACCTTCGTCCCTGGGGGTGGGGATGAACTCGTCGCGTCCGAGGATGGTCACGAGCGCGTCCTCGACCAGGGGATCGGATTTCCCAAAGACCTCCAAGAGACCGGCGCGGCTCGCCGGCGACGCCAGGTCCGCGGCGACATCGACGAACAACCTGCCACCGGCCACGTGCATCGGCCGAGGTGTGGTCAGCTGCCAAAAGGAGAGCCCCAAGGGCTTCATAGCGTCGGTCATCATCTGCGCATGACCGACGGACACGTACACATGGTTCGCTCGGTCATCAGCCGCAGGGATAGGGAAGAGTGTGGTGATCGGCCGGCTCTGGACGATCTGGAAGCTGTCATCGTCCAGGCACCATTCGATGTCCTGGGGGAGGCCGAAGTGCCCTTCGATCCGGCGTCCCAGCTGCGCGAGGTGCACGACCTGCGCATCCATTAGTGCTGGCTGCTCCTGACGCTCCGGCTCGATCGGCAGTTCCTGCGTTCCGCCTACCGGTGAGGCGTGGATGGCCAGGCGCTTGGTGGCGATTGTTTTGGCGATGATCTCGCTTTCGCTCACGTGGTAGGCGTCCGCGTTCACCCGGCCTGAGACCAGGGCCTCACCGAGTCCGAAAACGGCTTCCACCGAAGCGACTTTTCGGTTTGACGTGACGGGGTCGGCCGTGAACAGGACGCCGGCCGCCTGCGGGAAGACCATCTGCTGCACGACCACGGCCATGTGGACCTTCCGCTGGTCGAACCCGTTCCGGAGGCGGTACGTCACGGCCCGCTCAGTGAAGAGCGAGGCCCAGCACCGGCGGATGTGCTCGAGGATCGGCGCCGGCCCTACGACGTTCAGATATGTGTCCTGCTGGCCGGCGAAAGAGGCGGTCGGCCAGTCCTCCCCTGTCGCGCTGGACCTGACCGCGTAGGCAGCCTGCTCGCCGAGCACAGCGACCGAGCGGGTGATCGACACGGCAAGGTCGTCGGGGATAGCGATCCCTTCGAGGATCTGGCGTATCTCCGCGCTGAGCGTGCGGATCGCCTCCCGGTCATCCGGGTACAGGCGCGACAGTCGATCTAGCTGATCGTCGATCGACGGCGCTTCCGCCATGATCCGCCGGAAGGCTTCCGTCGTCACACAGAAGCCAGCGGGTACCCGGATGCCTTCGATCCGCGAGAGCTCCCCTAGATGTGCCCCCTTGCCGCCAACGGCAGCGACCTGCGTCTGGTCGATCTCATGGAAGCTCAGTACGTACTTGCCCATCAGTCATCTTCCCCTTCATCCCCTCGGGCCCCTGATCCTTACTGTCGGCCGCGCAGACATCCGAGGTCCCGCTTCTGGCGTGCATTGTCAGCACACCCGGGGTCCTTGCAGCAAGACCCCCACCCTGGTGTACGTTGGTAATGGCGGAGCAGCCGCCCAGGCGCTGCACCATTCGATGTCGGCGTCCAACGGCCGAAGTCCCAGAAACGCCCAGCTGTCGCCGAATTGGCTTCGACCTTCGGGTTCGTCGCCCGACTATTGTTAAACCTGAGTTCGTACAGGAGCGCTGTCGCAGCGCACGATCTAAGGAGGTGAGTCCGATTCTTTTCGTTCACAGTCGGGTGCTCGCCCCTTCGCGCTGGAGCCGCTAGAGCTTCGTCGTCATCGGTCCTCGGGTGCCCGCATCTCGGATGCCCTGAAAGGGACCAAGACATGTCGCAGTTTCACGAATCGCTCCCGTCGACCGGGGGCAAAGCCCAATCCTTCACGCCTGACTCGGAGCGCGTACGTCGCACCCGCAGGTGGCTCACAACGTTGCTCTGGTTCTCGGTGGTGGTGGGGCTGCCGGAAATGCCTGGGAGATCGGGATCATCGCAGGCCTGGCCGAAGCTGGTCTCGATATGACAGAGGCCGCCGATTTGGTGATCGGCACGTCGTCCGGTGCCACCGCGGCAGCACAGGTGCGCAGCGGCATACCGACGGCCGAACTGTTCGCCTCGGTGCTGTCTCCGCCTGTTCAACCGGTCGGACAGAACCGCGCAACGACCGCCGGCCCTGCCGATGGCCACGGTGTTCGAGCGGATGAGGGCCATCTCCGCCGCCGCCACCTCGGCAGCCGATCTACAACGTGCGATGGGCGCATTCGGGTTGGAGTGCGACTCCCTACTCGGACCCACGGCGGGACAGCACCGCGCCGTGGTCGCCGCCCGGTTGCCTCGCCATGAATGGCCGGCCAGGCCGATGATCGTGGTGGCCGTCAACGCGCATACCGGCGAGTTGGCTACTTCGACCGCGATTCGGGCGTCGACTTGGTGGACGCGGTCACCGCCGGCACCGCGCTGCCGGGTTCGTCTCCCACTATCAGCATCAACGGCACTCACTACATCAACGGCGGCGTGCGCTCCCCCGAAAACGCCGACCTTGCCTCGGGCTATGCGAATGTCGTGGTGCTCTCGCCGTTCGGCGGACGGAGCGGGACATTGCCCGAAGGCCAGTTCGAGGGCCTGCGCAGACCACCGGAATGGGGCATGGACCTGGAGGGCCAGGTCGAGGCTCTGCGTAAGCAGGGCAGCCGCGTCGAGGTGATCACGCCGGACGCCGATTCCCGAGCCGCAATGGGCACGAACCAGATGGACCCGGCGACCCGCATCCCCGCCGCCCGTGCCGGTTTCGCCCAAGGCAAGCAGGAAGCGACCCGCGTGACGTTCCTCTGACGATTGCACGCCGACACCCAGCGCTACACCGTCATCTGTGAAGAGCCCACAATCGGCGCCGCCCCTACGGACGGGGTCGACCTTCGATTACATATCCGACCAACCTGCTGGTCACGGCACCTGCCCAGACAGCCACCCAGGCGCTCCACTACTCAACATGGTCGCTTCCACGTCCAAGTCCCGAGAAACCCGACGCCACGTGGGGAGGCAAAGTCTCACGGCGCATATTCGACTCGAAGCTCAGGGCGCCGCCGGGTCCGTGGAAGACATAGTCGGCCGCAAAATACGCCCGGAGATTAGCGTCGTCCTCGGCAACGATCGCCTCGTCGCTGATGCGGATCAACTCGCGGGCCAGGAGGCTGTCAGAGATGAAGCCTGGCATCCTTCCCGCTTGTTGCTCAGGAATGGATGGTAATTGCGTATCCATCGGGGTCAGCGAACACGAAGGTCCGGCCAAATGGACCATCGAAGGGCTCGGTGACGATTCGCACCCCGGCATTAACAAGCCGATCGTGCAGGGCTTGGGGGTCATCGGCCTTGAGCCACAATGCGACGCCCCAGCCGAGACGCTCGACCGCCTTCAAGTCAATGGCGGGCTCACGCACGGCAAAGGGAATAGGAGCGGTGGCAAAGACGACCGCTCCCGGTGGGCTCTGGGCTGCCCGCTCGAGTCCAAGCTGCTCCGTATAGAACGCGGCAGCCACTTCGAGGTCGCTGACCTGCAGTGCGATGAAGTCGGGTCCGATGGCTCTCACGTGCGCTCCTCTATAGTTATCAGGCTACCTGATAACTATATCAGGTAGCCTGATAAATGCAAGGGGCCCGATGGGAAAGGCAGACAAGCGAGTGCAAAGAGCCGAGGAAATGTCGGGCTACCTAGTCAAGCGCGCTCAATCGGTCATCCATCTCGCCCTGGAAGAGATCGTCTCCCGGCAAGGACTCGGGATCCCCCATTACGTCGTGCTCACGTTGCTGGCCGAGTCGCCGGGGTTGCCAAACGCCGAGCTTGCCCGGAAGGCCTTCGTAACGCCCCAGTCGATGAACGAGGTCCTCAAGCAGCTCGAAGCATCCGGGTTAGTGGAGCGTGAGCAGAGTCAGTCAAATGCCCGGATCCTCAACGCTCACTTGACCCACGCGGGCAAGAAAAAATGGCGATCGGTCGACGACGGCGTTCAGGAATTGGAAGAGCGTCTGCTCCGGGGTCTCACGCAGGACGAAGTCCATGTCCTGAACCGATCGCTCGAGACGATCATCCGAAACATGACCCCGACGCTGTGAGGGTCACCAGGACGCGCTCGCGGCGTAGGCGTCGACACGCTCTCTCCGGGACCGAATAGGCAACTGCATTGGGCATGCCCAGTGCAGCCCCATGCACCGCAATCTCGACCGAAGACTCGATCGCGAAAGCGCAGCGTACTCGCCGCACCGCTGCGCTCCCTGCATAGGGCTGCATAGGCAAGGCTGAGTAGGTCCCGAGAGAAATCCCCGAGAAACCCCGATCTCCGACACTCGGCCGAACTGCTCGCGGACCGCCGGCGACCACTGGGTCCCTCATTTCACCAGATTGGCGCGGAGCTCGAAGGAGCCGTGGTTCTCGACGGCAACGACGCCAGCGACACTGGGTGCTTTGATGGAGTAATCGGCCATCGTGATAGGCATGTCGGCAAGGAGGACAATGCCCGTCTTGGTCTCCTGGTACTGAAGGGTGACATTCACCACCCTTGAGACTCCGTGCAACCGGAGCGTTCCACGGGCTTTGGCCGTATAGATCCTGCCGGGGATGATGTTGGGCAGGACAATAGGGTCAGCCAGGGTGAACTCGGCCGTCGGATACTTGTTCGTCTCGATGGCGTTGGTCTTGAGGACCGTGTCGCGGAGACTCTTGTCGCTCCTGAGGGTGGCCATGTTCACCGTGAAGTTAGCGGTGGTGACCTGCTTGCCCACTACCGTCACCGACCCGGTTACATCGCCCGTTCGACCGGTTGCGGTGTCCGACGCGAGGCCGCCGGCAACCTTCTCCTCTACCCGATAGCCGGCGGTCGTGGGCTCGTCGACCGGTCCGGCAACCACCGTCCAATGGCCGCTGAGATCGCTTCCGGACACGGCCGCCGACACAGAGGCGCTAGCCCGCAGAGCGAGCGGGGCGGCCGAGGTGCCGCTCAGCATCCAGTAGAAGCCTGCTCCACCGAGCACGATCACACCGAGGACAGGGATGAGAATCCACCGGATGTTTCTCTTCACGAATGCCTTCATGGGTTGGTCCCTTTCGTTGGGATGAGTTGCCGGAACTCGACCGGCATGCAAGTGGTTACTTACATTCCTCACCATACTCCGACGTCGCTATGAAAGCAAGTAGTTGCTTGCTCATGTGTCGGACGAACCCTGGGTTTGATGGGGGCACCCGATTCGTCTCTACTTGGAGGCAAGTGATTACTTGCTATCGTGCAGTAGACTTCACGATCGGGACCCGCTCTCGAGGAGAACCTTTGGCTGAACCTGTGACCGATGCGACGATGTTCGACGCCGCCCTAGCCGTGCTGGCCGAGCGAGGGTACGCGGGGGCCACCACGCGGCGAATCGCGGAGGCGGCTGGCATCAACGAGGTGACCCTGTCCGGCGATTCGGGGACAAGCGCCAGCTGATCCTGGCCGCTATCCATGCCGACATCTCGCGACTCGTCCACAACGGGCTCACCACAACGGGAGACATCGAAGCCGACCTGATCCAAGTGGTCGAGTACTACTCGGACCTCTATCGGCACCGAAACGGACTGGTTGGCACGCTCCTCCTCGAAGGAGCGCGGAACCCTGACGTGGCCGCCCTAATCAAAGAACCTCTCGGGGCCATGTCGCGACTGGCTGAAATCTTCGCCGGGTACCAGCGTGCCGGACAGATGGTGGAGGAACCCACCGAATTCGCCGTCCAAGCTCTTCTCGCCCCCCTACTCGTCATCACGCTTCTGCGGCGCGTGACTTCCTCTGAGATTGCGGTCCCGGATGCCCGGACAGTTGTTCAGGGATTCCTGAAAGGTCGCCTCACAGAGCGCTAGACAATGACGTGATCCTCATCGACATGTGCGATCCTGACCGGGAGATTACCGACATCACCTGGAGCTCCACGCCACGGCAGCCGCTTTGACTACCCCGAAGCGGAAGCACGAAGGACCACAGGGAGATACCGAGTAGTGCAGTTGCATGGGGCATGCCCCGTGCTGCCCTGTGCGGCGAAACCTCGACTGGAGACTCGACAGCGAAACCGCAGCGTACGGGCCGCGTGCGCGGCGACCGCCTGCATTGGGGCTGCATAGGGCAACGGTGAGTAGGTCCCGAGAAAAGCCCCGAGAAACCCCGGCTCGTCAACTCGCCCGAACGCGAAAACGCTGGTCAGGCGCCCGTGCCCTATGCACGAGACGCGCCGACCAGCGGTTCAATGGTGGCGGGGGTTCACGACCATCGAGCACCTTCGGGCTACAAACCCGACGAAGTTGCTGGTCTTGGCGTCTGCCCCATGCAGCCGCCCAGGCGCTGCACTACTCATCATCGGCCCGTCTCTGGTCGGGGTCCCGAGAAATTGCCAGCCCGGATCAACCTTCGGGTTCGTCTCTGCGGGCGAGGACGGAAGTGGCCGGTCCTCGGGTATAACGAGATGAACTGGAGCAACAGCTGAGGGAGGTGGAAGCTGATGGAGGTCGAGTTCATGACGAGTGTCGCCCCGATCGTGCGAGACGCTGATGCATCTCGCTCGTTCTATCGGGACGCCTTGGGCCTGTCCTTCGAAGGCGAAGAGGGCGACTACGTGTTCACCCACAAGCTCGAAGGAACGAAGCACTTCGGCCTGTGGCCCCTGTCGGAAGCGGCACATGCCTGTTTCGGTACCGCCGAATGGCCAGCCGACATCCCGGTTCCTCAGGCCAGTATCGAGTTCGAGGTCGCCGACGTCGCCGCGGCCGCCAGCGAACTCACGGCCAAGGGCTATCGACTCATCCACAATGCCCGCACCGAGCCGTGGACCCAGATCACGGCCCGGCTATTGAGCCCGGAAGGCTTGCTCGTCGCCGTCTGTTACACCCCGGCGTTCCACGACATAGCTGACGGCTGACTCGACCTTCGGGTTCGACACCCGACGGCCGCACAGGTCTACATCAGGAGCCTCTGCCGCTCTGCTCCAAGCGTTACATGGCTCTACGCGTTGAACTGGGGAGGGCCACGTAGGGAAGCGCCGGCTCTCCGAGCCTCAGCGGGCTCTGGTGGCCGCCCGCTCTGCTTGATGTTGATCGTAGCCAGCACCACTGAAATAGCCCTCGACCACCACCTGGTAGTCCTCGAGAAGGCTGATCCAGTCATGGTCACCGTGGCGGGCCAGTTGCTCGGTTGAACCGACGATGTCGCTAAAGACCACGACCGCCAGCTGCCGGTCAACCCACGCCGCCTGCTCCGTCCCGGTCAGGAATGTAACGAGGCCTTGGCCCGTCTCTGCTGAAAGGTCGTAGTAGAGCTCGCTGCGTTCAGAAACAAGTTCCGCTTCCGAGATGTGCTCGACCAGAAAGCGACAAGCGCCTTCCCTGACGTGGGCGAGATCACCAGTGTAGAGGACCCTCGTTGGACAGCTGACTCGCACGAGGATGTCAGTCACGTCGGACCGGAAGGCGGCCATGGCCATGGCGGCGGCGGTGGACGGGCTGGCCGCCGCCCGTTCGTAGCGGGCGCACCACTCGAGGTACTCGTCGGTGAATCCCGGCGTGGATCCTGAGATGATGGCGCCGGTGCCCCACCGCGACCGGACATAGGTACCAGCAAGCGAAAGCGACTTTTCGGACTCACCGATGGGGTAGGAGTCGGACCGTAGCCACCGGGCGTAGCCGTTCATCAGCACCATCCGGTTCACCCTCTCGGGATGGTGAGCAGCCAGCATCGAGCGCGGCATGGGTGGACCAACCCTCCGCCAGGATGGCAACCCTCTCGGTGCTCACCTCGTCCATCACCGCCAAGGCGTCCTCGGCCCAGGCGGCCGGATCGACCATACCGTCCGGGTGGGGATCTGACGATCCGATGCCGCTGCGGTCGAACCGGATCGCTCTTCCGAGCGACCCGAGCAGTCGCCACATCCGCAGATGCAACGGGTGTTCCCATACGGAATCAGAGTTTGCTGGCCACTCGCTTAGGACCAGTACGTCGACATTGCCGGACCCCTGAATCTGGTACGCCAAGGCCCGATCCTGGCGCTGGGCGTATCTGACGGGAGGCGTGTCCACGGAGACATGATGGCTCACGTTCTTCCTCGGTGCCCGTAGCGAACAAGTCGGCGCACCCGGACTGATTCGGTATGAGGGTCTTGCCACCGCCTCGAGATACTTGACCGAATCGGCATCCCGGCAAAGCACAGAAAGTGCTCCTGTCGCTCGAGTCCCCCCGCCGCCCCGGGGTGAATCGCCCATTGAGGCGACGCGAGGTTGGGACCGTTCTTCCGATCTACCCGCAGCGGAAGACTCATATGGCCGGCCCGACCGTGAGGTCGCCCCGTCCCACCCGGGCTCTTTTGTGGTCCGGCGCGGTCGTTCCCTGGTGCGTATGAAGGCTTGCCGGGCGGCAGGAGGATGTTCGGGTTGGATCAATTCCGGTCGCACAGAACTAGCAGCGATGGCCGACGCCGCGATTGCCGCCACTAGGAGTTCTGATCTTTTCGTGTGGGTTCCCAATTGTTGAGGACCCGATGGTCGGTCACGGCGCCGGGCTTGCTGGCTCGTGATTCTGGACCGCGATGTCGGGATAAGGGAGACTGACCTGTGTCATGGATCGTCCACGGACTCAATACGTTACGGTCGGCGAGGCCGACGTCGCCTACCAAGTCATGGGGAACGGTCCGCTCGACCTGCTCTTCTGTTACGGGCTCGGCAACCATATCGAGCTGGTCTGGGAACTCCTCGGGATGTCCGACTTCCTGGCCCGCATGAGCTCGTTCAGCCGCCTGATCTTCTTCGACCGGCGGGGCACCGGTGCGTCGGACGGCGTCCCGACCCAGGCCATCCCCACGTGGGAGCAGTTGACCGAGGACATCAGCGCCGTGTTGCAGGCCGTCGGATCCGAACGCGCCGCCCTGATGGCCACCCTCGAGGTCGGCCCCATCGCTATTCTCTACGCCGCTATGCACCCGGAGGTGGTCACGTCCTTGGTGCTACTGAATGTCAGCGCCCGATTCATCGTCGACGATGACTACCCGATCGGGGTTAGTCCCGACTTCATCGAGACCTTGGTCGGCCTGATAGCCGCCACTTGGGGAACCGACGACTTCGCTCGGCTGGCCAATCCGAGCATGGTGCACGACGAGGACTACATCCGTCGGGCGGCATTGCTCATGCGCGCCTCGGCGACACCGCGGTCGGCCGCGGCTCAGTACCGCGTTTTACTTGAGACCCAGGACGTCCGGCACGCCCTACCCCTCGTCCAGGCACCGACTCTCGTACTCCAGGCCACGGACTGGCCCCTCCTTCCCCTCGACCACGGTCGGTACCTGGCCGAGCACATAAAGGACGCCTCCTTTGTGGCGCTCCCCGGCGGCGACGTGGGCCTCAACCCCGCCGTCTCCTATCGCCTGAGCGACGAGGTGGCCCGGTTCTTGACGGGTGCCACCCTCGACACCATGGTCGAGCGTGTGCTCACCACAGTGCTCTTCTCGGACATCGTCGGCTCGACCGAGCGGGCCGCGTCACTGGGCGACACCCGCTGGCGGACGCTGCTTGACACCCACGACAGGATCGTGCGGGACGAGCTCAGAGTCTCCCGAGGGCGTGAGATCAACACGACTGGCGACGGGTTCTTTGCCTGCTTCGATGGCCCGGCGCGGGCCATCCGCTGCGCCGAAAGCATCCGGCAAGCCACCGCGGCAGCGGGAGTCGACCTTCGGATCGGGCTGCATACCGGTGAGTGCGAGGTGCGCGGCGACGATCTCGGCGGCCTGGCCGTCCACATCGCAGCGCGGGTGAACGCGCTCGCAGGTACTGGGGAGATCGTCGTCTCGAGCACGGTACGCGACCTCGTCGTCGGCTCTGGCATCGAGTTCGTCGACCGGGGCGAGCACGAGCTGAAGGGGGTTCCCGGAAGCTGGAAACTCTTCGCTGTAAAGGCCTGAACCGCCGGGTACTCGCCCCAGGGTATCGGCGTGAACCGGTGACGCGATTGCGATCGCCTGGCCCTGCCGACGAACTCCTCAGGGCCTCACCTGATCCGACATTTCACCTCGGTTCGAGATGTTCTGGTACCTCTCCAACGGGACCTACGCGAGCACCGCTCGCGGTAGTTGCCTGCCCATGAACGGCACTTTGATGGCATCCCGATCAGCGATTCGTTGGCTGCAAGAATCTCCGCTGATCTGCGACCCGCTCGTCCACAATCTCCTCGGTGGTCCACAGGTGGCCGGAGAAGTCATCGACTGCCACGCCGAAGCCAAGCTGGACCAGGTCAGCTACGAGCGCCTTCGCTTCTCTTTGGGCGGAGGATCGTCCCCGTAGGGTGACTACCACCGAGCAGGGCGGGCGATGACCGAACACGCTGGTCAGGTCCTCGACCACTGCGTCGGGCCAACCATCGGACCAGTCGGGCGGCTGCTGAATCTCCACGAAGAGAGCATCTGCGACGATCCATTGATCGCTTTCCTTGGCCCCGACCGTATCGAGAAATGCCTCGACGCTGCCTCCTTCGACTTCAGTAAACACAAATGCGGTCTGCATGTGTCCATTCTCGCAGCGCATCCAACATTTCGGGAAGGATGAGCCATCTTCGGAGTCGCCGGGTCATGGTCAGCAATGTGGTCCAATGACTGACCTGCCACCAAAACGCCGGTTCGGCGGCGGCAGCCGGGTGCATCAGACCGATAGCCTTTGCCCAATGTTCGAACGATTCACCGATCGTGCTCGACGGGTAATGATTTTGGCCAAGGATGAGGCTACGACGCTCAACAGCAGCCTGATCGGAATCGAACATCTGCTTTTGGGACTGACGGAGGAAGGCGAAGGAGTCGCAGACCACAGCACTGGCATCACTGGGTATCTCTACTGGAGACCTGAGAATGAAGGTCGTCGAGCTTCTTCCCTCTCACGAGGCCGCTATTGACACTCCTCAACTCAGTGAGAAGTCGATCCGTGCGCTTCAGCTGGCCCTTCACGAGGCGTTGCAGCTCGGGCACACTCACATCGGGACCGAGCACATTCTTCTCGGACTCATCCGGGATGGCGACAACGGTGCTGAAGCATTGCTCTCCAGCCTGGGGGCAAATCTCGGTCGGGTCCGACAAGAAGTGATTCAGCTGTTGGACGGTTACCAGAGTGCAGTGCCGTCACCGAGCAACGAGCCGTGGTGCCCTCAATGTCGTGGAGCAGTCGGGGAGTTTGCCCGTTACCGCACGATGGCTATTTCATCCGGAGTCGAGGACTTGGAGCAATCACCGCTCGTGCTCGAAGTGGTCTACTGCGCCAACTGCGGAGTCACGCTACACATGTCCAGGTAAAGGTTGAAATCACTGACACCTATCGCCGGGAAGGTGTGGCACTTGCCCGGCGCGCTACGGATCGGGTGCTCACTTGCGCGAGCGCAGATTTACCGGGACCCGCAAAGATCAGAACCAGCTCTCCCCACTTCAACGCGGAGAGCCCGTTACATGCTCCACAGCGCCTGAGTGGGTGACATGCGGGCGGCACGTAGGGCAGGCCAAAGCCCTGCGAATGCGCCGATGAGGAGGGCAGCGCCGATGCCCCCGCCCCAAGCGAGGACGGGGATGACGACGAGCTCATGCTTGGTCGTGGCATAGACGGCAGTTGACAGGGCACCCGCTCCTACGCCCGCAGCCGCGCCGATGAGGGCGAGGAGCACGGCTTCGGAGAGGAACTGGACTCGAATGTGACCCCTGGTAGCGCCGAGAGCTCGGCGTAGCCCGATTTCGGAGCGTCTTTCGAGGACGGAGATGATCATGATGTTGGCGACCCCGACGGCACCGACCACTCCCCGCTTTTGAGACCGTCGGATTCTGTACCCGAATGCTGAGAGCGATTATTCAGAGGGAGATGCCTCTACCGCATACACTCTTGCTAATGACGCAAGACGTAGACCTAGAAGACGTGGTGCGCAGCCGGATCAGGGGGCTACGAGTGGCTCGAGGGTGGTCCCTCGACGACCTCGCTCGTCACTGCCACCTGAGCCCCTCAAACTTGAGCCGTATCGAGACGGGCCACAGAAGAATTGCTCTCGATCAACTCCTCCCAATCGCGCGGGCGTTAGGGACCACGCTCGATCAACTGTTGGAATCAGTGGATGACGACGACGTCGTCATCCGGCCCCAGCGCGATGTCGCGCGAGGGATGACCACCTGGCTGTTGACGCCCCGCGAACGAGGTCCCCACGGGGTGACCGTTGCCAAGATTCGCGCCAAGCCAGCGGCTCGAACCGAGGAGAAGGTGCTCCACGTGCATCCCGGCAGAGAGTGGTTCACCGTGCTTTCGGGGACCGCCAGATTGCAACTGGGCGAGCGGACCATCCTCGTGAAGGCGGGTCAAGCGGCGGAATTTTCGACCATGACCCCTCACGCCTTCAGCGCCCACGGCGGTCCGGTCGAGGTCCTCTGCATCTTCGACCATGACGGTGAGAAAGCTCATCTGCGTCCCTCCACAACCTGAGTCCGTTTCAGGGTGGCCAAGGAGGGTGGGCGAACCTCAGGCCTTCCGCACGTGGGCTACCTCAAGTCTCGGAGGAATGCGACAGGACTCGTCTTGCGTCTTTGGCAAGACTACATGCCTCAACAGCATCAGCCGCTTACGATACGTATATGGAACATGCGCACGCTGGTCATACCGGTAATGGCTCAAGTGGTTCGTCGGAGGGCCTTGGATCCCTCGCTGAGATGTTGGACCTCGACGCGGAGATCACACGGTCCTACTGGGACGAAGTCATGAGATGGATAGAGCAAGCCATTCCCACAAACGTTCGCCGCATCGTCGACTTGGGTGCAGGGACAGGCGCTGGAACGTTCGCGCTGTCCAGGAGATTCGACCATGCCGAGGTCGTCGCCGTTGACGCGTCAGATGAGATGCTGGAACGAATTCGCGAAAAGGCACTGGACTGCGGACTTACAGAGCGAATCAGAACAGTCCAGGCAGACCTCGACACCGACTGGCCAGAAACCGGTCTAGTGGATTTCACCTGGGCATCAATGTTCATGCATCACCTCACCGATGTCGACGGCGTGCTCCAACGTATCCACGCCGCCACCCGCGACGCCGGTCTGATTGTGATCGCAGAGTTCACCGACCCACTGCACTTCCTGCCCGATGATCTTGGCTTCGGCGAACCAGGCCTAGAAGGCCGCTGTATCGAGGCATTCAAGGGGGAGCGGTCTCGATCACTACCCAACTTCGGGCTGGAGTGGGGTCGACGCTTGGAAAGAGCCGGATTCTCGGCGATCGAAGAGCCGCGTATTCGAACTTGAAGGAGATAGCACTGACCCCGGCCGTCTGGCCCGATATGCACGCCTGTGGCTTGAACGCGTCAGTTCGGCAGCGGCCCCACACCTATCAACCGACGATCTCTCCGTACTGAAGGAACTTCTCGCGGACACTGGACCGCGCTCGCTTGAGCAACGGAGCGATCTGCACATGCACGGCTCACGCGTGGTCGTGCGCGCGGCAAAGTGATGAGCACCCTTGCAGACCAGTGCTGTGCCGGCTTTGGTCAAGGCGACGACATTCTCGCGGCGGGCATGTGGTGCGACCTGGACGGTCATCATCCCTGCAGAGACGGCGGCGTTCGATCTGTCGACTGACTGTGCCCTTGGTGAGCCCGAGGCGGTCCGCGATGGCCTGCTGGCTGAGATGGCCCGGATGGGTGTCGATGACGGAGAGCACGAGGAATTTCAACGCGCGTCGGAGGGCATTTAGCGCGGCGTCGATCCCAGCGGTGAACCGCTCAGACTCAGGCTTGCCGCGAGAGACCAATGCCGAGCCTTGGAAGAGGAGGAGGAGTAACTGGGCTTGTGCTTCGGGCGTGGCGGTGGTGGTGATTTCACCGGTCGCCTGTCCACGAGTGAGCGCCGCGGTCAGGATCTCGATCACGCCGTCGTAGGCAGCGGCGGTCAACGCTTGAGCTGCGTCGTCGCCGGGGACGAGTTCGGCGACCGTGTTGCCGACAGGGGTGAGTAGGTCCCGACAAAAAGCCCCGAGAAACGGCATCTCCGCCCACTTGCCCGGAACGAGAAACCGCTGGCCAGGCGCCTGTGCCCTATGCACGAGAGGCGCCGACCAGCGTTTCAATGGTGGCGGGGGTGGGATTTGAACCCACGACCTTCGGGTTATGAGCCCGACGAGCTACCAGACTGCTCCACCCCGCGTCGCAATGGCACAACTTACCACTCCGCCCACAAGCACCACGCAGCACCCATGGGCTCAGGTGCGCAGGTGGATCAACCGGACGACCCGGACCCCGACGAACCGGATCCCGATGCCCCCGAGGAAGCGGTGCTCGAGCCTGAACCCGGCACCGTGGTGGTGGTCGTCGTCGTGGTGGTCGGGGTGACCGTGCCGCCGGTCAGTTGCTGGACTTCTTCGAGGTCGGATTCCATGGTCGTGATGTCCGTCTGGTAGGCACCCAGGTTGCCGGCCTTCAGATCGGCTCAGGGACTGCTGGTACTGGGTCTGCGCCGCGTCGAGGAGTGAGCGGACCTGCGGCGACAGCGCCCCGGTCGTTGCCGTCCCGCCGGGGGTGGTCGAGACCGGCGCCGCGAACACCTGCGTGAGCGCCGCCGACAGTGTCGAGTCGATCGCCACTTGGTTTCCATACACGGCAATCACCAGTTGGAACACCGGGAACTGATTGCGCGCCGACTCCACATACAGCGGTTGCACATACAGCAGCGAGTTGGCCACGGGGATCATCAGCACGTTGCCCAACAACGCGGATGACCCATTCGAATTCAGCAGCGTGATCTGTGACGACACCTTTGGCGTGGCATCGATCTGAGCCGACACCAGCGACGGACCGTTGACCGGTGAATTCCGAGGGGTGACGAACATCTGCAACTGGCCGTAGTGACCCGGATCAGAGCCTGCGATCATGAACCCGGACAGGGTCTGGATCTGGCTCTGCCCCGATACCGGCACGAACGCGTCGAGCAGATTGAACGACTGCTGGGCCTGGCCCGGTACCTGCAGCTCCTGGTAGATGGGGGCCATCCTGACCAGCTGGCCGGTGGAAACCTGTTGGCCTTGGGCATTGGTGGTGGTCAAGGTCTGCAGCGCCACCGACGGAGAGCCGGAGCCGGGTGATGGCGACAACGTCCACGCGTCGGCAGCGCTGTAGAAGCTCGATGCCGTTTGGATGTGGTACTTCCCGTACATGGTGGCCTGGATCGAGAAGATGTCCTCGGGATAGCGAAGGTGCGACTTGAGATCGGCGCTCATCTTGGACGCCGGGGTGAACATCCCCGGGAAGGCCTTCTCGTAGGTCTGGATGATCGGGTCCTTAGGATCCATCACGTAGAAGGTCATCTTGCCGGTGTAGGCGTTGACCAGCACCTTCACCGAATTGCGGACGTAATTGAAGGTCTGATTGAGTCCGCTGCCGGCGGGGAGTCCGCTGGTGTCGGCATTCTGCGCGTAGGGATAGTTGTCAGTGGTGGTGTAGGCGTCCTGCACCCAGTCGATCTGCCCGTTGAGAAGGACCGGATAGGGATCGGCATCGAGGCTCAGGAACGGGGCGGCCTTGCTCACGCGGGCCTGCACTCCCCGGTCGAACATCAGGCGGGACTGATCAGTGATCTGATTGGAGATCAACAGGTTGTAGTCGCTGAAGCGGATAGCGAACATGGCCTGATCGAAGAAGTTCGAGAGCTGCACCCCCCCGTCACCCTTGTAATGGGTCTCGACGTTGGTCCCGTTGGTCAGCTGATAATCGATCTCGGGCTGCTTGGTGTTGGCTACCACATAGCCAGAGTTGTTGAGCCCGAAGTACACCGAGGGTTGGGTGATGGTGGGCAGCCCGCTGTTGGACACAGGGGGAACGCCACCCACGTCGAACACCGGCTCGCCGTTGCTGGTGGTCGTGTTGGAGGGCGAGATGACCATTCCGTAGCCGTGGGTGTACTGCAGCGTGGTGTTGACCCACGATGAGGACGGGAGGTTCCCGTCGTTGATCTCGCGCACGCCGACGATCACCGGTGTCTCTACGCCGTTGATCTTGTAGCGGTCGATCGCCAGGGTGTTGAACTGGTACTGGGTGCGGATGTCCTGGCGCTTGTCGAAAGTCTGCTGGGTCTGCGTCGGGTCCCACAACCGCACGTTGGACAACGTGTCGGCATTGGCCGACAGCTCGGACGCCGTCAGGTTGGACGACGCTTGATAGGGCGTGGACTGGACGTTGTTGATGCCCATCGCGGTGCGGGTGGCGTTTATGTTGCGCTGAATATAGGGCCGCTCCAACGTGTTCTGCGCCGGGTTCACCTTCAGCGCCTGCACCGCGGCCGGATAGATGGTGCCCGCGGTCAGGGCCACCAGAAACCAAAGACCGACGCCGAGGATTGGGAGCGCCCACCCTTGACGGCGGATGTTGTAGATCAACAGGATGGCCGCAGCCAGGGACACAAGAATGAGGAGCTCGAGGGCGGGCAGCCGGGCGTGGACATCGGTGTACCCGGCACCCTGGACGTACCCGTTGGAAGAGAGGTCGAGATTGAAGCGTGCCAGGTAGTACCCCACCGCCTTGACCAGGGCGAGCAGCCCGAGGATCACCGAGATGTGGGCCTTGACCGCAGGACGTACCCGTGGACGCGAGCCCTGCATCCGGATCCCGCCGTTGAGGTAGTGGCTGAGCAGGGTGACCAACAGCACCACGACCAGCGCCACCAGTGCCCAGTGGACCAGGAACTGTTCGAACGGGAGGGTCATCACGAAGTAGGAGACGTCGCGGTGGAATTGCGGGTCGACCACTCCGAACTTGGTGCTGTTACGGAAGAGGATCCAATTGTTCCACTGCCCGACGGCCTGCGATCCGACGATGAGGGAGAGCACGACGACCACACCGATTCGGAGCCACCGCGAGTAGGGCCCGATCACCTCCTGGTAGCGCCGGACGAACTCGTCCTCGGCGTCGAGTGACGGGCCCTTCGGAGCGAGTCGTTCCGCCACCATCAAGCTGGCCAACAAGAAAACGGCAAAGATGACTGCGAAGGTCAGCAACAGTCCGGCCTTGATCTCGAACAGCGTGCTCCAGACGGAGTGCAGGTTGACCGAGGAGAACCATAAGGCGTCGGTATAGAAAACCGCGAACGTGCGCAGCGAGGCGAAGAGAATGACCACCACGATCAGGGCGGCAATGATCCAACGGCGGCGGCGGCGGAGCGCCGGACGCGCCACTTGAGGCATGTCACTGGGGGATCGCACGGCTGCAGCCTAGGTGGCTGAGCGCAGCAAGAGGCATCGACAGCCCGGGTGGGCCGGTGGATGCCGATGGCCGGTGGGAAACTCCTGACCGGGTCGCTGGGATCCGTTGAGCCCGTTGTCCTCGCAGTCGGGGCACGGCGCATCACCCGAGCCGGACACCGCCACCCACTCCAACTCGGCGGACGAGTCCCCCTCGAGGGCCGACAGCGTACCCGCAGAGAACGCTGCCACCGCGTAGTCACCGGCCAATCGTTCGATCCGCTCGCCCTTCCACTCCCGGAACGCAGACCCGACGTGCTCGGCCACCACCGTCTCCTCGGCCCCGACGAGCCCGCTCTCGCCCTCCGAGAGTCGGCGACGCAGGACGCCGACCACCCCCTCGGCCAGGTCGTGGGCGATGGCGATCAGGGCATCGGTTGGATGTCCGCCTTGGGCCGGTCCGACGAAGGTGGCACCGGCCTCAGCCGCCTGCTCCAACCCTGGCAGCGCGGCGGTGGCGTAGGCATCCAGCTGCTCGGTCTCATCTGGAAGGAGCTTGACCGACCAGGTGAACCCCTCGGAGCGGAGCCTGTCGAGCAGCTCGTTCTGGTTGTCCTGCAGCGTTCGCTTGAGGCGGCGGGCCAGAGCCGTGATGATCGGGTCGACCAGCTCGTCGCGCCGATGGCGTCGGCGTTCCGCTCGTCGGGAGGCTGGTCCGGCTCCTCGGCGTCGGTCTGCTCGTTGGCCGGGGCCTGGTCGGCTGGGTCCGACTCGTCGGCGGTCGGCTCCTCGGTGGCGGTCGGCTCCTCGGGGGCGGTCGGCTCGCCGGTGGCGGTCGGATCGCCGACAGCATCGGTCCCGTGGCTGGAAGCCCGGATTTTGGCGAAGAGGGCATCGACCGGTGACTCGTCGTCCGTCCCGAACTCGGCCGTTTCCGGATCGGCGGGGGTGTTGGACACCGCCTCGGGCGGCGGTCCGGACTGCTGGTCGGCGGCCGCACCGCCTGATGCACCCGCTTCCTCCTCGATGAGCAGCGCGGCCAGCTCCTCGGGCGTTCCCTCGTCCGGCCTCCCCACGGCCTCACGACCTGCTGCCTCGGCCGCCAAGCGGGCGTTGTCCTCGGCCGCGAACAGATCCTCGGCGATGGTGTCGACCGATCGACGGACATCGTTGACCGTGTCTGACAGGCGCTCCCGACCGGCGCGCAGTTGCTCGATCTGGACGTGGAGCACTTTGCGCCGCCGAGCCAGGTCGGCCAATACCCGTGCCCGCAGACCTTGGGCCTCCTCGATCATGGCCCGGCACTGCTCGCGTGCCTGGGACATCAGCTCCTCGGCCTCGTTCCGCGCCGCCTCCAGACCGGAGGCGATCTGCTGGTCGGTCCGCTGGCGGAGCTCTCCGGCGGCGGCTTCGGAAGCGGCCGACTGTTCGGTCAGGCGGGCTTCCGTCTGGGCGCGGAGCTTGTCGATCTCGTCCCGACACTCGGTGAGGAGCCGAGTGGCCTCCGCCTCGGCGTTGGCCACCATTTCGTCGGCCACCTCGTGGGCGCTGTGCAGGACCCGCGCCGTCTCGGCACCCACCGCTGCGGTCAGCGTGGCCTCGTCGAGAACCGGATGGGCCGCCCGGTGCTCGGCCGCGGCCAGCTCGGCAAAGAGTTCCTTCTCACGGTCGGCGACGCCACGGAGACTGACGGCGATCGACTCGAGGTAGGCCCGGACCTCATTGGGATCGAACCCTCGGCGTACCGAGCCGAACGTGTGACGGGCCACATCGTCGGGGGCCAGGTGGGATGAGGAAGTGATGGACATCAGTCGTTCCTCGGGCATGGGCGAAATCCTACGACTGTCGCTCCTCCAAACCGGTCATCCCGACGGCGTGGTCGAGGCCGGCGTTGTCACCGGCACCGAGCCCCCGTGGGCGGCCAGCACGGCCAGGGCCTGGTCGAGCGTGGATACCTCATAGATCTTGAGCCCGGGTCGATCCTTGGACAGCGCCGCCTTGTACTCCTGGCGCGGCACCAGAAAGATCGATGCGCCGGCATTCTCCACCGCGATCGTCTTTTGCGGCACCCCGCCCACGTCACCCACGTTCCCGGCACTGTCGATGGTGCCGGTGGCGGCGACGGTATGGCCCCCGGTCACCGACCCGCTGGTCAGGGCGTCGATCACCCCCAGCGTCATGGCCAACCCGGCGGACGGGCCGCCGATGTTGGTCACGTCGATGTTCACCGCGATCGGATAGTGGAAGTCGACCTGGTCTTCCGGTTCGATGCCCAGGTTCAAGGTGGCCGTGTGGCCGTCTCCCAGGTCGACCACGGTGCTCTTCAAGGTGACGGCGACGGGAACGGGGGTAGCCGTTCCCGCTTTGCGCACCGAGAGGGTCACCGTCTGCCCCGAGTGGTAGCCGGCCAGCGTGCGGGTCAGTTGCGCCGCCGTCGGTGTCGCCACTCCGTCGACGGCGGTGACCACGTCGCCCACGTGGAGCACCGGGTAGGCCGGTGTGCCGGGGAAGGTGCCGAAGATCACCGCCCCGGCCGCGGTGGCCGGCACCGTGTAACCGAGGCGCCTGAGCGCGGCCGTCTTGGCATCCGCCTCGGCCTGGGACATCTCCAGGTCGCCCTGCGCGTCCAGTTGGGACGGCGGCGTCCCGCCGGTGACCGCCTCCACCGCCTCGAGGTCGGTGTCGCTCTGCAGTTTGTAGAAGAGGTAGGACAACGCGTTCACCCGGCCGATCTCGACGTCGGTGAGCAATACCGGATGAGTCACCGGGTGCCCTTTGTCCGCAGGCACGGTGATGAACTGTTGGACCGATTGGGCGGTGCCGGGTTGCACGGCGTAGTAGTCGAGGTTGATGCGGGAGGCGACGGCCACCGCCACCACGGCGGCGATAAACAGCACCCACGGCCATCGGCGCCGCGTCCTTCCTGTCCTCCCCACTGGCGCCTGATCGACCAGTCCAGGCACGGAACCAGGGCCGAAGGCCGGAAGGCTGGCCGGGGTGGGGTCATCCCCCCTGAGGAGTTGCGCCTCGGAGCGGGGCCCGGATGCGGCCGTTCCCGGGTAGTGGTCGTCCTCGGTCATAGTGGTGCGGTGGTCACTCCCCGGTCATCGGATCCGCCGCCCTCCGGTCACTCCGGCGACGTCGACATGAAGCCTGCCACGGAACATCCCGGTATCGGCGTCACGGAGCGGCGACGGCTGGCGGCGCTGGCTGGCCACGTCGGTGATCTCCGGACCGCCCGCGCCGGTCGGTCCGACCCGGCACCGTCGGTCCGGATCACCTCGCTGGGCGCACTGGCCCGGCTCGGATCGCTCACCGACGAAGACCTGAGGGTGGCGCTAGCCGATGCCGAGCCCGCGGTGCGACGGCGGGCGTGCGAGCTGGCCAGGGATCACCCCGCCGTGGACATCTCCCGGCAATTGGGCGACACCGACTCCTCAGTGGTGGAGATGGCGGCCTGGGCAATGGGCGAACGAGTGGAGTCGTCATCGGTCGCCGCCCTCGCCGCCTTGGCCTGCGCCCGCTCCGGTCACCCTGACCCGTTGTGCCGGGAGGCGGCGGTGGCCTCCCTCGGGGCCATCGGAGACACTGCCGGGTTGCCCGCGGTGATCGACGCCCTCGACGACAAGCCGGCCATCCGCAGGCGGGCCGCGGTGGCCCTGGCTGCCTTCGACGGTCCCGCCGCCGAAGCGGCGTTGCGGCGATGCCTCGAGGACCGCGACTGGCAGGTCCGCCAAGTGGCTGAGGACCTGCTGGCCGTGGAGTGAGCCGGGCGAGCTCAGGACTCGGCGGCAGCGAAGATCGGGCGCAGGCTGTCGAAGGAGTCGAGGCACAACCCCGCACCGAGCACCACGCACTCGAGCGGCGTCGCCACCAGATGTACCGGCACCTCAGTCTCGTCGGCCAGCCGGTTGGCCAGACCACGGAGCAAGGCCCCCCCTCCGACCAGGTGGATTCCCTCGTAGATGATGTCCTGGGCCAACTCGGGGGTGATTCACCGAGGCAGTCGACCACCGTGTTGACGATCAGTTCGACTTGGTCGCGGACGGCAAAGCGCACCTCTTCGGGCGAGAGGATCACCGTCTTTGGCAGACCGGTGGTTATCTCTCGCCCCCGCACCTCTGCCTTCACCTCGTCGGCATAGGGCAGCGCCGAGCCGATGGCCAGCTTCAACTCCTCCCCGGTGCGTTCCCCGATGGCGATCCCGTGCTCGTGCCGGACGTAGTGCTGGATGGCGGCATCCATGTCGAAGCCACCGCACCGGATGGCCTGGGAGGCCACCACTCCGCCGAGCGAGATGACCGCCGTCTCGGTGGTGCCGCCGCCAACGTCGACCACCATGTTCCCGACCGGCTCATGGATATCCAGTCCGGCTCCGATGGCTGCCGCCATCGGCTGCTCGATCAGATGCGCTGCCGATGCCCCGGCACGGCGGGCCGCCTCCTTCACCGCGCGCCGCTCCACCGAGGTGATGGCCGATGGCACGCAGATGAGCACCCGGGGTCGGTTGAGCTTGGTGACGCCCGCCCGGCGGAGGAGGAGCCGGATCATTCGCTCCGTGATGTCGAAGTCGGTGATGGCGCCCTCGCGCAACGGCCGGACGGCGACGATGTAGCCGGGGGTCCTCCCGATCATCTTCCACGCCTCGTTCCCCACGGCCAGGACTTCGTGGGTCCGGGTGTTGAGGGCGATGACCGTGGGCTGATTCAACACGATGCCTCGGCCCTTGGCGAAGACAAGGGTGTTGGCCGTCCCCAGGTCGATCGCGAGGTCCCGAGCCACGCCGTCATCGTAGGGCCACCGTGCCGGCGGACGCGATGGAGCGGTCGGATGGGCCGGCACGCGGGAGCCAGACGGTCCCGGGGCGACACCCCAACGCCGGTCCGTCGTCACTAACCTCGCGCCCGTGGACAGAGAGGGCCAGGGCGCCCCGGGAGGTGATCCCGACGACGGATCGAGCGACGAGACCGAGGCTGATGGTCTCCGGGGGTGGATATCCCCGGACGATCGGCTGTGGCGTCACCCGTCCGAGTCGGTCTCGGCATTCGGCCCCGCCACCCAGCTGAGGACGGACGGCTCGGCCGAACGGGCCCGGTCGGGGGCCTGGATCATCGGCGGGGCCACCGCCTGCATCGCCCTGGCGGTGGTGGCGATCGGCCTGGCCATGGTGACCACCGGCCCTGCCAACCAGGACGGATCGGGCAGCCCATCCGGCACCGCTCTTCTGGTCGGCGCGCCGACGACCGACCCGGGGCTGGGAGCGATGGCCGGATCGGCCGCCATCGCCGCCATGGTCTCCGCCATCCGTCCCTCCACCGTCGCCATCAAGGTGGTGGGGGCGCACGGGACCTCGGTCACCACCGGGTTGGTGGCCGAGTCCGGCGGCATCATCGTGACCACGTCACGGACGCTGTCGGGCGCACGGTCGATCACGGTCACCGAGGCGGACGGCACCCGGGAGGACGGCCAGGTAGTGGGGATGGACCCGACCACCGGGCTCGGCGTGGTGCGAATCGACGACGACCTGCCACCGGCGACGTTCGACAGCGATGACGTCCCGGTCGGAGCGGTGGCCGTGGCCGCAGCCCTCACCCCGGGCTCGTCCCCCGAGGCCAGCCCCTCGTCGTCCGTCTACGCCGGTACCGTGCTCTCCAGCGGTCAGGCCCTCGGCGCCAACGCCGTCACCGCCGACTTCTCCGCCACCGCGGTCCAGGCACCACTGTCCGACGACGACCTCGGCTGCCCGCTCATCGAACGGAATGGCCAGGTGTCCGGAATGCTGGAGATGACCAAGGGGAAGGGAGCGTCGACCATGGCGGTCTTCCTCCCCGCCGACCTCGTACTCGGGGTCACTCGTCAGATCGTCTCGTCGGGAGCGGTGGAACCCGGATGGTTGGGGGTCGAGACCACCGACGCCGATCCGACCACCCTCACTCCCGCCGGCACGGAGGTGACCTCGTCAACAGCCACCGACGGGGCCAGGCTGGTGGCCGTCGATGACGACAGTCCGGCCTCCGACGCGGGCTTGGACCCGGGGGACATCATCACCGGGGTCGATGGGCACCAGGTCCACTCGACGGCCGAGCTCCGTTCGAGGATCTATGCCGACCCCGCCGGGACCGACCTCGCCGTCACCTTCGAGCGGGGTGGGGAGACCATGACCACGTCGGTGATCCTGGCCGAACCGGATGGCGATGAACCGGGGGGCAGTTCGTCGCCGTAGCATGAAGGCATGGCACCGCCTGAACCCGGAGAGGGGTCGAACCCCTTCCAATCCCTCCTCGGCGACCTGATGAACATGCTCGGGACCAATGCTCCCAACCAGTGGGAGATGACAAAGTCCTTCGCCCTCAACGTGGCCACCGGGGGGACCCCGGAGCCGAACGTGGATCCCGTCCAGCGGATCCGCCTCGAGCAGCTGGCCCGGGTGGCCGAGCTCAACGTGATCGAAGCCACCGGCATGCCGGTCACCCCGGACGGGCACCGCCTCACCTGCGTGCCGGTGGGCCGGGGCGACTGGACCCTGCGGGCGCTCGAATCGTGGCAGGCGGTACTGACCTCGATGGCCCCGGTGGTGGGACCGACGCCGCCGCCCGCCACGGTCGACGACCTGGCCTCGATCGACCCCATGGACCCCGAAGGGTCCATGGGGGGCCTCGGTGACCTCCTCGGCCAGTGGGCCAACGCCATCGGACCGATGTTCTTCGGCCTGCAGGTGGGCTCGGTGGTGGGACACCTGGCCCAACGCGCCCTGGGCCAGTATCCATTGGCCCTTCCCTGGGCTCCTTCCGATGAGCTTCTCCTGGTCACGGCCAACATCGACGCCTTCGCCAAGGACTGGAGCCTTCCCGAGGAGGAGGCGCTGGTCTGGGTGTGCGTCCGTGAGCTCGCCTCCAACACCGTGCTGACCCGACCAGCGGTGCGCGGCCGGATGGAGGAGTTACTGCTGGCCCTGGCGGCCTCGTCGGCATCAGCCCAACAGGGCCTGGTCGGGCGTCTGGGCGCCCAGGGGGCCGGCATGGGCGCCGAGGGCATGGATCTCGAGTCGTTGCAGGGCATGTTCGGGGATCCCGAGGCCCTGCTCGGCGACCTGTTGACTCCCGAGTCCCGCCGTACCTCTGATCAACTCACCGCCCTGGCCGTGGTCATCGACGCCTACGCCGACCACGTGGCCGCCGAGGTGGGGAAGAAGATGGTCGGCACGCACGCGCAGCTGGCTGAGGCCTGGTACCGACGCCGAACCGAGCGCGGCAAGGGGGAAGAGGCCGCCGGGGCGCTGTTCGGGCTCGACCTCGATCAGGCCCAGGTCGACCGGGGGCGGGCGTTCGTCAGCGGTGTCGTGGAGCGGGCCGGGGAGGACGGGCTGGCCAAGCTGTGGTCCACCGTGCGCAATCTTCCGACCCCATCCGAGGTCGACGCTCCCGGCCTGTGGCTCGAACGGATCAGCCTCCCCGAGCTCGACGAACCGTCAGCGGATTGAGAAGCGATCAACGGGGCGGCTGCCACCGCCGCCGCGTTCGAGAGGTCAGACTCCGGGGCTGGTGACGGCAGCGGCGTCGGCGCCGGGGGCATCGGCGGCGGGCTCGGCCGCTACCACCTCCTCCTCGGGTACGCCGAGGTCCCACTCGAGCAGAATGTTCTCGCGTTCCGCGTCACGGATGACCCGCTCGCGGTTCCGGCGATATTGAGGGTCGTGCGGCGGGAGGAGGACGAGGCGGGCCATGGTCCTCCGGCGGAACTCCTCGATCAGCGCCGGATCCCCGAAGTCCGAACGGACCTCCCAGTGCGGAGCCACCGGCCCGAGGTAGACGACCCGGGCGTGACCCACCGGCGGCAGCGGCTCGCCGTCCTCTTCCGGCAGTAGCGGTTCGTCAGTGATCGGGGCCATGGTCGTGGGTCCTCTCCGGGGAGTGTGGCACCGGGGATCCTATCCGCCGGTTGGTCGGGCTCCGAGCGTGACGCCCACATCGATCCGCTTGCCTCCCCGATAGATCCCGACGGTGACGTGGTCGCCGGGCTTGAGGGGGTGGATGGCCCCGGTGAGGTCGCTGGGGCTTCGGATGGAGGTGCCGTTGAACGTGACGATCACATCGTTCACCCGCAGCCCCGACCGCTGGGCCGGGCTACCGGGCTGAACCGAGATGATCAAGGCCCCCGACGACGGCGTCAGATGGTCCAGCTGTTGGAGGGTCGGGGTCACCGCGCCCACCGTCACCCCGATGTAGGCCGAGTTGGCGGCGGGAACCAGCTGCGGGATGCCGCCTCCGGCACCGGCGGTGCCCCCGTCCCTGAGCCCGGCGAGGAGCGGCTTGACCGAATCGACGGCGATGGCGAAGCCGATGTTCTGGGTCGGCGCGTTGCCGGTCGTGCTCGAGGCCACCGCGGTGTTCATGCCGACCACCTCCGCCTGGGAGTTGACCAGTGGGCCGCCGGAATTGCCGGGGTTGATGGCGGCGTCGGTCTGCAACAGACCGGTGAGGTTCTCGGTCTCGCCGTTGTCGCTCTGGGCCGACAGGGTCCGGTTCTTGGCCGAGACGATCCCCTCGGTCACCGATGGGCCGCCGGCCAGCGCCAGCGCGTTGCCGATGGCCAACACCGTGTCCCCCACCCTGGCTTGGGACGAGTCGCCCAGCGCCACGGTCGGGAGGCCCGAGGCGTGATCGAGTTGCACCATGGCCAGGTCGTCCCCGGGGTCGGTCCCGACCACATGGGCGGGTAGCGAGGCGCTCTGTCCGAACAGCGTCACCGTCACCGCCGAGGCCCCGGCCACCACGTGGTTGTTGGTGAGGATCTCGCCGTCCGAGGTGAGGATCATGCCGGTGCCGGCCGACTGCACGAAGTCGCCACCGCCACCGCTCCCCGAGTCACTGTCGATGGACACCACCGCCGGCTCCACTCTGGCCAACACCGCCTGGATGTCCTGCGGTTTGACCAGTGCGCTCCGGTTCGGGAAGAACTCCTCGACCACCGTCCGTTGGCTGTTCGACCCGACCACCGCGCCCACCAGGCCACCGACCAGCGCGGCCAGGACAGCGGTGACCCCCACCACCCACAGCCAGGTGCGTCGTCGCAGCGTGTGCCGTACCACGGTGGGCACGGGAGGGGCCCCGTAGGGCACGGGATAGCCGAGGCCGGACCACGGTGACCCGTAGCCGGCATACCCCGGTGGGGGCGAGTACCCGGGTGGGGGTGCGCCCAGGGAAGGGTAGAGGGCGCCGGGCGGCAGGTTTGGCACCGGGGCCGGGGGGTAGGGCACAGGCAGTAGCGAGGGCACCGGCTGTGGAGGTGGTGCCGGGGGTCGGACGGCCTCGGGGTCCGGTTCGGGCCCGGCCTCCGCGGAGCCTTCATAAGAAGGGCCTGGTGCCTCATAAGAAAATTGTGAGGATTCCATCAATACCGGCCCATTTTCGACTGCCGTACGATTCGAAATGCGAGACTAGTGGTGCATTGGACAGCGGCGGCACCAGGGTCAGCAGAGTCCACATGAGACCCGCAGCTTCCTAGAGATCGATGGAGGGACAATGGATACGGAATGGATGAGCGTGGGCAAGTGCAAGGACATGTCTCCCACGATTTTCTTTCCGAGCGACGGAGTTGGGGTGCAGGCTGCCCAGCGCATCTGTGCCGAGTGCCCGGTGGCCGAGGCCTGCCTCGAGTATGCCCTCGAGGAGCGGGTCGATCACGGTGTGTGGGGCGGTAAGTCGGAACGTGAGCGCCGCCGGATGCTCCGTCGCCGCCGGGTGGGTCACGCCGTCTCTGTCTGAGGCATGAACCGCCGCGGCTGACGTGGTCCACCGCGGGGCGCTCTCCGAGTGCGTCATCAACATCAGTGAGGGACGGGATCATGCGGTCATCGCCGCGGTAGGCGCCGCCGGCGGTGACTCCGTACTCGATGTTCACTCGGACCGCGAGCACCACCGTTCGGTACTCACCCTCGGGGGTCCCCTCGAGACAGTCGAGGAGTCGGCCCGCCTGGTGGTGGCTGCCGCCGTGTCGCTCATCGATCTCCGCTCGCACGCCGGCATCCATCCACGACTGGGTGCCGTCGACGTGGTGCCGTTCGTCGCCTTGCCCGACCCTGTCCACCCGCCCCGTGTCCTCCGGCCCGACGTCCTCGATGCCAGAGACCGCCTCGCCGAGTGGGCCGGTGCCGAGCTCGGTCTGCCCTGCTTCCTCTACGGGCCGGAGCGCACCCTCCCCGACATCCGCCGCCTGGCCTTCCGGTCGCTCCCTCCGGACACCGGCCCGTACGCGCCCCACCTCACCGCCGGGGCGACCGCGGTCGGGGCCCGCCCGGTCCTGGTCGCCTACAACGTGTGGATTGCCGGACCGGCCGACCGGGACCCCGGCGACCGGCGAGACCACGCCCTGCGCGTGGCCCGCTCCCTGGCCGCCGCCCTGCGCGGCCCGGCGGTGCGGGCCCTGGGTCTGCCCACCGAGGCGGGCGCCCAGGTCAGCATCAATCTCATCGACCCCGGATCCGTCCCGTTCCCATCGCTCTACGACACGGTGGCCGGCGGGGCCGAGTCGAGGGAGTGCTCGGTGCTCCGCGCCGAACTGGTCGGGCTTCTTCCGGCCCGGGTCCTCGACCAGGTGCCCCGACAGCGCTGGTCGGAGCTCGACCTGTCCCCGGACAGGACCATCGAGGGCTGCATGCAGGCGCGGGGCTACCCCCTCGCCGGAGGCGACTAGGCCCCGGTCACCGGTTCAGGATGCGCTGACGATGGACCGGCGTTGCATGGCCCGTTGCCGACGGAGCCGGCGACGCTCACGCTCGGACAGTCCCCCCCAGATCCCGAACTTCTCGCTGTTGGCCAGGGCATACTCCAGGCAGTCATCCCGGACCACACAGCCCCGGCACACCTCTTTCGCCTCGCGGGTGGACGCCCCCCGCTCGGGGAAGAAAAGGTCCGGGTCAACTCCCATGCAGTTGGCCTTGGTCTGCCAGCTGCGCTCTTGGGGCCCGTACATCAATGACACCATGTCCATTGACAGGTCTCCCTCCCAGTCATCCACACGGTTTCGGATGAAACCGCATAGCACCGATGTAACTACAGATATGTCATCTTTCACTATCGGGCCGGGAAACGCAAGAAAAACCTGCTTGTGAACAGGAGCGCAAGCGCTGCCGAGCCCCGGGGATGGCCGGATGGGGGCGGTCGAGGACTGCCGCGGTGGCCGGTTCAGCGGCCATCTCGGGCGACGGCCCGACCACACGCTGCGGCCTCGGGCGCTGGGCCCACACCGGCCGGCGGAGGTGGCGCCGGGTTCAGCCGGCCCGTCGACCGCGGGTGCGGAGCTTCGTCTTGTGGGCCAGGAAGTCCACCAGTACGTAGTCCCCCAACTCGCCCGGCGAGGTGGCGAAGGTCCGGCCCCGGTTGATCCTGGCCAGCTGCTCCACGAACCCCTGGAGCCCCCGATCGGGATCGAGGAGGAAGGTGTTGATGGTGATCCCCGCCCGGGTGCACCGCATGACTTCGGCCAGCGTGACCTCGAGGGTCTCGGGTACCGGCGGATAGTTGAAGAAGACGTCGTACCCCACCCCGCCCTCGTAGGGGATCACGTGCGCGGTGGGCTCGCCGTCGGTCACCAGAATGATCTGCTTGGTCCCCGGCTGATGGGCGAGCATCTTGCGGGCGAGGATCAATCCGTGCTGCAGGTTGGTCCCGTAGACGTAGTCCCAACTCACCGTGGGCAGGTCCTCGGGCTCGATGACCCGGGCCACTTCGGAGAAGCCGACCAGCCCCAGGTAGTCCCGCGGGAAGCGCGTCGAGATCAGGGTGTGCAGGGCCATGGCCATCTTCTTGGCCGGGACGAAGTTGTCCCGCATGGGCATGGACAGCGACAGGTCCAACAGGAGCACCGTGGCCGAGCGGGTCAAGGCCTCGGTCTCGATGACTTCGAAGTCGTCCGGGGCCAGGCGGACGGGCACGCCGCTGCCCGCCCTGCGGACCGCGTTGTGGACGGTGCGGGAGAGGTCCAGGTTGAACGGATCCCCGAACTGGTACGGCTTGGTGGTCTCTTCGCGGTCGTGGCCGGTCCCGGTCCACGTGGTGCGATGATTGCCGACGCGATCCTTGTTCAGTTGATCGAACAGGTCGGACAGTGCCTGCTGGCCGATCCGGCGTATGCCCTTCGGCGTGAGCTCGAAGCGACCCTCCCGTTGATCGATGAGCCCCTCGTCGGCCAGCTGCTTGGCCAGCTTGGACAGGCGGTCGAGCGAACGGGCCGCGTCGTCTCCCAGGTGCTTCCTCACCTTGTCGAGGTCGACCTCCGAGAGCGAGGCGGGCGAGGTGGCGGAGCGCAGGTAGTCCTCGAGCTCGTCGAGGTCCCGCAACCGGCCGGCGGCGTCGGTTCCCTCTCCCATCCCCATCGGGTCGTCGCCGCTGAACCGGTACCGCTGGTCCCACCCGGCCTCGGGAAACGCCCGCTGGAGGTTGCCGGCCAGGCGATCCACCTGCCAGCGCAGATCGAGGTCCTCGAGCAACGAATCGGCCAGGCCCTTGAGCTGGGAGCGCTGTTCGGGGGACATCGAATTCCACATGGCCTGGGCCGCGGCCATGCGAGCGGCCAGTTGCTCCAACAGCTCGTCGAGTGTGGCCGGGTCGCCCGGGAACAGATCGCCGAACTTCTCCATGAACGACTCGAAGGACGGGTCGATCGGCTCACCGTCCTCGCGTTGTTCGATCATCCGGTTGAGCGCGTCGAAGGCCTCCCGCATGTGGGCCAGCTGTTCGGGGTCGGGATTGGAAAGGGCCTCGGACATCTGCTCGAAGTAGGTGCGAGCCACCTCCTCGCGCAACCGTTCGACCAATTCCTCGAAGTGCTGGCGTGCGTCGGACGACACGAACTCGTAGTGCTGCAGTCCCTGGACCATTCCGGCCAGGTCGCTGGGGAGCAGATCCAGTTGCATCCGGCGCTCGGTGGCCACCTCGTCGGTGACCTCTTGACGGCGCTGGTCACCAGAGTCGCGGGCGTCGGACTGGAGCTGCTCGATCCCGACGCGCTCCTCGGCCAGCACCTGCTGCAACTCTTCTGCCACCTCGCGATACGCACCCCCCAGATCGCCTCGGTCCAGTTGCTCCTCTCGCTCGAGGCGCAACTGATCGAGCAGATCGCGCAGGCCCTGGACCTGTTCCCCGTTCGGAGTCCGCCAGCCCCGGTTGAGCATGCGCTGCAGCGCCTCGTGCAGATCACCGTTGGCCAGGATGTCGTCGGTCAATTGCGACAACACCGAATCGGTGTCGTCGATCAGTGAGTCCTGCGTACCGTCCCAACGCCGGTAGTCGAAGCGCCAGGTCATCCGCGACCCCGATAGATCGCCCGTGAGCCGGCGGCTTCCTTGTTGAGCCGCTTGGTGAGGTGCAGACCCTCCAACAGGAACTCCACTGCACTGGCCACCACCGCGGGATCCTCGGAGCCGCCGGTGAGGGCCAGCACCGGAGCCGACAGGGCCTGCAGTTGGGTCAGCGTCTCGGCGTAGGCCGAGGCGGGAAGGTCGTCCCCGGCGTGCACCACCGTCTCGGTGGTGAACGATCCGACCACCCCCTGGGGATCGTCGAGCACCACTCGACGCCGAAACACCAACAAGACGGAGGCCGACAGCAGTTGCGCCAGGAGAACCTCCTCGCGACCCTCCTCCAGCGACTCGATCTCGACCTTCCCCTGGGTCGACGAGACCAACGCCTGGAGATCGGACACCCGTGGGACGGCCTCGCTCTCGCCGTTGCGCAGGGCGCGCCGGGTGGCGTTGGCCACCAACGTCTCGTAGTTGGCGATGGTCAGGCGAACCGACACCCCGGAGCGCTGGTTGAGGTGGGGGCTCTGACGGGCCAACTGGCTCAGTTCGGCCACCACCTCGGCCATGAAGTCGGGAACCTCGACACGGGGCTGGCCCCCGTCACTCCGGCGACCACCGTCGTCGCCGGAACCGTTCTGCCCGGGCAGATCGGCCTCCGCCACCGCGATCTCGAGCTCGGTGGCGGCGTCGGGCGGGTAGTGGGTGCGGATCTGGGCCCCGAAACGGTCCTTCAGCGGGGTGATAATCCGTCCGCGATTGGTGTAGTCCTCCGGATTGGCGGTGGCCACCAGAACGATGTCCAGCGGGAGACGGACCCGGTGGCCGCGGATCTGCACGTCGCGCTCCTCGAGGACGTTGAGCAGACCGACCTGGATCCGCTCGGCCAGGTCGGGGAGTTCGTTGACGGCGAAGATGCCGCGATTGAGCCGGGGCACCAATCCGTAGTGGATGGTCAGCTCGTCGGAGAGGTACCGACCTTCGGCCACCCTGATGGGGTCGACCTCGCCGATGAGGTCGGCGATGGAGGTGTCGGGTGTGGCCAGTTTCTCCCCGTAACGGTCACTCCGATGCGCCCACGACACCGGCATGTCGTCGCCGGCCTCGGCCAGAAGGTCCTTGGCGAATCGGGATACCGGGTGGTACGGATCGTCGTTGATCTCCGAATGGGCCACGATGGGGAGCCATTCGTCGAGGAGGCCGACCAACGAACGGATGATCCGGGTCTTGGCCTGGCCCCGCTCGCCGAGCAGGATGACGTCGTGCCCGGCCAGGACGGCATTCTCCAGCTGGGGCAGGACGGTGTCCTCGAATCCCAGCACCCCGGGCACCAGCGGCTGGCCGGCGGCGATGCGGGCCGAGGCATTGCGCCTGATCTCCTCGGCCACCGGGATCGACACCCATCCTGAGTCACGCAGCCGCCCGAGGGTGGTGACGTCGGGGGGAGGAGTCAGCCGGAGGGTGGGATCGACAAAGCGGCGGTCGTTGGTGGCGTCAGAGGTGCCCGGCGGAGTCATGGGCCGAGCCTACGCGGGGAAAACGCCCGGTGGTGCGCCGACCCTTCCTGCCTGGGACCCGGCTTCCATGAGCCTCGGGGTACTCACCGGAGGAGCCGCATCCCCTGCGGCATCGGTCCCGGCCAGCCGGCGGCCGTGATCCCCTCGGTGAACGCGGTGGCCAGCGCCTCGGCGGCCCGCGAGGGAACACGGTCGTCCCCGCGTACCAGGGCGATCGTGCGGGTGGGAGGCGGTTTGCGGAACCGGGTGACCCGGAGCCGAGTTTCGCCGGTGGTCACGATGCCCGGCACCACGGCGGCACCCAGTCCCGCCGCCACCAGGGCGAGGACGCTCCCCATCTCACCACCCTCGACGGCCACCGTGGGCTCCACGCCATGCTCGGCAAAGGACGCCAGCGTCGACGTGCGCAGGTCATAACCGGGCCGGAACATCACCATCGGATACTCGGCCAACTGGGGGACCGTCACCGACCGGTGGCGGACCAGCGGATGGTCCGGCGTGGTGACCACCACCAACTCCTCCTCGGCGAGGGCGGTGCTGACCAGTCTCCGCAACTGGACCGGGGCGATGGCCAGGGCCAGGTCGAGCGTTCCGGCCAGGAGTTCGTCCACCAGCTGCGGGGACCCTTGCTCCGACACCCTGATGGCCACGCCCGGATGCAGCCGGTGGAAGCGCCCGAGCACACTCGGGAGCAGCGTGGCGCTCAGGCTCGGGGTGGCGCCCACTGCCACGTGCCCTCGGAGCAACTTCTCGAGCCCCGAGATCTCGTCTTCGATCGACACCAGATCGGCGACCACCCGGCGGGCAATCGGTAACAGGGTCACGCCGGCGTCGGTCAGCGTCACCGGGCCGGGGCCACGGTGGAAGAGGGGGGTGCCCAGCAGCTTCTCGAGCCGACGGATCTGGGCGCTCACCGAGGGCTGGGCAACCTGCAGGCGCTCGGCCGCCCTGGTGAACTGGCCGTCCTCGGCCACGGCCAGGAAGTACCGGAGCTGGTGAACGGCCGGAAGCATAGCCATATCCTATGGCGGCAAGACGATATATGTCTTCGACTTCTACGATGAGACTCGCTACCCTGTGCGGGGAGAGCGGCCGTGTCCGCCGTGCGAGCACATCGTTCGTCACCACGACCCTGGCCGCGGCCAGACCCATCGACGAGAGAAGGACGAGGGAGACGGCGTGACCACGTTGGAGGATGCCTCACCGACCACCGTGACCCCGGTCGTTCTGGGGGGAGCCCGTGGCGGCCCTCCGATCCCGACCCTTCGCCAGGACCGGTGGTGGATCCAGCCGGTGGTGACGGTCGCTGTCCTCACCGCCTTCGTCGGCTACGCCAGCTGGGCGGCGTTCGTGAACAAGAACTACTACGCCGGCGCCACCCTCCACCGGGACCTCATCTCGCCCTTCTACTCCCCCTGCCTGACCGAGTCATGCGTTCCGGGAAGCCATCCCGGCACAGTGATCACCTGGTGGCAGATCTCCCCGGCCCTGTTGATCCTGATCTTCCCGCTCGGCTTCCGGCTCACGTGTTACTACTACCGCAAGGCGTACTACCGATCCTTCTGGCTGGCCCCGCCGGCCTGCGGCGTCTCCGACGGGCACGGCTCCTACAGTGGCGAGACCCGCTTCCCCCTCCTGCTGCAGAACATCCACCGCTACTTCTTCTACTTCGGCCTCGTCTTCAACGTCATCTTGACCATCGACGCCATCGTAGCCTTCCGCCAGCCCGGCAACGGCATCGGATTCAGCGTGGGCACGGCCGTGTTGTTGATCAACGCCACCCTGCTGTGGCTGTACTCGCTGAGTTGCCATGCCTGTCGCCACCTGTGCGGTGGCGGGGTCAAGCAATTCTCGGCATCACCCATCCGGCACACCATCTGGAAGACCCTGACCCCACTCAACGCCCGGCACATGCTGTTCGCCTGGATGAGCCTGGTCTTCGTGGCCTTCACCGATCTCTACGTGCGGCTGGTGGCGAGCGGGACCATTCACGACTACGGATTCCACTTCTAAGGGGTATCGGACACATGGCTGAGTACGAGACCCACGACTTCGACGTCATCATCGTTGGGGCCGGCGGCGCCGGCCTGCGGGCGGCCATCGAGGCCAAGGCACGGGGACTGCGGACGGCACTGGTGTGCAAGTCCCTGTTGGGCAAGGCCCACACCGTGATGGCCGAGGGAGGTGTGGCCGCGGCATTGGGCAACGTGTACCCCGATGACAGCTGGCAGGTCCACTTCCGGGACACCATGCGCGGCGGCAAGATGCTCAACAACTGGCGCATGGCCCAGCTCCATGCCCAGGAGGCCCCCGACCGGGTGCGCGAGCTCGAGGACTGGGGAACCCTGTTCGATCGGACCAAGGACGGGCTGATCCTCCAGCGCGACTTCGGGGGCCACCGGTTCGCCCGTCTGGCCCACATCGGCGACCGGACCGGGCTCGAAATGATCCGTACCCTCCAGCAAAAGGCGGTGGCCGACGGCATCGAGGTGTTCATGGAAGTCAAGGTGCTACGCCTCCTCCACGACGCCGACGGCGTCGTCTCGGGGGTGGTGGGCTACTGGCGCCCGTCTGGCGAGTTCGTGGTGTTCACGGCCAAGGCGGTGGTGATGGCGACCGGCGGGGTCGGCAAGAGCTGGCTCTACACCTCCAACTCGTGGGAGTCGACCGGGGACGGGCACGCCATGTCCCTGTGGGCCGGCGCCGATCTCATCGACATGGAGGCCGTGCAGTTCCACCCCACCGGGATGGTCTGGCCCTTGTCGGTGCGAGGGATCCTGGTCACCGAGGGCGTGCGTGGGGACGGCGGGGTCCTGCGCAATTCGGAGGGCAACCGGTTCATGTTCGACTACATCCCCCCGATGTTCGCGGCGGAGACCGCCGACTCCGAGGACGAGGCCGACAAGTGGTACGACGACCACAGCGCAGGTCGTCGCCCACCCGAGCTCCTCCCTCGCGACGAGGTTGCACGATCCATCAACAGTGAGGTCAAGGCTGGTCGCGGGAGTCCCCACGGCGGCGTGTTCCTGGACATCGCCACCCGCCGGAGCCCCGAGGACATCCGACGCCGCCTCCCCTCCATGTACCACCAGTTCATGGAGCTGGCCGGGGTGGACATCACGGCCGAAGCGATGGAGGTGGGTCCCACCTGCCACTACATCATGGGTGGGGTCCGGGTGGACGCCGACTCGGCTGCCACCACGGTGGCCGGCCTGTTCGCCGCCGGCGAAGTGGCCGGTGGGATGCACGGGGCCAACCGGCTCGGCGGGAACTCCCTGTCCGATCTGCTGGTGTTCGGGAGGCGGGCGGGCATCGGGGCTGCGGACTTCGCCTCCGATCGGACCGGCTCGGTCGTCCCCGACCAGGGTGAGATCGCCTCGACCATCGACGCGGCCACCGCCCCGTTCGACACCGAGGGCGGCGAGAACCCCTACGACATCCACCACCAGCTGCAGGCGACCATGCAGGAGCTGGTTGGCATCATCCGCACAAAGTCGGAGCTCGACGAGGCCATGGGCAAGCTCGACGGGCTCGAGGAACGAGCCCGTCGGGTGTCGTTGAGCGGCGGGCTTCGCTACAACCCCGGATGGAACCTGACCACCGATCTCCCGGCCATGCTCACCGTGTCGCGGTGCACCACCCTCGGGGCGATCAACCGCAGAGAGAGTCGGGGCGGGCACACCCGCGACGACTTCCCCACGCCGGACCCTGAGATGGGCACGATCAATTTCATCGAGCGGATCCCCGGCGGCCGCACCGACGGCGGTGGTGTCGGCGGGACACCGTCGATCGCCTCGATCACCGTCCAACCGGAGCCGATCCCGGCGATGCCCGACGACCTCAAGGAACTGCTGGAGGAGGCGACCTGATGGCCGAGGAGACCCAAGGTACGGGCAACGGCGAGGACGTCACCATGCGTCTGTGGCGGGGCGACCAGTCCGGCGGGGAGTTCACCGACTATGTGATGCCAAGCCAGGAGGGCGAGGTGGTGCTCGACGTCATCCACCGGGTCCAGGCCACCCAGGCCCCGGACCTGGCCTGCCGATGGAACTGCAAGGCCGGCAAGTGCGGCTCCTGCTCGGCCGAGATCAACGGCCGCCCCGCACTCATGTGCATGACCAGGATGGACACCCTGCCCCCCGGCCAGGCGGTCACGGTGGCACCCATGCGGGCCTTCCCCATCCTCCGTGACCTGGTCACCGACGTCTCCTACAACTACGAGGTGGCCAAGCGCATCCCGCCGTTCACTCCCCGTCCCAAGACCGCCGACGAGGTGGCCGCCGGTGGTTACCGTATGCAGCAGATCGATGTGGAGCGCAGCCAGGAGTTCCGTAAGTGCATCGAGTGCTTCCTCTGCCAGGACGTGTGCCACGTCATCCGTGACCACGAGGAGAACAAGACCGCGTTCGCCGGGCCCCGCTTCTTCGCCCGTTCGGCCGAGCTCGAGATGCACCCCCTGGACGTCAACGACCGGCGTGAGCTCTTGCAGAAGGAACAGGGACTGGGCAAGTGCAACATCACCAAGTGCTGCACCGAGGTGTGTCCCGAGCACATCAAGATCACCGACAACGCGATTATCCCCCTGAAGGAGCGGGTGGTCGATGCGTCCTACGATCCGGTTGCCTGGTTGGGTCGCAAGATCCGCAATCGCACCAAGAAGACACCGGCCGAGGCGGCGGCCACGTCGCCGGCCACCGGGCCCGCTGCGGTGCAGCCGCAGTTCGGAGCCCGCGGCATCCCCGGACCGGAGCCGCGCATCGACGCCCCCGCGTTCGCCGCGCCCCCGGTGGCGCCCCCCGTCCCGGCGCCAGCGGTGGACGCCACCATCGAGGACCCACCGGCCGGTTGACGCCACCTCGTCTTCTCCCCCACGCCGAGGACCATATCGATGGTCGGGGTTCGATGTGGCCCGGTTCCTGAGCCTCGAGTGGGCCGAGGAGTTCAACGCCGCGCTGGACGGGGTGGTGCTGCCCGAGCCTGGCCCTGACGCTGGGCTGGCCGCCACCGGCGGCCAATTCACCGTGGTCGAGGAGGTGAGGGCCACGCCGGACGGTGACGTCAGCCTGGTGCTCCGGGCCGACCAGGGAAGCCTCCGGCTGACACTGGGCCCAGTCGGTGTGGAGGGGGGGCCGGCAGCCGACGACCCTGTCCCGGATGTCACCATCAAGATCTCCTATGAGGATGCGTCGTCGTTGTCGAGAGGCGAGCTGTCCCCGGCCGAGGCACTGAGCGCCGGTCGGATCCGGGTGAAGGGGGACCTGTCGGTGCTGGTCGCCGTCCAGGAGATGCTGGCCGCGGCCCGCACCGCCACACGGGCGTTGGATGCCTCGACGACGTACTGAGGGTGACCCCGCCGGTCGTCGATGGCACCGGCGATGACCGCGTGGCAACGTTGACGCGGTGCCCGCAGCGTTGACAGGGTGCCCGCACGCCGACGACAGAGGGAGACGGCATGGATGTGCTGACCAGCCGGACCATCATCCACCCCGCGGACCTCGATCGATCCCTCGCCTTCTACGGCCAGGCGCTGGACCTCCCAGTGGCCCGGGAGTTCGGTGAGGGCGAGGGACGCGGCGTGGTCTTCTTCGCCGGCGGCGGTCTGATCGAGGTGGTGGGGAGCGGCCCGGCACTGCCGGTGGCGCCCGACGGCACCCGGCCGGCCGCGACCCAGGTGGTCCTCTGGCTGCAGGTGCGCTCCGTCGACGACGCCATGGCCGAGCTGACCGGGCGGGGCGTGGCCACGGTCCGGCCGCCCAGGCGCGAGGCGTGGGGCCTGATCGAGGCCTGGATCGACGACCCCGACGGGTTGCGCATCCATCTGGTCGAGGTACCGGCGGACCATCCCCTCCGACGGGACCAGCGGCACCTCACCGCCAGCAGGGCGCCGGGCTGACACCGGCGGGCGGCAGGTCGGGGCGGTGGCGCGGTGACCGGCGCCTACCATTGGCGCCCATGTCCATGGGCTGCCCTCTCCTCGACCAACTTCCCCACCGGAGCTACGACGAGGGCGATGCCCACGTGGTCGAGCTCGAGATCACCGACGAGATCCGCGGCCCGGGGGGCGCCGTGCACGGCGGGCTGATCGCCAGTCTGGCCGACCGGGCCGGTGCCTATGCCGTGGTGCGGGAGAGCCGGCGGGGCGTGGTCACCTCGAGCATCGCCCTCAGCTATCTGTCGGCGGCCAGCGTGGGCCCGATCCGGGCGGTGGCCACCACCCTTCGGATCGGCCGCCAGCAAGGCGTGGCCGAAGTGCGGGTCAGTGACGCCGGTCGGGGCGACCGGCTGGTGGCCACGGCGCTTCTCACCCTGAGCTACCTCTCACCCTGAGCCCTCTGTCACCTGTCACCTGAGCCACTGGCCGCCGAGGTCGAGCCGCCGCCGGGCTCAGAGCGTCAACATCTCATCGGCTCGATCCAGCCAGAACTCGACGTGACCGGGTCGGCCCCGGCGGATCGGCCAATCGAGGTTCTTGACGAAGAGATGGGCCAGATAGGCCTGCCGTCGAACCTCGTCGAGGCCGTCGAAGGAGGCGAACAGACGGGAGCGTACCCCTGGGTCGCACGGAAGGGCGAGGCTGGCCAGCGCCAGGCTGACCAAGTCGAACGCCGAGTCACCCACGGTGGCGAAATCGGTGTCGACGATGGCGGTGAGGCCCCGTTCGTCGGCCAGCAGATTGCCGGGGTGCAAGTCCCAGTGGATGACGTCCCGCGCCGTGAGGTCGTCCGGGTGCAACCCGCGCCCGAACGCCTCGATTCTCGAGATGAGCAGTGCCGTGCGCTGGTTGTAGCTCCGGAGGGAACTGTGGAGGCAGTAGTTCCGACCGCCGACGGTCAAGGTCTCGACCAGCACCGAGGGCCAGCGCGAGGGGGCCGGCGACGGGGTGAGGACGAGGCGCTCAGCGTGGAGTTCGAGGAGGCGGTCGACGGTGGTGTGCCCGAGCTCCTCGACGGGAGCGCCGGGCATGAACTCCTGGATGACGAACAGGCAGCCGTCGACATCGACCGTCCACTGCCGGGGAACCGGCCACCCGGCCTCGGTCCGCAGGCGGTCGGTGAGCGCCACCGCCTCCACCCGCAACGCCTGCGAGGTCGGATCGGGGTCCCATTTCACCACCAGGGGACGACCCCCGGGCCCGCTGACCCGGTGGGCACCGGTCTCGCCGCCGGTCAGTCGGCCGACCAGTGCATAGGGTTCGCCTGTCCCCGTCGCCAGCAGGGCGACCGCCTCGCCGGCGTCCATCCCCGCTCCGCTCACTGCCGAACGGCGCGCCAGCATCGACAGTGCATCGGCAGCTCGACCACCAATCGACCCCGGAGGGCCGGGCTGGCCGTCACCCGCTCCTCGACGCGAGCCAACTCCTCGGCCCGCCGATCGGAGGACAAGGTGATCACGGTGCTGTAGGTGCCGGCCAGTCCGATCAACTCGTCCCGGGTCATGGGCAGCGACCAGTGGATCACCCGGGTCTCCAACCCGCCGAAGGGTGAGGCACTGGGGAGCTCGAGGCGATGGCGGGGCCTCCGTTCGTCCGGATCGCCGGGCACCGCGTCGCGGCGCCGGAGAAGGTCGGCAACCCACTCGACCGAGCGGTCCGGTCCGTTCCACACGACACCCAGCACACCGCCCCGGTGGAGCACCCGCCCGACCTCCTCGACGGTCGAGTCGGCGTCCATCCAGTGCCAGGCCGACGAGATCATGACGGCATCCACTGATCCGGTGGCCAGGGGAAGGTGCTCGGCCCTGGCCTGGATGCCGGCGACGTGCGGGGAGTGAGCGGCCAGCACCGCCAGCATCCTCGGATCGGGCTCCACGGCGAGGACCCGGGCGGCCCGGTCGAGGAGTCGCCGGGCGAGCGATCCGGTCCCGGCGCCGAGGTCGACGGCGATGTCACAGGACGGCGGCACGACCCACTCCACCGCCGACGCCGGTGGGCCGGGTCTGAACCGATGGTAGGAATCGGCGATCTCACCGAAGGAGCGCGCCCTCTCCGCTCGCTCGGTCTCGGCCATGGTCCGAGGCTACCGGTGCTCCCCCGTCGAGCGGGCGTCACGCGTGCCGGCGAGGGTTGGTTTCCTACGGCCCGGGGAACGCCCGCGAGAAGGAGGCGCCGAAGGCCCGGTCACCGGTGATCCGAAGGGGATGGACCGGCGGTCGACCCAGGAGCATGGCGAGCAGGTCGCGGCTGGAGCCTTCGATCACCGCGGTGGCCGAGGCGTTGCCATCGGCCGGCTCTGAGCGAACGGTCGAACCGGCAACGGTGACCAACTGGACGGGTCCGTCCGAGCCGACCAGCAGCCACGAGCCGTGGAGCGAATCGTCACCGTGGCGGTGATTGGAGCGGCGAACGTTGAGCCAGTCGAGGCGGAACCGGAGTGCGGCACGGACGAAGAGGGGGCTCCACGCCCCGAGCCCCAGTCCGAGGTCGGTCCCATGCACCTCCACCTCGGTGAGGCGGGTGAGCACCAGCCTCCCCAGTGGCAGCGATCCGAGGTCGGGGTTCTCCGGCGGCTCGTTCACCTCGCGGTCCCAGTCGGCGCCGGTCACCTCCTTCCACACCAGGTCGAGCTCCAGGCTCTGGTCGGCGAGCGACCCCACCACCTCGGACGGGGTTTCTCCGGGCGCCGGTTCGAGCGTCCCCGGCCGTGCCTCGGCGCGTCCGGACGGATAGAACGACGTCGGCCGCCCGTCGAGCGTGTCCACCGTCATCCATCGCAGCGCCTCCGCCCCGTAGCGTAGGTGGCAGGCGATGGTCAGCCGGCTCCATCCCTCGAGTTCGCTCGGTGCGACCAGGCCCGCCTCGTCGACCGAACGAAGGGCCTCGACCACATCGCGGGTCCGGGCCGTCACCGCCGCCACCATGGTGCCCTGCTCGACATCGACCACCACCATCTTCGCGTAGGGCCACGCCCTGAGGACTATTCCCTGTTCAGGAGCGTTCGTTCACCTAAATGTTGCACAACGTTCACTTTCGTATAACGCTCCGTTAACGCACGGCCTGCATCGAGGCGTGCCAGAACGTCCGGGGGACGGCGATGGGAACGGTTCCAACCAGTGGTGTCGGCAGAGCATCGTTCAACCGCCGGCACTTTCTCGAGGGGGCACTCGCCCTCGGAGCCGGGGCGGTGGCCGCAGGATGTGGGTCGTCTTCCACGGTGGGCAAGGCGGCGTTGACCGACCCGGCCGGCTCGGACCTGGGTGCCGTCGAGCACGTGGTCTTCCTCATGCAGGAGAACCGGTCGTTCGATCACTACTTCGGCTCGTACAAGGGGGTCCGGGGTTTCGACGACCACCCGGCCGACAGCCTTGGCGCCTTTTCGCAGCCGTTCCCCGACAACACCACCCGTCACCCGATCGGGCGGCAGCTGCCCTTCCATCTGGACACGGCCACCGGGCTTGGCGAATGTACCCACGACCTCACCCACAGCTGGCTGCCCCAGCACCTCAGCCGCAACGGCGGCACCATGGACGCTTTCGTCAAGACCCACACGCTCGACCAGTTCGAAGGCCCGGGTTACGGCGTGCTCACCATGGGCTACCACACCCGCGCCGACCTCCCCTTCCACTACGCACTGGCCGACGCGTTCACCCTGTGCGACGGCTACCACTGCTCGATCATGGGCCCCACCCACCCCAACCGGCTGATGGCGATGTCCGGCACCATCGATCCCGAAGGAGCCCACGGCGGCCCGGTGCTACTCACCAACCCACTGCCGGAGGCCCGGTTCAGCGTGGATTGGACCACCGTCCCCGAACTGCTCGAAGACGCGGGGGTCTCGTGGAAGACGTACACGCCCCCGGGCCAGACTATCGGATCGACAATCCGGAAGTGATGCTCATCTCCGATGCCATCCTCCCGTACTTCTCCCAGTACTCCAACCCGGCGTCATCGCTCTACCAGAAGGCGTTCGTCCCAACGTTCCCTGACGACTTCGCTGCGGACGTCCGCTCCGGGCAGCTCCCGAGCGTGTCGTGGATCATTCCCCCACTCGGGTACGACGAACATCCCCCGTCGCCTCCGGACCTGGGGGCGTGGTTCATCGACCAAGTGCTCACGACGTTGGCCTCCAACACCGAGGTCTGGTCGAAGACCGTGTTCTTCATCATGTACGACGAGAACGACGGCTTCTTCGACCACGTGCCCCCGCCGGTGGCCCCAGCCGGCACCCCGGGTGAGTACGTCACCGTCAGCCCGTTGCCGGCGACCGCCAACGGCGTGGCCGGACCACTCGGTCTGGGGTTCCGGGTGCCCATGCTGGTCGTCTCACCATTCAGCCGCGGGGGCAATGTGTCGTCCGAGGTCTTCGACCATACCTCCCAGGTCCGATTTCTCGAGGAGCGCTTCGGGATCAGGGCTACCTCCATCTCCGATTGGCGACGTCGGACGGTGGGGGACCTGACGTCCACGTTGCGCATGAAGGGAGCCGAGGCAACCCTTCCCCCCTTCCGTCCACGTCCAAGGACACCCTCAGCACGGTGATGCAACTGGGTTGCACCCCCCTGGATGTCAACGAGATCGCGGCCGATCAGGCGGCCTATCCCCTGGCCCGGACCCAGGTCATGCCCGCACAGGAACCGGGGTCGGTCAATCGCCTCCCCGCCAAGACGGTCTGATCAGCCCCGAGCTCCCGCCGATCAGCAGCCTCGGGCAGGGTCCGGTCCCTAGCCGACCGCGTAGCGCTGAAAGGTGACCGCGTACTCGCAGCCCGACACCATCCCGGCGTATCCGGCCATCGAACGGAGGAACTCGTCGGGATCGAAGTCAACGGCCAGGCCATCGATGTAGGCCTGATGCTCACGCAGGGAGGCGATGCCGCGGTCGAGCGTGGCTCCGACATCGACGAAATGTGTGGGGAGGTTGGCCCCGGCCACATAGACGTGGCTGATCCCGCTCCATGGCTCCCCGGCCTCGGGGAAGAGCCAGCGGTTGGCCGCATCCCGGCAGGCGTCCAACACCGTGGACCCGGTCACCCGATGGTCGACATGGTTCACCGATCCCCCGTCCCCCCAGGTGAGATCGAAGTTCATAGTGATCACGATGTCGGGTCGTAGGCGCCGAAACGCAGCGGCGATGTCTCGACGCAGACGCACGCCCGGTTCGATGAGCCCATCGGCGTGGCCGAGGAAGTCGACCGGGTCAGCACCCACCACCGCGGCACTCCGTCGCTCCTCCTCCTCGCGGAGGGGGCCGGCCACAGAGGGTTCCATTCCATCGATGCCGGCCTCGCCCCGTGACGCCAGCACATAGGCCACCTGTCTCCCCTGACCGGTCCACCGGGCCACGGCACTGGCAGCGCCATACTCGAGATCGTCGGGATGAGCCACCACGGCCACCGCACGGTCCCACTCTTCGGGCATGGGTTCCATCGTGTCACCATAACGGCTCACCCACGGCCGAGATCCGACGGTGGTCGACCACCGCGCCCCCGAGTCCGGGGATGCCGGTATAACGGTGGGCATGCCCGACGACGTCGCCCTGTTGGCCGACCATCCGGTACGCCGCATGGGATTCGGGGCCATGCAGCTCCCCGGTCCCGGAGTGTTCGGGCCGCCGAAAGACCGCGACCAGGCTCTGGCCGTACTCCGTCGAGCAGTCGAGGCCGGCGTGAACCACATCGACACCGCGCAGTTCTACGGGCCCGATGTGGCCAATGCCTTGATTCGGGAGGCGCTCCACCCGTATCCGGACGACCTGGTCCTGGTGTCGAAGGTCGGGGCGGTGCGCGATGACCGGGGTCAGTGGTTGGGGGCCCAACGACCCGAGGAGCTGCGGGCCGGGGTGCTCGCCAACCTCGCCTCACTGGGTCTGGATCAGGTCCCGGTGGTCAATCTGCGCCGTCACCCGGAATCCGACGTTCCCTTCGCCGAGCAACTCGCCCTCATGACTGCCCTGCGCCACGAGGGCCTCATCGGGGGCGTCGGTCTGAGCAACGTCGATCTGGAGCAATACCACGTGGCTCGCTCGGTGACCGAGGTGGCCTGCGTCCAGAACGCCTTCAACCTCGCCGACACCACCGGCCAGGATGTCTTCGACGCCTGTCGGGCCGACGGGGTGCCGTTCGTTCCCTTCTTCCCCCTCGGATCGGCCTTCAACGCCGCCAACCCGGTGCTCGGCGCACCCGCCGTCACCGACGTCGCTCGCCGCCTGGCGGTGACGGCGGCCCAGGTGGCGTTGGCCTGGCTGTTGCACCAGGGCCCAAACGTGCTGCTCATCCCGGGCACCTCGTCACTGCAGCACCTGGAGGAGAACCTGGCCGCCGCCGACGTGATCCTCGACGACGACGCCATCGACGCCCTTCCGTAGCGGGGCACGGTGTGACCGTCCCCTACCCGGTCACCGCCCTCGCTGCCCGACGATCTGTTCGAAGATCCCATCGACTCCCGAACCGTGCAGGGTCATTCCTCCGTCGACGACGATGTTCTGTCCGGTGATGAACCGAGCCATGTCCGAGCACAGGAATACCACGACGTCGGCGACGTCCTCGGGCTCGCCGATGCGTCCCAGCGGGGTTGTCCGCTCATAGCGCTCCCGCTCGTGGGGGAGGAACTGCAGCAAGGGCGCGGTGAGGGCGGTGAGGATCATGCCCGGGGAGACCGAGTTGACGCGGATCCGTGGCCCGTACTCGAGGGCCGCCGACGCGGTGAGGGCGGCCACACCCGCCTTGGCCGCGGCGTAGGGGGCTTCGCCGGCGGCCGGCCGGGTGCCGCTGATCGAGGCGGTGGAGACGACGGTTCCCCCGCCCGAGGCGTTGATGTGGGGGATGGCGGCGCGGAAGCCGAGATATACCCCGGTGAGGTTGACAGCCACCAGGCGGTCCCATTCCTCCGGGGCCCACTCGTGGAGCGCCGATTGGTTCCCGATGCCGGCATTGTTGAACAGGACGGTGATCCCCCCCATCGCCGCCGACGCGGCATCCACCGCGTGGCGGAGCCCATCGGGATCAGTGACATCGGCCACGTGGGCGGTGCCGCCGATCTCCGTGGCCACCTCGCTGGCGGCGTCGCCGTTGAGGTCGATGACCGCCACCGCGGCGCCTTGTTCCGCCATCCGCCTCGCCGTGGCCCGACCGATGCCCGAGGCACCCCCGGTGATCACCGCTCGCTGGCCGTCCAGCATTCCCATCGCTCCCCTCCTTCTCCCGGGCCATGACGTTACGCCAACCCGGGGCGGGGGTAGTCGGGTAGTATTGGGGCGGAGATCGCTCGGCCCTCTGAGACAGCCCGGTTTGGCCTTGCTTCAAGTGCTTCCGGAGGACCAGTGGACACACATCTTGCGTTGCGCGATCCGTTGCCCGCGCGCGACCCGGCGGTGACGGACGGTCAGCCTCCGGCCGTCGTCCGGGCATCGCAAAAGTTGGTCACGGTGGGGATCGTCGCCGGCCCGGCCATCGCCCTGGCCGTGCTCATTCCCTGGCTGTGGGGGCACGCCGTCAATCTCTCCGACATCGTGGTGATGGTCGTCCTCTACGTGATCACCGGATTCGGCATCACCATCGGTTTTCACCGCTTGTTCACCCACAGCGGCTTCGCCCCACGGCGGGCACTCAAGATCACCCTGGCCGTACTGGGCTCGATGGCGGTGCAGGGCTCGGTCACCAGCTGGGTGGCCACCCACCGCCGGCACCACATGTACAGCGATCTTCCCGGTGACCCCCACTCTCCCCACCGCTACGGCGACCGTGGCGGGGCGCTGCTCCGGGGCATCGCCTTCTCCCATGTCGGCTGGCTGTTCGTGTCGGACGCGTCGAGCGCCGCCCGCTATGCCCCCGACATGCTGCGCGATCGTGACATGCAGCGCATCGACCGCCTGTTTCCGGTGCTGGCCCTGGCCTCCCTGGCCATCCCCTTCGCAGCCGGCTACGTACTGGCGGGAACCCTCACCGGGGCTCTGATCGCCCTACTGTGGGCGGGCCTGGTGCGCATGGCCCTCTTGCACCACATGACCTGGTCGGTCAACTCGCTGTGCCACACCTTCGGCCAGCGCTCGGACGGGACCACCGACCGCAGCACCAACCTATGGCCGCTGGCCGTGGTGTCACTCGGAGACAACTGGCACAACGTCCACCACGCCCATCCCACCTGGGCCCGCCACGGCGCCCGGCCGGGGATGGTCGATCCGTCGGCATGGATGATCCGGCGGTTCGAACAATTCGGCTGGGCGTCAAAGGTCCGGTGGCCGACACCCGGCTTCCCGGTCCCGGCCTCCTCGTCACTGCCGTAGGCCCGCCCGGCACCCGGTGCCCCGACCGGCGAGCCGCCCGCCTGGTGTGCACCCTCGACGTCCAGGGAGCAGGCTCAGCCCACGAGGTCGGCCACGTCGGCCCGCTCGGCTTCCAGCTCCTCGGTGGTGATGCGGATCCGCTCCGTGGCGAATTGGTCGTGGGCCAACCCCTCGACCACCGTCCAGCCACCGGCGCCGTTGGTGCGCACCGGAAACCCGAACTGGAGGCCCTCGGGGATCCCGTACTCGCCGGTGGAGGCCACGGCCAGGGAGGTGAAGTCGTCACCCGAGGTGGCAGTCCGGATGCTCACCACCGAGTCGATGGCCGCGTTGGCCGCCGAGGCTGCCGAGGACAGCCCGCGGGCGTCGATGATGGCGGCCCCCCGCTTCTGCACGGTGGTGAGGAAGTCGCCCTGCAGCCAGGCGACGTCATCGATGACCTCGGCGACCGGCTTTCCGCCGATGAGGGCGTTGGCGTAGTCGGGGAACTGGGTGGCGGAGTGGTTCCCCCAGATGGCCACGTTGGAGACGGTGGACACCGGCACCCCCGCCTTGTTGGCCAACTGCCCCTTGGCCCGGTTCTCGTCGAGACGGGTCATGGCGAACCAGCGGTCACTGGGCACCCCGGGCGCGTTCGAGCGGGCGATCAGGCAGTTGGTGTTGCAGGGGTTGCCCACCACGAGCACCCGCACGTCGCTGGCGGCGTTGGCGGCGATGGCCCGGCCCTGTGGTCCGAAGATCCCCCCGTTCACGGTGAGAAGGTCGCCCCGCTCCATGCCTGCCTTGCGGGGGATGGAGCCGACCAGCAGCGCCCACGAGGTCCCGGCGAAGGCGGCGTCCGGGTCGGTGGTGGCGATGATGTCGCTGACCAGGGGAAAGGCACAGTCGTCGATCTCCATCACCACGCCCTCGAGTGCCTTCATGCCGGGCTCGATCTCGAGGAGGTGCAGCACCACCGGCTGGTCGGGGCCGAGCATCTGGCCCGAGGCGATGCGGAACAGGAGGGAGTAGCCGATCTGGCCTGCGGCCCCGGTGACGGTGACGTGGACGGGAGGGTTGGCTGCCATGCCGCCGAGGCTAATGGAGGCGTTCAACCGGGTCGAACCAGACGACGGCGTCGGCGTGTGGCGATGGCTGGGGGCCGATGGTCAGAGACGGTCGACGATGGCGGCGGCGAATTCCGAGCACTTCACCTCGGTGGCCCCGTCCATCAGCCGGGCGAAGTCGTAGGTCACCACCTTGTCGGCGATGGTCGCCTCGAGGGCGGCCACGATGTCCTCGGCGGCCTCGGTCCAGCCCAGGTGCTCGTACATCATCACCCCGGACAGGAGCACCGAGCCGGGGTTGACCTTGTCGAGGCCGGCATACTTCGGAGCGGTGCCATGGGTGGCCTCGAAGATGCCGTGGCCGGTGGTGTAGTTGATGTTGCCCCCCGGGGCGATCCCGATCCCGCCGACCTGGGCGGCCAGGGCGTCGGAGAGGTAGTCGCCGTTGAGGTTGGTGGTGGCGATGACGTCGAACTCCTCCGGACGGGTGAGCACCTGCTGCAGCGTGATGTCGGCGATGCTGTCCTTGACCAGAAGCTTCTCGCCCGGGTTGCCGCCGCAGTCGTCCCACCCGACGGCCACGTCGGCGAACTCCTCACGGACCAGCTCGTAGCCCCAATTGCGGAAGGCGCCCTCGGTGAACTTCTGGATGTTCCCCTTGTGGACCATGTTCACGCTGGTGCGTCCCTTGGCCAGGGCGTACTCGATGGACGCCCGGATCAGCCGTTTGGACCCGAACTCGGAGATGGGCTTGATCCCGATACCGGAGCCGTCGCGCACCTCCCATCCCATCTCGTCGCGCAGGAACGCCGACAGTTTGGCGGCCTCGGGCGTGTAGGCCTCGGCTTCCAGCCCGGCGTAGATGTCCTCGGTGTTCTCCCTGAAGATGACCATGTCCACCCGTTCGGGATGGAGGACGGGTGAGGGGACACCGGTGAACCACCGCACCGGCCGCAGGCACACGTAGAGGTCGAGGATCTGGCGAAGGGCCACGTTGAGGGAGCGGATCCCACCGCCGACCGGGGTGGTCAGGGGTCCCTTGATGCCGATCAGGTGGGTGCGGAAGACCTCAACGGTCTCGTCGGGCAACCAGGAGCCGGTCTCGTCGAACGCCTTCTGCCCGGCCAGGACTTCCTTCCACGCCACCGTCTTCCCGTACTTGGCGGCGGCGGCGTCGAGGACCAGCTTGGCCGCCGGCCAGATGTCCACGCCGGTCCCGTCGCCCTCGATGAACGGGATGATCGGTTGGTCGGTGACGCGGAGGGCACCGTCGGATCCCTGGGTGATGAGGTCGGGCATGTCGGGCAGCCTACCGGCACCCTTCCCCACCCCTGCCAACCGGGCTGGTCCGATCAGGGTGCAGCCAACCCCAGGGCGGCGTAGATCTCCCGTGTCGCGCTCGATCGGTTGAGTGTGTAGAAGTGCAGGCCCGGGACGCCCGAGTGCAACAGCTGCTGGCAGAGCTCGGTGGCGATCACCACACCCTCGTGGCGGACGGCGTCGGCACCCCCTCGCTCATCGGCTCGCTCGAGGCGGTCCACCATCCAGGGCGGCACCGCCGCGCCCATGGCGGCCATCCGGGGCACCGACCGGAGAGAGGTCACCGGCATGATGCCGGGCAGCACCGGCTTGTCCACGCCCCGGGCGGCCAACTGGGCGACCAGATCGGTGTACTCGGACGCCTCGAAGAAGAACTGGGTGACGGCGAAATCGGCGCTCGACAATTTGGCCGCCAGGTGGTCACGGTCGCTGACCGGGTCGGGGGACAACGGGTGACAGCCGGGCTGGGCGGCCACCCCCACCGAGAAGCCACCGATGGCCGAGGCCAGCTCGACCAGCTCGGAGGCGTGCTGCAGCTCGCCGGGCCCCTCGGCGGGCTCGGCCGGGGGATCGCCGCCGAGGGCCATCAGATTCTCTACGCCGGCCATCCGGTAGGCCACCAGGATGTCGGCCAGTTCCAGCCGGGTGTGGGCCACGCAGATCAGGTGGGCCATCGGGACCAGGGTGGTGGTGCGGAGCATGCCGGTCACCAGGTCGAACGTCCGCTGGCGGGACTCGGCTCCCCCCCGATAGGTGACCGACACGAACGAGGGCCCCAGCGGCTCGAGATCGCGGAGCGTCTTGACCAGGGTGGCCTGCTCGGTGTCGTTCTTGGGGGGGAAGAACTCGAACGAGTAGGTGCGGCCCTTGGACAACAGGTCGGCGATCCGGGTCATAGCCGGACCAGCTTACCGTCCGATACTGCGCTGACCCGGGGGTTCGTCGATGGCAGTGGCGAGCGGTGTGGTCAACGCCCGTGCGTCGGGGCGGCGCCCGACCCGACGCGGGTGGACAACCGGGCCAGCGCCGCCTGCAATTCGGTGCCCCGGGCCCGCCGGGCCTCGTCGGCCTGGGCCAACTGCACCCCCGACGGCGCCGACGTTCCGTGGCGGAGCAGTCGGTCGGCCTCCACGGCGAAGGCAAGGCCGCGCAGGCTGGCGGCGGCAGTGCTGGCCATGCTCCCGGCCTCCGGATCCGGTGCCGACGGGACGGTGCGCTCGAGGGCGACCGCGGCCCGCTCCACTTGGACGGCCACCGCACCACGCACCGCTTCGTCCTCGGCCTCGGCATTCCCGGAGAGCAGGGACTGGCGGGCCAGCTGGGCGTCGCTCAGTGCCGGAGTCACCACGGCGTCCCCACTGGGTCTCCACCGCCCGCCTCTTGCGCGACCGGAACAGGAGGGCGACCACCACGATGGCGATGACCAGCACCACGATGAGGGCGATCAGCCCCCACGGCGTGTTGGAGGAGGTGGTCGACGTCGGCGTGGTGGTGGTCGTGGTGGCCGGCACCGTGGTCGAGGTGGACGTGGTGGTGGTGGCCGGCACGGTGGTGGTGGTCGGCGGCTCCGTGGTCGTCGTCGTCGTGACCGGCACCGTGGTGGTGGTGTCCGGCGGTGCCGTGGTGGTCGTGGGGTCGGGGGCCGCGCCGGATGGGCCGGCGAGACTCAGCACGGCGACGACGACAACGACGGCGATGACCGCCGTCGCTCCCGCCAGCAGCGGCAACCGGCGTCGCCCCGGCGCCGGCATCAGGCGGTTCCCGGTCTCACCACAATGCGCCTGACCTTACTGCGCCCGTCCTCGTCCAGGACGGAGGGTGTCCCACGGGCGCTCCTCGGCATGGGGTCCCGGCCGGCCGCTCACGATGCCCGCTCGGCGGCCCGGACCGCGTTGCGCAACAGCATGGCCCGGGTCATCGGGCCCACCCCGCCCAGCCGGGGGGTGATCCACCCGGCCACCTCGGCCACGGAGTCATCGACGTCGGACAGCAGTCTCTTGCCCGCCCACGATGTGCCCGCACCGACCACCGCCGCCCCCGGCTTGACCATGTCGGCGCTCACCAGCCCGGCCCGACCGGCGGCGGCCACCACCACATCGCCCTGGCGTACCAGGCCGGCCATGTCCTCGACCCCGGTGTGGACCACGGTCACCGCGGCATTGCAGCCCGGCCGCTTCATGGCCAGCAACAGGGCCAGCGGTCGTCCGATGGTCAGGCCCCGACCGATGACCACCACATGCCTCCCCTCCACGGGGACGTCGTTGGCCGCCAGCAGCTCCACGATGCCCGCCGGGGTGCACGGCAGCGGACCGTCGGCGCCCATGACCAGGCGGCCGAGGTTGACGGGGTGCAGACCGTCGACATCCTTGTCCGGGTCGACGGCGAGGAGCACCCGTTCCTCGTCCAGGCCGGCGGGCAGCGGCAGCTGGACCAGATAGGCATGGACGGCCGGGTCGGCGTTGAGTCTTGCCACCACCGCCTCGAGTTCGCCCTGGGAGACCTCGGCGGGCAGGTGCACGTCGACGGAGTGGATGCCCACCTCGGCGCAGTCGGCATGCTTCATGGCCACATAGCGGGCGCTCGGTCCGTCGTCCCCGACCAGGATGGTCCCCAGTCCCGCCACCACGCCGGCACTGCGCAGGCGAGCCACCCGGTCGGTGACCTCGGCCTTGATCCTGCCGGCCAAAAGCTCGCCGTCAAGCAGGGTGGCGGTCACCTCGAGTACTCCCGGCGCCCGGTGCCACGTGATCGGATCAGCGTCCGTTGCTCGGTCGTTGGGTAGGTCACCGCTCAGTGCCGGAAGTGCCGTTCGCCGCCGGCCATGACCATGGCGATGCCGGCTTCGTCCGCCGCAGTAACCAGCTCGCCGTCCCGAATGGAGCCCCCGGGTTGGACCACGGCGGCGACGCCGGCGGCAGCCAGCACCAACAGGCCGTCGGGAAACGGGAAGAAGGCGTCGCTGGCGGCAGCCGCCCCCTTGGCCCGGGGCCCGGCCTTGCCCACCGCGATCTCGGCGGCCACCACCCGGGACTGCTGGCCGGCGCCCACCCCCACCGCCTGGGCATCGGCCACCACGGCGACGGCGTTGGAGGTGGTGCGGGCACAGACCTTCCAGGCCAGGGTCAGGTCACGCCACTGGGCATCGCTCGGCTGGACCTTGGTGGCCACCTCCCAGTCGGACGGGTCCACCAAGAACCGGTCCGGCTCCTGCACCAGCACGCTGGCGCCGAGGCTCCGGAGCTGGCGCGCCACCGGTTCGGGTGAAGGGGCCGACAGCAACCGGGTGGCCTTTCGCTTCGAGGTCAGCTGGTCGAGCGCCTCCCGGGCGTAGGACGGGGCGATGATCACGTCGGCCTGGGGCCCGGCGGCGATCGCCTCGGCCACCACCGCGGTGACCGGGCCGCCGAGGGCCACGATGCCACCGAACGCGGAGGTCGGGTCGCACTCGAGGGCCCGCCGGTAGGAGGTGGCCAGGTCGGTGTGGAGGGCGGCGCCACACGGATTGGCGTGCTTGATGATGGCCACCGCCACCTCGGAGCTCCCGGCCTCCCCGAGCTCGTGGACCAGGCGCCAGGCGGCATCGGCGTCGAAGATGTTGAGGTAGGAGAGCTCCTTGCCCCCGTGCTGGACCACATCGTCCCACCACGAGTGAAGACCGGCGATGCGGTACCGGGCCCCCTGCTGGTGGGGGTTCTCGCCGTACCGCAAGGTCCCCGCCCGCTCCAGGGCCAGGTGGATGGTGGGGGGCAGGATGCCGGTGTCGCCCTCGACGGGCCCGGATGCGTCCACCTGGTCGAACCACTGCACGATGGCCGCGTCATAGGCAGCAGTGTGGGCGAAGGCGGCCCGGGCCAACGCCAGGCGGGTGGCCGCGGTCAGTGACCCGTGGGCGCGCAGCTCGGCCAGCACCGCGTCATAGTCGGCCGGTGCCACCACGATGCCCACATGGGCATGGTTTTTGGCCGCCGCCCGGACCATGGTGGGCCCGCCGATGTCGATGAGCTCGATGGAGGGGTCGGAGGTGAACGGGTACAGGTTGCAGACCACCAGGTCGATGGGGTCGATCCCCTGGCGATCGAGGTCCTCGAGGTGGGCCGGCTGGGAACGGTCGGCCAGGATTCCCCCGTGGATGGTCGGGTGCAGGGTCTTGACCCGGCCGCCCAGCATCTCCGGGGCCCCGGTGAGGTCGGCGACCTCGAGGTGATCGATCCCGGCCTCGGCCAGCGCCGCCGAGGTGCCCCCACTCGAGACCAGCTCCCAGCCCAGGTCGGAAAGGCCGCGGGCCAAGTCGACCAGGCCGGTCTTGTCGTAGACAGACAGCAGTGCCCTCATGGCGCAACCTCCGGTGGTGATCCTGTCCTATCTCCCACCGTCGTCGCCAACCCGTCGATGAACTGGCGGATGGTGGCGGGATAGAGCCGACGCTCGACCGATTTGATGCGCTCGTGCAGGGTCGCCTCGGTGTCGTCGGGGAGCACCGCCACCGGGGCCTGGGCCAGCACCGGGCCGGCATCCATCTCGAGGGTGGCGACATGCACGGTGGTACCGGTCTCGGACACGCCGCCGGCCAGGGCGTCGGCCACGGCATGCCACCCGGGGAAGGCGGGCAGGAGCGCGGGATGGGTGTTGAGGATGCGACCGGGGTAGGCGGCGTGGATCGGCGGCCCGAGCACGGTGCCGAAGCCGGCCATCACCACCACGTCGACACCGGCATCCACCAGCTGGTCGGTGACCGCCCCGGTGAAGTGGTCCCGGTCGAAGTCCGGACCGAAACCGCCGTAGTCGGACCGGTCGACCAGCACGGCCGGCACACCGGCGGCACCGGCGACCTCGAGGGCGCGGCACGGCCGGTCGGCGATCACCACCCCGGGGGCGAGATCGGCGCCGATGATGGCCTCGAGGATGGTGCCGCTCCCGGAGGCAAGGACACCGATGCGCGCCCCGGCCCCCGAGGGTGTTCGAGATGCGCCGGGACCCACGGTGGCACGCTACCAGCGTGGCCCGGCCACGATTCCCCTGCCGCCATCGCCCCTCCATGCTCGCGGACGCGCCAGAGCACCGGACGCCCACGGCGTCCGGTGCTAGCGTCCCGAACAACGGGACCGGGGCGACGTGGCACGACCGGCCTGCCTCCGGTCCAGTGCCAACGCCGCTCGGTCCCCCCTGCCCAGGGAATGCCCCTCGTATGTGCTCTATCGGCATCCTTCCCGGCTTTCCAAAGTGAAAGTTTTGCCGGGCGCCGGACTCCCGCTCCCGGAATCGAGTCCTCCGGGGCGTCGGCCGGCCTACCCCTCGAGCGAGCGGAGCAGCCCCTCGTCGAACTCGGTGAGGGACGGGAGAAGCGCATCGCAGAACCCCCAGCGCGGTGATCGGAGTGCCGCCGGCTCGGGGACCGCCACCACCCGCATCCGGGCCGACTTGGCCGCGATGGCACCGTTGAACGAATCCTCCACGGCGAGGCAGGCGGTGGGCGCGACCCCCAAGGCGGCCGCCGTCGACAGGTAGGCGCCGGGGTGGGGTTTGCCCACCGGCTCCCACTCGGCCGAGTGCCACGCGGCCACCTGGGACTGGATCCCCAGCCGGCGCAGGGCGGCCTCGATGACAACGGCGTAGGAGCCCGAGCACACCGCTACCGGCAGTCCCAGGGTCCGGCACAGGGCCAGGGCGGCCGTGGCCCCGGGCATCGGGGCGCCGGACGCGGCGATCAGGTCGGCGACCCGGGTGGTGACCGCCCGCTCGACCTGCGCCGCGGTCATTCCCGTCCAGGGGTGGCGGTGCCACCAGTGGGCCACCGCATCGTCGATGCGGAGGCCCATGGTCTGGCGCACGTCGGTTTCGGTCAGGTGGAGCCCGAGCGAGCCGAACACCTCGATCTCCGCCTGCCGCCAGAACGGCTCGGAGTCGATGAGCAGGCCATCGAGATCGAAGATGACCGCGGCGATGGGCCGATCGACGAGGGCGTCGGCGGCGGGGAGCTCGACGGTCAGTCGAGCTTCCGGACCACGTCGACCATGGCTTCACCGGCCTCGGTCGGGTTGAGAGCCACGATCACCCCGGCCGCGGCCAGGGCGTCCATCTTCGCCTGCGCGGTCCCCTTGGACCCGGAGATGATCGCCCCGGCATGGCCCATCTTGCGGCCCGGCGGCGCGGTCACCCCGGCCACGTAGGAGACCACCGGCTTGGTCACCGAGGAGGCGATGAATTCGGCCGCCTCCTCCTCTGCCGAGCCCCCGATCTCGCCGATCATCATGACGGCCCGGGTGTCGGGGTCAGCCTCGAACGCGGCCAGGCAGTCGATGAAGCTGGTGCCCGGCACCGGGTCACCACCGATCCCGACACAGGTGGTCTGGCCCACCCCTTGCTGGGACAACTCGTGGAGGGCCTGGTAGGTGAGGGTCCCCGACCGGCTGACGATGCCCACCGGGCCGCCGGGCATGGCGATGTCACCGGCGGTGATCCCGATGTTGCACTTGCCGGGGGAGATGATGCCGGGGCAGTTCGGACCGAGCAGCCGGGTGGCCGGGTACTCACGGACCAGGCGGTTGTAGGCCAGGGCCTCGTCCCGGGCCGGGATCCCCTCGGTGATGCACACCACGAAGGGCACGCCGGCGGCAGCCGCCTCCACGATGGCGTCGGCGGCGAACTTGGGGGGCACCGAGATGAACGAGGCGTTGGCCCCGGTGGCCTCGACCGCCTCGGCCACGGTGGCGAACACGGGGATGCCCTCGATCTCCTCGCCGCCCCGATTGGGATTGGTGCCCGCCACCACCCGGGTCCCATAGGCCCGGTTGCGCAACCCGTGGTAGAGCCCCTGGCTGGTGGGGCTGATCCCCTGGATGACCACGGTGGTGCTCTCGTCGACGAAGATGCTCATGATCGACCTCCGGCCAGGGCGACGGCGCGGCGGGCGGCATCGAGCATGGTCGGCTCCGCCACCAGGTGATCGGAGAGATGCTCGGCCAGGATCTCCCGGCCGGCCACCGCGTTGGTGCCGTCGAGGCGGAGCACGATGGGCGAGCTGATGTCCACCCGGTCGAGCGCCTCGAGCACCCCGTTGGCCACCTCGTCCACCCGGGTGATCCCGCCGAAGATGTTGACGAAGATGGAGCGGACGGCCGGGTCGGAGTTGATCACCTCCAGGGCGGCGGCCATCACGTCGGCGTTGGCCCCGCCGCCGATATCGAGGAAGTTGGCGGCCGAGCCACCGCACTGGTTGACCACGTCGAGCGTGCTCATGGCCAGTCCGGCCCCGTTGGCGATGATCCCCACCGACCCGTCCAGGCCGATGTAGTTGAGGCCGCGCGCCTTGGCCCGCGCCTCGCGCTCGTCCTCGACGTCGCTGCCGGCGAACTCGTCCCACTCCGGGTGGCGGAAGGCGGCGTTGTCGTCGAGGGTGACCTTGGCGTCGAGACAGTGCACCCGGCCGTCCGGTGTGTAGATCAGAGGGTTGATCTCGGCCAGGTCGCAGTCACCCTCGGTGTAGCAGGTGTACAGCTTCACCAGGATCACCGCGGCCTGGTCGCGGGCCCCCTCGTCGAGGTTGGCCCGGTCCACCCAGGCCCGGGCCTCCTCGAGGCTCAGGCCGTCCACCGGATCGACGTGGAGGAGGGCGATGGCGTCGGGATTGGTGGCCGCCACCTCCTCGATCTCGACGCCTCCCTCGGCCGAGAGCATGCCCAGGTGCTTCTTGGCGCTGCGATCGAGGGTGAAGCTGGCGTAGTACTCGCGCTCGATGTCCGAGGAGTGCTCGATCCATAGGCGCTTGACCACGTGCCCCTTGATGTCGAGTCCGAGGATGTTGCCGGCGTGGGTGCGCAGGGCGGCCTCGTCGTCGGCCAGCTTCACGCCCCCGGCCTTGCCACGGCCGCCCACTTTCACCTGCGCCTTGACCACCACCGGATAGCCGGCATCCTTGGCCACGGTGACCGCCTCCTCGACGGTGTCGGCCACCCCGCCCCTGGAGATGGGCATGCCGAACCGGGCGAAGTACTGCTTACCCTGGTACTCGTAGAGATCCACTGAGGTCCGTTCCTCTCTGTCTGTTCTGGTACTGCGGTCTGTTCTGGTATTGCGGTGACTGGTTCGTCGGCGAGTGCTGTGGCCGCTCTGTTCTGACCGGGGTGCGTGGCCGCCCCCCGGTCTCGCGGGACGGGGTGCGTGCCGACCGGTGCCTCACCAGGGAGCCCGCGGCCCGGGGAGCTGTCAGACGCCCACTCCACGCTCTCGTTGGTCGAGGGCCTCGCCCAACCACGCCCCGATGGCCGGCAAGGGGGCGCCGGGGGTGAACACCTCGGCCACCCCCATCTCCTTCAGCACCGGGATGTCGGCAGCCGGGATGATGCCACCGACCAGGACCAACACGTCGTCCCGGCCCTGCGCTCTGAGGCCGTCGACCACCCGGGGGACCAGGGTGAGGTGGGCACCCGACAGCAGCGAGAGGCCGACCGCGTCGGCGTCCTCCTGGATGACCGCCTGCACCACCTGCTCAGCGGTCTGATGGAGGCCGGTGTAGATGACCTCGAAGCCCGCATCGCGGAGGGCCCGGGCGATCACCTTGGCGCCTCGGTCGTGTCCGTCCAGGCCCGGTTTGGCCACTACCACTCGATACGGGCGCTTCACGGAGGCAGATACTAAGCGCTGGCTGACCGACCAGCCCACACGGGGCCGGCCCTGGGCCGCCCGGCGTCGACCCGCCTCCCGATCCAGCGGCCCGGTCGGCTCTAGCCTGGGAGGACCATGGTATTTTCCCCACGGCACCCTCGCAGCCACTCGACCCCCGCAGAGGACGCCGTGGCCACCCCGGCCGGACCTGTGGAGACGCCCAACCAACACGCCTCTGTCCCGGACGACCGGAGACCTCCAACACTCCTCGGCGGCCTCGTCCGCCTGTGCCGCCCGCGACAGTGGGTGAAGAACGTCCTGGTCTTCGTGGCGCCGGCGGCCGCCGGCTTTCTTTTCCACTGGGACGTCCTGTGGCACAGCATGGCCGCGTTCGGGATCTTCTGCGTGGCCGCGTCGGGGACCTACTTCCTCAACGACGCCATCGACGCGCCGTCCGACCGGAATCACCCCACCAAGCGGTCCCGGCCGGTGGCCAGCGGCGTGGTCCCGGTATCCCTGGCCGTCACGCTGGGCCTGGTCCTCCTGGTCATCGCGGCCGGAGCGGGCGCGGCCCTGGCCGGGTGGCACCTGGCCCTGGTCATGGCCGTCTACGCCCTCATCAACGTGGCCTACTCGCTGGGGATAAAGAACGAGCCCATCCTCGACCTGGTGGCGGTGAGCGCGGGCTTCGTGCTGCGAGCGATCGCCGGTGGCGTCGCCACCGGTGTGGCCCTGTCCAACTGGTTCCTGATCGTGGCCTCCTTCGGATCGTTGCTCATCGTGACCGGCAAGCGTTCGGGGGAGAAGCAGCTCCTGGCCGACCAGCAGGCCGACCACAGTGTCATCCGCCAGACGCTCGGCTTCTACAGCCCCAGCTTCCTCCGCTCGGTCCGCACCTTCTCGGCGGCGGTGGCGGTGAGCGCCTACTGCCTGTGGGCGTTCGAACGGGCCACCCAGGTCCACCCCGGTCACGACCCGATCTGGTTCCAGCTGACCATCGTGCCCTTCACCGTGGCCCTGCTGCACCTGATGCGCACCCTCGATGCCGACGCCGGGGCGGAGCCCGAGGAACTGGCCCTCAAGGACCGACGGCTGCAGATCTACGGGGTGTGCTGGATCGCCCTGTTCGCGGTCGGGATCTACGGATGACCACCGCGCCGATCGGCCGGAGCACCGTGCTCACCGGATGGGGCCGCACCGCACCCAGCGCCGCCGAGGTGGTCCATGCCGTGCACCCGGACATCGTCGACCAGGCCATGGCTGCGGCGGTGACATCCTCGGGGGTGGCATCGACGGCGGCGGCGGGACGAGGGCTCATCGCCCGCGGCCTCGGGCGCAGCTACGGCGACGCCGCCCAAAACGCCGGTGGCACGGTGCTCGACACCACATGGCTGGACGCCATCCATCAGGTGGACCTCACCGCCGGGGTGGTCACCGTGGGCGCCGGGGTGAGCCTGCAGGCACTCATGGAGCGGCTGGTGCCGCTGGGATGGTTCGTGCCGGTGAGCCCGGGTACCCGGCTGGTGACGGTGGGGGGTGCCATCGCCGCCGACATCCACGGGAAGAACCACCATGTCGACGGCAGCTTCTGCTCCCACCTCATCGACATGACCCTGGTCACGCCCACCGGGACGGTGACGGTGTCGCCGGCCTCCGACCCCGCCCTGTTCTGGGCCACGGCCGGCGGCATGGGCCTCACCGGCATCGTGACCCGGGCCACCCTCCGGATGATCCCGGTGGAGACCAGTTACATGGTGGTGGACACCGAACGGGCGGGCGACCTCGACGCGGTGATGGACAAGATGCGCAGCGGGGACTACGGCTACCGGTACTCGGTGGCCTGGATCGACTGCCAGTCGACCGGTGGCCGGTTGGGTCGCTCCGTTCTCACCCGCGGCGATCACGCCCGCTTCGAGGACCTGCCCGCCCGGTTGCGGCGCCAGCCCGACCGGGCCCGATCCTTCGTGCCCCGGACCCTGGCCCGGGTGCCCCTCACCCCACCGAGCGGCCTGCTCAATCCGCTCACCGTGGGCGCCTTCAACGAGTTCTGGTTCCGCAAGGCGCCCGCCCACCGGGTGGCCAAGGCCCACCACATGGCCGGCTTCTTCCACCCCCTCGACGGTGTGGCCGCATGGAATCGCCTCTACGGCACCAAGGGATTCCTCCAGTACCAGTTCGTGGTGCCCGACCAGAGCGCTGAGACGGTGCGACAGGTCATCGAGGCGCTCACCAGGGTGAGGCTGGCCTCGTTCCTGGCCGTGCTCAAGCGATTCGGCCCCGGTGATCCCGGGCCCCTCTCCTTCCCCATCCCCGGCTGGACGCTGGCCCTCGACCTCCCGGTGGGCGACGACGAGCTCGACGTGCTGCTCGACGCCCTCGACGACCAGGTGCTCGCCGCCGGTGGCCGCGTCTACCTGGCCAAGGACTCACGGGTCTCGCCGGCGACGTTCCGGGCCATGTACCCGCGGGTCGACGAGTGGAACGAGGTGCGGGCTCGGGTGGATCCCGACGGCGTGCTCCGCTCCGACCTCGGGAGACGGCTCGGGCTGTGCCACGACAGCGCGGCATCGGGCCGGCCGTCGGGCCGCGGTGCCACCAAGGGCCAGGGAGCGCGGCGCACCCGACCCCGGCGCGCCCCCGCCCTGCCTCATCCCCGACGACTGAACGCCCATCCACGACGACCGAACGGACCCCATCGTGATCGACGCCATCGGACGGCCGCAGTCAGTCCTCGTACTCGGCGGCTCCTCGGAGATCGGGCGGGCCATCGTGGCCGCGCTGGTGCCGGCCCGGTGCCGCACCGTGGTCCTGGCCGGCCGCGACAGCCCGCAGCTCGCCGAGGCGGCGGACGAGGCCAAGGCGGCCGGGGCCACGGTGGTCGAGGCGGTGACCTTCGACGTCACCGACACCGCCGGCCACGTGCGCTTCGCCGATCGGGTCTTCGATCGCTTCGGCGACATCGACCTGGTGGTGGTGGCCGCCGGGGTGCTCGGGGACCAGGAGGCCGACGAGCGTGATCCGGTGGCGACGGCCTCGGTGCTGACCACGAACTTCACCGGACCGGCGTCGGCCATGCTGGCGGTGGCCGGACGGATGCGGCACCAGGGGCACGGGCGGATGGTGGTGCTCTCCTCGGTGGGCGGTGTACGGGCCCGGCGGGCCAACTTCATCTACGGCTCCTCCAAGTCGGGGCTCGACGCCTTCTCCCAGGGCCTGGCCGACGCCCTCCAAGGCTCCGGGGTGGGGGTGACCATCGTGCGTCCCGGGTTCGTGGTCGGGCGGATGACCGCTGGCCGGGACCCCGCTCCCTTCGCCACCACGCCCGAGGCGGTGGCCGATGCAGTGGTGCGTGGCATCGCCGCCGGCAGCGCCGTGGTCTATGCCCCCCCGGTGCTGCGTTGGGTCTTCGCCGTCATGCGCATCCTGCCCGGGGCCAGTCTGGCGGCGGATGCCCGGCTGAACCGGCGGTCAGGCCCGCTTGAGCGGGGCCATCCGCAACAACAGCTTCTTGCGCCCGACCGTCTCGAAGTGCACGACCGCCTCGGCGTCCTCACCGGCGCCGTCGGACTCGAGCACCGTCCCCTCTCCCCAGGTGCCGTGGACCACCCGCTCCCCGGCCACCAGCCCCAGCTGTTCGGCGCCGGTGGTGGCCGGGGCCCGCCGACGACGCCCGGCCGCGTCGAACCCGCCCCCGCGGCTCGGGCGTCGCCCCGACCGAAGACGCTGCGACCGGGGGTTCCCCCGTCTCGGAGCCGACGTCGCGCACCAGCTCGGAGGGGATCTCGTTGAGGAACCGGCTGGGGATGCTGCTGCTGCTGCGCCCATAGATCATCCGGCTCCAGGCATGGGACAGGTAGAGGTACCGCTCGGCCCGGGTGATGCCCACATAACACAGCCGCCGTTCCTCCTCGAGCTCGACGGGGTCCCCGAGGGAGCGGAGGTGGGGGAAGATCCCGTCCTCCATCCCGACCAGAAAGACGGCCGGGAACTCGAGGCCCTTGGCGATGTGCATGGTCATCAACGAGACCTTGGTCCCGTCACCCTCGAGCTCGTCGGAGTCGGCCACCAGCGACGCCGCCTCGAGGAACTCGGCCAGGGTCCGGTACTCGGCGGCGATGCCGACCAGGGTGTCGACGTTCTCCACCCGGCCCAGCGCCTCGATGGTGCCCTCGGAGAGGAGCTCGCTCCGGTAGCCGGTGCCCTCCAGCACCGCCGAGACCAGCTGCCCGGGCCCGAGGCTGCCGGCCGGCACGTCGAGGTCGGAGCCGGCGGGGATCGTCGTCGCCGGGCAGCTCGGGGGCCAGGGCGTCGCCGTTCTCGTCGACCAGGGGGGGCAGCGCCATCCGGGCGCGGAACCGGTCGAGCCGCTCGGACAGGTCGGCCAGGGCGGTGGCCGCCTTGCCGCCGATGCCCGACCTCGTCGGCGTGGGCCAGGGCGTCGCCGAAGGAGACGCCCCGGGTGCCCGCCCAGCCGGCCAGCTTGGCCACCGAGGTCTCCCCCACCCCGCGCTTGGGGACGTTGACGATCCGGCGCCAGCTCACCTCGTCGTCGGGATTGACCAGCACCTTGAGGTAGGCCATGACGTCTTTGACCTCGCGCCGGTCGTAGAACTTGGTGCCCCCCACCACCTTGTAGGGCACCTCGGCGTGGACCATGGCCCCCTCGATGGCCGCGGCTCTGGGCATTGGTGCGGTAGAAGACGGCCACGTCGCCCCAACGGAACTGCTCGCTCGCGGTGGAGCCGCGAGTACCTCGTGGGCCACCCATTCGCCTTCGTCGTGCTCGTCCTCGGCCCGGTACCGGACGATCCGCTCGCCGTCGCCGGCGTCGGTCCACAGCGACTTCGGCTTGCGCGAGACGTTGTTGGTGATCACCGCGTTGGCGGCGTCGAGGATGGTCTGGGTCGACCGGAAGTTCTGGTCCAGGATGACGGCGGTGGCGTCGGGGAAGGCCTGCTCGAAGTCGAGGATGTTGGCGATGTCCGCCCCCCGGAACCGGTACACCGACTGGTCGCTGTCCCCCACCACGGCGATGTTGCGGTGCCCACCGGCCAGCAGGACGGCCAGCGCGTTCTGCACCCCGTTGGTGTCCTGGTACTCGTCGATCAGGATGTGGGTGAAGCGGGTCCGGTAGTGCTCGAGCACGTCGCCGTGCTGCCGGAAGAGCCGCACGGTGTTGAGCAGCAGGTCGTCGAAGTCCATGGCGTTGGCCGCCACCATCCGCTGCTGGTACTGGTCGAACACGTCGGCGACCCGCCGGTCGAAGATGGTGGCGGCGGCGGCCCGGTACTCCTCGGGACCGAGCTGTGCGGACTTGGCTTGGCTGATCTGGCCCTGGATGGAGCGGGGCGACAGCTTTTTGGTGTCGATGTCCATCTCCCGGCAGACGATCTCGATGAGCCGACGGGAGTCGGCATCGTCATAGATGGTGAAGGAGCCCTTGTAGCCGAGGCGGTCCCCGTGGGCCCGGAGGATGCGGACGCAGGCCGAGTGGAAGGTCGACACCCACATGCGCGCCGCCCGGGGGCCGACCAGCTCGGCCACCCGGCGTGCGCATCTCCTCGGCCGCCTTGTTGGTGAAGGTGATGGCCAGGATCTGCCAGGGCTTGGCGTCACCGGTGGCGATCAGGTGGGCGATCCGGCGGGTGAGCACCCGGGTCTTGCCCGATCCGGCCCCGGCCACGATGAGCAGCGGGCCTCCCCGGTGGACCACCGCGGCCCGCTGGGGCTCGGTCAGCCCGACCAGCAGGGCATCGGCGCCTGCCGGCGCCTGCGTCTCGGTCATTCCCACTCGATGGTTCCGGGGGGCTTGGACGTGATGTCCAGCGCCACCCGGTTGACCCCCTCGACCTCGTTGATGATCCGGGACGAGAGGCGCTCCAGCACGTCGTAGGGCAGCCGGGCCCAGTCGGCAGTCATGGCGTCGTCACTGGTGACGGCCCGGATGATGATGGGATAGGCATAGGTCCGCCCGTCACCCATCACCCCGACCGTGCGGACGGCGGGGAGCACGGCGAAGCTCTGCCACAGATCGCGGTAGAGGCCCGCCCGGCGGATCTCCTCCACCACGATGGCGTCGGCGGCCCGCAGGATGTCGGCCCGGGCGGGGGTCACCTCGCCGACGATGCGCACGGCCAGCCCGGGACCGGGGAACGGTTGGCGCCACACAATGTCGTGGGGCAGCCCCAACTCCTCGCCCACCGCCCGCACCTCGTCCTTGAACAGCAGCCGGAGGGGCTCGACCAGGTCGAAGGCCAGGTCGTCGGGGAGGCCTCCGACGTTGTGGTGGGACTTGATGGTGGCCGCGCTGTCCGACCCGGACTCGATGACGTCGGGGTAGAGCGTGCCCTGCACCAGGTAGCCGGCCGCACCGCCGGTCGATTCCGGGCCCGGGTCGCCGCCCGGCGCCGCCGTGGGGTCGAACCCCTCGATGACCAGGTCGCGGGCGACCTCCTCGAAGATGCGGATGAACAGCTCGCCGATGATCTTGCGCTTGACCTCGGGTCGGTCACCCCGGCCAGGGCCTCGAAGAAGCGGTCGGCCGCCTTCACGTGGACCAGGTCGATGTGGAACTGCCGGCGGAACGTCTCTTCCACCTGCTCGCTCTCGTGGGCCCGCATGAGACCGGTGTCGACGTAGACGCAGGTCAGTTGATCGCCGATGGCCTTGTGGACCAGGGCGGCAGCCACCGCCGAGTCGACCCCCCCGGACAGCGCGCACAGCACCGGTGAGGTGCCCACCTGGTGACGCACCGCCTGGACCTGTGACTCGATGATCGAGGTGTGCGTCCACGACGGGGGGCAGTGGCACACGTCGTAGAGGAAGCGCTCGAGCAGGTCGCCGCCCCGTTCGGTGTGCACCACCTCGGGATGGAACTGGACGCCGTAGATGGCCCGCTCGGCGTGGTGGAGCGCAGCCACCGGGGCGTCGGGGCTGGAGGCGGTGGCGACGAACCCGTCGGGGACGGCGGTGATGGCATCCCCGTGGCTCATCCACACCTGGGTGTGGGGCGGCCAGTCGGCGAACAGGGGCGAGTGCCCGGCGATGGTCAGCGGCGTCCGCCCGTACTCGCCCCGCCCGGTGCGGGACACCTCCCCACCGAGTTGGCGGGTGAGCAGTTGGGCGCCGTAACAGATGCCGAGGATGGGGATCCCGGTGTCGTAGATCGGCCGGGTCGACCATCGGCGAGGGAACCTCGTTGACCGATTTTGGCCCACCCGAGAGGATGATGCCGGCCGGACGTCGGGCCGCCAACTCGGCCGCCGTCGAGGTGTGGGGCACGATCTCCGAATAGACGTGGGCGTCGCGCACCCGCCTGGCGATCAGCTGGGCGTACTGGGCCCCGAAGTCGACGACCAGGATCGGGCCGTCACCGATGTCGGCGGGGTCTGGCGGCGTCGGGCTCAATGGCCCATGCCGACACCCTGGGAACGCTGGAGGTCCTTGCCCTCGGTCTGGAGGGCCGGGGCGATCATCACTTCAGCCTTCTGGAACTCCTTGACCGTCTGGTACCCGCAGGTGGCCATGGCGGTGCGCAGCGCGCCGAACAGGTTCATCCGGCCGTCGTTCTCGTGGGCGGGGCCGAGCAGGATCTCTTGCAGGGTGCCCCGGGTGGTGGTCCGGACCCGGGCCCCCCGGGGGAGGGTGGGGTGGAAGGTGGCCATGCCCCAGTGGAAGCCGCGTGCCGGGGCCTCGACGGCCGAGGACAGGGGGGACCCCAGCATGACGGCGTCGGCCCCGCAGGCCACCGCCTTGGCGATGTCGCCACCCTTGGACATGCCCCCGTCGGCGATCACATGGCAGTAGACGCCGGTCTCGTCGAGGTGGCGCATGCGGGCGCCGGCCACGTCGGCGATGGCGGTGGCCTGGGGGACCCCGATGCCCAGCACCCCGCGGGTGGTACAGGCGTTTCCGGGCCCGACCCCGACCAGTACCCCGACCGCGCCGGTCCGCATCAGGTGGAGGCCGGCCTGGTAGGAGGCACACCCACCGACGATCACCGGGATCTCGAATTCGCGGATGAATCGTTTGAGGTTGAGCGGCTCGGAGGTCTTCGAGACGTGCTCGGCCGACACCACCGTCCCCTGGATGACCAGCAGATCCAGTTCGGCGGCAACCAGGGCCGAGGCGAACACCTCCGTCTTCTGCGGGGTGACCGAGGCGGCCGTGGTGATGCCGGCTGCCTTCATCTCCTTGATCCGCCCGGTGACCAACTCCGGCTGCACCGGCTCGGCGTACATCTGCTGCATGCGGGCGGTGGCCTTCTCGGCGGGAAGCTCGCGGATCTCGTCGAACAGCGGGGTCGGATCCTCGTAACGGGTCCACAGGCCCTCGAGGTTCAGGACCCCCAATCCGCCCAGTCGGCCGATCTCGATGGCGGTCGAGGGGCTGACCACCCCGTCCATGGCCGACGCCATCAACGGCAGCTCGAACTGGTAGGCGTCGATCTCCCAGCTGATGTCGACGTCCTCGGGATCGCGGGTGCGCCGGCTGGGCACGATGGCGATGTCGTCGAACCCGTAGGCCCTCCGCCCCGATTTGAAGATGCCAATCTCTACCTCAGCCACGTGTCTGTCCTCTCAGCGCCTGGTCGCAGTTGTCCACACCTCCGGTCGCTGGCAGCCCGACACGTAGCCACCCGACTGCTCCCACGATACCGCCTGGGCATCCGGTGCCGGTTCCCCCGGATGGGACGAGGACGGGACGGCGCGGGCGCCGTCGCACCGGCTCAGCGGGGACCGGAGGGGCCGGGGCGGCGCCACCCCGAGGACGAGGCAGAGCAGCTCGACCAGGGTCCGGGCCGTCGCCCCCCACACGGTCTCGCCCTCCACCTCGAAGAACCACACCGGGAACTCGCCGCCGGGAACCCCGGTGGCACCGGCGCGCCCCGGCACCGACCACCACTCCTCGTGGAAGACGCCGTCGGCCGCCAACCGGCTGAGGGCCACGTCGAAGATCCGGTCCACCTCGGCCGGGTTGGCGGTCAATGCCGGGCGGCCGGCCAGGGTGGCGACCACCGGTGTCATCACCGTGTCGGAGGAGATGGTGGGCATGGCGGTGAGCTGTGCCACCACGGTGACCGTGCCGGGGTCGAGACCGACCTCTTCGGCCGCCTCCCGGAGGGCTCCGTCGACCACGCTTTCGTCTCCCTCGAGCCGTCCGCCGGGGAAGGCCACCTCGCCCTGGTGGAACCGCAACCGGTCCGACCGCACGGTGAGCACCACCCTGGCCTCACCCTCCTCCTCGAACAGGGGGACCAGCACGGCGGCGGGACGGCCGCTCGGAGCTGTCCCTCCAGCGGGTGGCCACGGTTCGGCCCGATCGCGCCGCGGGGTGGTCGTCGGACCAGGGCCGTCCGCACCCGAACGAGGGAGATGGGGCGTCGCTCGGCGGCCGGCAGCGCGGCCCAGGGCGCCGGGGACCCGGCCCGCGCCCGGGGGGGTCGGGGGATCTCCTTGCGCACGGCGCCGAGGGGCGGCTCGGTGGGTCTCATCGGAGGATCACGCTACCGGGGACCACGTCGTCCTCGGCCGGGCCTGGTGGCCCAGGCGCGACTCCGGCCTCAACGAGCGAACCGGCCGGGCCCGAGGGCCCGACCGGTTCACCACACAGGGGTGCGCCGAGGTGGCGCCACTGGCTCGCGGGGAGCCAGCGTGGAGCTACATCATTCCGCCCATGCCACCCATGCCGCCCATGCCGCCACCCATGGCCGCCGCGGCTGCGGCGGCGGCGGCGGGATCGGCCTTTTCGGGCTTGTCCGCCACCAGGGCCTCGGTGGTGAGCAGCAGACCCGGCGATGGACGCCGCGTTCTGCAGGGCGGACCGGGTCACCTTGGCCGGGTCGATGACCCCGGCCTTGACCAGGTCGACCAGCTCGCCGGTGTTGGCATTGAGGCCGATGGTGCCGGTCTCCGACTCCACCTGGCGCACGTACACCGATCCCTCGAGGCCGGCGTTGCTGGCGATGGCGTGGAGCGGGGCGGCCAGCGCCTTGGCCACGATGGAGGCACCGGTGGCCTCGTCCCCATCGAGGGAGTCGACGACCTTGAGCACGGCGGTGCGGGAGCGGACCAGCGCGGTGCCGCCTCCGGCCACGATGCCCTCTTCGACTGCGGCCCGGGTGGCGGAGAGTGCATCCTCGATGCGGTGCTTCTTCTCCTTCAGCTCCACCTCGGTGGCGGCGCCGACCTTGACCACGGCCACGCCGCCGGCCAGCTTGGCCAGGCGCTCCTGCAGCTTCTCGCGGTCCCAGTCGGAGTCGGTGTCGTCGATCTCGCGCTTGATCTGCGCGATGCGACCCTTGACGTCCTCCTCGGCGCCGCCGCCTTCGACGATGGTGGTGTCGTCCTTGGTGACGATGACCCGGCGGGCCTTGCCCAGCAGGTCGACGGTGGTGGTGTCCAGCTTGAGGCCGATCTCCTCGGAGATCACCTGGGCACCGGTCAGGACGGCCATGTCCTGGAGCATCGCCTTGCGCCGCTCACCGAAGCCGGGGGCCTTGACCGCCACCGAGGTGAACGTGCCGCGGATCTTGTTGACCACCAGGGTGGCCAGGGCCTCGCCCTCGACGTCCTCGGCCACGATCAGCAGCGGCTTGCCGGTCTGCATGACCTTCTCGAGGACCGGCACCAGGTCGTGCACCGCGCTGATCTTCTGGTTGACGAAGAGGATCAGCGGGTCGTCGAGGACGGCCTCTTGACGCTCGGCGTCGGTCACGAAGTAGGGCGACAGGTAGCCCTTGTCGAACTGCATGCCCTCGGTGAACTCGAGGTCGATGCCGAAGGTGTTGGACTCCTCGACGGTCACCGTGCCGTCCTTGCCCACCCGGTCGATGGCGTCGGCCAGGACCTCGCCGATGGCGGTGTCGGCGGCGGAGATGGACGCCACCTGGGCGATCTCGGTCTTGGAGTCGATCTCCTTGGCCTGCTCCTTGATGGAGTCGACGGCGGCGGTCACCGCCTTGTCGATGCCCTTGCGCAGTCCGAGCGGGTTGGCTCCGGCGGCCACGTTGCGCAGCCCCTCCTTGATGAGGGACTGGGCCAGCACGGTGGCGGTGGTGGTGCCGTCGCCGGCCACGTCGTTGGTCTTGGTGGCCACTTCCTTGACCAGCTGGGCGCCCATGTTCTCGAAGACGTCGTCCAGCTCCACCTCACGGGCGATGGACACGCCGTCGTTGGTGATGGTGGGGGCACCGAACTTCTTCTCGATGACCACGTTGCGGCCCTTGGGCCCGAGGGTCACCTTGACCGTGTCGGCCAGCTTGTTGACGCCCGCTTCGAGGCCGCGGCGGGCGGCTTCGTCGAACTTCAGGATCTTGGGCATTACTTGGTCACCTTGGCCAGGACGTCGCGGCTCGACAGGATCAGCAGATCCTCGCCCTCGGCGGTGATCTCGGTGCCCGCCGTACTTGGAGTAGACGACGGTGTCGCCGACCGCGATGTCGAGGGGGATCAGCTCGCCGCTGGACTCGGCGCGACGGCCGGGGCCGACGGCGAGGACTTCGCCCTGCTGGGGCTTCTCTTTGGCGGTGTCGGGGATGACCAGGCCGGATGCGGTGGTCTCCTCGGATTCGCCGGGGCGGACGACGATTCGGTCGTCAAGGGGATGCAGACTCATGTGTTCGGGCCTCCTGTGGCACGCGTTAGCAGTCGAGGGTTGAGAGTGCTAACGATAGCGATATCCGCGGCGTTTGGCAACCGGGCGGAGTCGAGTGCCAGCGAATCTGGCCCGCCCGGGCGACCGATCCCCGGCCGGTCAGGCCGGTGGCGCACCAGGCGTAGGTTGGGGTCGGCCCCGAGGGTGAGGGGGCTCGCCCCCGCCGTGGCGGAGGCGCCACCAGCCGGCGGCGGCCACCATGGCCGCGTTGTCGGTGCACAGGGCCCGGCTGGGCAGGAAGGCCCCGATCCCGTCCTCGGCGCAGACCTCCTCGATCCGCCGGCGCAGCAGGGAGTTGGCCGCCACCCCCCCGGCCAGGCACAGGGCGGTGGCCCCCACGTCGGCCGCGGCCGCGCCGGGCCCGGGTGACCAGCACGTCGACCACCGCCTGGCCCGGAAGGAGGCGGCCACGTCGGCGGTGGCGGCATCGGGCTGCTTGCGCACGGTGTTGACCACCGACGTCTTGAGGCCGCTGAACGAGAAGTCGTACCCGTCGCCGGGCAGCGACCGCGGGAAGGCGAAGGCCGTCGGATCGCCCTGGTCGGCGATCCGGTCGATGGCCGGACCGCCCGGGATAGCCCAGCCCGAGGAACCGGGCCACCTTGTCGAAGGCCTCGCCGGCGGCGTCGTCGATGGTGCCGCCGAGCAGCCGGTAGCGGCCGGGCTCGGTCACCTCGATCAGCAGGGTGTGGCCGCCGGACACCAGCAGCACCACCAGCGGCCAGCCCAGGTCGGGCTGCTCCAGCAGCGAGGCGAAGAGGTGGGCCTCGAGGTGGTTGACGCCGACCAGGGGAACGTCCCAGGCCAGGGCCAGGGCCTTGGCCTCGGCCACGCCCACCAGCAGCGAGCCGATCAGGCCCGGGCCCGTAGGTGACGGCCACGGCGTCGATCCCCGACCCGGCGGCGTCGGAGCCGGCCAGGGCCAGGGCCTCGGCCAGCACCGGGGTCAGCAACTCCACGTGGGCCCGGCCGGCCAGCTCGGGCACCACCCCGCCGTAGCGGGCGTGCAGGTCGATCTGGCTGCTGACCACCGACGAGACGATGGTCGGCGCCGCCGTCCACCACCGCGGCCGCCGTCTCGTCGCACGAGGTCTCGATGCCGAGCACCCGGTCGATCCGGTCCGCATCCATGAGCGGTGACTCACTGACCGGCGGGCCCGGTCACCGCGAGACTGACCGGCGTGCCCGGTCACCGGCCGACCGGCGGTGCCCGGTCACCGGCGAGCTGACCGGCGGCGCCCGGTCACCGCGAGCAGTGACCTCGAGTCGGCGAGGCCTCGATGGCTCGATCGAGGCCAGGCGCCGGCGTAGGCCTCCGAGTCGATGTCCCGCGCCCACATGATCAGGGCGTCGTCTCCGGCGTCGGGTAGTAGTTGGGCCGCACCCCGACCGGCGCCATGCCGAACCGCCGGTACAGGGCCAGGGCCGGCTCGTTGCCCACCCGGACCTCGAGGGTGAGATGGCGGGCCCCCCGGTCGAGGGCGGTGCGGACCAGGTCCACCATGAGCACGGCGCCGAGCCCCCGGCCCTGCCACGCCGGATCGACGGCGATGTTGTTCACGTGGCGCCTCGTCGTCGATGAACATCTGGCCGGCGAAACCGACGATGGCCCGCCCGACCCAGGCGGCCCGGTAGGCCCGCGACTTGCGCTGGGCCAGCTCCTCGACGAACAGCCGGTGCGACCACGGTTGGGGGAACACCGCCTCTTCGATCCTCAGCACGCCCCGGAGGTCCTTGGTCCGCATGGGGGCGATGATCACCGGCACCGGGCCGCCGGCCGGCCCGGGTCGGCGCGGTCACCGGCACCGGTCCCGGTCGGATGCCGGCTGCGGGCACCTGGGGGGCCCGCTGCTCCCAGTTGATCCGGGCGTCGGCCGGTCGCCGGTAGTCGGGGACCAGGTCGGCGGCGGGCACCGGGCGGCACCCCGCGGCCAGACGCGGCCAGGGCCAGGCGGGCCAGGGCCAACGGCGGCGGGGCAGACAGCTCGTCGGCCCAGTCGAGGTCGACGCCGGGGTGCGCGGCCAGCAGCTGCCGGTAGCGGACGGCCCCGTCGCCCACCACGCTCACCCGCCCGGCCTCCGCCACCAGCTCGACCAGCCACGCCACCAGCGCCTCGGGGGCGACGGCTCGGCGCCGGTCGTCGCGGACCGGCCGGGGTCGACCGGGTGATCGTCCTCGCCGGACGCCGGGCCGGTCGAACCGGTACGACGGCCGCGAACACCTCGCCCCGGCGGGCATCGACCACCGAGACCACCCGCGGCCGTGGCCCGGCGGCCGCGTCCGATCCGGTGCCGCGTGCGGCGGCGGCCAGGATGTCGAGGCTGGACACCCCGAGGACGCCGATGCCGAGCGCCTGGGCCAACGCCTTGGCCGTGGCCACCCCCACCCGCAGGCCGGTGAACAGCCCGGGTCCGACGTCGACGGCGATCGACATCGATGTCGCCGACGCGCACACCCTGACACGGCGCACACCTCCTCGATGGCCGGGGCCAGCAGCTCGGCGTGGGCCCGCCCCCCGACGTGGACCCGCTCGGCCGACTCCCCCGTCGCCCCGGATCAGCGCCACCCCCACCATGTCGGTGGCCGTCTCGATGGCCAGCAGGATCACCGGTCGACCACGCCAGGGCGCCACCGCGGCCCGACCAGCGCCGGTCCAGCGGCCGGCCCAGGAGCCGTCGGCCGACCGCAGGGTGATCACCCGGTGCTGCGGTCGTCGTCGACGTCCGTCGGCCAGCCGGACGGCCAGGGATCCCGCTCCCAGCACGGGCTCGGCCGCGTCGCCCCACTCGACCAGGGCCACCCCGCCGTCCTCGACCAGCTCGCCGAGTCCCAGGTCGACGACCTCGTGGAGGTGGTCGAGCCGGTAGACGTCGGCATGCAGCAGCACGCGCACCCGGAGTGCGGGCAGGTCGGCGCCCGGTGGCCGAGTGGCACCGGGTACTGGCGGACCAGGGTGAAGGTCGGGCTGGTGACGGCCTCGGCGATCCCCAGGCCGGCCCCGAACCCCTGGGCGAAGGTGGTCTTCCCCGCGCCCAGGTCCCCGGCCAGCAACAGCACGTCCCCGGGCAGGCACAGCGGGGCCATGGCCGCGGCCAGCCAGCCGGGTCTGGTCGGCGGAGGCGGTGCCGAGCTCCAGTGCCGGGACGGCGGAGGGGCTCGCCGCGGCCGGTCACGTGCTCCAGCCCAGCAACTGCTTGGCCCGGACCAGGTCGGCCCGCATCTCGGCCACCACCACCCCACCCGACCGCAGGGCCGCCGCCGGGTGGTAGGTGGGGACCAGCTGCCACGCCCCCATCGGGTAGGCCCGGCCCCGGACCTTGGTGATCCCCAGGTCGGTGTCGAGGAGCAGCTTGGTGGCGAAGTTCCCCAGGGTGACCACCACCGTTGGGTCGATCAGCTCGAGCTGGGCGGCGAGGTAGGGCCGGCAGGCGGCGATCTCGTCGGGCTTGGGGTCCCGGTTGTCGGGGGGCCGGCACTTGACCACGTTGGCGATGTAGACGCGGGTCCGGTCGACGCCGATCTCCTCCAGCACCAGCCGGTCGAGCAGCTTGCCCGACCGGCCGACGAACGGCTCCCCCTGCAGGTCCTCGTCACGACCGGGGGCCTCGCCGACGAACATGAGGTCGGCGGCCGGGTCGCCCACCCCGAACACCACCTGGGTCCGATGGGCCGAGAGCGGGCAGCGGATGCAGCCGGCAGCCTCCCGGGCGAGGTCGGCCAGATCGGTCCCCGGTGCCACCGCCGCATGGTACTGCCGCTGCCCGCGGCCGCCCGTTCAGACCTGGGGCCCGCTCCCGCCCCGCACCGACGAGCCGGGGCACCCGGGGACCGATGTCGCACAGCACCTCGTAGCTGATGGTGCCGAGCAGGTCGGCCCACTCGGTGGCGGTGACCTCCTCGTCCCCCTGGCGCCCGAGGAACACCACCTCGTCGCCCACCTCCACCGGGGCGCCTCCCGGCCGGTCCGCAGTCGATCACCACCTGGTCCATGGTCACCACGCCGGCCAGCGGGCGCCGGATCCCCCCGATCAGCACCTCGCCCCCCTGGTCGAAGAGTCGACGGGGCACGCCGTCGGCGTACCCGATGGGCACGGTGGCCACGGTGCTCCGCTGCGCCAGGGGCCGTCGCCGGCCGTAGGAGGGCCGCTCGCCGGCATCGAGGTCGCGGACGTAGGTGACCCGGGTGCGCAAGGAGAGGACCGGGCGCAGACGCCGCCCCCGGTGGCGGCGGCCAGCTCGTCGGCCAGCGCCGGGGTGGGAGCCACGCCGTAGAGGGCGATGCCGCAGCGCACCAGGTCGCGCCGGGCCTGCGGGAAGGCGATGGCGCCCGGCCGAGTTGGCCACGTGGGTCATCGGGGGCGGGTGGCCGGCGTCGGTCAGCGCGGCCAGCACGGCGTCGAACCGCTCCAGCTGCACGGCCGGTGAAGGCCCGGGCCGTCCGGGTCGGCGCCGTCGGCCACCGCCAGGTGGGTCCACACCGCACCCAGTGCCAGCCCGGGATGGGCGGCGATCAGCCCGGCCAGCTGGGGTGCGTCCTCGGGTCGGCGCCCACCCGGTGCATGCCGGTGTCGACCTTGAGGTGGACCTCGAGCGGCGGGGACCGGCCATCGGCCACCCGGATCAGCGAGTCCGAGCCCTTGCCGGGTGTAGACGGTGGGGACCAGCCGGTGGGCCACCGCCTCGGCCGCCGCCTCTACCGGGGGCTCGGAGAGCAGGAGGATGGGCGCCTCGATGCCCGCCTGGCGGAGGGCCACCCCCTCCTCCACCAGGGCCACGGCCAACCAGGTGGCCCCTCCCTCCAGCGCGGCCCGGGCCACCGGCACCGCGCCGTGGCCGTAGCCGTCGGCCTTGACCACCGCGCACAGGGCGGCCGGATGGGCCAGCCGGCAGAGGACCGAGGCGTTGTGGCGCACGGCATCGAGGTCGATGTCGGCCCAGGCCGGCCGCCAGCGGTCAGCCACGACCGGCTCCGCCGCCGGCTGACCTGGCCCCGGACAGGACGCCGGACACCAGGTCGGGCAGGTCCCCGGCCACCAGGCCCTCGACGGCCCCGCGCCCGCCGGCCCGGCCGTGGACGTGGGCGGCCAGACGCGGCCGCCTCCAGGGGGGCGACGCCGCGGGCGATCATGGCCCCGATCACCCCGGACAGGACGTCCCCGGTGCCGGCGGTGGCCAGCGCGGTGGTGCCGGCCGTGGCCAGCAGCACCCGGCCGTCGGGAGCGGCCACCGCGGTGGTGGGGCCCTTGAGCAGCGCCACCGCACCCGACGCTGCGGCCAGCCGCCGGGCCGCGGCGATCCGGTCGGGGCCGGGCTCGGCGTCCATCAGCCGCTCGTACTCGCCGTCGTGGGGGGTGAGGACCAGGGTCGAGCCGGCGACGGGACGGTGATCGGCACCGAGCGCGCCCAGGGCGAACAGGCCGTCGGCATCGACCACCACCGGCACCGGTGACTCGGGCCACCAGGTGCCGAACCTCGGCGGCCGTCGATGGGTCACGGCCCAGTCCGGGCCCGACCACCACCGCCGAGCACCGCTCGGCCGCCTCCAACGCCTCCGGTGACCACTCCGGCCCGCCGGCAGGGCCACGCTCACCGCCTCGGAGGCCGGCGCCTCGGACAGGTCACCGCCGGGCACGCCCAGGCGGACCATCCCGGCCCCGGACCGGTAGGCCGACCGGGCGCACAGGGCGGCGGCACCGGTCATGCCCGGGGACCCGGCCACCACCAGGACGGCCGCCGACCACTTGTTGCCCCCGTAACGGCGGGGGGGCAGCAGGGCGGCGACGTCGGCATCCTCCATCACCGAGACGGCCGGGTCGCCCGCCGGGAGGCCGATGTCGACCACCGACACCCGGCCGGCCAGCCGTGGCCCCGTCGCCCTGGAGCAGGCCGGGCTTGAGGGCCACGAAGGTGACCGTGCGGACGGCGGCCATGGCGATCCCGCCGGCGTCACCGGTGTCCCCGCCACGCCCGAGGGGATGTCGACGGCCAGCACCGGCGTGCCCGGGCGCAGGCCCGGGGCGCGGTACTCGCCGTGGAAGCCGGTGCCGTAGGCGGCGTCGATGACCAGGTCGGCCGGGCCGACCTCGGTCACCCGCGCCCGCCTCGATCACGCACGACCCTGGCCCCCCGACGGGCGAGGTAGCGCGGCGGCGACCCGTCCGTCGGCACCGTTGTTGCCCCGGCCGGCGACCACCGCCACCCGGCGCCCGTAGGCGCCGCCGAGCATGTCGAGGGCGGCCACGCGCCACGGCCCGGCCCGCCCGCCCCACCAGCACCTCGAGCGGTGTCGACTGGCCGGGCGGCGCTGTCCACCGCGTTCATCTCGGAGACGGTGAGCACCGGCTGCATCGGCACGACGCTACGGCTTCGGGGCCCGGCCCGCGGCCGCCTGGGGGCAGCCGGTCCGCCGGCGGGCGCACCGCCCTCGGCGACCACCAGGGCCAGGGCCACCCGGTCGGTGTGGGTGAGGGAGAGGTGCCACCGGGCCACCCCGGCTCGGCGGGCCAGGCGCCGAGGGCCGATCCGTGCAGGACCAGGGTCGGGGCGTCGAGGCCCAGTCCGGACCACCTCCACCTCGGCGAAGGGGAAGGCGCCCAGCCCGACGCCGAGCGCCTTCATGGTGGCCTCCTTGGCCGCGAACCGGGTGGACAGCCGGGGGACCGGGTCGGAGGCCGCCCGGGCGTAGGCCCGCTCCGCCCCGGTGAACAGCCGGTCGGCCAGGTGGGCCCGCCGGCCGAGGACCCGGCGGAACCGGTCCAGGTCCACCGCGTCGACGCCCACGCCGACCACCGCCCCGGCCGAACGACCCCTCCCGCACCAGCTCCTGGGCGGCCAGCTGTCCGAGCCCGGGTGGTGGGACGACACCGCTCGGTCCGGCGCTCACTCGGCGGTGACCACCGTGGCCGGGGTGCGTGGACGGCCGAGTGGTGAGCGTGGAGAAGGGCCCGCCGGTGGCGGTCGCCGGGCTCCGGCCGGCGCGGTCGGGGCCATAGGTGATCCCGATGATGCCGCACATGCCCGCTGAGGCTACCGGCCCGGTGCCGGCCGGCCGGGCGCTGTCAGCCGTGGGTGGCGGCGGCGGCCTGCAGCTCGAACCCGACCAGGGTGCCCAGCCGCTGGGCGATCTCCTCGGCCACCCCGTCCCCGGTGGCCTCGACCATCACCCGGACCAGGGGCTCGGTCCCGCTGGGCCGCAGCAGGACCCGTCCGGTGTCCCCCAGCCGTGCCTCCTCCTCGGCCACCGCCGACCACACCGCCTCGGCCGCCTCCAGCAGCTCGGTGTTGGGGACCGGCACGTTGACCAGCACCTGGGGGACCCGGGCGACCAGCCCGTCGAGCAGCTCGGCCAAGGGCGCGCCGGTGCGCACCAGCAGGTCGGCCAGGACGAGCCCGGTGAGCAGCCCGTCCCCGGTGGTGGCCAGCGTGCGGAAGATGATGTGTCCCGACTGCTCCCCGCCGAGGGCGAACCCGTCCTTGTCCAGGGCGGCCAGCACGTGGCGGTCTCCCACCGCGGTCTCCTTCACCATGATGCCCCGCTCCTCCATGGCCCGGCGGAATCCGAGGTTGGTCATCACGGTGACCACCACCGTGTTGCCGGCCAGCTGGCCCCGCTCGGCCAGGTCGAGGGCGAACAGGGCCAGCAGCTCGTCCCCGTTGGCCAGCCTGCCCTCGGCGTCGACGGCGAGCAGGCGGTCGGCGTCGCCGTCGAGGGCCAGCCCCAGATGGGCCTGGTGCTCCACCACCGCCCGGGCCAGCGTCTCGGTGGCGGTGGAGCCGCAGCCGTCGTTGATGTTGGTGCCGTCGGGCTCGCAGCCGATGGCCACCACCTCGGCGCCCAGCCGCTCGTAGACGCCGGCGGCCAGCGCCGAGGCCGCGCCGTTGGCGCTGTCGACGACCAGCCGGAGGCCCTCGAGGGTCCGGCCCTCGATGCAGCGAGCCCAGGTGCTCGACGTAGGCGTCACCGATGCCCGGCCTCGGTGCGCAGGGCGCCGACGCCGTGGCCCTCGAGCGGCCGGGGACCCCTGGTCGAGGGATCGAGGATCCGTTCGAGCTCGTCCTCGATGGCCGACTCCAGCCTCGACGCTGAGCTTGGCCCCACCGGCGGCGAACAGCTTGATGCCGTTGTCGGCGAACGGGTTGTGGGAGGCCGAGATGACCACGGCGGGAACGTCCCGGGTGGCCGACAGCCAGGCCAGGGCCGGCGTGGGCAGCACGCCGACGTCGATCACGTCGGCCCCCTCGCTGGCCAGCCCGGCGGAGAGGGCCGCTTGCAGCATGGGACCGGACCGGCGGGTGTCCCGCCCGATCAGGAAGGTGGTGGCGGTGATGGTGCGGGCCACGGCCCGACCCAGGGCGAGGACCAGTTCGGGGGTCAGCTCGACGTTGGCGACGCCCCGGACGCCGTCGGTGCCGAACCGGATTCGGGCCACCGGCCTACCGCTTGGAGTACTGGGGAGCCTTGCGGGCCTTCTTCAGTCCGTACTTCTTCGACTCCTTCTCCCGTGAGTCGCGGGTGAGGAATCCCGCCTTCTTGAGCGTGGCCCGCAGCTCGGGGTCGAGCTCGCACAGCGCCCGGGCGATACCCAGCCGGAAGGCGCCGGCCTGCCCGGAGACCCCGCCGCCGTCGATGGTCACGTCGATGTCCCACGACTCCGACGGTGTCGGTGAGCCGGAGGGGCTCGGTGACGATCATCCGGTGGGTCGCCGAGGTGAAGTACTCCTCGAACTTCTGGCCGTTGACGGTGATGGCGCCCTCGACCGGCACGGATGCGCACCCGGGCGACCGCCCGCTTGCGGCGGCCGGTGGTCTGGCAGATGGGGGCGGCGGTGGCCACGACGTGTTCCTCGCGATCGTTGGGAGAGATGCCTGGTCGGGAACGGTGCTCACGCACCGCTCCGGGTCGACGCCGTGCGGCGGGCGCCCGGAAGATCCAGGGGTTCGGGGGACTGGGCGGTATGGGGGTGGTCGGCTCCCCGGTAGACCTTCAGCTTGGTGGCCATCTGGCGACCCAGGCGGTTCTTCGGCAGCATGCCCCGGATGGCGTCGCGCACCACCTGGTCGGAGCGGTCGATCATCAGGTCGGCGTAGCTGGTGGCGGTGAGGCCGCCGGGATAGCCGCTGTGCCGGTAGGCCAGCTTGGAGTCGGCCTTGCCCGAGGTGAGTACCACCTTGTCGGCGTTGATCACGATGACGTGGTCACCGGTGTCGACATGGGGTGCGAAGGTCGGCTTGTGCTTGCCGCGCAGCACCGAGGCCACCTCGGTGGCCAGGCGGCCCAGCACCAGGCCGTCGGCGTCGACGATCCGCCAGGTACGGGTGATGTCGGCAGGTTTGGGTGAGTACGTGCGCACGAGAGTTCCTTGTTCGGTGATGCTGGGCGTTGTCGCACCGTGAGGTACGGGGCTGGCGATGGACGGCACCGGAACCACCGATGAGCGGTGTCCCCACTCGCGGTGCGCGCTGCCCTGGGCCCGACCCGGCGACTGCCCAGGATACGACCAAATCGGCCCGGTGGGCAAGCCGGTCACCGGTCGTAGCGGACGGCCATCAGGGTCAGCCCCTGGGGTGGGGCGGGCTGGGAGGCCAGCTGTCGGTCGGCGGAGCGGAGGATCCACAGCATGTCCGACGGCCGCTTCCGGCCCCGTCCCACGTCGACCAGGGTGCCGACCAGGGAACGGACCATCTGGTGGCAGAAGGCGTTGGCCTCGATCTCGAAGGCCAGCAGGTTCCCCACCGCCGGGACCAGGCCTGGAACCTCCCCGATCGCCGGCCCCCGGGGCTCCCGCTGCCCGACCGACGCCGCCGGCCCGCTGAGCCGGGTCCAGCGGGCCTCGACCACCCGTCGGTTGATCGGGTCGTCCGGGCCGGTGCCCGGGCACCCGGCGGCAGAAGGCCCGGAAGTCGTGCTCCCCGAGGAGGGCGTCGGCTGCCGCGGCCATGGAGCGCAGGTCGAGGGGGTCGGCCACCTGCCAGGACAGCCCGGCCAGCAGTGGGTCGGCCACCGGGGCGTTGACCACCAGGTAGCGGTAGCGGCGGGCGGTGGCCGAGCGGCGGGCGTCGAACCCGGGCGGCGCCACCTCCGCCTCGCGCACCACCATCGACGGGGCCAGCTGGCGGTTGCACGACCGGACCAGGGCGATCGGGATCGAGCTCGGCGGACCGGTCGGCGGGGAGGTCGAAATGGACCACCTGGTCGAGGGCGTGGACCCCGGAGTCGGTGCGGCCGGCACAGGTCAGGGAGACCCGGGTCCGGGTGACCCGGCCCAGGGCCCGGCCGAGGGCGCCGGCCACGGTGCGTCTGGCCGTCCTGGGCGGCGAACCCGTGGAATCCCGACCCGTCGTAGGCGACCTTCAGCCGCCACCGGACGGACGGGTCGTCACTCCCCCCGGGCCGGGGGGCCGGACTCACACCAGTTCGATGCGGGCCATCGGGGCGTTGTCACCCAGGCGATTGCCCAGCTTGAGGATCCGGGTGTAGCCACCCGGGCGCTCTGCGTACCGGGGCCCGATCTCCACGAAGAGCTTGTGGGCCATGTCCTTGTCCCGGATGAACGCCACCACGTTGCGCTGGCGGGCCACGCCGCCCTTGGCCGCGGCGGTGATGACCTTCTCCGCCACCGGGCGCAGCGCCTTGGCCTTGGCCTCGGTGGTGACCAGGTACTCGGCGGCGATCAGCGATGCCACCAGGTTCCCCATCATCGCCTTCTGGTGGGCGGCGCTCCCGCCGAAGCGGCGCCCTTTCTTCGGAGTGCCGAGCATGGCGCTCAGTCCTTGACCCGCAGGGAGAGGCCCCGCTCGTCGAGCTTCTGGAGCACCTCGTCGAGCGACTTCTGCCCGAAGTTGGTGATGTTGAGCAGGTCGTCGAGGGTGCGGTCGACCAGTTCGCCGATGGTGTTGATCTGCGCCCGCTTGAGGCAGTTGCGGGGTCGCTCGGTCAGGTCGAGGTCCTCGATGCGCAGGTCGAGGTCGGGCGACCCGGTGCCGATGGTGCCCACTTCGCCCAGCTCGAGGCCCATGGGCTCGTCCTCGAGGTCGGCCACCAGGCCGACCAGGGTGCGGAGGGTGTCGCCGGCCGAGGCCAGCGCCTCACGGGGCGTGAGCGATCCGTCGGTCTCGATGTCGAGCACCAGCCGGTCGAAGTCGGTGGACTGCTCCACCCGGACCGGCTCGACGGTGAAGGCCACCCGCCGAACCGGCGAGAAGATGGCATCGACCGGGATCACCCCGATGGTGGGGACCGCTTGGACTTGTCGGCCGACAGGTAGCCACGGCCGCGCTCGACGGTGAGGTCGACGGCCAGACGGCCCTTGGCGTTGAGCGAGGCGATGTGCTGGGTGGGGCTGAGGACCTCGACGTCGGCGGTGAGCTGCAGGTCGCCGGCGGTGGCGTCGCCGGGCCCCCGCTTGTCGAGGCGGATGGTCACCGGCTCGTCGCTGTGCACCCGGAACAGCAGGTCCTTCAGGTTGAGGATGAGGTCGGTGACGTCCTCTTTGACGCCCGGCAGGGTGGTGAACTCGTGGAGGGCGTCGTCGAAGCGGACCTGGGTGATCGACGCGCCGGGGATGGACGACAGCAGGGTGCGGCGCAGGGAGTTGCCCAGGGTGTGCCCGAAACCGGGGTCGAGCGGTCCGACGGCGAACCGCTGGCGGTTCTCCTCTTCTTCACCGACGGCTTCGACGGTGGGTCGTTGGATGATGAGCATGCTGATCGTGGCTCCTCGGCAGTGTGGTTCTGTGGGTCGGTAGGGGGGATGCAGTCGTGGGTCGGATCGATGGGTCGGGGTGACGGGCTACTTGGAGTAGAGCTCGACGATGAGCTGCTCTTGCACCGGCTCGTCGATGTGCTCGCGCAATGGCAAGGAGAACACCCGGACCTCGAAGCGGTCGCCGACCGTCTCCAGCCAGGGGGGCAGCTGCCGATCGAGGGTGTCCATGTTGCGGCGGACGTGGAACAGCTCACGAGAGGAGGGCTTGAGGGCCACCACGTCGCCCTGGCGCACCCGGTAGCTCGGGATGGTCACCCGCTTGCCGTTGACCAGCACATGGCCGTGGCGTACGAACTGGCGGGCCTGGGACCTGCTGGCTCCCCAGCCGGCCCGGAAGGCCACGTTGTCGAGCCGGAGCTCGAGCATGCGCAGCAGGTTCTCACCGGTGATGCCCGGGGCCCGGCTGGCCTCCACGTAGAGGTTGTGGAACTGGCGCTCCAACAGGCCGTAGATCCGGCGGGCCTTCTGCTTCTCACGCAGCTGGCCGAGGTACTCCGAGCCCTGGCGCATCCGGTCGCGCCCGTGCTCCCCGGGGGGATAGGCGCGGCTGTGCCGGTCGGTCACCGCCTCGGAGACCGGGCACTTCATCGAGTAGCAGCGCTCGCCCTTCAAGAAGAGCTTGGTGCGCTCCCGGCGGCAGAGCCGGCAGACGGGTCCGGTGTAACGAGCCATTGATGAACCTTTCGTCCCTTCTCGCCCCGACCTAGACCCGCCGCCGCTTTTTGGGGCGGCAGCCGTTGTGGGGGATGGGGGTGACGTCCTTGATGCCGGCCACCTCGATGCCGGCGGCGGCCAGGGACCGGATGGCCGTCTCACGACCGGAGCCGGGGCCTCGCACCAACACGTCGACCCGGCGCACACCGTGCTCCATGGCCCGCTTGGCGCACTGCTCGGCCGCCAGCTGGGCGGCGAAGGGGGTGGACTTGCGCGATCCCTTGAACCCCACGTTGCCGGCCGATGCCCAGGCCAGAACGTTCCCCTCCGGGTCGGCGATCGAGACGATGGTGTTGTTGAAGGAGCTCTTGATGTGGGCGACGCCGAAGGTGATGTTCTTGCGCTCCCGCTTGCGGGGCCGGCGGGCGGCTCCGGGCTTGGTGGTCTTGGCCATCTACTTGCGAACCTTCTTCTTTCCGGCGACCGTCTTCTTCGGTCCCTTGCGGGTGCGTGCGTTGGTATGGGTGCGCTGGCCGTGGACGGGCAGGCCCTTGCGGTGTCGGATGCCCTGGTAGCACCCGATCTCCATCTTGCGCTTGATGTCCTGGGACACGTCTCGGCGCAGGTCCCCCTCCACCTGGAGGTTGGCGTCGATGTAGTTGCGGAGCCGGGTCACCTCTTCGTCGGTCAGGTCACGGACCCGGGTGTCGGGGCTGGTCTCGGTGACCGAGCAGATCTGCTGTGCGGTGGTCCGGCCGATGCCGAAGATGTAGGTGAGGGAGATCTCCAGCCGCTTCTCGCGGGGGATGTCAACGCCTGAAATGCGGGCCACGTGTTCTTCCTTCTCTCTTACGCCTGGGCCGGTGCCATCAACCCTGCCGCTGCTTGTGGCGGGGGTTCTCGCAGATGACGAAGACCCGCCGGTGCCGGCGGATCACCTTGCACTTCTCACACATCGGCTTGACGCTGGGTCGAACCTTCATGTTCCGTCCTTGTCTCGTACTGCACGATCCTGCACTCGCCCCTGCGGCTCCGCCCCGAGCCTGCCCACCGGGCCGACCGACGTCCGGCAGGCCACCGGCCCGCTCACTTGTAGCGGTAGGTGATCCGACCCCGGGCCAAGTCGTAGGGGGTGATCTCCACCTGCACCTTGTCCCCGGGGAGGATCCGGATGCGGTGCATCCGCATCTTTCCCGAGCTGTGCGCCAGCACCTTGTGGCCGTTCTCGAGCTCCACGCGGAACATGGCGTTCGGCAGCGGCTCTACGACCGTCCCTTCCAGCACGATGGCATCTTCTTTGGGCTTGGGCAGGTGAATCTCCTCGAATAGTCTTTCGTTCTCGTCCCCTCGGCCCAGGGGCCGGCGTGCATCACGGACCACGGCGACGTCGTCCGTCCGCACCGCATTCGGGGGCACACCGAGGAGCACCACCGGGAACGGGATCGGCATGCCACAACACAACCGTGGCCAGCCGAACGACCAGTTTAGCCCCTCGGGGCCGAATTGCCAGTTCGATCCCCGAATTGGCCCGTGGCCCTGCCCGTACGGCCCCCGGAGCGGCCCCGACCAGCCGGTTCAGAGGACGGTGAACACCTCCGGGCCGTCTTCGGTCACCGCGATGGTGTGCTCGAAATGGGCCGAGAGACGGCCGTCGGCGGTGACCACGCTCCATCCGTCGTCGAGCTGGACGGTGCCCGGCCCGCCGGCGTTGACCATCGGCTCGACGGCGAAGACCATCCCCGCCCTTGAGGGTGGGCCCCGGCGTCCCCGGCCAGTAGTTGGGGACCTGGGGCTCCTCGTGCATGGCGGTGCCGATGGCGTGGCCCACGTACTCCCGGACCACCGAGAACCCGGCCGCCTCGGCCACCGCCTGGACCGCCCGGCCCACCTCGTGGAGCCGCTGGCCGGGGCGGAGCTGGTCGATGCCGGCGAACAGGCTCTGCTCGGTGACCTCCATCAGCCGGGTCGCCTCCGCGGAGACCTCCCCGACCCCGGCGGTGTAGGCGGCGTCGCCGTGGTAGCCCTCGATGATCGCCCCGCAGTCCACCGAGATGATGTCCCCCTCCTCGAGGATGACCGTAGGTGAGGGGATGCCGTGAACGATCATCGAGTTGGGTGAGGTGCACACCACGGCGGGAAAGCCGTGGTAGTTGAGGAAGTTGGATCCGGCGCCGCGCCGGTCGAGCACCTCCCGGGCCACCCGGTCGAGCTCGGCGGTCGACACGCCGGGGCGGATGGCGGCCCGGGTGGCCTCGTGGATCTCCGCCACCACCCGACCGGCCTTGCGCATCTTGGCCAGTTCCTCGGCATTGCGTCTCATCAGTAGCAGTGTCTCATCAGAAGCAGTGTCCCATCAGAAGCCGCTGCCCTTCTGGCGCCGCTGCTCGATGACCTTGACGATCCGCCGGGTCACCGCGTCGGGGGATCCGGTGCCGGGTACCCCCTCCAACTGGCCGCGGGTCCGGTACCACTCGATGAGCGGCGCCGTCTGGATCTCGTAGAGCTCCAGACGGCGGGAGATCGCCTCCTCGGTGTCGTCCTGGCGCTGGATCACCTCACCGCCGCACACGTCACAGGTCCAGTTGATCAGCGGGGGCGAGGACAGCGAGTAGTTGGCCCCGCAGTCGACGCAGACCCGCCGGGCAGCCAGCCGGCGCAGGACCTGGCTGGTGTGGATCTCGATGTCGATGGCCAGGTCGAGGTCGAACGGGGCCAGGATGGCGGCCAGCCGCTCGGCCTGGGCCACCGTGCGCGGGCATCCGTCGAGCACGAAGCCACGGGCGCGGACGTCGCTCTCCCCCAGTCGTTCGGCGACCATGTCCATGATCAGGTCGTCCCCGAGCAGCTCGCCGCGGTCCATCTGGTCCTTCGCCTTCTGGCCGATGGCGGTACCTTGCTTCACCGCGGCGCGCAGCATGTCGCCGGTGGAGACATGGGGCACCACGTAATGGTGGGAGAGGCGCACGCACTGTGTCCCCTTGCCTGCCCCCTGTTTGCCGAGGACAACGAGCCTGGCTCCGGGTACCACTTATTTGAGGAAGCCCTCGTAGTTTCGCATCATGAGCTGGCTGTCGATCTGCTTCATCGTCTCGAGAGCCACGCCCGTTGCGATCAAAAGAGTGGTGCCGTAGAAGGGGTAGCTGGTGATGTTCCACGCCGCCATCAACAGCGACGGGGTGATGGCCACCCCGCCCAGGAACAGCGCCCCGGCCAGGTGATCCGGTTCAGGATGTGGGCCAGGTACCGCTCGGTCGGGTGCCCGGGGCGGATACCGGGGATGTACCCGCCCTGCTTTCGGATGATGTCGGCCTGCTGGTGGGGATCGAAGGCCACGTAGACATAGAAGAAGGTGAACAGGAGGATGAAGATGAAGTAGGTGAGGATGTAGAACAGGCTGGTCGGGGTGACGTTGTTGTTGACCCAGCTACGGAAGGCCGAGGACGGCACGATGTTGGACAACAGCACCGGGATGTACAGCACCGAGCTGGCGAAGATGATCGGGATCACCCCGGCCTGATTGACCTTCAAGGGGATGTAGGTGTTCGACCCCCCGTACATCTTGCGGCCTACCACCCGTTTGGCGAAGGTCACCGGGATCCTCCGTTGGCCCTGGTCGACGAAGACGATGAGCACCAGCAGGGCCAGCGACACCAACAGGATGGTGGCGAACTTGACCCGCCCCCCTTCCTGGAGGACGGTGTTCAGCCCGGACGGGATGCCGGCCACCACGTTGGCGAAGATGAGGATGGACATGCCCTGCCCGATGCCCCGCTGGGTGATCAGCTCGGCCAGCCACATCACGAAGGCAGTGCCGGCGGTCAGGGTCATCACGATGAACATGGCCCGCCAGATCGAGTAGTTCAGGATGAGGTCGATGGACTGATTGGTACCGAACAGCCCACCGCCCCCCTTGTGGAAGAGGTAGACCAGGCCGGTCGACTGCATGAGGGCCAGCGCCACGGTCAGGTAGCGGGTGGTCTGGGTCAGCTTCTTCTGGCCCACCGCCCCCTGGTCGCGCCACTCCTCCAGTTTCGGGATGACCGTGGCCAACAGCTGGATGATGATGCTCGAGGTGATGTAGGGCATGATCCCCAGGCCGAACACGGCCATGCGGGTCAGCGCTCCCCCGGAGAAGAGGTTGAGGAATCCGAGCACCCCGGACGACTTCGAGGCCGCCTCCAGCTGCTGCACCTTGGAGAAATTGACGAAGGGAACAGGGACGTTGGCCCCGAATTGGTACAGGGCGATGATGGTCAGCGTGAATACGACCTTCTTTCGAAGGTCGGGAATCCGGAAGATGTTGGCCAGACTGGCGAGCATGGGGCTCCTCGACGCCGCAGTTGGCCGATGCTACCGGTTGGTGAGGGCGTTGCCCTGGGCGGGAGGGCGGTTGTGGCCGAATGGCAGGGGGACCACGGTGACCGAGCCACCTGCGGCGGTGATGGCTGCCTCGGCCGATTTGGAGAAGGCGTGCGCCTCCACCCGCAGGGGGTGGATCAGCTGGCCGCCTCCGAGGACTTTGACCAGCTGGCCGCGACCGGCCAGCCCACGGGCCACGAACCCGGCCAGGTCGATGGCGTCGCCCTCGACCGCCTCGAGGTCGTCGAGGTTCACCGGGGTGTACTCGATGCGGAACGGGTTCTTGAAGCCTCGCAGTTTGGGAATGCGCTGCATCAACGGCAGCTGGCCACCTTCGAAGCCCATGGGGATGGTGTCGCGCGCGCCCTGGCCCTTGGTGCCGCGGCCGGCCGTCTTGCCGCCCTTGCCGGCGATGCCGCGTCCGACGCGCCGGCGGGGGCGGGTCGACCCGGCGGGGGGGCGAAGCTCGTGGACCTTCATGGTCAGCCTTTCTCGTCGGGCCCGGCGGCCTGCACATCCACCAGGTGCGGAACGCGGGCAAGCATCCCACGGATTTCTGGGCGATCAGGCAGCACGTTGGTCCGCCCGATGCCCCGCAAGCCCAGTGCCCGGAGGGTTCCCCGGTGCTTGGGCTTGGTGCCGATGGCCGACCGGATCTGGGTGACCCGGAGCCACGAGGTCGACGACGTGCTGCTCGAGGACGCGGCGCTCATCTCAACTCACCTCGGTGAACAGGTCGGCCTCGCGACGGCGTTCGCGATAGGCGCGGAGCATGGCCGCCGGCACCACGTCCTCCACCGGCTTGCCCCGGAGCGCGGCGATCTCGTCCGGCCGCTTGAGACCCTTCAGGCCGGCGATGGTGGCATGGGCGACGTTGATGCCGTTGGACGATCCCAGGGACTTGGCCAGGATGTCGCGGATGCCGGCCATCTCGAGGATGGCCCGGGCGGCGCCCCCGGCGATCACCCCGGTACCCGGTGCTGCCGGCTTCAGCATGACCCGTCCGGCACCGCTCTCACCGACGATGGGATGGGTGATGGTCGACCCGGCCAGGGGCACGTCGAACATGTTCTTGCGGGCCTCTTCGATGCCCTTTTGCACGGCCAGCCCAGCCTCTTTGGCCTTGCCGTAGCCGAGGCCGACCTTGCCGTTGCGGTCGCCGACGACCATCAGGGCGGCGAACGAGAAGCGTCGGCCACCCTTCACCACCTTGGACACCCGGTTCACCCGGATGGTCTGCTCCTCGAATTGCAAGTCGTTGATGGCCATGACGCTAGAACTCCAGTCCTTCGGCGCGGGCGGCGTCGGCCAGCGCGGCCACCCGCCCGTGATAGGCGAATCCGCCGCGGTCGAAGACCACGGTGGTGATGCCGGCGGACGTGGCCCGCGACGCGATCGAATTTCCCCACACGCTCGGCGGCGTCGATGTTGCCGCCCGACGATCCCCGCAGCTCGCCCTCGACCGATGACGCCGAGGCCAGCGTGCGCCCGGCGTCGTCGTCGATCAGTTGGGCGGAGATGTGCTTGTTGGAGCGGAACACGGCAGGCCGCGGCCGTCCGGATGATCCGTGCACCCGGCGGCGCACCCGCGAGTGCCGGCGTCGACGGAGCTCCAGCTTGTGATCAGTACGTGCCATTACTTGGCTGCCTTCCCGGCCTTGCGCACGACCCGCTCGCCGAGGTAGCGAACCCCTTTTCCCTTGTAGGGCTCGGGCTTGCGCAGCTTGCGGATGTCGGCGGCCACTTGCCCGACCTTTTCCTTGTCGATCCCCTTGACGATGATCCTGGTGGCGGTGGGGACCTCGAAGGTCACCCCATCGGGCGCACTCACGTTGACCGGATGGGAGAACCCCAGGGCGAGCTCGAGGCCCGAGGGGCCCTTCGGCACCGCCCGGTAGCCGACGCCGACGATCTCGAGCTCCTTGGTGAACCCGTCGGTCACCCCGGCCACCATATTGGCCACCAGGGACCGGGTCAGTCCGTGCAGGGCGCGGTTCTGGCGCTGGTCGTCAGGTCGCTCGACGACCAGGACCTCGCCGTCCTGGCGGATGGTGATGGCGGCGGGCACCGTCCGGGCCAGCTCCCCCTGGGGGCCCTTGACCGTCACCGTGTTGTCTGTGCCCACCGCGACCGAGACCCCCGAGGGGACCGGGATCGGGGAGCGTCCGATGCGCGACATCAGCGATCCCCTCCCGGTGCGGGGCCGGTGGTTCCAGCCCGGTTACCAGACATAGCAGAGCACCTCTCCACCCATTCGGCGCTTGCGCGCTTCGCGGTCGGTCATCAGCCCCTTGGACGTCGACACCACGGCCACGCCCAAGCCACCGAGGACTCGGGGCATCTTGTCGGCCCGTGCGTAGATCCGCAGTCCGGGCTTGGACACCCGCTTGATTCCGGAGATGGTGCGCTCCCGATCCGGTGAGTACTTCATGGTGATCTCGAGCGTCTTGCCCGGCTTGTCGGGCTCCTCGTTCACCCGGTAGCCCACGATGTACCCCTCGTCTACCAGAATGGCGGCCAACGACTCCTTGAGCTTCGAACCGGGCATCTTGACCGTGTCGAAGTGGGCGGTGTTGGCGTTCCGGATACGGGTCAGCATGTCGGCAATCGGGTCGGTCATCGTCATCGTGCGTCGCCTCCTCTCACCAGCTGGCCTTGGTGACGCCGGGGATCTCGCCCGCATGGACCATGACCCGCAGGCAGATCCGGCACAGGCCGAACTTGCGGTAGACCGACTTGGGCCGGCCGCACCGGCGGCATCGCGTATATCCGCGCACCTTGAACTTGGGTGTGCGCTGCTGCTTTTGAATCAAAGCCTTTTTGGCCATGGGGTTACTGGTTCTCCTGTCGGAACGGGAAGCCGAAAGCGGCCAGAAGTGCCCGGCCCTCCTCGTCGGTACGTGCGGTGGTGGCGATGGTGATGTCCATGCCCCGGGTGGTGTCGATGTGGTCGTAGTCGATTTCGGGGAAGATCAACTGCTCGGTGACCCCGAAGGTGTAATTGCCGTGGCCGTCGAATGAGCGTGGGGACAGCCCCCGGAAGTCACGGATGCGCGGGATGGCCATGGCCAGCAGCCGGTCGAGGAACTCCCATGCCCGATCACCCCGGAGGGTGACCTTGGCCCCGATCTCCTGGCCCTCGCGCAGCTTGAACGAGGCGATCGATTTTTTGGCCCTGGTCACCACCGGCTTCTGGCCGGCGATGATCTCGAGGTCGCGCATGGCCCCTTCGATGAGGGACTTCTGCTGGGTAGCCCGACCGACACCCGTGTTGATGACGATCTTGTCGAGCCGGGGGACCTCCATGATGTTGGACAGTCCGAGGGTCTCCTTGAGCTCGGCCCGCACCTGACGGTCGTAGCGCTCCTTCAGGCGGGGGCGGGCGGTCACCGAGGCCGGAGCCATCACAGATCAGCTCCGCACTTGCGGCACACCCGGAGCTTGCGCCCCTGCTCGTCGATGCGCATCCCGATGCGTGTGGGACCGCACGCTCCGCACACGATGGCCACCGACGAGACCGAGACGGGCATGAACTTGTCGATGACCCCTCCCTGCATGGTGGCGCGGGTGGGCTTCGCATGCCGCTTGGCCACATGCACTCCCTCGACGATGACCCGTCCCTCCGACGGGATGGCCCGGATGACCTGGGCTTGCTTGCCCCGGTCCTTGCCGGTCATCACCTCGACCTTGTCCCCTTTGCGGATTCGCATCTACAACACCTCCGGTGCCAACGAGATGATCCTCATGAAGCGTTTGTCCCGCAGCTCCCGGCCCACGGGCCCGAAGATACGTGTCCCGCGTGGTTGCTGCTGGTCATTGATGAGCACGGCGGCGTTCTCGTCGAAGCGGATGTAGCTCCCGTCAGGCCGCCGTTTCTCCTTTTTGGTGCGCACGACGACGCACTTGACCACTTCGCCCTTCTTGACTGCCGCACCGGGGATGGCGTCCTTGACCGTGGCCACGAAGATGTCCCCGATCGAGGCGTAGCGGCGGCGCGATCCACCGAGCACCTTGATGCAGAGCACTTCCTTGGCGCCGGAGTTGTCGGCCACCCGGAGTCGGGATTCCTGCTGGATCATCGAGCACGCTCCAGAACCTCGGAGAGCCGCCAGCGCTTGAGCTTGGACAGCGGGCGCGTCTCGACCACCCGGACCCGATCCCCCACCTTGGCAGCGTTCTCGCCGTCGTGGACGTAGAGGCGCTTGGTGCGCTGCACGGTCTTGCCGTAGCGGGGGTGGCGGACCCGTTCGATGACTGCCACCACCACCGTTGCGTCCATGGCGTCTGACACCACCAGGCCCTCGCGCACCTTGCGGCGGTTGATCCGCGCCGCGTCGTCGACGATCTGTTCGTCAGGCATCAGCTCTCCTCCTCGGGATCGTCCAGGTCGGCGGAGTCCTCGGGGAGGGCCATGCCATCATCGTCGGCCACTTCCTCGGCCAACTCGTCCTCATCGAGGGGCTCGATGCCGTCGTCGCCATCGTCGCCATCCTCGTCGGCCTCTTCGGCCAGCCGTGCTGCGGCGCGGCGCTCCGAGGCGGTGGTGCGGTCCCGTCCAAGGGCCTCGTCCTCCGAGCGGCGGCGCGCCGCGGCCTGGTGGGCAGGAAGGTCCTCCATGGCCATGCCCTCGGCCTCGGCGATCTCCCGGATCCGCAATTCGGTCAGCATCCGGGCCACGTCCTTGCGAACCTGGTTAATGCGCGTGAAGTTGTCCAGTTGGCCGGTGGCCAGCTGGAACCGCAGGTTGAACAGCTCCCGCCGGGTCTCGCTCAGCTGGCGCTCGAGCTCTTCGGTGTCGTACTCGGATACCTCGGCGGCGGTGGCCATCACACCTGCACCTCCGGGGTGCCGTGGGTCCCGGGCCGGACCACGAACTTGGCCTTGAACGGCAGCTTCTGGATGGCCCGGTCCATAGCCTCGCGGGCCAGCTCGGGCTCGACGCCGGCCAGCTCGAACAGGATGCGGCCGGGCTTGACCACGGCCACCCAGTGCTCGGGGTTGCCCTTGCCCGATCCCATGCGGGTCTCCGCCGGCTTCTGGGTCACCGGGCGATCGGGGAACACCCGGATCCACACCTTGCCGCCACGCTTCACGTGGCGGGTCATGGCGATTCGAGCCGCCTCGATCTGGCGGGCCGTCAGCCACGCCGGCTCCATCGCCTGGATGCCGAAGTCGCCGAAGGTGACGTCGCTCCCGCCCTTCGCCTTACCGCTCATCCGGCCGCGCTGCTGCTTGCGGTGCTTGACCTTGCGGGGCATCAACACGTCAGTCGACCTCCTTGCGGAAGTGCGGCGTCTCGTGGTGTTCGCGGGTCCGACGCTCGATCTCCTCGTCCTCGCTGAGGATGCGCTCGAGCTCATCGGGCACCGCCGGGGGGGCGGCGATGTCGGCCGTCGACCGGTCGACCAGGCCCTCGGGAATCTCGGGCTCGCCATCGGAATCGGCGTCGAGGGTGACCACGCTGCCGGGAGCCCCCTGCTCGGCGCGACGGCGTCCACCGCCAGCCGTGATCAACCGCCGGGGGGCGTCGCCACCTTGCCCGGACGTCTCGCCCACCGCCATGGCCGCCTCGCGGGTGATCTTGTCCTCGGTGGAGATCTTGTAGGGGAGGATGTCGCCCTTGTAGATCCACACCTTCACCCCGATACGGCCGAAGGTGGTCTTGGCCTCGCGGAATCCGTAGTCGATGTCGGCCCGCAGGGTGTGGAGCGGAACCCGGCCCTCGCGGTAGGACTCCTTGCGGGACATCTCCGAACCGCCCAGGCGCCCGGCGCACTGCACCCGGACGCCCAGCGCGCCGGCCTTCTGCACCGTCTGGATGGATCGCTTCATGGCACGGCGGAAGGCCACCCGGCGGGCCAGCTGGTCGCAGATTCCCTGGGCGATGAGGGCGGCGTCGAGCTCAGGCTGCTTGATCTCTTGGATGTTGAGCTGGATCCGGTTGTTGAGGCCGGTGATCTCCTCGATCCGCTTCTTCAGGCGGTCGGCCTCCGCACCGCGGCGGCCGATGACGATCCCCGGCCGGGCGGTGTGGATGTCCACCCGCAGCCGATCCCGGGTGCGCTCGATCTCGATACGGCTGACTGCGGCGGACTCGAGCTGCGACATCAGGTAGTCGCGGATCTCCCAGTCCTCGATCACACAGTTCTGGTAGTTGCGCTCTTCGAACCAGCGCGACTTCCAGTCGGTGGTGATGCCGAGCCGAAACCCGTACGGGTTGACCTTCTGGCCCATCTACTTGCCCTTCTCTTCGGCAGGTTCGCCCTCTGCATCGTCGTCCGGTTGGTCGCCATCCGAGTCGTCGGCCACGTCCTCGGCACTGTCCTCGCCTTCGGCGCCCACCTCGGACTCATCGGCATCGATATCGGTATCGGTATCGGTATCGGTGTCCTCGTCGAAGTCCGACTCCTCGAGGGGTCCGGCCTCGGTCTCGGTGACCAGGTCATCGGCGTGGGTGGCCTCCTCCGACCAGGCCTCGGACCCGGTGTCCTCGACCGCCGGGGTCGCCTCCGCCGACTCGCTCCGCTGGCGGCGCCGGGACCCGGCCACCCGGCGCGAGCGCTGGGAGGTGTTGGCGGCCTGCTGGGCCCGTTGGCGGGCGATGCGGTCCTCCGGCATCCGGCTCACGATGATGGTGATGTGCGAGGTCCGCTTTCGGATCCGGGTGGCGCGGCCCCGGGCCCGGGGGCGCCAGCGCTTGAGGGTGCTGCCCTCGTCGGCGTAGCAGGCCGACACGAAGAGCTCCTCGGCGTCGAGGCCGTCGTTGTGGACGGCGTTGGCCACCGCCGACGCCAGCACCTTGCCCACCGTGACCGCGGCCTCGCGGTCACCCAGGGCGAGGATCTCGGCGGCACGATCGACGTCCTGGCCCCGGATCAGATCGAGTACCTGGCGGATCTTGTAGGCGGACGTCCGGCTGTGGCGGAGGACCGCCCGGGTCCCCTCGCGCTCGTTGGTCTTCACCCCGGGCACGTCAGCGCCTCCCCGCCCGCTCTTGACCGGCATGGAACTTGAAGGTCCGGGTCGGGGCGAACTCGCCCAGCTTGTGGCCGACCATCGACTCGGTCACGTAGACCGGGATGTGCTTGCGGCCATCGTGGACGGCAATGGTGTGCCCGACCATGTCCGGGATGATCGTGGAGCGGCGGGACCAGGTCTTGATGACCTTCTTGTCGCCGGCCGCGTTGAGGACGTCCACCTTCTTGAGCAGGTGGTCATCGACGAACGGACCCTTCTTCAGGCTGCGGGGCATGGCGTGGCGTTCCCTCTGTCTTCCCTACCGCCGTGCGCCGCGTGTGCGGCGCCTGCGGACGATCATCTTGTCGGAGTCCTTGTTGCGGGCACCGGGTGCGCCCCTCGGGCTGGCCCCACGGCGACACCGGGTGGCGCCCACCCGAGGTCTTGCCCTCGCCGCCGCCAAGCGGGATGGTCGACCGGGTTCATGGCCACGCCACGGGTCTGGGGCCGCACGCCCTTCCAGCGGTTCCGGCCCGCCTTGCCGATCTTGATCAGCTCGGCCTCGGAGTTGCCCACGATGCCCAGGGTGGCCCGGCAGTCGATGGGGACTCGCCGCATCTCGGTGGAAGGCAGGCGCAGGGTGGCGAACGCACCCTCCTTGGCCACCAACTGCACGCTCATGCCGGCGCCCCGGGCCAGCTTCCCGCCGGCGCCCGGGCGCAGCTCGACGTTGTGGATCACCGAGCCGACCGGGATGAAGCGCATCGGGAGCGCATTGCCGGGACGGATCTCAGCGCCCTGGCCGGACTGCAGACGGTCACCCACCAGGACCTGCGCCGGGGCCAGGATGTAGCGCTTCTCGCCGTCGAGGTAGTGGAGCAGGGCGATGCGGGCATTGCGGTTGGGGTCGTACTCGATGGCCGCCACCTTGGCCGGCACCCCGTCCTTGTCGCGTTTGAAGTCGATGATCCGGTACTGCTGCTTGTGGCCGCCGCCGCGATGGCGTGAGGTCTTGCGGCCGTAGTTGTTGCGCCCACCGGTGGACGGCTTCGGGGCCAGCAGCGACTTCTCCGGGCGGTCCCGGGTGATCTCGGCGAAGTCCGAGACGGTCTGGAAGCGCCGGCCGGCGCTGGTGGGCTTGCGTGAGCGAAGTGGCATGGTCCGGTCCCGATCCGTCAGTTCTCGAAGAGGTCGATCGAGTCACCCTCGTGGAGGGTGACGATGGCCCGCTTGGTGTCGGAGCGGTGTCCGAGGGAGTTGTTCTTCCGGTTGCGCTTGTTCTTGCCCTTCCGGTTGAGCGTGTTCACGCTGGTCACCCGCACGCGGAAGGCCTCCTCCACGGCTCGGCGCACGTCGATCTTGGTGGCCGAGGGATCGACGACGAAGACATAGACGTTGTTGTCCATCAGCGAGTACGACTTCTCCGACACCACCGGTCGGATGAGCACGTTGTGGGGATCTCTCATGACCGCGCTCCCGGCTTCCTCGGCCGCACCATCCTCGGCGGCGGCATCCTCGTCCACCGCGGTGTCGGCGGCATCCTCGGCCGCTACATCCTCGGCCGCTCCCTCGGCCGCACCGTCGTCGGCGGAACCCTCGGCCGCACCATCGTCGGCAGCCTCCTCGATCACCCCGGCTCCACCGGGGAGGGTCTCATCGGTGAACACCACCCAGTCGTTGACCAGGATGTCGTAGGCGTTGAGCTCACCGGCCACCATGGTCTGGACGTGGGGCAGGTTCCCGAACGAGCGATCGGCGTAGCCGTCCTCGTCCCCGAGGACGACCAGGACCCGGCCGGACAGGCCCAGTGCCTCCAGCGAGGCGATGGCGGCCTTGGTGCTCGGGACGTCGAAGGGCCACTCGTCCACCAGGGCCACCCGACCCTGCGCCGCCCGGTCCGACAGCGCCGAGCGCAGGGCTAGCTGGATCATCTTCTTCGGCGTCTTCTGCGCGTACGAGCGGGGCTTGGGCCCGAGGGCCACGCCGCCAGCCGACCCACTGCGGCGAGCGGGTGGAACCCTGGCGGGCCCGCCCGGTGCCCTTCTGACGGAACGGCTTGGCCCCGCCACCGCGCACCTCGGCCCGGGTCTTGGTCGACTGGGTCCCCGATCGAGCGGCAGCCAGCTGGGCGGTGACCACCTGGTGGAGCACATCCTGGTTGGGCTCGATGCCGAAGATCGACGGCTCGAGCTCGACCTCCCCGAGGTCGGCGCCCTCGGTCGAGCGGCGGGTCACCGTGCGGGACTGGGGAGCCGGACGCAGGAAACGGCGGATGGCGGCCGGGCTGGCGGTCTCCAGGTCGATGGTCACGGTGACCGTATCCCGCGCTCATCAGGCCTTCGCCCCCTTGACCAGCGGCGCCTTGACCGCGTCCCGGAGGACCACGATCCCGCCCCTCGGCCCGGGCACCGCCCCCTTGACCAGGACCAGCTCGCGCTCGGAATCGGCCTGGACGATCTCCAGATTGAGGGTGGTCACCTGCTGGCCGCCCATCCGCCCGGCCATCCGGGTCCCCTTGAACACCCGGGAAGGGGTGGCACAGGCCCCGATCGACCCCGGTGAGCGGTGCTTCTTATGGTTGCCGTGCGAGGCCCCCTGGCCCTTGAAGTTGTGGCGCTTCATGCCGCCGGCGAAGCCCTTGCCCTTGGACACCCCGATGGCGTCGACCAGCTCGCCGGGCTGGAGCAGATCGGCGGTCAGGTGCTGTCCCACCTCGAAGTCGGAGGCGTCGTCGACCCGGAGCTCGACCAGCCGGCGCCCGGGGTCCACGCCGGCCTTGTCGAAGTGGCCCTGCTCGGGCTTGGTCAGCGTGGAGCTGCGGCGGTGGCCCCAGGTCACCTGCAGGGCGGAGTAGCCCTCCCGCTCGGGGGTCTTGACCTGCACGATCCGGACCGGAGCCACGCGCACCACCGTCACCGGTATCGCCCGGTGCTGGTCGTCCCAGATCTGGGTCATTCCCACTTTTTCGCCCACGATCGCCTTGGTGGCCACTGGAGCTTCTCCGTATCGACTCTTCGTTTGTTCGACACCGGCCGGTATCGAACGGGTACTGCGCTGTTCGCCCTGCTCAACTACCTTGCGCTACGGGCATCACCGCCGAATCGAACCGCTTCGACGTGCACGCAGACGCTCCGCTCGGAGGAACCCGAGCGGAGCGCTCGCCTGGTTTGGTCCGAGGTCCCCGCCGAACTTCGGCGGGCGCTCGGACACGTCCTACTCACATGGTGTGACCCGAAGTCGGGCCGACCTGCGACTATATACCATCCCGGCCGGCGATGCACAGCGGTCCGGCCGTGGGCCGACCAGGTCCCCCGGGTCCCTAGACGGTCTGGATCTTGATCTCGATGTCCACCCCGGCCGGGAGGTCCAGCCTCTGGAGCGAGTCGACCGTCTTCGGGGTGTGCTCCACGATGTCCACCAGGCGCTTGTGGACCCGCATCTCGAAGTGCTCGCGGCTGTCCTTGTACTTGTGGGGCGACCGGACCACCGTGTAGCGGTGCTTCTCGGTGGGCAGGGGCACCGGTCCCAGCACCTTGGCCTGGGTGCGGAGCACCGTCTGGACGATCTTCTCGGTCGACTGATCGAGAATCTCGTGATCGTAGGCCTTCAGCCGGATTCTGATCTTCTGGCGGGGGCCTTCTGCGGCCATGGGTGCGGCGTCCTTCCGTGGTGGTTCGGCTGGGAGCTGGACTATTCGAGGATCTTGGTGACCCGGCCCGAGGCCACGGTGCGCCCACCCTCACGGATGGCGAACCGCAGGCCCTCGACCATGGCGATCGGCTTGCCCAGCTCCACGGTCATCTCCGTGTTGTCGCCGGGCATCACCATCTCGGTGCCCTCGGGAAGGGTGATGGTGCCGGTCACGTCGGTGGTCCGGAAGTAGAACTGCGGCCGGTAGTTGGTGAAGAAGGGCTTGTGCCGCCCGCCCTCGTCCTTGTTCAGCACGTAGACGGTGGCCTCGAACTTGGTGTGCGGGGTGATCGAACCGGGCTTGCACAGCACCTGGCCCCGCTCCACCTCCTCCTTCTTCGTCCCACGCAGCAGGGCGCCGATGTTGTCGCCGGCCCGACCCTCGTCGAGCAGCTTGCGGAACATCTCGATGCCGGTGACCGTGGTCTTCTGGGTGTCGCGGAGACCCACGATCTCCACCTCCTCGCCGACCTTGACGATTCCCTGCTCGACCTTGCCGGTGACCACGGTGCCCCGGCCGGTGATCGACATCACGTCCTCGATCGACATCAGGAAGGGCTTCTCCACGTCGCGCTCGGGCTCGGGGATGTAGGAGTCCACCGCGTCCATCAGCTCGGTGATCTTGGCGGACGCCTCGGCATCGCCCTCCAGGGCCTTGAGGGCGCTGACCCGCACGATGGGAGTGTCGTCACCGGGGAACTCGTACTCGCTGAGCAGCTCACGGACCTCGAGCTCGACCAGGTCGAGCAGCTCCTCGTCGTCGACGGTGTCGGACTTGTTGAGGGCGACCACGATGTAGGGCACGCCCACCTGGCGGGCCAGCAGCACGTGCTCACGGGTCTGGGGCATCGGGCCGTCGGCGGCCGACACCACCAGGATGGCCCCGTCCACCTGGGCGGCACCGGTGATCATGTTCTTGATGTAGTCGGCGTGACCCGGCATGTCGACGTGGGCGTAGTGCCGGTTGGGCGTCTCGTACTCCACGTGGGCGATCGAGATGGTGATGCCCCGCTGCTTCTCTTCGGGCGCCTTGTCGATCTGATCGAACGGGGTGAAGTTGGTCGTCGGGTCGTTGTCGTGCAGCACCTTGGTGATGGCCGCGGTGAGCGTGGTCTTCCCGTGGTCGATGTGTCCCATCGTTCCCACGTTCACATGGGGCTTCGTGCGCTCGAACTTCTTCTTGGCCATGGCTGGGGTGATGCTCCCTGATCTCGGGCGGTACCCCCTCGGGCCCGCCACGACGCAGGCGGTTGCCTGTCGTCATTCCTCGTGTATCGGTTGTCCTACGGTGCTGCGCTGGTGCTGCGCTGCTGATGCTTCGTGCTGCTCGGGTGATCCGGTACTGCGTCCGAAACCACTCCGACAAGCGCCTCCGGTTGTTCTGCCGCCTACTCTCCGCGCGCCTTGGCGATGATCTCCTTGGCGATCGACTCAGGGACCTCGTTGTAGGCCTGGAATTGCATCGAGTACGTCGCTCGGCCCTGAGTGCGCGAGCGCAGGTCGGTAGCGTAGCCGAACATATCGCTCAGCGGTACCTGCGCCCGGACGATGTGGCTGTTCCCCCGCTGCTCCATCCCCTCGACCTTGCCCCGGCGGGCGGAGAGGTCGCCGATCACGTCGCCCATGTAGTCCTCGGGCGTGGTCACCTCGACGGCCATCACCGGCTCGAGCAGAACCGGGTCGGCCAGGTTGGCGGCCTTCTTGATGGCCATCGACCCGGCGATCTTGAAGGCCATCTCCGAGGAGTCGACGTCGTGGTAGGAGCCGTAGGTGAGGGTGACCTTGATGTCCACGGTCGGGTACCCGGCCAGCACGCCCGAGGTGATCGACTCCCGGATGCCTGGTCGACCGAGGGGATGTACTCCTTGGGGATGGCCCCGCCGGTGATCTTGTCCTCGAACTCGTACCCGCCCCCGGGCCCGGTGGGCTCGAGGGTGATGACCACGTGCCCGTACTGGCCCTTGCCGCCGGTCTGGCGGACGTAGCGAAGCTCGACCTTCTCGACCTTCTTGCGAACCGTCTCGCGGTAGGCCACCTGGGGCTTGCCCACGTTGGCGTCCACGTTGAACTCGCGGAGCATCCGGTCGACCAGGACCTCGAGGTGGAGCTCGCCCATGCCGGAGATGACCGTCTGCCCGGTCTCCTCGTCGGACTGGACGCGGAAGGTGGGGTCCTCCTCGGACAGCGAGAAGAGGGCCTTGCCCAGTTTGTCCTGGTCGAGCCTTGGTCTTCGGCTCCACGGCCACGTGGATGACCGGCTCGGGGAAGGTCAGCGACTCGAGGACCACCTGGTCATCGGGATCGCACAGGGTGTCCCCGGTGGTGGTCTGCTTGAGGCCCACCGCGGCGATGATGTCACCGGCGTAGGTGGCGTCGAGGTCCTCGCGGGCGTTGGCGTGCATCTGCAGGATCCGGCCGATCCGCTCCTTGCGGTCCTTGGTCGAGTTCATCACTCCGGAGCCCTTGGTCAGGGTGCCCGAGTAGACCCGCAGGTAGGTGAGCTTGCCCACGTAGGGGTCGGTCATGATCTTGAAGGCCAGGGCGGCGAAGGGTGCGTTGTCGTCGGGGGGCCGCTCGACGGTCACCTCCTCCTTGCGGGGGACGAGGCCCATGGTCGGCGGGATGTCCAGTGGGCTGGGCAGGTAGTCGACCACCGCGTCGAGCATGGGCTGGACGCCCTTGTTCTTGAAGGCGGAGCCGCACAGGATGGGCACGGCGTGGCTGCCCAGGGTGGCGGTGCGGATGGCCCGGCTGGAGGTCCTCGGCGGTGATCTCCTCGTCCCCCAGGTACTTCTCCATGATGGTGTCGTCATGGTTGGAGACCACGTCGATGAGTTGGTGGCGGGCCTCCTCGGCCTGGGCCTTCATGTCGGCGGGGATCTCCTCTTCGGCCCACTCCTCCCCCAACCCGTCGTCCCAGACCAGCGCCCGCATGTGCAGCAGGTCGACCACTCCCCGGAACCCGCCCTCGGACCCGATGGGCAGCTGGACCACGGCGGTGACCGCGTCCAGCCGGTCGCGGATCATCTCGACGCACTGGTCGAAGTCGGCCCCGGTCCGGTCCATCTTGTTGACGAAGCACATCCGGGGGACCTCGTACTTGTTGGCCTGCCGCCACACCGTCTCGGTCTGGGGCTCGACCCCGGCCACCGCGTCGAAGACGGCCACCGCGCCGTCGAGCACCCGCAGCGAGCGCTCCACCTCGACGGTGAAGTCGACGTGGCCGGGGGTGTCGATGATGTTGATCACCGTGTCCCGCCACATGCAGGTGGTGGCAGCCGAGGTGATGGTGATGCCCCGCTCCTGCTCCTGCTCCATCCAGTCCATGGTGGCCGCGCCCTCGTGGACCTCACCGATCTTGTAGTTCTTGCCCGTGTAGTACAGGATCCGCTCGGTGGTGGTGGTCTTGCCCGCGTCGATATGGGCCATGATCCCGATGTTCCGGGTCTTGGCCAGTGGGTGGTGGCGGGTGCTCGCTTCAGCCATGATTGATCAGCTCTCGGGTAGTTCTCGTCGGTTGGTGCTGTGCCGGGACTCGGGCCGCAGTGGCCGTCCCTACCAGCGGTAGTGGGCGAAGGCCTTGTTGGATTCCGCCATCTTGTGCAGGTCCTCGCGGCGCTTGGCGGCGGCGCCGATGCCGTTGGACGGCGTCGCGGATCTCGTTGGACAGGCGCTCCGCCATCGTCTTCTCACGGCGCTGCTGGGAGTAACCGACCAGCCACCTGATGGACAAGGTGGTGGCCCGCCGGGGGCGGACCTCGACGGGGACCTGGTAGGTGGCCCCACCCACCCGCCGGGGACGGACCTCGAGCTCGGGACGGGTGTTCTCCACCGCCTTCTTCAGGACCGCCACCGGGTCGTTGCCCGACTTTTCGGCCACGTCGGCGAGGGCGTCGTAGACGATGCGCTCGGCCAGGGTGCGCTTGCCCCGGCTCAACACCCGGTTGACCACCTGGGTGACCAGCACCGAGTGGTACACGGGATCGGGCATGAGCTCACGGCGGACGGCAGGACCTTTGCGGGGCACGTCAGGACTCCTTCTTGGCGCCGTAGCGGCTACGGGCCTGATTGCGCTCCCGCACGCCCGAGGCGTCGAGCGTTCCCGCGGATCACCTTGTAGCGGACGCCGGGGAGGTCCTTCACACGGCCGCCGCGGACCAACACGATCGAGTGCTCCTGGAGGTTGTGGCCCTCGCCCGGGATGTAGGCGGTCACCTCGAGACCACTGGTCAGCCGGACCCTGGCCACCTTGCGCAGAGCCGAGTTCGGCTTCTTCGGGGTGTGGGTGTAGACGCGCGTGCACACGCCCCGTCGCTGGGGCGCCCCCCGCAGGGCGGGGGTCTTCGACTTCGTCGGTTTGGTAGCCCGACCCTTGCGGACGAGCTGGGAGATCGTGGGCACGCGTTACCTCTACGTTTTGGACTGCAGGGATACTTCAGGACATTCTCAGGTGTGATTCCGATGTGCTGCGGGCGGGCACCACAGACCTGCCGGCGCGCAGCCGCAAAGGTCCAATGCTAGGGCATCGGTGCCGACGGGCAAGCGCGCCCGGCCCGCACCGACAGTCTATGGCCCCGCGGATGCGGTTGCGCCGCCCAGCCCCTCCCGGGAGGCCAGCGGCGCACCCGGCGGCGTCAGGCTCCGGCTTCGACCGGTCCGTCCGAGACGGCCGGGCCACTCCCGCCGAGATCCTCGGCGGTGGGCACCGTGCCCAGCCAGCTGGCGTCGATCTCCGAGCTGAAACTGCCCAGCGACGCATCGCCACCGGTGTCCCGCAACCAGGCGGCCAGGTCCTCGGTGCCGGCGTCCCCCTCGGACCCGAGGGCCCAGAACGGCATCGCCTCGGCGCCCGGCATCTCCAGGTTGATGTCGCGGTAGCGCTCCATGCCAGAGCCGGCCGGGATCAGCTTGCCGATGATGATGTTCTCCTTCAGGCCGAACAGCTGGTCCGACTTGCCCTCGATGGCAGCCTCGGTGAGCACCCGGGTGGTCTCCTGGAACGAGGCGGCCGACAACCAGCTCTCGGTGGCCAGGGAGGCCTTGGTGATCCCCATCAGCTCGGGCCTGCCCTCGGCCGGCCGCTTGCCCTCTTGCACCAGCTGGCGGTTGACCTCGGTGTACAGACGGCTGTCCACCCGCTCCCCGGGGAGGAACGAGGCATCACCGGGCTCAGCCACCAGTCGGCGACGGAGCATCTGGCGCACGATCAGCTCGATGTGCTTGTCGTGGATGGACACGCCCTGGTCCCGGTAGACCTTCTGGACCTCTTCGACCAGGTACTGCTGGGTCTCGCGGATGCCCTTGACGTCGAGCAGCTCCTTGGGATCCTTGGGTCCCTCGACCAGCGCGTCGCCGGCCCCGACCTCCTGGCCGTCGACCACCTCGAGGTGGGCACGCTGGGCCACCAGCACGGTGTGCTCGGCACCGTCGTCGGCGACCACGGTGATGTGGCGGCCCGACTCGTCCTCCTCCACCCGGACCACGCCGGAATGGCGGGCCAGCACGGCGGCGCCCTTGGGCGTGCGGGCCTCGAACAGCTCGACCACCCGGGGGAGGCCGTGGGTGATGTCCTCACCGACGATGCCGCCGGTGTGGAAGGTCCGCATGGTCAGCTGGGTACCGGGCTCACCGATCGATTGGGCGGCGATGACGCCGACCGCCTCGCCGAGCTCGATCATCTCCCCGGTGGCCAACGACTGGCCGTAGCAGGCCGCGCAGATCCCCTGTTCGGCCTCGCAGGTCAGCACCGATCGGACCCGGACCTGGTCGACGGCCGGGTCGTCGCGGAGGCGGGTGACGAGCTCCTCGGTGAGGAGGGTGCCGACCTCGATCTTCGACTTGTCCGACAGGGTGACCGCCTCGGCGGTGATCCGGCCGTTCACCCGGGTCTCCAGGTACGAGCGGGTCCCGGCCCCGTCGGGCACGACTCCCTCGATCCAGATGCCGCGCACCGAACCACAGTCGTCCTCACGGACGATCAGCTCCTGGGCCACGTCGACCAACCGACGGGTCAGGTAGCCGGAGTCGGCGGTGCGCAGGGCGGTGTCGGCCAACCCCTTGCGAGCGCCGTGGGTGGAGATGAAGTACTCGAGGACGGAGAGGCCCTCGCGGAACGACGATTTGATCGGCCGGGGGATCATCTCGCCCCTCGGGTTGGAGACCAGGCCCTTCATGCCGGCGATCTGACGGATCTGCTGGCTGTTCCCCCGGGCCCCGGAGTCGACCATCATGTCGAGCGGGTTGAAGGCGATGGTGGACAGGGACTGCTCCATGGCCTTGCCGACCTCGGAGTTGGCCGAGGTCCAGATCTCGATCTCCTTCTGGCGGCGCTCGTCATCGGTGATGATCCCGCGCTTGAACTGTGCCTCCGCCTTCTCCGCCTCCTTCTCGTAGCGGTCGAGGATGGACTGCTTGTCCGGCGGGGTGCGCACGTCGTTGATGGAGATGGTGAGGCCCGACTGGGCGGCATAGCGGAAGCCGAGTGCCTTGATCCGGTCGAGGCTGGCCGCCACCTCCCGCTTGGGGAAGTTGGCCGCCACCTCCTCCACGATGGCGCCGATGGCCGTGTTGCGCTTGCCCACGATGTCGTTGATGTAGCGGTAGCCGTCGGGCAGCGCCGTATTGAAGAAGAGGCGCCCGGGGGTGGTCTCGATCTCCATGCGCTCGTCCTCGGCCAACGCCGGCAGGTTGCCGTCGGCGTCGGGCTCAGCCCCGTTGGCCAGGGCGATCGACGTGGCCAGGTGCGACCCGGCCTCGGGACGCACCACGATCTTGGCCTGCAGGTCGATGTCCCCGGCGTCGAAGGCGGTCTCCACCTCGTAGGCGTGCCGGAACACCCGGCCCTCGCCCTTGGCCCCGTCGACCGGGAGGGTCAGGTAGTAGATGCCGAACACCATGTCCTGGGTGGGCACGGTGATCGGGCGGCCGGTCGCCGGCGACAGGATGTTGTTGGCCGAGAGCATCAGCACCCGGGCCTCGGCCTGGGCCTCGGCGGACAGGGGCAGGTGCACGGCCATCTGGTCGCCGTCGAAGTCGGCGTTGAAGGCGGTGCACACCAGGGGGTGGACCTGGATGGCCTTCCCCTCGACCAGCACCGGCTCGAACGCCTGGATGCCCAGACGGTGAAGGGTGGGGGCCCGGTTCAACAGCACCGGGTGCTCCTTGATGACCCCTTCGAGGACGTCCCACACCTGCGGGCGGCGGCGCTCGACCATCCGCTTGGCCGACTTGATGTTCTGGGCGTACTCGGCGTCGACCAAGCGCTTCATCACGAAGGGCTTGAACAGCTCGAGGGCCATCAGCTTGGGCAGCCCGCACTGGTGGAGCTGGAGGGTGGGGCCGATCACGATGACCGAGCGACCCGAGTAGTCGACCCGCTTGCCCAGCAGGTTCTGGCGGAAGCGACCCTGCTTGCCCTTCAGCATGTCCGACAGGCTCTTGAGCGGACGGTTGCCCGGCCCGGTCACCGGCCGGCCCCGGCGGCCGTTGTCGAAGAGGGCATCGACCGCCTCTTGCAGCATCCGCTTCTCGTTGTTGATGATGATCTCCGGGGCGCCCAGGTCGAGCAGCCTCTTCAGCCGGTTGTTCCGGTTGATGACCCGCCGGTAGAGGTCGTTCAGGTCGGAGGTGGCGAACCGGCCACCGTCGAGTTGGACCATGGGGCGCAGGTCGGGCGGGATGACCGGCACCGAGTCGAGGATCATGGCCCGGGGGTCGTTGACCCGGCGCCCGTTCTCATCCCGCCGGTTGAAGGCGGTGACGATCTTGAGCCGCTTGATCACCTTCTGGCGCCGCTGTGCCGACAGGGGCTTGCGCCCGTCGGCGGCGTCGATCATCTCGCGCAGCTTGACCTCTTCGACGTCGAGGTCGATCCGGTCGATCAACCGGGAGATGGTCTCGGCGCCCATGCCGCCCTCGAAGTAGTCCTCGTAGCGGATGCGCAGCTCTCGCCACAGCATCTCGTCCTCGAGGATCTTGCGGGAGTGGAGGCTCTTGAACTCGTCGAAGCTCCGCTGGGCCAGCTCGATCTCGCTCTGGTAGCGCTCGCGGACCCCGGTGATCTCCTTCTCCACGTTGCGCTGGCGCGCCTTGATCTCGGTGTCCTTGGCGCCGGACTTCTCCAGATCGGCCAGCTCGGCCTCGAGGGCCTTGAAGCGGCGATCGATGTCGACGTCCCGCTTCTTCTCGATGTCGGCGATCTCCACGCCTAGCTCGACCTCGAGATCGGGCAGGTCCTCGTGGCGCTTGGCCTCGTCGACCCAGGTGACCAGGTTGGCCGCGAAGTAGATGACCTTCTCGAGTTGCTTGGCCTTGAGCTCCTCCCGGGCCTCGGTGCCCATGAGCAGGTAGGCCAACCAGCTGCGGGTGCCCCGCAGGTACCAGATGTGCACCACCGGCGCGGCCAGCTCGATGTGGCCCATCCGCTCGCGCCGCACCTTGGAACGGGTGACCTCCACGCCGCAGCGCTCACAGATGATGCCGCGGAAGCGGACCCGCTTGTACTTGCCGCAGTAGCACTCCCAGTCCTTGGTGGGACCGAAGATCTTCTCGCAGAAGAGACCGTCCTTCTCGGGGCGCAGGGTGCGGTAGTTGATGGTCTCGGGCTTCTTCACCTCGCCGTTGGACCACCCCCGGATCGAGTCAGCGGTTGCCAACCCGATCCTCAGCTGATCGAAGTCATTGACGTCCAACATCAGAATCCCCTTTCCGCAGCGCGTCGCGCATCTTCCTCGTCCGACCGCGCTCAGGCCGGCTGATGTCGATGCCCAGTTCCTCGGCCGTGCGGAACACGTCCTCGTCCAGCTCTCGCATCTCGATCTCTTCTCCGCCCGGCGCCAGGACCTCGACGTCGAGGCACAGGGACTGCATTTCCTTGATGAGCACCTTGAAGCTCTCCGGGATCCCCGGTTCGGGGATGTTCTCGCCCTTGACGATGGCCTCGTAGACCTTCACCCGGCCGAGCACGTCGTCCGACTTGATGGTCAAGAGCTCCTGGAGGGCGTAGGCGGCGCCGAACGCCTCGAGGGCCCACACCTCCATCTCGCCGAACCGCTGCCCACCGAACTGGGCCTTCCCACCCAGGGGCTGCTGGGTGATCATCGAGTAGGGACCGGTGGAGCGGGCGTGGATCTTGTCGTCCACCAGGTGGTGGAGCTTCAAGATGTACACGTAGCCGACCGAAATGGGGTTGTCGTACTGCTCACCGGTGCGGCCGTTGAAGAGGACCGACTTCCCGTCGTCGTTCACCTGCACGTCGCCGTCCACACCGTCCGGGTTGAGCTTGCGGAAGATCTGTTGGATGGTGGGGTGACGGCCGGCATCGGCCTCCTCGTCCCAGTGGGCGCCGTCGAAGACCGGCGTGGACACCCACACTGCGGGATCGGTGCGCGGCCGTGTCTTGGTCTCGGTTCCCCGCAGCGGCGTGGTGGCCGCCGAACCGGCGCCCTCCCAGCCCCAGCGGGCCGCGTAGCCGAGGTGGGACTCGAGCACCTGGCCCACGTTCATCCGACTGGGCACTCCCAACGGGTTCAGGATGATGTCGACCGGCGTGCCGTCGGCCTGGAAGGGCATGTCCTCGATGGGCAGGATCTTCGAGATGACCCCCTTGTTGCCGTGCCGCCCGGCCAGCTTGTCGCCTTCGGAGATCTTGCGCTTCTGGGCCACGTAGACCCGGACCAGCTGCTCGACCCCCGGGGGGAGCTCGTGGGCATCATCGCGGGAGAAGACCCGGACGTCGATGACCGTCCCCTGCTCACCGTGGGGCACCTTCAGCGAGGTGTCCCGCACCTCGCGGGCCTTCTCGCCGAAGATGGCTCGAAGCAACCGCTCCTCGGGGGTCTGCTCGGTCTCGCCCTTGGGGGTGACCTTGCCGACCAGCACGTCGCCCGGGCCCACCTCGGCACCGATGCGGATGATGCCGCGCTCGTCGAGGTCGGCCAGGATCTCCTCGGACAGGTTGGGGATGTCCCGGGTGATCTCCTCGGCCCCGAGCTTGGTGTCGCGGGCGTCGACCTCGTGCTCCTCGATGTGGATCGAGGTGAGCACGTCGTCCTTCACCAGGCGCTCGGAGAGGATGATGGCGTCCTCGTAGTTGTAGCCCTCCCAGGGCATGAAGGCCACCAGGAGGTTCTTGCCCAGGGCCAGCTCACCGTTGTGGGTGGCCGGGCCGTCGGCCAGCACGTCGCCGGCGGAGATCCTCTGCCCCTCCTCGACGATGACCTTCTGGTTGATGGCGGTGTTCTGGTTGGACCGGCGGAACTTGGCCAGGCGGTAGACCTTCTTGCCCAGCACCGTGCCGTTGCGGTCCTTGGTGCCGGCCTTGTACTCGACGGTGATCTGGTCACCGGAGACGTCGACCACGGTGCCGTCGCCCTCGGCCAGGACCACGTCGCCGGCATCGCGGGCGGCACGGGCCTCCACGCCGGTCCCGATGTAGGGGGCCTCGGGCACCACCAGCGGGACGGCCTGCTTCTGCATGTTGGCGCCCATCAGGGCCCGGTTGGCGTCGTCGTGCTCGACGAAGGGGATGAGGGCGGTGGACACCGACACGATCTGCTTGGGGGACACGTCCATCAGGTCGACCTCGGCCGGGGGGACGAAGTCGATCTCCGAGGTGGTCCCGTACGAGGTGGTGGCGAGTCCGACCCGCACGCCGGTGCCCTGCGGCCCGCGGCGGACCAACACCTTCTCCTCGGTGAACCGACCCTTGTCGTCCAGGGCCGCCGAGGCCTGGGCGATGACGTGCTCCTCCTCCTCGTCGGCAGCCAGGTAGGTGATCTCCTTGGTCACCTGACCGTTGGTCACCTTGCGGTAGGGGGTCTCGATGAACCCGTACTCGTTGACCCGGGCGTAGGTGGCCAGCGAGCCGATGAGCCCGATGTTCGGGCCCTCGGGGGTCTCGATCGGGCACATCCGGCCGTAGTGGGAGGTGTGCACGTCGCGGACCTCGAAGCCGGCGCGCTCACGTGACAGGCCCCCGGGCCCGAGGGCCGACAGGCGGCGCTTGTGGGCCAGGCCCGACAACGGGTTGTTCTGGTCCATGAACTGGCTGAGCTGGCTGGTGCCGAAGAACTCCTTCACCGCCGCCACCACCGGGCGGATGTTGATCAGGGTCTGCGGGGTGATCGCCTCCACGTCCTGGGTGGTCATCCGCTCACGGACCACCCGCTCCATGCGGGACAGGCCCACCCGGACCTGGTTCTGGATGAGCTCGCCCACCGAACGGATGCGGCGGTTGGCGAAGTGGTCCTGATCGTCGATCCGGTAGTTCGATTCCCCATCGGCCATGTGCTTGGCCAGGTGCAGCATGTAGGTGGCCGACGCCAGGATCTCGGACGGGCTGAGCACGCCCTGGGTCGGCGAGGGACGCTCGAGGTCGATCTTCAAGATGTCCGAGATCCGTTCGATCTCCGGCCCCAGCTTGCGGTTGAGCTTGTAGCGGCCCACCCTGGTCAGGTCGTAGCGCTTGGGGTTGAAGAAGGCGTTCTCGAAGTACTGGCGGGCCGCCTCCACCGACAGGGGCTCGCCGGGACGGGCCCGCTTGTAGATCTCGAGCAGGGCCTCCTCGCGGGTGGGAGCCAGGTTCTGCTCCTTCTCCCACTGCCCCTCGAGGAAGTCGAAGTGGCGCACGAACCGCTCGAGGAAGGCGGGGTCCTCGTAGCCGAGGGCGCGCAGCAGCACGAAGAGCGAGAGCCGGCGCTTGCGGGCCACCCGGCACCCGGCGGTGACGTCCTTGGAGGGCTTGGCCTCGACGTCGAACTCGATCCACTCCCCCCGGTAGGGGTGGATGGTGCCGGTGAAGACCGTTTTGGCGTCGCGCCCGGGCTGGAAGATGACCCCGGGGGAGCGAACCAACTGGCTGACCACCACCCGCTCGGTGCCGTTGACGATGAAGGTCCCCTTGTCGGTCATCACCGGGAAGTCCCCCATGAAGACCGTCTGCTCCTTGATCTCACCGGTGCCGGCGTTCATGAAGCGCGCCCGCACGAAGACAGGGGCGGCGTAGGTCATGTCCTTTTCCTTGCACTCCTCCACCGAGAACTTCGGTGGTGGGCGCAGGTCGGGGTCGGTGGGGTCGAACTCGAGCTCGAGGCTCAGCTGGCCGGTGAAGTCCTCGATCGGGCTGATGTCGCCGAATGTCTCGGCCAGGCCCCGGTCCAGAAACCACTGGAAGGAGTCTCGCTGGATGGCGACGAGGTCTGGCAACGGCAGGGCCTCGTCGATGTTGGCAAATGAAAAACGTTCCGGGCTGTTGGACCGTGTAGGCAACGGCCTACTCCTCCCAGTTGCAGGACGAATGGGGCGACGACGGGTTACTGCGGAAATTCACTGCTCAAAGCGGTACTGATCAGGCAATTCTCGGTGCACATGGGGACTTCTCAGAGGGGTCGACAACCACCGCCGGAGCAGTTGTCGGGGGCGCCTGGGCGCGCGTCAATCAGCCAAAACACTGTGAGAAGGCGGAAGGAGCAGGCACGGCAACCAGTAATCATAACCGGATGCGCACAGGATCACAAGCCCAAGGACGGAAATCTCCGATCCAGGCCTGCACAGGGTAGGAGACCCGCAGGCCGACGTCAAGGAATCAGGCCATCCCGGGTGCACCGATCTCCGGGCCCCGGCACCCGGAGGCCGGAAATCCGACCGGATTACTTGACTTCTACGCTGGCCCCGGCCGCCTCGAGCTGCGCCTTGGCCTTCTCCGCATCTTCCTTGTTGGCCTTCTCCAGCACCGGCTTGGGTGCGCCGTCGACCAGGTCCTTGGCGTCCTTGAGGCCGAGGCTGGTGAGGGCCCGCACCTCTTTGATCACCTGGATCTTCTTGTCGCCGGCAGCGGTGAGGATGACGTCGAACTCCGTCTTGTCGTCGTCCTCACCGGCGGCCTCGGCTCCGCCACCGGCCGGAGCGGCGGCGGCGACTGCCACCGGAGCAGCCGCGGTGACCCCGAAGCGCTCCTCGAACTCCTTGAGCAGTTCGCTCAGCTGGAGGACGGACAGCTCAGCGATGCCATCCAGAATCTGGTCCTTGGTCAGGGTGCCTGCCATTGTCGTTGCTCCTTGCTTCCTTGGTCTTTCATTCGGTCGTTTGCGTTGAATCGATGGTTCACGGCTGGTGCCGGGCCGGGATCGCCCTACTCGGCCGGGCTCTCGGCAACGGTTTCCTCGGTGTCGGCGGCGGCCTCTTCCGGTGGGGCCTCGGCGACCTCGGCTTCGGCGGGACCGGCGTCTGCTGCGTCGACTGCTCCGGCATCGGTCGGCGGGGCGTCACCGGCCTCGGTGGTCTCGGCCGGCTCGGAGGAGGCGGGCGTGGGTAGCACCTCGCCGCCGGCCTGGCGCTGGTCGATCAATGCCGACAATCCGTAGGCCAGATTGCGGGGGAGGGCCTGCACCAGCCCGGCCAGTTGCTGCAGCGGTGCGGCCAACGCACCAGCGAACTGCGCCATCAGAGTGTCCCGGGACGGGAGGTCGGCGAGCACGTTGATGTCGGAGGCGGAGAGCACTCCGGTGCCCACCATGGCCCCCTTGACCACCAGGTTCGGATTGCCCCGGGCGAAGTCCCGGAGTGCCTTGGCCACTGCGCTCACGTCGCCGGTGACGAAGGCGATCGCCGTCGGGCCGGTCAGCATTTCCCGGAACGGTGCCTGCGGGCCGTCGGCCACCGCCAGCCGGACCAGGGTGTTCTTGTAGATCTTGTAGTCCCCGCCGGCAGCGGCAAGGTCCCGACGCAGTGCGGCCAGCTCAGCCACGGTGAGGCCGCGGTACTCGGTCAGCACCGCGCCGTCAGCGGCACTCAGTCGGTCCCGCACCTCGTTGACGACGGCGACCTTGTCGGCCCTCGGATTGTCCATGGTCCCTCCGCTGAGCACCACGCTCAGGTCCGGGCCGTAGACAGTGGCAACACGCCAGCGCGTGACTGCGCAGAGCGGAACGCCTCATCAGGCGGACCCATCTCAGGTCCCTTGGGCACCGGGTAACCGGTGCACCGGAGGTCTACGGCAGTTCTATGAAACTGGAAAGGTTACACCCTAGCCCACGGTCGCCGGGCTGGGCCATCCCACCCCGGCCCCGGCGGGCAGGCTCAGGCGCTGGTCGCCAACTCCTCGTCGCCCTTGCGGGCCAGCAGCGGATCGATGTGGATCCCCGGTCCCATGGTCGTGGACAGGGTCACCGCCTTCACGTAGCGGCCCTTGGACGATGCCGGCTTGGCCCGGTGGATCTCCTCCATCACCGCGTGCAGGTTCTCGAGGAGCTGGGAGCGATCGAACGAGGCCTTGCCCACCCGCAGGTGGATGTTCCCGACCTTGTCGGTGCGGTACTCGACCCGGCCCCCCTTGAACTCGAGCACCGCCCGCTCCACGTCGTCGGTCACCGTGCCGGTCTTCGGGTTGGGCATCAGGCCCCGGGGGCCCAACACCCGTCCGAGCGTCCCCACCTGGCCCATCAGGTCCGGCGTGGCGATGGCCACGTCGAAGTCGAGAAATCCCTCGTTGGCCACCCTGGCCACCAGGTCATCAGCTCCCACCACGTCGGCACCGGCCGCCCGGGCCTCAGCCGCTTTCTCGCCAGCGGCGAACACCGCGACCCGGGCGGTGCGGCCCGTGCCCGCCGGCAGCGACAGCGTCCCGCGGACGATCTGGTCGGCCTTGCGCGGGTCCACCCCGAGCTTGAGGGCGACCTCCACCGTCTCGTCGAACGAGGCTTTGGCCGACGCCTTGACCAGGTCGACCGCCTCTGCCGGTGTGTAGAGATGCTGCCGATCGAAGAGGGCGATGCTCTCTTTGTACTTCTTTCCCCTGGCCATGTGGTTCTCCGTTTCCTCGAATGTGCGCGGTCGCCGGCCTCAGCGGGCGACGGCAATTCCCATCGACCGGGCGGTGCCCGCCACCTGGCGCTTGGCCGCCTCGATGTCGCTCGTGTTGAGATCCGGCAGCTTGATGGCGGCGATATCGGCCACCTGGGCCTCGGTGACCGTGCCCACCTGCTCACGACCGGAGGTGGCGGCGCCCTTCTCCAAACCGGCCGCTTGGCGGAGCAGGGCCGGGGTCGGGGGGGTCTTGAGGATGAAGGTGAAGGTCCGATCCTCGTAGATGGTGATCTCCACCGGCACGATCGATCCCCGCTGGCTCTCGGTGGCCGCGTTGTACTGCTTGCAGAAATCCATGGTCTGGACCCCGTGCGGACCGAGCGCCGTCCCCACCGGTGGCGCGGGGGTGGCGCCCCCGGCCGGGAGCTGGATCTTCACGACCGCGAGGGACGCGCTTCTTCGGTGGCATGGTACTTCTCCTTACCTGGTTCTTGACCTGGTCCCGCCGGCCCTAGAGCTTGGCGACCTGGCTGAATTCGAGCTCTACGGGGGTCTCTCTCCCGAAGATGTTGACCAGGACCTTGAGCTTGAGCTGGTCCTCGTTGATCTCGGCGATCTGGCCCGAGAAGTCGGCGAAGGGCCCTTCCTTGACCCGCACCGTCTCGCCAACCTCGTGCTCGAGGCGGGGTCGGCTCCGCTTGGTGGGTGCTTCCACGCCCTCCACCTTCACCTGGAGGATCCCTTCGACCTCACGCCGTGACAGGGGCGTCGGCTTGGTGCCCGGCCCGACGAACCCGGTGACACCAGGCGTGTTCCGAATGACCGACCAGCTGTCGTCGTCCAGCTCGCAGCGGCACAGGAGGTACCCCGGGAACACCTTCTTTTGGACGACCACCTTCTTGCCGTTCTTGAACTCGATGACATCCTCCATCGGGATGACCACCTCGTAGATCCGGTCCTCCATACTCATCGACACCGCCCGGCTGTGCAGATTCGACTTCACCTTGTTCTCGTAGCCGGCGTAGGTGTGGACCACGTACCAGCTGCCAGGCTGGTCGTAGGGGCTGACCACGAACGGCTCGTCCTCGTCGAAGTACTCGTCCTCGTCGTCCAGCTCGGCCACCTCGGTGACCTCGGCCACCTCCTCTGACCCGGCGGACGAGGCCGGCGGCGCATCCTCGGTCAGGGCCTGATCGGCCTCGGGGGAGGCCGGAGTGGCCTCGTCAACCGGGGCCTGGTCGGCCTGGGCAGACAGGGAGGACCCACCGTGGCCTTCGTCGTCGCCCAGTGGGGCGTTGGTTTCGTCGTGGGTCACAGTCACACCGATCACGTCTTGAACAGCCATAGGACGCCCTTGGCGAAGGCGTAGTTGAGGATGAAGATGAGCACCATCAGCGACAGCAGCGTCACCAGGGTCACTGTGGTGTAGTTGATGACCTCGGACCTGTTGGGCCAGGCCACCTGTCGAAGCTCTGATCGTACCTCGCGGAGGAACTGTCCCGGACGGAAGGGCTCGCGTTTGGGGGGCCGGCGGGGGGCCGGCGCGGTCCGACGGGGAGCCGCCTCCCCGTCGGGGTCCTGACCCTGACGCTGGGCCATTCGCTTCTGTTCTCGGTTCACGTACCGTTTCCTTCGACCGTTGCCTTGGGTGGAGAGCAGGGCAGGAGGGACTCGAACCCCCAACCTTCGGTTTTGGAGACCGGTGCTCTACCAGTTGAGCTACTGCCCTCTGTCGATCGCCATGCCGCGAACGGCCAGCCGATCGCAGGGGCGGTTCGCGAGGTTATCACCGGGGACTACCGGATTCCCAGGCGAAGACCGGCGAATCCCGGTTCCGGGGCTCGAGCCATCCGTCCTCTCCCGGTCACCGCCCCGAGCCGCCGGCGCCTCTCGCCCGCCGTCCTCGAGCCGCAGGCCCTATCGGGTCTCCTTGTGCAGCGTGTGCCTGGCGGTCCCAGCGGCAGAACTTCTTCATCTCGATCCGCTCGCGGTCGTTCAGCTTGTTCTTGGTGGTGATGTAGTTCCGTCGTTTGCACTGCTCGCAGGCCAGGGTGACCTGGATGCGCTTGTCATTCTTTGCCACGGTGACTCCTCTTGCCCATCGCCGGCCGCTCTGGCCGACGGTTTGGATCCGATGACTGCCCGGTGTCCTGAAACGTACTCTTGTCCTGAAGGTAGTAGCGGCGGCCGGACTCGAACCGGCGACCCCACGATTATGAGCCGTGTGCTCTGACCAACTGAGCTACGCCGCCACGGGCGAGCCCCCTGTCGGAATCGAACCGACGACACCAGCCTTACCATGGCTGTGCTCTGCCGACTGAGCTAAGGGGGCAGTGCGGCTCGAGCGAGCAGCAGAAGTGAAGAGCATAGCCAACACGGGGGACATCCGAACAGAGCCCCTCGCGTCGCTACCATCGGCGCATGCGTGTTCGACTGGCGAGACCGTCCGACGCCGAGCCGATCCGGGCGATCTACAACGCCGAGGTCACCGGGTCGACCGCCACCTTCGACCTGGTGCCCCACACCCCCGAAGAGCAGCTGGCCTGGCTCGGCGACCACCGGGGGCCCTATCCGGCCGTCGTCGCCCTGGACGACGACGACGACGTCCTCGGGTTCGGCTCGCTCTCCGAGTACAAGAATCGCCCCGCCTACGCCACCACGGTGGAGAACTCGGTGTACGTGGGGGCCACACCACCGGGGCAGCGGCGTGGGAAGGGTGCTGCTCGAGGAGCTGATCCGGTTGGCCACCCAGCACGGCTTCCACTCGGTCATCGCCCGGGTCGGCGGGGACAACCAGGCCTCGATCGCCCTCCACCAGGCGTGTGGATTCACCCTGGTCGGGGTCGAGCGCGAGGTCGGGCGGAAGTTCAACCGTTGGCTGGACGTCTCCGTGCTCCAGCGCCTGCTCTGAGCCACGGCGCCGGCCCGAGCGTCAGCGGGCGGGAAGCGCAGCCGACGAGGTGACCAGAGCCGGCACGCCCTCCGGCGACGTCTCCCGGCGTTCCCAGGTGGCCAGGGGCACGGTCAGGACCACCAGGATCCACAGGAGGGTGAGCACGATCAACAGCGGATCACCGTGGACGAGGCTGTGCAGCAACTGGGTCCCGCCGGGCAGTTCGATGAACGCGGTCACCATGGACATCCCGATGATCAGCGAGCGGAGCCGACCGAGGGCTACCGGCGCCAGCAGGATCAGACCCCACGACAGGTACCAGGGTTGCACGACGGGGCCGAGGGCGACGAACAGCAACAAGGTGATGCCCAGGGCCTTGAGCGTCCCGATCCGGTCGCTGTTGAGCAGCAGCCACACGCCGGCGATGCCGGCAGCCAGCAGGCCGAAGAACCGGGTCACCGACAGCACGCCGCCGAGGCCGACACCGACGTGGACGAAGTGGGCGATGCCGGTGAATACCAGCGCCAGTGACGTGGTGGGTGCGGTCCACGAGCGCACCGCACCCGGCGTCCCCAGAATGGTGACCCACCCCCAGCCGAGACCGCTGACATAGGAGAAGAACCCGAGGACCCCGGCCCCGAGCAGGCCGGCCGTCACCACCGGCCGTATTCGATCGCGGGCCGACGCCTGGGGTCCGAGCCAGCTCCATCCCACATACAGGATCCCCAGCGCTGCCGGTGCCTTGATGGCGGTGGCCAGCGCGCACAGCAGGATCCCGACGATGGGGCGCTTCTCCTTGGCCGCGGTGAGGCCGGCGACCAGCAGGCCCAGCATCAGGGCATCGTTGTGGGCCCCGCCGATCAGGTGGAGGAGGGTGACCGGGTTCAGGACCATCAGGGTGAACAGCTCGGCCCCGTCCCGGTGATAGAGGCGGGCGAGCCGGGGGACGCAGAGGGCGATGAGCAGGACCCCGACCAGGGCGAGCAGCCGGAGCAGCACGATGGTGGCCAGTTCGTTGTGGAAGGTGACCCGGGCGAACAAGCCGTCGAGCTGGAGGAAGAGGGGGCCGTAGGGGGCCGGCGCGTTGCCCCACAGCTGATCGACCGGCGCCGTGTAGGAATTGTTCCCCAACTGGTTGGGACCGTAGAGGTACGGGCTGATGTGATGGCTGACCATCTCGCCCTGCGCCGCATACGAGTACGCGTCGCGGCTGAACAGGGGTGCGATCACCAGCATGGGCAACGACCAGAGGACGAACACCCACACCATCCGCTTGATGGCCACCCCCGGGCAGCGCGAGTAGAGGCGGGTCATCCCCCACCACACCCGCATGAGCAACAACAGACCGCCGTAGACGGCGGCCAGCGTGAAGTAGACGCCCCATTGGCTGGCCGTGTTGGTGCTCGGCACCCCGAAGAACCACACCCCGGGCAGCTCGAGCTTGAACGGCGAGCTGGGCAGGGATGCCCCGATGGCGATGGCCATCATGGCGGCGAAGCCGAGCAGTGCCGGCCGCAGGACCATTCCCCGCGGCTGGGCGTCGGCATCCCTCCCCGAGGTCCCGTCGGTCAGGACGTTGGAGACCGCCATTCGCTCGCGAACCGATCCCAGGAGTCGGGCCGCCACCTGCAACCCGGTGTTCCCGGCCTCGGTGAACAAGGAGTGGAGCCGGTTCCGCTGGGATCCGGTACCGGCACGTACTCGCCTTCCGGCGACTCTGTTGCCGTGATGTCGGATGACATGAGGTTGGGGGCCGTCTCCTCGGTCGAACTGCTGGCGGCGAGTCAGTTCCTTGGTGACGGGCAGCGTCCCGTCGTCGGCGTCGATTGCGGGTCCCCGACAGAGATCACCGGGCTGGTGGTCCCCGACCGCAATCAATCCGTAACTTCATTGTAACCAACCGGACGGGCCGAGCAAGGTCACCCGATTGACCCGGCCCACACCGACATTTGGGGCCGCCCGGTGGCCTGTTCGGCGGCCCCTCACCGTGTGGCGGGGTCGGGCTCACCAGTGCCGAGGGGAACCAGGGCGGTCGGCCCCGGCTGCGGCGATGACCAGCGGAGGACGGTCTGCCACGGCCGGTGTTCCGCCACCGGGGCGTCCGGGGTCGGGGAAGGCGACAAGGCCCCTGGCAAGAGAGGGATTGCCTCTCCAACCAGGGGTTTTGCCCAGTGGGCCGGGTAGGATTTGAACCTTCGTAGCTTGCGCGGCAGATTTACAGTCTGCTCCCTTTGGCCGCTCGGGCACCGACCCGCAGGCCGGAAGGATATCGCCTGGCTCGGCGCTACTGTTTCGCCATGCCCACCTTCGACATCGTTTCCGAAGTTGACATGCAAGAAGTCCGCAATGCGGTCGACCAGGCCAATCGCGAGGCGGCCACCCGGTTCGACTTCAAAGGCACCGACTCCTCCATCGAGATCTCCGACAAGGAATTGGTGCTGGCCTCCTCCACCGAGGACCGCCTGCGCGCCCTCTACCAGGTCCTCCAGGAGAAGCTGGTCAAGCGGGAGGTATCCCTCAAGTCATTCGACGTGGGGAAGATCGAAGAGGCGTCCCGGGGCGCCGCCCGCCAAAAGCTGGCCATCCAGGCCGGGATCTCCTCGGACCACGCCAAGAAGATCAACAAGTTCATCAAGGATCTCGGCCTCAAGGGGGTGAGCTCGCAGACCCAGGGCGACCAATTGCGGGTCAGCGGGAAGAAGCGGGACGACCTCCAGGCGGTGATCACCGCCTGCAAAGCGGAGGACTTCGGGATCCCGCTGCAGTTCAACAACTTCCGGGACTGACCGACGAACGTCCGGGACTTGACCGGGCGGGTCGTCACGACCGACGCCGACGACTCTCCCTCCACACCGACAGAACCACCACAGCCGACACCAGCACCGGCATGATCACCGCGGCGATGGTCCGCAGAGAATGGTCGATGCAGATCAGGGCGACCAAGGCCGACCACCACCACCGACTCCGACGAACAGCTCCGGGGTGTCCCCGACCAGAAAGTCCCACCAGAACCGACCGAATCCGGCCACGATGCGGTAGGCGACCGGACGGGGCGCCGGTGCCGGAGCCCGGATCAGTCATGGTGGACCTCCTCGACCGGCGTTGCCACCGCCACCGGGCGCACGCCACGAGTCGAACCAGCGCACTGTGACCCATGCCACGCGCCGTAGCAGGCGACCAGCACGGGGATGGCCAGGTCGGAACCGGGCCAGTGGACGCCGATCCCCTCGCCGGCCCAGAAGGTCCCGAAGCTCACCAGCATCAGCCCGACCACCATCTTCATGGCGTTCTCCGGCACCGAGGACAGCTGGCGGGCCAGGATCGACCCCACGATGGTGACGACCACCACCGCCGCCGCCGCCGCGGTGGCGGCCAGACCGAGGTTGGTGCGACGTCGTCCCCAGGGTGAGCACCACGACCACCACCTCGAGGCCCTCGAGGAACACGCCCTTGAACGCCACCACGAACCCGGTGGCGTCGCGTCCGGTCGGCCCCGGCGAGCGGGAGAGCTCGGCCACCTGCTCGGTCGAAGATGGCGTCCTCGTCGTGCTTCGCCTTCAGCCCCGATGCCCGCAGGATCGCCTTGCGCAGCCATTGGAGCCCGAAGACGAGCAGCAGCCCTCCGACCACCAGCCGCGAGCGTCGGACAGCGGGACCAGGTGGATCAGCGCTGGGCCCGAGGACGACCACCAGGGCGGCCAAGTGTCGCCAGCGCCGCGATCACTCCCTCGAGCGCCGATCGCCACCCCGGGTCACCCCCACGGCGAGCACGATGGTCAAGGCCTCGACCATCTCGACCGCGCTGGCCAGAAAGACGGCCACGACCAGCACCAGCGTGCCGCTGTGGGTGACGGTCGCGGTCATCGGTCTCCTACCGGAACGGCTCGATCTGCGCTCCACGGTAGTGCGCGGTCATCGGTGGCCACGCCAGGACCGTCGGCTGGGTCGGGAGCCATCCGAAGGATACGGTGGCAGCTGGATGAATCCGGGCGGGATCACCACCGGCACGGTCACCCTCCGGAGGGCGCCGCTTCCACCAGCTCGTCGAGCTCCTCGACCGGGTGCACATGGAACAGCCGGTTGAAGAGCATGTACTTGAGCACCCAGAACAGGCCGAAGGAGAGCGAGGTTGGCGGCCAGGACGACCACGGTCTGCTCGAAGTGGCTGAGATGGTGCTCGATGCCGATGTGGCGGGCCACCGCCGCACCGCCGATCGACACGACGATGCCGATGGCCGACATGACCCAGAACGGGACGATCTCCTTCATCAGGTGGGATCGGCCGCCCTTGCCCCACACCCATTTGCGATTGAGGAAGTAGGAGGGAACGGTGGCCACCACATTGGCGAAGACGGTGCTGCCGATCTCGCCCCACAGATGGAGGACGCCGAAGACGAAGGCCAGCACCCCGAAGGAGACGACCGTCGACACGACCGACACCATCGTGTAGCGGATAAGCTGCTTGGCCTCGGGCGTGTCCCGCTTCTCCCAGAGATGCATCGAGCGCGGACGATGAGACGGGCCATCCGGGCGACCCTAGCCGTCACCGATCCGGAACATCGGTCCCCCTACGAGCGTCGGCGGCCGCCACGCACAGCCCGGTTGTCGCACTCACAGGGCATTGGCCCGGGCCACACCACCGAGCCACGAGGCACTGGGCTTGGGTCGGCGCTCGAAGGTCTCCCGGTCCACCGCGACCAGACCGAAGGTGGGCACGTAGCCGAGGACCCACTCGAAGTTGTCCAACAGGCTCCAGTAGAAGTAGCCGCGGACATCGATCCCTTCGTCGAGGCAGCGCCTGCACTCCGGCCAGCGCCCGCGCCACGTACTCGATCCGGGCGTCGTCGTCGTCGGTCCCGATGCCGTTTTCGGTGACGATAGACCGGCAGCCCGGTCTTCTCCCAGGCCCGGCGGATGGTTCCTTCGAGCGCTTCGGGCCAGAACTCGTACCCCATCTGGGTGGTGGGGACCCCTCCTCCCGGCCGAGGGACCCGTCGGGCCGACCCGCGACCGGGTGTAGGTCTGGACGCCGATGAAGTCGTCTCCTCCGGTGGCCTCGAGGAACACGTCCTCGGAGGGCCGGCGGATCCGCTCCAGCCACTCGTCCCCTCCGGGCTGCAACTGGAAGTCGGTCATCGACAGGGTCAGGCCGACCGGGAAGGTCCCCCGGGCCCGATCGGATGGCCTCGACCCCCTTGCGGTGGGCGGCGACCAGGGCGTCGTTGACCCGGCCCCGCCGGTCCGGTCCCGCACCCGCGGCGGGAAGAGGCCGTGCCGCCACCCCATGGTGGCCACCACGTTGGGCTCGTTGAGGGTGCCGGCCATCCCGATCAGGTCGCCGAGGTGCGCGGTGCACCCGCTCGCAGAACCGGGCGAACCGGTCCGGGGCCGTGCGCGCCTCCCAGGTTCCGGCCTCGGGCCAGCCAGCGGGGATGGGTGAAATGGTGGAAGGTGACCACCGGCATGATGTCGTGCTCGATGGCAGGTGGCGGCCATCCGCCGGTAGTGATCGAGGGCCACCAGGGAGAACTCCCCCTCCTCCGGCTCGATCCGGCTCCACTCCAGCGAGAACCGGTAGGACGAGAATCCGAGGTCCGGCCACCAACCCGATGTCCTCGGGGTAGCGGTTGAACGAGTCGCAGGCATCGCCGCTGACCTCGGCGCAACCCGACGTCGGGTCGTGCTCGAATTCCCACCAGTCGTTGTTGACGTTGCCGCCCTCGATCTGGTGGGCGGCCGTCGCCGTTCCCCACACGAAGCCTTCGGGAAAGCTGATCGCAGGCATGGTCGGCAACCGTAGCGGGGCCGAGGATCGCCGTCGCTCGTCGGACGCCGCACCCGGGTCGGACACGGGCCACCATCCGCAGCGGGTGCACCGATGCCGACCGTCACCTGACAGGATGGAGCGGTGAGTGAAGCACTCGATTTTCTGGTCGACCTACTCGATCTCGAGCCGATCGAGGTCAACATCTTCCGGGGGGTCAGCCCCAACGAGGATCGTCAACGGGTCTTCGGCGGCCAGGTGGCGGCCCAGTCGCTGATGGCCGCCGGCCGGACGGTCGACATCGGGCGGCCGCACTCGCTGCACGCCTACTTCCTCCGGCCGGGCGATCCCACCGTTCCCATCCTCTACGAGGTGGACCGGATCCGCGACGGCCGGTCGTTCACCACCCGGCGGGTGGTGGCCATCCAGCACGGTCGGGCCATCTTCAACCTGTCCGCCTCGTTCCACGTGGACGAGCCGGGGCTGTCCCACCAGTTCCCCATGCCCGACGTTCCCGACCCGAGAGCCTCGACACGTTGGCGACCAGGCTCGAGCCCTATCGGGAGATCCTCGGGGACTGGTTCGACCGGCCCCACCCCATCGATCAGCGCCACATCGGCGAGCTCCCGTTCAGCCACGGGGCGGGCAAGGAGCCGGTCCAGCGCCTGTGGATCCGGGCCGACGGCACGCTCCCCGACGATCCGCTGCTCCACGCCTGCATCGCCACCTACGCCTCGGACATGTCGCTGTTCGACACCATGCTGGCCCCCCACGATGTGAGCTGGGACGACGCCGACTTCATGGGGGCCAGCCTCGACCACTGCATGTGGTTCCACCGCCCGTTCCGCGCCGACGAGTGGCTGCTCTACGACATGGACAGCCCGCCGCGTACGGCGCCCGCGGACTGGCCCGGGGGTTCATGTTCACCCGGGACGGCGAGCTGGTGGTGTCGATGGTCCAGGAGGGGCTGATGCGATGTGACACCCCGGCCCAGGAGCTCCTGACCCGCAGGTCAGGCTCGGTTCGCGGTCCGCTCAGCGGGCGCCGATGGGAACGTAGTCGCGCAGCCTCGTCGCCGATGTAGAGCTGGCGGGGTCGGGCGATCTTCGAGTCCTGATCGAGCATCTCCTGCCAGTGGGCGAGCCAGCCGGCGGTGCGGGGGATGGCGAACAGCACCGGGAACATCTCGAGCGGGAACCCCATCGCCTGGTAGATCAGGCCCGAGTAGAAGTCGACGTTGGGATAGAGCTTGCGCGAGATGAAGTAGTCGTCGGACAGGGCGATCTCCTCCAGCTTGAGGGCGATGTCGAGCAGCGGGTTCTTGCCGGTGACCTCGAACACGTCGTCGGCGGTCTTCTTGATGATGGTGGCCCGCGGGTCGTAGCTCTTGTAGACCCGGTGGCCGAAGCCCTGCAGCCGGCCGCCCGATCCCTCCTTGACCGATGGCGATGAAGGGCTCGACGTTGTCCATCGAGCCGATGTCGGTGAGCATGCGGATGACCGCCTCGTTGGCGCCGCCGTGGCGGGGGCCGTACAGGGCGGCGGCGGCGGCGGCGCAGGCCGAGTAGGGGTCGGCGTGGGACGAGCCGACCGTCCGCATGGCGGTGGTCGAGCAGTTCTGCTCGTGGTCGGCGTGGAGGATGAACAGGACGTCGAGGGCCCGGGCCAGGGTCGGGATCGGCCTCGAAGCGGGGCTCGGCGATCTTCCACATCATCGACAGGAAGTTGGAGGTGAACGGCAGGGAGTTGTCCGGGTAGACGAAGGGCATGCCCACGCTGAACCGGTGGGCGGCGGCGGCCAGGGTGGGCATCTTGGCGATGAGCCGGATGATCTGCTTGTCGCGGGACTCGACGTCGAAGATGTCCTTGGCGTCGCCGTAGAAGGTGGACAGGGCGGCTACCGCCGATACCAGCATGCCCATGGGGTGGGCGTCATAGTGGAAGCCCTCGAGGAAGCGCTTGCGCACGTTCTCGTGGATGAAGGTGTGCTGGGTGATCTCGCGTTCCCAGACATCGTACTGTTCGGTGGTGGGGAGCTCGCCGTTGAGCAGCAGGTAGGCGACCTCGAGGTAGGTCGAGCTCTCGGCCAGCTGCTCGATGGGGTAGCCCCGGTAGCGCAGGATGCCCTCGTCGCCGTCGAGGTAGGTGATCGAGCTCTCGCAGGCGGCCGTCGAAACGAATCCGGGGTCGTAGAACCAGACGCCCGGAAGGAGCTTCGACCACTGCGCTGCCGAGATCCCCCCGTTCTCGAACGGGATCTCGAGGGACTCGCCGGTGCGGTTGTCGATGATCGTGATGCTCTCGGCCACTGATCCTCAAACCCTTCTTTCGTCAGGCTCATCGCCCGTTGATGCCAATCCTAGATCGACATGCCCCGATCCCGACCAACCGGGGGGCTCCGCACGCCGCCGTGTGACCCGGGCCCGACAACCAGGGGCGCGACCCGCCATCCTCGGCTGCCCGGGTTCCGCTCAGCCGGTGATCTGGAGGAGGAACTGCTGGGTGGTGCCCGTCGGATCGGCCTGGTCGGTCGGGACGGCGACGGACACAACGAGGAGATACAGGTGACCGCCGGCCACGGTCAGCGCCGGCATGGCAGGGCGACGGAGGACCCCGACGCCAAGGTGACCCGCCGTTGGTCCTTCCCCCCCGGGCGTGGACCGACGGTGGGGGCGGTGCCGGCGGGATCGGCGATGGACAGGGTCTGGCTCACCACCACCCCGGTCTCGGTGACCGTGCCGCAGTTGGTGACGGTCAGGCCCACGGAGACGGTGCTGGTCGGTGGGAGCACGGTGGGTGCCGGCCCCGGGACCACCGACCGGGGATCGCTGCAGCCGTCGCCGACGATGCCCGGGCCACCCGAGGCCACCGCCGGGGGGGACAGACCCAGTGCGGTGATGACCAGCTGGTGGACCGGGACCAAGGCCGGGGAACTGGCCATCGCCGAGGCGGTGGCGGCCAGCTGGGCGGATCCGAGCGGGGCATCCTCCACCGGTGCCGGCACCCACACCGAGCTGGGCAGGGCAACCGGTAGTTTTTGATGGCGCACATAGGCGACCAGCGAACGGTAGGGATCGTCGGCCTCCTCGAACGTTGGCCGGCGCCGCCCATGGCCGCGGCCGCCTGGGCGACCGTGGAGCCTGGGGACGGTGCACGAGGGCGTAGCCGAGGTGGGGGCACCGGCGATGGGCGCAGGCGACATGCCGAGGAGCCGATCGATGCTGGCGCGGAGGTCGGCGGTGGCCTCGGCCCGCTCGTCCATCACCTGGGTGAACCGGGCGCTCACCGCGCCGCTGGGTTGGGGCGGCACCAGGCCGGTCGCCCTGGCCGCTTGGTCCGACGTCGCATCCACCGCCCGGTCGAGGCCCTGTTCCACCTGGGCCCGCGCCCTCTGGGGGACCTGGCTGACCGGAAGCTGTGGCGCGGCTCTGCATGAGTGGGCCAGCTGGGCACCGGTCTGGTTGGAGGCCTCGGCGACCAAGGTGGCCAGCTTGGCGTACCCGGTGTCGGTCGACGTCCGGAAGTCATCCGACTGGGCGTGGATCTCCGCCACCGAGCCGACGACCACGACGGTGGCCACCGTCAGGATCACGATGGGGATCAGGGTCCGGGACGACCCGCGCCGGGCTGCGGAGCGGCGTCTCCGTCGGGCCCTGGGCATCCCGAGGACGATAGTGCCGGCGTTCGCCGGGTGACCCCTCGGCCGAGGTCGGCGCTCAACCCGGTCGGCTCACGACCCCGCCTGCGGCTCCACCGCGACCGGTGGGCCGGGACACCCGCATCGGGCTCCCCCTCCGGATCGGATGCCTCAGGGATGCAGCAGGGACTGCTCCTCGTCGGCGTGGACGCGATCCCGTGGTGTCCCCGCCATGGCCAGCTGGCTGGCGGTGCTCCGCCATTCGACCGTGGGCAGGATGGCCTCGAGGTCGACGTTGTCCTTGTACTTCTGGGCAACGGCGAGGATCGACTGGATCACCGACGAGGTCAGCAGGTGGGGCACCAGCCCGAGGTCGAGCAGCTTGGTGTGGGCGGCCCGGTAGTAGTGCTCTTCCTTCTCCACCCGGGGATCCTGCGGTGTGGTCGATCACCGCATTGCCCGAGAACTCCGCCATCACCAGCTCGGCCATCTCCAGCACCGAGAACGACTCGGTGAACTGGTTGAACACCCGGAACTCGCCCCGGTCCGCCGGATGTTCGAGCGCCAACTCGACACAGGCCAGGGTGTCGAGGATGTTCAACATGCCCCGGGTCTGTCCGCCCGACCCGTACACGGTGAGCGGGTGGCCGATGACCGCCTGGACACAGAACCGGTTGAGCACGGTGCCGAACACTCCGTCGTAGTCGAACCGGGTGGCCAGGTCGGGGTGGAGCCCGGTCTCCTCGGTCTCGTGCCCGTAGACGATCCCCTGGTTGAGATCGGTGGCCCGGATGCCCCAGATCCGGCAGGCGAACATGATGTTGTGGCTGTCGTGCACCTTGGACAGGTGGTAGAAGGAACCGGGTTGCTTGGGATAGGGCAGCACGTCGGTGCGGCCCCGGTGGGTGATCTCGATGAAGCCCTCTTCGATGTCGATGTTGGGCGTGCCGTACTCACCCATGGTCCCGAGCTTCACCAGGTGGATGTCGCGGTCCTGCTCGGCGATGGCGTAGAGGAGGTTGAGGGTCCCGGCCACGTTGTTGACCTGTGTGTAGACCGCATGCTTGCGGTCGATCATCGAATACGGCGCCGAACGCTGCTCGGCGAAGTGCACCACGGCCTCGGGCTGGAACGAGGCCAGCGTCTCGCTGCACGAAGGTCGGGTCGGTGAGGTCGCCCGACGAACAGGTCGATGGTGAGGTCCGAGATCTCCTGCCAGCGCCGGATCCGCTGCTGGAGGCCGACGATGGGCACCAGGCTGTCGACGCCCATCTCGAGGTCGTACCCGCGGCGGGCGAAGTTGTCGACGACGCCCACCCGATGGCCCCGTCGGGACAGGTAGAGCGCGGTCGGCCAACCCAGATAGCCGTCGCCACCGAGTACAAGAATATTCACGTCGTGTCTCCCTCTCGCTCAGGCAACCTTCTGCCCACCCTTCGTCCAACGCCCCCAAGGCGCATGCCACGAACCGAGAAAGTATTACCACCAACTTCTTGGAATGCGCTGAGAGCCTACCGGCCTGGACGTTGGTACAGCCAGAACGGAGCAGGGTCCTTCAGCTGCGCAAGGCTCGGCTGTGGTCGATCGGTGACTGTCAGTGGCCGTCGACCTTCAGCGGTGATCCTCCCCGGACTGCGCACGTCGACGGTCGCTCACCGGTCGGATTCCCCGAGCCGCTGTAGTTGCGGAAGGTCGAAGAGCGAGTGGGCTCAGCTCCGGCGACTGCAGCGGACGGGTCAGGGCGTCCACCGGCGCGGGATGGGGCAGCTCCTTCTCGCCGGCCCCGACCACGCCCCTGTCCACGAATCGTCGGGCGGTGACCAGGACCCGTCCCTCGAGCGATCCGACCGCCCTGTTGTAGGCGGTCACCGCGCTGTTCAGGCCCTTGCCCACGCCGGCGAAGTGCTCGCCCAGCACCGACAGGCGCTGGTAGAGCTGGGCGCCATCCCGTTGGATCTGCCGGGCGTTCTCGGCCAGCGAGTCCTGTTGCCATCCGTAGGCCACCGCCCGCAACAGGGCGATGAGCGAGGTCGGCGTGGCCAACAGCACGTGGTTGGCCACGGCGTACTCCATCAGGCCGGGCTCGTGCTCGAGCGCCGCGGTCAACAGCGGATCGCCGGGTATGAAGGCCACCACGAACTCGGGCGAGGGATCGACCCGCTTCCAGTACTCCTTCTTCGCCAGGGCGTCGACGTGCGCCTTCATCTGGCGGCCGTGGCTGGCCAGATGGGTGCGGCGTACGGACTCGTCGTCGGCCTCGTTGGCGTCCAGGAAGGCCTGCATGGGCACCTTGGCGTCGACGACCACGTTCTTGCCGCCGGGCAGGTGGACCACCATGTCGGGGCGCATCCGGCCGCCGTCGGCGTCCGTGGTGACCTGCTCGTCGAAATCGCAGCGCTCGAGCATCCCGGCCATCTCCACCACCCGTCGGAGCTGCAGCTCGCCCCACCGGCCACGGGTCTGCGGCGAGCGCAGGGCGGTGACCAGGTTGCGGGTCTCCTTTTGCAGTTGGTCGTGCGAGGTGGACAGGTGCTTCATCTGCTCGGTCAACGTTGTGTAGGCCCGCTGCCGCTCGACCTCGAGGCGCTGCATCCCTTCCTCGTACTTGCCGAGCTGTTCGCCGATCGGCTTGAGCAGCTGCTCGATGGCCTCCTGACGTTTGGCCAGCTCGCCCTCGGCCGCCTGGCGGGTCTCCTTGAGCTTGGTGTCGGCCAGCTGCAGGAACTGCTCGTTGTTCTGCTGGAGGGCCAGGCCGAGGAGAGCCGGGCGAACTCGCCGGTCAGCTGCTCGCGGGTCTCCGCCAGCGCGGCCACCCGCTGCTCGGCGGACTGGCGTTCGTGGTCCAACTCGGTGGTCGAGCCGGGCCGTCTCGGCCTGCAGCGAGCTGAGCCGGCTCGGTCTGCTGGTCGCGCCTGTGACCGCAGGGACTGGACCTCGGTGGTGAGCGCCCGGTTCGCCCCGAGGGCGTCGGCCAGCCGGGCCTCGGCCGTCCTCGCCGCGGTCACCTGACCGGCGCGGACCAACAGGCCCACGACGACGCCGAGGGCGGCGCCGGCGACGAGTCCAACGATGAGTCCGGTGATCATGGCAGTCCTCCTCGGGGCCCCGAGGACCCTCGCCGGTCAGCGTACCGATCGGGTATGACAACACCGGGGACTCCCGTCCCGGCGGGCCACCGAGGGCTGGGACCGGGCTGTGCCACCATGGGCCCATGCACCGGGTGGTCATCGTGGGCGCCGGATTCGGCGGGCTCTCGGCGGCCCGGGCCCTCGCCGGGACGCCGGTCGAGGTGACCATCGTGGACCAGCGGAACTTCCACACCTTCCAGCCCCTGCTCTACGAAGTGGCCACCGCCGGCCTCGACACCGGGGACGTGGCCTATCCGATCCGGGCCGATCTTCGGCCGGTCCGACAACGTGACCTTCCGGTTCGCCACGGTCGACCGGCGTCGACTGGGAACTCGGTCAGGTCGTCCTCGAGGGCACCGACCCCCTGCCCTTCGACTCGCTCATCGTGGCCAGCGGTGCCACAGGCCAAGTTCTTCGGCATTCCCGGGAGCATCGGAGTTCAGCTTCCCCCTCTACACGCTCACCGACGCCCGCCGACTCCGTGACCACGTCCTCCGGCGACTCGAGGAGGCCGACGCCGATCGGGCCTCGGCGCCCGAGGGCGCCCTCACCTTCGTCGTCGTCGGGGGTGGGCCCACCGGGGTGGAGGTGGCCGGCGCCCTGGCCGAGCTGCTGGACGTGGCCGTCCGCCACGACGGCTTCCGGTTCCCGAGGGCCACGGCCCGGATCGTGCTGGTCGACGGATTGGACCGGCTGCTGACCCCGTTCAAGCCGTCGGCCGCCGGCTATGCCGCCGACACCCTCGACGGCCGAGGCGTGGAGCTGCGGCTGGGGCGGATGGTCAAGGCGGTCACCGACGGCGGGCGTGGAGCTCGACGACGGCACCGGCATCCCGACCCAGACGGTGATCTGGGCCGGTGGCGTGACCGTCGAGGGCACCGTCGCCTCCCGCCTGGGCGTGGCCGCCGGCGGCAACGGCCGTCTCGCTGGTCGACCCCGACCTCTCGCTGCGCGGTCGGCCGGGATGCCTACGCCGTCGGCGACGCCGCCGCCGTGCCCTGGGGCCCGGACGGATCCCGGGCGGGTCTGTCCCCAACTGGCCCAGGTGGCCATCCAATCGGGGCCCACGCGGCCAGGCAGGTCCTCAACCGTGCCGAGGGTCGACCGACCGCGCCGTTCCGCTACCACGACAAGGGCATCATGGCCACCATCGGGCGGCGGGCGGCCATCACCCAGTTCCCCGGTGGGGCGATCATCCGGGGAACCCTGGGATGGCTGGCCTGGCTGGGCCTGCACATCGTCTACCTCATCGGGTTCCGCAACAGGATCGTGGTGCTGGTCAACTGGTCGTGGCGGTACCTGTCGTGGGGCTCGGGACCCCGGGTCATCGTGGGCGAGAAACTCGAGCGGGAGCGACGAGCGGGAGGCCCTCGGGCAGCGCCGGCCCTAGCCGGGTACCCGCCGGGGGGCTGACCATCGCCCTCCGGCGGGGGTACGGTGATCCCGGTGGAGACGCCCTCGAACAGATCGACCGCAAGGTCCTGCAGCTGTTCGCCCTGGTGGGCGAGTCGGTGGCCGGCGCCACCCACGCCCTGCTGTCCGGGGACCGCGAGGCGGCCAAGATCCTGGCCGACCGCGACGAGGTGGTGGACACGCCTCTACCACGACATCGAGCAGCTGACCCTCCAGCAGCTCACCGTGGCCGGCATCACCTCGCCCAAGGACCTGCGGTTCCTGGTCACGGTCATCCGGATGCTGCCCGACCTCGAGCGGAACGGGGACCTGGCCGAGCACGTGGCCCGGCGCGCCGCCCGCGGCCTGGGCGGGGAGCTGTCCGCCAGGAGCCGGGGCCTGGTCGAGCGGATGGGCGAGGTGGCCATCCACATGTGGCGGGCCACCACCGACGCCTACGCCGAGCGGCAGCCGATGGCCGCCTCGGTGGTCGACACCCTCGACGACGAGATGGACGACCTGCACGTCAGCCTCACCGTGGAGGTGGTGGCCGGCACCATGCCGCTGCCGGTGGCGGTGGAGCTGGCCATGGTGGCCCGCTTCTACGAGCGGTTCGGTGACCACGCGGTGAACCTGGCCAAGCGGGTCGCCGTGCTGGCTCCGACCATCACTCCGACGGTCTGACCAGCGCAGCCACGCGGCCACCTCGCCCCGGTGCCGGCACGGCCGATCGGGTCAGGCGACCACGCCCAGCGCCACCAGGGACTCGGCGATCTGGACGGCGTTGAGGGCAGCCCCCTTGCGCAGGTTGTCGCCACTCACGAACAGGGCCAGTCGATCGGTGGCCCCGTCGGCGGCGCGGATCCGACCGACCAGGGAGGCGTCCCCGCCGGCAGCCCGCAGCGGGGTGGGGATCGACGGACAGCTCCACCCCCGGGGCGCCGGCCAGGATGTCGGTGGCCTCCTCGGGGCCGAGGGGGCGGGCGAAGGTCGGCCACGATGGCGTGCGAGTGGCCGGTGAACACCGGAACCCGCACGCAGGTGCAGGTGACCGCCAGGTCGGGCAGGCCCAGGATCTTCCGGCTCTCGTCGCGGAACTTCTGCTCCTCGTTGGTCTCCCCCGAGCCGTCCTCCACCAGGACCCCGGCCACGGGCACCACGTTGTGGGCGATGACATCGGGGAAGACGGACGGGGCTGGGAACTCGACCGCCCCACCGTCGAAGGTGAGCGCGGGGGCGGCGTCGACGGTCTTGACCAGCTGCTCCTCCAACTCGGCCACCCCGGCCAGGCCGGACCCGGACACTGCCTGGTAGGTGGCCACGACCAGGCCCTCCAGGCCGGCGGCGTCATGCAACGGCTTGAGGACCGGCATGGCCACCATGGTGGTGCAGTTGGGATTGGCCACGATCCCCTTCCCGATCGAGCCCAGGGCCGCGGCATTGACCTCGGGAACCACCAAGGGGACCTCGGGGTCCATCCGCCAAGCCGAGGAGTTGTCGATGACGATGGCCCCACCGGCGACGAACCTGGGGGCCAACTCCCTCGAGGCCGCCGGCCCCTCCGGAGAAGAGGGCGATGTCCACACCCGAGACATCGGCGGTGGCCGCGTCCTCCACCACCACCGCATCGCCCCGGAACGAAAGCCGACGGCCGGCCGAACGGGAGGTGGCGAACAACCGCAAGTGATCGACGGGGAATTCCCGATCTTCGAGAATCGCCCGCATCACCGTCCCGACCTGGCCGGTAGCTCCGAGGACTGCCACACGCATGGGGCAAGTCTAGGGGTCCGGCTGGGTACCGAGCCCTGATGCCGACGTGTGCGTGGGTGGCCGGCCGGAGCTCAGGACAGCTCGAATGCGGCATGCAGGGCGCGCACCGCCTGCTCGGCCGCTTCCGCCCGGATCATGCACGAGATCCGGATCGACGACGTGGAGATCATCTCGATGTTGATGCCGGCGGCAGCCAATGTCTCGAAGGTGAGTGCGGTGACCCCTGGGTGGGTCTTCATCCCTGCCCCCACCAGCGAGACTCGGGCCACGTCGGAGTCACAGTTCACCCCGGTGGCGCCGAGCTCGGGGACCAGCGCCTCGCACACTTCCGTGCTCACAGCCAGGTCGTAGCCGGGCACGGTGAACGAGATGTCGGTGGTCCCGTGCAGCGACGTGTTCTGCACGATCATGTCCACGTTCACGTGACGGTCGGCCAGGCTGCGAAACAGCCGGGCGGCCAGCCCTGGCCGGTCGGGCACCCCGATCACGGTGACCTTGGCCTCGGTCACATCGTGGGTCACCGCGGTGACTACTGCCTGCTCCATGGACGCATCCTCCTCGACGACCCAGGTTCCCGGCTCCCAGGTGAAGCTCGAGCGTACGTGCAGGGGCACCCGGTGGTTGCGGGCGAACTCGACCGATCGAAGGTTGAGCACCCGTCCCCCGGTGGCGGCGATCTCGAGCATCTCCTCGTAGCTGACCCGGGCCAGCTTGCGGGCCGCGGGCTCGATGCGGGGATCGGTGCTGAACACCCCGGGCACGTCGGTGTAGATCTCGCAGACATCGGCCGACAGGGCGGCGGCCAGGGCCACTGCGGTGGTATCCGACCCTCCGCGCCCGAGCGTGGTGATGTCCCTACTGGTGGACATCCCCTGGAACCCGGCGACCACCGGAACGCCACCGGCGGCGAGGGTGGCCTGCAGGCGATCGGCCCGGATCTCGACGATCTTGGCCTTGGTATGGACCGCATCGGTGATGATGCCGGCCTGACTGCCGGTGTAGGAGGTGGCGTCGACCCCGAGCCCGGCCAGTGCCATGCACAGCAGGGACATGGAGATCCGCTCCCCCGAGCTCAACAGCATGTCCACTTCGCGGGTGGGCTGGACGGTGCTGACGTCGGCGGCCAACCGGACCAATTCGTCGGTGGTGTGGCCCATGGCACTAACCACCACGACCACGTCATCGCCCGAGCGTCTCGTACGGGCAACGTGGTCGGCCACGGCGCGGATCCGCTCGGCATCGGCGACCGAGGTCCCGCCGAATTTCTGCACCACCAGCGACATGGGCACCAAGGCTACAGGGGCATGTTCGGTGCCCCCGCTCCCCGATCGCTGACCGACGCCTACCCCCGGGGTGTCAGCGACTACCCTGATCCCCCGTGTCCACCGAGAAGCGTCAGCGACAGAAGGCCGGCCGCCAGGCCCGGCTGGCGCAGGAGCAGAAGTCCCAGAAGCGCAAGCGGTCCCTCCGCCGAACGATCATCGTGATCGTCATCGCCGCCGCCGTGGTCGGTATCTCCGTGAAGCTCTTCGGCTCGCAACAAGTCCAGCTCCGCCACCTCGACGACGTCGACGACCACGGCAACGTCGACGGCTCAGCTGACCGCCGATCAGGCGTCCAAGGCCGCAGGGTGCCCGGCCAGTCCGACGGCGACACTGCCCAACCCCCAGTGGAAGTCACCACCGGCGATGACCATCGACCCCACCAAAACTTACACGGCGACCATCAAGACCGACCTGGGGACGATCACCGCCGTGCTCGATGCCAAGACGGCGCCGGTGGCGGCGAACGACTTCGTGTTCCTGGCCAACCAGAAGTTCTACAACTGCGTCACCTTCCATCGGGTGATTCCCACCTTCATGGACCAGACCGGCGATCCCACCGGGACCGGGACCGGGGGGGTCGGGTACACGGTGCAGGGCGAGGTACCCACCACCGCCTCTCCCCAGTACCCGATCGGATCGCTGGCCATGGCCAAGACGTCCTCCGCCCCCAACGGCACCTCGAGCAACCAGTTCTTCATCGTGGCCGGTTCGGAGGGCGAGTCGCTCCCACCCGACTATGCGCTGTTCGGCCAGGTCACCGCGGGGCAGGACGTGGTCAACAAGATCAACGCCGATGGCGATTCCTCCGACGACGGGACCCCACCAAAGGTCATCCACCGCATGCTCTCGGTGACCGTCACCGAGTCCTGACCGCCGGCGGCCGGCCCACCGGCCGCGCCGTAGCGTTCCCGTTCCTCCGACCAGCCAGAAGACAACCAGAAGAGAACCAGAAGACAAGGAGTAGGACCATGGCCCCAGAGGTACCTGCCGCCGACGGCTCCAGCCCGAAGAAGCAACGCTTCGACGGACCGCCGCCCATGGTCATCGACCCGGCCAAGCGCTACACCGCCGAGGTGGTCACCTCGAAGGGCACCATGGTCGTCGCCCTCGACGCCAACGCCGCACCGAGCACCGTCAACAACTTCGTCTTCCTGTCCCGCTGGCACTACTACGACGGCATCGTCTTCCATCGGATCATCCCGGGTTTCATGCTTCAAGGTGGCGACCCGGAGGGTTCGGGGCGGGGTGGGCCCGGGTACCGTTTCGACGACGAGCTGCCTGCCCCCGGCCGCTACGAGATCGGCTCGCTGGCCATGGCCAATGCCGGTCCCAACACCAACGGCAGCCAGTTCTTCATTGTGAGCGGGCCGGACGGGACCGCCCTGCCGCCCAGCTACTCGCTCTTCGGCAAGGTGGCCAACGGGCTCGACGTGGTGAAAGCCATCGAGTCGGTGGGCAGCCGGAGCGGGGCACCCTCGGAGGAAGTGGTCATCGAATCGGTGACCATCACCGAGGCCGACTGAGCGCGGTCAGGCCGGCAGCGCCCCCATTCCGGAATCGGCCGGGGCGCCGTCGAGGAACACCGCCACGTCGCCCACTCCGGACGACCGCCACCGACCGTCGGGCTCGCGGATGAGGGCGGTCCGCTCGGGGATGCCGGCCACCGGGGTGCCGGCGGGCGCCAGTTGCACGGAGCGGTGGAGCTTCTCCCCATGCTCGTCCTCTTGGGTGTCACCGAAGTGGGGCACCACGGCCAGACCAGTCAGGAGTCCCAGCCCGATGGTGAGCCCCCCGCCCCGGGCATCGACCATCGGGTCGGTCAGTGCCATCGCCGCCCCCGAGGAGCCGACCACCACCGTCCCGCCGCGCCATGCCCCACACAGGGCCCCCCAGACCGCGGAGTTCTTCAGCACACTGCGCAGATGCATGGGTGAGCTGCCGCACAGGTAGACGAAGCTGGCCCCCTCGATCACCCGGGCCGCTCCCGGGTCCTCGGCGTCGGCGCGGGACAGGACCATCAGCCCCTCGACCTGGCCGCCCAGCGGGGCAAACCACTCGCCCGCCTCCACCACCAACCGCTCAGGATGCTCGTAGGCAGCCGCGGTGGGGAGCACCACCACCTTGTCGGAGCCGGACGCGGCCAAGAACTCGGCGTCGAAGGTGCAGCCGGGGCTCCACTCGCCACCGCCGACCAAGGCCAGGATCCCCGGAGTCTGGTGCATCGCCCAACTGTAGAGGCAGGGCGGGGAGGCAGCAGTCGGCCCCGACCGATCAGTGGGGAACGGCCTCGCCCTCGGTCCCGGCCCGCATCGACCGGCGCATCAACCGGCCCATGGCATCGCAGATCTCGGTGGCCAGGGCCAGTGAGTCGGAGAGGAAGCCCATGCCCATGAACCCGTGCACCTGGTCGTCGTAGCAGCGGTACTCGACCTCGACGCCCGAACGCCGCAAGGCGTCGGCATAGTTGGCCCCGTCGTCGCGGAGTGGGTCGAACCCGGCGGTCACCACCAGCGCGGGAGCCAGCCCGCGGTGGTCGTCGGCCAGCAGCGGCGAGGCCTTGCCCGACTGCCGTTCCTCGACGTCGGGGAGGTAGGTGGACCGGAAGTACTCCATGCTCTCGCTGGTGAGGAAGAACCCGTCGGACAGGGTGCGCATCGACGCCGAATCGAAGCGGACGTCGAGGGCGGGATAGACCAGGCACTGCGCTACCGGTGGGGGGACGTCGGCGGCCGCCGACTCCGCCCCCGGGCGGGTCTCCAAGGCCACCACGGCGGCCAGGTTGCCTCCGGCGCTGTCGCCCATGACCCCGACCTGTCCGGGGGCATGACCGAGCTCGTCGCTGTGACGCTGGACCCACCCATAGGCGGCAATGGCGTCGTCGGCCGGGGCGGGAAACGGGTCCTCGGGGGCCAGCCGGTAGCCCACGGCCACCACGATGCACCCACTGGCCGCGGCCAGCAGGCGGCACGGCGAGTCGTGGGAGTCGAGATCACCGGTCACCCACCCCCCGCCGTGGAAGTAGACGATGGCGCCGGGACGGCTCCCGGCATCGGTCCCGATCCCGGTGCCGAATTGCCGATAGACCCGCACCGGGATGTCGGGCGCGCCGGGGGGGCCGGGGATGACCCGCCCGGTGACGTGGACGTCGGTGCGGATCGGCATGGCCAGCCGCGCCATGCGGGTGAGTTGGCGGCGCATCACCACCGGGTCGTAGACCACCGTCCCACCCGGTCCGGTGGCCGAACGCGCCTCCACACGGTTGGCCAGGGCCAACACCGCCTGGGTGCTCCGGTTGAGCACTCGACCGTCGACCTCCACCCGAGGAGGGGTGCCGAGGACGGACAGCAACAGGCCCGGGTGGGAGAACAGCCACGCGCCCAGCTGCGTCACCAGCGGCCAGTGCTCGCTCTCCCGCTGGATCCGGCGGTTGTAGAGGGCCCGGCTCCGGAACCGACGCGGCCAGGGTCGCCCCCCGGATCGGCGGGCACCACACCGGCACCGCCGCGTTGGCCGGCCGATGAACTGACGGTCGTCCGATCGGTCGAACGGCGGGCCGGCGTGTCCGTCTTGGACGGCTTCTTTGCCGCCCTGGGCGACTTCACCGTCTTTGCCGTCGAGGCCGCGGCGCGACGGCCGGACCCGTCAGACGACGACTTCGACGCGGTGCCCTTGGCGGTGCGCTTGGCGGTGCTCGACGGTGCTGCCGCAGCCTTGCCCGAGCCGGGGGCCCGGGACCCGAGGTCCGTCTGTTGGGACTCATCCGCAGCGCTGTCCATGGCCACATCGTGTCGGTAGGGTCGGCGAAAGGCAAGCGCAATGCCATGGCGCCGCACCGGCACGGCCGATCAGCGCACCGGCACGGCACCGAAGGACGGGGAATTCCGCCCCTGGCTCCCGGGTGACGACCGTTGTGGCCCACCCCGACGATCTCCATCTGCGGGACTGGGCAGGGCACCGCTAGCATCGTCCCCTATGTCAATCGCACGCGTGGGAATCGTCGGCTCGGGAATCATGGGGTCGGGCATCGCAGAGACGGCCGCAGTCAACGGATTCGAGGTGGTCCTCCGGTCACGCAGCCAGTCGACGGCCGACGCCACACTGGCGGCACTGGAGAAGTCGCTCAACCGGCAGATCGAGAAGGGCAAGCGGACCGAGGCCGAGCGCGACGAGGCGCTGGCCCGTGTGACCGGCACGTCCGATCTCGGCGCCCTCAAGGACGTCGATCTGGTGATCGAGTCGGTGATCGAGGACCTGGCCGTGAAGAAGGAGCTCTTCAACGAGTTGGACCGGATCACCGGCGACAGCACCATCCTGGCCACCAACACCTCGACCCTCCCGGTCATCGAGCTGGCCATGCAGACCGGTCGGCCGGACAAGGTCTGCGGCGTCCACTTCTTCAACCCGGCGCCGGTGATGGAATTGGTCGAGCTGGTCCGACCGCTGACCGCATCGGACGAGACGATGGCGGCCACCCGCCAGTTCGCCGAGTCGTGCGGCAAGTCACCGGTCGAGGTCAAGGACCAGGCCGGATTCATCGTCAACGCCCTGTTGTTCCCCTACCTGAACAATGCCGTCCGGCTCTACGAGCAGGGGGTGGCCACCGTCGACGACATCGACATCGCCATGAAGGGTGGCTGCGGTTTCCCCATGGGCCCCTTCGCCCTCCTCGACCTGGTCGGCCTGGACACGTCGCTGGCCATCCTCGACGCCCTCTACGACGAGTACCGCGACCCGAATTACGCTGCCATGCCGCTGCTGCGCCGGATGGTGGCGGCCGAGCAGCTCGGTCGCAAATCCGGCCGCGGCTTCCTCGACTACCGGAAATAACCGCAGGTGCCGGTGTCCCCACGCCGGCGCGGGAGCCGGTCGCCTGCTGGTCGGATCGATCACCGTCCCCAGGTGCCAAAACGAGAGCGCGTTCTAGTGCATTTCTCCGCGCCACCATCCACGGCAACAATGGAGGGATGAGCGACGTGCACGAGCGGGGCAGAGGGGCACCGGCCGAGGGGACTCCACCTTCAGTCGCTCCCCGGGACAAGCCATGGGTGATGCGCACTTATTCGGGCCATTCGACGGCCAAAGCGTCCAACGAGCTGTACCGGACCAACCTGGCCAAGGGACAGACCGGCCTGTCGATCGCCTTCGACCTGCCCACCCAGATCGGGTACGACCCCGATGCGCCCGAGGCAGCAGGCGAGGTGGGCAAGGTCGGTGTCCCGGTCGCCCATCTGGGCCACATGTCCCAGCTGCTCGATCAGATCCCCGTCGAGTCGATGAACACCTCGATGACCATCAACGCCACCGCGGCGTGGTTGCTCGGCCTCTATATCGCCAATGCCGAAGACCATGGGGTGGACCCGGTCGTGCTGTCGGGCACCACCCAGAACGACATCGTCAAGGAGTACCTCTCACGGGGCACCTTCATCTTCCCCCCGCTTCCCAGCCGGCGGTTGACCGTGGACACCATCGCCTACACCGTGCGGCACGTTCCCAAATGGAATCCGATCAATGTCTGCAGCTACCACCTCCAAGAGGCCGGGGCCACCCCGCACCAGGAGGTCGCCTATGCGCTGGCCACCGCCATCGGTGTGCTCGACGCGGTCCGTGACTCGGGCCAGATCCCCGAGGGCGACTTCCCCGAGGTTGTCGGGCGCATCTCGTTCTTCGTCAATGCCGGGGTGAGGTTCGTCGAGGAGACCTGCAAGATGCGGGCATTCACCGCCCTGTGGGAACGGGTGTGCACCGAGAGGTATGGCGTCACCGATCCCAAGTTGATCCGATTCCGTTACGGCGTGCAGGTCAATTCGCTCGGGCTGACCGAGGCACAGCCGGAGAACAACGTCCCCCGCATCGTGCTCGAGTCCCTGGGCGTGACCCTGTCCAAGCGGGCCCGGGCCAGAGCCATGCAGCTCCCGGCGTGGAACGAGGCGCTCGGACTTCCCCGCCCCTGGGACCAACAGTGGTCCCTTCGCATCCAACAGATCCTCGCCTTCGAGTCGGACCTGCTCGAATACGGTGACATCTTCGACGGTTCGGTGGTCATCGAGAAGAAGACGGCCGAAGTGGCCGAGGCCTCGTGGGCCGAACTCGAGGACGTGCTGGGTCTGGGAGGGGCGTTCGAGGCCATCGACGAGCTGAAGGCCCGCCTGGTCGGCAGCCAGGCAGAACGGGTCCGGCGCATCGAGACCGGGGAGTTGCAGGTGGTCGGGGTCAACTGCTTCACCGAGACGGCCGAGTCGCCGCTGGCGCCCGAGGCCGGCCCGGCCGGGACCGGCGAGCTGGAGTCGGTGGGTTCGATCCTGCGGGTCGATCCGGCGGTGGAGTCGGAGCTGCGCGCCGACGTGGAGGCGTGGCGGTCGGCGCGGGACGGGGCCGCGGTGCAACGGGCCTTGGACGACCTCAAGCGGGCGGCCGAGGGGTCGGACAACATCATGCCGGCCACCGTCGTCCTCGCTCATGCCGGGGGGACAACCGGTGAGTGGGCCGGGGCATTGCGAGAGGTGTTCGGCGAGTACCGGGCCCCGACCGGTGTGGCCGGTGGCGTGGGGCATCGCGGAGCGGAGTTCCGGGCGGTGCTGACCCGGTCGCAGGCCATGGCCGCCCGCTCCGGCGGGCCGCCCAAGCTCCTGGTGGCCAAACCCGGCCTCGACGGTCATTCCAACGGCGCCGAGCAGATCGCGGTGGCCGCCCGTGACGCCGGGTTCGAGGTCGTCTACCAGGGCATCCGCCTGTCACCGGCCGAGATCGCCGCTGCCGCCCGCGACGAGGACGTCGACGTCGTCGGCATCTCCATCCTCTCGGGGAGCCACCTCGAGCTGGTACCCGAGGTGGTCGATCGGCTCCGGGCCGCCGGGGTGGAGGCTCCGGTGGTGGTCGGGGGGATCATCCCCCCCGAGGACGCCGACATCCTGCTGGGCAAAGGGGTGTCGCGCGTGTACACCCCCAAGGACTTCGAGATCGGCCGGATGATGGACGACCTGGTGGGGCTGGCCGAGTCCCACCGGACCGGACTGGTCGCCTGAGCGGCTCAGGCCCAGGGACGCACCCGACGGGTCGGCGCCGGTCTCGACCACCACCGCCCGCTGAATCTCCACACCGGTGTCCTGCTCGGCTCCGGCACACGGGCCACCCGGGGCCGGGGCCACGCTTGATCGACTGCGGCGGCCAGCACCGCCATCACCACCGGGTCCACCTCGGGCCGACGGGCGATGCCTTCCGGAGTGGCGACGGCCACGACGGTCTCTGCCCCGACCGGTGGGCCCGGATGGTCGCTCACAGCGGCATGTTCCCGTGCTTGCGCTTGGGCAGGTCCTCGCGCTTGGAGACCAACAGGGCCAGGCTCCTCACCAGCACCCTGCGTGTCTCGGCGGGGTCGATCACGTCGTCCACATACCCCCGCTCGGCAGCGGCGTACGGGTTGGCGTAGCGCTCGGTGTACTCCTCCACCAGCTCCTTGCGCCTCCCCACCGGATCGGCAGCTTCGGCCAGGTCCCGCCGGTAGACGATCTCCACCGCACCCTCGGGGCCCATGACGGCGAGCTCGGCCGACGGCCAGGCATAGGCGAGATCTGCGCCGATGGACTTGGAGTTCATCACCACGTAGGCACCGCCATAGGCCTTGCGGGTGATGATCTGCACCCGCGGAACCGTCGACTCGCAGTAGGCGTAGAGAAGCTTGGCTCCGTGGCGGATGATCCCGCCGTACTCCTGGTCGGTGCCCGGCATGAATCCGGGGACGTCGACGAAGGTGATCAGGGGGACGTTGAAGGCATCGCACGTGCGCACGAAGCGCGCCCCCTTCTCCGAGGCGTCGATATTCAGCACTCCGGCCAGCATCTGGGGCTGGTTCCCCACGATCCCGACGGTCCGCCCGTCGATCCGGGCGAACCCGCACACTAGGTTCATGGCCCAGTGGTGGTTGACCTCAAAGAAGTCACCGTCATCGACCACCGCCTCGATGACCTTCTTCATGTCGTAGGGCTGATTCGGTGATGCCGGCATCAGGTCCACAAGCTCAGGGGTGAGACGATCGGGATCGTCGCCCGAGACGACCAGCGGGGCCTCCTCCAGGTTGTTGGAGGGCAGGAAACTCAACAGGTAGCGGACGTCGTCGAGGCACGATTTCTCATCGGGTGCCACGAACGCCGCCACCCCCGACTTGGTGGCGTGGCTCATCGCCCCACCGAGCTCTTCGAGAGTCACGTCCTCGCCGGTCACCGTCTTGACCACGTCGGGGCCGGTGATGAACATGTGGCTGGTTCCCTGGACCATGAAGATGAAGTCGGTCATGGCCGGGCTGTAGACCGCACCTCCAGCGCAGGGACCGAGGATGACGCTGATCTGGGGGATGACTCCCGAGGCTTGGGCGTTGCGGTGGAAGATGCCGCCGTAGGAGTGGAGCGAGACCACGCCCTCTTGGATGCGGGCGCCCGCCCCGTCATTGAGCCCGATCATCGGCACCCCGATCGAGGATGCCAGGTCCATCACCTTGTGGATCTTTTCGGCGAAGACCTCGCCCAGTGCCCCACCGAACACGGTGAAATCCTGGCTGAACACGCACACCCGTCGGCCGTCGATGGTGCCGAAGCCGGTGATCACGCCGTCGGTGTAGGGCCGGTTCTCCTCCAACCCCATGCCATAGGCACGGTGCCGGGCCAGCATGTCCAGCTCCTGGAAGGAACCGTCGTCCACCAGGTAGTCGATCCGCTCGCGGGCGGTCATCTTCCCCTTGGCGTGATGCTTCTCCACGGCCCGTGGGGACCCGGCATTTCGGGCCATTTCACGACGCTCGGCCAATTCCTCGAGCCGCTGGGTCATCGGGTGATCCATGGACCGTGAGGCTATCGGACCAGCCGTCGGCACCCCGTCACCGGGCCGGTCAACGGGCGGTCAATGGGTCGGTCACCAGGCCGGTCAACGGGTCGATCACCAGTCCGGCCAACGGGCGGTCAATGGGTCGGTCACCAGGCCGGTCAACGGGCGGTGTTCACCCAATGGGGCCCGCACCGCACATAGGTGACCTGGCTCGGTGCGCCATCCCCCAGGTAGGCGGCGACGCTCTTGCCCACGTAGCGGTCCTCGAGCTCAGGATCGGGTGACCCGACCAGTGAGTAGCGTCCGACCGGCGTCGCAGCCCGCGGGGCCGGCCCGGACGGGGTGCCGGGGGTCGGTTCCCACCGCTCGATCCGATAGACCGACTCGATCACGTCGGCCACCACCAACAGGGCCCACCGGGGCGACCGGGGGGAGCCGAGGTCCATCCAGCGTCTCCCGATCCGCCAGCCATGACGGGCACGCTCATAGGTGGAGTCGGCGCCGGTGCCCCCGACTCGCAACAGCACCACCTGATGCTCACGCTTGAACTTGGCCCGCTTGGCCAACCGGGAGCCCACCTCGGCAGCCGAGCCGCGCTGGCTTCCGGGTTCGGAATCCACCGGCAGCCCGAGTGCGTCGCTGGCAGAGGCCATCACTAGTGATGCCTCCGAGGCACTCAGCCCGTAGCGCAGGATGTCGATGCGCACGGGACGGCCCTCGGCCTCGATCTGTCGGATCCGCTCGAGCATGGCGAACTTCGGGCGCCGACCCGGAGTACCTGGTTGCCGGTCGGCGGGCTCGCCGGCCGCGGCGACGTGGCGAAAGCACCGGTCGCCCCGGCCCCGGTCGACGCAGAAGACCCGCCCGCTGCGGGGATCGACCAGCAGGTAGACGTAGCACCGCAGCTTGGCGGCGACGTCCGGCGGGAAGCCGGCCGGAGCGTGGGCCGGGTCGGGCGGGTTGGGGTCGGCTGAGGCCGGGTCGGGCGGGTTGGGGTCGGCTGAGGCCGGGTCGGGCGGGGTCGGGTCGGGCGGGTTGGGGTCGGCTGAGGCCGGGTCGGGCGGGGTCGGGTCGGGCGGGTCCGGGTCGGGTGAGGCCGAGTCGCGCGGGTTCGGGTCGGCTGAAGTCTCTTCTGGAGTTTCTGTAACAGCGTTACATAAACTCGGTGGTGCCTCCCGAGGCGAAGACTCCGGAAAGGGTGCGATCGGAATTGGCGTGGTCAGGAGCGATGGGGATGGCACCGTCATCGAGGGGACGGCCACCGGCGGTCGGCTCGGGTCGGTGGTGACAGGGATGGTGGGAACATCACTCGACAGCGGGTCGACGACAACTGCTTCCACCGGAGTGTCAGCGGACGTCGAGGTGGCGATGTCCATCGACGCCCCAGTTCACTCCTGGACGAGTTCGATCAAGGTACCGAATGCGCCTTTGGGATGGACAAAGGCCACGGTGGTACCCCTCGACCCCGGCCTCGGCACTTGGTCGATGACCTTGCCCCCATGGTCCTTGACCGACTGGAGGACCTCGGCGCAGTCGGCCACCCGGTACCCCACGTGGTGGAGCCCCTCGCCATTGTTGGCCAGGTACTTGGCCACCGGAGAGTCCTCACGGGTGGGTGTCAGAAGTTGGATGTAACTGTCCGCCACCTTCAACAGCGCCTCCTCGACGCCATCGCCATCGACCCGCTCTCGATGGGTGACGGTGGCCCCGAATGTGTCGGCGTAGTAAGCGATGGCCGAGTCGAGGTCGTGGACGGCGATGGCCACATGATCGATCTCGGTCAGCTGGGGCGCGGTCATGCCGTGCGCAGCTTCATGCTCCGTGCCGACGGAAGAGCGTGATCCGATCCTCGCCGACCTCGGCGCGGAATTCGGGGTCGTCGATTCCCAACCCTTCCTCGGGGGCGAGACAGAGCACGCCGATCTTCCCCTCGTGGAGATTCTGGTGCACCTGGTAGGCGGCGTCACCGACCCCCTCGAGCGTGTGCACCGCTGACAGCGGCGGAAGGATCTTGCCCTCGCACACCAGCTGGTTGGCATCCCATGCTTCACGGTAATTGGCGAAGTGTGACCCCTTGATGGTCTTGAGCTTCATCCACAGGTGGCGGTTGTCGTACTCGATCATGTAGCCCGAGGTCGCTGCGCAGGTCACGATGGTGCCGCCCCGCTTGGCTGCGAACACCGAGGCACCCATGGTCTGGCGTCCGGGATGCTCGAAGACGATGTCAACGTCGTCACCCACCAGGGCACGGATGTCCTTTCCCAACCGTCGCCACTCGGACTCGTCCTGGGTGTGCTCGTCCTTCCAGAAGCGGTAGTTGGCCACCTTGCGGTCGATGACCGCTTCCACCCCCAAGTCGTGGAGGAGGTCGACCTTGGAGGGAGACGAGACCACCCCGACCGGCGTCCCCCCGCCATTGAGCACGTACTGGACGGCATAGGCGCCGAGTCCGCCCGAGGCCCCCCACACCAGGACCTTGTCGCCCTGCTTCATGTTGGCACCGTTCTTCGACACCAGCATCCGGTACGACGTCGAGTTGCACAGGGCGTTGGCCGCGGCCTCCTCCCAGGTCAGGTGCCGGGGCTTGGGCATGAGTTGATTGGCCTTGACCACGGCCAGGTCGGCCAGGCCCCCGAAGTTGGTCTCGAATCCCCAGATGCGCTCGTTGTCGGCCAGGATCGAGTCATCGTGAGCGCTCGGGCTCTGGTCATCGACATAATTGCAGTGAACGGTGACCCGGTCCCCCGGCTTCCAGAGACGGACGGCCGACCCGGTGCGCAGCACCACGCCGGAGGCGTCCGACCCGACCACGTGGTAGTCGAGGGCGTGCCTCTTCCCCCACTTGCTCTCCTTGCCCAGCCGGTCGAGGAACCCGAACGTGGGCAGCGGCTCGAAGATCGAGGTCCAGACGGTGTTGAAGTTGATTGCGCTGGCCATCACCGCCACATAGGCCTCGTCGGGGGCCAGCTCGGGGACGGCCACCTCACTCACATGGAGCGACTTCCGCGGATCCTTGTCCTCGGATGCCAGGCCGTCGAACATCCCGACCTCGTCGCGGAGCACGAACGCGGCGCGGTAGGAGTCGGGAAGCGGGATTGCGGACAGCTCGTCGCCGGAAGCGTCAGCTTGGATGGCGGAAAGGAACTCCTGCATGGCAAGCGAGGATAGTCCGCTCGCCGCCGCCGGGTCCCGGCTCCTGTCGCCGTGATCGCTCCCCGGGGGCCACGCTGCCCTCGTGTGGTCACCAGGCCCGGCGAGGTCATATCATGGGTCAGTCATTGTGGCGGGCCCGTGGGGGGATCGCCGCCTGAGCAGGCCAGTAGGCCGCGGAGGTCGTCATGCCCGGAACCGTCATCGTCGCAGGTGCCCGCACTCCGATCGGCAAGCTCGCCGGTGCCCTCGGTGGTTTTGCGGCCTCCGAGCTCGGTGGCTTTGCCATCGCCGGTGCCCTCGAACGGGCCGGGGTGGCACCCGACCAGGTCGACTACGTGTTCATGGGGCAGGTGATCCAGGCCGGGGCGGGCCAGATCACTGCCCGTCAAGCCGCGGCGAAGGCGGGCATCCCGATGACTGTGGCCGCCACCACGGTCAACAAGGTCTGCCTGTCCGGTCTCAACGCCATCTACCTGGCCGACCTCATGATCAACGCCGGTGAGGCCGACATCGTGGTCGCCGGTGGTATGGAGTCGATGACCCAGGCCCCCTACTTGCTGCCCGGTGCTCGTGCCGGGTACCGGATCGGGGATGCCACCATGGTCGACTCGATGATGTACGACGGCCTGTTCTGCGCCTTCGACAACTGCGCCATGGGCCTGGGGACCGAGCGCTACAACGGCGCCGACGGCGTTTCACGCGAGCACCAGGACGCCTTTGCCGCCCTCTCCCACGAACGGGCGGCAGCCGCCATCAAGGACGGGAAGTTCGCCGAGGAGATCATTCCGGTCAAGGTCCCCCAGCGAAAGGGAGACCCCCTGGTGGTCGACACCGATGAGGGTGTCCGCCCCGAGACCACGGCCGAGTCGCTGGGCAAGCTACGACCGGCGTTCGACAAGAACGGCACCATCACCGCCGGCAACGCCTCCCAGATCTCCGACGGCGGCGCCGCGGTCATCGTGATGTCCAAGGCCAAGGCCGAGGAGTTGAGGTGCTCCCCGCTCGGGGAGCTGGTCGCCTATGGCCAGGTGGCCGGTCCCGATCCGTCGTTGCTGCACCAGCCGTCCCACGCCACGTCGGTGGCGCTGGCAAAGGCCGGCTTGGCCGTCAAGGACATCGACCTCTTCGAGATCAACGAGGCCTTTGCCGCAGTGGGGTGCGCTTCGCGCGACGACCTCGGCATCAGCGAGGACATCGTCAATGTCAACGGTGGTGCCATCGCCCTCGGTCACCCGGTGGGTATGTCGGGCACCCGGGTGGCCCTCACCGCCCTCTTGGAGCTCAAGCGTCGCGGAGGCGGCACCGCCGCGGTGAGCTTGTGCGGCGGCGGCGGACAGGGTGATGCCGCCATCCTGCGCACGCTCTGATCCACGAACGGCGGTCGGGCCGGGAGCTCAGTATGGCGGCTTGAAGAGGCCGGCCAGCCCCCCGCACCCAGGGACCATGTCCTCCCATGCCGGCACGTCGAGGGTCAGCACGGCCAGGGCGCAGGTCGGGAACCGGTGGGACTCGAGGGCGGCCCGGTCGGCGGCCGACCGGTCGTCCTCCCCGTCGCCGACCAGCTCGAATCCCACCTGGTACACGGTCGGGTTGTGTCCCACCACTAGCGCGCTCTTAACGGCATTGTCGATCTCGCCCACATACCCGAGGACGACATCGGTGCCGGCGTCATAGAGGGAGCGGTAGCTGTCGACCGGGAGACGCCCGCCCATGGCCTTGGCCACCAGGTCGGCAGTCTGGCGGGTCCGCACTGCGGCCGAACAGATGGCCAACGCAGGCGGTGGAACGCCCTCGAGGCCGAGCACCGGCTGCTCGGTGGCCAGTCGTCTGCCGAGGGCGGCCGCGTCACGCCGGCCCCGAGCAGTCAGCGGACGCTCGCGGTCGCTCCCGCCCCACGGCGCGTCCGACGCCGCTTTTCCGTGCCGTAGGAGCCACAGGTGTCGGACGGGAGCCCGACCGGGATGGGCCATCCCCTCATCGTGCCCCACGTGGGCGGGACGGTGCCGACTACGCCTCTACTTCGCGCCGACCCTCGAGGGCCCTCCCCAGCGTCAATTCGTCGGCGTACTCGAGGTCGCCACCCACCGGGAGGCCGCTGGCGATACGGGTGACCGACAGCCCCATCGGCTTCAGCAACCGGGCCAGGTACATAGCGGTGGCCTCGCCCTCGAGGTTGGGATTGGTGCACAAGATGACCTCGGCGATGCCCTCCTTCTCCACCCGAACCAACAGTTCGCGAACCCGGAGTTGGTCGGGTCCGATTCCCTCGATCGGGTTGAGGGCACCCTGCAGGACGTGGTAGCGCCCCGAGAACTCGCCGGTCTTCTCCACCGAGACGATGTCGCGCGGATCCTCTACCACGCAGACCGAGGTGGCGTCACGCCGGTCGTCGAGGCAGATGGCGCAGAGGCCACCTTCGGCGACGTTGAAACAGGTCGGGCACAGGGTGATGCGCTCCTTGACCGCGATGATCGCCTCGGCCAGCCGGAGTGCGTCTTCGGGGGCCACCTTGAGGAGGTGGAAGGTGATGCGCTGAGCCGACTTGGGCCCGACACCGGGGAGGCGGCCCAGCTCGTCGATGAGTGACTGCAGGGGCCCGGAGAAGATCGCCACCTAACCGACCTCCTCGGCACCCGGAAAGGCCTGCATGACCCGGGAGGTCGCCGAGTTATCCACCTGGGCGACCTCCCCGAGCTCGGACTCGTCGAACGTCGAGAGATCCTCGATCTCGTCGGCTGCTCGCTCCTCGGGGTGTACCGGCGGGGGGGTGGAGGAGCGGGGCGACGGTGCCCCGGGATCGGGCGGCGCCGGAACGGAGGCCGACGGCGAGTCGGCCGCGGCACTCGGCGACACCGCCGGATCGCTGCCGCCGGCAGGGCTTCCCGAATCGACGACCAGCACCAACCCCACCTGACGGCCGAAGTGACCGGACAGCGCAGACTCGATCTCTCCCCGCACCTCCTCGCAGCGCTTCCGGTGGGTCTCGTTGGGCAGTCCGAAGACGGCCTTGTCGTCCGCCACCCCCACGAACCGGCCCGCCTGGAACAATGCCTTCGCCTTGGGCCGCAGGCCACCGATGACGTGGTCGCCCCAGGCCTGCACCAGCTGGTCGCGGCGAGGGGAAGGGAGCCGACCCGGCTCCGGCGTCGTCGACCACAGGGGGCGGGGGGACCGTGTCCGGGGTCGGCGCCCTCGATGGAGCATCTACCGGTGCCGGTCCCGACTGGCGTCGGACCGCGCCCACCGTCCTACGAGCGGGTGGCGGTGGCGTATCGGCCTTGTCGTCGGGCACCACCGGATCAGGGCCGGCCGGAGGACGAGCGGCCGCGGGAGGCGAGGGAGCGGCCCGGTTCGACGCCTCCAGTCGCTCGATGCGGACCAACAGGGCCTCGGGCGAATCGTCAGCCTCAGGATGTGCTAGCCGGACCAGGGCCACCTCGAGGGTGACCCGGGGGTCGGGCGCGTCCCGCATGGAGACCTGGGCCTCTCCGAGCACCTCCATGGAGCGGACCAGCGCGGCCAGTCCCACCCGTTCCGCCTGCGAGGAGCGGGCATCCCGCTCGGTCTCCGATATCGCCACCAGATCGGGGGCCACCAGGGTCAAGAATCCCTGCCGGAGATGGTCGACCAGATCCCCGGCCAGTTGCTGCGGGCTGTACCCGGCCGACGCCAGGTGGGCCACCGCCACCAGGGCACGGCCGACGTCCCGCTCGGCCAGGGCCTCGACCACCTCGTCCAGCTCGGGCAGATCGTCGTCGACGGAGTCGGAGGCCACCACCTGGTCGAGCACGGACAGTGCGTCGCGGGCCGAACCCCTTCCCCGGCGCACGGCCAGGTCCAGCGCCTCGTCGGGGACGTCGAGGTGGGCCTGGCGGCGAACGTCGTTGAGCAGGTCCCCGAGCGTCTCCGGTCCGAGCAGGCGGAACTCGAAATGCTGGGTTCGGCTACGGATGGTGGGCAACACCTTCTGCGGGTCGGTGGTGGCCAGCACGAAGACCACGTGTGCCGGAGGCTCCTCCAGGGTCTTCAGCAGGGCGTTCGATGCCGGCGTCGACAACATGTGGACCTCGTCCACGATGTACACCTTCTGGCGACCGGGTGTTCCGAGGGCAGCCCGGGACACCAGGTCGCGCATGGCCTCCACGCCGTTGGTGGAGGCCGCGTCGAGCTCGTGGACGTCGAGTGAGGTGCCCTTGGCGATCTCGACACACGAGGCGCAGGCTCCGCACGGTTCGCCGTCATGAAGGTCGGTGCAGTTGAGTGCCTTGGCCAGTATCCGGGCCGTGGACGTCTTGCCGGTGCCACGCGGCCCACTGAACAGGTAGGCATGGGCCACCCGACCGTCCCGCACTGCGTTGCGGAGCGCCAGCACCACGTGGTCCTGACCGCGCACCTCGCCGAATGTGGACGGCCGGAATCGCCGGTAGAGCGATTGGTACGGAGCGTCGTCGGGGGTGTCGGGCACATCGGGGGAGCCTATCGGCCACCGTGCTCCCGCTCCCCCGCCGGATGCCGCCACTGCCGCCCCGGCACTCAGTGCGGCGGCCAGATTGGCTGCGGCACACGGCCTGACCCGCTGAGAGCTGCTGCCTTCCGACCCTGACTCGATTCACAGGAGATCGTTGCGCAGGACCCAGCCGCCGCACTGAACGCCGGGGCGCCACCGATGTTAGCCGCGGCGCAGTGCGGGCATCGAGCCGGCCGCCTGTGCCAGCAGGCGTTGTAGCCTGTCGACGCTGTTCCGGTCCCCCAGCCAACTGCGGGCGGAAACCGGCGCCCGGAGGCGTGCGAGAGCGGCCGAATCGGCACGATTGGAAATCGTGTGTGGGGAAACTCACCGTGGGTTCAAATCCCACCGCCTCCGCCACATGGACACAGACCCGAACATCCCGCGAGCCGCGCCGGGGGGCGACCACGACGACGGTGGGAAGGCCCTCGACGACGGGTCGGCGATGGCATTGGCACTGGAGGAGGCCGCCATCGCGCTCCGCCATGGGGACGTCCCGGTGGGGGCGGTGGCCGTCGTTGGCGGACGGGTCATCTCGTCCCGGCACAACGAGCGGGAGCTGCGCGAGGATCCGACCGCACACGCCGAGATGCTGGCCCTCTCGGACGCCGCCGCCGTGCTGGGTAGCTGGCGGTTGTCGGAAGTGACGCTGGTGGTCACCCTGGAGCCCTGCCCCATGTGTGCCGGAGCCCTGGTCGCCGCCCGGGTCGGCCGCCTGGTCTTCGGGGCGGCCGATCTCAAGGGGGGCGCATGCGGCTCGCTCTACAACCTGTGTGCCGACCCCCGATTGAACCACGAGGTGCCGGTGACCGCCGGGGTGCGGGCCGAGGAGGCATCGTCCCAGCTGACCGGCTTCTTCGATGACCGCCGCCGGAGTGGCGGTACCACGGGAGGCCAGGAGTAGAACTCGCGCGCCCAACGGCAGGGACCGTCGATGGCAGAGACGTGTCGGCGAGTGCCTATGCGACGATGGGGCCATGGACGCTGAGCGAATGATCTTCGAGGGGTTCGAGGGACTGCGCCTGGTCGCCGACGTGCGCGGTGAACCCGAGGGGTGGCCGGTGCTCTTCCTCCACGGAGGCGGTCAGACCAGGCACGCATGGGGCTCGACGGCGGAGATCGTGGCCGCACAGGGATGGCGGACCGTCGCCCTCGACCTACGCGGCCACGGCGACAGTGACTGGGCACCGAACGGCGACTACTCGTTCACTGCGTTCTGCGCCGACTGCGTGGCGGTCTGCGACAAGTTGGGGAAGCCCCCGGTACTGGTCGGGGCCTCCCTGGGTGGCATGTCAGCCATGCTCGCCGAGGGGACCAGCGACCGACCGGTCTCCTCCGGCCTGGTGCTGGTGGACATCACTCCCAAAACCAACGCCGACGGGATCAGGCGCATCACGGAATTCATGCGGTCGGGATTCGACGGATTCGACACGCTCGAGGCGGCGGCCGAGGCGATCGCGGCCTACACCCCCCACCGGGCCAAGAGAGTCAACCCCCAGGGACTGAAGAAGGTCCTGCGCCAGCGTGGCGACCGGTGGTACTGGCACTGGGATCCCCTGGTGATCGCCCAAGAGCGCACCGAAGTGGTGCCGGATCGGCTCATCGGGCTGCTCGATGCGGCGGTAAGCAACATCCACGTTCCCACCATGCTGGTGTGGGGGCTGCTCAGCGACGTCGTAACCAGGGAGGGTGTCGACGAGCTACTGGCCCGGATCCCCGATGCCACCGTCGTCGAGGTCGACGGCGCCGCCCACATGATCGCCGGCGATCGAAATGACGCCTTCTCCGAGGCGGTGATCACCTTTCTCGACGAGCAGATCCGGCCGGTGATCTGACCGTCCGATGCCCGCCGGCCGCCGCCGATGGGTGACCCGGCCCCGGTGGCCGGCAGATGCTGCGATGCAAGACTTGTCCCATGGAGGCGACCATCGACGGGTGGTGCGACGATGCGTTCCTCGAGGTGGGGGAAGCGTTCGTCGGCAATTTCGCCGAACGGGGTGATGTCGGAGCCGCCGTCTCCGTCATGGTGGGCGGGCAAGAGGTCGTGAATCTGTTCGGCGGATGGGCCAGCCCGGCCGCGGGTCTTCCGTGGCGATCGGACACGCTGGTCAACTTCTACTCGGTGGGAAAACCGATCGTGGGACTGCTCGCCCTGCAGCTGATCGACGCCGGGCTGATCGGGCTGGATGATCCGATCACCTCGGTGTGGCCCGAGTACGCCGTAGGAGGCAAGGAAACCACCACGGTTCGCCATGCGCTGTGCCACCGAGCCGGGGTGCCGGCAATCCGCGAGCCGCTCACCAATGACGATCTGTGGGACTGGGAGCGCATGACGTCGGCACTGGCCGCGACGAAGGCGTGGTGGGTGCCGGGAACTCGGCACGCGTATCACACCAACACCTACGGACAACTGATCGGCGAGATCATCCGACGCGTCTCCGGCGAGACGCCGGGAGTCCGGTTGCGCTCGGTCACCACCCCGCTGGAGGCCGACGTGTGGTTCGGGCTTCCCGAACTCGAACAGGACCGGTGCGCCGAGATCATCATGGGCTCCCGAGGCACCCGGAGCGGGGGTTCGATCGGCATCGGCTCCGATTCGGAGGAAATGGTCACTCTCGGGTACTTCAACCCGCCCGGCTACTCGAGCATGGGGGTGGTCAACTCGGTACCGTGGCGGAGCGCCCAAGTCCCCTCGACCAACGGGCACGGCACCGCCGCCGGGATCGCCCGCATGTACGCCGCCCTACTGGAGCCGGGCCGGCTCCTGTCACCGGACCTTCTCCACGAGGCCACCCGCACCCAGTCCCAGGGCTTCTGTCCGGTGCTCGGGGAGGAGACCTCATTCGGTCTCGGATTCAAGCCCACGACACTGCGCCGCCCCTTTGGCCCAAACCCCCGGAGTTTCGGGCATTTCGGGACCGGGGGCGCCGTCGGGTTCGCCGATCCCGACGCCGGCGTGGCCTTCGGCTATGCCACGAACCACGTCATCCCGAGGTGGCAGAGCAGCCGAAACCGCACGCTCATCGACGCGGTCTACCGTGCGCTGTGATCCCTGGCCGGTCCTGCTGACGAGATAGCGACTTGGTATGGCGCACCCCCGTGAGGCGGGACAAGGGACCCCGTTGATCTGGGAAGCTGGGGCGTGCTCACCATTGGGATCATCGGGGACTACGACGCAACGCGGGAGACCCACCAGACCACCGTTCCCGCTGTCGAACACGCCGCTCGGGCCCTCGGAGTGGGATCCACGGCGGCGTGGATCCCCACCGAACGGGTCGAGTCCGATGTCTCTGGCATTCTCGATCCTCTCGATGCCCTGGTGATTGCTCCGGGGAGCCCTTACCGGAGCCTCCATGGGGCGCTGTCTGCGATCGAGCACGCACGGGTCCACGACATTCCCTTGCTAGGCACCTGTGGTGGATTCCAGCATGTGGTTCTGGAGTTCGCCCGGAACGTACTCGGCTTTGACGATGCTCAGCACGCCGAATACGACCCCTATGCCTCGACGCTGTTCATCACGCCCCTCTCATGCTCGCTCGCTGGTGAGACCATGACCGTGCACCTGAAGGAGGGGACGAAGGCAGCCCTGGCATACGGTACGCAGACCACCAAGGAGCGCTACTACTGCAACTTCGGGCTCAATCCCGACTACGTCCATGCCATCGCAGACGGCGGTCTCCTGATATCCGGCGTGGACCAAAGCGGCGAAGAGCGGATTGTGGAGCTGCCCGACCACCCGTTCTTCCTTGCCAGTCTCTTCGTTCCTCAGACGTCAAGTGCTCCGACTGCCCCCCATCCGCTGTTCACAGCGCTCATGGCCGCTGCCGCCGGGTGAGGCAACGAGGTGCGCAGTGGGGTTACCAGAGGCGGCATGGTTGTGATCGGCGCGACAAGGACGGGGCCGCGGCCCCTTGCTATGGGACGACAGTGTCATGACTGACTTCGAATTCCCGAGGACGCTTGTGGAAGCGGCCGGGAGCGGACATGACATCGCTCTGGTCGATCGGGGAGTCGCTGCCGTGACCCGTCGCACCTGGATGGAGGGCCTGCCGCGTGTAGTTGACGAACTGGCACGACGGTGGTTACTCGAGTTGGGCCGACCCTTTCAGCCTGGTGGTCAAGCCTCGTGGGTCGCCCCAGCGCGCACGAAATCGGGTGCCCAGGTCATACTCAAGATCGCATGGCGCCACGACGAAGCGTTACACGAAGGGGACGGACTTCGGGCGTGGAACGGCGACGGTACCGTGCGACTCCTCGATTCCCTGGTGAGCAACGAGACCACTGCGCTACTCCTCGAGCCCTGCCTGCCCGGAACCACACTGTCGCAGACGCTTCCACCCCACGAACAAGACGTGATCCTGACCGGTCTGTTACGCCGGCTGTGGATCGAGCCGCCATCTGGACATCCATTTCGCCCTCTGCAGGCCATGTGCAATTGGTGGGCCGATGAGTACGAGGAGAAAGCCGCGGTCGTCGACCAGGAGCCGCGGCTCGACCGGGGTCTGGCCAGGGCAGGCATTGAGCTGTTTCGAAGCTTGCCAGGTACGGCCGAGCGGTCCGTATTGCTCTTCACGGACCTGCATCCGGACAACGTATTGGCGGCGATCCGGGAGCCTTGGCTGGCAATCGATCCCAAGCCATACGTGGGCGATCCGACATACGACCCGCTCCAGCACATGCTCAACTTCCCCGACCGGCTTGCCGCCGACCCAGCTGGTTTCGTTCTGCGAATGGCTGACCTGCTCGACCTCGATGCTGAGCGACTCACGCAGTGGCTCTTCGCTCGCTGCGTTCAGGAGTCGATGGATCAGCCGCACCTGCTCAGTGCGATCGTCAAGATCGCGCCCTGATCCCGTTCATGCTCCCTGGTCGGAGGGTCCACCGCTCGCCGATGCACGCCCTATGCGGCACGAAGGGCGGCTACCACGTGGCTGGGGGCTGGGTTGACCATGGCGTGCCCGTCGATGACGACGGTTGGAACTGTCTCGTTGCCGTCAGCCACCGAGCGAACGAAAGCGGCGGCCTCGGGGTCCGCCCAGATGTTCACCTGATGGACTGAGAGACGACGCCACCGCAAGACGAGGCGCAGCCGCAGGCAGAACACGCACCCTGGTCGCCAATACAATGTGACCTTCGGACTGGCGTGGGGCGGCTCGGCGGCACCATTCACGGAAACCAGTCAACCACGGTCTGCGGCGTTGCCCGACGACGGCCGGCCCTGTCCACGAAATGAGCTGGCAAGCCACCGGGCCGGCCATTTCAAGGCGGCGCTCGGTTCGCCTGCGATGGGTGGGATACTCAGCAGGTGGCCGAGGTCGACGTTCAGCTTCGCGATCAACCAGGCGGCTCCGGCTCGGTGTGCCGGAGGATTCTCGGCACACTCCCCACCTGGTTCGCGATTCATGAATCCGTCGAGGACTACGTGTCCGTGGCCGGCCGGTCCCCTACGGTCATCGCTTCGATCGACAGGGAAGATGTCGGTTTCCTGACTCTCGTCCATCACAGTCCGTACGCCTCCGAGGTGTGCGTAATGGCCGTCTTGCCTGACTACCATCGTCGTGGCATCGGTCGGACGATGCTGAGACATGCCGAAGGCGCCCTCGGCCGCGCCGGCGTCGAGTTTCTTCAGGTGAAGACCCTGAGCGCCAGGCACCCCGACGAAGGATACAAAAGGACCAGAGCGTTCTACCTGGCCTACGGATTCCGGCCTCTCGAGGAGTTCCCCACTCTGTGGGGTCCGGAACATCCTGCCCAGCAGTTGATCAAAGTTGTCGCAGAGTAAATGAACTCAGCTGGATGACGAACCTCGGGCGGCGGGTACTGCAGTGACGGGAACCATAGGCAAGATTGCCCGCGTCGGGGTGTGGCCCATGTGGGTCCTCGGCTTCGCCGCGATGATCGACAATGTCGACCAGTACATCGTCCGAGGTACTTCGAATCAGATCGAGAAGGCCTTCGGTGTCGGCGACTTCGCAATCGGCGTGTTGTTCTCAGCATTCATCGTGGTCAATGGCATTGCCACCATGCCCGCCAGCTACCTGGGCGATCGGTGGAACCGGACCAGGATCATGGCGGTCACGATCACCGCTTGGTCGTTGATCAGCGCGCTGGGTGGCGTGGTCCCCGCCGGGGCGTTCGGCCTGCTCGTAGTGCTGCGGGGAGCCCTCGGATTTGGCCAAGCCGTGACCGACCCATCGGGCTCGAGCCTGCTAGCCGATTACTACGGAATCGAACGCCGCGGCCAGGCATTCTCGATCCAGCAGTGTCTCAACTACGTCGGACTCGGCCTGGGGTTGGCCATTGGGTCCTTCTTCGGCACCCATTTCGGCAGTTACGGGTGGCGTCTCGCCTTCGGAGTCTCGATCTTCCCCGGTCTCCTGATCGCCTACCTCTGTTGGCGGCTTCCCGAGCCCTCTCGGGGTACTGCGGACCGGTCTCACGTCACCCATGAAGGTGGGATGGAGCTAGCCACCGAACAAAAACCGCTGTTTCCCGATGGGTTCTCACGTTTCGTCGGCGACATGGTCACCGGACTCCGAGCAGACGTACGGACGATCCTGACCATCCCCACCATGCGTTACGCACTGGTCGGAGTATCCAGCATTCTGTTCGTTGTGACCGCCGTCGCGACGTGGATGCCCACGTTTTACGAGCGTCAGTTTCACCTCGCCCAGGGGCCGGCGAACCTTGCCTTCGGTGCCCTCGTCGTAGTGGCCGGTATCCCTGGAACCCTGGTGGGCGGAATGATGGCCGACCGTTGGATCAACCGGTTCGTCGGAGCCCGTGTGGTCATCCCGGGTGTATGCATAATGATCAGCGGGGCGCTCTTCATGCTCTCGTTCATACCAATGCCCTTCACCGGTGTGTTCATCCTCCAGCTATTGGCCTTCCTCGTGGCTGCTGCCTCGGTTCCGGCACTGCGGGCCGGACTCTCAGACGCCGTACCTGCGCACATTCGCGGGACCGGTTTCGGTGCCTTCAATGTGGCCTCGATCGTGTTCGGCGCGGCAGCTGCACCAGTCGTAACTGCAGCGGTTGCAACCGAGTTCGGAGGCAACTACCGGGTGGCCTTCTCGCTCCTCATGCCCATCACATTCGTGGGCTCGTTCTTTCTACTCGCCGCACGACGTCATATCGAGACGGACACGGCCAAGATCTTCGAGTCGGTGGCATTGGCGATGAACGATGACCAGGCCAGACACAACAGGAACCACTGACCTCCTTGGGTTGCCCGATGGGTCTACTGTGCCGGGACATGGATCCGTGCCTTCATCCGCTGGGACGTCAATACTGTGACAAGAGAGTCAGAATCAGCGGCAGTTGACGGAGCGGCGTCCAAGTCGCTGCAAGGCGCGAGACCGATGGAGGTCAAGGAATGACGCTGCAGAGCAAGGACACGGACGAAAGGGGATACAACCCCTTCGATGAGTTCAACGATGCCGTGGCGGGAGATGTCAGAGACCCCTATCCCGAATTCGCAAAGAAGCGTCTGGAGGAGCCCGTTTGGACAGGCAGCTTCATGAACCCCGAGCTGCTGCCACCGGGCATCGAATTCGATGACGAGTGGATGGTGTTCCGCTACGACGACTGCTCCCGGGTGCTCCGCGATCCGAAGACATTCACCTCAACTGGCTACGACGCCACCATAGGCGTCGTCATGGGCCACATGATCCTGGGAATGGACGACCCCGAGCACCGCCAGAATCGGAATCTCGTAGCCGAAGCCTTTCGGGAGAAGTCGCTCGCTCGCTGGGAGCCTGCGTTCATTGGCCCCATCGTCGACGAGATGATCGACCGGTTCATTGAGCGGGGTCACGCCGATCTGGTTCGAGAACTCACGTTCGAGTTCCCGGTTCGGGTGATCTCGCGGATCCTGGGGTTACCGGAGGAAGACTTTGCCCAGTTCCAGCGGTGGTCCATCGAGCTGATCAGCCTGGGGGCGGACATTGATCGCGGTCTGGCCGCATCAGAGAGTCTGCGTGAGTACTTTGCCGGCATTGTCTCCGATCGTCGAAACCAACCCAGAGATGACGTCATCAGCGACCTGGTTCGGGCGCAAGTGGATGGGGAGATGCTTGACGACGAAGCCATTTACGCTTTTTTGCGCCTCTTGCTTCCTGCTGGGGCGGAGACCACCTATCGGTCGTCGGGCAACCTGCTCTACCTGCTGCTCACCCATCGGGATCAGCTTGATGGCGTAGTCAAGGACCGATCGTTGCTGCCTCAGGCCATCGAGGAGGCCCTCCGTTACGAGCCCCCTCTCTTGCAGATCAATCGGACAGCAACACGCGAGGTGGAGATTGCCGGCGTGATGATCCCTGAAGGTGGCAGTGTCTCAACCTGCTTGGGCTCGGCGAATCATGACGAGACGAGGTGGGAGAACGCGGAGGAGTTCGATATATTTCGGCCCGCCATCCCCCACTTGGCCTTCGCCCATGGACCCCACATGTGCCTGGGTATGCACCTGGCCCGGCTCGAGACCCGAACACTGATGAACAAGGTCCTCGATCGACTTCACAACATCGCCCTTGACCCCGGTGACACCGATCCCCACATCCACGGAGTGATCTTCCGCTCTCCCACCTCGCTCCCGGTGCGCTTCGACAAGCCCTAGCACGACGTACTGAGAGGAACCACCGGGCAGATGGTGCCTGTGGGCTTGCATGAACAACCTGACCACCTGCTCAGCCGCAGAGAGCCAGGGCATACCCTCTCTCCTCTCCTTCAAGTCAGACTCCGAAGTTGCCGACATCTTCCCCATGGAACCAGCGGCGGGCGAGGACAACCGGTTCGCGTCGAGAACCTTTTTGGCACGGCTGCGAGCGAATGCCCTCGACCCCACCGTGCTCGCCCTCCCCATTGTCGCTGCAACCCTCTGTCTGTTCCGCTTACTTCATCTCATTGCCCTCGAGCCGTACTGGCTCTACATCGCGGTCCTGATTGGCAGTGGCACCATCCGCCTCCTCTACTCCTCCTTGTGGTCAGAATCCGATCATCGGTGGTACCGGAGCGGTTACATCGGCATCTACATGTTGGTCATCGCCATCGTCGCCTACACCACAGGGTGGGGCCCGATCCTGTCCATCGGATTTCTCTTCGGGGCGGCTGCAGCCTTTGAGCTGTTCGGCTCAAAGGCGACGGTGCCCTGCCTCGTCTGGACCACCGTCGCCATGGCGGTCGGGCAAGTGGCCATTGGCCTACATCTCGCCCCGACAATCATTCGTGAGCCAATCGTGCAAGGCGTCGCGGCACTTGGTCTTCTCGGAGCGCTACTCGTGATCCAGCTGCTTGGCGCGGCCGCCGCGGGACGAGAAGCGCTTGAAGCCGATCTGCGCCGGTCCGAGCAGCGCTTTTCCGCGCTCGTCACCAGTTCGAGCGATATCGTGATCATCGCCGGGGCTGACGGAAAACTTCAGTACGCCAGCCCGGCCTTCGAATCAGTCCTCGGATATTCGAGCACTGCTGTCGTAAACATCCTCGGCGAGACCTTGATCCATCCTGATGACAGGGCGGGACTGCACGCTGCCATGGCCGCCGCCGGCGTTCACGGTTCTGCCATCCACAAGGAGGTCCGCCTCCGGCGCACTGACGGTGACTGGCTCTGGTTCGAGGCGGCCATCACCAATCTGACCGCAGACCCCAACGTAAACGGCTTCGTCGCCGACCTCCGCGACATCACTCGTCGCAAGAACGCCGAGGACCAACTGGCCCATGCGGCCCTCCATGATGCTCTCACCGGGCTTCCCAATCGCACGTTGATCCTCAACCGGGCCGAACAGATGCTGGCGCGCGCCCGACGTCAGCACACTCCACTGGCGGCGCTGTTCCTCGACCTCGACAACTTCAAGGACATCAATGACACCCTGGGCCATGAGGCGGGAGACCAGCTGCTCGCCGGTGTTGCCGCCAGACTCACCGGTGCCCTCCGTGAAGGGGACACGGTGGGTCGACTTGGGGGCGACGAGTTCGTCGTGCTTGTTGAGGGAGCCTCGCTCGCCGCCGGGTCAGAGGTGGTGGCGGAGCGAATCCGCGACGTCCTGACTACCCCGTTTTCGATCGCAGCAAGCGATATCCCCCTGGAGGTAACCGCAAGTATCGGCATTGCCGAGGGCGACCGGGCGCAGCCCGGGGAACTTCTGCGAGACGCGGACATCGCCCTCTATCGGGCCAAGGCCAGAGGTAAGCATTGCGCAGTGGCCTTTTCGCCCTCGATGCAAACAGCCATCGACGACCACCGCACCATTGAAGTCGACCTGCACCATGCCCTGGACAACGGCGAGTTCTTTCTGCTGTACCAGCCGACCGTCGATCTCTCCACTGGAACGTTCATCGGCGTGGAAGCGCTCTTGCGCTGGCGACACCCGCAGCGTGGGGTCGTACAACCCGATCGATTCATCCCGGCACTCGAATCCACCGGGTTGATCGTCCCAGTAGGCCGATGGGTTCTGGATGAGGCGTGCCGCCAGGGTGCCGAGTGGCACCGACAAGGCCATCACATCGCAATGTCGGTGAATATCTCGGGCGTCCAACTCGAACGCGACCGGATCATCGACGACGTCCACGGTGCCCTTTCGGCGAGCGGTTTCGATCCCAACGAGTTGATTCTGGAGCTGACGGAGACCACCCTGATGCACGATGTCGGGGCGACCATCGTCCGGCTCAAGCTGCTAAAGGCACTCGGGGTGAGTCTCGCCATCGATGACTTCGGTACGGGGTACTCGTCGCTCGCCTACCTCCGACAGTTCCCGATCGACGTTCTGAAGATCGACCAGTCCTTCGTATCCGGAGTTGCGAAGACGAAGGAATCCGCAGCGATCGTCCACACGCTCGTCCAGCTTGGCAAGGTACTCGACCTCGAAACAGTGGCCGAGGGGATCGAGAGCAACGATCAACGCATGCTGCTCCAAGCAGAAGACGTGAACATCGGGCAGGGCTACCTGTTCGCTCGTCCGCTTGACGTGGAAGCCGTCGACAAGCTTCTGAAGGGTGCGAACGCCAGACCCGCGGTCGCCGGAGCTGTGAACTGAACCGTCGGGATCCTCGGCGGGAGCGGCGGCACGGGTTCGAGGTGCCGAGTACGAAGAGGAACGGTTGCGAGCTTCTCCGACGACGACCGTGATCGATCGTGGCGCTCATCATCTCGGACAGGCGCACCGCGCCTGCGGCTCCCAAACTGGGGCCGATCTCAGCCGGCCAGAACCGAGCCGCTGACCTACACTGTCGACGGCACCGACGCCGGTCATGGGCATCCGTGGAATCGCTTCGACGATCCGGACGACGATCGTGGCAGCCGATCGGGGTCCAACATCGGATGCCGGCGTGGAGGTTGTCGCCGGCGCTCGCCAGTGCGGCGTTTCGGCGACCACGAGGAGACAGAGCGATCGATGATCGAGATCATGAACCCAGCATTCATCGACCCGGCGCTCGAGGCCAGGGCCATCACCTTCGAGAATCCGACCGGGGCCCGTGGCGCGGGCGGCCAGGTCGCCGGCGGTCGCAAGGGTGCGCCCAGCAGGGTGATCGGTGCCGGCGAGCGGGTGGTGCTCGCAGACCTGGAGGGTCCCGGAGTGCTCCGTCATCTGTGGATGACCGTGCTCCCCGCTCCTCCAGAGCGGCTGCGGGCCCTCTGGATCGAGGTGTTCTACGACGGCGCTGACCAGCCGAGCGTCTCCGTTCCCCTGCTCGACTTCTTCTGCCTGCCACACGGGCGGACCGCTCCATTCGCTTCGTCCCTCGTAGCCGTCAACGAGGGACGGGGGTTCAACAGCACGATCCCCGTGCCCTTCGCCCATCACGTCCGTGTCGAGTTCGAGAACGGTTCTAGTGCACCGACTGTCCTCTACTACCAGATCGACTACACGCTGGAGCCGGCCATGCCCACCGGAAATGGGTATCTTCACGCTTCGTTCCATCGGGAAAACCCGACGCGGCTGAAGTCAGATCTGGTCATCACCGAAGGTTTGGCCGGACCGGGACGCTACCTGGGCTGCAGCCTGGGCCTCCGGATCCTCGGCGAAGGCATCTGGTACGGGGAGGGTGAGGTGAAGATGTACCTCGATGGAGACTCGACTCAACCCACCATCTGCGGCACCGGACTCGAGGACTACGTCGGCAGCGCCTGGGGCATGGGCCGCCACGCCACTCCGTTCGGCGGGTGCACCCTCGATGTCCGGTCTCCTGACGCCGACGATCCGCTCTCGCAACCGGACTTCGTCGGCATGTACCGGTGGCACCTCCCCGATCCGGTCATGTACGCCTCGGACCTCAGGGTGACCCTGCAACAGATCGGAGCGGTGCTCTACCCTCCCGGGCACGAGGCCGAAATGGCGGTGATCGAGGAGAGCGGGCGACTGGCCGGTGATGGCTGGCAGCGAATCGGCGACGGGATGCTCACCTTCGGCATCGTGGAGCGCGTAGACGACGTCTGCGCCACGGCGTTCGTCTATTGCCGTGAGCCACAGAGCGTGCAGCGGGTCGACCTAGCCGGGGCGGTGGCCGATCTCGAGCGCCGACCGTACGAGACGGTGGATCCGATGGAAGCACTGGTCGTACCGGTGCAGTGACACTGCGAGGAACGCTCCACGTCCAACTCGTCGAGCCCGGCCCCCGCCGCAGCCCACAGAAAACCCACCGAAAATAAGTGGAACCTTTGCTCCGGTTCTGATATTCTCCAGCGAAACGGAACCATTCGTTCCGCTAACTGAGGCTCGAGGGACAAGGTCATGGAGAAGCGCATCCACTACGGGGCGACATTCGCCGTGTTGGCGACGGCTGCCTTGGCTTTCAGCCTCCTGCAGTCCTTGATCATCCCGGCCATCCCGCTCCTCGAGCACACGCTGCACACCACGACGACCGGGGCAACCTGGCTGCTGACGGGCTACCTGCTCAGTGCGGCGATCGCCACGCCGATCCTCGGACGGATCGGCGACATGGTCGGCAAGGAGAAAATGATCGTCATCGTGCTGGTCGCGCTGTCGACCGGCACCCTGATCAGCGCCCTGGCCACCACGTTTCCGATCATGCTCGCCGGCCGCATCGTCCAGGGAGCGGGTGGAGCGGTCTTCCCCCTGGCCTTCGGGATCATCCGCGATGAGTTCCCCGCCGAGAAGGTGGCCGGCGCCATCGGGGTGCTCTCCGCCATCCTCGGGGTTGGGGTGGGCGCCGGTATCGTCCTCGCTGGACCCATCATCGAACACCTCTCGTACCACTGGCTGTTCTGGATCCCCCTGGTCCTATCCATCGGCGCAACAGTGACGACGTTCCTCTTTGTGCCCGAGTCGCCGGTCCGGTCCCCTGGCCGAGTCAACTGGCTCGGCGCCTTGATCATGTCGGCCTGGTTGGTCACCGGGCTGCTGGCCGTCTCCTATGGGCCGATATGGGGATGGAAGAGCGGCACGGTGCTCGGTCTCTTCGCCGCCACCGCTCTACTGATCCCGTGTTGGATCCGTTCGGAAACGCGCTCGGACACCCCGATGGTCGACATGAGGATGATGCGGATCCCAGCCGTGTGGAGCACCAACCTGGCCGCCCTGCTGTTCGGGTTCGGAATGTTCGCCATGTTCATCACCGTGCCCCAGTTCGCCCAAACCCCAACTCGGGTGGGCTACGGATTCGGTGCTTCGGTCACGCAGTCGGGTCTCTACCTCCTGCCGTTTGCCGTGGCCATGTTGATCATTGCCCCGCTGACCGGTCGCCTGACCGTTACCATCGGCTCCAAAGTCATCCTCATCATGGGGGCGCTCTTCGCCGCCGCCAGCTACGGATTCTTAGCCGTGGCTCACGGCCAGCCCTGGGACATCTACGTGGCCGCCGGACTCTTGGGTATCGGCGTTGCTTTCGGCTACGCATCGATGTCCAACCTGATCGTCGAAGCGGTCCCGCCCAGCCAGACCGGAGTCGCCACGGGCATGAACACGAACGTCCGGAACATCGGTGCCGCTCTCGGCAGCGGGGTGGCCACCAGCCTGATCGTGAGCGACGCACTCGTCCACGGGTACCCGAAGGAGCACGGCTACGTGCTGGCCTTCATCGTCTGTAGCGGGGCGCTGGTGGTGGCGGCAATCGCCGCCCTCATGATCCCAACCCGAAACCGGCCTTCGGCCGTCCTCAGCGAGTCGCACCCTGCTCTCACCGCCGAGGCCGAGGTGATTGTCGGGGCCATCGGCTATGTCGCCGAGGGCTGACGTGACGGCCACCACAATGGCTGATGGGACGATACAGATCAAGCCGTTACGTCGGGACGCCGAGTTAAACCTGGCCCGGATCTTGCTTGCCGCCCGTGACGTCTTCGCCGAGCACGGCTATGAGGCGTCGATGGAACAGATCGCCGCCCGAGCCCAGGTCGGGGTCGGGACCCTCTACCGGCGGTTCCCGAACAAGGCCGACCTGTGCACTGCCGTGACCGACGCCGCTACGGATCGCACCCGCCAAATCGCCGAGGAGGTCCTCCTGACGGTGGCTCCGGAGGAGGCGGTCTTCGAGTTCGTGCGCCGCTGCGTGGAGGCGCCGAGCAGTTGGCGGGCAGCCACCTCACGGCGACCCTGGAGCGGAGGGGGGGCTGACCGAGCTCTCGCTATCCTGGTGCCTCTCATCGGGCGTATCGTCGAAGCTAGCCAGGGGGCGGGCACAGTCCGGCGCGAGGTACTTCCCACCGATCTGGTAATGACGCTGATGTCCGTGCGGGCACTAAGTGACGTCTGCGATGCCGATGCCCCAGGAGCCTCCCGTCGGTTTTTGGAACTCGCCCTCGACGGCCTACGGCCTGGGTCCGCTGCGCCCGTGCACCCTCCCATGTCGGTCAAGCAACTCGGACGTGTGCTCACCGATCGGTGAGTGGTCGTCCTCCCGATCACGCAGAACAGAGCTCCTGGCTGCAGCGGGCATGTATCATCGTCAATCGCTGTCTCACTGGCCGAAGTCAGCAGGTCAGGAATTAAGCCCGGAAAGGTCCGTGGGACGCGAAAGTCCAGCTGGAGGGATGCGAGAGCGGACGAATCGGACGGTCTCGAAAACCGTTGTGTCGCAAGGCACCGTGGGTTCGAATCCCACTCCCTCCGCCATGAGAGCTTGACCCCATTCAGTGGACCACTTTTTAGGACAAAGTGGCCTGCTGGGTGGTGGTTGAGCCGCATTCTTTGACTGTCCCGACGTCTGGAATATCACCGACCAGTGATCGCGCCTCGGAGTGACAGCAGGTCGTCTCCACAACCAGCCGGGCAGATCGAGGAGTGTCATCGGGATAGTGGCAACACTTGGTGAGGGTCTGGGGTCGAGGCGAGTGACATCGCCTGATATTCGGGACATCATGGTGAACTGTGGCCGAGATTCGACGAGACCGGGCGATTCGTATTCTCCTCGACCGGGGCGCCGGCCAACATCGACCACTTGAACGGGACACTTCTGGCGCATCTCGAACGCACGGAGGAGCTGCTGGACCGATGGGGCACCTCTGCGGACCTGACCCTTGCCGGTCTATGCCATGCCATCTACGGGACCGACGGGTTCCCTGTGTCGTTGCTGACCATCGATCGCCGCGATCTTGTGTCAGAGGCAATAGGAAATGAGGCCGAGTCAATCGTCTATTTCTATGCTTCCTGTGATCGGAAGTATCTCTACCCACAGATCGGTGCCGAAGGCGCGATGACCATCAAGGATCGCTTCACCGGCACCATCACCGTCCCGACGGTGATGCAGATTCAGCTGTTCGCTGATCTGACTCTCGCCAACGAGGCGGACGTGGCCGTCATCAGTAGCACGTCTGCAAAAGTACCGGGATGGTTCGTGTCACTGGCCCGCCAGTTCGGACCGGTGGCCAGCGACGAAGCCGCCCGATCCTGCGAGCAGCTGATCAACCTCTGCGAGTGAGGGCTCCGCGCCCTCTCGGCGGCAGCGGACAGCACCTCCGACCAGCCCCGTCCAGTAGAGCTAGTGTCGCCGTTCCATGTAGTCGGCGTATTTGACCAGATCAGGATCGGCGGCCATCACGTCGGCGAACTTCTTGCGGGCCTCGTCCCGCTTGGCCGGCAGATACTCGGTCGGCCAGTAGCCCTCGTGGGGCTCGTACTCCTTCAGCACGTTGCGGGCCACCGTCACCTTGTGGACCTCGTCGACCCCGTCCATCACGCTCATGGCCGGCGATCCGGCCCACATCGCCTGCAGCGGGGTGAGATCGGTGACGCCCAAGGAGCCGAAGATATGGATGGCCCGGTAGGCGACGTCCTTCAGCACCTTGGCTGCTGTGTACTTGCAGGCGGCGATCTGGGTCCGCGACTCCTGCGTGCTCGAGTTGTCGATCGTCCAGGCCGTCCACAGCACCAGCAGCCGCAGCATGTTGATCTCGGCGTAGGAGTCGGCGACCGCGCTCTGCACCATCTGGTGCTCGGCGATGAACTTCCCGTGCGACTGCCGACTGAGGGCCCGCTCGCACATCATGTCGAAGGCCCGCTTGCACTGGGCGATGGCCCGCATGGCGTGGTGGATCCGACCGCCGCCCAAGCCGCCGCTGGGCCAGCACCTTGGCCCCGTCCTCCGGACCCAGCAGGTGGTCGAGGGGCACCCGCACGTCGTTGTAGAGGATGTGGTCATGGGTCCTGGGCTGATCCATGATCTCAACGCCCGGCGTGTCCCTGGGCACGATGAAGATCCCGTTGGTGCACATGACGAAGAGGATGTCGGCGTGGCGACCGGCGCTGGTGAACCACTTCTCGCCGTTGATCACCCATTCGTCGCCGTCTCGCACGGCGTGGGTGACGAACAGGTTGGGGTCCGACCCGCCCTGCGGCTCGGTCATCGAGTAGGCCGACCAGATCTCCTGGTTCATCAGTGGGACGAGCCATCGCTCCTTCTGCTCTTCGGTGCCGTAGGCGGCCAGGATCTCCATGTTGCCGGTGTCGGGTGCCTGGCATCCGAAGATGGCTGGGGCGCTCCCGTAGCGACCGAGGATCTCGTTGAGGAGGGCCAGCTTGAGCTGCCCGAACCCGGGCCCCCCCAGCTCCTTGTCGAGGAAGATGGCCCAGAGGCCCCCGGGCCTTGACCTGAGCCTGCAGTGGATCGACCAGGGCCCGCATCTTCGGGTCCCGCATCCGCACGGCGTAGGGGAAGACGAGCTCGAGCGGCTCGACCTCCTCCCGGCAGAACTGCTCGACCCAGTCGAGCTGCTCTCTGGAACTCCGGTTCGGTCGAAAAATCCCACGCCACTTAAATCCTCTCCCTACGCTCGGCGACCGAGGAAGTACAGGAATTCAGTCTGGGTGTCGGCACCCGCAGGAGGGTCCAGTTTCGGGCCGAAGACACCGGGCTGGCGTATCTGGTCGTCCATCGGCTTCATCGTTCCGTAGGCCTTGGTCACGCTGGCCTCATCGAGGCGCTCATCGGCGCCAACGGCGCGGGCGAGATCCCAGGTGTGGACGAGCACGTCCATGCACACGAAGCTGCCCAGCATCTGCTCGAAGGGCATTTCGCCCGTCGGCCCCTCCACCATCGTGGCCATGGCCGCCGGGTCCTCGGTCGTGGCCAGCACTGCTCCGTAGGCACCTCGCCAAGCCTCCGCCGGGTCTTCCTCATCCGTCATCGGCTCCGTCTCGCCTCCGCGGACTTTGCTCACGAGCCAGCGGTGGTTGCCGACGACGTGGCCGACGACGTCCCGGGCACTCCAATCCGCGCATGGCGAGGAGGCGTTCCAGCCGTCTCCCGAGGTGGCCTTGACCCTGGCATCGAAGCCATCGGCGATCAGGCGGTAGCGCTGTGCGGTGTCGCTCACGCACGAATTGTAGACCCGCTCGATGTTTCGATCCGGCTGGCAGCCGCGACTCGACGATGGCCGGCGATGTTCTGACGCCCGGTTCCCGAAAGTCCAGGTCGTCGCAACCAAGCGATGAACTGAACCAGCGCGCCCGAGCTGCGGCTCAGATGCCGAGCGGCATGGATCGCAGGCGGGCGGCCAGCTCGGCGTCCCCGGTGATCGTCACCTGAGCAGCGCGTTGTCGACCAGCCCCGAACATTGTGTGCTCACCGGGATCGCCATCGATGACCATACGGGGTCCGCTACCGCGCTCCTTGACCGGCCGACCGTTGGAGGTGAGCTCGATGGTCGCCGCCACCTTTTTGGCGATGCCCCCGGGGCCGACCCGCGCCCACAGGGCGTCAGCCAACTCGGGGGAGAGCGAACGGGCCTCCCATCCCTCCTGCGCCCGACGCACGTCCTCCAGGTGAATGAAGTACTCGACGGTGTTCATGGGACCATCGAACGGGCGGAGGAGCAAGGGTGGGCCGCTGCGCACCGCGGCCACCAGCTGCGTCCAGGGCGTCTTGTCCCGTGCTGCAAGGCGGACCCGGTCGGTATAGCCGGCGAGCGGGGGCCACACGATCCCGGGGCCGCTGTCGGGCCGTCGCTCCCGCACCACCAGGTGGGCGGCCAGGTCAGCCGTCGTCCACCCCTCGCAAAGGGTGGGCGCCCCCGGCCCGAGCTCGGCGAACAGATCGCAGAGTGCGTGGCGTTCCTGCTGGGCAAGGCTCGCATCCGTCATCGCCGGATACTACGTCTGGACGGCGACACGCACACCGGGCCGACACCAGGGGCCCGCGTCCCGGTGGTCAGCTCTGGTCGCCCGAGTGGGCCGGCTCCCTGGTCTTCAGCAGCGACCCGATCACCGGGATCTCAGTGACCGCCTCGGCCCTGGCAATGGCCAGGCTGCTCCTCGCCAGTGGCAGGAAGGGTCCGGTCACCACATAACGCGGATTCCACATCGGGTCGTACTTCTGGTTGAACCGCCACAGCGACTCGATCTGCAGCGTCTCGCTGAACCGGTGCAGGACGGTGCGCTCGAGCGAGTTCCAGGGGCCGCTCTCGGACTCGCCGGCCACCACCGCCCGCATGGTGGCGAAATTGAGACCGAGGCCGCGCAGTCCGCGTTCGGCCATCCATTGCAGGGTCTCGATGATCACGAAGTCGGTGAGCCCGTTGGGGGCATCGGGATCATTGGTCCGACGCATCAGGTCGAGCGAGAAGCCATCGACCTCGGTGGCCGGCACGTACTGGTTGAAGGCCAGGGGCTGGTCGTCGGCGCCGAAGCACACCGCCAGCAGAAGCCCTTCGTCGCGGGGGTCGAAGATACGGCTGAGGGTCATTGAGTAGCCGCGCTCGGCCTCGCCTTGCCGGGTCTCGGTCATCAGCTCGAGCAGTTGGTCCTTCAATGCGGGCGAGACGTCGTCCATCGACTCGAAGCACTCGACCCGGCACCCGGACTTCTTCATCCGGTTGTAGGCGCCCCGCAATGACTTCATCGACTTCCCTTTGAGGTTGAAAACCGTGCAGTCGACGATGGCCTCATCGCCGATGTAGTGGTCCACCAGGCCCGAGGCCCGGTAGATCGGGAGCCACGACTGCGACGCAGCCAGCACTGACGGTGCCCAGCCGTTGGCCTGGGCCAGGTCCATGACGTCCGACCACACTTCGGGCCGGTCCTCCGGAGGGCCGATCGGATCCGGCGACACGAGCATCACTCCGTTGATGACCGAGTACGCCACCAATGACTCGCCGGTGAAGAACCATGACTTGTCGTCTCGCAGTGCGAAGTAGTCCAGGGTGTCCCCGCCACATGTGTCGATGATCTTTCGGGCCCGGACGAATGCCTCCTCCCGGGCGGTTCCGGTCCGGCGTGAATCCCGGCTGGGGAGCACCACCAAGAGGAGCAACAGCAAGACGACCACCACGACGAGAAGGAAGACCACGTCGAAATCCTTATGGTGGCCGGTACCGAACAGGCTGCCCACGCCGGCAGTTGCGGCGATCACCACCAGGCCGACGGTGGCAGTCCAGACGAAGAGGCGACTGACCCCCGAGGGCTTGACCCGGAAATGCTGGTGCTCGATCAGCAGCCACAGACAGAACAGCAGGGCCAGGGTCGAGCCAACGGGGCCGCGACCCTGAATCAGACGATCGGCGGTGACGAGCAGGAGCACCGCCAGCGTTGCCAGCCACACCGGTCGCAAGCCCCGCCGCACCCCGCGGGCCAATCCGCACAGGGCCAGTCCGGCCACGATGGACTCGGCCACCGTCAATGGATGGACGCCGAAGGGAAGCCAGTGATCGACGGGCTGCGTGGACTTGATGTGCCACAAGAGGGCGAAGATGACGTTCAGGGCACCGGAGATGAAGAGCACCGCGGCCGCCGCCACCCGGACCCGGCGGCGGACCACCCACCGTCGGAGCACGGCGTCGTCCAGGGGCCAGGTCGGCCCGTAGGGCAGCGATCCCACCAGCGAGGTGGTCGACATGTCGATCTTGCTTCGGGCCTTGGCCATCCTCTCCAGCAGAACCGGGGAGCGCACCGGCACCTCGCGGAGCCACAGGTTGAGCTGGAGCACGGTGCCACCCATGATCTCGAGGTAGGAGAAGCGGTGGACGGTGACGAAGGGGTGGGGCAGACGGAGCCGTGCCTTCCGGCTGACCACCGAGGAGGTGCCACTCCCGGTGTTGGCGTAGAAGCCGCTCCCCACCACCGAGAGCTCCGGCTCGTGGGTGTGCCCGGAGACCATGCCCGCATAGCCCTGGGTGACCAGGCGCGCCGCCTCGGCCCGGGGCGGGGCGTTGTGACTGGCCGGGTCCGATCGCGCGCTCACCGCCGTCTCCCGCAGGGCGCGGTTCACCCGGAGCAGGGTGGCCACCGCAGCCACACCGGCCACGATCACCATGAAGGCGACCAGCAGTCCGAACCCGAGCAACCAGCGCTGCGCGTGGTGGTGGAGCAGATTGTGGACACCGGGCAGGAAGGAGAGCAGCCGGATGAGGAGGATGGCCACGAAGGGGATGGCCACCAACCACAGCTTCCCGACCACCTTGCGGTAAAAGAGGCGCGACCCGATGAAGTCGGCGATGTCGCCGTCGAGCCACTGCACCCCCTCGAGCAGCGACCCTGGCCCTTGGCGTGACTCGAGCTCCGGCAGCAGGTCGCGGACCACGTGATGGCCGAAGGGAGTGTCCACCGGGGACCACGGATCCTCGAATGCGTTGTAGGGATCGGACTGGTTCCCGTGTACCACCCGCACCCGCTGAGGCCCTTGTTCGGTGCTGATGACCACATCGCAGGAGAGTGCGAAGTGGTGGACGCCAAGCCGTCTCCCGAGCACCCCGATGGCCTCGGTGTCCCAGGCCAACTGCCCGTCGTGGTTGCCGGACAGCACGATCAGGTGGTGACCCTCCACGGCGGAGAAGCCCGCCACCGCCTCGGTGAACTGAGGATGGGCATCGAGGATCCTGTCGACATCGGGGGGACCGGCCAACATCTCGAACCCGTCCCCGGCGATGATGAAGGCAGCTGGACCCGTGCACTGACCCAGGACGGAGGCCAGTTCGTCGGCGACCGTCGAGGAGATCGGGGTGGCCACCACCGGGAGATGGAGGTCGCTCACCACGACCGTGCGGCATCCGGCAGGCAGCTCCAGCTCGATCGTCTCGCCGAACAACGACGTCAGCACCTCGTCTCCGGTGGCGGGCACCCCGTCCCCGACGTCCCCCGACACCGGCCCTGACGCCGCGTCCGTGCCGTCCCCTTCGACCACCGACCCGTCCCCGGGGTCCTCGGGCGCCTCGACCACGTCGGTCAACTGGCTGCCTCGGGGCGCATCATCGGAAACAGTATGACGTCTCGGATGGCCTCAACGCCGCCAAGGAGCATGATCAACCGGTCGACGCCGATACCGATCCCCGACGTGGGGGGTAGGCCGTATTCGAGCGCCCGCACGAAGGCCAGGTCAGCCGGATGGGCTTCGAGGTCACCGCGAGCCACCGCCTCGGCCTCGCCCCGAAAACGCTCTTGTTGCTCCTCGGGGATGTTGAGTTCGCTGTAGCCGTTGGCGAACTCCTTGGCATCGATGGCCAGTTCGAACCGGTCGGCAAGCGTGGGATCGTCACTGGTCCGCCTGGCTAGTGGCGAGACCTCCACCGGAAAGCCGCATACGAACACCGGGTTGACCACCGTGGGGAGCAGGATGGTGTCATACAGCTCGAAGATCAACTTCCCTGAGCCCCATTCGGGCAGGAACTCGACACCGTGCTCAGTGCAGACGGAACGGACGGAATCGACCGGATCGGACGGATGGAGCCGATGGCCGACGACCTCCTCGAGCCAGTCGAGCAGCGATCGCCGAGGCCAGGGAGGAGTGAGGTCGATGACCCGCCCACCAACGGTGAAGGTCAGCTCGTCGGCAACTTCCCGGGCGGCCTCCACGATCAGGCGCTCGGTGAGATCCATGCCGTCGGAGACATCACCGAAGGCGCGGTAGGCCTCGAGGGCGGTGAACTCGGGGCTGTGCCGGGTGTCCACTCCCTCATTGCGGAAGTTACGGGCGATCTCGAACACTCGCTCGTACCCCCCCACAACCAGGCGCTTCAGGTACAGCTCGGGAGCGATGCGGAGACTGAGATCGATGTCGAGGGCATTGGCATGGGTCATGAACGGTCGGGCCAGGGCACCGCCGGCCTGGGGTTGGAGGATCGGGGTGTCGACTTCGACGAAGTCCTCGGACACCAGTTGGCGTCGCAGTGCGGCGATCGCCTTGATGCGGATGTCGAAGACTCGTCGGCTGTCCGGATTGGCCAGGAGGTCGACCTCTCGCTGCCGGTAGCGGGTATCGGTGGCGGTGAGCCCGTGCCATTTGTCGGGGAGCGGGCGCAGCGACTTGGACAGCAGGAACAACTCCGTCACGTCGACCGACAGCTCGCCGCGCCTGCTGGTGATCACCTCACCCTCGGCACCGATCCAGTCGCCCAAGTCGAGGTTGGCCAGCACCAGCTTGGCCTGCTCGGTGAGGGCCGATTCCTGCAAGAGCAGCTGTATCTTCCCGGTCACGTCCTCGAGCGTGGCGAACGACAGGCGCCCGTGGCCACGGATGCTGGTCAGCCGACCAGCCATGCGAACGACCTCCCCGGTGCGAACGTCGACAGCCAGATCAGAATGGCGGGCCCGGAGGTCAGCGCTGGTGGCGGTGCGGTCGAAGCGCAACGGGTACGGGTCGATCCCGTGCTCGGCGAGGATCTCCCGCTTCTTCCTGCGTTCCGCGCTCAGGGCATCAAGGGTGCGGACATTCGACTCGTCGCCAGTCGGGTCTGTCACTGTGTCGCCTCTTCCTCGGGGAGCCCCATCCATCGATCCCCGCCCCACGGGACCGCAGTGGTTATCTTAGGCAAACGGAATTCGTAAGAAGTGTTGCCGTCAACATCGACCTGATCACCGGGTGGTTCCCAACCACGGTGATCATCATTGCTATCGCGTCCGTCGTCCTATCGGTCGGATGGCACGACGGAGCCTGGAAGTGGCAACTCCCCATCGGCATTCCGATCAGTTTCGTCCTTACCGTCCTCACCGCGGTGGCCATCCACGTCTTCAATCTGGTGCCGGACCAGTTCCCCACCTCGTTCTACGTGTGGGCGTGGCTGATCTGGTATTCCCTGGTCATCATCGTCCTCGGGTGGACCAGGGCCCACTGGCTGCTCAGGATTTTTTCGGTGATTGCCCTGGTTTTCAGCGTGGTGGCTGCGTTCACCGTGGTCAACCAGAGCTTCGACTACTACCCCACGCTGGCCCGGTTGTTCGGGAAGGATGCGGCCAACTTCACCAACCTGCCCCAGCTCAAGGCCATCCGGACCCAGGTCCGGGAAACGGGGAAGCTGCCCGGTCAGGGCAGCACCATCGCCATCAACATCCCGGGGACCATCTCCAAGTTCAACACCGGCCAGGCGTACGTCTACCTCCCGCCGGCCTGGTTCAAGAGCCCTGAGCCCCAGTTGCCGGTCATCGAGCTCATCGCCGGGATTCCCGGCGAGCCAGCCGACTGGACTCGGGCCGGCTACGCCGACAGCACCTCCACCGCCTTCGCCAATGCGCACCATGGGCTCTCCCCCATTCTGGTCATCCCCGACAACAACGGCAATGCCCAGGACACCGAGTGCTCCAACTCGGTACTCGGCAACGCCGAGACCTACCTGGTCAAGGACGTCCCCAACTTCATGCAGGCCAACTTCAACGCGGCCATCGGCAAGCACTCCCTCGCCGTGGCCGGACTGTCCGACGGTGGGACGTGCGCCAGCATGCTCTCCCTTCGCAACCCACAGGTCTTCCAGACCTTCGGCGACTACTCGGGATATGCGTCACCGACCTACCTCAACGACAATGAGCAGCAGACCATCACTCAGCTGTACGGCGGTTCGACGGCCAACTACGAGGCCCACAACCCGGTCGCACTGCTCACCGGCAAGAAGTATCCGGGGCTGGCCGGATGGTTCACCGCAGGCCAAAGCGACCCGCAGCCCCTGGCCGCGGCACAGCAACTCTCGGCACTGGCCAGGAAGACGGACATGCAGGTCTGCTTCACCACGCCCCCTGGCGACCACTCGTTCGCGTTCTGGTCGGTGGCGTTCAAGGACTCGCTGCCGTGGATGTCGTGGCGCCTGGGACTGACCCCGCCGCCGAAGGACGTGCCCGCCGACTGCAGGCCCCCGGTCCCCTGATCCCCTGGGCTCATCGGCCGAAACCACCATCGACGCGCCGACATAGCGGTGGTCGCCGGCGGGTCGACCACAACGGTGAATTGCATTGACGTATGCCGCCAGCTGGCCTTAGGCTTCGTGGGCGCCCCTAGCTCAACGGTAGAGCAGCGGATTCTTAATCCGCAGGTTCCTGGGTTCGAGTCCGGGGGGGCGCACTGGCGAAGAGAGGTATCCGGAGAGAGGTATCCGGAGACGGTAGCGGTGGCATCCGGCGACAGCTGGTGTGGCTGACACCGGGTATCGCTTGATGACGGATCTCTGCGCCATGCGCCGTGAGCACCACCGCCGTTGCCGCGAGCTGGCAAGCTGCGTGCGTTACTCGGACGTAGCGATCGGACCAGACAGAGGAGAGTACCGATGACCAGCAGCGACCTCCTGGTTGACGCCTTCGAGAGGATCCGCGACGCCGTGCACCCCGCTGTCAACGGGCTCACGCCTGATGAGCTGGCATTTCGCCCCGACTCTGAGTCCAACTCCATCGCCTGGTTGGTTTGGCACATGACCGCGTATCCAGGACGATCATGTGGCGGGGCTCGACGGGCTCGAGCAGGTGTGGATCGCCAACGGGTGGGCCGAGCGGTTCTCGCTTCCCCTCGACCCGTACGACACCGGCTATGGCCACGACCCGGAAACGGTGGCGGTGGTCGCCGTCGACGCGTCCTCGCTGCTCGACTACTTCGAGGATGTCCACCAGAAGACTCTGGCCTTCGTGCGCACGCTCGAAGATCCCGACCTCGACCGGGTGGTGGATGCCAACTGGGATCCACCGGTGACCATGAGCGTGCGTCTGGTAAGCGTGATCGCCGACGACCTCCAACATGTGGGCCAGGCGGCCTATGTCCGGGGGATCGTCCAGCGACGCTGAGTGGGGTCGAGTGGAACGGCGCGGCAATTCTTCCGCCGTGGTCATTCGGGCAACCTATTTCAGGATGTTGACCGCTCGGGCCACCACCAACACCGCGACCACCAACGAGATGGTTTCCTCGAGCATCATCAAGAGCTTGGCCCAGGGCTTGATGGCCGACACATCGGTAGGACTGAACGCGGTCGCCGTGGTGAACGAGAGGTGGAGGTAGTCGACGAACTTCGGGTACCAACCGGCGGCGACGAACTGGGGATTGATCATTTCGGGGAAGACGAAGGCGGGTCTGGCCGACGACCCTCGGGCACGGGCCGCCGCCCCGCCGCGGTCCGCCTCCCAGTACCAGAGGCCGAAGGCGATGACGTTGGACAACCAGATGGCTCCTCCGGCGATCAGCAGTTTGTTGGCGTCCTCAGTGAACGGCGTGGTGCTGAGGATGCTGACCACCAGTCTGCCCGCCTCGAGCGCGTTATCGGCAGAGATCAACGCGATCAGGGCAATGGTCAAGCCTCGCAACCATCCGGACTCCCGGTCGATACGCCCGGGGTCTCCGATGATCAGTATGCCGAGCAGAATGGTGACGACCACCAGGTACCACCAGCGCGAGTCGCCGAGGAGCTCGGGTGGAAGCGCCCGCAGCTCAGTGGGCAGCGCCGCGTGCAGCCCGCCTGCAACCAGCACGGCCATCGCCATCGGCCACCGTGGCTCGCCGCTCTGGCTCCGCCCGGTCCGCTGCTCGTGGCCGGGCCCGCTCGTCGATTGTTTCATCGCCCGCTCGTCGATTGTCTCATCAGGTGAGAGGGGGGGCTGCCGTTGGCGATGCCACGGCGTGTGGTGAGTCGTGATCGGTCCCGCTGCCGGATTCCTCGGTGCCGGAATCAGCGCTCCGCGGTTCTGCGTTCCCGGTGGAGTCGACGCCGCTCATTCGATCGTCAACCAGAAATGCTATCGGCCCACTGCAGGCACTCGAGGTAGGACGCGTCGACCCGACCATGCAAGAGAGTAGCCAAAGCACCTGGGCGGAGGTGGCCGATGGATCGACTCCAGGGTGAAGCGGTGGGATGGTCAGGAACCGCCCCGCTCCGGGTTCAGCTGGCCATGCCCACGATCGGCGCGTTGAGGTGCTGACCGCCCATCGAGCCCAAGAAGGGCACGCCGAAGGCGAACAGGCCGCCGTCGGAGGCCACCTCGTAGTAGCCGGCGCCCAGGCGCGCTGTCATGCCTACCACCGGCTTGGTGAGCGACGTGCCGCCCATGGAGCCCAGGAAGGGCACGCCGAAGGCGAACAGGCCGCCGTCGGAGGCCACCTCGTAGTAGCCGCCGAACGTGTCGGTCGCCATCCCCACAACCGGCTTGTTCAACGACTTGCCGCCCTCGGAACCCTGGAAGACGGCGTCCCCAAAGGCGAAGATGCCCCCGTCGGAGGCCACCAGGAAGTAGCCGAGGCCATCGAGGGGAGTGGACATGCCCACGATGGGCGCGTTGAGCGATCGGCCTCCCATCGAGCCGTAGTAGACGGCGTCCCCGAAGGCGAACACCCCGCCGTCGGAGGCCACCAGCCAGTAGCCGAGACCATCGGGCGTGGCGGCCATCCCCACGATGGGCGCGTTGAGCGATTGGCCGCCCAACGAACCGAAGTAGAGAGCGTTCCCGTAGGCGAAGATGCCGCCGTCAGAGGCCACCAACCAGTAGCCGAGTCGATCGGGCGTGGCGACCATTCCCACGATCGGCTTGTTCAGGTGCATCCCCCCGGTCGAGCCGTAGAAGGTGGTGCCGAAGGAGAAGATGCCGCCGTCGCTGGCCACCTCGTAGTAGCCAGGCGATCCGACGAACTGGAAGGCTTTGGCCGACGGCCCCCCGTTGTTGCTGACGGTCTGGCCGGTGAAGGTCTGGGTGGTCGAGGTACCGGCCGAGTCGGTGACGGTGAGGTTCACCGGGTACGGGCCGGGCCCGGCAAAGGTGTGCGTAATGGTCGGGCTCGAGGTGGTGGCGGCGGTCCCATCGCCGAAGCTCCACGCATAAGAGGCGATGGTGCCGACCGGGGCGCTCGAGGCCGAGGCGTCGAAGGAGGTCGGGGAGCCGAGCACTAAGGGCGTGGCCGTGAACGAGGCGGTGGGTGCCTGGTCGGGGGTGACGGCGATGCCCCAGGCTGGGCTACCGACATCGATTCGGGCTCCCGTCGTGTCATTGGCCGTGTCAATGGGGGTGACCTTGTCAGATCCGGTGTTGGCCACGTACACGGTCCCGCCATCGGGAGTGACCACGATGCCGTAGGGGTCGCTCCCGACCGGGATCGCCGGTCCCGCGGTGTTCGTCTGTGTGTCGATAGGGGTGACCATGCCGGCGGACTCATTGGTTACGTAGCCCGTCTCGCCGTTGGGGGCGATGGCGATGAGGGTTGGATTGGTGCCGGCCGGGAAGGCCGTCCCCGCGGTGTTAGTGGCGATGTCGATGGGGGTGACGTCGCTGCCCAAGTTGGTCACGTAGGCCGTTTGACCGTTGGGAGTGATGGCGATACCGAAGGGGAGGGGTCCAGCGATAATGGGCGTCTCCGCCGCATTGGTAGCGGTATTGATAGGGGTGAGGGTCCCCGAGGCGACGTTGGTCACGTAGGCGGTCTCGCCGTTGGGGGTGATGGCGACGGAGTGGGGTCCGTTGCCGGCCGGGATCGGGGGCTCTGCGGTGTTGGTGGCGAGGTCGATGGGGGTGACGTTGCCGGAACCTCCGTTGGCCACATAGGCGGTCTCCCCGTTGGGCGTGATGGCGATACCGGCGGGAAGTGTCCCGACCGTGATGGGTGGCCCCGCGCTGTTGGTGGCCGTGTTGATCGGGCTGACCGTGCCGTTACCGCTATTGACCACGTAGGCCGTCTGGCCATTGGGGGTGATGGCAACGGCTTGAGGACCGCTCCCAACGGTGATCGGTGTGCCCGGGACATTGGTGGCCGAATCGATCGGCACGACCGTGAAACTGGACCCGTTGGTCACGTAGACCGTCGCGCTGGCCCCAGTGGCACCGACGGGGGACGCAGCCTGGATGCTCACCAAGGCGACACTCGAGAGTGCCAATACAGTTGCCGCCGCCAAGCACAGGACGCTCCGCCGAGACGTGATCCCGCCCATTCGTACCTCCGCTCCGCTACGTGGACCCGTTCCGGTCTACCAGGAGGACGGCAACGCCACGGGGATGCTCGCGGTGCGTCAGTGGCCGAGCAGCACGGCCACGTTGTCGCGGAACAGACCGGGCTGGACCTCGGGGGTCCCGCCATCGCGTGCGTAGTCCTCGACCGGCGTGGCGGTTCCCTCCGAGTGGGGGTAGTCGCTGCAGCACATGAACAGGTCACCGGACTTGGCCGTGAGCCGGGCCGGCTGCTCGTAGGAGAAGGAGGAGACACGGACTTGGCGCCGGAAGTACTCACTGGGACGGAGGGTGAGCTCGGTGAGCACCTGGCCGTTGAGGGCGGAGGTGAAGTCCCAGCCGCCGTCCAGCATCAGCAGGTACTGGGGGACCCAGATCGACGAGAGCTCGACGATCCCGACATGCAGCTCGGAGAAGCGCTCGAGCACTCCGTTCACGATCAGATCGGTGAGGGCCACCGCCGGCGGCACCCAGAGGAAGATCGACTCGAGGGCGGGAACGAACGACTCGGCCGGATCGGTGTAGAAGGCGTCATCGAGGATGCGGGGTTGGTCGGCTACGTGGAACACCGGGGTCACCCCATGACGGACGAATGCAGCCCACAGGCGGTCGTGGTCCGGATGTGACAGCGGGCGCCCGTCCACGGCCGACGGTGCGATCATCCCCAGGCGCACGCCGGCGGACGACAGCATGGCCAATTGCCCCTCCAGCCACTCGGGGTCCCGCAGCGTCAGGTGGGCGACCGGGTGGAGGCGGCCGGCACCGTCGGTGACCACCGACGCGCACCAGCGGTTCCAGGCGGCCATGTTGGCAGTGAGGGCGGGCAGCGACTCCGAGAGCCGGCGCTCCCACAGCAACCCGAAGTTGGGGAACACCACCGCCTCGTCCAGGCCCATGGCGGTCAGTCGATCGGCCCTGGCCGACGGCTCCCAGTAGTCCGCCGGGAGCACGTCGTCGTAGACATACTCGGGAGGGAGGTGCTGCAGGCACCGCTGTCGATTCCGTCCCAGGGCCACGGTCTGCCCGGGTAACTGCACATCGGCGAAGTCCAGCCGGCGGCCCCTCCAGGTGAGCCACGGATATCCGTACTGGTCGTCGACGATGGCCAGGGCATCGTCCCGCAGGGCCGGATCGATGTGATCGGCCCACAGCGTGCGCATCTCGTAGAGATGCTGGTCCGAGTCGATCACCAGGGTCATCGCGGCCAATCTACCGGAGGACGGGATCCGGGGCCCTGTGGCACCCCTCCCTACGATTCGCGAGGTGAACGGAGGCATCGCTCCCCCGCCCACGCCAGTCGGCGTCACGAGCGCCTGCCTCTCAGGAGAATCTCAGATTGGCCCGGTACTGTGCGCGACCGCCGGGTCCGTCGAGCGAGGTTCCGCCACCGAACTCCCGGACCCGGCACCAACGGGCAGGTCGGCCCCGGAAGGCTCAGGACAGCTCGGGTGCGGCATCGCCGGTCACCACCACCCGGGGCGACCGTTTGGTGGGAACCGCCATATGAGGCGGCGCCCACTTGGACAGCAACACCACTCCGACGAACATGGTGGCCAGAAAGACCACTTGCAAGGCGATGGCGAGCGGCGAGTTGTTGAGTTGCTCACCGAAGAGCTCGATGCCGATGGCGATGCTGGCCAGCGGGTCCACGATGAGAAGGGCCGACTGCGAGGCGGCTAACGGCCCGGCGGCAAACGCCGCCTCCAGAAGAACGGTCCCGAGGACGCCGCTGACCACCACCCCGTAGACCGGCCAATGGAGGAACAGGCCGCTCCAGCCGTCATGGGCCAGCACCTCGGTGGCAGCCTTGACGAAGGCGGCGTCGATGGCCCATACCAGGGCAGCGGAAGCACCGAGCAGCGCGGCCCGACGGGCGGGCGAACCCCAGCGACTGAGCAATAGCAAGATGCCGATCAAGAGGCCGCGACTGCCCAACGCAAAGATCCACCCGCTGAGGGTGGGGTGGTTGTGGCCCTCCCGGGGATGGGCTGCCACCAGAAAGCCGATCAGGCCGGCGCACAGGAGACTGGCTGCGCCCCAGGTTCGAGAGGCGATCCGGTCGCGGAGCCACAGGGCCCGGAGGGCCAGCGTGAAGATGAGCTCGGTGACCAGGATCGGCTGCACCGTGGCCAACTCGCCGAAGTAGAGGGCCAACGCGGTGAAGACGAAGGTCCCCCCCATGCAGACCATTCCGAGCAGCCACAGGGGCTGGCGGATCAGGAATCGGGTGGTCTCCCAGGCGCTCTTCTTGGTGTCCTCGCCGGCGATGTTGGCCAGTCGCTGGAGAACCGAGGTCAGTGCCTGACTGAACGCGCCGAGGAGCGCGAACAGGATGCTCATCGAAGTGTGCCCGTCGTCATGACCAGCCTCCTGCCGTCAATTCGAGTCCAGCGACCACCCTGTCCGCAAGACCACCCGGGGAGCGGATGACCGTGGATCATGGCGACGTGCACGTTGCCGGTTCTCGGGAGGGCTGCGGCGTGAGCCCGAGCCGCCACGAAAGCCAGGGGAACGAGTCCTCGAGCGCCTGGCTCCACAGGTCGAAGTCGTGCCCGCCAGGCCGTACCAGGATGCAGGTGGCGATGCCGGTCCGAAGGGCGGCCGGTTGCAGGTTGTGGGCAGCCTCGAGTGGCTCGTGGTCTTGGTCCCCCACCTCGAACCAGCCGGCCAGACCGTCGAAGCTCCCACCGCGGAGGAGTTGAACCGGGTCGTGAGCGGCAAAGTCCTGCTCGGGACCCGCCGAACAGGATGTCGATGGTGTCGGCCTGGGTGGTCTCCTCATACTGCGGCGAGGCGAACCCCGAAAAGGATGCGAACGTCGGGAAGACCGTCGGATGCCGGAGGGAGAGCATGACCGAGCAGGTTCCGCCGGCCGACAGCCCGCCGATGGCCAGCGAGCCGGGACGGTCCGACGCGTTGAACTGGCTCCTGGCGAACGCCGGCACGTCCTGCACCAGGTAGGTCTCGGCGTTTCCGAACTTGCTGTTCACGCACTCGGAGTCCACGGTCAGGAGACCGTTGGGGTCAGGCATGACGATGATCGGGGCCACGCCGTGGTGAGCCTGGGCGAAGGCATCGGCTGTGTTGTCGGCGTCGCCGTCGCCCGACCAGTCCGCGGCACTCCCCGGCTCCCCCGGCAGCAGGATCAGCGTGGGCAGCGAGGGGGTCACCTTGGAGAACCAGACCGGTGGCAGGTAGACATAGGCCGGTCGGGTGGCGAAGTGCGAGACCTTGGGTGGGATGGTCACGGTGACCACCACGCCCTGATCGGGGAGCTTGCCGGTGGCGGCGACCTGGGCCCGGATCTGCTGCAACTGGGGGATCTCGACCACGTTTTCCGGATCCAAGGTCACCAACCGGCCCAGCGTGGGGAAGGAATCCGACTGCACGTCGACGGTGTCGAGGGCGGCAAGCAGGGTCAGCACCACCGCGGCGACCGCCGCCCCCCGTCGCCAGCGTCCAGCTCCTGCCCAGCCGGTGGCCGCCACCCACAGGGCGAGAACGAAGGCGAAGCCCCAGACATAGGCCAGCCAGGGGAAGTCCGAGGGCACCACTGAACCCAGGGTGAGCACCAGCGCCACCACCCCGGTGACCGCGGCGGCGATCGGCAGGCCCCGGCTCAGTTGGCGCTTCCAACCGCCGGAACGCCACGACACCGCCGACACCAACGTGACCAGGGCGAGGCCGCGGAGGACGAGCGGGAGCCACCCCGAGACGATCGAGATGTTCACGATGGGCTCCCCGGCCCAGGCACCGACGTGGTGATCGCCGGCACCGGGCTACGACGGGTCCGCGCTTCCACCACTCCCTCGATGCCGGGTGCCCAGCCAGCGCTGCAGGCCGGCGGCATTGGAATGCACGCCGTTCATCACGTCGAGCTTCGCACGGTGCTCATCGGGCACGCCCTCGAGGTCAGAAGCGAACGCGGTCGACAGCGCGGCGGCGACGTCCTCGTTGTTGCGGAAGGCCGCCTCGGCCACGTCCGCCCATCGCCGGAGCGTTCCATCGGCTTCGTCGAGAACGTCGAGTGGATCGGCGAGGAGGCCGTAGTGGGCGAGGGCCAATCCGGTGGGGCGCCGCTCGGCGAACCGACGCAAGGAGTTGAGCGCCAGGTCGAGGTCGAAATCGGGAGGGGGCGTCGAGGGCCGGAGGACACCAGCGTCGGGGAGCTTCACCCCCACGGCATCGCCGGCGAAGAGCACGCCGCTCAGCGTGTCGTGCAAGGCGACGTGGTGCTTGGCATGGCCGGGCGAGTCCACCGCCACCAGCGACCGGGTCGGGCCCACCCGGATCGCCTCCCCGTCCTCCAGCACCTGGATCCGCTCGGTCGGCGTCGGATCGAGCCGGCCGTAGAGCGAGTCGAGGAGCGGTCCGTAGACCCTCGAGGCCGAGTCGATCAGTTTGGTCGGGTCCGCCAGGTGCCGCGCTCCCTTCGGATGGACGTAGACGGTCGCGTCGGGAAAGGCTCGGGCGACGTCGCCCACCCCCCCGGCGTGGTCGAGGTGGATGTGGGTGACCACCACGCCGGCCAGGTCACTGGCGCCGAGACCGAGCGTTGCCAGTTGGGCCAGCAGGACCGGGACCGAGCTCTGGCTTCCGGTCTCGATCAGGATGGGCGACTCCCCCTCGATCAGATAGCCGGCGGTGACCCGCTGCCATCCCCCCAACAGGGTGTCGAGCTCGATCACGCCGTCGGCGACGGTGACCCCTGCGCTCGGCTGCCCGGGGTCGTCCGGATCGAAGGGGTGGGCATGGGGGCCCCTTCCCCCGGCGTCCGGCCGATGATCGTGGTCCCCGCTCATGTCGGCCTCGCTGCCGATCGGATCGGGACCACCAGACATGCCGGCATCGGGCTACGGCTGCGAGACGGCGGTCGGCCTGCCGGACCTCTGGGCCGCCTTCACCGGGGCCGCCGCGCTCGTGGCCGTCCTTTTGGCCGTCTTGACCGTCCTCTTGGCGGTCGTGGCCGTCTTCGTGGCCGTTTTCGTGGCCGCCGGCTTCTTCGTCCCGGCCTGCTTGGTCGCAGTCTTCACGGTCGCCTTCTTGGTCGCTTTCTTTCCTGCGGCTTTCTTTCCCACTGCCTTCCTCGTCCCGGCCTTCTTGGTGGTGGCGCGGCGCTGCCCCTGGCTGGCGGCAGCGTCGGCGACCTTGGCCGGGGCCGTTGTGGCCACTGCCGTCGGATGCTTGGCGCTCGGCGTGGGCGTCGGCGTGGCGGGAGGACCGTCGAGGCCCGGTGGTTTGGCGCCGATGGCCTCCTGCACCACGTGGGTAGCCCGACCGGGCAAGTCGGTGTCCGTGCTCTGGACCAACCTCGACAGCATGGTGCGAGCGTCGAATCCGCCCATATGACGGGGGCGGGTCCTGCCCTTCCCCTCGGTCAAGGCACGCCGGGCCAGCCCGGCGATGACGTGGCTCGAGGATGGCTTCTCCTGCCCGCCCATCTTCGAGGCCGAGTTAACCAGGGAGACATGGGAGAACGCCTGAGGGAAGTTGCCCACCAGTCGTCCGGCCACCGGGTCGTACTCCTCGGACAGGAGGCCGAGGTCGTTGCGCAGGCCCAGCAAGCGGTCGAGCAGTTGGCGGGCGTCATGGTCCCGCCCCAACAGGGAGAGGCAGTCGGCCAACCAGAACGAGCAGGCCAGGAACGCCCCCTCACGGCCGGAGAGGCCGTCGACGTCACCGGTGTCGGCGGTGCGGTACCGCAATACGAATCCGCCGTCGACCAACTCGCGCTCCACTGCCTCGATGGTGCCCCGCATCCTCGGGTCATGGGCAGGGAGAAAACCGACCAGCGGGATCATCAGGAGGCTGGCGTCCAGCTCATCGGAACCGTAGTACTGGGTGAACGAACCCTTCTGCGTGTTGAAGCCCTCGTCGCACACCTGGTCGAAGATCTCCTTGCGCACCTCCTTCCACCGGTCGACCGGACCGTCGAGGTTGTGCTTTTCGGCGGTCTTGATGGCACGGTCGATGGCCACCCAGGCCATCACCTTGGAGTGAGTGAAGTGGCGCCGGGGCCCGCGGACCTCCCAGATGCCGTCATCAGGTTCGCGCCACCCATCGACGAGGAAGTCCATCAGCGACAGCTGGAGCTCCCACGTCGGGTTGTCGGTGGTCTCGATGGTGTCGGACGACTCGTAGAGGGCGGACATCACCTCGCCGTACACGTCCAGCTGGAACTGGCCGGCGGCGGCGTTCCCGATGCGGACTGGAGCGGAGTTCTCGAATCCGGGTAGCCAGTCGATCTCCCATTCGTCCAACCGGCGCTCGCCGCCGGCGCCATACATGATCTGCATCTGGGCGGGATCGCCGGCAATGGCCCGCACCAACCATTGGCGCCAGGCCATGGCCTCTTGGTAGAAGCCGCCGCGCATCAGGGACTCGAGGGTGAGCGTGGCGTCACGCAGCCAACAGAACCGGTAGTCCCAGTTGCGGTTCCCTCCCAGCGTCTCGGGGAGCGATGTGGTGGCGGCGGCGACGATGCCTCCGGTGGGCTCGTAGGTCAGCGCCTTGAGGGTGATCAGCGAGCGGACCACCGCCTCGCGGTACTCGCCCTGGTAGCTGCACTGTGTAACCCAATCGGCCCACCACAGCTCGGTGTCCTGGATGGCAAAGGCGGCATCGACCGGTCGGGGAGGTTCCTCGTTGGCTGGGAACCACGTCAGGGAGAAGGGGATCTGCTGGCCCTCCCAGACGGTGAACTCGGCCACCGTCGAGAAGTCCTGGCCTTTGCAGTGCACCGGGGTCCACAGCGACAGCCCGTCGGGACCGGCGATGGCATTGAGGGTCCCATCCGATTTGCGCACCCAGGGGATGATCTGGCCATAGCCGAACCTGATGGTCAGGGTCATCTCCATGGTTACCTTGCCGCGCACGCCCTCGACCAGACGCACCACCTCCGGATGTTGTTGGCGGATGGGCATGCAGTCGACCACCCGGACGCTGCCTTCGTCGGTCACGAACTCCGACTCGAGGACCAGGGTCTCACCCCGGTAGTGCCGGTGGGTGGCCACGTGCGCCCCCTTCGGCGCCAGTCTCCACGAGCCGTTGTCCTGGTCGCCCAGCAGCTTGGCGAAGCAGGCGGCCGAGTCGAAACGGGGCAGGCACAGCCAGTCGATCGAGCCGTCCCGACCCACCAGGGCCGCGGTGTGAAGGTCGCCGATGATGCCGTAATCCTCGATGCGGAGCGCCATGCCCCCATGTCTAGTGGAGGCCCGCCCCGGAGCGCGGTCTTCCCCCACCCGCGCCACGGTCCTGCCCCGCCCTTGCCGAGGCCGGGCGGATCAGCCCGCGGTGCAGGGCCCGGTACCCACCGGGCTCGTCTTGCTCTCGGCCTGGACGACGCGGGAGAGCACCCCCGGCGACGCCAGGGCATACCCGATATCGGCATTGGTGGTCGACCGCGAGAACACCACACCGATCACCTGGCCGTCGGGCTGGACGAGGGGCCCGCCCGAGTTGCCGGGACGTACGGTCGCCTGGATCTCGTAGACGTTGCGCACCGTCAGCTTCTGGCCATAGATGTCCCGCCCCTCGGCCTCGAAGTCGGCCATCACTCCGGCTGGCACCACCGTGAAGGGTCCTCCGCCCGGGTAGCCGAGCACCGCAGCCTGCACCCCCCGGGAGGACTGGGCCGGATCGAGCGCCAACGATGGTTCGCTGATACCACCCACACGCATCACCGCCAGGTCGTACGAGGGATCGAACAACACCACCGTGGTCTGGTGGGCTCCACTGCCGTCGACGACCATGGGATGGGGGATGCCGGCCACCACGTGGGCGTTGGTCACCACCAGGCCCGGCGCGGCGACGAAGCCCGATCCCTCTTGGATCTGCCCGCACCCGTCACCGATGATCTTGACCGTGGAGGCGCCGGCATGGTCGACCGCCTCCTGTAACTGGGCGTTCCCCGGCAGGGTCACCGGGCCGGCCGACGCCGGGGCCAGTCCGGCGAAGACAGGAGGGAACCCTTCCGAGGACAGGAAGCTCTGCACCCGAGAGAAGACCGAGGGCGTGGGAGGCAGCACGTTGTCGAGCGACCGGATGATGCTCGACTCGTCGATGGCGGCGTTGAGGCTCACCGAGGTGGTGTTGGCCAGGGTGCTGGCCAGAAGCCACACCACCAGGAGCGAGGACACCACCGCCACCGCCAAGCCGAGGACCGAGTCGATGACGCCCAACCTCCCGCGATGCACCCGCATGAAGGCGAGGTTCCCCACGATCCTCCCGACCACACCGAGGAGTGTGGCCACGCCCAACATGGTCACCAGGGCCACCGTGGTGCGTGCCGACGAGGAGTGGACCTGGCGCACGGTCACCGACGCCAACACGGCCCCCAGAAGGAGGCCGCACACGAACCCCCCGTAGGACAGGACCTGGACAATGGCCCCGAGCCGGAGCCCCTGGATGGCAGCCAAGACCACCAGGCCGATGACCACGAAGTCGACCGCGTTCATCGGAGCACCCACCACCTGGCAAGGGCCGGGCGAGAGAACCGGCGTCGAGGAGGCGAGTCCACCGACTCACGCTAGACGGACATCCTCCCCGGCCACGGTCATCACCTCCCATCCGAGGCCGCCCCGGGAGGATCCCATACCATTGGGGAGAATCCGCCGGCTTCGGTCAGATGGCGGGCAGCGAAGAAGACGAGCGGGGACAATCGTGAGTGACCTGACCACCGGGGGCGACGGGCTCCCGGCCCGTCCGGGCCCGTGACCAGGTCGGAGGCAACGGTGCCCCGGGATTCCACCACGAGGGTCCGCAGGAACCCGACGCCAAGGGATCCCGCGACCAGGGACAATGCCCGATTCCGACTGCGCATGGCGGCGGTGGCGTCGACCGTCCTGCTGGTAATGCTGGTCACCGCATGCGCCGCCGTGTCCCCCGGCGCGGCCCCGACGGCGTCGACGTTCGGCGCCGACTCCCCGTGGCTCGGGCCATTCACCCCGGCTGCCCTACCCGCTCTGGTCAACTCGATCACCGCGCTGGACTGCGTGAGCGCGTCACTGTGCTGGGCGGTCGGCTCGACGGTGGGCGGTGCCGGGGCCCCCAACGGAGCGGCCGTCATCGCCACCACCAACGGGGGGATCTCGTGGGTTGCCCAGGCCATCCCCCCGACCGTGGGATTCCTGTCCGGCATCGCCTGCAGCGACAAGAAGCGCTGCACCGCGGTCGGGCAGGCCACCCCGACCTCGGACGGTCAGGCGGCGATCATCGGAACCGTCGACGGTGGGTCGGTGTGGACCCAGGAGCCCACGCCCCCGGGCATCCTCGATCTCACCGCGGTCACCTGTCGGACCGACGGCCGCTGCGTGACCATCGGATCGACGGCGACCGGCGTGGTGGCGCTGGCCTCGGCCACCACCGGCTCCGCCTGGTCGCAGGAGGGGTCCCTGCCGGCGAACACCACCGGTGCCACTGACATCTCCTGTTCCGACGACCAGGCCTGCTGGGTCACCGCCCACACCGCGATCGACCTCGATCACGTCAGCGGCACGGTTGCCGTGTCGGTGGACGGCGGGGCGAGTTGGTCGGCGGTGACCATGCCGCCGGGAATCGGCTATCTCAACGGCATCTCGTGCCTCAACGGATCGACCACCGGGGCCGGCGCCCTGCCCACCACCACGGTGGCCCCCACCACCACCCCGGCGCCGTCGGGCGGCACCGCATCTGCGACCGCGCCCACCACCACCGCCGCACCGGCCACCACCACTCCCCCTGTCACCACCCCCCCAACCGGCGTCGCCGGCGCCAACTGCTCGGTGGTCGGGACCACCGCCAACACGCTGAACGGCACCCGCACCGGCCACGGGCTGCTCCTGACGTCAGAGAACGGCGGCGCCCACTGGTCGGTCAAGCCGGTGAGTGCCACCTCGGCGTCGTTGGCCGATGTCTCGTGCACCGCCATCGGTTCGTGCGTTGCTGTGGGCGACTCGGTGGCCACGTCGAACCAGGCGGGGATGGCGATCCTCTCCGGCACCCCTTCTCAGCCCTGGAAGAAGCCGGCAGTGGTGGGCTCACCCCAGCCGCTCACGGCGGTGAGCTGTGTGTCGACCTCGCATTGCGTGGCGGTCGGGGAATCGTTCAGCGAGCACCTGGCCGGCGGATGACCGGGCGGATGACCGGGCGGATGACCGTGGTCCGGGTGATGGCGTGGTTCGGGTCACACCCCGTTCCTATGATGCATGACGTGCTCCGATCGTCGATTGCCACCCCGTGGGCATTTGGACCAGGCCCGACGGAGCATCCATGACCAACATCGAGCCGATCCGACCGGTGTCCAGGCGGCGGCCAACCTCCACCTCCGCCTTCGGCGTCGGACGGCGAGAGGCGCACGACGCATCGTCCTTCTACGCCAGGTTCACCCCGCCCCGACTCTCCGACGACGACCACGTCACCCCCCACCCCGGCACGGACACCCTGTGGGTCGGGAACGCCCGAGACATGGACCGATACGGGGAGGTGGCCGACAATTCGGTCGCCCTGGTGGTGACGTCGCCACCATATTTCGCCGGCAAGGAGTACGAGTCGGTGCTCGGGGTGGGGCACGTCCCCGCCGACTACCACGACTACCTGAGCATGCTGCACGACGTGTTCGGCCAATGCTTCGAAAAGCTCGAGCCGGGCGGGCGGATCGCGGTGAACGTGGCCAACTTGGGCCGCAAGCCGTACCGGTCACTGTCACGGGACGTCATCGACCTCCTCGAGCGGCTCGGCTACCTCCTGCGCGGCGAGATCATCTGGCAGAAGAGCCATGCCGCCGGGGGATCCTGTGCCTGGGGCACCTATCAACGGCCGGGAAATCCGGTCCTGCGCGACGTGTCCGAGCGGATCATCGTGGCGTCGAAGGGGCGGTTCGACCGCGCCCGCACCCCCGATCAGCGCTCGCTCGAGGGACTACCCAGCGAGGGCACCATCACCAGGGACGAATTCATCGACGCCACCATCGACGTTTGGGACATCCCCTCCGAATCGGCCACCCGGGTGGGGCACCCGGCTCCGTTCCCCGTCGAGCTCCCCCGTCGGCTCATCGAGCTCTACACCTACCGCGGCGACCTGATCCTCGACCCCTTCATGGGATCCGGTTCGACGGCGGTGGCTGCGGTGCGCACCGAGCGCCACTACGCCGGGTTCGACACCGACGATGAGTACATCGCCTTGGCCGAGCGTCGGATCGCCGAGGAGCAGGCTGCCACCGCGCAGCTGGTCGCTACGGGCGACGTGGTGCCGCGGGTGACCGTCCCCCGCGGCCGATCGGTCGACCGTGACCGTGACGGCCACGGCGCCGGTGCCGGCGACGTCTCCGAGGAGGAGCGGGCGGTCAGGGCGGGGCAGAAGGCGCAACAGGTCGCCCAGCTGGCCCTGGTATCGAGTGGGTTCCGGGACATCGAGTGCGACGTGGCCTTCCGCGACCTCGGGCTGACCCTGGACTTCCGAGCCCGGGATGCAACCGGCGGGCGGTGGCTCTTCGAACTGGCCGGGGCCTTTTCGGCCACCCGGCCCGGCCTCCGTCGCCCTGATGTGCTGTGGCGGGCGTTGGGCATGGCCAGCGTGCTGCACGAGATCCGGCGACGCGACCCGTCCCGCGACGACCTGGGCCCGCTGGTCCTGCTGTCGACCGACACCCCGGCACCCCGGTCCGCCGGCGACAAGGCTCTCGCGCGCCGTGCAGGGCGACGGCCGCTCCGGCCCGGTCCACGATGTCGTCGAACTGCTCGACCGGGAGTCCATGGAGCGGCTGCGGGGCTATGGCCGGGGTGAGCGGCGAGACGGATGAGCGCGGCACCGGACAGCGACCGAACCCATGCCCGATGACCGGACCACGGTCACCGAACTGGGGACGGCACTCGGGACGCTGCCCTACCCCGACCCGTCGTCGGCACTGGGTGCACGGCCAGGCCAGCTCCACGTCGACGGCAAGACCTGGGGCCATCTGGACAAGATCGCAGCGAGCGGTCGGTTCACCACCGAACTGGCCGAGGCGTTCGCCAATGGACGTGCGTTCCTCGACGCCCCCGACGGGCTCCGAGGCCGAACGCCCCTGACCATCGAGTGGACTGGCGGCCGCAGGCCCCCGGGTGACGAGGTCGCCCCCATCGACCTCCGGATCGACCACGTATTCCTGATCAGTTGCAAGTACGAGTCGGACATCCTGGCCAATGCCTCGCCGGCCCGACTGTTCGACGGGTTACTGGCCACCACCGGGTCGTGGGATCGAACCGACTGGTACGAGATGGTTGCACCTCGGGAGTTCGAGGCGCTCTACCGGTCGTGCCTGGCGGCAACCGATCTCCATCGCCTTCCACCCACGCCGGCCGAGTGCACTCGGGACCAACTCGACTGCCTGCGCGCCGCTCTGGCGGGGCGGAGCTACCCCGATGCCCCATCACGGTCGGCCTACGCGGAGCTGTGTCGGGCGGTGAGCGCGGCCTCGGCCCTTCGCTGGGCCGGTCAGCTGGAGTCCTCCGGAATCGCCCGGGAGACAATGTTGTGGCGCTTGTTGCGGATCGGCAACGCCCCCTACTTCGTACTCGGCCACGACCGGCGGAGCGGTCTTCCCGTCCGGTATCGGATCGCCGGGCCGTGGGACTGGCGTGAGCAGTTCGAGCTGGAGGAGTTTTCGGTTGCGGCGGCAGCGGCGGGCCAGCCCAGGGTGGACTGGACGTGCACCTACCGGGCCCGACACGGGGGAGCCGGCAGCACGGTCGCCGGTCACGTCGAGATCCGGTGGAGCCATGGCCGGTTCGCCCAACCTCCGGAGGCGAAGATCTACCTCGACACCCCGATGTCGGGGCTGCCCGGGTACTACCCGCTGCACGACCCCGATCAGCACCAGCTCACGTTGTGGTCGATGGCCCGGTGAGACCATGGTGAGTTGGGACGGGCAGGAGTACCAGGGGCGATTCGACTCCCTGGCCGCCTCGGGGGTCGACGTCCACGGCGAGGCCGACTTCGTGGCCCGGTGGCATCCGGCGTCGGTCCTGGATGCCGGATGCGGGACCGGTCGGGTGGCCCGGGAGCTCGCCCGCCGGGGCATCGATACGGTCGGCATCGACCGCGACGGATCGATGATCGCCACCGCCCGCCAGCACGCGCCCGCGATGGTGTGGGTACTCGGCGACATCGCTGAGTACGACCTGGGCCGACACTTCGACGTGGTGGCCATGGCCGGCAACGTCCCTCTCTTCACGCCCGAGGGCACCCAGGCCGATCTGGTGGCCGGGTGCGCCCGCCACCTGAGCCCGGGCGGGAACCTGATCGCCGGGTTCCAACTCGGTCGCCGCTACCCCCTGGCGGCCTACGACGAGCACTGCGACCTGGTCGGGCTGGAATGCGTCGGCCGGTTTGCCACCTGGTCGGGTGATCCGTTCGCCGACGGCGCCCCCTACGCAGTGTCGGTGCACCGCAAATCAGCCTGAGGAACGACCCACCGGGCCGAGGTCACGACCCCACCGAGGTTGGCTCGGGTTACGCCGCCGCAGCGCTTCTGCGAACATGGGCCGCACCACGAAAGGACGCCATGCGCAACCCCATGTTCGTGTACGACGAGCAACTCACCACGTTGATCCTCGACTACTGCCGGTGGCGTCTGGCACTCGACCCGGTGCCGCTCGACTTCGGTGGGGCCCAAGCCTCGACGCTGGACGCCAGCCTCGAGGGACTGATCAATCCGCGGGGAACCGACGCCCGCCGGATCATGGAGATCTTCAACCACCAACTGGCCACCGCGGTGGTGTCCTGCGACAGCCCGCGCTTCTTGTCGTTCATACCGGCCGCACCCACCAAAGCCGCGCTCCTCTTCGACATGGTGGTGGCGTGCTCGTCGCTGCAAGGCACGTCGTGGATGGAAGCAGCCGGTGCGGTGGCCGCCGAGAACCAGGCGCTGGGCGTCCTCGCCCACCTGGCCGGCCTCCCGTCGGGCGCCGGTGGGTGCTTCGTCTCCGGCGGTTCGGCCGGCAACCTCTCCGCGCTGATGGTGGCCCGGGACACCGCCGAACACCGGATGGGCGACCGTGCCCCTCTCCGCCCGCTGATCGCCATCAGCGAAGAAGCCCACTCCTCGGTGGGCAAGGCGCTCGGGGTGCTGGGCGTCGAACCCCTGGTTGTCCCGTGCCACGATCACCGGCTCACCGGCACCGGCCTTCGGGCCATCCTCGATGCCCACCCGAGGGGCGCCGATGCCGTCGGGGTGGTCGCCACCGGGGGCACGACCAACGCCGGGATCATCGACGACCTCGCCGGCGTCGGTGAGGTGGCACGAGAACGCTCGCTGTGGTTCCACGTGGACGGGGCATACGGCTGCGCTGCGCTGTTCGCTCCCTCGATCCGCGAGCGCTTCGACGGCATCCAGCTGGCAGACTCATTTGTGGTCGATCCCCACAAGTGGCTCTTCGCCCCCTTCGATTGTGCCGCCCTCGTCTACCGCCAGCCCCAACTGGCCAAAGCCGTCCACACCCAGGACGCCTCGTATCTCGATGTGCTCCACAGCGACCCCGGTGAGTGGAATCCCAGCGACTACGCCTACCATCTGACCCGGCGGGCCCGCGGCCTCCCCCTGTGGTTCTCGTTGGCCGTCCACGGCACCGATGCCTACCGCGACGCCATCGAACAGGTGCTGGCCGTCACCCAGGACTGCGCCGACCTCATCGAGCGGACGCCTCACGTGGAGCTGGTGCGGAGGCCGGAGCTGTCGGTGGTGCTGTTCCGGAGGAAAGGGTGGGACCGGGAGCGCTACGAGCAGTGGTCCGCCGAGCTGTTGGCCGACCAGATCGGGTTTGTGGTGCCGACCGCCTGGGAGGGGGAGTCGGTGGGACGACTGGCCCTTCTCCATCCTGACACCACCGTCGGCATCGTCGAGGAGATTCTCGCCACCATGGCCTGAGCAGGCCGGCTCCCTCAGGCGGGGATGAGGGTCAGAGTGGGGGCTTTGATGGCTGACCGCTTGGCCTCGGACTTGTCGGTAACGGTGAGCGTGACGCTGTAGGGCCCGGTCCGCCCTTCTTCTTCGCCTTCACCGATCCCGAGGTCACTCCCGATTTCTGAAGTGCGTCGTGTGGGCGCGTGCAGCGTTCATGGTCACGTTCCATGCGATCGGTTGATGCACCTCGATGGGTACGTGTGGGCCGCTCAGCTGTTGCCCTCGCTGGTGGTGGACCCGCACGTGCCCTCGCTGCCAGTGATGTCGTCGAAGCCGAATGTGTTCATGATCGCCTCTTGTGCCGAGGAGCACAGTGGCGAGGTCGCTCCGACGAACAGGCTGACCAGCCCGTGGTCCTCGTTCGGGTTGCCGGCGGTGATCTTGACGGTGGGCACCACCGTGTACAGGTTGTAGCCGTAGGAGGTGGACGAGTAGTAGGTGGAGTTGGGCAGCAGCGAGGTGCCGGTCCCGGTGAATGGCACGCCCAGCACGGTGGAGCCGTCGGTGATCGACGCCAGGAGGCACCACCGGTGCGGGCGTCGGCCGGCTCGTCCACGTCCACCCCGTCGTTCTGCCCGATCCAGGACCTGGCTGCACTTTGTGGTGCCGCTCGGGTCGTTGGCCTGGGCCTCCGCTCCGGCGATGGCGTCGGAGACGCCGATGGCCGACTCCAGGTTGGAGCGCGGGGCCGAGCCGGAGATGGACAAGCAGCCCTCCACGGTGTCAGCGCCGATGGTGGTGGTCCCCGTGGTGCTCGAGTAGATGGTCTTCAGCTGGGCGGTGGTCAGGCTGTTCAGGACCGCGTCGCCGTGGTCGAAGACGAGGACGCCCAGCGCGTCCCGGCCGTAGGGGATGAAGGTGAGGGTGGTGCCAGTGGTCTTCGGGCCGCGGGCGGCCCGGGCGAAGTTGATCTGACCAGTCACGTTCACCGGGGTGTTGGTGCACGAGGTGTTGGTCGTGTCTTCCCAGCCGGTCGCATTGATCGAATCCAACAGCGCAGTGATGCCGTTGGTGGTGGATTTGGGACGGTCGAACGACGGTCCACCGAACAGGGTGGTGATGCATCCCGCGTCGACCGTCGTGCCCCCGGCCGGGAAGGCGTCGAAGGACTGGATGGTCCGGTTGTCGGTGGCCGGCTAGGAGGAGATCGGTGTGTAGAACCAAGTCAGACGCTCCCTCCTGTGAACCCAAGGACTGTCAACCTGTGAACTTGTCGACCATGGTGCTATCGACCATGGAAAGGAATTCTGGTTTCTGTGACGTTGTTACAGAAACCCCAGGGAAAGATGTGCAGTTCGTGCACAAACCAGGCACAAAACCTTGTCAAACCTTGGAATCAGCTTGGGATTCCGGTCCGTGCACCACTACCCTTACTTCAAAACCGGGTCGGGTCCGTCGAGCTACTGCTTCGCCAAAGGGTGTGCTCCGGGCCCGGCTCCGTTTAGGTCGGGTACGTGCAGGGCACAGTGGAGTAAGTCGTCAGGCCCGTCGAGCGAGGTTTCGCCTCCTCGCAACGGGTCTGACGCCTTGGCCCTCAGAGCTTCCCTCTATCTTCCGTCGGAGGGTCGCGCCTGCAACAACCCGGGCGGCGCTGGCCACGCCAGAGGGCACGAACGGTCTCCCTCTCTGGCCAACTCACAGGCTCAAGGAGCGGGGGGTGGGCTCGTCCCCGGCGCTGTAGGAGTGGGCGCCGGTGCCGGCCAGGCGACCGCCGTCCACGATCAGGTACTCGTCTCGGATGGGCCTGCCGCCCAGCCAGCACTCGAGCATCTCGCGCACGCCGGCGGCATAGCGGGCCTGCGCCGACAGCGACGTCCCCGACACGTGCGGGGTCATCCCCTCGTGGGGCATGGTCCGCCACGGGTGATCAGTGGGAGCGGGCTGGGGGAACCAGACGTCCCCGGCATAGCCGGCCAGGCGCCCGCTCTCCAGGGCCCGCACCACCGCATCGCGGTCGCAGATCTTGCCCCGGGCGGTGTTGACCAGGTAGGTGCCCCGCTTCATCCGATCGAACATCGAGTCGTCGAAGAGGTGCTCGGTCTCCGGATGGAGCGGGGCATTGATGGTCACCACGTCACAGAACGGGACCATCGAGGCTGCGTCGTCATGGAAGGTGAGACCGAGCTCCGCCTCCACCGTTGGCGGCAGGCGGTGGCGATCGGTGTAGTGGAGGTGCACGTCGAACGGCTTGAGGCGCTTGAGCACGGCCAGACCGATGCGCCCGGCGGCCACAGTGCCCACCGCCATCCCCTCGAGGTCGTAGGAGCGCTCGGCGCAGTCGGCGATGTTCCACCCCTTCTTGACCACCCATTCGTGCGAGGGAAGGTAGTTCCGGACCAGGCCGAGGATCATCATCACCACGTGCTCGGACACACTGATGCTGTTGGAGAAGGTGACCTCGGCCACGGTGATCCCATGGGCGATGGCCGCGGCCAGGTCCACGTGGTCCGAACCGATCCCCGCGGTGATGGCCAGCTTGAGCCGGGTTGCCTTGGCCATCCGCTCGGCGGTGAGGTAGGCGGGCCAGAACGGCTGGGAGATGACCACGTCGGCATCGACCAGTGCCCGTTCGAACGTCGAGTCCGGACCGTCCTTGTCCGAGGTCACCACCAGGGTGTGGCCGTTGGACTCGAGGAACCGGCGGAGCCCCAGCTCGCCGGAGACCGAACCCAGCAGCGCGCCCGGGGTGAAGTCGATGCCGGCGGGGGTGGGGAGGGTCTGGCCGTCGGGATAGTGATCGAGGATCGGGATGGCATCCCGTGGATACGACACCGGGTACCCGTGAATCGGATCCTCGTAGAGCACGCACACCACGTTGGCCATCTCGGTCCTCCCCGCTCCGGTGATCGTCGGCATTGGCTACCGACCCGAGGATACGTCCAGAGTCCGGCCGGGGTCGTCCCGGGCCGGTGGCGCCATCCACCGTCGCCGGGATGGGCACTCGGCCGGGATGACACACTGTGCTGAGACGGAAACCGGCACAACAGCCTGTACCGAAGCAGGCACGCGGCGCGGGCGCCACACCCGGCACAACCAAGGAGCGGAACATGGCATCAGATGTCCAAGGCGTCGTCGCACTGGCCAAAGGGGAACCGGTGTCGCTGGTCACCATCGTGGTGCCCGATCCGGGCCCCGGGGAGGCGGTGGTGCGGGTGCAAGCCTGTGGTGTCTGCCATACCGACCTCCACTACCGGGAGGGCGGCATCAACGACGAATTCCCGTTCCTCCTCGGGCACGAGGCGGCCGGGATCGTCGACGCCGTCGGGCGGCGACGTGACCGCGGTGGCACCGGGCGACTTCGTCGTCCTCAAATTGGCGCGCCGTGTGCGGTGCGTGCCGGTCGTGTACGCGGGGGCGACCGTGGCACTGCTTCGCCACCCACAACGCAACCCAGAAGATGACGCTGGTCGATGGGACGCCGCTGTCCCCGGCCCTGGGGATCGGCGCCTTCGCCGAGAAGACCCTGGTGGCCGCTGGGCAGTGCACCAAGGTGGACCCGTCGGCACGGCCCGAGGCGGTGGGACTGCTGGGATGCGGCGTCATGGCCGGACTCGGAGCGGCCATGCTCACCGGCGAGGTCGGCATCGGGGACTCGGTGGCCGTCTTCGGTTGTGGCGGCGTCGGCTGTGCTGCCGTCGCCGGGGCCCGGCTGGCCGGCGCCTCGACGGTGATCGGCATCGACCTCGATCCGGGAAAGCTCGAGCTGGCCCGTGAATTCGGGGCCACCCACGTGGTCGATGCATCGGGCGGGGACGTGGTAGCCGCCGTCCGCGAGCTGACCGGCGGGAACGGTGCCGACGTCTGCATCGAGGCCGTCGGGAATCCAGCGGTGATGGAACAGGCCTTCTACGCCCGCGACCTGGCCGGCACGCTGGTCCAGGTGGGCGTGCCCACGCCCGAGATGCGCATCGACCTGCCGATGATCGAGTTCTTCGGCCGGGGAGGTCAGTTGCGCCCCAGTTGGTACGGCGACTGCCTGCCGTCACGGGACTTCCCGGTGATGGTGGACCTCTACCTGCAGGGTCGGCTCGACCTCGACCGGTTCGTCAGTGAGACCATCACCCTGGGCCAGGTCGAGGAGGCGTTCCATCGCATGGAGCGAGGTGAGGTGCTCCGGTCAGTGGTGACCATCTGACCGTCCCGACCCGATCAGTGTTCCCGGCTGGTTGGGGAACTCAAGCCGACGGTGATCCTTTACCGCCTCGGAGTCCTCGGCTAGCTTCGCCGTGCTGTCAAGCCCCGGCGGGAACGCACTGCCGCGTCCACCGATGTCGACCGACCGAAACGGAGGGTGTGCGATGGCCGAGGGTGCGGTTTCCACCGGTGATGGCCTCACTCGCAGCGTCGGCTTCTTCGGGCTGCTGCTCACCTCGGAAGGCTCCATCATCGGGTCGGGCTGGCTCTTCGGCGCGCTGGCCTGCGCAACCATCGGCGGTCCAGCGGCCATCATCGCCTGGCTCATCGGCTCGTTCGCCGTCATCCTGCTGGCCCTGGTCCACGCCGAGCTCGGCGGGATGTTTCCGGTCAGCGGGGGAACCACCCGCTTCCCGTACTACGCCTTCGGGGGCCTGGCCGGCGCCTCGTTCGGGTGGTTCTCATGGCTCCAGGCGGTGGGCACCGCTCCCATCGAGGTGGAGGCGGCCATCACCTATACGTCCAACTACTGGCACGGCCTCACCCACACGGTAGGCGGCACGGTGGTGCTGACCGGCACCGGCTATCTGGTGGCCACGGTGATGATGGCCCTGTTCGTGGTGGCCAACCTGTTCGGCATCCGCTATCTGGTACGGGCCAACAATGCCATCACTGTCTGGAAGGTGGTCATCCCCACCATGACCATCGTCGTGTTGTTCTTCACGCATTTCGACACCTCCAACTTCACCCGCAGCGGGGGCTTCGCCCCCTTCGGGCTGCACGGCGTGCTCAACGCGGTGAGCGACGGGGGCGCTGTGTTCGCCCTGGTCGGATTCGAGCAGGCGGTGCAGCTGGGCGGCGAGAGCAAGAACCCCCAACGGGACATGCCCCGAGCGGTGATCTTCTCCATGCTCATCGGGGCCACCATCTACCTGCTGTTGCAAGTGGTGTTCATCGGGGCGCTGCCCCACCAGGCCCTGGCCCACGGGTGGAACAACATCTCCTTCACCGGGATCTTCGGGCCGTTCGCCGGGCTGGCCAAGGGGCTCGGCCTGGGATGGCTGGCGTACATCCTCTATGCCGACGCCATCATCGCCCCGTCCGGGTCGGGCCTCATCTACACCACTACCACCAGCCGCATCACCTTCGGGATGAGCAAGAACGGGCACGTGCCCTCCATCTTCGAGAAGACCACCAAGAAGGCGAACATCCCCCTCTTCGGGCTCATCTTCACCTTCCTGATGGGTCTGTTGCTCTTCTTGCCCTTCCCCGGCTGGCAGAAGCTGGTCGGGTTCATCACCTCGGCCACCGTGCTCATGTACGCCGGCGCCCCGCTCGCCCTCGGCGCCCTCCGTCTCCAAAAGCCCGACGCCGAGCGCCCCTACCGGCTGCCCTGGGCCGCGGTCGTCGCCCCGCTGTCGTTCGTCTCGGCCGGGCTGATCATCTACTGGAGCGGATGGGAGGTGGTCTGGAAGCTGATGGTGGCGGTCGTCCTTGGGTACGTGCTGATGGGGATTTCACGGATCACCCATGCCAACCCGGTCCACTCGCCCTTGGACTGGCAGGCGGCCATTTGGCTGTGGCCCTACCTGGGCGGGCTGACCCTGATCTCGTACCTCGGACAGTTCCAGGGCGGTCGCAACGTCATCCCCTTCTATTGGGACCTGGTGGTGGTGGCGGTGTGGAGCCTCATCGTCTACTACACCGCCATCCGGCTGCGCCTCCCCGAGGAGAAGGTCGACGAGTACGCCCAGGGGGTCTACGGGTTCGAGAGCTGACCCGACGGGCTGGTGGCCCGGCTGTCCCCGCCTTCAGCCAGCTGACCGGTGCTCAGGTGTAACCCTGCATGATGTGCTCGATCCACCACCCAGGTGCGGCGTTCATCAAGGTCTGGAGGTCCCAGTAGTCCCACCACCGGATGATGGCGTCGTCACGCAGCTCATGCACCGAGACGAAAGGCAGGGTGACCTCCTCGCCGGTGTGCCAGTGCCAGGTCTCCGAGTGCTCAGTGACCACGGCATCCCCCTCGGCAACCATGAGGCGCAGGTCGTGCTCGTACCCGGAGATCGGCTCGAGCCCGAGGCGCAGCCGGGCCACGATCTGGTCGGGGCCGCGGGCCACGTCGTCCGCCGGTGAGGGGACGTCGGTGTACTGGCTCTCCTCGGTGAAGAAGCTGCCGATGCGGTCCCAGTCCCGCTCGTAGAGCGCGCCCCAGAACTCCACCACCCGGGCCCGGTTGCCGTCGACGCTCAATTGTCCTCGGTGCTCATGGTGCCTGCACGGTACCTGAGGAGCGGGCCGGTCGCCGGTGGGCCGGGCCGGTCACTGCTGGGACGAGCCCCGCTCGATGATCCGTTCCCGTCGCCCCTCGAAGGCCGAGGCATCGAAGTGTTCCTTCATCCAACGGCGGGACCACCGCGCCTCGTCGACGTAGGCGGAGTCGTCGGCCCCCTGCCCCAACGAGTCGTACATGGCGCGAATCTCGCCCACGGCGTCGGGGTCGATCTCGGCGACGGCCCCGGCCAGCTCCCGGGCCCGCTCCATCAGCGCGGCATGCGGCAGCACCTGGTTGACCAGGCCCCACTGGTAGGCGGTGTCGGCATCGACGAAGTTGCCGGTGAGCGACATCTGCCGGGCCCGGTTGATGCCGACGAGTTGGGGGAGGCGGATGGTCATCCCGCCGGCCGGCATGACACCCACCCTGGCATGGGTGTCGGCGAAGGTCGCCCGTTCCGAGGCGATCAGGAAGTCGCAGCCCAGGGCCAGCTCCAATCCCCCGGTGACCGCGGGCCCGTTGACGGCGCCGATCACCGGGGTGGTGGTCCGCGGCATGAGGCCCTGACGGCCGCCGCCACCGTCGGGCCGGACGCTGGCCAGATCGGCGAACGTCCCCGACAGATCGGTGAGGTCGAGACCGGCACAGAAGGCGGGGTCCCGGCCGGTCAGCACGACGGCGCGCACCCCGGGGTCCGCATCGAGCTCCCGCATGCCATCGGCCAGTGCCCTGATCATCGCCCCGGTCAGGGCGTTGCGGGCCTCCGGCCGATCGATGACCATCACCGCCACCGGGCCGTGGCGCTCTGTGATGATCATGGCTCCGGCGAGCCCCGATCGGACCGCCGGCTCACTCGACCTCGGCCTTGATGCGCTCGAGGGTGGTCCGCATCCCGTTGCGATTGGTCCGGCCGCGAGCCCACCCCAGGAGTGCCCAGTAGAGGCGAAGTGGCACGGTATCGGCGAGCTGGAAGGACTCGGTGACATCGGTCCCGTCACCCGCCGGCTCCAGCTGGTAGCGCCACACGTTCAACGGCTTGTCGGCAGGGCCGACGCCGAAGGCGAACTCGCGGTTCTCGCTGCTGGCCAGCACCGTACAGGTGGTCCAATAGATGGGGCCCTTGCCGTTGCGCTTGACGTGGCCGCGGAAGCGAGCGCCCACCGCGGGGCCGGTGGCACCGTCGAGCCACTCAGCCTCGAATGTCTCGGGGCTGTACCGCCCGATTTTGGTGACATCAGCCACCAGGTCCCAGACCCGCTCCGGGGGAGCGGTCATGTGCACCGTCACTGAGTCATGCATGGCCCAACCCTACGGCCGATCGGGCCGAGCCGCCCCCGTGAGCAGGGCCTCAGTCGATGATCGACACGTATCGCGAGGGCGGGGCCGGCAGCGACGCCCGTTCACTGCCGCCCTCGTCGTCGAACAGCGTCAGCCCGGGCAGGACCGAGCGCCACCACGGCGTCCGGGAGAAGAGCCGGGACCCGATCTCGCGTCCCTGCGGACCGATCACCACTCTGCGGGGCGCGGGTTGGTCGGCCAGTTGCCAGCGGTACTCGGCCGAGAACCGCATCCGGCTCCCCCGGTTGGGGAGGGCCGCATGGGTGGTGAGGCAGTGGAAAACCAGGACGTCACCGGGGTGGTAGTCGGTGGTCAGCCAACCGCGCTCGAGACGGTCGAGCGGGCGGTGGTGCACCCGGGCGGTGTGCTGGCTGCCCGGCTTGATGGCCAGGCCGCCCATGGAGCGGGGAACCTCACCGAGAGGCAACCAGCAGGTGAACATGTCCTGCACCCTCCGGTAGTCCTTGTGCACCGTGTTGCCCGGCTGGTGGGGGACCACCGAGGCGGGATAGACGATCCGAGGCAGCCTCATCGGGTAGCAGAACCCGTCGGGCCCGAGGATCTGGCCCATGAGATCGGCCAGCGGGGACACGAAGGCGATCCTGTTGAAGCCGGCATCGGCGAGGATCCGGCGGTACCCGGGGTCGCCCAGGGCGTCGCGCATCCGCACCGCCCGGACCGGCACCCGCGGTGGGGCGGTGACCGGGTCGCTCGAGGGCTCGGTCCAGCCGGCGTGCTGGAGGTGGCCGAGCCCGGTTCGGCCGATGTCGCAGACGGTGTCGGCGTCGAGGAGGCCGCGCATGAACACGTACCCGTCGTGGGCGATCCGGGTGCGGAGGGACTGCCAGTCCCCGAACGAGCTCCGAGAGTCGACCAGCTCGGTCGGTGGCGCGGCCAGATTCACTTCCCCATCATCGTCCGCCGCTGTCATCGGAGTGCGTGCTCCCGGTTAGGAAACGATGAGGGCGCTCAGTCGCAGGCCTTCAACAACTGGGTGATCCCGTCCTCGATACCCCGGCACAGCACGTCGAGGTCGGCGGTCGTGTCGAAGTCACCGGTGACCCCGAAGTTCACCTCGCCGTTGTAGGAGAAGATGGCGATCCCCACCCGGACCTGCCCGGCCAGCGGCACATAGGGGTAGGCCTTGAGCATCCGTCGCCCACACACGTAGAGGGGGATCTGTGGTCCGGGAACGTTGGTGGTCACTGTGTTCACGTTGCGCTGCGGTATCCGGGTGGACAGGCGCATCCCCAGGGCCAGCAGCATGGGCGGAGCGAAGCCCGACATGGAGGTGAGCGCCTCTCCGGCCACCGCCTGCTTGGACTCCTTCAGCCCCTCCATCTGCGAGCTCACCGCCCGCAGGCGCTCGGCGGCGTCGGTGATGGACACTGGCAGCTCCGCGAACATCGCCGACACCTTGTTCTGCAGCGTCCCGTCACCGACGGCGCGGCCCCGGTCGTCGCGGGCACGCACCGACACCGGCACCAGCGTCCGCACTACCCGGTCAACCGACTCGCCCCGCTCCAGCAGCAGCTCGCGGAACCCGTTGGTGATGGCGGCCAGGACCACGTCGTTGAACGTCCCGCCCAACCCCTTGCGGATCGTCTTGATGTCGCTCACCACCGTCGACGCCCAGGCGTAGCGCCGGTGCGAGCCGAGGGGGCCGTTGAGGCTCGACAGCGGCGTGCGGCGAACCAGACCGGTCATGGCGGAGAAACCCTTGACCACTTCGCCCGTCTGGCCGAGGGCCTGCCTGGGCACGGCCAGGGCGGCGCGCAGGGCCTGGATCTGCTCGTAGGGGCTGCGCAGCAGTTCGATCGTCGCCTGCGCGGCCAGCTGCAGACCGGAGGGCGCCGGTTGCGGGGTCCACGTCGTAGCCTCGGGTACCGAAGGCTCGGGTGAGATGTCCATGATCAGGGCCAGGAGGTCGGTCCCCGAGACGCCGTCGACCATGGCGTGATGGGTCTTGGCCATCACCGCCCAATGTCCATCCTCCAGCCCCTCGACCACCCAGATCTCCCACAGCGGCTTGGCTCGATCGAGCGGTTGGGACATGACCCGGCCCACCAGCTTGCGCAGCTCGGCCTCGCCCCCCGGCGAGGGCAGGGCGGTATGGCGGAGGTGGTACTCGATGTTGAAGTGGGGGTCGTCCACCCACACCGGTCGGCCCAACTCCAACGGCACCGTCCGCACCACCCGGCGGTACCGGGGCACCAGGCCCAGCTTGCTGCCGATCATCGACACGATGTCGGCGAAGGACGGCTCGGGGCCCTCGAAGATCCCCACCGAGGCGATGTGCATGTGACTGACGTCGTCCTCCATGTGCAAGAACGACGCGTCCTGCGGACTCATCCGGTCAACGCCCATGTTCGACCACCTCCCGCACAACTCGGCTGTCCCCCGGGCCGGACGCTACTACCGCCATGTGCTTGCCTTCCCGACGACCGGGAGCCGGTTCAGCTCCGGCGGGCCGATCCGGCGGAGGCCCGGAGCCGATCCAGGGTGCGCCCTTCCAGCGCCAGGTGGGTCGCTTCCCGGCCGGCGGCGGCGGCCACGCGGTGCGAGCGGTCGTCGTCCAGTGGCCGCAGGCCCATGGCATCCATGGACGCAGGGCCGGGCTCGATCCGGACCACGACGGTGCCGCCCCGCTCCAGACGCCGAGCCTCCCGCTCGAGTCGACGGTGGGCGGCCCACCGCAGCAACCCGTCCGGCGCCCCGATGGGCGGGCGGGCGGCAGACATCGGCGCCGCCACCACCACCAGGTCGAGCGGTCGGTTGCGGACCACGTCGGCATTGGTGGCCGAGTGCACCCCGCCGTCGAAGTACTCGACACCACCGACGGTGACCGGTGCGAAGTAGGCAGGGATGGCACACGACGCCAGCACCGCCGCCGCCAACGGTGCTTGCGGCGACCCGGGCCGACCGAACACCACCCGTGCGCCATCGGTCCGCCGGGCCGCACAGATCCAGAGGTCCTCGGGCCAGCGGTCCCCGAGCATCTGGTGCAGGGGAGCGGCCCGGTCGGTGAGATCGATCCGCCCGGCCGGGAGCATGGTCATGGCGGCCACGTCGGGCCGGAAGCTCCACGGGCGACGGGCGATCCGGGCCAGCAGCGCGGCGGACGGTGGGCGCCACGGCCTCAACCAGTCGCGGGGTGGCGGGGAGGGGAGGTCCGACGGATCCGGCAGGATCCGATCGACCACCGACGCCCCGGCGTGCGAGAGCGGCGATCCGTCGGCCAGGGCACGGAGGTCGCCAGCCGTCACTCCCAACCGCAGCAGCGTCCCGGTGATCGAGCCGGCCGATGACCCGACGACGACGTCGGCGGACCTCGGGTCCCATCCCAGCTCGCGCTCCAGGGCAGCCAGCACCCCAGCGTGATAGGCCTGCCCGACCACTCCCCCTGCGCCGAGCACCAATCCGACCCTGGTCATCGATCCCCCCTCACCGATCGGCTCCCGCCGGCACCTGATGGGTACCGGCTCCGTCGACAACCCACTGTCGTGCGTCCTGACAATTGTACCCGTCGCCACGCCAACAGGGTCCGATCGGCCACACCCTGGCTCGCGCCGCACCCGGCGCCGAGCGGTCAGGCCGGTGGTTGACGACGTGCCGTCGACTCGGCGGCCAGCACCTTGGCCCGCTCGGCGTTGCGCTTCGCCGCCTCCCGCGGGCGCAGGCCGGCCCCAAAGGCCTCCCGGATGTACCCCTGCACGTCGGTGGCCTGGGTGGCCACGGTCAGCAGGTCGTTCGACTGCTGGAGGTGGGTACGCAGTCCCATCAGGTCCCACGCCCGACGGATGTTGGCCTTGGCCGCCATCAAGGTGGTGAGGGGCGCCTGCGCCACGTGGAATGCGAGCTCGTTGACCTCATCGTCGAGTCGCTCCCGGGGCACGACCCGGTTGACCAGACCCATCTCCTTGGCATCGTGGGCGCTCAGCTCCTGCGCGGTGTACATGAACTCCGAGGCCTTCTTCCAGTTCATGAACAGCCAGGGTTCGATACCGGTCTCCATGGTGGGCATGGCCATCCCCTGGAGGACCGGGAATTGGAAGTAGGCGTCCTCCGAGGCGACGGTCATGTCGGTGAGCAGCCCCCAGACGGTGCCACCGCCGAGGCAGTAGCCGTGCACCTGGGCGATGGTCACCTTGGGGAAGTCCCACAGCTTCAACACCGGCGTACCATAGATGTCCCACTGGCCCTTCCACGGGCTGCCCAGCTTGGCGGTGCTCTCATCGATCTCCCGCATCTCGGTGCCCGGAGTGCCGGTCACCACGTGGCCGGCGCTGAAGCCGGGCCCGTTGGCCTTGATCACCACGACCTTGATGTCGTAGTCCTTGTCGGCATCGTTGAGGCACTCGTCGACGTCGAACACCAGACCGGAGGACTGGATGTTGGCCTTCTCCGGGTAGTTGAGGATGATCCAGGCGACCGGACCGTCCTTCTCGTAAATGACGGTGTCCAGTGTTCGGGTCTCCATGGATTGCTCCTGTCGGGATGGGACGTCGGCGGCGTGCGCCGCACGTCGACCCGCGAAGCTAGCAAACTGCTCTTGACGACCTGGGTGGGCATCGGGCCAGCTGGTCGGGCGCCTCACTAGTGTGTGCTCTCGCACCCGCGGTGGCGCCAGGCCCCACCGGATCCCCGCATTCTCGAGAGGGCGACGTCCATGGAGATCCGCATCCCGAAGCTCGGCATGGAGATGACCGAGGCCACGCTGGCCAAGTGGCTGGTCGACGACGGCGCCCACGTCGGGCAGGACCAACCGATGTACCTCCTGGAGACCGACAAAGTGGAGAGCGAGGTGGGGGCGCCCATCGCCGGTGTGCTCCACCACATCGGCGACGAGGGTGCGACCTATCCGGTCGGCGCAGTCATCGGCGAGTTGGACTGATGGTACGGGCCGGTGACCAGCCCTATCATTGACCCATCGCCCCGGTGGACCGCCGACCGACCAGTGGGTGAGCGTGGGAGGGGGACCGGTGAAGGAGGACGAGGCAGCCATCAGGCGTACCCTCGGTGAGTACAGCCAGCACTACGACGACGGCCGGTTCGACGAATGGACCGAGTTGTTCACCACCGATGCCCGGCTGGTCCTGGCCGGAGCCGTCACCGAGGGCCGTGAGGCGATCCGGAAGAAGATGATGCCGATACAGGCGGCGGGCGGGCCCTGTCTGCACGTCACCACCAATTCACTGATCGACGTCGAGGGTGACGCGGCCACGGCGACCACCGACTACCTGTTCGTGCGACCCACCGCGGACGGCCTGTCCATCATCGCCGCCGGGCGCTACTACGACAGCCTGGTCCGCGATGGGATGCGGTGGCGATTCAACGAGCGTTCCATCACCATGCTGCCGGCGGCGAGCGGGGGCTCGGATGGCTGACGTCAGGATCGACCCGCGGACGGTCGGTGCCCTCTCGCCGCCCGTCGTGCGCAGGGAGGTCCCCTTCGCCATCGACCGCCCCAACTTCGTGCCCGTCGAGCGGTACTACGACCCGAACTTCGCCGCCCTCGAGCGCAACCATCTGTGGCCCCGGGTGTGGCAGATTGCCTGCCGCCTCGAGGAGATCCCGTCGGTGGGCGACTACGTCGAGTACACCATCGAGGACCAGTCGATCCTGGTGGTGCGCCTCGACCACGAGACGGTACGGGGCTACCACAACGCCTGCCGCCACCGGGCCACCCAGTTGGCCAAGGGGACCGGTGCCTTCCGAGGCGGCCAGATCGTGTGCCCGTTCCACGGGTGGCGCTGGAGCATCGACGGAACGAGCTCGTTCGTCTATGGACCCCACGCCTTCGACCCCGACCAGCTGACCACCGACGAGCTGTGCCTCCGACAGACCCGTGTCGAGATCTGGGGCGGTTGCGTGTGGATCAACCTGGACGCCGGGGCGGTGCCGTTGCTGGAGGCACTCGACCCGATGCCCAGCTTGCTCGACCCACTGGGCGTTGCCGACATGCGAGTCCTGTGGTGGAAGTCGGTGGTGCTCCCGGCCAACTGGAAGATGGCCCAGGAGGCCTTCATGGAGGGGTACCACGTGCCCCAGACCCATCCCCAGCTCACCCTCGGGCATCCCGAGCAGTACGACCCAGACAGCCTGGCCTATACCGTGCACGGCAACGGCCATTCCAGCTTCCAGCTCCGGCCCAACGCCCAGGCCAAGAAGGGCCGACAGGTGGGGGTGAGCGAGATCGACGCCATCATCGAGTCGACCCACCTCCTGAGCAGCGGGCTCGAGTCGATGACCCTGGATCGTGACGTGCACGTGATCGAGGGCATGCGTCACCGTCCCATACCCGAGGGGAGCACCTTCGGCGCCGAGCTGGTCAAGGCCGTGTACGAGTACGCCGCCGGCGCCGGCATCCCGCTGCCCCCGCCCGACCCGGCCGCCCTGGCCAGATGGGGCGGCGTCTTCTTCGTGTTCCCCAACTACTTCGTGCTCCCCCAATACGGCAACGCCCTGGTCTACCGGGCGCGCCCCCACGGGGACGATCCCGAAACGTGCCTGTTCGAGCTGTGGTCGCTCTCCATCCCCGCCGAGGGTGACGACGTCCGCACCCCGACACGCGGGGGGCCCTACGCCCCGGACGACACCGAGCACTGGCCGCCCATCCCACTGCAGGACTTCTCCAACATCGGGCGCCAGCAACGCGGCATCCACAGCGCCAGCGTCGACGGGCTGCGCCTGTCCCACACCTACGAGGGGGGCATCACCAACATGCACCGCGAGCTCGACCGCTATCTCGGGTCCTAGGGCGGTGACCGACACCAGCACGGACCGCCCGTCCCTCCCCCCATCCGTCGACGTCATCGTCGTCGGCTCGGGAGCGGCGGCACTGACCGCGGCCATCACCGCCCATGACAACGGCGCCCGGGTCGCCGTGGTCGAGCGCACCACGTCGATCGGTGGCACCACCGCCGTGTCGGGAGGGGGCATCTGGATGCCCCAGAACCACCACATGGCCACACTCGGCATCGACGACTCGCGGCCGGAGGCCCTGGCCTACATGGTCCGGCTGACTGCGGGCCGGACACCGATAGAACTCCTCGAGTGCTATGTCGATGAGGGACCCGGCATCGTGGCCGACCTCGAGAAGCGAACACGGCTGCGGCTGCAGCCGATGAGCTGGCCCGACTACCACCCCGAGATGGAGGGGGCCAAATCATCCGGTCGCATGCTCGAGCCGGACCTGTTCGACACCACCGCACTTGGACGCTGGGCCGACACCCTGCGCCGCCCCCCGTGCTCGGCATGCCGATCACGCTGCAGGAGGCCACCGTCGAGTGGCAGCCGACGCTACTACCCCGAGCGCTTCGACGCCGCCGAGGTCCAACAACGGATCGCCGACCATCGGGTCGCCTGCGGCCAGGCCCTCATCGCCGCACTGCTCGACGCCTGCCTGACCCGAGGGATCGAACCGGTGCTCGACGCCCGGGCCTGCGAGGTGGCCATGCAGGGCGACCGGGTGGTCGGGATGGTCGTCGACCACGGTGGCCGACGCACCGAGGTTCCCGCCCCGTCGGTGGTGCTGGCGACCGGCGGGTACGAGTGGAACGCCAGTTGCGCACCCGCTTTCTGGCCGGTCCGCTGACCCATCCCCACAGCCCCCCGGCCAACGAGGGCGACGGGTTGCTCATGGCCATGGAGGTCGGGGCCGACCTGGCCAACATGAACGAGGCGTGGTGGTACCCGGCGTCGTCAATACCGGGCGAGGAGTACGAGGGTCGCCCGCTGGCCCGCTTCGTCGGCGTGGAGCGCACGGCACCGCACTCGATCATGGTCGACCGATTCGGGTCCCGCTTCGTCAACGAGGCCGCCAACTACAACGACATGCAAAAGGCGTTCTTCTCCTTCGACGCCAACGAGTACTCCAGCCGGCACCTCCCCTGCTGGGTGGTGTTCGACAACCAGTACCGGTCGCGGTACGCGGTGGCCACCGTGCCGGCCCGGCGATCCCGATCCGGACTGGCTCCCGGTGCACGAGACCCTCGAGGGGCTGGCTCAAACAGGTGGGGATCGACCCGACGGGACTCACCGGGACCATCGAGCGGTGGAACCGCTTCGTGCGGGACGGCAACGACCGGGATTTCGGCCGTGGTGCCAGTGCCTACGACCGGTTCCACGGCGACCCCACCGCGCCCCATCCCAACCTGGGGACCATCGAGCAGGGCCCGTTCTACGCGCTGCCCATCCACATCGGGTCGGTGGGGACCAAGGGAGGGCCACGGGTCGACGGCCATGGACGGATCCAGCACGTTCGCGATCACCCCATTCCCGGGCTGTACGGGGCAGGCAACGTCATCGCCAGCCCGGCCGGGCCGGCGTACTACGGCGGAGGGACGTCGATCGGCATGGGAGTGGTGTGGGGTCATCTGGCCGGATCGCACGCGGCGTCGCACGCCATGGCCGGCGGCTCGTCGAAGTAGATGATGTGCCGATGCCCACTGTGCGGGTCGAGCCCGACGGCTACGTCATTCCGGTCTCCGAGGGCGAGTCGTTGATCGAGGCCGCATGGCGTCAGGGCTACCACTGGCCGACCACCTGCTTCGGCCAGGCCCAGTGCACGGCCTGCCACGTCGAGATCGTGTCCGGTGGTGAGAATGCCGCTCCGACCACCACGGACGAGGCCGAGGCGTTGCGACTGATCCCCCACCGCGGCCGGGTGCTCCGGCTGGCGTGCCGGATGCGGGTGACCGGCGATGTGGTCGTCCACAAGCGCGGGGTGCGGCGTGGCATGCGCAGCGAGGAGTGCCGATGAGCGATCCCGGCCAGGGCCGGCCGCCGGGCCAGGACCGCCGACGGATGTACGAGCTCATGACGCTGATACTGGCGTGCGACGCACGGATCCGGAGGGGCCTGAGCGGCGGCGAGTTCGCCTGCACCTACTGGCCCGCCACCGGCCAGGAGGCCATCGCCGCTGCCCTCGGTACCGTGCTGCGTACCAACGATCAGCTGGTCACCACCTACCGCGGCCTGCACGATCAGGTGGCCAAGGGCGTGCCGATCGGCCCGTTGGTGGCCGAGATCCTCACCCGGCGCAGCGGGGTCAACGGGGGCAAAGGCGGTGCCATGCACATCTCCTACCCGCCGGCCGGACTGGTGCTGTCGACCGGCATCGTCGGTTCGGGGATCCCCATTGCCGTCGGCGTGGGGCTGGCCGCCCAGATGCGTGGCGACGACCAGGTAACGGTGGCCAGTTTCGGGGACGGCGCCACCGGGACCGGCTCCTTCCACGAGGCCCTCAACCTCGCCGCCCTGTGGCGCGTCCCGGTCGTCTTCGTGTGTCAGAACAATGGCTACGCCGAGATGACCCGCACCGCGGAGGCACAGCCGGTCGCCGACGTCATCGACCGCGCCAGTGCCTATGGGATCCCCGGCGTCCGGGTCGACGGGAACGACCCCGACCTGGTCCATGCCGCGTTCGGACGACGCGGTGAGCCGGGCCCGGGGGGCTTCGGGCCCGACACTGCTCGAGTGCACGACCTTCCGTCTGTGGGGCCATTACTTCGGCGATCCGATGCATTACATACCCGGATCGGAACTGGACGAGGCCCGCCAGGCGGAGCCGGTGGCCCGGTACCGCGCCCGCCTGCTCGATGAGGGCGTGCTCGACGAACGGTCCGCCATCGAGATCGAGGAGCGGGCGCGGCACGAGGTGGAGTCGGCGTTCGTGGCCGCACTGGCCGACGGGCCACCGGAGACAGCGGACGCGTTCGTCGACGTCTACGGACCGGCCGGCCACGGAGACGGCGAGGGGGCGGCATGACCGCGTCGGTCGGCGGCGAGGTGCCGATGACCACGCGGAGCATGCGGGAGGCACTCAACCTCGCCCTCGACGAAGCACTGGCCGCTGACCCGTCCGTCTTCCTCATCGGAGAGGACCTGGCCGATCCTGGTGGGGGCATCTCCCAGGTGACCAAGGGCCTGTCGACCACCCACGGAACCGATCGGGTGCGGGACACGCCGATCTCCGAAGCGGCCATCGTGGGGGCGGCGGTGGGCGCCGCTGCCGCCGGGCTGCGGCCGGTGGCCGAGGTCATGATCATGGACTTCATCAGCATCGCCTTGGACCAGCTGGTCAATCATGCAGCCAAGGCCCGGTTCATGTCCGGCGGGCGGCTTCGGATGCCGCTCACCGTGCGGACCGCCGTCTTCGGGGGGATCGGGTCGGGGGCCACCCATTCCCAGACCCTGGAGGCCTGGTTGGCGCACATCCCCGGGCTCAAGGTCGTCGTCCCCAGCACTCCCGCCGACGCCAAGGGGCTGCTGACGTCGTGCATCTTCGACGACGATCCGTGCGTGTTCGTCGAGAACGTGCGCCTCTACGGGACCACCGGGCCGGTGCCCGACGGGGAGTTCCGCACCCCGCTCGGGGTCGCCGACCTGAAGAGGCACGGTAATGACGTGACCGTGGTCACCTACGGTCGGACTGTGCCGGACGCGCTGGCCGCCGCCGAGCAGCTGTCGGGCGAGGGGATCGACGTGGAGGTGGTGGATCTGCGCAGCCTGGTGCCCTTGGACGCCGAGTCGGTGCTGGGCTCGGTGGCCCGCACCCGTCGGGTGGTTATCGCCCACCACGCCACCCGGTTCGCCGGGTTCGGCGCCGAGGTGGCCAGCCTGATCAACGAGCAGCTGTTCGGCGAGCTCGAGGCGCCGGTGGGCCGGATCGGCGCCCACTTCGCCCCCATCGGTTCGGCGGCCTCCTTGGAGGCCGCGGTGACGCCCTCGGCGACCACCATCGCCGAGGCGGTCCGCGCGGTGATGACCTAGCACCACCGCCGGAGTCGACCGTCCCCCCACGCCGACGATTGACAGCCGACGATTGACAGCCACCGGTGGCTCGCCCACACTGGATGCGCACGCCCACGGGGACGGCACGGGCAGATCGGAGGGACCAGCGATGGGTACCAAGGTGTACCAGTTGCCGGTGGACAAGACCGGGTGGCAGACCCAGGACGGAACCGGCACCGCCGAGTTCACCTGGGACTACGACAACGGTCGGGAGAAGCTGCTCAACCTCTACGACAAGGGCAAGAAGAAGCAGTGGGACACCAACCAGCGCATCGACTGGACTCACGACCCGGACCCCGAGAACCCGTTGCTGTTCCCTGATGAGCTGGTCCCGATCTTCGGGTCCCCGATGTGGGACCGCCTGACCGACGACGAGCGGGGGAACGTGCGCCGCAACATCGTCTCCTGGCAGTTCAGCCAATTCCTCCACGGGGAGCAGGGTGCACTCATCTGCACGTCGAAGATCGTCCAGACCGTGCCCGACATCGACTCGAAGTACTACGCCGCCACCCAGGTCATGGACGAGGCGCGCCATGTGGAGACCTACTCCCGCTACCTCGACAAGATCGAGATCGCCTATCCGATCAACGGCAATCTCAAATCGCTGCTCGATGATGTGCTCAGCGATTCGCGCTGGGACATGACCTACCTCGGCATGCAGGTCCTGATCGAGGGACTGGCGCTGGCCGCCTTCGGACTGATCCGCAACACCGCGGAGGATCCGCTGGGGAAGGCGGTCAATGCCTACGTCATGCAAGACGAGGCTCGTCACGTCATGTTCGGCCGCCTGGCGCTGCGCGACTACTACCCGCAGCTGACCCAGGCCGAGCGGGACGACCGGGAGGAGTTCTGCGCCGATGCCTGCTACCGCATGCGGGACCGGTTCCTCGGCGAGGAGCTGTGGGAGTGCCTCGGGTACGACGCCGAGGCCTGCATCGCCTACGTCAAGGAGAGCGAGAGCCAGCAACTCTTCCGCAGCCTCTTGTTCGCCCGGATCGTCCCCACCCTCAAGGACATCGGCCTGTGGGGCCCGACCATGCGCCAGACCTTCGCCGACATGGGGGTCATCGGCTACGAGTCGACCGACCTCGACGGGGTGATGGCCGAGGACGAGGAGGTGGCCGAGCAACTTGACGCCGCTCGCCACCACATCGACGAGTCGGTGGCCGCCGGAATGACAGCGGGCGGCTGAGCCGCTCCCGGCGAGCCCATCGGGAGGGCACCCGGCCCACTGCGTTCGCCACCGCGACCCGGTCATCGGGCCCGGCGGGGCCAGACTCCGACCGTGCCCTCCCGTGCCCCCCGATCCCCGGTGGTGGTCGGCATCGGGCCGGTGGTGGTGCTGGCCACGCTCGGGGCGCTGCTGGCCGGCTGCGCCGGTGTGACGGGGACGGCGAGCCCCCAGCAACCAGCCAGCGCCAGCCGGGGAACCCACCCGAGCCCGGCCCCCTCGACTACCGCTTCCACCTCGACCACCTCGACCACCTCGACCACCACGCCCCCTCCGGCGGTGAGCCCCGTACAGTGGGCGGCCTGCGGCGACCTCCAATGCGGCTCGGTGACCGTGCCCCTCGACTACGCCCGACCGGACGGCCCCACCATCGAGATCGCGGTGGCCCGGCACCCGGCCGAGGTCCCCTCGCAGCGCATCGGGTCGCTGGTCATCAACCCGGGCGGCCCGGGGGCGTCGGGCATCGACGACCTGCCAAACGAGCTGTCTGTGCTCACCCCCGAGCTGCTCGATCGTTTCGACATCGTCTCCTACGACCCCCGGGGGGTCGAACGCAGCAGCCCGGTCACCTGCTCGGGTGGGAGCGGATCGGGAGCGTCCGGACCGCCGCTCGACCCGGTCCCCACCACGCCGGCGGCCCAGCAGGCGCTGCGCCGCAACGACGAGGCCTTCGCCGCCCAGTGCGAGAAGTACAGCGGGAGCATTCTCCCCTATGTCGGGACCGTCGACAGCGCCCGGGACCTCGATCGGATCCGGGCCGCCCTCGGCGACGCGGGACTGACGTTCATCGGGCACTCCTATGGCACCTTGCTCGGGGCCACCTACGCCGAGCTCTTCCCCACCCGGGTGCGGGCCATGGTGCTCGACGGTGCCATCGACCCGGCGCTGACCACCGACCAGTACGCGGCCGGCCAGGCGGGCAGCCTCGAGTCGGCGTTGGACGCCTTCCTCGCTTGGTGCGGGACCGACACCGGCTGTCCCTGGCGCCCGGTCGGGGACCCGACCACCGCGGTGCTCGATCTCATCCAGCAGAGTCAGGTCCGGCCGTTGTCGACCAACGGCGGCGGGACGGTGGGGCCGGGCGAGCTCTACGAGGCCCTGGTGGCCGACCTGGGGTCGGCGTCACAGTGGCCGACGCTGGCGGCGACATTGGCCGAGGCGGCGGGTGGCGACGGCTCGGCGGCGGCCTCGACGTCCAGCCACTACGCGTCGGGGGGCTCCTCCAATGGGGCCGATGCCGAGGAGGCCATCGACTGCCTCGACCATCCGGTCGACCGCGACCCGTCGCGCTACCCGGCCCTGGCCGCCCGGCTCGGAACGATGGCCCCGGTGTTCGGGCCCCTGCTGGCGTGGGAGCTGCTCGGCTGCGCGGTCTGGCCGGCCCTCCCCACCAGGACCCCGGCCCCCGCCTCGGACCCGGGTGCACCACCGATCCTGGTGGTGGGGACCACCGGTGACCCGATCACCCCCTACAATTGGGCGGTCGACCTGGCCAAGGAGCTGAGCGGCGGGGTGCTTCTCACCTGGCAGGGCCAGAGCCACGTGGCCTACTTCGACAGCCCCTGTGTGCGGGCCATCGACCAGGCCTATCTGGTGTCGGGGGCGCTGCCGGCGGCCGGGACCACCTGCTCCGACTGACCCACGGGACCACCGTCAACCCGTCGACCGGCGACCCGTCGACCGGCGACCCGGCGACCCGGCGACCCGGCGACCCGACCTAGCCGAGGGCGGCCACGCCGGTGACCGGGGCCGCCATGGGCATGCCGGCCAGCGACCCCAGGAAGTTGGCATCCCCGTAGGCGTAGATGCCGCCGTCCCGGCCGACCAACCAGTAACCGCCGCCGTCCGGGGTGGCCGCCACCCCGGTGATGGCTGCGGGATCGATGATCCCCTGGCCGGGCACCGAGCCGAAGTAGCCGGCGTCACCGAAGGTGAACACGCCGCCGTCGGAGGCCACCATCCAGTAGCCGCCGCCGTCGGGGGTGGAGGCCATGCCCACGATCGGCTTGGCCAGGTGGGCACCGCCCATCGATCCGTCGAAGCCGGCATCGCCGAAGCCGAACACGCCGCCGTCAGCGGCCACCATCCAGTAGCCACCGCCGTCCGGAGTGGGGGCCATGCCCACGATGGGGGCGTTGAGGTGGGTGCCACCCATGGAGCCGTAGAAGGTGGCGTCCCCGACCCCGAACACACCGCCGTCGGCGGCCACCAACCAGTAGCCACCGCCGTCGGGGGTGGAGGCCATGCCCACGATGGGGGCGTTGAGGTGGGTGCCACCCATGGAGCCGTAGAACCTGGCGTCACCGAAGGTGAACACACCCCCGTCGGCCGCCACCAACCAGTAGCCACCGCCGTCGGGGGTGGAGGCCATGCCCACGATGGGAGCGTTGAGGTGGGTGCCACCCATGGAGCCGTAGAAAGCGGCGGTTCCGAAGGCGAACACACCCCCGTCGGATCCCGACGCCCACAGTCCCTGGTTGGCACTGGGCGGCAACACCAGCTGCTCGGTCAGTGGCTCGATCACCGTGTTGTTGTTGCCGGTGCCGGTGATGGCGAAGCCGATCGAATAGCACCCGCTTCCACCGGTGCAGGACACGCTGTTGAGGTAGCCGAAGGCGACGACGTTGGGAGTGGGGTCGACCGACCACGCCGAGCCGTTCCAACTCTCGATCATCGGGCTGGGTGCGCCGTTCTGGTTCTGGCCGCTCTGGACGCCGTCGGCACCTGATGCCCAGCACCGGGAGGCGCTGAGACAGGTGACGTCGGTCAGGATTCCCGCTGACGACGGGTTGGGACTGGGAACCGTGGACCAGCTGGTGCCGTCCCACTGGTCGACCAGGGTGGACGACGGGTTGCCATTGGTATCCATGGTCGCCCCCACCGCCCAACACTGGACGGAGGTGGTACAGGTCACGTCGGCCAGGTAGGTGCCCGAGGGGCTGGGCGCCGAGGGGGCGCCCGTGACCGTCCAGGCGGCGCCGTTCCAGTGTTCGACCAAGGAACCGTCGCCGGCCACATTGGGCATGACGTTGGGCAGGAAGTTGTTGGACTCCGCATTGGGGCCGGCGAATCCGACGGCCCAGCAGTCCGAGGCGCTGGTACAGGTCACCGAGTTGAACTGGTCATAGGTCTGACCGGAGGGTTGGGTGGGGGTCGTCGACCACGATGTGCCGTCCCAATGGAGGATGAAACCGTTGAGCGGGTCGCTGTTGCCGTCGTCGGTGGCGGTGGTGCCGGCTGCCCAGCAGTCGGAGCTGGTCACGCAGGTGACCGAAAACAGGTAGCCGGTGAGGTCGGGCGTGGGCACCACCGACCAGGTCGAGCCGTTCCACTGCTCGGCGAGGGGGGAGGGGTCGCCGCTGTTGCCCGGCTCGTCCACGCCCACCGCCCAGCAGTCGGAGCCGGTGACGCAGGTGACATCCCATAGCAACGAGGCCGTGGATCCCGGGATGGTGGCCCCGGACCCGACGGTCCATGACGTGCCGTTCCAGTGCTCGACCAGGCTGGAGGGCCCGCCGCCGCCGTTGAGGCTGACAAAGGTGCCGCCGACCGCCCAGCAGTTCCACGAATTCGAACAGGTGCTGCCCAACAGGAGGTTGCTGTTCTGCTGATTGACCGGGGCGCCGGTGACGATGGTCCAGCCCGACGCAGTGGCGGCCTTGGCCGTGGGTATGGCCAAACCGACCACCAGCAGTCCGGCGGCTACGGCGCCGACCAGCAGGCTGACCCGGTGACGACGACGGCAGGTATCTTGCATACGAGTCCATCGTCATGGCCGAAGGCCCTCTTTAGTGTCATCTGCAACTCAGGGTTGCGGATGCCTGACCAGGGCCTTCGATTTCGTCCGGACGCCGCCGATGCACCGCGCCCACCAAGGAGACGGCACCAACCCCCATGGATCCCAGCCAGCCGAGGAACGACGATGCGGTGGCCGACGGCCTGGCCCGTTGGCTGGCCGAGCACCGGGGTCTGAGCCAGGTCACCCTCTCCCCCCTCGAGCGACCGTCGGCCGGCTACTCCAGCGAGACGCTCATCGTCGACGCCACATGGTCAGCCGACGGGCAGGTGCGCCACCAGTCGCTGGTCGTCCGCATGGCCCCGGCGGTGGTGGGGACGTTCCCCCACTACGACCTGGTTGCCCAGTGGCAGGCCCAATCGGCGGCGGCGGAGGTGGGGGTCCCGGTGGCAGATCCGGTGCTCGAGCACGACGCCGGCTGGCTCGGCGCCCCCTTCATCATCATGCCGAAGATCGAGGGGCATATCGTCGGGGCGCTGGCCCACCGCGATGGGTGGCTGCGCCAACGCACCGAAGCGGACCAGGGGCGCCTGTACCGCAATTTCATCGCCACCCTGGCCGACATCCACCGGGCCGACCCCGGCGCGGCACCCGATGCCCCCCGCCGGGACAACACGGCCGAGGTCGAATTCTGGGACCACTACCTGACCTGGTCGAGCGCGGGGACCCCGGTCGGGGCCCTGGTCGACGCGCTCGACTGGTGCCGGTCTCATCGTCCGGCCACCGAACCGGACCCGGTGCTGCTGTGGGGGGACGCCCGCTTCGAGAACACGGTGTTCGGGGACGACCTGGTGCCGCGGGCGGTCCTCGACTGGGACATGACCTCGGTCGGGGCACCCGAGCACGACCTGGCCTGGTTCACCAGCCTCGACCTGACCATGAGCCACCTCTTCGGCCAACGACTCGGTGGGTTTCCGGACCGGGACGAGACCATCTCCATCTTCGAGCGGTGCAGTGGTCGCCGGGTCAGGGACCTCGAGTGGTACGAGACGCTGGCCATGGTCCGCAGCACGGCGGTCATGACCCGGATCGGCTATCTCCGACAAGATGCAGGGGAACCCCTACTGTTGCCCATCGAGGACAATCCGATCCTCGACCTCCTGAAGAGCCGCCTCGAGTGACCGAACCACCGTTCACCACCGCCGCCGATCTCGTTCGCCAGCGGGCCTCCGACGATCACCGCGGGATCCTGTTCGAGTCGAGGGAGTGGTCGTGGCGCCAGGTGGTGGCCGAATGCGAGATCCGTTCCGCCCTGCTGACCGAGCTGCGGCGGGATGGCCCCTTCCACGTGGGTGTCCTCCTCGAGAACGTCCCCGAGTACATCTTTCTGCTCGGTGGTGCAGCCCTGGCCGGCGCGGTGGTGGTGGGCATCAACCCCACCCGCCGGGGTGCCGAACTGGCGGCGGACATCACCCGGACCGATTGCCAGATGGTCTTCACCGACTCGACCCAGCAGCACCTGCTGGACCACCTCGACCTGGGCCTGGACCCCGACCGGACCATGGTGATCGACACGGAGGAGTACCGCAGGCGGCTCGACGCGGTAGTCGTCCCGACGGCACCGGGGCCGGGACCGTCGGCGGACCGGCTCTACCTGCTGTTGTTCACCTCGGGGTCGACCGGTGGTCCCAAGGCCGTCCGCATGACCCAGGGTCGGGCGGCCAGGGCCGCCGGGGCCATGGGCTTCACCCACGACGACGTCGTCTACTCGGCCATGCCCCTGTTCCACGGCAACGCCCTGTCGGCAGCGGTGTTCCCGGCATTCGCCGGCGGGGCCACGCTGGCGCTGCGGCGCCGCTTCTCGGCATCGGGGTTCCTCGTCGACGTCCGCCAGACGGGGGCGACCTTCTTCAACACGGTGGGCCGGGCCATCTCCCACATCGTGGCCACCCCGCCCACCGAGCAGGACAAGGACCACCACCTGCGATTCGTCCTCGGCCCCGAGACGTCGGGGCCGGACAAGGATGCGTTCACAAGCCGGTTCGGTGTTCCCCTCTTCGAGGGGTACGGCTCGAGCGAGAACGCCATCGTCCTGCGACCGGTCCCCGATGCCCGTCCCGGTGCACTGGGGCGAGCGTCCAAGGGCGACGACATCGCCGTGGTCGACCCGGTCACCGGCGTCGAACGGCCGCCCGCCACCTTCGATGAGGCAGGTCGCCTCACCAATGCGGACGAGTCCATCGGCGAGCTGGTGGGCCGCCGGTCACTGGGCAACTTCGAGGGCTACTACAACAATCCCGAGGCCGAGGCCGAGCGCACCAGGAACGGTTGGTACTGGTCGGGGGACCTGGCCTACCGCGACGAGGCGGGGATCTTCTACTTCGCCGGCCGGACCGGCGATTGGCTCCGGGTGGACAGCGAGAACTTCGCCGCCGCCCCGGTGGAACGGATCCTGGGCCGGTTCCCCGGCGTGCGCGGGGTCGCCGTCTACCCGGTGCCCGACGCCAGCACCGGCGACCAGGTGATGGCAGCCCTGGAGATGGACCGCGGCGCCGCGTTCGACCCGGCGGCCTTCGCCACCTTCTTGTCCGCCCAGCCGGACCTGGGCACCAAGTGGGCTCCTCGGTACCTGAGGATCGTGGGCGCCCTCCCAGTCACCGCCACCGACAAGGTGGACAAGAAACCCCTACGGGCCGAGCTGTGGAACACCGAGGACCCGGTCTGGCACCGGGTCGGCCGGGACGGTGGGTACCTCCCGCTGACCGGCCAGGACGTCCAGGCCCTCGACGACGAGTTCGCCGCCACCGGGCGCGCCGACCTCCTCGGCCGCCGAGCCCGGTCACCCCTGGGGGGCGAGGCGTAACGGGAGGGTCTCCGCTCCTCGGACCAGGGTGGAACGGGCGTAGGTGGGCGAACCGCACAGCTCGAAGTGGGGGAACCGGGCCAGGAGCTCCTCGAAGAAGATCCCGGCCTCGAGCCGGGCCAGGCTGGCCCCGATGCACACGTGCTCGCCGAATCCGAAGGCCAGATGGGTGGGCAGGGTCGGCCGGCCGGCCACGAACCGGTCGGCGGTGGGGCCGAAGACCTCCTCGTCGCGGTTGGCCGATGCGTACAGCAGGACCACGAACTCCCCCGCCGACACGGTGGTGCCCCCGATCTCGACGTCGACCACGGCGGTGCGGCCGAACGCCTGGATGGGGGTCACCCACCGGAGGATCTCCTCGACGGCGCCGGGGATGAGCGACGGGTCGTCCACCAGTGCAGCCCGTTGGTCGGGATGGCGGGCGAGGGTTTCGACGCCACCGGAGATCAGTGTCCGGGTCGTCTCGTTCCCGGCCACCAGAAGGGTCAGGCAGAACCCCATGATCTCCGACCGACTCAGCGGCCGGCCGTCCAACGACGAATTCTTTAACAGCGCAAGCAGGTCATTGCCCTCGGTGGCCGGCGAGTCGATGTGCCCGATCAGGAAGGCGGCCATCTGACCGAGCTCGTCGACCCGCTCGGCGTCGATGCGATCGGTGCTCTCGATGACCGCGTCGGACCACCGCCGGAACAGGGCGCGGTCGGCGTCGGCGACACCGAACATCTCGGCGATCACGGTGATGGGAATGGGCGCGGCCACCGCGTCGACGAAGTCGACCACCTGATGGGCGGGGACCCCCGACAGGACCTCGGTCACCACCTGGCGGATCCTGTCCTTCAGCCGGGCCACCGCCCGCGGGGTGAACTGGCGGTTGACCAGGCCGCGGTAGGCGGCGTGCAGGGGAGGGTCGAGGTGGAGGATGGACCAGGTGTTCTCTCCGGTTCCCGCCGGATCCCGCAGCGGGTCGTTGATCAGCACCCCCCGACCCGACACGAATCGGGCCGGGTCCCGGCTGATCGCCCGCACGTCCTCGTAACGGCTGACGGCCACCAACCCGTCGGCCGTGCGGTGGACCGGTGCCCGGCGTCGCAGGGTGGCCAGCACCTCGAAGTAGTCGGGCCGGAGGAAGAACCCCGGCTCGGAGAGGGTGATGGCCACGTCGATGGGCCGCGGCGGGGTCATCCCCTCATCCTCCGCCGCCATCCCCTGCTCCCTCATCCTCTGCCCCCTCGTCGCTGGCCCCTCGTCACTGGCCCCTCATTGCTGGCATGGTCGGACCTCACTCGAGCAGCGAGAACCCGCCCAGGCCGGACGAGGCCATCTCGTAGCACAGGGTGTCGTAGGGCTCGATGATCCCGTAGGTCACCTCGCCCTCGCACTCGAAGCGGGCGTGGTGCTGGTCGAGCCCGCAGATCCGGGACCGGACCTCGGGGTCGTTGGCGTCGTAGGTCTCGCCGGTCACCACCCCGTCCCCCACGTCCATCCCGTGCCAGATGTCCCCGTCGGGGGTTCCCCCGTTCGGTCCCCCGTACATCCCGCACCGCAGGAAGGCGATCTGGTTGCCCAGGCGCTCGAAGGTCATCGTCTTCTCCTCCCCGGTGGCGAAGACCAGGTCGACCTCGCCGGACAACAGCAGGTGGGTGTCGGGCTCGAACCGGAGGCGGTGGCGCCGGCCTCGCAGCGTGTCGCTCCCCCGTCGCTCGTCGCCGAGGTTGTACAGGATGTGATCGCCCCAGACGCCGTACTCCTCGAACTCAACCCACTCCCCGGAATGGGGATGTTGGCGACCACTCCACAGGGCCGGGCCGCCAACCCCGTCCCGGGTTCCCCAGTGGTGGTCCCGGGTCCCCAGGTAGCTGGCGGTGGTCAACTCGAACCGCTCACCGACCGGCGGTGACCCATCCCGACTGGCGACCGAATCCGTCATAGCCGGCCACCCCGGCGAACGGTCGGGTGCCGATGAACATCCCGCCCCCGATCAACCGGTAGACCGGTCGCTTGGTGTCGAACCAGGAGATGTCGAAGGTGATGCCGAACTCGTTCTCGTCCAGCCGGATCCTCCACTGGCGGAACGGCCTGAACCAGATCGAAGCTGATCGGGCCGACCCGCATGTCCATCCGGTTCAGGCCCAGCTTGCGATGGGCGCGCACCGTGGTGTGGCGTCCGCGTACGTTGACGATGGCGAACGCCTCCGCAGTTCCCAGGTTGGGGTAGATCCCCATGCCGGCCACCACCAGCAGATCCCCGGTCCGGTCCTGGCAGGTGAACCACATCCGCTCGTAGGCCTGCGAGGTCCGACGTCCACATGACCCGCACCGGATGGGGGTGGTTGTGGATCATGAACTCGTCCAGGCCCGACATCGGGTAGTGCTCCTGGCCGGCGTCGAACAGGCCGCTCGGCGGGGAGGGCGGCGGATCGGCGGTCACGTCGGCAGCCCGTTGATGGCCTTGAGCTCGACGTACTCGTCGAGACCGGCCTCACCCCACTCCCGTCCGATGCCCGACTCCTTGTAGCCGCCGAAGGGGGCGAGGGGGTCCGGGGCGTAGCCGTTGATCCCGAACGTCCCGGTCCGCACCGAGCGGGCCACCGCCAGACCGCGCTCCGGATCGTCCGACGTCCACACCGAGCCGGCCAGTCCGTACCGAGAGGCGTTGGCCAGCCGGATGGCATCGCCATCATCGTCATAGGGGATCACGCACAGCACCGGACCGAAGATCTCCTCCTGGGCGATGCGCATGTCGTTGTCCACATCGGCGAACACGGTGGGGCGGACGAACCATCCGACCGGGAGGTCCGCCGGCGGCGCCGGCCCACCGGCCACCAGCCGGGCACCGTCCCCGATGCCCGATTCGATGTAGCCGCGCACCCGATCCCGTTGTCGCCTGCTGACCAGCGGACCCACCTTGGTGTCGGGGTCGAAGGGGTCGCCGACGGTGAGGGAATCAGCCAGGGCGGCCACCGCCTCGACGACCTGGTCATAGCGCGATCGCGGCGCCAGGATCCGGGTCTGGGCGGCACAGGCCTGGCCGTTGTTGACGAACGAGGTGAAGCGGAGACCCCTGACGGCGGCATCGAGGTCGGCGTCGTCCAGGATGAGCGCGGCCGACTTGCCTCCCAGCTCGAGGCTGAACCGCCGGAGGGCCCGACCGCACCGGGCCCCGATCTCACGACCGGCCTCGGTGGAGCCGGTGAAGGCGATCTTGTCCACACCGGGGTGATCGACCAGCGCCCGGCCGGCCTCCACCCCACCGGTGAGGATGGACACCGTGCCCGGCGGCAGTTCGGCGGCATCGACGATCTCGGCCAGCAGCATGGCGTCCAACGACGCCTCCGGGGCCGCCTTGACCACCACCGTGCACCCGGCCAGCAGCGCCGGGGTGAGCTTGGTGGCGATCAGCACCTGGGGAACGTTCCAGGCCACGATGGCACCAACCACGCCGACCGGCTCCCGCCGCAACAGGTAGTCGAGGTAGCGACCGGTCCGGCGCTCCTCCCACACGGTGGTGGAGGCGAGACCGATCATCGACTCCATGATGTCCGCCGCCGGTCCCACCTGGCCGAGCCGCGAGAACTTGATCGGCGACGCCATTCTCCGAGGTGATGGTGGTGGCCATCTCCTCGGCCCGCGCCGTGAACTGGTCGACGACGCGACGCACCGCGGCTATGCGCGTCCTCGACCGGGAGGTGGGGCCAGTCCGATTGGTCGAAGGCCTGCCGGGCCGACGCAACGGCTCGGTCGACGTCGGCGCCCGCGGCATCGGGGACCACCCCGATGACCCGCTCGGAGTGCGCCTCGGTGACCTGGATGACGTCAGCGGAGGCGGGCTCGGTCCATTGGCCGCCGACGAAGAGGCTGGGACACGTCCGCACCGCCAGACCTCCTGGATGACCGCTCGACAGACCGCTCGGTGGACCGATCGGTGGACCGATCGGCAGCATCGTACGGTGCACCCCCTCGGGCGTCAATCAACGCGGACCAACGCCGACCACCAGGCCGGCCGTCAGGGGATCACGCCGTCTCCCGCCAGAGCAGCGCACCGGCGCTCACCAGCACGACGGTGGCCAGGGACTCGGCCACCAGCGTCAGGGTGGCCCAGCCGGAGACGAATCCCAGCTTGAACCCGAAGAGACCGGTGGTGATCACCAGGACGAAGCCGATGAGGGTCCCGATCATGAGCCCCAGAGCGGCGACGATCACCACCCCCCAGCGCAGCAGCACCAGAGCCAGGGCCACGATCACCGCACTGATCCCCTGCAGCAGGAAGAGAGGGCCGAGGGTGGCCACGTGTCGATAGGCGATGTCCCACAGGTAGAAGTGGATGGCACCGGAGGACACCACCAGCAGGGCGGCGACGATCATGAGCACCTGGGTGACCGGCCGTTTCCCGCGGGCGGTCAGGGCGGCGCGTAGGTGATCGCCCGGCGGGGTCGGGTGGGTGAGGGTGGCGTAGGTCATCTGATTGACGTGCTCTCTATGTGAGGGATGGGGGGTGGTGGCGACATCCGCTTGGATCCGGGGGCGGGCCATCCCTCCCCGGTGCCGGCCCACGTGGGCGAGGCCGGGTGCGGGGTCGGTGGCGAGACGAACGGCTCGATCAACTGGATGCCGAGGACACCGAGGGGTTGGTGTGACGACCGGGCCTGCTCGACGGGCACCTGCCGGCCGGTGAGCCCGGTGGGGATGGGCGGGGCTCCCGGCACCGGAAAGACGGCCCGCCTGGTGGCCATGTCCCAGATGGTGAGCACGGTGCCGAGGTTGACATCGAGTCGCCCTTCAGTGGTGTGGTGGAGGCGGTGGTAGGCAGGGCTCACGAACAGACGACCCAGCGGGCCGAACGTCCAGCGGAGGTTGGCGTGAGGGAGGGAGCTGAGGCAGATGTAGACGGTGATGACCGTGGCCGGCAGAGCGGCGTTCGACGACAACACCACCACCGGGATCACCGAGATCACGAAGCTGGCGTGGACCAGGGGGTGAGCCCGGAACGAGGTCAAAATGGACAATTCCTCCTGCGAGTGGTGGACGGCGTGGAATCGCCACAACGGGGTCCACCGATGGTTGGCCCAGTGGGCCAGCCAGTTGACGCCATCCATCAGGAGCACGGCCACGGCGAGAACGGCCAGTCGGGGGAGGAACGTGAGGGTGGGGACGGTCAACCACGGTGCGATGCGCGCCACCACCTGGGAGAAGCCGAAGTCGACGACGATGATGAGGGGCACGACGAGGGTGGCGTAAAGGGCCAGATAGGCCAGGTCCTGGAGGTGTCCCCGGGCCAACAGCGGCCGCCGCACCGCTGGGCGCACCCGCTCGAGCACGACCACGACAGCGACGAATCCGAGGACGACCGGGCCGAGCATGCGCGCCCAGCCCTGCGAGACCATCTCGAGCAGCGAACGCCCGATGCCGGTCCCCTGCAGGCCCACCGCCACCAGGGCCACGGTGAAGCCGGTCACCACCAGGGCGGGCGCATAGAGCCGCCACGCATCGGCGTCGCCGTCGGCGGCTACGGCGTCGGCGGCTACGGCTGCGGGATCTCCGAGCGAAGCAATGTCGATGATGGTCATCGCGCTACCGGCCGTCCGCAGGAGCGGCGGCCGCGGCCACCAGCTCCGTCTCACGCCGGTCGCGGTCCGGGATGACCCGGGCCGGGATGACACGGAAGGGTTCGACCAGCTGATCGAAGAGGAGTCCGAGGTGTCGCCGAGTCCGGTCGGACTGTTCGACGGGCAGAGGCCGATCGGCCAGCCCGGTACGGAAGGCCGGCGCCCCCCTGACCGGGAACCGGGCCCGTCCCGCCAGCACATCCCACACAGTGAGCACCACACCGAGGTTGTAGCCGTCGGACTGCTCGGCGGAATGATGGAGCCGGTGATAGGCAGGGCTGACGACGACCTTTCCCAGTGGGCCGAACGACCACGGGACGTTGGTGTGCGGGAGCGTGCCGAGACAGACGTAGCCGGTAATGAGCAGGGGTGCCATCCCCCGATCTCCCATCAGGACGATCACCGGGATGGCCGCCAGAAAGAACCCAGCCAGGTGGCTGAGTGGATGGGCCCGGAAGGAGGTGAGGACATTTACCTCCTCTTGGGAGTGGTGCAGGGCGTGCATCCGCCACAGTGCCGCGAACCGGTGGTCGGCCCAGTGGGCCAGCCAGTTGGCCCCGTCCATCAAGACGAGGGTCACCCCGAGGAGGAGCCATCGCGGCCACGAGCCCGTCCACGGTGCCTCGAGCCAACCGGCGTGGCTCCCGAGCAGCTGGGCGAAGGCCACCCCCAACAGGGTCATCAGGGGCACCACCGCCACCACATGCAGCGCGAAGAACACGGCGTCGTGGACGTGACCCCGGGCCCGCACCGGGCGGTGCTCGGCCGGCCATCGCCGCTCACAGAACAACAGCAGGGCGACGAGCGCCACCACCATCGGTGCCACTAGCTCTGCCCAACCGCCCAGCAGCGTCGCACCCAGGCTTCCGCTCCGGTCGAGGGTGCCGGCGCCGAACCACAGGACCCAGGCCGTGCCGCCGGCCACCGCAAATGCCGGAAGGTAGAGGCGTCTGGTCGACGTCCGGTCCTCGCCCACGACCGGCCTGGGTACCACCGGGTCGAGTACCCCCGGGACCATGGTCATCGGCGCCGCGCCCGACTCATCAGGCCACGGTACTCCTCGCCAGCCCAATAGCCATGGCCGTCAGTAGCCATAGCCGCCGCCGGCGGTGGTGGGAGGCGACGTTGCCGGAGGCGACGTTGCCGGAGGCGACGTGGCCGGGGGTGCGGTTGCGGGCGGTGACGTGGCCGGCGGTGACGTGGCCGGGGGTGCGGTGGCCGGGGGTGACGTGGCCGGGGGTGCGGTGGCCGGGGTGGCGCCGCCAGATCGGGCCGCCGCCGCCGTCGGCGGCGCGGTGCTGGTCGGCGAGCTGGATCCGCTGGCCGGAGCCGCCGGCGCGGCTGCCGGCGTGGCGGTCGGTGACACGACGAACCAGGTCCCGTCGACACCCTGGCCCTTGGTGTCACCCGACGTGGTGTCACCGAGGAACCGGTAGAGGGGCATCCCCTCGAAGGTGACCTGGAGCGCTCCCCCCGGTCGGGTGACCGTGCCGAGGGCAGTGGCGGTGACGCCACCGGCCGCGCCGGCGTGGGTCGTCCCCGACGGCAGCGTCAGCGGGGGCCACGCTGTGGCGCACTCCCCGGTGCAGGTGGTCTTGCCCGTTCCGTCCGGGGTGTACCGGTACAGCGTCTGTCCCGACTGGTCAACCAGGATCATCCCGAGCGTGGGGCTGCTGGCGGTCTTCACTGTCACCGTCGCCGACGTGGCCCGGGTCGGGGAACCGGCCTTGGTGGTGGCGGTGGTGGCCGCGCTCGAACCACAGGCGGAGGCGATCAGGAGCAGCGCCCCCAGTGAGCCACCGACCAGCCATCGCGACCGCCGCGATGAGCCCACGAGTGACTGGCGGACCTTGGAGTGGTATTTGGCTGCCTCGGTGGACGGCATTCGTCGGACCTCATTTCCTCTTCCGGTTGTCTGGCCAGTACTACGACCGGTGAGGTGAAGTCGTTCATCGGACAGCTCGATTTGTGCGTCGAGCCGATCCCGACCCCCCGACAGCCTGGAGGGAGGGGGCTGCAGCGCGCCGGGACGACGGCCCCGACCACCAGGGCCAGGGTGTAGTCGAACAGGCGCTTCTCGTCGACCGGGTCGGAGAAGTGCTTGAGGAGCTCAGGAAGGTCAGGGGAATCCGGGAGATCGAGGAGCCAGAGCTGCTCCAGCGTCTCTCGCTGGGTGGGCTGCCGTTCGAGCTGGCGGTCCAGCAGGACCGAACCGATGACCAGATTGAGCACCGCCTGCACCGCCAGGGCGGCGCCGGCTCCCTCGACGCCGGCCACGGTGAACTCGGTGACCAGCAGCCGACGCGCCGGCTGGAACAGCGCCGCGGTACGCCCCTGACGGTGGACCAGGGCCACCAGGTCGGGGCGCTCGAGGAGGGTGGTTCGCAGGGAACTGGCGATCGAGATGATCCGGGCCACCGGGTCTCGACCGCGGACGCTCACCTTCCCGAGTCGGGCGATGACCCGGCCGGCAACACCGTCGAGCAGGTCCTGCTTGCCCCCGACGTGCCAATAGATGGCGGTCGGAGCAACCCCCAGCTTGCCGGCCAGCCCGCGGATGGTCAGTCGTTCGATCCCCTCGGTCTCCACGATCTGCATGGCGGCGTCGAGCACCTGGTTCCGGGAGAGCCCGGCCCCGGCGGCACCGGGTGGGCGCCCCTGTCCTTCTTGACCCCGTTCGGCCGTCATGTAACGATGTTACAGGCCCGGGTCTCCGGTGTCCGTGGATGCAGCCCGGGGAGGGCTCGGACCACGACAGCTCGGACCACGACAGCTGGCACGGATGGACGGTTCGACGTGGAACAGGGGGAGGCGAGACGATGACCGATGGCGGGCGCTACACCATCATCTCGGCTGACTGCCACGCCGGCGGCGATCTCCGCGACTACCGCGGCTATCTCCCCACCGCCCTCCATCCCCAGTTCGACGAATGGGCCAGGGAGTACCGGGTGCCCTTCGACGACCTCATGGGTGAGGATGCCAGCCGGAACTGGGACCATCATCGCCGGCTGAGCGAGCTGGAGGCCGACGGGATCGTCGCCGAGGTGATCTTTCCCAACACCATTCCGCCCTTCTATCCCGAGCCGTCCCTGAAGGTGCAGCAACCCGGGGCCAGTGAGGGCGACCTGGACCTCCGTTGGACCGGGCTGCGGGCCCACAACCGGTGGCTCGCCGACTTCTGCTCGCTGGCCCCCGGACGACGCCTCGGCATCGTCCAGATCATGCTGCACGACGTCGCCGCCGCAGTGGCCGAGGTCGAGTGGGCGGCCGAGGCGGGCATGACGGCGGGGATCCTTCTCCCCGGCGCCCCCCCGGGGTCGGGACTCGAGCCCCTGTACTCGAGGGTCTATGACCCGTTGTGGCGGGCCTGCGAGGTGGCGGGACTTCCCATCAACCACCACAGTGGCAGTGCCGTCCCCCCACTCGGAGATCAGGACATCGACAAGGTGATGTTCATGCTCGAGGTGACCTGGTGGGCCCATCGCTCTCTGTGGCACCTCATCTTCGCCGGAGTGCTCGAACGGCATCCCGACCTTCAGTTCGTGTTCACCGAACAGGGGACCGCCTGGATCCCCGAGACGCTCGGGACGCTCGACTTCTTCTACCGCCGGATGGGAACGGCAACCGGATCACAGGAGCTGGAGTGGGGCCAGTCCGTGGTCTCCGGGCTCTCGATGGCACCGAGTGAGTACTGGGCTCGGCAGTGCCACGTGGGATCGAGCTTCATGCGGCCGGCCGAGGCGGCCATGCGTCATTCGGTCGGGGTGGACACCATCATGTGGGGCAGCGACTATCCCCACCGGGAGTCCTGCTACCCATTCAGCACCGAGGCCCTCCGTCTCTCGTTCGCTGGCATCGAACCGGGCGAGGTCCAGCAGATGCTCGGCGGAAATGCCGCCCACCTCTTCGGCTTCGACCTGGACAGCCTCGGTGCCGTTGCCGCCCGGGTGGGACCGACCCATGCGGAGATCAGCCGACCCCTGGGAACCGACGAGATCCCGGGCGATGCCGGACGCTGCCCGGCATTCGCCGGAATCGCCACCTGACCTGACAGCCATCCCTTCCACCGAGCGACGAGGAAACCACATGGGAACCATCCGCTATGGAGCACGATCCGAAGAGCGACTGCGCAATCGGGAGGTGGAGGCGACGTCGGTCGACGTGTGGGCGACCACGCTGGTCGCCACCTATCTGACCGACCCCGAGGTCATCGCTGCCGTCCTGCCCCCGCCGATCGGACCCGGGGCCGAGCCGCTGGTGAAGGTCACCGTGGCCACCGTCGACATTGCCGGGTACCCGACCTTCGGTGCGGGAAGCTTTTCCGTCCGAGCCCGTCACGAGGGGACCGACGGCTACTACGCCCTCCTCATGCCGATGACGACGGAACAGTCGGTGATCGGCGGACGGGAGACGTTCGGCGAGCCCAAAAAACTCGGGGCAGTGGACCTCGATCGCGACGGTGACCGGATCACCGGCACATTTGCCCGCATGGGCGTCGAGATCGTCAACGTCAGTGGTCGGATCGGGCCCGAACTCGCGCTGCCCGACACCGAGACGCGGACCGACTTCTACCTCAAGTTCCTCCCCTCTCCCGATGGCAAGGGGTTCGACAGCGACCCTGCCCTGGTGTACTGCCACCGGACCGAGCAGACCCGCAGGCTCGAGAAGGTCGACGGCGAGGTCATCCTGCCGCGAGTCGCGGTTCGACCCGGTGGCTGACCTTCCGGTGCGCGAGTTGCTCGATATCACCCTGGCCGAACGCAGCAGCGTGCAACGAGGTGAGATCCACGGGACCGTGCCCGGCGAGTGGATCAGGCCCTACGTCCATCAGCGATACGACGACATGTCGCCGGTCGGTTCGGAGTGATCAAGGACCTCACCGGCCGGGTGGCGGTGGTCACCGGAGGCGCCGGCGGCATCGGGCGGGCCATGGGCGAGCGGTTCGCCAGAGCGGGCATGAAGGTGGCCCTCGCCGACGTCGACCAGGGGGCGCTGGACGATGCGGTGGGCAAACTGCGGGCAGACGGCCGGGATGCCATCGGGGTGGCCTGCGACGTGGCGGACTACGCATCGGTAGAGCAGCTGCGGGATGCCGTGCTCGAGGAGTACGGCGCGGTCCACCTCCTGTGCAACAACGCCGGGATCGGCGCCGGTGCCGAGGGTGCCATGTGGGAACACGAGCTCAACGACTGGCGATGGGCCATCAACGTCAACGTGTACGGCATCATCCACGGGATCAACGCGTTCGTGCCGACCATGACCGCCACCGGAGAAGACGGGCACGTGGTCAACACCTCATCGGGCAATGGAGGGGTGTCGCCGCTGCGGGGCACCCCGCAGTACGCGGTGACCAAGGCGGCGGTGGTCACCCTCACCGAGTGCCTCTACGCCCAGCTCCAGGACGCCGGGTCCAACGTGGGGGCGTCAGTACTGTTTCCGGGCCCCAACATGCTGCGCACCGGGATCTTCAGCTCGTGGCGGGTGCGGCCGGAGGCACTGGCCAAGGAGCGCCCGAGACGGACCCCCTACCCGACCATCGAGGACATCGAGGCACAGATGTCGGCGGCCGGCGTAGCGGTCAACTACACCGAGCCGTCCGAGGTCGCCGACCAGGTGGTGCGCGGCGTAGAGGACGGCCGGTTCTGGATCCTGGCCCCGAGTGGGTCGATCGACGCCCAGATCCGGGCCCGCGCCGATTCGATGCTCGAACGGGCCAATCCCACCTATCTCCGAGAGGTCCCGGGGTGACCAGCACCGCCCCATGACCAGCACACAACGAGAGGACGCCGCACCCGTGGACAACTACCTGGTGATCTCCGCCGACTGCCACGCCGGTCTGCCCAACGAGCAATACCGGGACTGGCTCGACCCTGAGTTCCGCACCACCTTCGACGAGCACCTGGCGGCACGCGCCGTCATGGAGGCGGAGCTGGCCGAGCGGGGCCTGCGCAACCAGGAGTTCGCCGAGGAATGGGAGCACGAGAACGCCGAGGGGCTCCAGGGGGGGTGGGATGCTCGGCGCCGCGACCAGGAGCTGGACGCCGACGGCGTCGTCGGTGAGGTCATCTTCCCCGACGCCGACGCGGTCACCGCCGGTGCGTCCGCACCCTTCGGCGCCGGGCTGGCCGCCACTGCCGACATTCCCGTCGAGCTCCTGATGGCCGGGGCGCGGGCCCACAATCGGTGGCTGGCGGAGCTGTGCAGCGACAGCCCGCATCGTCGGGCCGGTGTCGCCATCGTTCCGATCTTCGACGTCGACGCCGCTGTTGCCGAGATCACCCGGGCCCGCCAGTCGGGACTCCGGGGTGGGATCCTCATCCCCTCGATGTGGCAACCCTATGAGCCGTACAGCGACGCCAAGTACGACCCGGTGTGGGCGGCGTGCTCGGACCTCCAGATGCCCGTCCATGTCCATTCCGGGGCGGCAGACCGGGCCTCCTACGGCGAGAACGTGGGCATCTACGTCGCCGAGGTCCGCTGGTGGTCGACCCGACCGCTCTGGTTCCTCCTGTGGGCGGGAACCTTCGAACGCTTCCCCGAGCTCACCTTCGTCACCACCGAGTGCGGCGCCTTCTGGGCACCCGATCTGCTCTGGACCTCGGACATCGTCTACGACCGCGAGCACGCGGCCAAAAAGCTCGGCAAGCAGCTCACTGCTCACCTCTCGATGCGACCGAGCGAGTACTTCGACCGCAACTGCTTCATCGGCGCGTCCAACACCCGGCGCCGCGAGCTGGCCCGGCGCTACGAGATCGGCATCGGCAACATCATGTGGGGCAACGACTTCCCCCATCCCGAAGGGACCTGGCCACACACCAAGGAGTGGTTACAGAACGCCTTCTGCGACATCCCGGTCGACGAGACCCAGCGGATGCTGGGCTCCAACGCCGCCGAGTGCTACCACTTCGACACCGACGCCCTGGCCGGTCTCGCACAGCAGTTCGGGCCCACGCCGAGCCAGCTGGGCCAGACCGGTGACGACCTCACGAAGTGGAGCGAACTGGCTGCCGCGGGCCGGCCCTGGCTCACCGGCAAAGAGGCCCTCGAGCTGCCCGTGCGGGACTGACCCGGGCCCACTTCGGCGCCGTCTCAGGGCGACGAGCCCGCCGGGTCCCCGGCATACCCGGGGTTGGCCACCGCCAGCTTGTCGGCCGTGGTGGCCCGGACCGCGTCCACCACCTCCTCCCAGCGGTCGTCGAGGCTGCCGGAGCGGATGGCGGCGGCGAGGGCGGCGTCCGAGCTGAACCCGAGCCGCGCCAGCCGGGCCGCATGGGCACGTTCCGGCCGGTCCCCAGCCTCGATCTCACGTTGCACGATGGACAGCGCTCTGGCCGCCACCCGGACCTGGTAGCGGGTCCGTCCCTCGGTCGCTTCCATGACCTCTCCTTCGAGGAACTCGCGGACGGCCTCGAGGAGCTCGGTTGCGCCCGGTGCATCGTGGGGCGGACGCCGAGCGCTGGTCACGGGAGCAACGTCAACAGGTCGTGCTCGACCTCGCACACCCGACGCCCGATGGCTGCCAGCTCGACCGAGCGCACCGCCCCCGACAGGTGGGCGGCGGCCTGGACCATGCAGGTCACTCCCCACTTGAGCGTGCCCAGAACCTCCCACCAGGCCAGCGCGTCCCGATCGACCGGTGCGCCGGAAACGGCCTCGTACGAGTCGACCAGGTCATCCAGTTCGCCGAAGCCACCGACGTGAGGAACGGCACCGAATCGCCACGCCCGAACGCAGAGCCAGCCGAGGTCCTCGAGGGGATCCCCGAGGTGGGCCAGCTCCCAATCGAGCACGGCGCGCAGCCCCGCCGGTCCGACCACCAGATTCCCGTTGCGGAAGTCACCGTGGACGATCCCCACCGTCCGAGTCGGTGGCCGGTGCTGATCGAGCCACCGGAGCCCCAACTCGAAGGCGGGGTGCGGCTCGCCGATGGCATCGAGCCCGAGGCGAAGATCGGCCACCGGGTCGCTCCCGATGAGTCCCCCGACCGAGGTGGGATCGATCCGATGGATGCGGGCCAGGACCTCGCCGCACTGGGCCGGCAGGGAGGCTCGGGCAGCCCGGAACTCGTCGTCGCGGAGGATCCGGCGGGGGATCGTCTCGCCGGTGACACATTCGACAACCATCCAGGGTGCGCCGACGATCGACTCGGCATCACTGCCGGTGCCGTCGCCGGTGGCCACCACGGCCGGCACCGGGACCAGCGCGTCCATCGCCACCCGGAGCAGGGCGGCCTCCACGGCCATGCCGGCCCGTCGGGCTCGCCGGGGCTGCTCGCGCTGGAGAATCAGCGGTCGGTCGCCGATGGAGAACGCCCAGGTCTCCACGCGAGGCCCCACCGGAGAGCCGACGTAACGAGGTCACCGGGCCGGCACCGAGCACCTCGGCCAGCGCCTCGGCAAGCTCGGTGGGCCCCGCCGATGGTGCCGGCCCCATGTCGGCAGCCCCCCCGACGATCACTCGATCGGAACCAGGGGCCGGCCCCCGCCGTCGAGCTGGTGGAGGTACTCGCTGATGCCGTAGCCGGTGCGCCCGTCGTAGGTCCAGCGGGTCAGCCCCTCGTTCACCAGGGTCATGTGGTCACCTCCCCCGGTCCTGATGCCATGGACCCGGAGCACTTCGCCGCTCAGCTCGTGGACCCGGTCCTGCTTGTCGGTGACCCGAACCTGGGTGGCCCGGTGGGTCACCCCGTCGTCGGCCAGGTCGGAGACGAGCTCCCACGACCGTATGGAGGAGGCTTCGCCGTCGGTCCAGACCCAGCCACGATGCAGGTCGCCCTCGGCGGTGCCCAGCCGGATGCCTCCGAAGTGAGTCCGGTCATCGATGTTGATGGAGAACCACCGCCACATCCGGGGACCTCCCCAGCGGCGGGGGCCCCACGACTTGTCCCGATTGCCCCGGGCCACCGAGGGATCCAGGGTCAAGTGCTCGTCCCCGCACCGGATGGATCCGGTCCACCGTCCGGCCTGCTCGAAGTGCCCCTTGCCGGTCACGCCGGCGGTCGCCACCGCCACCTCCCCACTGCGGGCAGCACTGGTCTGGCCATCGACGCCCACTGCGGGCATCAACGAGTCGAAGGAAACGTCGAGGACCAGCGGTGCCGGCTCAGTGACCCCGGTGGCCAGGTCGATCACCTCGGCGTCGGCGTCGGCGGTGAGCCTCCAGGCCCGCATGGGCACCAGGCGCTCGAAACGCACACCAGCCACGGCCAGGTCGTCGTCCACCATCACCCGCTGGTCATGGACGCCTCTGACCATGGCGACACGGTCACCGGGCAGCCAAACGGTGAGACCGACGTCTATCGTCCCCTCGTTCGGGCGCACTCCGATGCGGGTGAAGAGGCCGGCATCGACGGAGGGGTCATACCCGTTGAAGTAGTAGGACTCGCTCCAGGCAGTGTCGTCTTCGACCGGGTGGGCCAGGTCATGGCTGGCATCGAGAAGGGGCATGGTCGGGTGGCGGTGGGGCAACGGCGGGACGAGCGGCGTGTTCACTGGCGGTGCTGCGATGGAGCCTATCGGGGCCCGGGTCGGATTTCCCCGGGTGTCGGACATCGCCGGATGCGCGTCAGGGCGAGGTGAGCGGCCGGGGTCGTGGATCGCGGTGCGTCTAGATTGCAGTCCTTGGCCGATCCACCACCGGGTGACGCCGGATCCGTCGATTCCGGCGCCGACGACGTCGAGGATGCACTGCTCGAGGGCGACCGCACCATCGAAGCGGGTGGGGCACGCGCCGCACTCGGCTATCCCATCTTCCGGCGGATCTATCTGGCCGCCCTGGTCTCCAACGTCGGCAGTTGGATGCAGACCGTGGTACTGGCCGCCTTCGTTTTCAACCAGACCGGGTCGTCGACTGACGTCGGGCTCATGACCCTCGCCCAGCTGGGACCGCTCTTCCTGCTGGCACCGGTGGGAGGCGTGCTCGCCGATCGATTCGACCGGCGCACCATTCTGATGGTCGTCACGGTGGAACAGGGCATCGTGGCCCTGATCATCGCCTGGTTGACCAATGCGCACGATCCCCGGATCGCCGTGCTGTTCGTCGTGGTGCTGGCCAGCGGGATCGGGCAGGCCCTCTACGCGCCCACCTACTCGGCACTCATCCCCACGCTGGTCGATCGCAAGGACCTCTCGGGCGCCATCTCCCTCAACTCGGCCAACATGAACCTGTCCCGGGTCATCGGCCCCGCCATCGGCGGCGTCCTCTACGCCAAAGTCGGTGCCTCCTGGGCGTTCGTGTTCAACGCCGTCTCCTACCTGGCCCTGATCGGCGCCCTGGCCACCGTGCACCTCCCCGCCGTCCACCCCGGCAAGCAGCAAGGATGGCGGCGGATCCTCGAAGGCTTCGCCGTGGCCCGGCGGGACCGGGTGGTGGGCCGCTGTCTGATGACCCTGGTGCTGTTCTCGTTCTTCTGCCTGCCCATCGCCGTCCTCATGCCGGTGCTGGCCCATGACGACCTGGGGATCAAGGCGAACACCATCGCCTACGGCCTTCTCTACGCCATTTTCGGCGCCGGGGCGGTGGTCGGTGCCCTGTCCATCGGAACCTTCCTCGCCGGCCGGCGGCTCGAGCGCATCGTCCGCGTCGGCTTGGGTGGCTTCGCCGTCAGCTTGGCCGCCTTCGGCCTACTGCGGAGCCCGGGACCGGCCTATCCGGTCGCCTTCCTCCTGGGCCTCTTCTACTTCGCCACGGTCACCTCGCTGGCCACCGTGCTGCAGCGGCGCCTCGAGGACTCGGTCCGTGGCCGGGTGATGGCGCTATGGGTGATGGCCTTCGGCGGCACGGTCCCACTCGGCGCCATCGTGGCGGGCCCATTGAGCGAGCGCTATGGCATCTCCGCGGTCGTGGTGGGTGGAGCGGTTGTCGCCGGTGGGCTCGTCTTCTTCGCCGATCTCCACGACCGGCCGGTGCCGAAGGTTACTGGCAGGGACGCCGTGCTCCCGAGAGGGCCACAGTGAACTTGGCTCCGTTGAAGCCGAGCGTATCGTCCTGCGCGCAGAACGATGACGTCTTCAGGCGGTATTCGGCGTTGAAGACTGCCTTGTGGCCAACGTAGGCAGAAAGCAGACCGCAGGACTGGTACTGGTTGCACTGTTCGGTGAGCACGGCGTCCGCCAGCGGGTACATGTCGGTCGCATAGCTGTCACCGGTGTCGTCGGGGTTCTTGATCCACCATCCCAGCCCGAGACCGTGCATGAAGTTGGCCAGCGTGGTCATGTACTGCTCCTCGATGGCCTTGGTCAGGGGGAAGCCGCTGTTGTCGCCATACTCCTCGTCGATGTCGGTCTCGACGGCATCGAACTTCTTCGCCGCGCACTGCTGCTCGATCATCGACGCGATGATGAACACCGTTGTCGACGACTGGATGTTGAGGTAGTACTCGGGATAGCCGGACACCTTCTTCCCGAATTCGCCGGCATTCTTCAACAGGCGGTAGTAGGTGGTCGGGATGCCTTCTTCCGCAGCCGAGTAGTAGTTCCCCGCTGCCCCCACCTCGACATAGCAGACGACGTGCTTGCCCATGGCATGAAGTGCAGCCACCGTCGCCGCCGAGTTGTCGATCCCGTCGATGTCATAGATGACCGGTGCCGGCGCAGGCTGTCCGTTCGGCAACGTGTCGTCGGTTCCCATTTCATGGGCGTTGGACAGGTTCAGCGTGTTGCTGAGCTCCCACTGCCACGGTTGATTGCCGAGCGGTGGAACCCACCACGACGAAGCACAGGCGCGGGGCGCAGCCTGAATGGCGACGCCGGCGAGGGCGAAGATGACGACGAGGACAACCCTGGACAGCGTTCGCATTGTTCTGTATTCACCCATGACCGATTCACCCCTACCGGATTCACCCGGACCGGTGCATCACCCGACGTGACCCCCTGCCCCGATCCCGCCGACCCGGGCCGATACGGCAGATTACCCGAGCGCGGACTCGGGGTGGCGGTCGAGGCCGACCTCGGTCAACGGTCGCTTGGCGCTACGCAGCGGAGCCATCGTCGTCGTAGGGCACCGGATGGTTGCCACCGAGCTCGACGAAACGCTCGTTGAGGGCATGGGCAATGACGTCGTGATCATGGGGGGTCGGCGTCAGCGCCCCATGGAGGAACGCCTCCAGCTGGAAGGCAGTGCTCATCCCCCCGAGCGCGAAGTACCGCAACCACAGTTCGCCTCCGGTGAGGCCCGCTCCCTCACGGTACGACTCGAGCGTCGCCGGCAGGCGCTCGGTCACCCCCGCCACCGGTCGTCGCCCGCCGGCGGAATGGCCGATGGTGCGGTGGAGGCAACGATCTCGATGGCCCGGTCGCGCAGCGACCGACCGGTGGTCTGTGAGAAGAGGCGGAGACTGCGGTAGGCCATGTCCTCGGCGATGCCCTCTCGCTCCATGAGCACACCCTGGGCCTGGGCGATGACCTGTCGTGTACGGAGTGCGCCACGCAGCCGCGCTGCCTGCTGGTCGTCACTGGCATCCATACCGGCATCGGCCATGATGACCGACGCCTCGGAGGCGAACACCGACGCCAATTGCTGATCGTCCGGGCCAAAGGCGGACGGTGAAAGCGAATAGATGTTGAGTGCCCCCACCGGTCGATCCGATGCCAACAGGGGTGAAGAGAGAATGGCATTGATGCCCAGGGCCCGGGCCCTGGGGGTGAAGGAGGGCCACCGCTGCTCGACGTCCAGCGCCTCGGAGTAGAACCGCCGCCCCTCGAACGAGGCGTCCACGCACGGTCCCTGCCCGGTGGCGTACTGGCTGGCGTCCATCTCCTCGATGGTCCGGTCGCTGGCCGCCACCGTGGTGAGGTGACCATGGCGACGGAGCGAAACGCTCACTCCGTCGGCGCCGCCGACGGTGGCTCGGGCCAGGGCGACCACCAGGCGTAGGGCACCGTCGACCACGGCGCTGTCGGAAGCCAGGCTGGCCACGCCCTCCCTGCCGCGGCCCGGACTCCCGTCCCGGTGACCGCCGGTTCTGGCTGCGATCACCGTGCACCCACCGGCGAGGATGCCCGCCCGGGCCAACCGGGACCGTGGGCGGGGAATGCCTTGGTGAGCAGCGAACTCGACACGTGGGGTGACCTTCTGAGCGGCGCTCCCTCGCTGTCGAAGGCATCACCACGGTACCAGGCCGCCGAGATGAGCGACCCCTGGCGATGTTGAGCGACCCCCCAGCAGATGGGAAGCTGTGGGCACCGACCCAGTAGGGACCCCGATGGCCAACGACGGATTCTCCACAACTCGCGCTGCAGCAGACTCAGAGCTCACCACCAACATCTCGGCAACCGTGGGCACCCTCCTGACTGCCGGGAGCGTGCGCGACACCCTGGGTCGGGTCGTCGAGCTGGCGGTCACCACCATCGAGGGATGCGACTTCGCCGGCATCTTCGTCCTCGATGAGGGCACGGTGGCCACCCCGGTGTACACCGACCAGGTCGTCACCGATCTCGACGACCTCCAACGTCAAGCCGGTGAGGGTCCCTGCCTGGACGCCGCTCAACCAGGGCGTGACCTTCTACGCCGACGACTTGGGCCACGACGACCGGTGGCCGCGATTCGGCATCGAGGCGGCGGCCCGTGGGATCCGCAGCCTGTTGGCGTTGCCGTTTCCGCCGAACGGCACGCCTGGGGCTCTCAATCTCTACGCCCGCCACCCCGACGCGTTCAGTGTCATCGACCGGGGCCGGGGGCTCCTGCTGGCGGCCATCGCCGGATTGGCTCTCACGGTGGCCCAGACCCACGAGGAGGAGGAACGCGTCGTGCGGACAACCTCCACGCCGCCCTGGCCACCCGGGAGATCATCGGGCAGGCCCAGGGAATCCTGATGGAGCGGGAACGGCTCAGTGCCGACCAAGCGTTCGACGTCCTGCGGCGCGCCTCCCAGCACCTCAATCTCAAACTCCGGGATGTCGCCCAAAGTCTCGTCGACACGGGCGAGCGGCCGGACACCGGCCGACCGCGTTAGCCGGATCAGCTCGCATCGCCACCATCGGTACCCACCAGTGAAGGGGTCGCGCCGAGTGGAAACCAAAGGGAGCGCCCTGGTCACCGGCGCCAGTCGAGGGATCGGCCGTGCCATCGCCGTCGAGCTTGCCGCCCGTGGCTTTCACACCGTCGCCACCATGCGCAATCCCGAGGACGGCGCCGACCTCGTAGATCGCAGCGGCCGGCTGTCGGTCGCTCGCCTCGACGTCACCGATCCCACCACCTACCGCCTCCCCGATGACCTGCGTGTTCTGGTCAACAATGCCGGCGTCGACTCCGAGTATCTGCCCGTCGAGCACAGTGACCTGGACGACTGGCGCTCGCTGTTCGAGACCAACGTGCTCGGCCTGGTCGGCATCACCATGGCCGCCATCCCGACCTTGCGGGCCAACCGGCCGGCCGTGGTGTGCAACGTCACCTCGTCGTCGATTCTCGCCTCGCGTGCCCTTCTACTCCGCCTACCGGGCCACCAAGGCTGCTGTCTCGGCCCTCGGCGACACCCTGCGTGTCGAGTTGGCGCCCTCGGGCATCCGGGTGGTGGAGATCCTTCCGGGGCCCATCGACACCGACATGTTCCGGCTGAGCACCGGGGAGCCGGCCGCAACCCGCTTCGAGCGTTACCGGCCGATGGCCGACCGGGCGGCCGCCCTCCGCAGGGAGGCAGCCGATCCGCTGGTCTCCTCGCCAGTCGACGCGGCCACCCTCATCGCCGACGCCATTCTCGACGACAGCGGCCCGATGCGCTACGGCTGCGACCCGCTGTCGATCGGGCTGCTCGACCTGTGGCGCCAGTCCGACGACGAGAGCATGTTCGCCGTCACCGGCCAGTCCCTCCTCGACCTGGTCGCGGATGTCGAACCATGAGCGAGACGGCTGGCACGATCAGATCAGCACGCCTGGCGCTGTCCGGCGTCCGACCACTCGTGGCGGCACCGGCGGCATTGGAGGCTCTGGTCATGACGGGCAACCCCTGAACCGCGGACGATCAGCTTCGGGACGTCTACCGAGCCGCACTCCGGACATCGGTGAACTTCTATCAACTCGTCCATTTGTCCGCCTTCCGGCTGGAATCGACGACTCGGGACGACAGTCGCCGCCCGTTCGCACCACACGCTGATCACGACCCACTCGGCACGGCCGAAGGATACCGGCCTCGAACCTGGCCTTCCACTGGAGGCACCCCGGCTCACCCGGTACCGGTCGGTCACGTTCCCGACCGGGCCGGTCCCGGTGGACCAGGAGCCCGATGAAACAGCCGATGACCAGGGAGTCCTGAGCAGCATCGGAGATTGACGGGTAGGTTGGCCGGCGATGAACACGACAGACACGGTCTGAGCCCTCGGCCATGGACGTGAAGGATCGAGTGGTCGTCGTCACCGGGGGTGCCAGCGGGATCGGCCGCGCCCTGTGCCGAACGTTCGCGGCACAGGGGGCGCTCGGTGTGGCGGTGGCCGACATCGATCGGACCGGTGCCGACGCGGTGGCTGAGGAGCTCACAGCCGCCGGCCACGCCGCGCTGGCGATGACCGTGGATGTGGCCGATGAGAGCGACGTCATCACGCTGGTCGAGGAGACCGAGCGCAGCTTCGGACCGGTCGACCTGTTCTGCGCCAACGCCGGGATCATCGTCGAGGGGGGGGTGGAGGTTCCCGACAGCGCCTGGGAGCGGATGTGGGCGGTCAACGTCCTCAGCCACATCTACGCGGCCCGGTCTGTGCTGCCCGGGATGATCGAGCGGGGAGAGGGCTATCTCCTCCACACCGCCTCGGCCGCCGGACTGCTCACCCAGCTCGGCTCTGCTCCCTACAGCGTGACCAAGCATGCCGTGGTGGCGCTGGCCGAGTGGCTCTCCATCACCCATGCCGCCGACGGGATCAAGGTGTCGTGCCTCTGTCCCCAAGGCGTGTGGACGGGGATGACCGGCGCCGCCGATGACGAGTTCGCCCATCTGGTGGCCTCCACCGCGGGCCGGAACGGCATGCTCGAGCCCGAGGCGGTGGCGTCGGCCGTGGTGGAGGCGCTCTCCGCCGAGCAGTTCCTGGTCCTGCCCCATCCCGATGTGGCCACCTTCGAGCAGCGACGGGCCGGTGACCGCGAACGATGGCTGCGCGGCATGCGCAGGATCCAGACGGAGATCTCCGACTGATCGGGTACTGAACCCCTGGTCAGGTGCGTTCGGTGGTGAATTCCGCCTGCCGGTGTGGGGCTCGCCACTGCCCGAAAGGCGGCCAGGCAGGAAATTTCTCGAAATTTCCCTCAAGTCCCGTCCCGGACCTGTCGATAGCAAATTGCCGGGTCTGTCGAGCGGGGAAGCTGCAAACCCCCCAACCGCACGTTTCGATCCCGTTCCGGACCCGGCCCTCTCTCTGCGCCGGGTTCGGCGCCGCCCCGGTGGTCACCCCCTGGCCACCCCCAACAGGTCCCGCCGGGACGCCCCTCCAGCTCCGGGCCACATGGCTCCGGCCGAGGCCGAATGGCTCAGGACGCCGAGGACCGTGCCTGATCGACCACCTGGCGGGTGGCGGAGGCGGCGCGCCGAGCTGCCTCCCCGACCGGCAACTGGTGGAGGGCGTCGGAGAACACCTCGACACCGATGGGCGCGGTCGTCCCGGTGTCGAGGAGAGCCTGCACGATGGCCACGAGGTCGAACTGGCCCTCACCGGGAAGATCCCGATGATGCAGGGTGGCGTCGACCAGATTGGCCTCGGCCTGGAGGGGCCCGTCGTCGAGCTGGATGCCCAGGATCAATCGGCCCGGCACGCTGCGGAGCTCCGCCAGATCCGTCCCCGAGCGCACGAGATGCCAGGCGTCGACGTTGATGCCCCCGTTGGGCTGATCGGCCATCTCTACGATGGCCAGCGCCGTCCTCAGATCAGGGATCCTCGACCAGGGCAGCCACTCGATGTGCACGAGCAGGTCGTGCTCGGCCGCCCGCCGGCACAGGCCGGCGAACGCCTCGGCGGCGGCCTCGATGTCCCACGAACCACCGAAGACGTCGACGGCGTTGACCGAACGGCCTCCGACCGCATCAGCGATGGCAAAGAGCTCCGCCTCGCCGAAGCGGAACACCTCCTCGCTGTCCAGCTCGGGCGCGAGGTGGACCTCCGTTGCCCCAGGGAGCCACCACCACGCCGGGTCCAGCTCTGCCATCTGCAACCCGTGGTCGGCCAGCATGCTCCGCATGTCGGCGTCGCTGAGCCCCTCGGCGCGGGCAGCCGCGTAGTCGCGTCCCCACATCGACACCGCGGTGAAGCCGGCACCTGCTGCCGCGGAGAGGCGCTCGGCCAGCCGGATGCCACGTGGCAACGTGCCCGAGCACAGCACCAGGTCGTCGGGTCCTATCACGATCCGTCCGGCTGCATGAACTCGAGCCGATTGCCGAACGGGTCGTAGACGTAGATGCGGCGGTAGCCATCCAGCGGTTCGTCGTCGTCGACCTCGTAGCCTGCCGCCGTCGCCCGCCGTCGGAGCTCCTCCACGTCGTCCACCACGAAGGCAACGTGAGCCTTGCGGGCGGGGTGGAAGTCCGAGTCCACACCGAGGTGGACCTTGACCGAAGCGCTCTCGAACCATGCACCTCCCCGCACGGCCAGGTGGGGCGGCTTGGTCTGCTCGGGAAGGCCGAGCAGGACACCGTAGAAGCGGCGGGCACTGTCCTCCTGGCCGGCCGGCATGGCCAGCTGGGCGTGGTCGATCACCTCGAGGCGCACGACATCCCCCCGTCCCGGTGACCGCGGCGAGCACCGGGACGCTGCACAGGAGTTCCCGCCAGCAGAGTCCGGCACTCGACCATCGCACTCCGTCCTTTCCGACGCCTGGCGCTCACGACAGATGCGTAGGCAGAACCGCTCGACGGGAGGGACTCCGCCTGCCCGAGCCGCACCGATCCCTGGGTGTGGCGATCCACCACGGTGCCACTCACCCACGAGTTCACCCCACCGAGCCCCGGCGTACCGTAGCGTTGGTCGTCTATGAGCGACTCAGGGGCCGGACCGACGTCCGGATCCGATGGTGACGCCACCGAGGAGATCGCGCGTCTCCAAGCCGAGCGCGACGCACTCGAGGCGGAGCTGGAGAAGGTCAAGGCGCCGCGCAAGCGACGGGTGCGCCGCGGCATCGTCGGGCTGCTGGTGGCGCTGTCCTGCCTCCTGGTCGTGCTGTCCACCACCGTGGTGTGGGCCCACCGGACCCTCCTCAACACCGACACCTTCGTGGGGACGGTCAGCCCGGTGTTCCAGCATCCCGAGGTGGACTCGGCGGTGGCTGCACGGGCCACCGACCAGCTGTTCACGGAACTGAAGCTCCAGTCCCGCCTTCGCAGCGCGCTGCCGCCCAAGGTCGGATTCGCGGCCGCACCGATCACCAACGCCACCCAGAGCTACGTGACCGACAAGGTGGCGACAGCACTGGGGTCCGAACGCTTTCAGCGACTATGGACGCTCAACCTCACCCGCACCCATGAGCAGCTGGTGGCGGTCCTCCGCGGCCAGAAGTCGTCCACCATCTCCACATCAGGTGGCTACATCGTCCTCAACACCGTCCCCCTGATCAACAACGCATTGAAGGACGTGTCCGGACTGGCCTCAAATCTGACCGGCAGGAGCGTGACCCTGCCCACCATCACCACCGCCGAACTCCCGCAGCAGGCGGTGGACAAGCTGTCCAAGGCCCTCGGGGTGCAACTGCCCTCCAACTTCGGTCAGATCACCCTGGTTCGCTCCACCAACCTCAATGTCGCGCAGCGAGGGGTCAAGGCCTTCGACCGGCTGGCCATCGCCCTCCCGTTCATCACTGTGGCACTGATCGCCCTCACCCTGTGGCTGTCGGTCGGTCGCCGCAGGACCCTGGTCCAGCTGCTGGTGGGCACCCTGTTGTTGATGATCGTGGTGCGGCGGGTGGTGATCCACGAGCAGGGTGCGCTGGCCAACAGCGCCCACAACCCCCAGGTCGCCCAGCTCGTGCTGGGCGACCTGCTCCACGGGTTCTTCGTACTCACCCTGTGGATCCTGTGGGTGGCCTTCGGGGTCCTAGTGGTCGCCCTGCTGACCGGTCCCTACCGCTGGGCGGTGGCCGTGCGCTCGTTCGTGGCCCGTATCTGGCACATCGTGGCGGGGGCGATGAGTGCCGAGCGCCGGGCGCACACGGTGGCTTGGATGTCAGCTCACGCCGGTCCCCTCCAACTCGGGGGTGCCGTGGTGGCCGGCGTCCTGCTCTTCATCGTGAGCGTGTCGTGGCTGAGCTTCCTCATCCTCGGCGGCCTGCTCCTCGCCTATGAGGTGTTCCTGCACTCGATCAAGCCCCCTCCGACCGATGATGAGTCACCCACACCAGGTCCCGAACCCGAAGCGGGCGTCCCCTCGGCAGCCGGCAGGCACTGACGCGACTCCGTGGACCGAATCGCGCTTGCCGGGGGTTGGCTTGACCTGGCCGGCCTGACCGTCACCGTGGTCAGCCTCACCTACCTCCACCTGGCCCCAACCGGGCTGTCGCCACTCCGGAGTGCGGTGAGCCAGTTCGGGATCACCGAGTACCGGGGCGGCTACCGGGCTGCCACCCTCGGTCTGGCCGTTGCCGGGCTGGGTGCCGCCATCGGGCTGGACAGGTCGTTCCACCAGGGAGGCGACAGCTTGGTGGTTGCGCTCCTGGTCATCTTCGCCGTGGCCCGGGCCATCATCAGTTGGTTCCCCATGGATCCACCTGGCGGGCCACGGACTCCCACCGGGCACAACCACGGAGTCATCGCCATCGCGGCCTTCGGGTCGGCAACCCTGGCCGCGCTGCGCTTGGGTCAGGTCCTGTCGCGGCAAGGACAGTGGCACTGGCTGTCGCCGTGGTCCACCGCGTTCGGCGTGGCCATGGCGCTGTTGGTCATCGGCCTGGCATCTGCCCGGAGGAATCGCGGGCTGCAGGGATACTTCGGTCTCGTCGAACGCGGCCTCTACCTCGCCATCATCGGCTGGCTGTTGCTGCTGGGCGTGGTGATCGTCGTCGGGTAGTTCCGGCGAGATCGCCCCGAAGGTGAGCACCGCGTCACCCGCCGGGGTGCTCAACCCCCCGGCGCCTCCGGGAGGTCGGGAGGACCACCGTCGGATCCCGCTGATTGCGTCCAACTACCGCGGACGAACCCGTCGAGGAACTCGCGCCGCCGCGAGAAATGCCATCTGCCGTCGATCACGCCGTAGTCGTCGAGGTAGCGACCCCAATGGTCGAGGCCCCGTGCGCTGAGGACCTGGTAGTAGCAACGCGACGAGGCCTTGTCCGGTCCGGCAACGTCGATCTGCAGCGTGCTGGTGTGGTGACGGACGAGGACGGGATCGGTCCCTCGACGGGCCATGTCGGCGGCCGCGGTGAAGATGGACCGGATCTCGCCGTGTCCGCGATAGGCCGTTCCGTCAAGCTCCATCACGGCGTCCGGGGCGAAGCACGCCACGACCTGATCGAAGCGGCCAGAGTCCGCATTGGCGTTGTACCGGGCCACCAGGTCACGGATACTCTCCCGAGCCACCAGCTCCCACTGGTCCATCACCGGCCCGCTCATCCAACGGGGCCCACTCGGCTAGCAACTATGAGTTGCAACTAAAGGTCATCGTTCCTGGGATTGCAACTCTTGATTGCAACTTGTTCCGTGGGCTCGGGTCCCAGGATCCCGTCAGATCAAGCACCCAGTACCTCCGAGACAGACGGGGCATCGGATCCAGTCACCGCCCAGTCGGGGTCCAGCTCGAAGAACGCCTGGGCCAAGGCGTCGAGGGCCAAGCCGAACAGCGTCCATTCCTGGTCCTCACCGTTGAGGCCGGTAGGCCGCATGATTCCGTTCATGGTGGCGCGGTCGACGCGGTCCCTCAGGACGCAGCCTTCGGCCAGGGCGGCCACGGCAATCGTGAACTGGCGAACGGTGAGCCCGGGGCGCACGCGGTACCCGACGAAGTCCATCCCCCCCTTGTAGATCCCCTCCATGCGCTCGGTCACCGCCTGATAGGCCTCCTCGAGGGCGGACTCGATCCGTCGCCGGCGCTCGGGAGCAGCGCCAACCGCGGTCACCGCCCAGATCCCGATCCAGAGGGCCCAGTCCGTGGACCGGCTGAGGGCGTCCGTATTGGCGGCGGCCGAGACGCGGCACACCTCGCGCAAGGTCCATCGCCGGGATTCTTCGGAGAGGGGATCCATGTTCGCCAGGACCGGCGCCAACCCCCGCAGTGTTTCCTCGATCTCGGAAGTGCTGTCGTCGGCGGCGATGGTGGCCAGCACATCGGTCTGGAAATCGAACTGGTTCTCCCAGACTCGCCCGATGAGAGAGGCGTTGGTAACCCGGACGCCGGTGTCTGCTTCCACCCGCTCGGACACGCGCTTGAAGGTGAGTACCTCGCCGCCGGCGCCCAACCCCTCCTCCCGCAGGATGGTTCGGCCGGTTTCGACGAACAAGGTGTAGAGGTCGTCGCGGGTCATCCGCGGGCGACGGGGTGCCATCAGAGACCACCCCGGATTGCCGCGCGACCCATCCGCGGCCTTGACGGCTTCCCCCCGATCCGGACACGACCGTGATCCTACTGTGCCTAGTTTTCAACTGTCGTGACGACCTGAAACGACGGTGCTGATTGGAAGCGCTTCGTGTTCGGGAGATCTGCACTCGCCGATGCGCCTAGATTGCCTCCGTGGACACCCTGGAACTTGCAGACACCATCGCCGACCCGATCGGCACGGTGGGCATGAGCTTCTACTTCTCGCCGCAGGCCATGGCCCGGGGCGAGGGGTTGGAGCTCGACGTCGTCACCTTCTACGCCGGCGGCAGGGGCGGCGTGCTGGGTGACATCGACGCCGTCCATGGCTACGGCGACGAGGACCGGACTGAGGAGACCGAAGACCTCGTCGCCACCCGCCTCGCCGTGGAGGTGGAGACGTCCACCCGCATGGCCGCCTTACTCGAACTGCTGGACGGTCCCCAACGTGCGGCGCTGACACAGGGAGCAATCGCCCTCCACGAGGCGGTAGCCGCTCCGGCCGACGGCCGCCTAGCCGCGCCGGGTTTCGTGGTCTGCAGCTGACTGTTCGGGACCATGGACCTTCCACCGAGCTCGTTGGCCCTCCTGCACGGGTTCGCCTCATCGTTCGAACACGGCTGGCAGGAATCCGGATGGGTGGACATCCTGGCCGACTTCGGTTGCGCCGCTCCAGCCATCGATCTTCCCGGGCACGGATCATCGACGAAGGAGACGGATCCATCCGCCTACGCAAGTGTGGCAGAGGACGTCTTTGCCGCCCTGCCCCGACCCACGGGCGCCATCGGGTTCTCCGCCGGGGCCGAGATCCTCTTGCGTATCGCCCTCACCCATCCGGACTGCTTCGACAGGCTGGTCCTGCTCGGAGTCGGGGACAACGTCTTCGAACCCTCCGACCCCACCACGTTGGCTGCTGCGCTGGAGGGCGATGCCGAGCCCGAGGACATCCAGGCGCGCCTGTTCTACCGGATGGCCCTTTCGTCCGGGAACGACCCCCGGTCACTGTCGGCATTTCTCCGACGGCCGAGAGAGCCACCTCGTGACGAGGAGCTGTCCGTGGTCGCCTGCCCGGTCCTGGTGGTGCTCGGTGATCGGGACATGACCACCACCGCAGACCGGTTGGTCGCCGCCCTCCCGTTGGCGACTCTGGTCTCCGTGCCGGGTGTGGACCATTTCGCCACTCCCACCGACTTCGGCGTCATCGATGCCACCATGAAGTTCTTCGGTTTCGTCTGAGAGCTCCGGTCCGACTGACTAGCTGTTGGTGAAGAATCGTTCCCGCAGCTCACGCTTCAAGATCTTTCCTGAAGGGTTGCGGGGCAGCCGCTCGTTGCTGAAGGCAATCCGGCTGGGAATCTTGAACGGGGCCAGCCGGGCGGCCAGGAAGTCCTTCAAGTCGTCATCGCCCAGGCTCGAGTCGGGCTTCAGCTGGATCACGCAGGCGACCTCCTCTCCCAGCCGCTCGTCGGGCACGCCGAACACGGCCGCCTCGTAGATCCCCGGATGATCGTAGATGGCGCTCTCCACCTCGGCGCAGTAGACGTTCTCCCCGGCCCGGAGCACCATGTCCTTGGCCCGGTCCTCGATGTAGAGGAACCCATCCGCGTCGATCCGGCCGAGATCGCCGGAGGCCAGCCAGCCGTCGACGATGGTCTCGGCGGTTGCCTCGGGCTTGTTCCAGTAGCCCCGGATGAGGTTCGGTCCCTTCATCCAGATCTCGCCGCGGGACCCGGCCCCCACAGGGTGCCCGGCTTCGTCGCGGATCTCCGTGTCCATGATGGTGGTCCGGGCTCGCCCGGTCGAGGTGGGGTGCGTCACATAGTCATCGCCGCTGTTGCCCGGCCCGAACGCGTTGGTCTCGGTCATTCCGTAGCCGATGTTGGGGCGTCCCCGGGCGAAGCCCTTCTCGACGCGGTCGACCAATTTGACCGGCGCGGGCGCCCCGCCACCGCCGATGGTGGCCAGGGACGAGGTGTCGTATTTGGAGAACGCCGGGCTCTCCAGCATGTCCCAGCTCTGGGTGGGCACACCGACGAAGGCCGTCACCTTTTCGGCCTCGATGAGACGGAGGGCGACTTCGGGGTCCCAGCGGTGCATCATCACCAACTTCAGTTTCATCCCGAAGCAGGACAGCATGACCGGCACACAACCGGTCACGTGGAAGAGCGGCACGATGAGGATGAAGCATGGTGAACGACTGGGACCGCCGAGGAGGCCTTCGTTCTTGTACCTCGTCATGATCGTCGCGTTGGCCCAGAACGCCATCAGTGCCTGGGTTACCGCCCGGTGCGTCGACACCGCGCCCTTGGGGAATCCCGTGGTCCCCGAGGTGTAGAGGATGGTGGCGTCATCATCGGGACCCACCTCGACCGTCGGCATCGGGTCACCGAGGGTGATGACCTCGTCGTAGCGTCGGACGCCGGTCGGCACTGGTTCAAGTTGGTCGGCGCGCACCACCACCATGGGAATGCCCCGTGCATGGGCCGACTGATGCGCCCGCTCGATTCGCTCCGGATCGGCGATCAACAACGAGAGGCCCGAGTCATCGATGGCGTACTCGACCTCTGCCTCCGTCCACCACGCATTGAGGGACACCGACACCGCTCCGACGGAGAGAGCGGCGGCGAACGAGATGATCCATTCGGGAAGGTTGCGCATGGCGATACCGACCCGATCTCCTTTGGTGATGCCGTAGGTGGCCACCAGGGCACTGGCCATCGCATCGACGTGGCGCATGGTCTGGTCGAAGGTCCAGCGCTCATCCTCGTAGACCAGGAACGTCGACTCCTCGCCCCGAGCGCCGGCGAACACCTGACCCAACGTCGCTGGGGCATTCTTGAACATCCGGAGTTTCCCATCCCCGACCGACTCCTCGACGAGCTCGAAGAGTTGTCCCGGACCGGTGACCTGCGCAACAGCCTCGTCGTAACTAAGCGACATCGCTCCCCTTCTCCCCCTCGGCGCCAACCGTTGACTCAGCAGTCCGATGGCGGCCGGCGTGACTTGGGATCCTAGATCCCGGCGGGGACGACCTCAGCACGCCGTCATGGCCTCGATCCCATCACCTAACGTGACGGCCATGACCAAGACCGTGATGATCACCGGCGCCGGATCCGGATTCGGAAAGTTGACCAGCCTGGCACTGGCCGAGCGCGGCCATGCGGTCATCGCCACAACCGAGACCGACGAGCAGGTCGATTCGCTGCGAGCCGAGGCCCCGCAGCTGACGGTGGAGCGGATCGACATCACCACCGATGACGTCGCCAAGGTCTCCGCATGGGACATCGACGTATTGATCAACAATGCGGGAGCGGGCCAGACCGGCCCGATGGCCGATGTCCCGATCGAGCGGGTACGGCGGCTGTTCGACGTGAACGTGTTCGGAACCCTGTCGGTGACCCAGCACGTGCTCAAGGGCATGGTGGCCAAAGGCAGCGGGAGGGTGATCATCGTGTCGTCGATCGCCGGTGTCCTCTCCGCTCCCACCTTCGGGCCCTACTCGATGACCAAACATGCCCTCGAGGCGATGGGCAAGGCCATGCGGGGCGAGCTCGCTCCGCTTGGGATCGACGTGACCCTGTTGAACCCCGGCCCCTACCAGACCGGATTCAACGACCGGATGGCCAGTTCGATGTGGGAATGGTTCGGCGACACCTCCGTCAACGCCTCGGCATCGGATCTGTTCCGGTCGATCGGCGACATGGTGACCACCGGCCAGATGGATCCCGCTGAAGTGGCACAGCGAATGGTCGAACTGGTCGAAGCCGAGACCACCACCGAGAACAACTTCGTGCCACCCGAGATCAGAGCCCTGGCCGCCGGCGCCATCGAGGCCTGAGGCCCAGTTGGGTCCTCGACGCCGGGCTCCGTGGGGCCAGGGCTGCTCAACCGGTCGCTTCGTCCTCCGGTACTACTCCTCGGCCGGGACACGAGAACGCCATTCGTCCGCTCCGCCGAACGGGTCGGCATCCTCGTTCCATCGGGACAACAGATCGGCCTTGAACCCCTCGCCGAGCAGGCGATAGGCCTGCTCCCAGACAGCGGGATCGGCGAGCGGTAGTCCCCGCCACCTTCCCGACACGCGGGTGGGCAACTCGATCGTTCGGTCGCCGTGCCGGAGGGCGAATCCAACCATGACGTCGACTTCATGCGATTGTCCATCGACGATGTAGTGCGCCACGGTAGCGAAGTCTCCATCGCCGGCAGCACACTCCCGAAAGGGGAAACCGGTGCGCTCGAGCGCGAGTTCCACCGTTGACGCCTGACCGTCCGTGGTCACGTCCCAGTCGTGCACCACGTCCATCAACCCGAGCGCGGCCAGAAGCCCCGAGCCACCGAGCGCCACCTCGAGCCCGCCGCCCTCGAGACAACGGACCACCCGCCGGACCACATCGAGAGTAGGGATATCCGTCGCGTTCACCTATTCCAGCTCCGCAGGATCGATGCCGGCCCCACCGGCCGCACTGCTGGCGTAAGCAGCCAGCGCGAACCGGAGCACCGAGACCGCCTCGGCACCACTCCACAGCATCGGACCCTCGCCGGTATGGAGCCAACGCAACCAATGACGGCCGGAGTCACGAAAGCTGCTGGCCCAATCGTCATCGAGGGCGTGATACGACCGCATCTCCCCGTCAGCGTAGACCTCGAGGCTGGGCTGCTGGATGCCCCTGCCGGTGCAGCGGTTGACACGCGCGAAGCCGCGACGGCCGGTCACCTCCCAGCGTTCGTCATTGGTGTAGTAGTCGGAGCGAAGGTACATATCGGGCGCCAGGGTGATGTCCCACACACCCCGGACACCGCCGTCGTGCTCCCACACCAGGGTGGCCGGGGCATCGATCTCGATGCTGGGCACCACCTCGGTCCCACCGACCCAAGCCCGCACCTCCCGGACAGGCCCGAACAGCCATAGGGCGGTGGCGAGTTTGTGCCAACCGTCGTCGAAGACCAGGATGCCGCGGCCGTTGCGCATCTGCATGAACTGCCACTCATAGCTGCTACCGGGGACGTCCCAGCCCCCGCGCCCGCTCGCCACCATCTTCATGTGGTAGCCGCTCACCTCCCCGATGTCGCCAGACTCGACCACGTCCTTGAGGGTCACCAACGGCTGATAGAAGATGTAGTTCTCCATCACCCGCAGCTGACGGTCGTTGGCAACCGCTGCTTCCAGCATCAGGGCCGCGCTGGGGAGGTCGTTGCACATCGGCTTTTGGAGGTTGACGTGCCACCCGTGGCCCAACAGGGCGATCACGCCGTCGACGTGCAGGGGGATGGGCAGGAGGGCCTCGACGGCGTCGACCTCCAGGCCACTGGCGACCAGCTCCTTCACCGAGGCGAAGGTGCGCGCCTCTGGCCAATCGAGCTGGCGCTGGGCGCGACGCTCCTCACTCGGATCGACCAGGGCCACCACTTCGACGTCGGGATTGTCGACGTAGGCCCGCATGTTGAGGTCGTAGATGCGCCCGAGGCCCACGAAGGCGGCCCGCACCGGGCGGTCATAGGGGACAAAGGTCATAGGTCTGCCGTCTCCTCCGGATCTGATTCAGTCGTCAACGACAGTGCCGGGTGGCCTGGGTACCACCCGGCAGCTGATCCCACCACTGCGGCGAGCGCGGGCGTTGTCTGCACGGCAATCGAAATCGCAGAACATGTAACGATGTTACAGACTGACGCAAACCGCATTGCCCGTGCTCACTGGGAACCGCATTGCCCGTGCTCACTGGGAACCGCATCGCCCGTGCTCACTGGGAACCGCTTTGCCGGTACCCACTGGAGGCTCGGATTCGTCCACCTTGCTGGCCATCCGGCAGCCGGACTCAACGGGCCTGCCACCGGGGCTCCCTTCCCTCTGCGGTAGCTCGTCGGCCCTCGTGGGCGTCATCGGTGGCGGCGGCGACGATACGCATGGTCTCACCGAACCGGATGGCGTCGACCGGAGCCAGACCCGGTGACCGTACCGCCACCTCTTTGGTGGCCCGGGCCGCCAGGGGGGCGGCAGCGAGCAACCGGTCGGCCAGTGCCCTCGCTTCGCTCATCAGCTGGTCGTGGGGAACCACCCAGCCGGCAAGACCTATCTCCTTGGCGCGGCCGGCGTTGATCCGTTCACCGGTGAGTAGCAGTTCCATGGCGTACTGCCAGTTGACCCGCTGTGGCAGTCGGATCGCTCCGACGATGGTGGGGAACCCGAGGCGGACCTCGGGGAACCCGAACTCCGCCCGGTCACTGGCGATCACGAAGTCGCACCACGTGACCAGGGTGAGCCCGTAGCCGAGGCAGTACCCGTTCACCGCGGCGATCACCGGCTTGTAGATCTCCCACCCGCTCTCGAAGGAATTGACCGTGGGCTTCTCCCAGAACGTCCCGGCAAACTCGCCTGCCGATCCGGCGCCGTCGCGCATGTCACCCCCCGCGCAGAACGCCGAGCCTGCTCCGGTGACGATGGCCACCCAGGCCTCCTCGTCGTCCCGAAAGCGGGCAAACGTCTCGTTGAGAGCGCGGCGCATGGCGGCGTTGATGGCGTTGAGAGACTCGGGCCGGTTGTAGGTGATGGTTGCGACGTGGCCGTCGAGCTCATAGGTGACAAGGGTGCTCATCCAGAAAGCATGCCCCACACGATGGCAGCAATCCGCCCACGCGGGTGACCGGCTGCCTCCACGAAGCCGGCCGATCTCAGCTCTTCGCCCGGAACCGATGCGTGCCGGCGACAGCGGAGGTGAGCTGCAGAGGGGCTAGGCGCTCCAGAGCGTTGCCACCTGGCGTTGATAGCGCGGCTCCCAGGCGAGCTTGCAGAGCACCCTGACCGGAGGCGGGGGCATGGCAAGGACGGCTGTGCGCTCGCTTGGATCGGCTCCATCGAAGATCCACGGAAAGAAGCGGGCCGAGCCACGCATGCCGACCGCCTTGGCCGTCGCCTTGCCGAACGACTCGAATTCCTCGCCGGTCAGGGCTTCATCGATGACCGGAAAGCAATCCGTCTCCTCCGAGGTCAAGTGAGCCCCCAGATCCGACCCGAGAACGTCGAGATGGTCACCCAGCTCGATTCCGAGTTGGGTGCTGTGCTCCTTCGAGTAGGCAGCAAACGCATCCTCGACAGCCTGGCATCGCGGTTGAAGGGCCAGATGGTCGGCCTCCATCTCATCGAGGACGGCGAGTTGTGCGGTACGACCCTTCAGCTTCGGCCGCACCAGCGGCCACAGCGAGTCGTCCTCGACCTGGTGGTGGTGATGGAGTTGTTCACTGACGAACTCCCAGTGGGAGTGAAGCCGGTTCGCCCTCGGTGCATCCACCCCCGACGCTCGCACCGAAGCGCTCAGCCGGCCGATGTCGCGTCGAAAGGCCTCGTGAATGAGGTACACGATGGTGAACCGACCACGAGGTTTGTCGGCCGCACCTGCATCTTGGGGCTCGCCGGGCATAGCGATCATCCTCTCGTCACGGCCTTGCTACTCGCGGCCAGCTTCCGACACGACCAAACCAGGCCCCGGCTGGTGCTGTCAAACCTCGCAGCTCTGACCCATGACCGGACAAGCCGGCGAGCCCGTGCTGCGGGCACCAGAAGCGGGCACCCGGATGCGGGAGCCTGCCGGCGGATCCGCTTCCGGCCCGATCCCGCCAACGTCGCGGGGTTAGTCTCAGCCGGTGACCATCACGCCTGAAGGCGGGCGGGTACTCGGGTGCCTGGTGGAGAAGCAGCTCACCACACCCCAGCAGTATCCCCTCACCCTGAACGCGTTGACGCTGGCATGCAGCCAGACGACCAACCGGGACCCGATCATGACCTTCGACGAAGGCATGGTGGAGCAAGCCCTCGAGGAGCTCAAGGTGCTCCGCCTGGTTCGTTTCGTGCTGCCCTCCCACGGAAAGTCGGTGACGCGATACCGGCACGTGCTCGACGAGGCCTACGGCCTCGACTCCCTCCGGGTGGCCCTGTTGGCGGCGCTTTTACTGCGCGGTCCACAGACTCCGGGCGAACTCCGGACACGCACCGGGCGGATGGCGGAGTTCTCCTCGGTCGGTGCCGTGAACGAGGAGCTTGGCGTGCTGGCCAGGCAACCAGAGCCCCTGGTGCGCCTCCTACCCCGCCGTCCAGGCCAGAAGGAGGACCGTTGGCAGCAGCTGGTGGCGATGGAGGCGGGCGGGGCAACGGTAGGCGCCGGACCCGTGTCGACGGCCCTGGTGGGGGAGAACGCTGCCGCCACCCGCCCGCCAGCGAGCGATGCCGTGTCGCCTCCGCCGCTGAGCGATGCCACCGATAGCGACCACACCGAGTCGATCGATGCCCGAAGGGCGGACTCCGACCTCCAGGGCCGGGTCCACGCCCTCGCATCCGAGGTGGCCGGGCTCCGCGACGAGATCGTCGACCTCAGGGCCTCGCTCGATGCGCTGCGCCACAGCCTCGGGGAGTAGATCACCCCGGCGGGCCCCAGGCCGGTGGGCCGGCGAGCCGGCAGGCCGGTGGGTGAGCCGGGCGGGCTACCATGAGGCCACACGGGAGGAGGGCCCATGAGCCACCTTCGAAGGCTGAAGCGGGAAACAAACGAGTTTCTCTCGGGACTCGGAGACGACCCCGACGAGGTGGCTGCTGCGTTGCAAGCCGCCGACGTTCGGGGAGTGCCGCAGGACAACTTCTCCTGTGCCGTGGCCGTGTACCTCACTGCCCTGTTGGGGACCGATCCCCAGATCCGTTCCGTGACGGTCGGGCGCTGCTCACTGGTGATCAATCTGGTCGGACCAAACCTCCGGCCCGCCGGCCGGCTGCTGGTCCAGCTGCCCAAGCCGGTTCGTCAGTTCGTCGAGGCATTCGACGCGCTCGAATACCCGTCGGTGATCCGACCATGCCCCCTCAATCAGAGGGAACTGGTGGCACTGGCCAATTGAGCTCCCCGGACGGGGGGACCGTGGCCGTGTACGGCGGCCGGTTCGGCGAATTGGTGCTCGAGGCGCTGCGGGGTGCACTGCCCGGGACCCGGGTGGTGGCGGCCGGGAGCCCCGAGGCCGACGAGGCAGCCGACGTGCTGGTCACCCTGCTCGACGACGCCCCCACGCTGGTCAACACCGTGGGTCCGCGGATCCGTTGGGTCCACATCCTCGGCGCCGGCGCTGACGGATTCCCCTTCGAGGTGCTCGGCGATCGTCTGCTCACCTGCTCGAGAGGGGCCGGGGGGCCGGCCATCGCCGAGTTCGTACTGGCCACCATGCTGGCCTTCGAGAAGCAGCTCCCCCAGTCGTGGATCACCGAATCGGTCACCCCATGGGGCGCCGCCCAGCTCGGCGGCCTCGAGGGGCGCACCCTCGGCATCGTCGGCCTCGGAGCCATCGGCACCGAGGTGGCCCGCCGGGCCCTCGCCTTCTCCATGGATGTGATCGGGGTGCGGAGGCAGGCGGCCCCACACCCGGTCGAGGGAATCACCCTGTGCTCCGACTTGGCGACCCTGCTCGGTCGGTCGGACCACCTGGTGGTGGCGGCCCCGGCGACCCCGGCCACCCGGCACCTGCTGGACGAGGCGGCATTCGCCAGCGTGAAGCCCGGTGTCCATCTGGTCAATGTGGCCCGGGGCTCCCTGGTCGACCAGGACGCCCTCCTCCGGGTGCTCGACGACGGCCGGGTGGCGAGGGCCTCGCTGGATGTGGTCGAGCCTGAGCCGCTCCCCGACGGCCACCCGCTGTACCGGCACCCGTCGGTGCGGCTGTCCCCGCACATCTCGTGGTCCTCACCGCGCACGGTGGTGCGGACGATCACCTGCTTCATCGACAACCTGGCCCGCTTCCGAGAGGGACGCCCCCTTCTCGGCGTCGTCGACACCGAAGCCGGCTACTGATGCAAAGGGTCGTGGTGATCGGGACCGGGTTCGGGTGCGTCACCCACGTGCGAGCCCTGCGGAAGGCCGGGTTGGAGGTGGTAGCCCTGGTCGGCCGCGATTCGGCCAAGACCGCCGAGCGGGCCGCCATGTTCGACATCCCCCGGGCCCTCACCTCGGTGGACGACGCCATTGCCCTGGACGGCGTGGAGGCGGTGACCGTCGCCACCCCACCCCACACCCACGCCCCCATTGCCCTGGCCGCCATCGCCGCCGGTAAGCACGTGCTGTGCGAAAAGCCGTTCGCCCGCGACGCGGCCGAGGGCCGGGTGGTTCTGGCGGCCGCGGAGGCCGCCGGCATCGTCCACCTTCTCGGGTGCGAGTTCCGCTGGGACGCGGGCCAGGCCACGCTGGCCCGGGCCGTGCAGGGCGGCGAGATCGGCGAGCCCCGCATGGCCACGGTCATGCTCCACGTCCCCCTGCTGGCCGACCCCTCGGCCGAGGTCCCCGGATGGTGGGCCGACGCCGGCCAGGGGGGCGGCTGGATGGCCGCCCACGGCTCCCAGATCATCGACCAGGTGCGGGTGACGCTGGGCGAGTTCGAGTCGGTCAGCGCCTCACTCCCCCACGTGGCCGAACGGGACATGACAGCCGACGACGCCTTCGTGGTCCATTTCCTGATGCGCTCGGGGGCGGTCGGCGTGCTCCAGAGCACGTCGGGCGATTGGGGTCCTCCCCTGGTGATCACCCGGCGTGGTGGGGTCCACCGGGACTGCATGGATCGAGGGGGTGGGCGCCACGGTCCGGGTGGCCGACCGGCACGGGACCCGGACCCTGCCGGTGCCCGGGGACCTGCCCACCGAGGGCGGTCCGCCCCTGCCCGATGCTCTGGTCGGAACCGCCTACGAGCGGATGATCTCCCACGGCATGGACTTCGCGCCTTACACCCGCCTGGCCGAGGTGTTCCGGTGCCGCATGGAGGGTCGACCCGACCCGCCGGGCCCGGTCGCCGCCACCTTCGTCGACGGGGTACGGGACGTGGCCGTGCTCGACGCGGTCCGGCGCTCGGCGGCCGAGGGCATCACCGTTTCCGTGGACGACGGCCTTCCCTGACCCGGGGCCTGCCGCGACGATCGGCCGATACGGACGGCCGGTCGTCCACCGGATGGGCGGACGGGGCAAGCTAGGGGCATGTCCACAGCTCCCGGCACTCGTCAGGTGGTCATCTTGGCGCCCATGCCCCTCGAGATGAACGCCATCACCACCGCCTTCGGGCTCAGCCCCACCGACGGGGCGGCGGGTGCGCCCTGGACCGGCCGGGTGGGCAACTCGCAGGTCACCGCCATCCATATCGGGATGGGACCGCCGAAGACCCGCTGGGCCACCTCTCATTTGTTCGACGAGACGGCGCCCGCCTTCGCGCCCGTGGACCACGTGATGATCGCCGGGATCTGCGGAGGCCTCGACCCGGATCTGGCGGTGGGGAGTCTGATCAACCCCGAGTTCATCGTCGAACAGGCCACCGGCACCACCTACCGCAACCATCCTCCCGGCGACGCGCCCATGGCCGGCACACTCATGACCACCGAGCAGGCGACGCTCGACCACGAGTTGAGCCGGAGGTTCTTCGAAGACGGCTGCATCGGCGTCGACATGGAGACCTCGGCCGTCGCCGAGGTCTGCGAGGCACACCGCTGCCCGTGGTCGGTATACCGGTGCATCGGGGATCGTTACTTCGACGGCTTGCTCGACCCACGGATTCTGGCCGCCACCAATCCGGACGGCTCCGGGGACAGAGCCGCGATCGAGCGGCTGATCGCCGCCGAGCCCGACCTGGTGGAGAAGCTCAAGCGACTGAGCGACGACACCACCATGGCCGCCCGTCTGGCCGCCGAAGCGGCATTCCGTGGCTGCCTGACCCTCGACCGGTGATGCGCTGGCTTGATCGAGCGCTACGGCTTATCGTTTCCCCGAGTTCCTCGAAGGAGGAGAGCCCATGACCGAGACTCTTGACCCGGGGGCGGCGGCAGACGAGCTGTTCTTGCCTGCAGCTGCCACTGACCCGCATCCCGTCTATCGCCGCATGCGCCAGGAGTGCCCGGTGGCGCGCACCAACATGGGGGACAGCGCGGTGGTGCTCGTCTCCCGCTACGAAGACGTGAACTGGGCGTTGCGCCACCCGGAGCACTTCACCTCGGCCGGGGGCAATCTCAACCTGGGCGAGCAGCCGCTGATCCCCTTGGAATTCGATCCTCCGGAGCACACCAAGTACCGACGGCTGCTCAGCCCGCAGTTCGTGCCCCGGGCCATCCAGACGCTCGAGCCGGAGGTGCGGCGCATCGTGCGAGGGCTCGTCGAAGGGGTCGCCCCGAACGGGTCGTGCGACTTCCACGAGGAGATCGCCACACCACTGCCATCGGAGATGTTCCTGGCCCTGATGGGACTGCCCATGAGCGACCTCCCCCTCTTCCTGCGCTGGCGTGACGAATCGATCCGTCCCGACGTGGAGCCCGGTGACTTCGAAGGGGCCCAACGCATCCGCGCCCAGACCGCGCGCGAGATCAGCGAGTACTTTCGGGTTGCCATCGCCCAGGCTCGAGAGGAGCCCGCCGACACGCTGCTGTCCCGGATCGTTCATTCGACCATCGAGGACCAACCCCTGAACGAGACCGAGCTCCTCGGCATCAGCCACCTCCTGTTGCTGGGCGGGCTGGACACGGTGACCGCCACCCTCGATTGCATGGTCGTCTTTCTGGCCACCCATCCCGAGCATCGCCGGCAACTGGTGGACGATCCGTCGATCATCCCGACGGCTGTGGAGGAGCTGCTCCGATGGCTGACCCCGGTCATGGTCATCCCGCGGTCGATCAAACAGGACGTCGAGATGGGCGGGGTCGACCTGCGGAGCGGCGACGGGGTCATGCTGGTGATCGGGGCGGCCAACGACGACGAGTCCGAGTTCCCCGACCACACCGTCGACTTCACCCGGCACCCCAACCGCCACGTGGCCTTCGGTGGCAGCAACCACTCGTGCCTGGGGATCCATCTGGCCCGGTTGGAGCTTCGGGTCACCCTCGAGGAGCTCCACCGCCGGATCCCCGACTACCGGATCCCCGACGGCGTCGAGATCGAGTTCTCCCCTGGTATCCGCCAAGCCGAGCGGTTGCCTCTCGAGTTCGACCCATCGTGAGCACCTGGCATTTCGACCCGTCGTAGGCACGGTCGGGGCTAGCCGGTCACCCGCTCGCCGATACGGAGAAAATCCGGGGTGCACGAGGTCGGTGACGAGGAATAGTGTGTTCCCACACCTTCCGACGCAAGTGAGTGGCGACCGGCTGGCCGCCCTCGGGAAGTGAGGGTACATGGACTGTCGGACTCCGAGGCGAGCCGGATAGCGGGGCGCCTCGATCCCATGCACCGCTCACCGGCTGTGGATCCTCGATGACCGGCGTGGTCCGACCTGTCGGACCTGTCGGACCTGTCGGGCCTGTCGGGTGCGCTGCCACCGGGAGCGAGCGGAGGGTGGCCGATGGGGTCTAGCCACCGGTCCGGGGTGGCATCGCCCCCCACACAGGCAACCGGGCACGACTCCAATGGCCGGGCCGGCGTTGTTGCCGGTCCGAAGGGTATTCGCAACGTCGCCCTGGTCGGGCACAGCGGGGCGGGCAAGACCACGCTGGCAGAGGCACTCCTCTTCGCCACCGGCTCCATCACCCGGCAAGGGAAGGTGGACGACGGCTCGACCGTGTGCGACTTCGAGCCCGAGGAGATCAGCCACCACATGTCCATGTCGCTCTCCCTGGCACCATGCCTCGTCGACGGCATCAAGCTGAACATCATCGACACCCCGGGCTACGCCGACTTCTTCGGTGAGGTGCGCGCCGCCTGCTCGGTGGTGGACTCGGTGGTCGTGGTGGTGAGCGCGGTGGAGGGGATCGAGGCACAGACCGAAGCGGCGTGGGACCTGGCTGCCGAGATGGGCCTCCCACGATTCATCTTCGTCAACAAGCTCGACCGGGAGCAGGCCAGCTTCGATCGCACCCGCGGGGCCCTGGTAGAGCGCTTCGGTGCCGGCATCGCTCCGTTGGAGCTCCCCATCGGGGACGACACCGGTATCCGGGGGATCGCTGACCTCCTCACCGACACCGCCATCTTCTACCAGGGGTGGGAGGCGCGGCCTGGACCCATGCCCGACGACCTGGCCGCCACCGAGCACGAGGTGAGAGAACAATTGGTCGAGGGGATCGTGGTCGGCGACGACAACCTCATGGAGCGATACCTCGAGGGGAGCACCCCCTCGAGCCACGAACTGGAGCAGGCCCTGGCCGGTGGGGTCGCCCAGGGCGTGGTGTTCCCGGTGGTTTGTGGCTCTGCCGCCACCGGCACCGGCATCGACCGCCTGGCCTCCCTGCTTGCGGAGGTGGCTCCCTCCCCCGACGTGCGACCACCGATCGAGGTGCGCGCCGGGGACTCGCTGCAGGACATCGCCTGCGACCCGACCGGTCCCCCGCTGGCCCGGGTGTTCAAGACGATGTCTGATCCCTATGTGGGCAAGGTGTCGCTGGTGCGGGTCCTGTCCGGGATGATCCGCTCCGACAGCGTTCTCACCAACTCCCGCACGCACGGCGACGAGCGGCTGCATGTCCTCGAGCAGCTGCGGGGCAAGCAGGCCGAACCGGTGGGCGAGGCCCCGGCGGGCGATATCGTAGCCGTGCCCAAGTTGTCCGACGCCAGCACCGGCGACACCCTGGCCCCCAAGGGGACTCCCGTGCTCCTCCCTCCACCACCCGGCGAGCCGGCGGTGTTCTCCCACGCCCTGCGGCCGAAGTCCACCGGGGACGAGGACAAGCTGATGGTCGGCCTCCACCGGATCCAGGAGGAGGACCCCGTCCTGGTGATCGAGCGGGTGGACGAGACCCATCAGACCATCATCCGTGGCACCGGCGAGACCCACCTGGCGGTGACCAGGGAACGGCTGGCCCGCAAATTCGGCGTGGAGGTGGAGATCGAAGAGGTGCTCACCCCGTTCCGCGAGACGATCTCCACGGGGACCGAGGCAGAGGGGAAGTACAAGAAGCAGACCGGCGGCCATGGACAATTCGGCGTGGTGTCGATCCGCATCGAGCCACTTGAGCGCGGTGCCGGGTTCCGATTCATCGATCAGGTCGTCGGCGGTGCCATCCCCAGGCAGTACATCCCGGCCGTGGAGAAAGGGATCGTCGAGGCCATGGGGCACGGCGGTCCCCATGGTTACCCGGTGGTCGACGTCCAGGTGACCTGCCTCGACGGCAAGCACCACCCGGTGGACTCGTCGGAGATGAGCTTCAAGATGGCCGGGTCACTCGCCTTCAAGGAGGCGTTGGGCAAGGCCGGGCCAGTGCTACTCGAGCCGATCTCACTGCTCGAGGTCACCGTGCCGGCCACCCTCCAGGGCAACGTGCTCGGCGACCTGAACGCTCGCCGGGGTCGGGTGCAGGGAACCGACACGCTGGATGGGGGGGCGCAGATGATCACCGCATTGGTGCCCACCGCCGAGATCCAGCGTTATGCGGTCGACCTCCGGTCCCTCACCGGCGGGAGGGGCCGGTTCCGGGCCGAGCACGACCACTACGACGTGGCGCCGCCCAACCTGATCGAGAGGTTGGTGAGGGCAACGTCGTAGTGACGGCTCCCGCACCGGCCCACGCCCACCCGTCCCTCAGTTGGCGGCCAGTGCCACCCGGGCCAGCGCCTCGACCGGGGGCAGGGCGCCAGGAGCCTGAGCCGCCACCAGGGTGCGGCTGGCGTTGGAATAGGCGTTCACGATGGAGCGTCCGGCGGTGGTCATTCCGTAGGCCCCGTCGCCCACACCGGAGATGGCCGGCATGGCCGGAGCCCCGGGGGCGTGGGCCACCTGCCCGGCGAAGACGGCTGCGGACTGGTGGGCGAAGATGGTGACGCCGGCGTTGCCGGCCGCACCGGTGTACTCGCAGACGATCCCGCCGCCCGGTGTCGGGGTCTGCATCGGACCGCTGAAGGAGCCGCCGAGAGCAGCCTCGGCCTGGGCCAGGGTCGGGCACGTCGCCGCCCCGGTCGTGGCTACCGCGGTGGTCGTGGTGGCGGCCGGTGCCGCCGTGGTTGCCGTCGGCGCGGTGGTCGACGAGGACGGGGACGTCGTGGTGGTGGTCGAGCTGGTGCTGCTCGATCCGCAGCCGGTCAGGGCCAGACCGACGGCCAGGGCACCGATCGCCAACGGGATTCGTGTCTTCATGACCGCGACCCTAGACCCTTTTCCCTGGTCGGAGGCGGAAACCGGAGGGCGGACCCACCCATCAGTGGCCGCGGGGCACGACGTGCTCGAGGACGGCCACCGTGGGGTCGCTGGTCACTGACCGCGGGAGGTCGATGCGGAGGCCGGCGCCGCTCACGCTCCACTCCAGCGGCTCCCCGCCGATGGTGGTCACCGCCGTGGACCGGGTCGAGCCGACCTCGTCGAGCGTGGCCGCCGGCGACGAGGCGCTGACGAAGGCGAACACCTGGGACCCTCGGGCGGTGTAGCGGACGGGGTCGCCCTCGACCGTCTCCGATCCGGGCACCGTCCACGGCCTGGTTCCGACCAGGGCGCGCTCGTTGGGAGGCACGAAGCCGGCCAGCCATCCGAGCCGCTCGAGCTGCTCCTCGGGGATCTGGGCGTCGACCCCTCGAGGCCCCACGTTCAAGAGGAGATTTCCGCCTTTGGCGGCGATGTCGGTCACCGTCCACAGAAGCTCGTGGCGGCCCAAGAAGTCCCCCGGAGCCGACTGGGCGTTGTACCCGAAGCTCTGGTCCATCCCCCGGACGCACTCCCACGGGATCGATTGGATCTCGTCGAAGGTCATGTATTCGGGCGTCCGATAGTCGAAGTGCGGGGGCTTCGGGGGCACCAGGCCGCCGGCGGCCTTGGTCTGCCGGCTGATGACCGCGTCAATCAGCCGCCGGCCCGGCGCGGTGCGGGCGATGGTCATGAGCGGCGACCACGGCATCCACCGATCGTTGACCACCCCCTCGGGTACCGAGTCGTAGTAGTGCTCGAGCAGCGGCCACAGGTCCTTGCCCGCAGCCGGCCAGACGATGTCGTTCCAGAGGACGCTGGGGTGGTACCGGTCGATCAGCTCGCGGACCTGGGCCGCGGCGTAGTCCGGATAGGTGCGGCGCGGGACGGCGGCGATCACCCCTCCCATCGATCCCATCGGCGTAGCCCGGAAGGTCGAGTCGAGCCCACCGCTGTAGTACAGGCCGAATCGCAGGCCACGGGCTCGGACCGCCTCGGCCAGCTCACCGACGATGTCGCGCCGCGAGAACCACCCCGGACGGTTGGGGTTCACCACCGTGGTGGGCCACAGGCACCACCCGTCGGCGTGCTTGGCCACCAGGACCACGTAGCGCGCCCCGCTGGCGGCGAAGCGAGCAGCCCACGCCTCCGGGTCCCATTGCTCGAGGCCGGTTTCGAAGTCGGAGGCGAAGGAGCGATAGGGACGGTCGCCCCAGACGGCACGGTGGTGGCGAGCGGCCGGGCTGTCGGGGAAACGCAGCGAGTTCTCGTACCATTCGACGTAGGGGGAGTAGGAGAAGGCATCAGGGCGCCCCGAGGCCAGCAGTTCGCCGTAGTCACCGTGGGCCGGGGCGAAGGCCGGGACCGACGCCGGGGTCCAGTGGATGAAGATTCCGAGCTTGGCGTCGCGCCACCAGGGAGGCACCTGGTGGGAGCGGAGGCGGGCAAGCGCCGAACGATCCGATCCCATCACCGCACCCTACCGACACCTGGCGCGCACCCGGGAAAGTTGGACACCGAATAGAGAGGAGCCAAGATGGCTCTCATGACGGTGAACGATGAAGGATCGGCTGACTTCCGGTCGAAGAACCGGTGGTCGGCAAGCAAGAAGCTGGACGTGGTGCTCCGCCTACTGCGAGGGGAGAAGCTCGAGGAGGTCAGCCGGGAGGTGGGGGTCGAAGCCCACCGCCTGGCCGCCTGGCGGGACGAGTTCCTCGATGCCGGCAAGGAGGGCCTGAAGGGCAACCGGGCCACCACCGAGGAGGACCGAAGACTCCGGGACGCCGAACGCAAGATCGGCGAGCTGACCTTGGAGAATGAGATCTGGAAGAAGGTGGCCGAAAAAAGGGGGCTCCAGATGCCGCCGCAGAAGCGGCCGCGGTGAGTGCGGAGATGGCCATCCCCCTGGCCAGCGTGTGTCGGGTCACCGGGGCTCCCCGATCGACGATCTATCACCGCCGGTCCCGAGGGGAGTCTCTCGGGTGCAGGCCGGGCCCGAAGACGCTGGTGAGCGACGAGGTCCTCACCGAGCGGATCCGGCAGGTGATCACCACCAGCTCCTTCGCCGGCGAGGGCCACCGCAAGGTGCGAGCCCACCTGCGTCGTGAGCACCAGCTCTGCGTGGGCAAGAACCGGGTGCTGCGGCTGATGCGCAACGCCGGCCTGCTGGCTCCCCAGCGGGCGGCCAAGCGCCGGCGGCCCCGGGTCCATGACGGCCGGATCATCACCGACGCCCCCAATGTCCGCTGGGGCACCGACGCCACCATGGCCTGGACCAGGAACGACGGTTGGGTCTGGGTCTTCGCCCTCCTCGACCACTACACCGACGAGGCCTGGGCCCATGTGGCCAAGGTAGGCAACCGGTTCGCCGCCCTCCAGCCCGTCTACGACGCGGTCATCGACCGCTTCGGGGAGCTCGGGCCCGACGTGGCCCGGGGCATCAAGCTCCGCCACGACTGGGGCAGCCAGTATCGTGCCCACCACTTCCAGGGCTCCCTCAACTGGCTGGGCATCGAGGACGATGCCGCCTTCGTCGGGGAGCCTCAGGGCAACGGCGTCGCTGAACGATTCATGCGGACCATCAAAGAGCAGTGCCTCTGGTCTCAGCTCTTCGAGGACGTGGACGATCTCCGCCAAGGGGTCGCCACCTTCATCCAGACCTACAACGACGAGTGGCTCATCGAACGCCTAGGCCACCGCACACCACGAGAGGCATTCAACGAAGCGACAGCGCAGGTTGCCGCGTGATAGTCAGAGAATCTGTCCAACGAACCGGGGCCTCAACACACCGCCCTTTCCTCACCCCTATCCGCACGGCCGGCGCGGCCACCTCGGCTGCTGTCCCGGTGTTCAGGATCTCGGCGTGGCTGTGCAGTGCCCGGAGCCGGTCACCCGGGATGCCGCGCACTCCTCTGGCCGTGCGTTTCGGCGAGCCATGCTTGGTGGCAGGCACCGCACACAACCCTGGGCCCCTTCGGGCCGGCGTTGACATCGTGCGTCGTCCCGGTGACCGTACTCAGGACCCGATGACTGACCGCCTGCGGAATCCGCTCCACCGTGAGGTCGACGTGGCTGCCGCACAGGGCGCAGAACGGATGGTTGTGGATGACCCGCTGATCTCCCGCTCGTCCTGATCCCATGGCGTTCCGCATTCGTTGTCTTCGATGGTCCTCACTCTGCTGATCGGCTCGTTCGGCCGGCACCTTGACCGCATTTCACGCACTTTCATTGTGTTTTGCCGTCTGGGCGCTCGCCGGTAGGGTGCTGGCATGACCCGACTCGGCTATCAGATCCCCAACTTCACCTACCCGGGGACCGACCCGGCCGATCTCTTCCCTGCGGTGGTGCGTCAGGCCCGGGAGGCGGAGGCATCCGGCTTCGACACCGTCCTGGTGATGGACCACTTCTACCAGCTACCCATGCTCGGACCGCCAGAGAACGAGATGCTCGAGTGCTACACGACGCTGTCGGCGCTGGCGCAGCACACCCAGCGGGTCCGCTTGTCGGCTCTGGTCACCGGCAACACCTACCGGAATCCTGCCCTGCTGGCCAAAGAGCTCACCACGCTCGACCATGTCTCCGGCGGTCGCGCCCAGCTGGGCATCGGTGCCGGCTGGTTCGAGCTCGAGCACGACAGCCTCGGCTTCGAGTTCGGCACCTTCACCGACCGGTTCGAGCGGTTGGAGGAGTCGCTACGGATCATCACGGGGATGCTGGCCGGGGAACGACCGAGTGTGCAGGGCCGCTGGTACCACGTGACCGACGCCATCAACTCGCCGCCACCGCTGTCGAAGATCCCGGTGATGATCGGGGGCGCCGGGGAGAAGAAGACCCTGCGCCTGGTGGCCCGGTACGCGGACGAGTCCAACCTCATCTGCGCCCCCAACGAGGTGCCCCGCAAGCTCGATGCCCTGGCCGGGCACTGCGAGACGCTCGGACGGGACCGTTCCGAGATCGTGGTCAGCGTGCAGGCCAACGCCTGTGTGGCGCCGACCCACGAGCAGGCGCTGGCCGAGGCGGACGCCTTTCTGATCAGCCGGGGCATCGATGTGGCCTCGATGAGCGCCGAGGACGCCCAACAGTTCCGCGCCATGGTCACCATCGGCGACCCCGACGAGATCGGCGAGATCTTCGCCGCCCGGCTCATCGACGGTGTCGACGGTTTCACCGTCAACGCCACCGCCAACGGCCACATCGAGGGCCGCGTCGCCCTCCTCGGCGAGGTGCTGGCCAACGTGATCGGCGCCTCGCCTCGTTGACACCGTCATTGCCAGGCCCTCGGGCGGGCGACCGTCGGGCACGGTGGAAGACTGGGGGGATGGAACCCGTGGTGCGGAGGATTGGGCCCGACGAGGGATCGGCGTTCCGGCAGTCGGTGATGATCCCGTTCCTCGAGCCATTCGCCGGCGACCCCGACCAGATCGCCGACTTCGAGCTGTGGGCATCCACGTCCCAGCTGGACAGAGCCTGGGTCGTCGACACCGGGGACCGCTTCGTCGGGAACTCCTGCATCTACAGCTTCGATGTCACCCTCCCCTCGCCTCCTGGACGGCCCTGCCCGACCATCCCCATGGCCGGGGTCAGCGCGGTCGGGGTGCATCCCACCCATCGCCGGCAGGGTCTCCTGCGCACGCTGATCGCGGCCATGCACGACGATGCCCGAGGGCGCGGCGAGGCCGTCGCCGGTCTCGAGGCCTCGGAGTCGATCATCTATGACCGGTTCGGCTATGGACTCGCCTCCAACGTGGCCGAGTACTCGATCGACAGCCGGGCCTCGGCGTTCGCCATCCCCGCGCCCAGCCTCGACCTGGCTCTCGTGGACAGGGACCAGGCCGTCAAGGTGCTCCCCGAGATCTTCGACCGCCAGCGGCGCACCCGGGCCGGTGAGATCAACCGCACCCCGAGCAATTGGGCTCACATCCTGGCCGACCGACCGCACCACCGGGAGGGCACCTCGGCCAGGTTGCACGCGGTGTGCGACCAGGGATACGTGCTCTACCGGTCCCGCCCGGGCGCAAACGTCTTCCGGGGAGAGCGGGTCGAGATCGCGGTGGAGGAGCTACGCGGCGACACCCCCGAGGTCGAAGCCGGGCTCTGGCGCTTCGTGTTGGACCTCGACCTGGTCGGTGTGGTCACGCTCAGGCGGGGGCCGGTCGATGAGCCGGTTCGCTGGCGTCTGGCCGACCCGCGCCAGTTGCGGACCGTCGGCATCGAGGACCGCCTCTACGTGAGGATCCTCGACACCAGCGCCGCATTCGAGGCCCACGGCTACCAGGGCGAAGGTCGGGTGGTGCTCGACGTGGTGCCGCCTGCCGAGTCCGAGGGAGCTGGCGATGCCGCCCCGGGCCGCTGGGTGCTCGAGGCCGGACCGGATGGAGCCTCCTGCCGCCGGGCCCGACGTGGTGAGGACGCAGATCTCCGCCTCGGCCTCCCTGCCCTCGGGTCCCTGTACATGGGCGGCTTTCCCGCCTCGCTGTTGGCTGCCGGTGGGCGGGTCGAGGAAGTCACCCCCGGCGGCCTGTCGGTGGCCGACGCCCTGCTCACCACCCGGCCGGCTCCACGGAGTGGGACCGGGTTCTGAGGGTGCGCGTCGGGATCCGAACCGGTGCCGACGACGACCCCGTGGACGCCCCGGCCGGCTGGGGAACGGCTGGGTAGGCTGGATTCGGTCGTCCACACCGAGGAGGTCGTCGTGTCAGAGAACCTGCGGATCCTGGCCAAGTACAGCGCGGCCATGGAGTCGGGTGACACCGAGGCCGTCTACGAGTTCTGGGCGCCGGACTTCCAGAGTCACGTGACGTCCAGGGTCACCCCCGAGCGGGTCGGAGAGGACATCAGGGGTGAGGAGCAGAAATGGTGGGAACAGGCCCGGGCCGCGTTTCCGGACATGACCTTCTCGGTCAACCTGCTGGTCGAGTCGGACGACGTGGTGGTCTCCAACTGGACCGTCCAGGGAACCCACACCGGTGCGCCCTTCTACGACGTCCCACCATCGGGTGATCCGGTGACGATCAACGGCACCGCCATCCTGCGGCTGCGTGACGGCCAGATCGTCGAGCACTGGGGCGGGCCGCACTGTCAGGAAGGGCTCGGATTCATCCGCTGATTCGAGCGGGAGCGTGGCTCGGGGGGTCCCCCTGCCGTCACCGGGCAGCGACCAGCTGCGTCGCCCCCCTCACACGTTCACCTGGCTTGCGTCGTAGATCGAGATCTCGGGAGGCGCCGAAGCCAGCGCCGTGAGGTTGTGCGCAAAGTCACGGGACGCGTCCACCTCGAAGTGGGCCCGCAGCGAGTCCCGGTCACGCCAGTGCTCGAGGAACACCAGCCGCAGAGGGTTCTCGACGTCGCGATGGACCGAGTGCAGGAGGCAGCCTGCTTCCTGTCTCGAGCGATGCACATGGTCGAGACTCAGCGTGGTGACGTCGTCGAGCGTCTCGGGGCGGGCCAGGACACTGCCGGTAACGATGATCATCAGCCGACCATAACCAGCCAACCCGTGCCGGGCATCCAGCGCCACCGGACGGCGACGGTGAGGACGTAGGTTCGCGTCCCGGGGGTGCCTGCTACGAGGCCTCGACCACCAGGAGGTCGTCCATCTGCCCGATGGCGGCGGCCATACCCTCTTCCATGCCCATCTCGATGATCGTCTCCATAGCTGACAGCGACGAGAACCTGGTAGTGACGGTCATGCGGGTGCCACCATCGGGCCGGTGGCGCAGCTCGGCTCGGATGATCATGGTCGGCATGTCCATGTTCGGATGGCCGTCTTCATCGGCGAACCCATCCTCGAACTCGAGGTGGTTGGGTGCGTCGACCTCGAGGACCCGCCACCAACCCTTGGGCCGGTCACCTTCGGGGCCGGTCATGAAGTACGTGACGGTGCCACCCGGCGAAAGATCGTGGTCGACAAAGGTCGCCGGATAGGTGGGCGGCCCCCACCAGCGTTCGAGCTGGCGAGGATCCGCCCATAGCCGCCAGGCACGAAGGATGGGCGCGTCCAGATCTGCGGTGATCATCAGTGTCAGCGTCTCGGTGTTCTTCTCGACGGCGGTCACGGTCATGGCGTTGCTCCTTTGCTCGGTTCGGCGGCGGCGGTGGTGGCGAAGCGGCTGATGCGGCTACGCCAGACGGTTTCGAGCTCGCCCAGCAGACGGTGCGCGTCACCGATGGTGGCGATGTCGGAATGAACGAGTTGCTCGCGCCCCCGCCGGCGCTTGGTCACAAGCCCGGCACGTTCGAGCACGGCAACGTGCTTCTGTACGGCGGCGAAGCTCATCTCGTAGGAGCGGGAGAGCGCGGACACGGACAATGCACCATCGATCGATCGCCGGAGAATGTCTCGACGGGTGCGGTCAGCGAGCGCATTGAACAGCCGGTCCGCCTCGTCCTCGTGAATGACAACGCTTCGTTGCACTTCTACAACCATATGGTTGTAGATTAACAGACGAGGGCGATGGGTTCAAGAGCGGATCCCGTCGGAGCTGCCAGGTCCCCACCAGCGGCGAATGGTCCACCACCCCGTCAGCCGGCCTCGATCGCGGCCTTCCCCCAGGCGCCGGTACCAGAGTCGCCAGGGCGTCTTGTGCGCCTTCCACACCTCTGGTCCGGTTGCGTACGGGGGTCCGGTGTGCCGGCGCCTCGACGCTGCCTCCTCGTCGACCTCATAGATGGCGACGAAGCGGGGCGCACCCGTGTAGGGAGCTCGAACCTCACGCACCAGCTCATACCGCTCGGCGCGGAGAGCGTGACGGCGTGCGGCGACCTCGGGCAGATGGACAGTGGTGTAGAAGTCGTTGAAGACTTCGAGCTCCGCCTCCGTCACCTCGGCAGGTGGGTTGACGCCGAGGAGGTAGATGGCGTAGGGCACGACCGTTCGGGGGTTGGTTTCCGCCACGCGTCGGTACACCAGAGACCACGCTTGCCTGAGTCCCTCTCGGCCACCGTCCCCCCCTGCTTCCGATCCCAGGGGACGTCCGGCCCGGGCTTGGTCGGTGACATCGGCAGTGGTCAGGAACCGAGGGGGCCGGAACCCACGAGAGGCGACAGCGAGCAGCTCGTAGCGCGACTCTCCGTCGGGGTCGGGCAATGCTGATCGCTCGAATGCCTCCGCGGCGCTGGGCTCGGCAGCAGATCCACCGCGGACATCCCACCCCGTGAACCAGGTCAGACCGGGAGTATCAGTATCCGGGTCAGAAGGCACTCGCACCAGCCAACGGGACCTTGCTGACCGCCCCGGGCCCCCATCCGTGGTCGACGCCGGTTTCCACTATCCGAACGGTTGGAGGGACCGACCGACGGCCCAGGTACTGAAGTACTGGCTGTTCGCTCCGTAGGCCATGCCGATGGCCACATTCGCTCCCTTCGACCTGGTGCTCGCCTGCGGCGCCTCGGACCTGGTTGGCTGCCTCGGCAAAGCGGAGCAGGCCAGAGGCTCCGATCGGGTTGCTCGACAGCACGCCGCCGGAGGCGTTGATGGGCAACGAGCCACCGAGCTCGGTGGTCCCGTCCTCGACCAGCTTCCACCCCTCGCCCTCATCGGCCAGACCGAAGGCCTCCAGCCAGATGGGCTCGTGCCAGGAGAAGGGGACGTACAGCTCGGCCGTGTCGATCTGGCGACGTGGGTCGGTGATCCCGGCCTGGTTGTAGACGTCTGCTGCGCATTGCAGGGCGGCCGCCGGTCGGACCGGATCTCGTCCGGGAAAGCTCGCCGGCTCGGAACGGGACGAGGCACCGAGAATCCATGCCGGCGGCCGCCCGTCGGCGGCGGCGGCGTTTCCACCTTGCTCGTCGGTGAGCACCATGGCGCATGCACCGTCGGAGGACGGGCACGACTCGAGGAAGCGGATCGGCTCCCACATCATCGGCGACGCTTTCACCTTCTCGATGGAGATGTCCTCGATCCGCAGGTGGGCATAGGGATTCTTCAACGCGTTCAGTCGATCCTTGACTGCCACCTTCCATCCGATGTGCTCAGGAGCCCGGCTGCGGTGGATGTAGGCCCGTATGAACGGGGCGAATGCTCCACCGGCGCCCAGCGATGCCCCTCGCCCGCTTCCCAGTGCGAACTGGGCATTTCCCTCGGACTGCTTCTCGAACGCCACGGCCAGGACGGTGCGATGCTTTCCCACCTGTACGTGTGACGCGGCCACGATGGCAGTAGTGCCGCCGACGGATCCGGCGGTGTGCACGCGGAACATCGGCTTGCCGACCGCGCCCAGCGCGTCAGAGAGGTAGAGCTCGGGCTTCATGACACCTTCGAAGAGGTCGGGGGCCTTTCCAAGGACGACGCCGTCGATGTCGGCCATGGTCATCCGGGCGTCATCGAGAGCCCGAAATACCGCCTCTCGAACCAGGCCACCGAAGGAGACATCGAGTCGGCGCGACTTGTGGTGGGTCTGGCCGACTCCAACCACAGCGCAGGGGCGAGCGCTCACGGCGTGTCCGCCACGATGCAGACGAGGTTCTGCTGCAGGCATGGGCCCGACGTCGAATGGGCGAGCGCCCGGTGTCCGCCGCTCATCACATGATCGGCAGCGTGGCCGATGCGGCACAGTCCGGTGGCCATGATCGGGTTGTCTCGCAGTGGCCCTCCCGAGGGATTGACGCGACACCTCGTCACCCAGATCGAGCACGTCGGCCAGCAGCAATTCCTCGTGGGTGAACGCCGCCTGCAACTCGGCAACCTCGATCGGGCCGTCGCCCAGACCTGCGGCCTCCGCTGCCAGCCGGGTGGACGGAGAATCGTCCAGGGCCCGGAATGAGGGATTATGGCACTCGGTCCGATGATCGAAACCGGTGATGTAGGCCGGCCGCTCGACCAACCGGCGGGCACGGTCGCCGGTCGCTACCACCATGGCAGCTGCCCCGTCGGTGATCGGTGGCACGTCGTGACGCCGCAGCGGCTCGCGGAGGTACTCCTCGGCCAGGAGGGAATCGACCTCTCCTCCGCTCCGGCAGCGCACAGCCACCTCGGCCATCGATCGCTCGTCGGCAATGCCGGAGGCGATCACCGCCCTTGCCTGCAGCGCGGCGAAGGTCAATGGGTCAGCCCCCAGCGGGGCAAGGAAATAGGGGTCCATCTCCATCGGGTAGATGAGTGAGGGATCTCCGGTGGAAGAGCGGCCCGATCCGGTGACAACGGCGATTTCGATATCGCCTTCCTGTAACCGGAGCCACGCCTCATAGAGAGCCCATGCACCGTCCATCTCGACGTGCGAGTCCCGTTTCGGTGGCCAGGCCCCAATGGCGTCGAGGTTCGAGACAAACGAGAAGGCCTGGCCGGTGATGTAGTCACAGCTCCCGAGGCAGGTGAAGTCGATGTCGGCACGACGTGAGCCCGAGTGGCGCCAAGGCCGCGCTGATGGCGTTCATCAGCAGCTGCGTCTCGGACTTTTCGGTGTGGCGCTCCATCGCCGTTTGGGCCCATCCCACGATTGCGATGTCGCCGCCCCGTCCCGTCCCGCTCCGACTCGGCATCAGAAGATCCGGTTCACGAGGTCGGGATCATCGACGTCGGGCTCGCCGGTAGGGATCCAGCCGATCAGTGCACCCCAGGCACCACCCATGCCGCCGCCTTCGTCCATCTCCTCTGCTGGAGACGCCCACACCGCTGCGACCCGCTGACCCACTCGCACGTCGTCCGCCGGGAGGTCGATCACTGCCGCGTACGGAATGATCACGTCGGTGCCGTCGAGGAGGACAAACGCCCGCACGAAGGGCTCGGTCTCGGTCTGACCTGGGTACTGCACCGGGGTCACGATGGAGAAGTTGGTAATGGTGCCGACGTGGGGAAGCTCAACCTCACAGTCGGGTCCCAGCTCCAGTGCGTCGATGGGGCAATAGCCACGTCCACCGGCGTAGACCCGCTTGCAGGACGGACAGCGCAGACCGAGCAGGCGCTGGTCTTTCGAGGCCTCTATCGCTCGATCGGTCGCATCAGGAACCGGATTGCGGTAGGTGATTGAGGCGAGGTAATCCATGCGGGTCACCGGTTCCTCGGTCGGACCCGGTGTCTTCTCCCTCGGTCTCGGGTGTCTCGCCCGGAATGAAGCAGACGATGTCATCGATGCGGCCCGAGGCGGGCGCCTCGCCACCGCGGCGCCACCCGGATGCCCTCCATCATTGCCTCCGGCGAGCCTGCATCAACCGCGTGCAACAGCGGGGTGGTGGCTCCGTCCAGCAGGATCAGGGCGAAAGCGAAGGGGTGGGCCAGCGGGTGCTGCTCGGAGGGGAGCGGCACCCACGTCCACGACGTGACGGTGCCGGCGGGCCCGACCTCCACGAAGTCGTGGGCAAGTTCGGCGCCGGTGGCGGGATCCCATTCCATCGGCGGAACCAGAACCGCGTCACCATTGCGAATACCGAGTATTCGGCGCTCAGTGAGCGCCGTCATGAATGCGCCCACCACCGGGCCGAGGGACCGCTTGTAGGGGAACGTGATCGTGCTGGCAACGAAGCGGGTCATGGAAGAGGATGGTCCTCTGTGGCGCTGGGCCGATCAGCCGTCCGGTCCGATTCAGCCGCGACAGCGATGCGATCGAGATTCTCGAGTGTGGCGACGAGCATCTCCACCGGAACGACGGGCCACCTTCCCTGTCCGCGTGCCTTGGCTTCCTCGGGAATCCCACTCCAATCGCAGTAGTGGAGGACCTCCGTGTCGGCATCGGAGACCGGGGTCAGCTCAAACCCATAGAGGTGGCCGAACGGCTTCTTGCCGACCCCGCCCGCAGCCCAGGCCAACTCCCTGTCCGTCCGGAACGCGGTCACCAGATTTTCGACCTGATACTTGCCCATCGGAAGGTCTCCCAGGGGCTCTCGGTCCATGTCGATCACGAACGTGTCCCCGACAGCAGTGATGTCTCGGGCTTCTGGCGCAGCGATGAGCATCCCGGATCCGTCGACGGCAACATGCCCGCGAGGATCGGTGATCACGGCAAAGATCGTTGAGGCAGGAGCCGCGACACGGCGAGTGAGTTCGACGCGTTCCGGTTCGATTGTTCGGTCATCTGAGGGCACGCCTGAATGTCTATCAACAGGGGGAGACCAACGCATCCCCAGTGGGCTGGGCAGGCCGAGTCTCGGCTTCCCATTCGGACGGCTGGGCTGCGGACGAGAGACGGGCAGATGTCGGCTAGCGGAGGTGAGCCGAGCACCCCGCCTACCGCTCACGCATGAATCGGTCGAATTGCTCCCACGTCATCCGCACCGGAATCCTCGCGCTCATCGGTGCCCAATCGAGCGTGCCCTTGCTGACTCGCAGTTCGCCGAGCTTCTCGCCGTCGCTCCGGACTTCGAATACCACATCGGCGTGCAAGACCACCTTGGTCGTTGGAATGCTCATCTCCACATCGTGCGTCGGCACTAGGGCTCTCCTCCGTTGCTTTCGCCCCCTGTGGATCCGTACGATACGCGTTTGGTGAAGGGATTCGGGTCTTCGCACTTGCTTAGCCTTCTCGCGTCACGGTTGGAAGATCGCAGCGCCGGAGCGCAAAAATGGCGGTCGGAGTAGAGTGATAATGAGTCGGGTTCGGGGGGCGCTCAGGAGGCTGCAATGGGGTACACCGTGACCCAGGGATACTTCTCCACAAAGGAAGAGGCCCTCGCTGAGATTGCTGATCGGGGATGGCATGCCCTCGAGTACGACGCGCCGGCGCAGGAGGACGAGCTCCATTGGCACGACTATGACTCAGTGGCGTTTGTCCTGGGCGGCACATGCCAGATCGTGTTTGAGGATGGCAGCGTGATTGAGTGCGGCGCCGGGGCACGGATCGAGCAGCCCTCGGGCGTGCTGCACCATTCGGGAACCTGTGCCTATCGATCTGTGTTCGGGTTCAGCGTGAGCTTGGAGGAGATGACGCTGCCCATCTGCAAGCCGGCCGCCGAGTTGGAGACCCGACTACATTCGAGCTGAGGGGAGCACCGTGCCTCCTGTGTCGATCGTCACCGTTGTCGGAGCAGGAGCGCTTGGGGCCGCCATGGCGACCCGCCTCGGCGAGACCGGACATGAGGTCCGGCTATGGAACCGCACACCCGAACGGGCCCGGGCCGCCGCACGCCAGGCCACAGGGATCACCGCAGTCGATTCCCTCCGTGCGGCCCTGGCGGGTTCTGCCGTCGTAATTACCGTGCTTCGCGACGGCGGCTCGGTGGCCGAGGTGATGACCGACGGAATTGCGGACCTGGATCGGGGCGCCGTCTGGGTGCAGGCCAGCACGGTTGGGCCGGTTGCCGCTCGAGCGTTGGCTGATCTTGCAGCTCAGCACCACGTCCCGTTCATTGACGCGCCCGTGTCTGGAAGTACCGCACCTGCTCGCCAGGGGAAGCTGGTCTGGCTGGTAGCCGGCGAGGCGGAGACCCTGGCTGGGGTGCGACCGATTCTCGATGCCCTCGGCTCATCGGTGCTCCATGTCGGAACCGGAGTGGAGGGAAGCTCGCTGAAAGTCGTGGTCAACGCATGGATGACCGCGGCGACGGTGGCCATGAGTGACGCGCTCGGCCTGTGCGACGGATTGAACCTTGATCACGCTGTCTTTGCCGGAGCGCTCGAGGCGGGGCCGTTGGCAATGCCCTACGCCCTGCAGAAGCTGCAGCTGATGGACGAGCGAGCATTCGAACCAGGGTTCGCGGTGAGTCTCGCGTTGAAGGATGTCGACCTGGCACAGACGACGGTCGGATTGAGTCCACTGATGCGGACCGTCCGCGATCGACTGGCCCGCACTGTAGAAGCCGGGCACGGCAGCGATGATCTTGCCGCTGTGGATGTGTTGAGAGGATCGCCGTAGTGCGCGACGAACGACCTGTTCCTCGGGTCCGCCGGTCCGTTCACGATCTGGATCTGAGAATGGGGAGTGCTATGCAAGAGTGCTGCAGTACTCGCCGAAATGGGAGTTTGAAATTCGACGGCGAGTGTCGTGTCAGCCATCCTCACCGTTGACCGTTATCCACGCCCACGGGTGACGTGATGCGCTGATTGTTGACCCATGAACCGCTGGCGTCCGGAATAGGGCAGAATTGCCACCATCAACGGAGCCACAGGGTAAGGAGCTGCAACCCCAGTGGGTTGGTCCGTACGGTGAGAGGCGGTCGTGTCTCAATTCTTGAGCGAACCTGATCGGTGGGCATGGTGAGCATGGCGTTGCCCGAGCCTCCGGCATGCCCACCGACCGATCCCCGCCCACCGGATATCCGCCCCTGGGACTGGCGGGGAGCAGTCCCCTCGCCGGAGCGATGCTCCGACCGAGCGTGAGCCCGACCGCGGTCGACGCCCTCGAGTTCCGCTTGCTCGGCCCCTTCGAGGTGTGCCGGGGCGACCAAGTGGTCGCTGTTGGGGGCCGGCGCCAACGCATGGTCCTGGCCATTCTCGCCCTGCGGCCGGGGGCACTTCTTTCTCAGGACCGCCTGATCGAGGAGATCTGGGGCGAATCGGCGCCGACGTCGGCCGTCCGTACGCTGCACGCGTACATCTCCCGCCTGCGGGCGGTGCTCAGGTCCGGAACCCCTCACCCCACCGATGCCTTGGTGCGCCGTGGCCCCGGCTACCTCCTCGATGTGCGTCCCGACCAGGTGGACGTGGAGCGCTTCGAGAATCTGGTAGCCGAAGCCACGACGGCACTGTCCGAGGCAAGACCGGAGCGGGCCACGATCCTCCTGCGAAGGGCACTTTCCCTGTGGCGAGGGCCTGCGATGGGGGAATTCGCCGACGACCGCTTCGCCGTCATCGAGTCCCTTCGTCTCAAGGAGCGACGGCTCGAGGCACTCGAGCTCCGGATCGACTCGGACCTGTCCATCGCAGACCACGGGCAGTTGGTTGCAGAACTCGAAGGGCTCGTCCATGAGAACCCGCTGCGCGAACGGTTCTGGGGCCAGCTCATGACAGCGCTCTACCGCTGTGGCAGGCAGGCCGATGCGTTGGGCGCGTACCACCGATTGCGCCATCACCTGGTGGGCGAGCTGGGCATCGAACCGGCGCCCGAACTACGACACCTGGAACAACTGGTCCTCGAACAATCACCCGACCTCGACTGGCGCCCACCAGCCCCGGCACCGGGACCATCTTCGGCGCGGGCCAGGCCCGCAGGCCCGGCGCCGGGACTGCTTCCCTTCGTCGGCCGTCGGCACCATCTCGAGCGCCTGTTCGGAGTCCTCGGACAGGCGCAGCCAGGCTCCCCGCCCCAACTGGTCATCGTCCTCGGTCAGCCTGGCTACGGGAAGAGTCGCCTGATGGCCGAGCTCATGGGGGGTGCCGTCGAGCGGGGAGTTCTGGTGGCACGTGGATCGGCCGAGGGCGACAGCGCCATGTCCTACCGTCCGTTCGCCGCCCTGGTGCGTTCCGTCCTGGAGGCGGTCGGCGCCCATACCGACCTGCAGCTACCGAATCGGACCGAGCTGGCCTGGCTCCTACCGGAACTGGGTCCGGCGCCGATCGCCTCGAGCGCGGATCTCGATTTGGCCCGGGCCCGGCTGGTCGAAGCCATCTTGGGGTTGTTCGCCTCGGTCGGGCACGGCGAGGCCCTCCTGATCGCCGTCGATGACGCCCACCGGCTGGGTGAAGCCGGTGCCGCCCTCCTGCGGGAGATCCTCGACCGCCCCTGGCCCCGACCGGTGACCGTGGTCCTGGCCGGGCGACCCGCTCCACGTGGCCCGCCTCCCGATGACGACGCGCTGACCAGCATGCTTCGTCGGGATGGAGCCGTGGTGATCGACGTGAAGCGGCTGTCCGCCCCGGATGTGGCGGAATTGGTGACCCGGATCGACCCGGGCGCCACCGAGGAGGAACGGCAATCTCTCGCCTCGACGCTCGTCGAGCAGACTGGCGGCATCCCCCTCTTGGTGCGCGAGGTGCTGGCTCAAGATCCGGTGGCACGGGCCGGCACCGTGGAAGGCGACGTGACCAGCCCGCTCATCCAGGCGGTCATCGGCAGTCACCTGGCCGAGCTTGCTACGCCTGCCCGCCAGCTGTTGGAAGTGGCGACGGTCGTGGGCATGGAATTCGAGGTGTGGCTTCTGGCCGCCATGACCGGCCGGCGTCACACCGAGGTCATCGAGCTGCTCGACGAGGGACGCGCCCGCGGGTTCGTCGTCGAGGGCGAGCAGTTCGAATGCTTCGCCTTCGACCACCGGCTCATCAAGGACGTCCTCGCCGATGCCCTCTCCTCGAGTCGCCGTACCCGACTCCACGCTGCCGCGGCCGAAGCACTGGCATCACGCGCCAGGCCGGTGGAGGCGGCAGAGCACGCCTTGGTGGGCCGAGTTGCGATGGGCGATGACCAGGTAGCCGCCCTCGCCCTGGACGGCGCCGCCTACGCTCTGTCCGCGTTGGACTTCGAGCTGGCGCGGACCTTGTGCATGCGGGCCGTGGACGCCTGCGGCGAGGCCTCGGTCGGATTGCGCTGTGATCTGCTGGTGGCGCTCGGCCAGGCGACCGCTCTGTGCGGCCAGCCACAAGCAGCAGAGGAGGCCTGGAACCGGGCCGCCGATCTGGCCCGGGAGTCGGCGGACAGCGAACGGTTGTGCGACGTAGCCTTGGCCGCCGGGGTACTCGGTCGGATGATAACCGGCTCCGACCTGCGCTTTACCCTCCTCGGCGAGGCAATCGAGGCCACGGCGGGCGAGTGGACACCGAAGCGGCTGCGGGTGGTTGCCGCCTGGACCAGCGAGGCCGCCGCCCCTGCACGCAGCGTTGTCGATGCGGCCTTGCGGGACGAGATGGTCGCCGCCGCCCGCGACCTGGGCGACCCGGAGCTGATGGCCGAAGTCACCTTGGCCGCCTACCTGTCGGTCCCACAGCTGGCCGGGCGCAGGACGTGGGCCACGGCACTCCGACACGCGGCTGAGGACCTGGACGACAACGAGTGGCGGTTCCGCGCCGCGCAGGCCGCGCTCATCGACGCGGTGGCCGCGGGAGACGGGGAGCTGGCCCGCCACGAACTGGACCAGGTGCGCCGATTGGCTCCCCAGCTGTGGTCCCCGCGCTCGGAGTGGCTGGCTGAGGTGGCCGAGGCCAGCTGGGCGATCCTTGTCGGTGGTTTCGAGGATGCCGAGCGGCACGCCACGGTCGCTCTGGCCATCGGCGAACGGCACGGCCTGGTCGACGCAGTGGTCGCCTATGGCGCCAACCGTTTCTTCACCGCCTACCATCTCGGCCAATTCGCAGGTTTGCGGCCCGTGCTGGCGCAGCTTGATCCCGGCCTGCCCTTCTGGTCGCTGGGCCGCGGGGTGGCGGCGTTGTGCGACGGGGATCCAGACGAGGCGGCCCTGTTGCTCGACGGCGCCCTGGGCGGGCTCCCACCCCGACCGAACAGCGACACATGGGTACTGTCGGTCTGCCTGGCAGGAGAGGTTGCCGCGGCCGTCGCCGATCAGGCAACCGTTGACCACCTGGCCACCATGCTGGCGCCACACGCGGGACAGTTCGCGGTGATCGGGGCGTTGAGCGGAGAGTTCGGTCCCACCGACCGGATCCTCGGGAACCTCGCGTCCCGTCGCGGCGACCCGCTGCGAGCGGAGGCTCACTTCGCACGCGCCTTGGAGATCTGCGATGGGATGGGGGCGGTCCCCTGGCGCTGGGCCACGGCGGCAGACCAGGTTGTGGCGGCACGGGCTGCCGGCCTGGAGCCAACCCCGTGGAGCGAAGAGGTCGAGGCGGCGGTGGAGGCGGCGGGGCTCACCTACGCCCTGACCCGGATGCGCGCCGGACGTTGAGTGGTCCCCCTGCCGTCGGCACGCTCGCAGTGTCGAGCGGCCCGTGGCGGGGTGCGAGAGCGGTTGGCAGGCGCTCAATCGGGCAGGTCGATGGCTTTCTCGTCAGCCGGCCCGCCCGGCAGCCGGTGAAAGAGCGCGACCGGTCGGAAGGATGTGGAACCCCAGAGATCGCGGGGGGTGACAGCGGCGTCCACCGGCCCGGGCGGCAGCGAGTGTCCGACCGGGCGACTGGAACGCATCAACTCGATGATCCCCTTCCCGCGCCGTTGCCCGTCGGGAGAGGATGTGGCCCACCCTCCTGCCCATCAGTGCGGCGACGTCCCCGTCCGTCGGGGCGTCCTCGAGTGCCGGGTGGAATCGGAGCCCTCCGATCGCGCTTGCCCCAGCCTGTCCGGCGAGGGATTGTCGGGCCCCGACGGGGGACACCAACGTACCGATGTCAACCGGGGCGTCGAGGGTGGCGAGGGGGGCCGTGAGGGCGACCGGGAAGCCGTCGTTTCCTCGTACGCCCGGGTCCCCCACATAACAGCGGTAGGCGAACGACGAGCAGGTCATGCCCACCGGGGCAGAGGGTTTCCGGCTCAGCAACCGCTTTGACCGGTCATAGGCGGAGGTCATGGCGGTGGCGCTACGGAGCAAGGTGATGACCGCGGAGGCGTGGTCCGCCAGCTCATACTGATAGGCGCGGAGCAGGCAGGGAGCGGCCAGCCGGACCAGGTCGACATAGGCGTAGGGCACCGAGGCGTTGAGGAAGCTGTGCGCGCGGCTGACCACCGGGTCCGCCGACGTTGTGCCCTTGACCTGCCGGTGGCGAAAGGCAGTCACTGTGCGGACTCGGGCCAGTTCGAGAAGTTCGAACAGCGGCGCCGAGTAGACGGCGTGGTCGGGGCTTTCGGGCCGCGGCTTGTTGCACTGGGCTACCTGATGGCCACCCAGGTAGATGGCGCAGTGGTTGACCGGACGATCGTCGGCCAGCTGGAGGAATTGGCTGAGGAGATGCAGGGAGTCGAAGAGCAGCAGATCGCCCTCCCTGATCCGCTTCTCGAATTCGACCCGGTCAGTGGTCAGAAGCGGTGGTTCGTCGTTGGTCGTGCCGTCGTCCGGCGTGGCCGGGCTCATCGGTGACCAGGGCCGATGGCCGGTTGGCGGCCGGAGTGGCGTACGGATGGTCGCATTGATCCCTCCTCCTTCGGAGTCAGGCCCGTTCCGCGTGTTCCGCCGGCCCAGCTCAGGTCCCACTGTGCCCGTCGACCCGACCCCGTGCAAGGCACTTGCAACATTCCTACAAGGGGTGGGCCGGACAATCGTTGAGTCGGCACGGTCCCAAGAAAGCGTCAGGCGGTGCAGGGCCGTGCCGATATTCAACCCGAGATCGGAGGATCAATGTCCCATACCACCCACATCTCGATCCCGCTCCCCCTGAGCCCATCGGCGGCATCAGAAGCCACCGACGCTTGGCGGCGGCGACAACCTCGGTTATGGCGACGTTCGCACCTTGTTCGGGCGAGCCGTCATCTGTGGCTCCGGCACGAACTCGAAAGAGGAGGTGCGGATCCGGCACAACTCCGTCGAGCGTCGGGAGTCCTGTGGCATCGCGCCCGTCCTATCCGGGTGGAGCTCCAATTGTCCGTCTGGTCCGACTCGACCTCGACAATGGCCATCCGCCCCAAGCGTCTCCGACCGGTGACCTGGAGCCCGCCATACGCGCGCTCGGTTGACCGGTCCCTGCGTGCCATCGTGAGCGAGCTCTTGGTGATCGTGGGAAACGAGGTGAATCGAAGCGCTCGTGAAGCTGCGGCCCAATCGGGCGAGCGGCGAGCGGGAGCTGACGGTCACGTCCCCACCTTGTCGCCGGCCTGACCGCTACCGTCGGTGATTGGTGTCTATCTACTTATGACGGGGTCGCCCCCTGTTCTGGTTCGACCGGCCCATTGGCGACGGCTTCTTCGTCGGCTACCGCATCCACAGCTGTCACCTCGGCCGGGGTGGCGCCCAGTCGGCGTTCGACATCAGCCAATCGCTCGGTGATGACTGACAACTGCTGGCCGAGGTCGGCATGACCCTTCCTGAGCTCCTCCCGGTTGGCGTCAGTGTGCTCCTTCACGAACACGGAGGCCACGGTGGCGGTGAGCACGCCGATGAGGCCGATTCCCACCAGCATGAGGATGACGGCCACGGCTCGGCCACCAGCGGTAACTGGAAACCGGTCCCCGTATCCGACAGTGGTCACGGTGACGATCGCCCACCACAGGGCATCGGGATAGCTGTGGATATTGCTCCCCGCTGCCTTCTCCTCGAACAGGAGCACCAACCAGGCCCCGAGGAAGAGGGTGCCGGCGGCGGCGATCAGCACTCGGAAGAGGCTGTGGTGCTTGAGGATCGCTTCCACCCTCAATTCCCCCTCGTAGACGAGGAGGCTCATCCTCTCCATCCCCACGAAGTGCCAGCCTTGGAGAGGAGGCACCACCACCGTTGCCGGCTCAACCCACCGTCGCTTCAGATAGCCGCGTCGATCCGGAGTGACCACCAGGCGGACGACGTACTCCACCAGCAGGATCGCCCAAAGAACGAACAGGGCGCCGACCAGGGCGGTGGAAGCCGAGCCATTCAGGTCGTCCGTGAGAACGACGATGGCGATGACCAACCAGGCGATCCCGAGAAGCGTCAACGGGTACTTGGTGACCCGCTCGATGTTGTCGACGCGATCGTGGCGTCCGCCCGAGGGTTTGGCGCCGGCGATGGTCTGGTGTCGTCGATCCTCTCTGCGGCGCTTCTCCTCGAGCCGTTCCTGCTCCAACCTCTCCAGTCGCCGGATGCGCTCGATGGAGGACGGATCCTTCGCCTCGCTGGAGGCGGCTGGCACGGTGCTCGGATCGCTCTGGTCCACCACAATACGACGAAGCTAGTAGGTGGCCGACCAGGCTGACGGACGTAATCGGCGAAACGCGGCGTGGTGCTCAGGGCGGTGACTCTTCCTAGGGTGGGGCGATCATCGTCGTCGCTCGCTTTGAGAACGAGGCCAACGTTGTAACCGGGGGTGTTGGCGGTGGGCGTAACCTGGCCACCAGGGGATTACAAACTGTCTTTGCGGGGGAGCGATGCCGGTGACCAGGCGACGAGTAGCACCGATGTGGGCGGTGTTCGGAGCGGTTGTCGCCGTCGCCATTGCCAATCTTTGCACCGTTGCACCACCCGCGGCAGCCTCCCAGAGTGCACCGGTACGCGCTCGGTGCCCAACGAATAATCATCGATTCCGACTTGTCCTTGTGGTGGGATGACGCCACCGCGATCGGCATGGCCAACGTTCTCGAGCAGCGTAAGCAGGTTCAGATACTTGGGATCGTGTCTGACATCCGGAACCCCCTTGCCGTCGCCGCCATGGATGCCATCGACACCGCATACGGCCACCCCAACATCCCGTTAGGTGCGGTAGCTCACACTGATGCCAATACCGCGCCACATGGCTACACCAACGACCTGGTCAGCAAGCTTCCACATTCGATCCACTCGAGCGACGGCGTCCCGGGAGCCGTAGCGCTCTACCGGCGCCTCTTGGCAAGCCAGCCCAACCACAGTGTCACCGTTGTCGCCCTTGGCGCCTACACCAATTTGGCGGGATTGCTCCGTTCGAAGCCTGATCAGCACAGCCGGCTCGATGGGCGTGCCCTGATCCAAGCGAAGGTGAAACGACTGGTGATTGAGGACGGGCTCTTTCCAAACGGTGCGCCGGCCGTGACCAACCAGAAGCAGGATCCAGCCTCGGCGAAGGAAGTCGTGGAGGGTACTGATTGGCCCACACCGATGGCGTGGGTCGATGGCTTCACCGGAATCCAGACCAAGGTCGGGGGAGCGCTCTGCACGACGGTGCCCTCCAACAACCCAATGCGCATTGTGTACACGTACCTGTTCCGATGCGGTCCCCCGGGGGATGGCGACTGGGATGGTCCCACCATGCTCTACGCGATCGGGGGGAAGCAAGGCTTCTTTTCTGAGCTGGGACATGGCGGCGCCGCCTATATAAACACCATGGGAGGGCTGTCGTGGCGCACCGATCCCAGTCGTCCTCACGATGTCTATGTCCATGTCACAGACCAACAGGCGCTCAACCAGCGGATCGATGCTCTTATTGGCGCCAAGTGATCGAGCCACACGGCGAGGACCATACGGTCGCAGATGCAACAGGCTTGGGTGGATCGTTACTTGATGCACCCATGACGACTACATCAGTCGCCCCGCCGTTCCGCCCGTCGTTCTGATCGGCGGCGGTGGCGGCGGATTACGCCCAATCCGACCCAGATCACTGCACCGAAGGCGGCGGTCACAAGGGTGTAGAGCCACAACGGCCAGGAGAAATGCCAGACCAGGAAGTGCAGCCTGATCTGCTCGGTATTCTGGATCACGAAGACGAGCAGCAACCCGCCTCCAGCCAAAGAGGCGATTGCCCCGCTGCTTAGTCGAGCACGACTCCGGCTGGTCGCAACATCCTGGGGCATGAGCTTCCTCCCTGGTGGACTCGGGCGCTAGCCCGAGCCAACACGAGCATTCCACATTGCGGCAGCGTGTGGATGGAACGGCCGACAGCGAGGGGGAGGAAGTTCGGCGTCAGTTGTGCCACACAATTTCGAGCCTTTGAGCGCTTGTCGATCCAGTCGGGGCCCTTTTTGTTTTCGTAGAGACGCATGCCGCGAAATGTCCCCGATCCCAGACCGATCCGAATGCCGAACGCCTGGTTCTCATGGACGATATTGTTGGCGAACGATCCCGACCCACCAGCGTCCACATCGATGCCGTTCGCGCCGCTGTATCGGATCGTGTTGTCCTCGAAGGTTCCCGTGCTGGCCTGTCGGATTCGAACTCCTGACTCCTTTTGGTTGAAGATCTTGTTGCCCTTGAAGATCCCGTTTCCACCGTCATGGAGGTCGACGCCGACCTGATTGTCGTGTATTTCGTTCTTCCGCACCGTGGGCGAGCTCCCACCCACCACTTCGACCCCAAGCCGATAATTGCATATCTCGTTCATCTCGAAGAGGCCATGGGATTGTTGGTGGACGACGATGCCGGAGCCCTGTTTGTTGAGCTTGGACCCGAAGTCTCCACGAATCTGGTTGCCTTGGATGCTTGCATGCCCTTGATTTCGGAGTTCGATACCGGCCAGGTTGCGCACGAACTCGTTGGCCTGGATCGTGACGCTCGGACTGCCATTCACCACGATCCCGGTCGAGCCAGAACTGTGGATGGAGTTCCCTCGTATCGTCGCCGAGGCATCCGGTCCGACTACCACGCAGGGTCCACTTTCGCTCCGGAGAATGGACTCGTCCACAGCCAGTGACCCCCGCTCGATCCAGACGGCCGAAAGGTACTTCTTCTTCGATGAATTCAGCTGGCTCACCGTCAGATTCTGAAGGCGACCCTCGGAGGCGCGGAAGACGACCGTGTGGGACTTCTTGGCTTGGAGCATGATCGCGCCCCGAGGCCCATCACCGTACACTTCGATCTTCTTGTCAATGACAATTCGACTCCTTGTAGATACCAGGTCGCACCACAATGCGGTCTCCCGGCGTCGCTTCCGCCAAGGCGAGATTTATCGTTTTGAAACGACCGGCACCCGGGTCCACGATCAGCGTCTTCTGTGCCGCGTCAGCTTCGGCAGGCACCGTGGTGCCGGTGGTTGCGATAGGGAGTTCGTCAAGAAAGGCTCGTAGGCGCCCTTCATAGACGTCATCGTTGAGTTGCCACTTGAACAGCTGCTGCCGACTGTCGAGGAGCCATTGGAGGGTGGCCGGCTTGTCGACCTGCTCGAGTTCGATGGAGAGGGTCGGGCGATCCTGCATTGAGGCGAATTGAAGTTCCTTTCTCACATAGCGCGAGTTCAAAGAACTCGAGGTGATAATGGCGATGAAACATGCGCAACCAGCTACCGCCTCCGGCAGCTCCTCGTTCCACTCCTCGCCTACCTCGATCCTGTCATCGAAATACACCTGCCAGCCGAATCCCTCCATTCGCTGAATCTCCCGGCGAACAGCCTCTTCATCGTCGTGGGCATAACTGACGAAGAGATAGGGACGGCTCCGGTCAATCATGCTGGCCCCAGGCCTGGTCCGTCGAGCGACCCGGAGCGTTCGGCAACGGAGTTGGCGCCCGCCCATCGTTCGTCAGACACGGCCACCCTCCCTTTCCGAAATCAACGGTGCCGCCGGTTGAGATCTTGCCACGAATGAGGCAGATCGAGCCGGGGTGCTCCCGAGTCCCCGTAGAGCCGTGATCTTCAGCTTCTATCGAGGGCTCCAGCAAACGGTTCGGCGCCGGTTTGTCGGCGTGGTCAGTGGGGCGTCCACGGATGCGGGAGGGCTCACACAACGCCTACCCTGACTCCTGTCCGGGCGGCCTCCCAGCGCGATGTCGCTCCGGGGGCGTCATTCGCTACCGTGTCACCAGCGGGTGGGGATTGCGATTCACGATGATCGGAGATCGGTAATGACGGCGAAGTCTGATTTCACCACCGAGGAGTGGCAACTCATTCTCGAGGCCCCGCCCAGCGCCGGCATGATGGTGGTGACCGCGCAGCGAGGAGGCTCGTTTCGCGAGGCAATCGCAATGGCGAAATCCTATGTGGAGGCGCGCCAGCACCACGGCGAGAGCGAATTGCTGGACGACATCGTCGCGGCCAAGCCCGAGCGGGACCACACCCACTACCACTCACCGGCGGAGCTCAAGGACCATGCGATGCAGCACCTGCGCGATTCGATCGCTCTTCTTGAGCGCAAGGCCACACCGGCAGAGGTCGACGAGTACCGACGATTCATCATCACGCTGACCCACAATGTTGCGGCTGCCCACCGAGAGCACGGGGTAGAAATCAGCGAATCGGAACAGGCGGCGATCGACGACATCACGCAGGCATTAGGTACAGGGCCCTGAACGAGGAGGGCGGGCTTCGTTGGTAGGGCCACTGGGACGCGGCCGACGCCCACCCGTGACCGCCCGTCGGGCGGGGCCGTCGGGGGTTCTGGACGGGCTGCTGAGTAAGCTCACCTGACGCCATAGACGACGGCCCTCCACACTTGGATCTGAGAGATGAACGCCATGAACTCACCGATCGCAGATGACCTGACCGGGGCGCTCCTCGAGCATCCCGGTGAGGGCGAATCGACCACCTCGACCCTACCTACCCTGCGACCTCGACCTTCAGATCGACCTGCCGGTCGGAGGCGCGGTCACAGGCTGGGACTGGCGTTGGCGCTGGTGGGGATCGCTCCTGTCCTGGCCGCCTGTTCCAGTTCGTCGAGCTCGTCGACGACCACGACGGCAGCGCCTGCAGCAACGACGACCACCAAGGCACCAACCACCACGACCTCCGGGGTTAAAGCGGTTCCGGCTCCGGCTACGGGAACGGCTCCGATCTATGAGGTGTCAACCGGCACCGTTTCGGGACTCGGCACCGTCCTGGTGGCCGGAAACGGCTTCACCCTCTACATGTTCGCCCCCGACAAAGACTCCGGGATATCCACGTGCTACGAGGCCTGTGCCACGGCGTGGCCTCCGCTGATTCTGTCCGGTACCGATGCCCCGGTCTACGGGCATGGAGTGAACCCCGACCTACTGGGCACCACCAAACGCACCGACGGCACCGTTCAGGTGACGTACAACGGGTGGCCCCTGTACCTGTGGGTGAGCGACTCCGAGCCAGGGCAGGCCACAGGGCAGGCGATCAACAACAACGGTGGACTCTGGTATGTGCTGAGCCCGGCCGGCAAGGTCGTCACCAAGAAGGTGGGTTAGCAGGCAGGTTCAGGGGCGATCCAGACTCAGAGGGAATCGTGAGAGTTCGGAAGCGTGGCGGAGATCCACGAGAGCCCAAGACACATCTCGTCCGATGAGCCGTCACCCCAGGTGACGTAGTGGGAAGGGGCCTTGCGGAGAATCGGAAGTTCCTGAGCCAAGGTCGGATCGTACGTGCAGGTGACTTGGAGCGGCTCGCCGGCGGTGACCCGGACAGGCTTTGCCAGGTTGTAGGCCTTCTGATAGTGGAAGTTGTAGTTGGGCACGTTTAGGACCGTCTGGGCCTCTGGTGTACCGGGGTTCAATACAAGTTTGAAGCTCTGACCCAAGAGGTGCATATGGGCTTGGGCTCGCACGATGTACCCGCTGCTCGATGCCGGGAAGGTGCACGACGTCGTGTCTCCCGCCGGCGGGTTGGAGGGGTTGCGCCCGCAAGCCAACTCGATGTCATTGACGAATCCGATGGCACTCTGCCCGAACTCCTGTCCCTGATGGGCCAGCGAGGCCGCACGGTTGCAGAGCGGCCCAGTGACACCAGCCGGACACGGGAGGTCCGGTGCTGCGAACGAAAGATCCAGCTTGAGGGGCATGAGCGGCGTCGACGTTGGCACCGTTTGGATTGTCTCCTGGTTCTTGACGAGCTTGTCCCCCACCAACAGGTTGTAGTGAACCTGCATGATCACCATGGTGCCGGCCGGAAGCTCGATCCCTGTCCCTTTGGGGAGGTCGTCCACGCCGTGACCGGGGGCCCAGACGCTCAGAAATGGGGTGCTCCCGATCTCGTTGATCGGTTCATTGGGCAGGCCTGCCTCACCGAAGCACGACCACCCTTTTCCACCAACATTGGCCTTCTCCGCTTCGGCGACCAGCGCCGGCGGCAGTAGGAAGAGCCCGGCGTGGTGATCCTGCGGACTGCCGGGGAAGAAATGGCTTGAAATCACGTACGCGTTCTTCGTGAGGTGAGGATTCAGCAGGGTGCAGTGATAGTCATCCGTCGTCCCCGGGGGAGCCTTTGGTCGATAGGTGGGTGACGAAAGTGAGATCGTCGTGATGTGAGGCGAGGAGGTCCCCGTAGGAGTGGAGGCCGCTGATGCATCGGTTGTGCATCCGGCCAGGGTCAGTGCGAATCCGACGACCACAAGGGCTGTCACCAGCACACCCGCCGACCGCCCCCTGGAAGTGCCGCTTCCTCTCCGTACCTTCCGTTCCCCCAACCGAAATGACCCCCTCGCCCAGCTGCTCACCCGCCGTCGACGTTACACGACTCGAGTCTCGACCCCTTTTCGTCACTGGGAGCTGGAAGCGGCTACCACGCATAGGCCTCCGGAGCGGATCCTGGTCCCGGGAAGATCCCATCGATCCGCTTCAGGACCTCGCCATCAAGATCGATCTCGAGCGAGCGAAGACTCCCTTCGAACTGTTCCACGGTCCGAGGTCCAACGATCGGGGCGGTCACGACCGGATTGGACAACAGCCACGCAAGGGCAACATCGGCTGGCCGCTCGCCCAGCTCGACGCACAATTTGTCCCATGCGTCGATGGTGTCCCGCAACCATTCATTCGCCGCCTTCATCCCACCCTCGGACCTCCGACCCTCGGTCGCCTCAGCGATCGAGCCGGCGAGCAAACCTCCTCCGAGAGGGCTCCACGGCAGGATCCCAACTCCGTAGGCCTCACAGGCGGGGATGACCTCGAGCTCGATGGAACGGGTCTTGAGGTTGTAGAGGCTTTGCTCCGTGACCAGGCCGAAGGTGTCTCGCCGCCGAGCAGCCTCGTTGGCGGCCACGATGTTCCAGGCGGCGAAGTTGGAGCTGCCGACATAGGTCACCTTTCCTTGGGAGATCAAGAGGTCCATCGCCTGCCAGATCTCCTCCCACGGTGTGCTCCGGTCGACGTGGTGCATCTGGTAGAGGTCGATGTGGTCCGTCTGTAGACGTCGAAGGCTGGCATCACACGCGTCCCGGATGTGACGAGCCGAGAGCTTGGAATCGTTGGGCCACTCACCGGCTACGTTGCCGTACACCTTGGTGGCGAGGACCACCTTCTCCCGTCGTCCGCCTCCCTGCGAGAACCACCGGCCCAGGATACGCTCGGTTTCACCTCCCCCGTAGCCGTTGGCCGTGTCGAAGAAGTTGATTCCGGCGTCCAACGCCCGATCCATGATGACGAAGCTGTCACCCTCGTTCGTCTGCGAACCGAAGTTCATCGTGCCAAGGCACAGGGGACTGACCTGCAGCCCCGATCGTCCAAGATAGCGATAGCCCATGGATCGCAACCTTAGGCGGGCAGAAATCTAGCTGCCGATCGTGAAGGAATAGGCTGCGACGGTGGTTCCGACGAACGCCTCACCTACGCCATCCAGACAGTTCCGGGCCGTCCATGAAATTTCGGGGTTGGAGCCTGGACGTCGCTGAATTTTTCGACCGCCTCGAAGTGGACAACACCAAAAGCTTCTGGATCGCCCACAAGGAGTTCTACGAGGCCAGCATCGTCGGACCGATGCAAGAGCTTTTGGCCGAGCTGGCTCCGGAGTTCGGCGATGGCCGTATCTTTCGCCCCTACCGGGACACCCGATTCAGTCGAGACAAGTCTCCGTACAAGACAACGATCGCCGCCCACAACGATGCGGGCTACATCTCCCTGTCCTCCGACGCGCTGGGGGTCGGTTCCGGTCTCTACATGCCGACACCTGATCAGCTGGCCCGATTTCGCGCCGCGGTTGCCGATGAGCGGAGCGGTGCGAAGCTTGTGAGCATCGTAGAGGGCCTTGGCGAGAAGCGCATCGAGGTCAGTGCCCACGAGGTCCTGAAGTCGGCCCCGCGGGGCTACCCGAAGGATCACCCTCGGATCGAGCTCCTCAGGCACAAGGGCGTGACTGCCTGGAGGGAGTGGCCGGTTGGAACATGGCTGGCCACCGTCGCTCCAAAGCGCAGGATCGTCGAGGTGCTCCGGGCCACCGCACCTCTCCGGCTATGGATCGATTCCCACGTCGGCACGACCGAGCCACGCTGAGAGGAGGCCGGCCGCCGCACGGCAGTCTGGAACGTGTCTGGCGGATCGAGCTCGGCCGAAGGGCGACGGCCCGGTTTCTCTGTGCTTGGGTGTCCGATCGGGGGTTTGCCCCACCTCGGACCACCCGCTAGCCGCATTCCATCTGCGGATTGGGTGTCCTACCGTGGGACCGGTGAACCGAGTGCGTCCTGAGCTCCCGCCGGCCAGATTCACAGGTAGACGCTCCCGATGAGCATCACCATGACCACGGAGCGGGCGGACCGCCCTGATCCGGAGAGCCCATGGGCCGTCGAGACTCACGGGCTCACCAAGCGGTTCGGCGAGAACGCCGCCGTGAACGGCGTGGAGCTCTTGGTTCCTCGTGGATGCGCGTTCGGTTACCTGGGACCCAACGGGGCGGGGAAAACGACTCTCATCCGGGTACTTCTGGGTCTCACCCGTGCTGATGCCGGCTCCATGTTCCTCCTCGGTCACTCCGTTCCCAGACATCGGGCTGCCGCCCTGGCCGGCGTCGGGGCCATCGTCGACGAGCCACGGTTCCACGGCCATCTGACCGGAAGGCAGAACCTCCAGATCCTGGCCACGGCACGCGAGCCGGCGGCCAAGGAGCGAATCGGTCCGTGCCTCGAGCGAGTAGGGATTCTGCACCGAGCTGACGACAAGGTGTCGAAGTACTCGATGGGCATGCGTCAGCGCCTCGGCGTGGCTGCCTGTCTGATCGGAGACCCGCAGCTACTGATCCTGGACGAACCGATGAATGGGCTGGACCCGGCCGGGATGCAGGACATGCGCGACATGATCCTCTCCCTGGTGGCCGAGGGCCGCACGGTCGTGCTGTCCTCCCACCTCCTGGACGAGGTCGAGAGGACCTGTGATGCGGTGGCCATCGTGGACCGGGGCAGTGTCATACGCCAGGGAGCGATCACCGACCTGCTGGCCGGGTCGTCCTTCGTCGTGGAGGTGGAGTGCTCCGAGCCCTCCCGGGCTTGTGCACTCCTCAAGCGCACACCCATGGGTCGCCACGTCGAGATCGGGCCCCTTGCTCTCGGCATCACCATGCCGGCGGGAACGGATCGCGACGTCATTGCCGAGATCAACCGTGTGCTGGTGGAGGGCGGAATTTCTGTGTACCGGCTTCAGGAGGTGCAGACCTCACTCGAGTCGTGGTTCCTGCAAGTCACCAGCCGATTGGGAGCGTCCGAATGACCGCACCGTCTGATGTGATCCCCACGGTGCCGGCCCCGACCCCCGTTGGTCACGCTCCCGACCGCAGGGGCTCGTGGATCCCGAACGGCGGGATGATCGCCACCCGGTTTATGGAGTTGCGGAAGCGGCGGGGCCTGATGCTGGCCCTCATCTCCGTCACCATCGGCATCCCCACCATCTTCCTCGTCATCCGCCTGCTGGCCCACGCCATTGCACCGAAGTCCTACGGGCCCGCCGGGGGGTCGGACATCTTCAATGCCCTCGTGGCCGGCGTGCTCTACGTCTTCGGCTTCATCGTGGCCGCCACCTTGGGCTGCACGGCCGGGTCGGTCGACCTCACCGAGGGGATGTTCCGCCATCTGGTGGTGACCGGCCGATCCCGACTGGCGCTCTACCTGGCCCGGATACCGGCCGGCCTGGCCATCGTGGTGCCGGTGGTGGCCATCGGCTTCACCATTGTTTGTGCGGTGTGCGTGTTCGCCGCACCTACCCAGATCAGCTATGAGGGCGTCAACGTGCCCGCCGGACTCTCCGAGGCCGGACTTGCGCACTGGGCCGCGGACAACGTCAACGAGGTGGTCTGCGGCTTCCCGTACCGTATAGGACCCAACAGCAACGGCAACCTGACCAACGTTCTACAGGCCGTCCCGTGCGACGGCTCCGGAGGCGGTCCGGGAGGTGGGCCTGCCATCGTACAGAAGGGTCCGCCCGGATCCGGCGTGACCACGGCGCCCACGCCGGCGATGATCAGGGCCGCCGCGGTCCAGATCGCCAGACAGGACTATCGGGGTTACTCCAAGGTCTTCCTCTCCCCTCCGGTCGGGCTCATGGTCCGTACCGGCCTCTGGATCGAACTCGAGGTCGGCGTCGGCTTCATCGTCGGGCTCGGCCTCGGATCTCTGCTCGGGCAGCGAACCGTCGCCGTGATCTTGATGATCGTGCTGGAGATCGTGCTCACCCCCATCCTGTCTCGAGCCAGCATCCCCCACATGATCAATCTCCAGCGCTCGGTCGTCGGGCTGGCTGTGGCCCATCTGGAACCATCAAGTCTCGGGTTCGTCTTCGGAGGGGGCGGAGGGCCGGGCGGCAACCAAGGCACCTCCCTCCTGGTGCCGGAGTCGAGGACGACGGCCGTCTTCGTCATCGTCGCCTGGCTGGTCGGTTGGACGGCCCTCGGTGCCTGGCGAATGGTGAAGCGGGACGCTTGAGGGAGCCCCTGAGTGACGACGATCGGATGTTGACGATCACGCCCGCACCGACCGTGTCCCCGGTCAGTGCGTCTGGTCACACGGTGACACGACGACCAACCCGTGCCAATCGGCTGTAGCCATCGCCTCTCCAACGCCTTGCCACGACGGCTCCCTACACGTAGGTGTCATCCCGACGGACGACGTTCCCGTGACCATCATCGACGACGGTGCGATGACGGCGAACGCCGGTACCCACGATGCCAATCATCGAAAGCACCGCACCGACGACTCCCACGATCATCAGAATCACGCCCACGGTGTGAATATTGAATCCGTGCTGATAGGGGCTCGCAGTTACGGCGAAATCAAGGATCGCCCCCACAGCAAAGGCGACGACACTCGCAACTAGTCCACCAGCCATCTCTGTGTTCCTCCCATCCGAAGGTCGCTCCCTCGACGACCAATGGATACCCGCTTGTAAGCGAACCGAAACGGGCGCACGTGGAGCATTCCGTGCTGTAAGGATGTTCCCTTCCTGTGTCTTCACTCAATAGAGCTGCAGATCTACGGATGGGCCCGTCGGATTCAGTGAGGTGGCGCTGCAATCTCGATGAAGCTGAGGGCGTTTCCGTCGGGATCCACGACGACCGACTTGCGACCCGAATCTCCGACAGTCTCGACAGCTCCACTGCCGATCCCTCGCTCATTGATCTCGGCAAGAGCCCGATCCAAGTCGGCGACACAGAGTGTCACGAGAGCATGACCGGCCCGCTCCCGGTCCTCGATGATGTAAAGCCAGGCTGCGTCGCTGAATCGCCACATGACCTCGTCGCTCGTCACGACTATGTCCGCCGCCCGTCCGAGTAGCCGGCCATACCAAGAGGCGGCGGCCTCAATATCCGCGATGGGCACACCGGCAAACAGGATGTCGACTTCAGTCACCCTCCGATTTTACCGGTTGATGTTGCACTCCTTCAGATGGTTCTGGGAAGACGATGAAGGACAAGGGACAGCGGTGACCGCCTCAGAGCTGAGACGTGCGACCGGTCACGCTTCCGAAGAAGGTCGCCACCGGCTGTCCGTCCACCTGGACCTGGCAGATCTGGCTTCGGAGACCTCCGAGGAAGCTCTTGCGCTTCTTCTCGATCACCACGTCATGGCGTTCGTCGTGGCCAACGGGCACCTCGTATCGCCGCACCGTCCGGAATGTGAACATTCGCCAGTCACCGGTCGCCCTCTCTCCGTCGACAGATATGCGCACCTGGCCAAACCACTGATTGAAATGCATGTGCACATCGTGTTTCTCGGCTGTCCCTACTGGAACGGTGAAATCCATTCTTCCCACCACCTCCGATTGCTGATCACGCTCCAATCGGCATTTCCTCCCGATAACTTGAACCATCACCCTGACCTTCGAGCGCGACCCGTACGCCAGTTCGACCCTTCCGACTGAGGCAGGGACCGGATGCAGAACCTCGATACCCTGATTCTTTGCTCAAGACTGTCCCAGAAACTGCCGAGACATGAGTGGTGAGAAGGCTGAGACGATCGCGTGGAGAGGCAGTTTCGCCAGAGGCGAACTCGAAGATACCGGTTCCAGAGATCGGCCGGGATGGCTCACCCTCCCTGGTGTTCCAACCGGCGGTCGACCTCACAACCGGGCGCCTACTGGGCTTTGAGGCCCTGCTGCGATGGCAGAGCTCCGACGGTGAGGAGATCCCCCCGGAAACTCTGATCCCGTGGGCAGAAGACCGCGGACATATGAACGAGCTGAATGCATGGGTCCTCGCCGAAGCGTGCGCACAAGCGAACGAGTGGCCATCAGAGATCCAGTTGGCCGTGAACTGCTCAATATTCCAGCTCCAGCGGGGAACCGCCGCGATGGCCGCGGCCTCTGCACTCGAGCAATCCGGTCTCAACCCAGACCGACTCACCGTCGAGATCATCGAATCGTCAGTGGTTGACGACGACGCCGCAGCAGACCTCCGGGTCATGAATCGACTTGGTATACAACTTACGGTGGACGACGTGGGCACGGATTGGTCGATCCTCAAGGATCTCGGCAACTGCGTGGTCAACACCATGAAGATCGACGGGTCACTCGTCGCCGAGCTCACCGCTCCCGGCGGAAAGAGCCGGAGCACGGTGAAGAAGATCGTGGAGCACTGCCGTCCCATCGGCATCTGCACCGTGGCCGAGGAAGTTGAGTCTGTCGAGCAGGTGAAGATACTTCGAGAGCTGGGCGTGGATACAGCGCAGGGCTACTTCTTCTCGCCGCCATTGTCCGGGTCGGACGCAGCAGACCTGGCGGCCACGGTCCCACATCCGAATCTCCGCTCCACACGCAACCCGGCAGTACAGTGACCGTGGCTTAGAGATCAACCCGGCCTCCGTCGTCGATCTCATGCCCGCCACTACCGGGCGAAACGACTGATCCGATACGGCCCAGCGCTCGTTGGCCCTCACGCCCTCTTTTGGGCTTCCCTGTACTTTCGGTGTTGCTCGAGAATGTGCTCATGCGAAGCACCACCAGTGGGAACGTCGGGGTGATGATGCCGACACAGAATGTACGGCGTCCCCTCTAAGGCGTGATGGCCAATTCTCCAACACCCCTTGGTATGGCAGTTGACCTTTCGAGCACCCGTATACACGCCGACGCCCACCGCGCTGATGAGGGTTGCCTCACCGAGGTCCGCACCAAAGCCAGACCAGAAGTTGTAGTACAGGTCCGGCCCTCCGTGGAGTGTGCCAGTGTGAAGCGCCACCCAGTGTCGTACGGCAGCAAAGAACGCGATCAGGAGAGCGATCCCGACTACGACTAGGACCAGGAGTAGGGCAAGTATCCACTTCCGGACGTGGATCCGATCAGTCTCGGGGTCGTTACCGGTCCCGCTGCCGCTGCCGTTGCCGGCGGGCGGCGGTGAGGTTGACGATGAAGGAACCTGGGCCACCGGAGGAGGATCGGGCGTCATCTCTCTAGCCTACGAGGGTGCAAACTGGAGAATGAGTTTCAAAGCAAGGCAGGCTGACTCACACCGCAGGCCGCAGAAGGGAGCACTCACCCGTGCCACGACTCAGACAGGTGACGAAGGATGAGGCCACTGCGCCCATCGTGACAACCATGTACGGCTGGCTGTTCGAAGGGCGGGACCCAGTGACCAGCCCGGGGACCTGGACGGGGGCGCCGGGGGATTGGTGGACCGTCTTCGCGCTGGTCCCTGATGTGCTCGAGCACGCCGTTCAGGGATTCGGTCTCTACCAGAGTCCCCAGCGCCACCTTGACCCGGTGCTGCGTGAGCTCGGACAGATCCGTGCCGGGTGGGCGGCCGGCAGCCAGTTCGTCTTCTCCCAACACTGCAAGTCTCTCCGGGACCTCGGCGTCGATGAAGAAAAGATCCAGTCGATTCCCTCCTGGTCGACCGCATCGTGCTTCAGCGACATCGAACGTCACGTGCTCGCCTACACCGACTGTCTGGTGCTGGAGCACGGTCGGGTGCCGGATGTCCTGTTTGCAGCCCTGCGCCAGCGGCTCAGCGACGAAGCGATCCTCGAGCTGACCTACATCACCACGATGTACTTTCAGCACGCCGTGATGTCGCGGGCCTTGCGCACCGAGTTCGACGACCGTGATGATCCCGTAGTCGAGATGCCTGGCCCGCCGGGTGCCTCGGCCCTGCACCCCGGCGACCAGTGAGGCACCGACTGGCCACGTGAGTTCAGTCGGCGTTCACGCGAACGAGCCGTCGGTCGGGAATGAACCACATGACCGATACGGAGGCATACATCGCGTACGAGATCCATGGGCTGACAAAGGCAAGGGCGATGCCGGAGGCATAGAGGATCAGTGATGCCTTTCCTTTGATGTTCGAACCCATGGCCCGTGCCACCGCAGAGTTTCGGCCGTCAGCCCGCACAATGGTTGTGACAAGGATGGAGAAGGCAATGGCCGCACCGATGGCCACGATCCCGTAGGTAGCCGCCGGCCACTCTCTCCGGTAGGTGGTCCCGACCCACTCGGTGATCACGGGAATCAGCGAGAGCCAGAACAGCAGGTGGAGGTTGGCCCACATCACCGCTCCGCTGACATGCTGCGTCGCACGCAGGAGGTGATGATGATTGTTCCAGTAGATGCCGATGAAGGCGAAACTGAGGATGTAGACGAGCAGTTCCGGCAACCGATGGCTCAAGGCAGAGAAGCTTCCGCCGCTCGGCGATCGAAGGCTGAGCGCGGTGATGGTGATGATGACTGCCATCACACCATCGCTGAACGCCTCCAGGCGGCCTGTGTCGGTCCGTTCCAGCTCGAGTGGTGACGGTGGATCACCCGCCGGATCACTCATGTGACCCGGCGAGTCGGCCCGGACTCACCTCTCCAGCTGGTTCCTGATCCGTCCAGCCAGTTGCAGCCGAACGCGGCTGGCACGTATCCCATCGATCGGTAACTCCACTTCGCCACGGGAACCCAATGGTAAGTGAAAGCCTTGCGTGGTGAAGAATCGACCGGAAGGAGGGCTGATGACCGAAAATCTCCACGGCTGGGGTCCGTCACTGGACGAGATCGCACGTCGTAAAGCCGAGACGCGCGGGATGGGGGGAGAGGCCCGTCTCTCCCGACAGCTCCAGCGAGGCAGGCTCAACGCACGGGAGCGTCTCGACCGTCTGTTCGACACCGGCACCTTTTTCGAGGTCGGCACCCTGGTCGGCACCACCGATGAGCCACCGACTCCCGGTGATGCCCTGGTAGCCGGGTCCGGTCGGATCAACGGGCGACCGGCAGTCGCCGGAGCCGAGGATGTGACCGTGCTCGGTGGCTCGATCGGAAGTGGTGCCTCCGATAAGCGCTATCGCCTCTGCCAGCTCGCCCATCAGGAGCGGGTCCCGCTGGTGATGATGCTGGAGGGCGCCGGCCACCGGGTGACCGACACCGACGGCGGTCGCCGACCGGGCGACCTGATGGGTCTGGCCGAGCTCTCCGGCGTCGTGCCCCTGGTATGCCTGGTACTCGGTGCCTCTGCCGGTCACGGTGCCCTCACCGCCCCACTGTGCGACTTCGTAGCCATGACCGAATCGGCGTCGATCTTTGCGGCCGGACCGCCTCTGGTCCGGGCGGCAACGGGGGAGGACGTGACCAAGGAAGCACTCGGTGGACCGCCGGTGGCCATCGACTCCGGCGGAGTCGTCCACAACCTGGTGGCCGACGACGGGGAAGCCATCGATCTCGCCCGTCGCTACCTCGCCCACTTCCCGCTCAACGCCTGGGAGTCGCCACCTCGGCGAGACGGGCCCGACGCCAGTGGCCGGACCGTCGACCTCCTCGAGCTGATCCCGCCCGACCCTCGCCGGCCATATCCCATCCGTCCCGTGCTCTCCGAACTGGTTGACGGCGGCCAGTTCATCGATGTCCAACCCCAATTCGGGTCCTCGATGGTAACCGTGCTAGCTCATCTCGGAGGCCGCAGCGTGGCCATCGTGGCCAACGATCCGAACGTGATGGCCGGGACGATCGACAGCGACGCCGCCGACAAAGCCGCTCACTTCTTGGATGTCGCCGGCGCATTCGGTCTGCCATGTCTCTTCCTGGCCGACAATCCCGGTGTGCTGGCCGGCACCACCGCCGAGGGCCACGGCATCCTACGGCACGCAGCGCGTCTCTTCGCCGTACAACACCGTCTGAGCGTTCCGAAGCTGCATGTCACCCTGCGGAAGGCCTTCGGATTCGGTTCCTCGGCAATGGCCACTGAATCCGTTCGACGGCCAGACCATCACGCTCGCCCTCCCGTCGATCACCCTTGGCGCTCTTCCGGCGGACTCGGAGGGCAGCGCCATCGAGGACTCCGAGGAACGGGCGGGCCTGGCCGCCGAGCAGGCGCGGGCATCGGTGGTGGCCGGAGCCCGGCTCTCCTACGACGACGTGATCGACCCTCGCGAGCTCCGCAATGCCCTTCTCGCCGGCCTCAGCCTGGCCGAGGGACGGGACACCGCCCCCCGACGACCCCGGCCGATGGGGATCTTGCCTTGACACCACCCGTACTCGGTCGAGCCCGGGACCCGTGCTCGGTTCCTCCCGCCGGGATCCTGAGTAGGTCCACCGAACCGGCGCCACGCTCCCGATACCGGCTCCTCCATGTCAGCTGTCGTCCTCACTCCACCCGAGCTCGTCGGCCAACAGCAGGAGCACCCGGTTGGGAAGTCGTTCACCTCGCTCGAGGAGTTTGAGGCACCCCTGCACGTAGACCTTGCGAGCACCGTCAATGTCACGGGTTCGGGCAGGGGTCGGCGTCGGAGGGCGAATGCCGATGATGTCGGCAAGATCGGTCGAGGGGTCCCTGTGATCGCCCTCTTCGAGCAGTGACTCGATGATCCGGTGCATGTACCGCCTGGGTGGCGAACCTTGCTCCCACCGGGCAACCGACTGCTGGGTGACACCGAGTTGCTCGGCCAGTTGCGCCTGGGTCATCTGGTTGTCCAGGCGGTAGGCGCGAATCCGCCCCGCCAGCACGTCGTCGGGACCATCCAAAGTGTACTCATTTGTATCCACCAATTGTCGATCGTACTCCTGGCGTGTGAACCTTCACAAGGGCCTAGCGGCCAGGGACCTGGAGCAATTGTCGAACTACAAGGATGTAATTCACAATCAGTGGGTATGTGTACGGCCCGGGAGCAGGCCTTTCGGGTCTCCGGGGGACGCGAGCGGCGGACGGTGGTCGGTCCAGGTAGGCCGGGTGCAGATACCTCACCGCCCTCAAGGGGCCCTCAAGGGACGGTGGGCTCAAGTGGTGGTGACGGCACCGCGATCGACGATGACTCGGCGCCTCCGTCGATCTCGAACACCTTGCCGGTGACCCAAGCGGAGGCATCTGACACGAGATAGAGGACAGCACAGGCGATGTCCTCCGGCTCACCGGGACGGCCCATCGGGGTCCCCTCGACGAACTGTCGCCTGAGGTTGTCGTCGGTGAGAACGACGTCAAGGGACCGAGTGGCCACACCTCCGACGTCGATGGCATTGACCCGTACCCGAGGGGCCAGCTCCGGAGCGATGTTGCGGGTCAGGCGGTCGAGGGCGGCCTTGGCCGCCCCGTAGGCGACGAACATGGTCTGGGTCATGCTCGCCGAACGCGACGAGATGTTGACGACAGCACCGTGGCCCACAGTGTCGACCATTTGGCGGGCGGCCAGCTTGATGAGTGTCAAGGGGGCTGTCACATTGAACGCGAATGTGCGGGTCATGAACCCTTCGCTGGTATCCATCGCCGCCCGGGGCATTGCACCACCGGCGTTGTTGATCAGGATATCGACCCTGCCGAACTCCCCAACGGTGGCGGCAACAAGGCGGTCACAGGCAGCGGCGTCGGTGACGTCCGTGGGCACCACCAACGCCCGTCGACCCAGGCGACGGATGCGACCAGCCACCTCCTCGAGATCGGACTCGGTGCGCGCCGCCACGGCCACATCGGCTCCCGCCTCAGCCAAGCCGATTGCAATCCCCCTGCCAATTCCGAGTCCGGCGCCGGTGACGATCGCCACCCGGCCCTCAATCCCGAACCGGTCAAGGATCACCCGGCACCGCCCCGATCAATCGAATGCTCATGCGGCATCGCCCTTTGCTCACTCGAACGCCCACCCGGAGGCGGCCCATCGAGCACGGACTCCGACCCTGGCGAAGCACTCGCACGTCCCCCAGAAGTGTGGAATCAAGGTAACCCAAACCGGGGCCGATACTCAACGGTAACGACTTGCGCCGTCGCGAGTCGAATCCGCCAGGGGGTCGTCCAATCAACCGGTTGCCACGGTATTCAAAGAACACATCGGTCGTACACATCGGGCTGGCCGTGGTGATTGCGTGCATCGGACTCGCTGGGTGCAGCGCGCCCACGGCGGCGACCCCGACCACTACCTCGGCATTCGCCTCGGAGTCGGCCGCAGCCATAGTCAACCAGGCCAGGGCCGCCATGGCGTCAGCAGGCTCCGTCGGCGCCAACGGCAACGGATCCGTGAACGTGCCCAATGTCGGAAAGGTGACGGTTACCGAAAACGACTATGTGGGGTCGACCTCCGGCCGTCAGATGCTCTCGTCGGCTTCAGCCCACGTCGGGTCGACCGATCTCCCGTCGGCTGACACCTTGGATGTCGATGGCGCCGTCTATGTCAACGCCAACACGGTCTTTTGGGCGAGATCGCTCGGTCTCTCCGAACCCCAGGCCGCAGTGGTATCCAACAAGTGGGTGCAGATCCCGTCCAGCGGTGCCCTCTATACCCAGGCTGCCGCCGACGTAACGTTGTCGACGTTGGTACCAGACCTCTTTGATGCAACGAGCTACCACAAGAGCGGTGACCGGACCGTCGACGGAGTGCCGGCAATACCAGTGACCTATACGAATCGCGGTGGCGACGCAGGGCCCACCACGATCTATGTGGCCGTTGGAGGATCCCATTTGCCTGTCGCAGTGAACACCGGGGGACTCGATCTTCATTTGACGTCGTGGGGGAAGTCGGTGCCGGTCACCGCTCCCCAAGGATCTGTCCCCCTGGCCAGTCTCCTTCCGCCCGGAGCTTCGAGCGGCGCCATCACCACCTAATCCGGCCCTTCGAGGACTCCCAGGCGCCGAAACGTATTGACGTAATCAATGACCAGGGCCTCGTGTCCCCGCCACTCCCGCACCGGATGGGTGCCATAGGCGCCGACCCTGGCAACGGTGGTCGGGGTCATCGATCGGAACGCCGCCTCTGGCTCATCGGTGTCAAGTTCGTAGAAGTGCATGAAGCGGGGCGATCCTGGAGCCCGGTTCTCATACGGCGTGATCATGGTGAAGTGGTCAGGCGAAGCGGCGGCGATGTCGCGAATGTGGACAAAGTCGGCCCAGTCGCGAAGGCCCTGACCCTCCTCGGGTGTGCGCGGGCTGATCAGCACCAACTCGAGGCCGAGCGTCGGGCGGCCCGAAACAATCCCTTGGCCCGGTCGCCGGTAGTGATCGAAGCACAGTCCGGTGATGTCCTCCGGCGCCGATGCGTCGCCGGTCGGCGCTTCGAACTCCCGATCAGCCTCGTAGATGCCCAGGACCACGAACTCGGTCATCGTACGCGGAAGGTCAGTGCGGAACGGCACGCAGTTCGCCCACCAGCTCGCCCTCCGAACGCCGGGCAGCGCCAGGACTTCGGGTGTCCGCTCCTTGGCGTAGCGCTCGGCAGGTCTATCGGTCATCTCCAGGTAGATCACCGGTGTGACTCTGTCCTCCATCGTCGATCCCCCGTCACCTCACCGACGCACTGGTGCGCCGCTCCCGATGGTATCGAAATGCACGGTGCGCTCCGGCCAACAACTCCCCTCCCATCGAGTGCGGCGGTCGCGCTTTCGGGGGCGACCGATCCGGCGTAGGTTCAGTGCGCATCGAGGGTGGTCGAGATGGCAACGGAGGGCAGGAGAGCAGTGGACGAGCGGACGTTTGGACACCGGTTCGAAGGAAGGGTTGCCATCGTCACGGGGGCTTCTACGGATCCCGGGATCGGCACGGCATCGGCACGACGCCTGGCCATCGAGGGCGCCTCTGTGGTGATCAACGCTCGCTCCGACGATCGGCTCCGTGCCACCGAACGGGCGCTACAGAACGAGGGCCTCGATGTCGTCGCCTGCGCCGGGACCGCCGCCGACCCGTCCGTGTCGACCCTGCTTGTCGACACGGCCATCGAGAGGTTCGGCCGCGTCGATCTGCTGGTCAACGCCGTCGGGGGTGCCCCGTTCGTAGGCTCGGCCCTGACCATGACACAACAGGACCTGACGGAGACCGTTGCCCTCAACACCTGGCCGGCTCTCTCCCTCATCCAAGCGGCAATGGACCGCGGGTTGGCCGATGAGGGTGGTGCGGTGGTGAACATCTCCAGTGGCTCTCCGAAGAAGACCACACCCTCGATGGCAGCCTATGCAGCGGCAAAGTCGGCCCTCAATGCGCTCACTCGTACCCTGGCACACGATCTCGGACGGCGTGGAGTGAGGGTCAATGCAGTGAGTCCCGGCCTGACCAGAACCGAAGCCACCAAGGACATTTGGGGAGACGATGGCGGCACAGCCGCCGGCCGCAATCTGCTCCTCGGAACACTCACCGAGGCCGATGACATTGCCGCCGCGGTGGCATTCCTCCTGTCCGAAGAGGCACGATCGATAACCGGGGTCCTGTTGGACGTGGACGCTGGAAATCATGTGGACAGCGGCTCGTGGTCGCCGTTCAGCCCCGATGCCATCGGTCAACCCGGCAGCGCTCCTCACTCGACAGGCCGGCGCGCGACATGACCTCGACCATCCCCACCACCATCACCGTGGCCCTGGCGCCCGGTCCCCGTGGCTGCTGAACTGACCGTGACCTCCGGCACGCCTTTTGAACCGGGCTCCATCTCACTCCGGCTCTACCCCCACAACGAACTGGACGCCGGTGCCATCGTGCGTGAGCTCTGCGACCAGGCCCAGCTTGGCCTTGCCGGCGGATTCGATGGGATCATGACCAGCGAACACCACGGAGGCTTTGCCGGCTATCTGCCCAACCCGCTCCAAATAGCCTCGTTCATCCTGGAGGAGACCGCCTCCGGTTGGGCGGCCCCCTGTCCCCTGCTTCTGCCCCTACGCCCTGTCGCCCAATTGGCCGAGGAGATCGCCTGGCTCGGGGCGCGGCACCCTGGACGAGTGGGACTCGGCGTGGCCGCTGGTGCGCTTCCACTCGATTTCGTGGCGATGGAGGTCGCCTTGGCCGACGCCGTGCCGTCGTTCAAAGCAAGGCTGCCGCGAATCGTCGAGATGCTCCAAGGACGCGATCTTCGCCAGCTCGAAGGCGACCGAGCCCTCCGTGAGTGCGCAACGTCACCCATTGTGGTCCTCAGTGCAGCCGCCTCGACCGCCGCCGCGGCCCGCGCCGCGGCCTGCGGTGCTGGGATCCTCGCCGAAGGCATGTCGTCGGCCCTGCAGCTGAGGAAGATCTGTGATGCATATAGGGATGCTGGCGGCACCCAGCCGAGGGTGGCGATCCGTCGCGTCTGGCTCGGAGAGCCGAGGGACGACTTGATCGGGCGGCAACGCGCCGTCTACGACAGTTACGCAGGGGACGTTCATCACTTCGCCGACGATCAAACGGTCACTGCCCGCCAGCCCGATGACCTGGTCGAGCGTCTCCTCGACACCTGGCGTGCCACTGGCGCCGATGCCATCAACCTACGCGTCCACCTACCCGGACTCTCCCCCCAAGAGGTGCGGCAGCAGATCACCGTTCTGGCCGAGCAGGTCGTCCCACTACTTCGGGCCGGCTGGGCACCAGGCGGCGCGGCCGACGGGGCTACAACACCAGGGCACTGAGCGCTCCCGTATCTCACTGCCCGGCAAGACGAACCGCAGATGTCCTCAGGTACCGGGCGTCCCCTTGGGTGGCGTCACCACCGCCGGATCCTTCACATTGCTGTTCACGCACACGAATACCTGCTTTCCCTCTCCGAACACCGGCACATACTTGGTGCCCTGCACCTGGACGTAGGCGCTGCAGTTGGGGACGGTATAGGTGGTGTGGCTGACCTTCCAGTTGACCGGCGACGAGAGCCCACCGGCGGTGAAGTTGGTGAGCGTGTTGGTGGCCTTGATGACATTGGCCTGGGTGAGATCGTGGCCCGCTGCCCTGATGCCCGAGACCAACAGGGCGGCCGATTGCCACCCATCAAATGAGACGCCGTTCCGGACGTAGCCGGGTTCGTACTTCTTCATGGCCGCGATATAGGCCTGCATCCCCGGATACAGGTTGCCGAACCTTGCCGTGTTGGCTGCCTCGAAGGGCACCACCCCGGTGATGTCGAGATACACACCCTGCAAGAGGTTGCTGTACTGATCGAGAAGCGACTGGTCGTATCCATTCAGCCACAGCTGCTTGATGTTGAGCCCGTACTGCTTGATGTCTCGGGTCAGGGTGATGTTGTCGGAACCCTGCATGCAGCTGACCAGCATGCTGGAACCAGCTTGCCGCATGCGCTGCACATCGGAGGTGTAGGTCCCGGCCAGCTGAGCCTCGACATCGGCATACACCTTGTATCCGTCCTTCTGCATGGCTTTCGCATACGAACTGCAGGCATCGTAGGAGGACGCGATGGATGGCCCGTAGCTTATGAAAGCCACCGATTTTGACTTCAACCGCTTGATGGCCCAGGACAACGTCGAATCTGCCGACGAGTAGATCTGGGTCGAACCGCCGACGGCGAAGAGATTGGGCGCCGTCTGCCAGTTGGCTGAGACGTTGTAGCCGTAGGTGGGCGTCTTGGTGGATACGAAATAGTTGGGCGAGAAAAAGGCGGAAGCAACACCGATGGCGAAGACGTGGTCCTGGTCGATCAGCGTGTGAGCATCCTGGGTGAACTGGGAGGAAACTCCGCCGTCGTCGAGGTTGTTGGTAAGAACGATCTTGCGGCCGTTGACGCCCCCCTTGGCATCCACGGCCTTAAAGTAGGCGGTCATGCCCGGGGCGAGGCCTCCGAAATAGCCGGCCAGCGCTCCGGATTTCGATGAGATGGCCCCCACGTTGATCTGCGTGGCGGTCACCCCGGGCGTCGCATCGGCAGCACCCGCAGGTGCCGGCGAAAACGATCCGGCGGCGATCGACGCGATCCCCAGCGTCACCAACCCGGGCACCAGCCAACGATGCCGACGTTTCTCCATTGCCACCCTCCCCATGTCCAACGGCGCTCCGCTGGCAGCGCGAATGCTAACGGCCATTCACGTCCTGCGCAGCACTAAGCGATTCTGAACGACGCCCGCCACGCTGGCCGGCAACGGTGCTCAGCTATCGGGGCTACCGTCCCGCGTTGTCGACGTAGGCGTCATAACACGGTTGGCAGATGGCAAAGGCCTTCTCCGTTCCTGCGTTCATTTCGATCGGGCTCCCACAGTCCGCGCACGTGGACTCGCTGCTGCCGGTCCATTCGATCGCCGTGGGATCCGGCTCCGTCGTCATGCCTATGGCATCGGCGCCGCGCCAACCGGCCTTGAGCGCCGAGCGGTCGTCATTTCCCCCGATTTCGCCGAGAACGACCACGTCCGCCCAGTGGGGTGTGGACGACTCGGTGCAACCCTTTGCCGCTGGCCACAGTATGGCCATAATGTCGGTTGGAATGAGGGGGGAAGGAATGACCGCAAGCATCGACCCGTACATCGTGCTGGGCAGTGCCATCGTGGGGTTCCTCGTGGGCCTCACCGGTGCCGGGGGCGGCGCATTGATGACGCCCATGCTGATCCTGCTGTTCAACGTCAAACCGGCGACGGCCATCTCCAGCGATCTGGTGGCCGCCGTGTTCATGCGCCCGGTCGGGGCAGCCGTGCACATGACCAAGGGGACGGTCAATTTCCGGCTGGTGGGATGGCTGGTCGCCGGATCGGTGCCCTTCGCCTTCCTCGGGGCGTATCTACTTCATCTCCTAGGGCACACCACGGCGTCGCAGTCCACGATCGAGAAAGCGCTGGGGGCGGCACTGCTCATCGGGGCAGCGGCCATGGTGCTCCGCTTCTTCCTCGACCGTCGCTCCGGTCATAAACGGCAAGCAGTGGTCCACGATCTGGTGATCCGTCCGATACCCACCGTGGCCATCGGCATGATTGTCGGCCTCATCGTCGGGATGACCTCGGTCGGTTCGGGGTCGTTGATGATCGTGATGCTGCTCTTCCTGTACCCGATGCTGGGAGCCAATCAGTTGGTCGGGACCGACCTGGCCCAGGCCGTGCCCCTCACCGCCGCGGCTGCGCTTGGATCCCTGGCGTTCGGGACGGTCGAGTTCTCGGTGACCACCTCGATCATCATCGGGAGCATCCCGGGAGTCCTCGTCGGCTCGTTCCTATCGTCCCGTGCCCCGGACAAGTACATCCGTCCCGCGATCACCTTCGTGATCTTCGCCTCCGGCCTGAAGTACGTCGGTCTGGGCACCACGACGCTCGGATGGGTACTCTGTGCCACCCTGCTCGCCGCCGCCGTTCTCTGGCTGGCCTACCTGCGTCCGTGGCAGAACGGGGTTGGCCCGGGTAGGGGCGACGTCCCGCCCACCCCCGCGGAGGCGGTCAGGACAACGATCGAATGAGGGCGATGCTGATCAGCCGTGAAGACCCCCAACGCGGTTATGGGCATCGATGACCTGATCGACTCGGCGTGGACGGCCGTCGCCAACAAGACCAGCCGGGCCTTGAACGTCGGGCTACTCACTGACCAATGCGCACCGGTCACACGTCCCGAGGACCTCGAGGGTATGGACGACATCGACGAAGCCGTGGCCTGCCGCCACCCGGGCCGCCCAGCGTTCCACTTCCGGTCCCTCCACCTCGACCGTACGCCCACATACCCGACAGATCAGATGGTGGTGGTGGTGGTCGGTGTCGCATCGCCGATACCGGGTCTCACCGTCCTCGCCGCGTAGAGCATCGATCTCCCCGGCGTCGGCAAGCGCCCGGAGCTGGCTGTAGACGGTGGTGAGCCCGACGTTCTCTCCCTTGGCTCGCAACTCGGTAAACAAGTCCTGCGCCGATCGGAACGCATCGGAGCCCTCGAGCATGGCGGCCAGGGCACGCTTCTGTCTCGTCGAACGCTCCTGGGCAGGCCTGGCCGAGCGGTCGGTCGGGGATGCCGACATCAGCGTCGACTCGCCAACCTGATCACCGGGGTCGACGTGGGGGCAGCCGCCCCGGCCAAGCCATCAGGTTGCTCGATTCCTTCCACGCCGCCATCGTAGTGACTCGCCAAAACATTTACTTGCATCCGTTCCCGTTACGGATTACCTTAGCTGCAGCCACTGCGAATAAGCCGCACCTGCCTGGGCTGGCCGCCACACCCGCTCCCGCAGTCAGCAGGGGACGGGACGACGATTGGGAGCCAACGGGATGAGCGTTTCGAGGCTGGTGGGAGGGGCGGCGGTGATGACCATCGGACTCCTCGCCTGCGCCTGCGGGTCACCGTCGGCAACGGCTACGCCAAAGGCGGGGACGATCTCGGTGGTGGCCGCCGAGAATCAATACGGAAACGTTGCCTCCCAGATCGGTGGGAGGTACGTGACCGTCACGTCAGTGGAGTCCAACCCGAACACCGACCCGCACACCTACGAGGTCAGCCCGGGTGTGGCCAGCGAGGTCGCCTCGGCCCAGCTGGTGATCGAGAACGGGGTCGGATACGACGACTTCATGACCAAGGTCGAATCGGCGTCACCCAATCCGAGTCGGAGGACGGTCAACGTCCAACAACTGCTGGGGCTTCCCGACGACACCCCGAATCCCCACCTCTGGTACGACCCGAAGACGATGCCGGCAGTGGCTGAGGCACTGGCCACCGACATGTCGGCGATCGACCCTGCCCACGCGGCGACATTCCGGGCCAACGCCACGACGTTCGTCACCTCACTGAGCCCCTGGCTGGATGCAATCGCCTCATTCAAGGCACGCTACGGCGGGGTGGCGGCGGCAACCACCGAGCCGGTGGCCGACTACCTGCTCACAGCCATGGGCATCGACAATGCCACCCCGTTCCGCTTCCAGGCCGAAATCATGAACGGCACCGACCCCTCCCCACAGGACATCACCCTCGAGAACGGCTTCTTCACCAAGCACCAGGTCAAGGTGTTCTGTTACAACCAGCAGGTGGTCGACGCCCTGACCACGTCGATCCGCAGCACTGCCCAGCGCACCGGGGTGCCGGTCGTCGGCGTCTACGAGACCATGCCCACCCCGGGCTACGACTACCAGCGATGGATGCTCGCCGAAGTGAACGCCATCGAGAATGCCGTCGCCCACGGCATCTCGACGGAGCGCCTGTGACCGCCGCTACCCTCCGGCCAGTGGGTGGTCCCCCGGATAGCGGCGCTGACGTGCTGACCGTCGAGGGCGTCAGCGTGGTGCTCGGACGACGCACGGTCCTCGATCGGGTCAGCTTCTCCATCGCACCGGGCAGCTTCACCGGATTGATCGGCACCAACGGGGCGGGCAAGACCACGCTGCTCCGGGCCATTTTGGGGCTGGTACCAGTGAGTGCCGGACGAGTGCGCATCGCCGGTGACGGGCGGTCGAGGCGCAACTCGGCCATCGGTTACGTGCCGCAGAAGATCGCCCTCGAGCCGGACATGCCGTTGCGGGCCAGGGACCTGGTCAGGCTCGGCCTCGATGGCCATCGCTACGGTGTCGGCCTCCCGAGCCGGGAGCGCACCGAGGCCGTCGACCAGATGCTCGATGCCGTCGATGCCACCGGTTTCGCCGACAGCAGGATCGGGAACCTGTCCGGCGGCGAGCAGCAGCGGGTGATGATTGCCCACGCCCTGGTCAGCCGGCCGCAGCTGCTCCTTCTCGACGAACCCCTGGCCAACCTCGACATCAGCAGCGGCCGCGAGGTGGTCGATCTCCTGGCTCGGATCGCGACTGAGCAGCACATCTCGGTGCTGCTGTCCGCGCACGACATGAACCCGCTGTTGCCGGTGATGGACCGTATCGTCTACCTGGCCGGTGGTCGCGCCGCCAACGGCACCACGGACGAGGTGGTCAGTGCCGAGACGCTCAGCGGGCTCTACGGTGCTCCGGTAGATGTGATCCGCACCCACGGACGGGTGCTGGTGGTGGCTGGACGTGGTAGTGGGGAGATACTGGCCGGTAGCCCGGACCCGCTGGCCGGGCTGGGGTGACACCGATCACCGCCACCCTGGGCCCGATCATCGAGTCGGGGTTCTTCACCAGTGCCCCGGTCCACGTCGGGCTGGTGGTGGGCGGCATCGTGGCGGTCGTCTCGGCCGCGGTCGGAACGTTCACCATCATCCGGGGTCAGTCCTTTGCCGGCCACGCCCTCTCCGACATCGGCACCGCTGGCGGCTCGGCGGCATTGTTGGCCGGGGTTCCCACCCTCTTTGGCTTCGTGGCCATGAACCTGGCCGCCGCCGGAACGATGGAGCTGATCGGCATTCGCCGCCCACGGGGTCGGGACCTGGCCACCGGGATCGTGCTCGGTGCCTCGCTCGGCCTGGCCGCCCTGTTTCTCTACTTGGACACCACCCACTCGAACACCACCGGGGCCACCGTCAATGTGCTCTTCGGGTCGATCTTCACCATCTCTGCATCGACGGTGCCGGTCATCGCCGTCCTCGGCGTCGCGGCGTTGACGGCCATGGCCGTTCTCTACCGCCCACTTCTGTTGAGCTCGGTCAGCTATGAGCTGGCCGCGGCGCGCGGCGTTCCGGTTCGGTTGGTGGGCATCGGTTACCTCGCCGTCCTGGCCATTGCCGTCTCGCTCTCTGCGGTGACCATCGGTGCCATCCTTTCCACCGCGCTTCTGATCGGTCCTGCAGCGGCCGCGTTGCGGCTGACCAAGCGAACGGGAACGGCCATCGTGGCAGCCGCGCTCATCGGGGTGGTGGCCACCTGGCTGGGCATCCTGCTCGCCTACGACACCGCGGCATGGTCCGGGCAAGGACAGAGCTGGCCGGTGAGCTTCTGCATCGTGGCCGTGATCTTCGCTTTCTACCTTGCCGTGTCCCTCTCCACCCGCGGTCGGCCCTCCCCCATCGCCTCCCCATCCCCCGTCATCGCCGACCTGGCCCACTGATGTTCGCCAACTTCATGATCAATGCCTGGGAGGTGGCAACCATCGTGGCCGTCGTGGCCGGCATCGTCGGGTTCTTCACCGTCTTGCGGGGGTCCGCCTTCGCTGCTCACGCGCTGCCCAATGGGGCCTTCGCGGGAGCTGCCGGGGCCAGCCTCATCGGTGTGAGTGCACTGATCGGACTCGGAGTCTTCTCGCTCGCCGGCGCGCTCACCATCGCGGGGTTGGGCCGCCGGGCCCGCAACGACGTGGCCACCGCCCTGACCATCGTGTTGATGCTGGGACTCGGTGATCTGTTCCTGTCCCGGACCACCGAGTACGCCCCGGAGATCTACTCACTACTGTTCGGCGAGGTGCTTGGCGTCTCCGGCAACGAGATCGCCCCCACCCTGGCCGTCGGAGCGGCGTGTGTGCTCGCCGTCGTCGTGCTCTACCGTCCGCTGCTGCTCTCCTCGATAGCACCCGAGGTGGCCGAAGCCCGGGGCATCCGAACCCGGCGCATGGATCTGTACTTTCTGCTGGTCATTGCCCTAGCCACCACCATGGCAGTCCCGGTGGTCGGGGCTCTCCTCATTTTCAGCCTCCTCATCGGCCCTCCGGCAGCGGCACGTGCCTTCACCAGCAAGCCGCTTACCGCCGTAGCGCTCTCCGTTGCCATCGCACTCATCACCGTCTGGGCGGCAATTGCCATCTCGTTCCTCTCCAACCTTCCCGTCGGATTCTTCGTCGGTACGTTTGGCGCCCTTGACTACGTCGCCGGTCGAGGGTGGGCGGCATGGCGCCGCACGGGTCGGCGAGGCACAGCGGAGACCGCGCATACACGAGAACCCAGCTCGGTCACCACAGGCTCACCTCCTTGAAGGGCCGACGCCGAGAGCGGGTCTTCCCAGGCAAGCCCCGGCTAACAGCGATAGACGCGCTCTGCATTGGTTGCAAAGAGCTTCTCGCGGGATCCCTCGTCGATGCCGGCCGTCACCGTAGCGAACGCGGCATAGAGCTCGTCGAAGGTGCCGTACATGGCATCGACGGGGAAGTTGCTGGCAAACATGCAGCGGTCGACGCCGAAGGCCTGGATGGCGTACTCGAGCCACGGTGCGAAGGCATCGGCGCTCATCGACCCGAACGGCATCGCCAGGCCCGAGAGCTTGCACACAACGTTGTCGCCGAGGCCGGCCAGCGCGTCGATGCCAGCCCGCCAGAGGGTGCTCTCCTCGTCGGAATTCGTGCGCGGCCATCCGGTGTGCTCGACGACAACGAGCAGACCATCGCAGCCGACGAGCTGTGCTGCCGCCGCTCGGAGTTGATCGGAATGGGTCATCAGCTCGAAGAGCAGGTTCCGCTCCTCCAGAGCGTGGAGCACGCCTGCATCGGGGAGCGGCCCCTGGTGAGCGCCCATCGGGCGGACCCCACGGAACCGCGAAGCAGTCATCTGCCGATCGAGGAGCTCGACGGCCTCAGCCACCGTGTCGGTGGGTGGGAGACCGCCGATGATGGCGTCGGGACCGCCACCGGCATGAGCGTTGCTGTCGAGCTCGATGGTCTCCTCGATCGAATGACGACCGGTGGCGGCGGCGACGTTGACGAACTTGTCGACATTCCACCGGGTTGTCTCGGCCCGATAGGTCTCGACATCGAAGCGGCGGTACATCCGCGACGCATCGCCGTCGCCCTGTGCGGGAGGGTTCGAAAGATAGGGGTACCAGTCGGAACGGAGCGGGTCCCAGAGGTGCACGTGAGCGTCGACGACGCGGGTTGGCTCGGCGGTCATCAGGCCTCACTAGATGGTGGGTGGCCGGTGGCACCGACGATCTCCCGGAGCGTGGCGTCGAGCCACTCGGGTACGGCGGGCCCACCGAAGGTGACGCTGCCGGCTGGTCGGGGGTGGCTGCGAAGGCCGAGCCAGCCAGCGCCCACCGCCAACTCCGCACCGGCCAGAGCCGTTGCCTCAGGATGGCTAAGCAGGTGGGCGACCAGCTCACCGGCCGGTTGATCGGCCTTCTCCGCCGGGGCCTCGATGCTCACCGCGAAGGCGGTGACCCGACCCTCCGTCGCACCTGCGGCAACCCGCGCCTGTTGTGCCGACGCCTGGGCCCGACTACGGCCTTCCGTGGTGGTGGCATCGGTGAGGGTCACCAGCTGAACGGGGCGGGCCGCACCGGCGGCGTACTCGGCGACTGCCCGGGCCCATCCGGCGTCCGTGTGGATGTGATCGACGATCCCGCGGTGCTCGGCGAGCACCTGCTCCCAACCATCTGTCGACGGGGCTGCCACCCGACCACCGGTCGGCGCCACGACGACGGCGTCGAGCGGCCCAGCGGCCTTGACGACGGAGCTCAGCGCGTCGGCGGCATCGCCGAAACCGCTCGCGACCTCGACAACACGGTGGCAGGTGATCGAACGGGCCTCGAGGGCCTCGGACAGCGACGCTGCCAACCCGGGGCGGTCGGTGACCAGCGCACAGGTTCTCACCTGGGCCGGTGTGAGCTCGGCAGGGGCCGGCTCGTCGAAGACCGGCCCGAACCGGGGGTTTCCGCCGCCGGCGCTCTCCTGGCTGGCCTCGGCCTTGGCAAACGCCTGGGGGATGACGGCCTCGAGCACTCCGGCGAGAGAGACAGCACCCTCGGTGCGCACCACCTCGAGGAGTCGGGGCTCGTCGACGACGGCCACCTCCGAGCCGCCGGCGAAGAGCACCCGGCCGCTGCACCATCCGAACTCATCACCGACAAGGTACGCGCCGAGCGGCCCGAGGTCCTCGGGCCCGGCCACCGAGAGGAACGAAATTCCCCCACCTCCCGACCGGCCCGCCTTCCGGGCGCGCTCGAGGGCGGAGGCCATCATCCGGGTGGCCGCGATGGGCGACGTAGCATTGACGGTGACGCCTGGTGGCACCTGTCGGCCCAGTTGCCACGTGAGGGCGGCGACCGCCCGCTTGGCGCAGCTGTAGGCACCGGCGTCGGCAGCACGCCAACCCGATCCGGAGGTCACGCCAAGGACGCGGCCGTGCCCGGCGGCGGCCATGAGCGGCAGGGCGGCGTCGAGCACGTTGAGGTAGCCCCCGAGGTGCACGTTGAGCACCGCCAGCCAGTCCTCCTCGGTGCCCCGCCCGAAGTAGGTCTGTCGGGTGATACCGGCCACGTTGATGACCGCGTCCAGTCCGCCGTGCTCGTCGACCAGCTCGCGGAACAGGCCGCGGACCGCCTCACGGTCGGTCACCGACGCGGCCGAGGCTCGGGCCGAGCCGCCCGCGGCAACGATGCGACCGGCGGTGGTCTCCTCGGGCTCGGGGAGCTGCTCGGACCCGTCCAGGGTCACCAGGGGATCGAGGGTGACGACCAACCAGCCGCCACGGCCGAGTTCCTCGGCGATGGCCGCTCCGATCCCGCCCCCGCCCCCGGTCACGACGGCGACCTGCTGACGCCCGCTCACGATGCCGTCGACCGGACCTTGAGCTCCAGGCCCTCGAGATTGCCGGCCTCGAGCCACTGCTCGAGCAACTCGCGATAGCCGAACCAGTCTCCGAATCCGCGGCCGTAGTTGGTGTTGCGAGGGTTCATCGCCTCGGGGTGGCCCTCGTTGTTGATCCGCGATGGCGTGCAGGCGGACATGACGGCACTGCTGTCGACAAAGGTGCTGACAATCTCTTTCGTCCACCCTTCCTCGGCCTCGGCGCTCACGTCGAACACCTCGACACCCCGCTGCTCGAGCTGCCTGACGGCGCCACCGATGAACTCGCCCCCGAGCACGGCCAGCTGCGTGTAGTTGACGGTCACCACCGCCTGTTGTCCCGGTGCGGGCATGATGAACAGGTTGGGGAAGCCGCGACTCATCATCCCGAACAGGCTGGCGGCACCGTCGGCCCACTTCTCGGCCAGGGTGACACCTCCTCGACCGACGATCTCGTGGCCGGCGCGTCGGAAGATGGGTGTGAGCTCGGCCTCGAAGCCGGTGCCGTAGATGATGCAGTCGACCTCGTACTGCGTACCGTCGACGACGGGGCCCTGCTCGGTGATCCGGTCCATCCCGGCGGGGCAGTCGATGAGGGTAACGTTGGGATTGTTGAACGCAGGGAGGTACTCGTCGTGGAAGCACGGCCGCTTGCACAGGTACCGGTAGTACGGCTTCAGGATCTCGGCCGTGGCCGTGTCGGCCACCAGCTCCTCGACCCGGTGCCGATGGGATTCCATGATCGAGTAGTCGAATGCTTCGGCGCTGCGCATGTACTCGCCCATCGTCATGCCCTCAGCTCGTGGGGGATGCTGGACGGCGGCATAGTGGTGCGTCCACCCGTCGTCCACCAGGTCGGACTCGACGGGCCGGCCCATGATGATCGCCTGGAAGTTGTCCATGCGGGCCCGCTGCCAGCCCGGCTTGAAACCATCACCGAAGTCGGGAGCAGTGGGCCGGTTCCCCCGCTCGCCGATGGCCGACGGCGTGCGCTGGAAGACATAGAGGTGCTTGGCCGACTCGGCCAGAGGGGGCACGCATTGGATGCCGCTCGCCCCGGTACCGACGAGGGCGATGACCTTGTCGGAGAGGCCGGTGAGGGGCTGGCCCGGCCCGCCGCCGGTGTACCCGTAGTCCCAACGGGCTGTGTGGAACGAGCGGCCGGTGAAGTCCTCCATGCCCGGGATGGTGGGCAGCTTCATCAGGTTGAGGATCCCGACGGCCAGCACGTACCAGCGGCAGTTGACCTCATCGCCGCGGTCGGTGCGGACCCGCCACCGGGCCGGCTCCTCCTGCCATTCGGCGCTGGTCACCCCGGTGTGGAAGAGGGCGTCGCCCACCAGGTCGAACCGGTCGGCGATCGCCTCGAGGTGACCGCGGATCTCCTCACCGAAGGCATAGCGCCGGGTGGGGATGTAGTCGAGCTCCTCGAGCATCGGGAGGTAGCTGTACGACTCGACATCGCACATCACGCCCGGGTAGCGATTCCAGTACCAGGTACCCCCGATGCCGCCCGCCTGGTCGATGATGCGGATCCGCTCGATGCCGGCCTTGCGGAGCTGGGCCCCGGCCAGGACACCGGCGATCCCCCCGCCCACGATCACCACATCGACGTCTTCGGCCACCGGGTCACGTTCGATGACCGGTGTGAACGGGTCGTCACGGTAGCGGGCAAAGTGCTCGTCGGCCTTGAGGTCGCGGATATCGGCGCGTCCGGGGACTAGCCGCTTGTCGCGCTCGGCCAGGTACTTGGCGCGTGTGGCGTCAGGATCGTACGCGTCCGTCGGATGGAGCCCAGGCATACTGCAACATTAGGTCAGGTCTGGTTGACGACGTTCTCAGCGCGCGGGGTGGGATCCGAACTCCCGGCCTCCTGGTCGGCAGGGAGCCGGTGGGTGGTTTCCGTGCGTCCAGGGAGATCGAACCACGTGGCAGACCTCCAGGTGGCCGACCAACTCGCCTACGAAGTCCGATCCTGGGCCGGAAGGCCTATGGACACAGCGACGTGAGCGGGCCACCACCACGGCGCCATCTCCGACGCCAGCACCTCTCACCGGCAGAGGTGTGACACCAGTCGCTGGCCCTCAGGTGAAGGGACCTTGACGACGCCCAGCGCTAACCGACGGGGCATCTCACTGGTGCACGGTCACCGAAACTGGAGCGCTGTACGTGGTGTTGCCCGCTTCGTCAGTAGCCAGGCTCTGAATGGTGTAGGTCCCGGCGGGGACGGTGGCGCTGTTCCACGTGAGCGCGTAGTCGCCCTTGGTGAGGGATCCGGTGCCGATGACCGACTTGTTCAGCGCCCCTCCGGTGATCACGAACTGGACCGAGCTGAGCGAGATATTGTCCGAAGCGCTGGCTTTGAGGCTGGTGCTCCCCTTGAGTTTCGCCCCAGCCACTGGCTTGAGCACGGCCGTGGTCGGCGCCGTGTTGTCAACGATGACCGAAACCCCTGCGCTGTACTTGGTGTTGCCGGCCTTGTCAGTGGCCAGGCTCTGGAGGGTGTAGGTCCCGTCCGGCACGGTCGTCGTGTTCCACGTGGCCGCCCACCCGAAGTAGTAGAGCGTGGCGGTGGCGATCACCGACTTGTTGAGGGCACCACCGGTCAAGACGTACTGGACCGAGCTCAGGGCAATATTGTCCGAAGCGCTGGCATCGAGGGTCGCACTAGCGCCCCGAAGTGCCGACCCGGCGCTGGGAACCAGCACTGCGGTGGTCGGCGCCGTGTTGTCCACGATCACCGAAACCCCTGCGCTGTAGGTGGTGTTGCCGGATCGGTCAGTGGCCACGCTCTGGAGGGTGTAGGTACCGTCCGGCACGCTCGTCGTGTTCCACGCCGCGTAGTACCCGAAATAGTAGAGCGTGGCGGTGGCGATCACCGACTTGTTGAGGGCACCACCGGTGACCACGAACTTGACGGTGCTGATCCCCAATGGCGCCGACGCCGATGCATCGAGCGCGGTGCTCGTGCCACGCAGGTAGGTGCCCGTGGCCGGAACGAGCATCGCTGTCGATGGCGCGCCGATGACGGTGAGGGTGAAGGACTGGGTGGCGGTGGCACTGTTGGCGTCAGTGGCGGTGATGGTGATCGGGTAGGAGCCGGCGGTCCCGACGACCGGGGTACCGGACAGGGTCCCGTCGGGACCCAACGTCACCCCGGAGGGCAGGGCGCCGGTCTCGGTGAAGGTGATCGGCGTGTCGCCGGTGGCCGTCACCGGGAAGGTTCCCGGGTCGTTCTCGGTGAAGGAGGTCGACGTGGCCGACGTGAACGCCGGCCCCACCGCGTTCACCGTCAAGGTGAAGGACTGGGTGACGGTGGCGCTGTTGGCGTCGGTGGCGGTGATGGTGATCGGGTAGGAGCCGGCGGTCCCGAAGGCCGGGGTGCCGGACAGGCTCCCGTCGGGTCCCAAGGTCACCCCGGAGGGCAGGGCGCCGGTCTCGGTGAAGGTGATCGGATTGTCACCGGTGGCCGTCACCGCGAAGGTCCCGGGGGAGTTCTCGGTGAAGGTGGTCGACGCCGCCGAGGTGAACACCAAGGTCCCGTCATTCACCGTCAGGGTGAACGACTGGGTGGCGGTTCCACTGTTGGCGTCGGTGGCGGTGATGGTGATCGGGTAGGAGCCGGCGGTCCCGAAGGCCGGTGTGCCGGCCAGGGTCCCGTCAGGGCCCAGGGTCACCCCGGAGGGGAGGGCTCCGGTCTCGGTGTAGGTGATCGGATTGTCGCCGGTGGCCGTCACCGGGAAGGTCCCGGGGTCGTTCTCACTGAAGGTGGTCGACGCGGCCGAGGTGAACACCGGTGCCGAGCCACCCACCGTCAAGGTGAAGGACTGGGTGGCGGTGGCGCTGTTGGCGTCGGTAGCGGTGATGGTGATCGGGTAGGAACCGGCGGTCCCGAATGCCGGGGTGCCGGACAGGGTCCCGTCGGGGCCCAGGGACACCCCGGAGGGCAGGGGGCCGGTCTCGGTGAAGGTGATCGGCGTGTCACCGCTGGCCGTCACCGGGAACGTCCCAGGAACGTTCTCGCTGAACGAGGTCGACGTGGCTGAGGTGAACGCCGGCCCCACCGCGGTCACCGTCAAGGTGAAGGCCTGGGTGGCGGTGGCGCTGTTGGCGTCAGTTGCGGTGATGGTGATCGGGTAGGAACCGGCGGTCCCGAAGGCCGGGGTACCGGAAAGGGTCCCGTCGGGGCCCAAGGTCACCCCGGAGGGTAGGGGGCCAGTCTCGGTGTAGGTGATCGGCGTGTCACCGTTGGCCGTCACCGGGAACGTCCCGGGGGAGTTCTCGGTGAAGGTGGCCGACGTGGCCGAGGTGAACACCGGTCCCGAGGCACCCACCGTCAAGGTGAAGGACTGGGTGGTGGTGTTGCTGTTGGCGTCGGTGGCGGTGATGGTGATCGGGTAGGAACCCGCGGTCCCGAAGGCCGGAATTCCCGACAGGGTCCCGTCAGTGCCGAGGGACACACCGAAGGGGAGGGGGCCGGTCTCGGTGTAGGTGACGGGAGTTGCTCCCAGGGCTGTCACCGCGAAGCTGTTGGGGCCGTTCTCGCTGAAGTTGGTCGAGGTGGTTGAGGTGAAGACCGGCGGCCCGAGAACCAGCTGGGTCGTCGACTCCGCCGTCCCCAGGTTGGTGCCCAGCGCCGTCTGGTAGCTGTCGTTGGGTCCGTTACCCGGGAGTGGCGTGGTGTTGGACTCGTCGATGTAGACGTTGTAGAGGCCCTGAGCCAATCCGGCGGGCAACTGGAAGCTGCCGGTGGGTTGACCCACGGTCAAGGTGCAGGGATTGGGACCGACCGTGGTGCTCTCCGCCCCGGTACAGACGTAGGTGTTGGCCGGAATGGTCACCGTCGAGTTGACCACCGGCACCGCGGTGTCGCGGGAGGTGCCGATGAGCACGCTGGGGGCGGACACCGCGTAGAAGTCGCCGGTTTGGCGGTCACCGTGCGGTCCACCGTTGGGCGCGCCACCCGACGAGCCCCACCAATTGGTCCCACCGGTGACGTTGATGGTGTCATTCGCCTGGGCCCCGGTCTCCGACAGCGTGGCGGTGGGGGACTGGGGTACCGGCTGACCGTTGAAGAAGAGATCCATGGTCGAGTAGTTGATCGACCCGTTCTCGTCATTCCCCGAGGACACGGTGATGGAGCAGCTGACGTAGCCGGCGTTGACGTCGGCCTGGGTGGGCGGGCATAGGGCCAGGCCGGTGCCGGCGGCGGTGTCCGTATTGCCACCGGCCGAGTTCGATCCGAGGCCGCCGTAGGAACAGTCCCCGCCGTTCACCCACGAGCTGGGGAGGGTCATGTCGGCGGTCGAGCCGGACCCGAAGCTGGTGGTGCTGGTCGAGGCCAGGATGTTGACGCCACCCCAGCAGCCCCCCTTGGCTCCGCCGCTGGCACCGGTGAGGTCGAGGTTGGACGAGGGCAGGTCACCCTGAGCCGCCGACGGGTTGGTATCGCTCGGCTCGGGCAGCGGGTTGGCCGTGTTGATGGTCCAAGCGGTGCCCAGGCCACCGGCGCCGGACACCCCGACCCCACCGGTGCAGGTCGGATAGTTGAGGCTCGACCCCAGCGCCTCGCCGTTGGTGATCGGGGCGCCGAAGGCCGACTGCGACCCGGCCTGCTCGAGGTCCTGGTTGGCGTCGAACATGGAATCGGACGTGGTCGTGCCGGTCGTCGTCCAGGTGCACTCGTTCTGCGACCACAGTGGGATGGTGTCAGTGGCGCTGCCGGCGCTGTTGGTGGCCACCGGAGCCATGGTCACCGGAGCCGTGGCGGCGGTGGCGTTGTCGGTGCCGCACAACTGGGCAGTCCCGGCGGTCAGATTGACGTTCTGGATCGCGTAGTTGGTCACGTTGGCCGGCGTGACGCCGGCGGTGAGGCTGGTCAGGGGCAGGGAGGCGGGGCTGCCGGTGCTGGCGCCGCCGGCCGTGCTGGTGGTGACCGAGATGCTGTCGCAGAAGGGCACGCCCTTGATTGCCGACTCGTAGTTGCCGTCGGTCGTCCCATCGGTCTGCCATGACGGGAGCGGCTGGGCGTCCTTGAGCGTCCACGTGCCCGACACCAGGTTGGGCGCACCACTGGTGCCCCCGGTGGCCAAGAAGGTCACCGGGTAGGTCCCGTTGTCAGCGAACGTCGGGGTCTCCTTGACCGGACAGGTGAGGATGTACTCCTCGGTGACACCCGAGCCCGAGGTGGACTGGGTGCAAGCTGAGCTGCTCGTGGTCGTCGTGGCTTCGCTGACGTCGGAGGGCAGGGTGCCGGTGTTGAGGGTGATCGAGGCCGGGTAGTTGCCGGCGCCAGCCGATCCGAACCCGGTGCTGTAGCAGGCCACGCTGAAGCTCCCGGCCGTTCCATCGGTGAAGGTGGTGGCGGTACCGCCGGCGGCCGGAGCCGTGCACGTCGTGGACGGGGGGGTCACCGTCACCGTCAAGGTGCCCGAGGTGACCGTGCCCGCGCCGCCGGGGCCGGTGGCGGTGAAGGTGAACGGATAGGGGCCGGCATCGGCGCTGGTCGGGCTGGCGCTCAAGGCGCATTCGAGGATGTACTCCTCGGTGGCGCCCGATCCCGAGGTGCCATGCGTGCAGGCCGGGCTGCTTGCCGTCGAGGTGGCGAAGGTCTGACCGGAGTCACCGGGAAGGGCACCGGTAGCGATCTGGATCTGTGACGGGTAGGCGGCGGTGCCCGACACGCCACTCTGGGCCTCGCACTCGACGGTGTAGGAGTTCGAGGTCCCCTCGTAGAAGGTGGAGGCCGACCCGGCCGTGGCGGGGTCGATGCAGGTCGGGTTGATGCCGGCCACCGTGAGGTTCCAGGTGCCGGTGGTCACGGTGCTGCCACCGTTGGCCCCCGGGGTCTCTGTGAAGGTCACCGGATAAGGGCCCACGTCCGAGGCCGTCGGCGTCTCGGTGACTGGGCAGGTGAGGATGTACTCCTCGGCGTTGCCCGATCCCGAGGTGCTCTGGGTGCAGGCCGGGCTGCTCGAGATCGAGGTGGCCTCGGTGGCATCGGCCGGCAGCGTGCCGGTGTTGAGGGTGATCGAGGTCGGGTAGTTGCCCGGGCTGGCCGAAGCGAATCCGGTGCCGTAGCAGGAGACCGAGAAGGTGTTGGCGATCCCCGCCTTGAAGGTGGTGGCGGTACCGCCGGCGGCCGGAGCCGTGCACACGTCGGACGGGCCGGTCACGGTCAGGGCGAGGGTGCCCGAGGTCACCGTGCCCACTCCTCCGGCGCCCACAGCGTCGAAGACGCCGGTATAGGGGCCGTTGTCGGCGCTGATCGCGGTCTCGTTGAGGTCGCACTCGAGGATGTAGAACTCGGTGGCCCCCGAGCCCGAGGTGGCATGGACGCAGGTGGAGGGCAGCGTGCCGCTGCCCGTGTAGGACGCCGAGAAGGAGGCGTCGGCAGGCAGACTGCTAGTGGGGTCGACCGCAATCGAGGTCGGATAGGCGGGCACCGCGGAGATGCCGCTCTGCTCCTCGCACTCGACGGTGTAGGCGTTGGTGGTGCCGCCGCTGGAGGAGTTGAAGGTGGCCGTCGAGCCGCCGGCGGCGGGGTCGATACAGGTGACCGTGGGGGCGTTCACCGTGATGTTCAAGTTACCCGAGGTGGCCGAGCCCACTCCCCCGTCCCCGGTGCTGGTGAAGGTGGCGGCATAGACACCGGTGTCGGAAGCGCTCGGCGTTCCCGAGAACGTGCACTCGGCGATGTACTGCTCGGTAGCCCCGGAACCCGAGGTGGCCGTGGTGCAGCCGCTGAGGGTCGGATTGGCGTCAACCGGCAGGGTGTCGGTGTTGACGGTGGGCGCGCCCGGATAGGCGGTGACACCGGACTCGCCGCTCTGCTCCTCGCACTCGACGAGGTAGGTCGAGGTGACGCCTTCGTGCCAGGTGGCGGCGGTGCCCCCCGAGGCGGGGTCGATACAGGTGGTGGTGGGCGCGGCGATGGTGATGTTCAGGTTTCCCGAATTGCTGGCTGTCAAGGTGCTACCGGCGAAGGCGCTCGGCGTCGAGGTGAAGGTGGCCGCGTAGGTACCGGCGTCGGTGGCGGTGGGCGAGTCCTTGAAGGCGCACTCCTCGATGTACTCCTCGGTGGCGCCGGAACCGGACGTGCCCGTGGTGCAGGCTGCGCCTGAGTTCAACGTGGGGCCGCCGTCGGCGGGAACGGTGTCGGTGTTGATGGTGATGGTCGGATAGGCGGAGGTCCCGCTGATACCGGTCTCTTCCTCGCACTCGACGGTGTAGGACGAGCCGGTGACGCCTTCGTGCCAGGTCTGGGCGGTCCCGCCCGAGGCGGGGTCGATGCAGCTGTTCGCCTGAGCGGCGGCGGCCGGGCCGGCGGTCAGCACGGCATCCACGGTGAAGCCGGCGAAGGTGCCGACGATCAGGACGATGCCGAGTATCAAGCGGCCAAGCCGCCTGGGCGATGCCTGCGCGGCAAGCGCATGAGCGCACGCGAACCGCCGGATAGATGCTGACCCTGATTCGACATCATTCCCCCGTCCCTAGTGCGAACCTCAGTGCTGCGTTTGTCTCACAGCCCACCGGGTTCCGCCGTCTCGCCGTACCAGGAACGGGGAAGAACCCCACAAATGACACAAGACGTGACAGACGGCATGCTTATGGAAATCGGAACCAAATTCCATCCTCAAATTTGATGATTTCCGAACGTTTGTTGGGGATTCGCAGGCGGTGGATGATAAGGGCCGGAGCGCTTGCCACCGGCGGCCACGGGTGTCACCCTTAGCCAATGGCCAGCGCTGGGAGGGTGACCGAGGGGCGTCCCGGCGTGGCGGCCCTCCACCACCAGCACTGGCCGTCTCCTTGAGCCCGGACCGGGGGAACTGCCCCCAGGATCCCGGTGTTGTGGCGTCGGACCAAAACCGACACCGGTGTCGTCAATCAACCGTGACCACGCTCGGGGCCGTCTGCCTGGCCCTGGGGTTGCTGGCTGCCCTGGTGCTCCCGATGCTGGTCGGGATGGCGACGCCCGCCGCAGCTGCGTCGGCAGGAGCACCGCAGTGCCCGCCCGATTGCGGCGCCGTGGCCGCCGGTGACCCCTTGCTGGTCCCCTTCGTCACGGTCAACCCGGGCGCGGGATGGCTGGCCAACCCGGCGGCTGACGTTCAGCCCTTCGTTGACGCGCTGCAGCACAACATGAGCCGTCTGGCCGGAACGAGTGCCCACACCAACGTTGCCGCCGCCAAGTGGAATTGGACCACCGGCCGCTACCAGTTGGTCCTGACCCTCATCTCATCGACCTCGCTGGCCAAGGTCAATCTGGCCAGCCCGGCACTCAATGCCAGGGATGTGTGCACGTCGGCTGGCGGCCAACCCTCTGGCTCGCTCAGCTCAATCCGGGGCATACCCGGCTCGGTATCCGGACAGTGTGCATTTCGGCCCGGCTCCTCCGTGGTGAGTGCCACCGAAGTCGCCTTCAACAGGGGGAACGTGGCAACCCTCATCCAGATCACCTCCCCGTCGGACCGGTCCATCGACCCGCGTACCCCGCCCATGGTCGCCCAACTTCAGTTCGCCGCGCTCCCGTCAGAGGGGGTCCCCGTGTCCCAGGGGCTGGACGTCGAGTGGATCGTGCTCTGGCTGGCCATACTGACGGCCATCGCCGTCGGCGTCGTGATGTGCGTGCGCAGGAGGGGGAATTGGCGCGGGCCTTTCCATGCAGTCGCCGAGGCATTCGGGCGCCGGAAACTCGCCCTCGCCGTCTCGGTGGTCGCAGTCATCGGCGCCATGGCCTTCACCATGCTCGACGCGTCGCTCCTGCACGGCTTCGGTCAGTGGTCAGTGGCTTCGTTCGGCGACCTATGGAGAAACTGGGCCGACTCCGCCTACATGACGTATGGCGGGGGCTACGGGCACATCTATGTGCTCGACCGGACCCTCGAAACGGCACCGGCCTTGCAGGTGGTGGCGGCCCCGATCGCCCGGTTGGCGTTCGGCCTCTCGTTTCCGTACCCGGGAGTGGTGCTGTATCCGGCAGCGTTCTGGGTGGCTGGACCGCTCTTCCTGGGCATGATGGCCCTACCGATCTGCGCCGCCGACCGCTGGCTCCAAGGGATGAAGGTCACTGACGTCCGACGGCGACTGGTTGTGCTCGGCGTGATGGGAATCACGCTGCCCCCCATCGTCGGGTCCGGCCACCCCGAGGATCTCGTGGCGCTTGGAGCGATGCTCTACGGGCTCGCCGCCGCGCTCGATGGGCGCCATCGGGCCACCGGTTGGTGGCTGGGCACTGCGCTGGCATTCCAGCCCTTCGCCTTTTTGGCCGTACCGATCGCGTTGGTCTTCTTGAAGAAGCGTCAGTGGCTTGCCGCCATCATCCCGATGCTGGCTATCCCTCTGGCCTTTCTGGTGGTGCCCTTGATCAGCACGCGCCGCGGGCTACGGTGAGCCAGCTGATCCATCAGAAGGTCTACTACGACCATGGATTCATCAGTCCAACGTGGAATCTCGATCCGGGAGCAGGTTCCTACATCCGCAGCCTGGTGGCCCTCGCGGCCATTCCCGCCGCACTTCTGCTGGCCCGATACCTCCCGACCCGTCGCCGCGATGCGGCCAACCTGGTTATCTGGATCGTGGCGGTGCTCTTCGCCCTCAGGGTCTTCGAGCCCCAACTGGTCCCCTACTTTTTGGCTCCGACGCTGGCGTTGCTCCCGATCAGTGCAGCACGGGGCGCGCTGGTGGCGGTTGCTGGGCACAGGCGGGTTGGCGATATGGCTCAACTGGTGGCTCCACAGTCCCGTACAGGCTCGCTGGTCGGAGTGGCTCCTGATGATCGCCCAGCTGTGCCTGCTCGGCTGGCTGGCCTTTCCCCGCCGACGCCGGACGGGCGAGAGCCGGACCGATGAAGAGCGGAAGGAACCGGCACGACCCATCAGTCGAACGCCTGCCGATCGAGAACTCCTCTCCCGCTGAGTTCGAGTCTGTCCTCAAACCTGACCGTGGTACGGGGCCGCCGGGTTTACGGAGCGACGGGGAACATCCATCTGATTCAGCCGGCGGTGGCCATGGCTGACGGACATCGAGGACGTCGGCCGGCGTCAGACGGGTCGGGCCAACTCGGCTGGATAACGGAGACCGTCAAGAATCATCGACACCAGGCGCTCGACCTGGTCACTGGGAATGGCCGGGTTGGTGCACACCGGACTCACCAGCTGGGTCACGTCGGACCCATTGACATCGTCACGGATCGCTCCCGCAGCCCTGGCTCGGTCGATGACCAGGTCGAAGGCTGCATTGATCAACTCACGTGAATGTGAGCGCAGGGCCGGGTTCTTCTCGAAGGCCTGCTGCAGCTCGCCCAGAAGGGTCTGCTTGGTTCGGGCGTAGCGCACGAACGCCTCGAAGAAGGCCACCACCGCGGGCCACGGCTCGAGGGTGGCGACGGCCGTCGTGGCAGCCTCAGACAACTCCTTGACATCACTGCTGTACACGGCCTCGACGAGATCGATGCGCTGAGGAAAATTTCGATAGAGAGTGCCCACACCCACGCCCGCCCGGCGGGCGATGGCCTCCATCGCCGCTCCGACCCCCGCCTCGGCAAACACCTCACGGGCGGCGGTGATCAAGCGCTCCTGATTGCGACGGGCATCAGCCCTCTTGGGTCGCCCGGTGGAACCGGTCCCGGTGTCCAGGGCTGGACCGGGGGACGCACCATTCGGCTGGTTGATCATCGTTTCAGACCTCGATGGAATACTGACTTGCTAAACGGAATCACCCTCCGTATAATAACGGAAGAAGCCTCCGCTTTGAATCCTACCAGCGGGAAGGAAGTAGTCAATGCCCTCACTTACCCTTAGCAGCACGCGCCCACAGGCGGACCACACCAGCTCCGGCCGTCGGCCGGGCACGCTCCGTCACCGACTCGGCCACCCCTCGGTCTTCCTCTTCGTGATCCTCACGGCCCAGATGATGGTCGTCCTCGACACCACCATCGTCAACGTGGCCCTGCCGCACATCCAAGAGAGCCTGGGCTTTTCGAGTAGTGCCCTGTCATGGGTACTGAACGCCTACATCCTCACCTTCGGCGGTCTGCTGCTGCTCGGTGCCCGGGCCGGGGACCTGTTCGGTCGTCGCCGCACCTTTCTGGTGGGCATCGCCGTCTTCACCCTGAGCTCCCTGATCGGGGGTCTGGCCCCTGCGGGATGGATGCTCCTCGCTGCCCGGGCCACCCAGGGGATCGGTGCCGCCCTGGCCGCTCCTTCGGCGCTCTCCCTCTTGACCACCGTATTCGCCGAAGGACAGGAGCGGGTCCGGGCCATCGCCCTCTACACGACCGTGTCGGCGGCCGGCGGGGCCACCGGGCTGGTGGCCGGCGGACTGCTCACCCAGCTCGTCTCGTGGCGGTGGGTGATGTTCGTCAACGTTCCCATCGGGGTTGCCGTCTGGTTGCTCGGCCGGATCGTCATCGTCGAGACCGAGCGCCGGCGAGGGCGATTCGACCTGGCCGGTGCCCTTACCTGCACGCTCGGAGTGTCTGCCATCGTGTTCGGGCTGGTGGAGGCAGGCTCGGTCGGATGGACCAGTCCGGTGACCGTCTTGTCGCTCGCCATCGGACTGGTCCTGCTCGGTGCGTTCTTGCGCCAGGAGCAGCGGGTGGACGAGCCGATCCTGCCCCTGCGACTTCTGACCCACCGGACGAGGAGCTCGGCCAACGCCAGCCGGGCATTACTCTACGCCGGCTTCTACGGCCTCTTCTACTTCATGGCCCAGTTCCTCCAGGACGTCCAGGGCTACTCGCCCCTGGCCACCGGGTGTGCCTTCCTCCCCATGCCGATCTCGGTCTTCCTGTCGTCGCAGTTCACCAGCCGGGTCCTGCTCCGGCGGCTACCCCAAAAGTCGGTCATGGCCCTCGGGACCGCAGTGGCCGCCATCGGACTCCTGCTGGCGACGCAAGTGGACGCCACCACCGGCTACCTCCAGATCGTGGTGTCGCTGGTGCTCATCGGGGCGGGCAGTGGCACGTCCTTCGTGGCCCTCACTTCCGCGTCCCTGGCCGAGGTGGATCCGGGCCATGCCGGCGCAGCCTCGGGACTGGTCAATGTGTCCCAACAGATCGGGGCCGCCCTGGGCCTGGCCGTGTTGGTCACCATCTTTGATTCGCTGACCGGTCATGCCCAGCTCCAGCCAGGGACGGGGTCACCCGCGCATACAGCCACTGTGGTGCACGCCCTCGACGCCGTGTTCGGATTCGGTGCGCTGTTCGCGCTGGCGGCCCTGGTGACGGTACTGGTCGGTATCCAGAGGACGCGGACGGCTGTTGCGGTGGCAGTCCAGTCTCCCGAGTGCGACAGCGCCGAGCTCCTCGAGCCGCTCGAGGTTGCATGAGGCTCGTCCCAAACGTCGCCGGCGGGGTCCCGCGACTGACCCGATCGTTCGCCGTTGAGCAGTCTGCATCGGCCAACGATTCACCCTCAGGTTCCGGCTAAACATCCTTGCCGCGGTCATGGGCTGCGGTGACCGGCGAGCCTCCTTTCTCGGGGCACTCGTCGGGGGCAGGCTCGAAAGTCCCTGGCCACGGGAGTGAGCTCTGATAAGCATGAACGAAATGCGATCGGGAGGCTCCTGTGACCTGCGCAGCCAAAGAAGCCTCCGAGCAACTCGCTCAGGCAGGAAGGGGCACCTCGATGGAGACAAATCGCTTGTCCAGGGCCACGGCAGGTTGATGGATAGCTTCAATCCCAACGTCGACATTGTGACCCGCTAAGGGCGACTATGGGACAAGCGATAGGGGATTCACTGCCACTGGCGATCGGCGTGGCCATTAGCCCGGTTCCGATCATCGCCGTCATCTTGATGCTCCTGTCCAAGCGATCCGGGCCGAACAGCGCCTCGTTTCTGGTTGGCTGGATCGTCGGCATCGCCGTTGCCCTCTCCGTGGTCGTGGCTGTCGCTGGTACGGCCACCCTCACTACGTCGTCAGGCCCGGCGACAGGAGTCTCGTGGATCAAAGTGGGCCTCGGCGTCCTCCTGCTCATGGTGGGCCTCCGTGATTGGCGGAAGCGCCCGAAAGGAGAGGAGCAACCAACCCTGCCCAGATGGCTGAGCAGCATCGAGCACATCACACCAGTAAAGGCTGGTGGACTCGGCGTGCTGCTCTCGGCAGTGAATCCCAAAAACCTCCTTCTCCTGATCGCCGGAGGCATCGCCATTGCCCAGGAGGCGACCACCAATGGTGACAAGGCGGCCAGCATCATCGTCTTTGTTGTCATCGCTGCCAGCACTGTCGCCCTTCCTGTCGTCCTCAGTCTCACGATGGGCGAAAGGGCACGGGCCGTGCTCGATTCGATGAACGACTGGCTGAAGGTCAACAACGCCACGGTCATGGCAGTGCTGATCGTGGTCATCGGCTTCGTGCTCATCGGCAAGGGAGTCGGTGGATTCTGACAGTTAGCCCGGATGTGGCGTTCCTTCGCCAACCGGAGTCATGTCGTACGTAACCCACGTTGTTCGGTGAGCAACCTTGTCGTAGGCACCCTGTGCGCGGGAATTTGTCTCCGCCGTTGTCCATCGGATTATCGCCCAGCCTCGTTGGAGGGCGAGATCGTTCATCTTTGAGAACAGGGCATCAACTACCCCCGTCCCCCGGCTCTCAGGGTCGACGTACAAGTCATCGAGGTATCCGCACCTCACCCCCCGAAGCGGACGAACCCAGTCGCGGAGATGGGCCAATCCTCTGGGCGAATCGACTTCGCTACCGACGTCGTCGATCTCGACGGCGACGAGGGCCTCGACACTCTTGTCGTCGTGGATCCAGCCCCAGATCTGCTTTTGATGGTCGTCTGACGTCGGCCATTCGTAGAAGTCGCAATACCCACGGAAGAGCCTTGTCCAGGCGGTGAACTCATCCACACCAACGTGGCGAACCTTCCACACCGGTGCCATCGCAATTCTCCTTGGTCGTCACTGAGGGCAAGGCTAGCGAGGTGGCCCAGTCCGACCAGTCGGCGCCATGCTCCAACGTCAGCCGCGGAGTCGGACGGTGACGCTTTTCGTGTCCGGTGACAGCGTGACAGTCCCGGTACCCTGGTCGATCCGCCCGGCCGAGGCGGTCGCGATGTTGTCAACGAACGATGGCAGCTGGAAGAGCACCGGGCCTGACGGGGGCTGGCCGCGCAGAGTCAGCGACACCGACCGGCCACTCGATGAGATCCTGAGGCTCAGCCTCCGGCCGTCGGTCGTCGGGAAGTTGGTGACCGAGATCGGCGGGTCTCTACCAAGCCACTGCGCGGGGACCCCTCGGCCTACGACGAGGGAGCCGTCGGTACGCTGGGCCACCAACGAGGCCAACAGCACGCCGTTGGCCTGGGACATTCCCCAGGCGTGGGGAGAGGCGCCCTGCCCGGTCGCCGGGTGCCGTCCCACCCACGGCGTGTGGGTCGAGGGAGCGGACGAACTCTCCCACCATGAGTATGGACCGCTTTGACTGTTGACGATCATGAACTCGTAGCTCAGGATCCCCTGGTCTCTGTGGTGCTCGCTGGACAGGCCGGCCGTCCCATAGCCCGCGTTGTAGCCAGTCGAGTAGTAGTCACCAGGGAACCCACCGAAGGTGTTGGGTGGGAGCTTGCCTTTGAGGCGGCCGAAGCCGTACTCATAGGTGGCATCGATCATGGCCACGCCCGGGCCGTTGACAGTCGCCCTGAAGATCGATCCGTCCCAGGCCCATGCGCCGAGCGGGGACATCCAGTTGGCATCCTTGGGATCTTTGCACCGGTTGGCCGTGTTGGGCTGGAGGATGGAGCAGGGTACGTAGTCGAGCTGGTAGCGGGCGATGGTCGTGTCCAGCGCCTTGTTGGTAGCCGACAGCAAGCTGCCATACTGCTGGGCCGCCCAGGCCGCCTCGCTGGCGTTCCCCACTCGCTGGGCGAGGTATCGGTAAGCAGCCAGCCCGATGAGTGCCGAATAGTCGTCGGTCGTCCAGTAGCCCTGGGTGTCGATGTCGTCGGTGGCCTTCATGATCCCCGTTGGGCTCGTCCTACCGGCGGCGATCGCATGGGCGGTGTCCTCGATGCTCGGCTGCGTGGCGCCGAGGGAACCCTCCGAATCGAAATTCTCTTTCACGAAGGCCAGATCTCCAGTCTTCATCAGGTAGATGGCCCATGGCACCGAGTACGTCCAGACCCCGTCGTCGTAGAAGCCCTGGCCCGGTGCTTCCATGGCGTCGCGCGCTTCGAGGAGCAGGGCGTGGGCGTCGGTGAAGTACCCCTGGTCGAAGAGGTTGGACAGGATACCGATGACGTCGTGGTTGTACTCGGCTTCATAGCCGTTGACCCCGTCGTGCAGCTCGTCGCCACTGCGCGCGATCTGGGTGTAGATGAACCCGCTGCGGTAGGCGTCATCGAGCGATCGATCAGGGACGCTGATCCCGGTGATGCCGTCCAACTGGCCGTTCCAGAAGCTCGCCATGTGCCCAAAGTGCTGGTCAAAGGTACCGGCGCCGGTCAGCGCGGCTGCGGTCGGCCACGGGTAGCTGCCCCCGAAGCGGTCGGCGGCGATCACGTAGTCGTGATCGACCGTGGCGTGAGGAGCCACCGCATCGGGGGCCGCGTCGAGCGGCACCAGTCCAGGGGAAGCCTCCGGGTCGGCCTCGACGACATGGTCGGTCGGGTTCGCAACGGCGACCCGGCTGTAGACGGCCACAAAGGCATCGCCACCGAGAACCACCCGGTCGGCGAACTCGGTGATCGAGACCCGGGCGCCGTCATGGCTGAACGACGTGATCTGCGCGGGGAGGTAGCCATCGGTATCAGCCCAAGTGGTCGGACCACCGTCGTAGATGCCGAAGCCGTAGTTCGTCCCCGAGCCAATGCCGAGGTTCTCGTAGAGGACGTCTTGGATGTAGAACACCCCGCCGAGGCAAGTGACGACGCCCTGCTGGTTGCCTTCCCAGCCGATCTCCGACGCGCTGCCATCGGCGCCGGTGAAGGCGGCGTCGGCGGGTCGGACGGTCAAGGCGCAGTCGTACTTGCTCGCCGGTCCGCTTCCGGGGGTGGGCAGCGACGTGTCCGGCGCGGGCGCTGCCGTCGCGGGCAACTCGGGTGCCAGTACGGCGAGCGAGCCCGTTGCCACCATCAGGGCCACTGCCGCCGCCGTCATCCTTCCGAACATGGTTGAAACTTTGGCATGTCGCCCGCCCGGGTGCTACGAAGCCGTAGGTCGGGACCCTGCGCCGGTGATCCGACGGACTCCGGTCACGGTGGCCGACCGCCTCGAGAACCTCAGCGCCCAACTTCCCGGTTGCCGACCCCTGGCCCTGATCGCACCGAAAGCCAGGGCCACGGGTTTCTACGATTTACTGATGGCACCCAGCCAACCTTTACGTCCCACAAGCCGATCAGCTTCCGGTCATCCACGTCCCGCACTCGGGAGTCGGAGAGAGGAGCTTGAAGCCGGAGGGCTCCGCCTGCAGATACCACCTGCAGTCCGGAGATGCCGAATGCCCGAACACCGTCGAGTAGTCGATTGAGACTGGATCGATCCCGTCTGCGTCGTAGGACTTGATGCCCCGCAGAGCCTTGATGACGTTGGACCGGGTCGGGTTGGTTCCAGCCAGCTTCAGGCCCTGGATCATCAGGTCTGCCCCCACCCACGCCTCGTACTCTGCAAAGGTCGGAAACTGGCTCTTCGTCCAGTGCGCATACTTCTCCATCGCGGCATCCATGCTCTCGGTACCCGCATCGGGCGCCGAGAACGGCCGGAACATGGAGGCGAAGTACGTCCCCTTGAGACTGGGCCATGCCGGCGACGAGATCACGTCCTGCTGGTACCCAGTCGGAAGGAGCGTAACTTTCGGTTTGACGCCTTCCTGTTGGAAGGCGGTGACAAGTGCGTTGTTGGACTGGTTACCCATGTCGGGATACACGGCATTGACGTGCTTCTGCTTTGGCCAAGATGGCATCGCCCGTGAAATCGACGGAAGCAAGGGGAACGGTCGTATTCAGCACGCCGGTGGTGCCACCCGCTGCATCGAACGCCTTCGACGCATTGACCGCACCGACCTTCGACGTGCCGCCGATCGGATATGCGTACGCACCGAGAATCGTGCCCCCGTGCTCCTTCATGAACTTGCCGGGCAAGGTGCTTGCAGGCTGGGATGGATCGACGCTGCCGGTGTCGGCGGCGAACATGTTGGTGTATGGCTGCTGGCCCCACTCAGGCCCATCGACGGAGCCTCCGGTGACGGGGACGCCCTGTTGCTGTGGAATCTTGGCACCGAGGAAGAAAAGCGGGCTCTCCGCTACGATTCCGAAGGCGCCCTTCGAGAGCGCGTCCTGGATGGCCACGGTCGGCTGGGTGGTCTGGTCGTCGACGACGATTCCCTTGATCATGTGGCCGTTGACGCCACCGATGGCGTTCTGCGCAGCGATCCGTGCATAGAACGCATCAGGACCAGGCACGAACTGATCCGCTCCCGGCCCGGTCAGCGAGGTTACCAGCGCGATCGTGATGGGGGCCTTCCCGCCGCTTGACTCCGCCGTTGAGGCGGTAGTCGACGAAGAGGTCGCCGAGTTCGACGAGCAGCCGGCGAGGATCAGCACCACCCCAACGCTTATTCCACCGAGCACCCGGAGACGACGGCCTTGGCGAAATCCCGTCGACTGACGGTCTCCAGTCGCGCCTCGCCGCGTGAGCCAGCTCTGGCGCGATGTTGTGATGTCCATCCATCCTCCCCATTGAACAGCAGTCCGTCACTCACAATTCACCGTTGCCACACTGGACCGGTGCCTGCATACCGTGGCTAAGTCGCTGGTCACCATACCAGAGAGCACCCGTTTTTAGTCCGACCGGTCGTTCCACAAGCAGTGCATCGGGGATTCGGGCGAAGCCCCGGGTGTGGGTCCCGCAATTGACCTTGACCCCGAAAAGTGGACCACTCTTGTGAGAATTTGGCCGTGTTGTACCACCAGGAGGTGGACATGCCATTCCGCTATTCGATTCAGTTTCGCCGACAAGTCGTTGACCGGATGCTGGCCGGCGAGGTGGTCAAGGAGCTCGCCGCTGAGCTCTCGGTCAGTGACGCCACCTTGTACAAGTGGCGCCGCCAGGCCCTGATCGATGCCGGGCAGTCACCCGGGATCAAGAGCTACGAGGCCGACCGTCTGGCCCAGGCCCGACGGCGGATCAGGGATCTCGAGGACGAGCTCACGCTGGTGAAGGCGGCGAGGGCGCTCTTCGACGAATCCGAGGTGATCAACCCAAAAGGAAGTACCAGGTTGTCCGAGGGCTGAACAACCTGGGCTATTCAGAGCGCGTGGCCTGTCGGGCGGTGGGGATGACCCGCTCGACCTACTACGACATCAAGTTCCACCAGCCCGGCTATCGCCAGATCCGCCATCTGCTTCTGGCCGACCTCATCGCCGACATCCACGCCCGCTCTTGGGGGACCTATGGGATGTTGCGGGTCCGGGCCGCCTTGGAGATCGAACAGGGGATCATCGTCAACAAGAAGCTGGTCTGGAAGATCATGCGCCAGCTGGGACTTCGGGGCCTCCCGGGACCCAAGAAGCGCTCGTGGAATCCTGCCAACGAGGCGACCGAAGAGGACCTCGTCGAGCGGAACTTCCGGGCCGGTGGACCCAACTAGCTGTGGCTGACCGATATCAGCGAGCATCCGACCCGCGAGGGTAAGGTCTACTGCTGTGTCGTGCTCGACCTGTTCAGCCGCAAGGTGGTCGGCTGGGTCATCGACCGGGGTTGCCAGTCCGCCCTGGTCAATGATGCGCTGTCTATGGTCGCCGGAACTCGGATCACCTCGCCGTCCACGGTGATCCACTGCGACAACTGGTTGAGTCCGGTCAGTTCACCTCGTGGGCCTTCACCGAGAACGTTCGCCGCCTCGGGCTCATGGGCTCGATGGGCACGGTCGGTGACTCCTACGACAACGCCCCCATGGAGTCGTTCTGGGGATCGATGCAGATCGAGCTCTTGAACCGCCAGGGTTGGAAGACCGTCGTCGAGCTGTCCACCGCCATGGCGGGTTACATCGAGGCCTTCTACAACCCCGCCCACCGCCCCAGCTCGCTCAGCTACCTGACGCCCACCGAGTTCGAAGACCTACGCTCAACCAGCACCCAGGAGGCCACTTTGTCCTAAAAAGTGGTCCACTGAATGGGGCCAAGCCCACGTTGCGCGCTCGGAGGTGCCCGCTCGGAGGGATTCGAACCCCCAACCTTCTGATCCGTAGATCTAAAGTGCCCCATACCCGCTATATGCCGTGACTGTCCATAGGTGTCGCCTAGGTACCGTGAACTGGAACGTTCCTCGATTTCACTTAACTACAACTGACCACTATTCGCCACCACTTTCCACGGTTTCCGGACGTGTTGTTCTCACGGATGTTCTCACAAGGTGGGTTGGCGAGGTCGCTTCTCGATCGGGAATCCGAGCGACCCGTACGCGACGAGACGCTTGGTATGCATCCGAGCCAAAACAGGAAGGTTGACATCCACGTAGTCATGCACCTCGACTCTCCCCTTGGATGCCGTAGGTCGAAGCACGCGGCCGACGTGCTGGACGATCCTGCCCTTGAATGCCAGCGGAAATGCCAGGAAGAGCGTGTCCAGCTCCGGAACGTCGAACCCTTCACCGAGGAAGCTTCCGGTGGCCACGAGAACGAGTCCACCCTCTGACGCCCGTGCGTGCGTATCTGTCATCGCCGAGGCTCGTGCCTTCTTGCCCATGCCACCGCGCATCACCACAGTTCGGATCCCGAGACCCTCGAGTTCACCCGACAGCTTTTCAAGGTGCTCGGTCCATTGCGTCAGTACCAGACAGTTGCGACCGGCCGAAGCTGCGGTAGCGATGTCATTGCAGATCTGTCGGGATCGGTCGTCGTCCTCGACGATGGCCCGGAAGACCTCCTGGATGCTTGCGTCCTCGGCGCCCATCGGGTCATGCGCGGTGGCATGTGCCGTCAGGACACGCTGGATCCTGGCGTCGTCGAGCTCGTCGGTGGTCATTCGATGTCGCTCGGAACCGCAGTACATCGAGATGAGACTCTCCAAATGATCCCGGCGATACGGGGTCGCGGTCAGCCCCAACCATTGACGAACAGGGATTTGCCGCACGAATCGTTCGAAGGTAACTGCGGGAACGTGATGACACTCGTCGACGATCACGAGTCCGTAGCCACTGGTCGCGTCAGCTTAGCCCTCACGACGAGCGAGGCTCTGCGCCATGGCAATGTCGATGATGCCCTTGGCCCGATTGCGACCTCCTCCCAGTTGACCGATTTCCTTCGCAACGATTCCGAGGTGCTCCACAAGACGATCACGCCACTGTTCGATGAGAGGTTGCCGGTCGACGACCACGAGCGTCGGAATGGCTCGCCGGGCGATGAGCGCACAGGCGATTACCGTCTTCCCCGAACCAGGCGGAGCCACGAGTACTCCGACATCATGAGGGAGGAGCGCCTCGAGCGCCCTGACCTGTCGTTCGTTGAGCTCTGCCCGAAGGGTGACCTCTATCCGCCTCGGTGCTTCACACGCGTCCACAACGTCGAGGGTGCTGCCTGCTTCTTGCACGATGCGTTCTGCGTGGTCGCGTAAGCCCCTCGGAAGCAGGAGGCGATCCATCGTCTCGCCGTAGCAGCGCAGGAAGCGAGGCGTGTTCCAAGTCGAGAACCGAAGGCGCTCCTTCTCGTAATAGTCGGGGTTATGCAGCGATGCGAGATGCTTGAGCGCGGCCAGTAGGGCTGGTGGTACTCCGATGCGGTCGATCTCCAGCATTGCCCGGGACACGGCATGGATCGTCTCGGGTGGCTTCTGTTGCGGGGTCTGCGCCCTGGGCCGGCGGTAGTGAGTGTCAGCTGGACCGGCGATCACCGGCGTCATGGTCTCTACCAGAGACGCCACGGCCTCCGGCGAGATCCGGGGGACCGAAGCGAGGTACGACCACTGGTCGGCGTACGGCTCGAGGCTGACCGGGTCGAGGAAGACTGTTGTGCCTCGGCGCCGGCATTCACCCTGCAGCGGAAGGGCGATCAGGTTCCCAAAGGAGCCCTTCGGCATGAAGTCCTGCGTAGGGAACAGCCGGTCGTAGCTCGACAGATCCAGCTCGGCCCTGCATTCCATCGCCTCGCGGAGGATATGCACGCCGATACGGCGGGCCGAAGCGGCCGGAACCGATCCGGAAAAGAACGCCCATGTGTGCGCCCCATCGCCCGATCGGGAGCGCTCTAGCGCGACAGGAATCCCAAAGGAACTTGCGGCGTCAACATATGCAAGAGCATCCAGCGCCCACCCAGATCCGTCGAAATCGCATGCGAGCAGCCGACACTCATCACCCTGGAGAAGCGGGTACAGTCCGACGTGGGCGCCACCTGAGAGGTGCGAATCCAACACATCCGCTGTCAGAGGCTCGTAAGTACGTCCTGGTTTCTTGGCATTGGTCCAACCACCGACTACTGCCGGACTCCAGCCGGATTTGCCGGTCTTTGCGCTCTCCCAACGGAGTGCATGGACCTCCTCCCGTCCTACGAACAAGGAGCAAAATAGAGCGATCTTCGACTCCGCTGAAGAACTCTGGTCTACATCGAGGGGCACCGCCCGTTCCACGGGTTGTGTAGCGACCTGAGCCGAGCATTCTCCGCTCGCAATGCCTCGACTTCGCCAAGGAGGCCCTCCGATTCTGGAAGGTCAGCGTCGCTCATGGCTACCCGTCTTTCGCTTCCACATACTCGGTCCAAACCGTAGGTTCGACATATAGGCCCGCACCGTCTTCGCCACTTACCGGAGAGGCCGGACGAACCCTGGTCAACTGTCGAGGCCCAAGGAGAGTTGCGCCTGGGGTGCCTGGTCCTCGTCGGGGATGTTCACGGGACCGTACACAGCTTCGAAGATCCTCGGGGCCTGGTAGATCCGGTTGCGCTCCCTTCCTGTGACCTCGTGCAGGTCGCCGCGCTCCACGAGCGTCTCGATGGCGGTGTGGGCTGTTGGTCGGGTCACATCGAGGATCCGCGAAACTCGGGAGGCGCTGACCACCGGCACCGAGAAGAGATACTCCGCTAACCGGACGACCGAATTCGGCCTACCTTCTTCGAGGAGTGCATTGCGCATGTCGTGCTGGAGCTCCACCAGCCGCACGGTTCGCTCCTCGGCATCGCGGGCCTGTCGGCGCACGCCTCGGAGGAAGAACGTGAGCCACGGCATGAGGTCGCCTGTTTGGCTCGTGATGAGGAGGTTGTCGTAGTACTGGCTACGGTACTGCTCGAAATATGCGGAAAGGTAGAGGAGTGGCTGTGACAGCGCACCGCGCAGCACCAGCATCAGCGGGATGAGAAGTCGTCCGATCCGGCCGTTCCCGTCGAGAAAGGGGTGGATAACCTCGAACTGGTAGTGGGCGAGCGCCAGCTGGACGAGGAGCGGATGATCGTGCTCGTGAAGAAACCGCTCGAGATCGTCCAGCGCAATCCCCATCTCGTGCTGTGGCGGCGGTACGAACACGGCGTTGTCGAGTGTGGTTCCCCCAATCCAGACTGGGCTCTCTCGTAGGTCGCCAGGACGCCGATGTTGGCCGCGAACCCCCGAGAGGAGAATCTCATGCATCTCGCGGAACAGCCTGATCGAAACGGGAAATCCATCCTGCACTCGCTGTAACCCGAGTTCCATGGCGTGGATGTAGTTCTGGACTTCTCGGGCGTCGTCTGCCTCATCCGAATTCGGCGCCTCGCCGGCTTCGAAACGGAGGAGCTGCCCAACATCGGTCTTCGTACCTTCAATGCGCGAACTGAGCACCGCCTCGAGCCGGAGGTGGGGGCCGATCAGCAGGTGCGGGTTCGGGATGAGGCGGCCGACTCCACCGAGCCGGTGCACCGCCCCTGTCGCCTCGTCAAGAAGGACGACCACCTCCGAGGGGAGGTCGAGCCGTCGTGGTAGCGGCTCCGGAAAGAATGCGTAGAAGTCAGTGGGCGTCTTTCGGACCACCCCACGAGCTTGCGAGGTGAACGCGTCTGGTCGCATGGGGGGCCTCCTTGGTAACAGCGCTTTCCTCGTGGACAGCTTAACTAAAATTATTGGCTAAAACTTTACTTAGCTGGACAGGTAGTCAAGCTGGCTTTCCCGTCACGTCGGAGGGGTCTGCCAACGCCTAGAGGGCTGGAGCTGGGACGGGCCGGCGACCGGCAGGGGTAGCGGCTCGCAGATCAATCCCCACGGGTCGCACCACATCAGTTGGCGGTTTGACCAGCTGCGACCCGAAGATTCCCCCCTGCCCTCAGCATCTCGTCGATGTCGTCGGCGACCGCTTGGTCTTCCAAGGGCATGGCGTGGGCGTAGTTGCGGAGCGTCGTGGAGGCGTCCCGGTGCCCGAGCCGTTGCTGCGCCTGGAGGAGGTCTCCCCGGCCAACCAGATAGGTGGCGACGGTATGCCGAAGCCGGTGGAGGCTAACGCCCTCCAAACCAGCCTCGTCCCGAAGTTCCGCGAACCAGTGGCCGAGTCCGCTGGTGGTCAGGCGCCGGCCATGGTTCAGGTCCCGGGAGAACAGCCATTCACCGAATTCGCTCTTGCCGGCGGCTCGTCGTAGCCAGGCCGCCTCACTGACCCTCCACAGTTCGACTGTCGTTCGTCCCAGAGTCAGCCGGCGCGCCTGCCTGGTCTTGGTCGGGCCAACCTCTTCCCCTGAGACCCCCCGCTCGATGGTGAGCACTCTGCCATCCAGGTCACCGAAACGGAGGGCAGCCAACTCTCCCCGTCTGGCGCCGGAGTCGGCAGCTAGACGGACCAGCAGTTGAACCTGTTCCGCCTTGTGGAGCGCGTGCAATGACCTCGTCGTGTGCCGTTGAGTGCCGCCCCGGCCTTCTCCACCAAGGTCTCCGATGACTCGATGAGTGTGGCTAGGTCCCCTACCGGCACGTGCATGCGAGTACCGGGGCGGGGCGGCCCTCGCATGTCCCCGATCGGATTGCGATCGATGATCGATTCAGACTGTGCCCAACCGACGGACGAACGGAGCACCCGGAACCGACCCGACACGACGGACACGCTGGCACCCACCTCCTTCCACCTGGCCATCGCTTGGCGGACGACATCGGGCCGCAGGGACGACACCCGTCTTTCGGCGATGGGGTCCGCGGTGAGCGCCTTGACGTTGGACCGGGCCGAGCTCCAGCTGAAAGGCCGCCAGTCGTGGTGGGCGGCCATCCACCGCTCCAGCAGCTCGCCAACAGTGAGGAACGGTGCGGCACGGCGGACCACGCGGTACTCGGCGAACTGCTTGGCGAGTTCACTCCGGCGCTCCTCGGCGTCCTCAAGTGCTCCGTGGAACCAAAACGAACGTTGGACCGTGCGGCCCGAGTCGGGATCGACGCCGACCGGCGATGCGGATCTCGAAGACACCCGGCCGCCGCTCCCGCAGCGATCCCTGGCCCCAGACGCCCATCGGCCAAAAATAGAGTCAGAAGTAGGGTCACCGGTGGATCCCTACTTGTGCGCTCGCCCTGGATTCACCGTCTGACCAGGGACAACGCCGTAACGATGTGGCGCGCTCGGCAGGATTCGAACCTGCAACCTTCTGATCCGTAGATCTAAAGTGACCTATATCTGCCATATACCGGCAGTCACCACTATACCCCGTCATTGCCATCTACCTGGAGTTTCGTGGATTCCGGAGTGACCGTTACTGACTGCCATGATCCGCCACTTTCCACCTTTTGCAGCCGTTTGGTTCTCACGGAGGTTCTCACGGAGCAGTCAGGTGGGACCAGATACCCGTCCTACGATCTACTGGGAGTCCCCGCAGTCCACCGCCACCGATAGGGCAGCGCACACCGCCGTCATGGTGGCGGGGTGGGCTCGTCCAATGCGCCGGCGGAGACGATCGCGGGAGAGAAGTTGGACATTGTCGAGGTTCGCGACTGACGGGCGTCGGATGCCGTCGTTGCGCCCGAGCGGCACCTCGGTGGACAGACCCCGGATCGTTGAGGTGACAGGAGCGACGATCACCGAGTGGAGGAGCCGTCCCAAGGGATCGCGGGTGAGGACGATGACGGGACGGGTCTTGTCCAGATCGGCGAGCCAGACCTCGCCCCGGCGCACGGCCGCGGTCACGAGAGCTCGTCGGAGTACAGAGCTTCCCAATCGGTGTCGTCGCCGAGGCCACCAGTGTCGACAAATGCCGCCAATACGACCTCGTCCTGCGTCGGTGGCGTGCGTTGGTATGCCGCGATGTCCGCCCGGAGGCGCTCGGCGTGGATGAGCTGGTCCAATGCCACGTCGATGGCCTCCGACGTGGAGCCGACGCCAAGCAGAGCCCGAGCGGCAGCGGCCTTGCCGCGGTCCAACGTGATGGTTGCCTTCTCTCGTGCCATATATTTCATACTACCATTTGGTGGTACTCATTGGAAGGAACGCAGCCAAGTCGTTGATCCCGAACCTTCCAAGCGAAACTCACCGGGCACGAGTGAAGTACTTCGGATCCCGATCTTCGAGGACTTCGCAACTGCGGGCCCCGGGGTCAGCCGTGTGCGTCAGGCGCCGCCTCGGGTCCAGGTCACTGCGACACGGCCATTCACCGGAATCGCTCTCGCCGGCGCCGAGCTGCCTCCGGGCCGCCTCGCTGGCCTACACGGCTCTTCCATCATTCGTCCCGGCGCCAACCGGCGCATCTACCGGGTTCCGGTAAGGCAGCCTCCCTGATGCCCTCAACGGGGCGGCCGGCCCACGGCTGTGGCCTGCTCCGGCTCGTCGCCCAGAGCCAGGGCCGCAGCACCGGACGCGATCGCCTCGTAGAGCACACGGAGCTCCTCGGTGATCCGATCCCCGTCGGCGGCGAGGGGTGACGGGTCGAGTTGGCAGAGGACGAGATCGGGGGCGACGGCCAGGCGGGGCCGGGTCTCGATGGCCGCGACATCGGCGTCAACTCCCCAAAGCGACTTCGAGTCCGCCGTCTGCCTTGCCGCGGTGCGGTCACGATCGGCGGCAGGCCATCCGAACGGCCCGGTGTCAGCCGGTCCCGCCGTGGCACCTGATCCAGGATCACGGCTCGATTCCGATCCACGCCGGCGGGCTCGCAAGCCAATGAGCAATTCCTCCTTCGTCCGTCCACGCCAGGCAAAGATCAGGAACGGGTCGGCGTCGAACGACTCCGCCAGGAGGTAGTAGACCGCGGCGATGTGCTTGCACGGGTTCTCCCAGTCCGGGCACGAACAGGCCGAGTCGAGTTCGTCTGCCGAGGTCGGGAACAGCGAGACCGACGAGTCGGCAAAGGCCTCCTCGATCTCCTCGGGCATCTCATCCGCCAGAAGTCTGGCCGCGAAGACCACGCTCGAGGCCATGACCGACTCGACCGCTTCCCACTCGGGCGCAGTCAGCACGGCCGTCTCGATGAACACCCGATAGGGCTTCGCCCGCGACCCCTGCACCGAGGCCCTCACCTGTCCCGCAGTGACTTCCATCGCCAGCACCTGACCGGTGCGGGCATACCGCTTGCCGCGCTGCAGACGGCTGCCGATGCCGAAGGTCTCGAGCACGGCGATGAAGCGCTGTGACCACCAGGTGTCACCGATCCGTCCCCGTTGGCTGCGGGCCTGCACACCCCCCTCGACAGCGATCGGCGTGGAGGGGGGTGGCCACCACCCGTCAGCGGGTGCACGGGAACGACCCATGGGGCGGCGAGAGGTCGGGCGGCGCGGAGCCATCAGTCCTCCCCGACCGCGTCGGCCGACAGGGCGACGACCTCACGGAGTTGGTCAGTGGACAGTTCGGTGATCCACCCTTCGCCGGAACCCACGATGCGGTCGGCCAGGGCCCGTTTCGCCTCGATCATGGTGTCGATCCGCTCCTCGAGCGTCCCCCCGCACACGAATTTCCGCACCTGCACATTGCGTTTCTGGCCGATCCGGAAGGCCCGATCCGTCGCCTGGTCCTCCACCGCCGGGTTCCACCACCGGTCGAAGTGCACGACGTTGGTCGCCGCCGTGAGGTTCAGGCCGGTGCCGCCGGCCTTCAGCGACAGCAGGAACACCGGTGGTCCTTCCGCTCCCTGGAACCGCTCGACCATCGCGTCCCGCGCCTTCTTCGACACTCCACCGTGGAGCCACAGGACGTTGCAATCCAGCCGATGGCTCAGGTGGCGCTCCAGCATGTCCCCCATCTGGGTGAACTGCGTGAAGACGAGAGTACGGTCACCTTCGGCCACCGCTTCTTCGAGTACCTCGACGAGCCGTGACACCTTGCCCGAACGACCCGCGATCGAGGAGCCGTCGGCCAGGAACTGCGCCGGATGATTGCACACCTGCTTCAGCTTCATCATCGTGGCGAGGACCAGCCCACGGCGCTCGATGCCCTCGGCCTCGTCGATGCGGGCGAGCATGTCGTCGACGACCGCCTGATAGAGCGTGGCCTGCTCGCGGGTCAGGTTGCAGAACTCCTTCATCTCGAGCTTGTCGGGCAGATCGGCGATGATCGAACGGTCGGTCTTGAGGCGGCGGAGCACGAACGGGCCGGTGATCTGCCGGAGTCGGGCTGCGGCCTCGTCGTCACCGTCGCGCTCGATGGGAAGTGCGAACTTGTTGCGGAAGGCCTTCTCGGAACCGAGCATGCCCGGATTGAGGAAGTGCATGATCGACCAGAGTTCGGACAGGCGGTTCTCCACCGGCGTGCCGGTCATGGCGATCCGCCGCCCAGCCGGGATGGCGCGGACGCTCTGGGTGGTGCGGGCCGCACTGTTCTTGATCTGCTGCGCCTCGTCGAGGACCACCCGACGCCACGGCACCTTTGCCAGCAGTGGTTGGTCACGGGTGGCCAACCCGTAGGTGGACAGGACCAGGTCCGTCCCGCGGGCGTGGCGGACGAAGGCCTTGCCGTCGAGCCGGTCCGACCCATGATGGACGTAGACCGACAGCTTCGGAGCGAACCGGGCGGCCTCGCGCTGCCAGTTGCCGACCAACGACATCGGGCACAGGACCAACGTCGGTCCCAGAGGAGGGACGGGGCTCCGCCTCTTCGAACGGGCGGCAGCTCCCCGTCGTGTCGGTGCTTCGACACCACGGCTGCGCTCATCGACCAACAATGCGAGGAGCTGAGCCGTCTTCCCGAGTCCCATGTCGTCGGCGAGGCACGCCCCGAGGCCGAGATCACCCAGGAAGGTGAGCCAGCCGAGGCCGCGCTCCTGGTACGGACGCAACTCCCCGGCGAAGCCGTCGGGAGTCGGAATCGACCGGAGTTGCCGGTCGTCGGCACCTGCGAGAAGGTCCCCGAGCCACCCGTCCGCCTCCACCGCGATCACCGGCAGGTCGCCCGTGGCTCCTTCGAGTCCGAGTGCCGTGCGCAGGACCTGCCCGGCCGACATCTGTTCCGCGGTCGCGCCCTTCTTTCCGACTGCGGTGATGGCGGCAGCGAGATCCTCTTCGTGTAACTCGACCCACTGGCCACGCAGCCGGACGAGGGGTTGCTTGAGCCGAGCCAGTTGACGGAGCTCGGTGAGTCCGAGTTTGTCGTCCCCGAGCACCGCCTCCCACCGGACGTCACAGAGCCCCTCGAGCCCGATGGTGCCCGCCGAAGCGGCGATCTTCGAGCCCGTCCTGGCCCGGAGCCGCAAGCCAAGACGTGCCTTCGAGGAACGCCACCAGGGCGGCGCCAAGACCCCGAATCCGGCCTCCTCCAGAATCGGGGCGCCGTCGCGGAGGAAGGCGAGGATGCCGGTGGCGTCGGTCGTCTGGCCCGAAGGTGCCATGTCGCTCAGCGCCGGGCCGAGCGAAGGTACGAGTCGTGCGGCCCGGCCTAGTCCACGGAGGAGCTGTTCGTCGGGGTGCGCCACATGGCGCTCCAGGGCGGTTAGTTCGGGACCATCGGCCCATACGGTGGCAGCGGACACGAGCAGGCTCGGGTCGTCCACCGCCTGCAGGGCGAACTCGATCCGCCACTCGTCGATGCGTTCGGGCCGGCCGTTCGGACGACGGAGGCCGCTCCGCTCGACGACGGCGACCGCTACTCGCGGGAGGTCCTCGTCATCCCCGACAGGAGGGATGATCCGGAAGCATGTCCGCACCGGTTCGGCGAGCGTGGTCGCCGTGGCCTGCCAGGCGTCGAGTCTTCCGGCGAGCACGGCCAGCTCGTCGTCATCGGCATCCACGGATCCGTCGGGCGAGGCCAATGCGGCCAGCCACGCGTCGACTGGGCCCCTGGTCCTCGGGCGCCGTCGTCGGTCGGCTGGCGGACGGTCGGAGGCGAACCGGCGGGCCAGTGCATCCGTGAAGCCCCACATTAGGGAGCGGAGCGCATCGCCAGGTGCCTCTGGCTCCGGTTCGCCGCGGGCGGGATCGTGGTCGCCGGCGAGGGCGCCCGCAGCCAGGAACGCTGCAGGGAGCGACCACGTCAGTCCCTCGATCCGACCACGGTCAGCAGTGTCGATGAGCGGACGCCACCGGGCCCGCCAACCGTCGGCGGTGAGTTCGAGTGATGGAAGGACACGCCCCCTGGTGGTCAATTCGAGGGCCATCTCTGCCGTCCGGGCGGCGAATCGAAAGTCGGCGGCAAGCGCGATGCCGGACTCGTCAGTAGTCGACATCCCGACGGTGTCGCCGGCCACAGCCGTCAACGTGGAAAGAACATCCGAGGCTTCCGTCCACTCGATGATCAGGCCCGGAGCCGTCCACAGGGGCAACTCCGGTGAGTCCGACGGTTCGGGTGACGGGTCGGTGGATTGGTCCTCGAGCCACGGGGAGCCGACTGGCCCCCCTCCCGCGTCGGGCAGCCGGAGCATGAGCTCCGTCTCGCCCCATCTCTCCGGCCCCCCGATCGACGACCCGCCGAGTTCGGTGACAGCCAGTCGGATGCCATCGGCGTCGAGGGCGAAGGGATGGGATTTCGGACGGGGTCGCCGGGGCGGGCGCCCGCGACGGGCTGGAGCCGTTCGGGGCAGGCGACCGTCCTCCGCCCACAAGGCAAGACGGCCGGCAGACGCCTCCCAGGCGGCGTGAAGGACGATCACCCCCGAATGGTGCCTCGCGGGTATGACGCTGTCCAGATCCCAGCGTGGCGGGCAAGGAGCGCAGGCCGTCGGGTTGCCGACCCCGGGCAATGTGCTGGGACCACCCCACTGAGGTGGTCAAGGAGCCTCGGCGGCTTAACTGGAAATTCTTAGCCAGAACTTTACTTCCCTGGACAGGGAGTCAAGCCGGCTTTCGCCGTATTCGAGGGTCCTGCCAACCCTCCCCCAGTCCTCAACATCTCGTCGATGTCGTCGGCGACCGCTTGGTCTTCCAAGGGCATGGCGTGGGCGTAGTTCCGGAGCGTCGTGGAGGCGTCCCGATGCCCGAGCCGTTGCTGCGCCTGGAGGAGGTCTCCCCGGCCAACCAGATAGGTGGCGACGGTATGTCGAAGCCGGTGGAGACTGACGCCCTCCAAGCCAGCCTCGTCCCGAAGGTCCGCGAACCAGTGGCCGAGTCCGCTGGTGGTCAGGCGCCGACCATGGTCCAGGTCCCGGGAGAAAAGCCATTCACCGAATTCGTTCTTGCCGGTGGCTCGTCGTAGCCAGGCCGCCTCACTGACCCTCCACAGCTCGACTGTTGTTCGTCCCAGCGTCAGCCGGCGCACCTGCCGGGTTTTGGTGGGGCCAACCTCTTCCCCTGAGACACCTCGCTCGATGGTGAGCACTCTGCCGTCCAGGTCGTCGAAGCGAAGGGCGGCCAACTCTCCCCGTCTGGCGCCGGAGTCGGCAGCCAGCCGGACCAGCAGTTGGACCTGTTCCGCCTTGTGGAGCGCGTGCAATGAGCCCGTCCAGCCGTCGAGTGCCGCCTCTGCCTTCTCCACCAGGGTCTCCGATGCCTCGATCAGCGTGGCGACGTCCCCCACCGGCACGTGCATACGAGTGCCGGGGCGGGGCGGCCCCGCATGTCCCTGATCGGATTGCGCTCGATGATCGATTCCGACTGCGCCCAGCCGACGGACGAGCGGAGCACTCGAAACCGACCCGACACGACGGACACGCTGGCACCCGTCTCCTTCCACCTGGCCATGGCTTGGCGGACGACCTCGGGCCGCAGGGACGACACCCGTGTTCGGCGATGGGATCCGCGGTGAGCGCCTTGACGTTGGACCGGGCCGAGCTCCAGGTGGAAGGCCGCCAGTCGTGGTGGGCAGCCATCCACCGCTCCAGCAGCTCGCCAACGGTGAGGAACGGTGCGGCACGACGGACCGCCCGGTACTCGGCGAACTGCGTGGCCAGTTCACTCCGGCGCTCCTCGGCGTCCTCGAGTGCTCCGTGGAACCAGAACGAACGTTGGACCGTGCGGCCCGAGACGGGATCGACGCCGACCGCGATACGGATCTCGAAGACCCCTGGCCGACGTTCGCGTAGCGATCCCTGGCCCCATACGCCCATCAGGCAAAAATAGGGTCAGAAGTAGGGTCACCGGTGGATCCCTACTTCTGCGCTCGCCCCGATTCACCGTCTGACCAGGGACAACACCGTCACATCTTCGGCGCGCTCGGCAGGATTCGAACCTGCAACCTTCTGATCCGTAAATCTAAAGTGTCCTATATCCACTATATACCGTTACTGTCCATCGAGAACCTTCATGCACCATGACCTGGAATGTTCTTTGATTTCATTTAACCGGCAGTGACCATTATTCTCCGCCACTTTCCATGGTTTGCAACCGTTTGGTTCTCACGGCGGTTCTCACGAAGTGGACCTTGTGTCATTCTCACGAGATGAACCTTCTGTTTTCTGTCAGATGCTCTCCGTGCTAACAGACCCCATTGTCGACACGAACTGAGCGGCACCGGATCGCACGCATCGGCTGATACGTGAAGGCGACCGCCCCTACCCCCGCCGGAGCCAAGATGAGGAAGGAGTCGGCGGCACGCCACGATCATCAGATCGCTTGGGTGCTCGGCCCGGCCCACCACACGTCGAATAGTCGCTGCCATCCGAGCGCCTCCGCGCCGCTTACGCGATCGATCCGTGCGACACGGTTGCCGATTCCGCTGGGGGATGATCCGACACTGGCGCCACCACCGTCCCAGAGGTACATCCGGTCGTGCCACGGCGGGGTGCTGCCCCGCCAGCTATGCACGTCGACGGTATTTGGCGGACTCACCGAGTCCGGTGGGAGGTGGGACGACCTTCTGCTGCGTGAGGTTTCCGCTTCGGTCGTAGCGGCCGTGTCCGGTCAACACCCGGATCGGCACCGGTACCTGCGCCAGTACCTGCCGATCCGGAATTCCAACCGAAATACGGATCGAGGACATCGAGATAACCGTGCGCCTGGTTCAGCAGTGCCGCCATCAACGGCAGACCCGTCGCCGGGTCGTCGATGCGCGCCCGCTCAGGCCGTCTTCCAACAACCGTCTGTACTGGGCATCAGCTCGATCGGCACGCTGCAGGCGCTCCGCGAGCGTTGCCGGCCGCACACCACCGATGACGACCGTTGGACCTGGTCCGGCGCTCGAATCGATCTTCACTGTCATCTGTTCGACCGTCGGCATCCGGTCCGTAGCGTCGAGTAGCACGCCATCACGGTCGAACAGTCGAAACTGTCGGTGCATGCCGGGTCCAAGGGTCGGTAACTCGACAGTGATCGCGCCACCTGGGGGAATCGGGCCCGAAGGGAGAGCCACGTCGCCGAGTCGAAGTCGGCGGGCGCTGGCGAGATCCCCACTCTCGTACTCCTCGAGATCGAGTTCGAGGTCCGCGAGGCTTACGCGGGACTCGTCGAGTCCCAGCGACACGGACGCGGTCTCCTTCGCAGAGTCAGCTCGCACCTCGGCCAGCCAGGCCCCCCTTTCGAGCTTGCCGAGCAGAGCCCAGGCATCGGCCCAGAGTTGAAGTCGAAAGCGACCGAGCAGAGTGGCGCAACGCTAATCGGCAGGCCCAGCAGGTAAAACGGAGCGCTCGACAGGGGCCGGCCGTCGACATCCCACGTCACCGGAGGCGCGACACCGCCCGTCGGAGCGAGTGGGAAGAGATACCCGATCACTGGGCGATGGGCCTGCAGTGCGAGCAAGCTTGCCGGGCTGGCCAGCAACGGAAACGTGCGGATGAGCGACCTAGCAGGGTCTGCCGACAAGCGCTGGAATTCGCAGATTGCCGCTCGACCCGGCGGGGACTTCACGGCCAGCCAACAGGTCGGCGATCCATGTCGCGATGGCCGTTCGATCGGCGTCATCCGCACCGATGGTCCATCGGGCAAAGAGCCAGCCATCAAGATCCAGGTCGAACTCACGCCAGCGGGACCAAGATCAATCCAAAGCTCGTCAGCTGCGAAAGATGGCGGGCCGACGCGGGACTAGTCCGTGCTGTCCAGTCCGGCCACGAATAGATTGCAATTTCCGGCGGGCCGAACAAGATGCTCGCATAGACGAGGTCGGCAGCGGCCTTGTTTACCCTCGGCACGATGGAAACGACACCGGTCTCGTCGGGCTCCAGGCGGAGCCGATCGAGCAGCTGATTGAGGTGTGAGGCAGTGAGCGTGCCCGATTCGATCGATTGGTACTCTGCCGCCGTAACTACTTCCGGGGTTGGTTCAGGCGGCACTGCGTCCAAGCGCGACCACTCCTACGGCAAGAGGCTGGCCCGACGATGGAGAGGGCAACCTTGCCGGCCACTTGCTGACCGTCCTGCTGCTGGAGGCGGGCGGCCAGCTTCAGGCCGTCGACCGCCAGTCGTACTCGGGCGGTAGAAGGGCGGGATCACCATACCCACGGCGGTCTCGATGACCTCGCCGTCGGTGGTACCGAGCCATGTCCCGAGCTGGAGTGAGCGGAACTCGGCATCGGCCACCAGGTCCTTGGCGAACTGGTCGACCGTGGCAGCGGTTCTGCCAGGCGGTGCGGCCCCACGAATGCCCGTAGGCATTCGGGATGAAAGTGATTCGCCGACGAAGGAAGTCGGCGATCTGGTTGCACTTGACCACTTGGGCTTGGTTCATTTCAGGTCGTCCCCTTTCGGAACAGCTCTTCCAGGGCGACACCCAAAATGGCGCCCAAGGCGATGGCGAGCAGGACCTTCGGTTCACTCAAGCCCTTCTCGATATTCACGACAGTCTGTCGACTCACCCCCAGCTCGCGCGCAAGGGCTTCCTGGGACAGGCCGGCCTTCTGTCGGTACTCCCGGACGTTGGACTGGTACGGAGGCACTCCGAGCTGCCTTCGTGAGTGCCCAGGAATGTCAAGAACTCTATACAAAGTACAACTGAGCAGTGGTTCAAGTCGGCCCGAGGTCGAGCGCTGCGGGCGACCATCGGTCGTCAACCTTTATCGCGTGCTCCCGCCAAGCACCGTCATCTGCTGAGGTGTCCACGACTGCGATGTGTTCAGGCAACGGGCTGAATCCCTGAGACGCTCGGTGAATGGCCTGATCGATGGCCACATCGTTGCTGAGGACGAAGTCATGGGACTCCAGGACCAGCAGGGTTGAACCGCCCGACGGCGAGCCGCTTCGAGCTGGGGCGCCTTTCGCTGGAGCGCCGTTTCGGCACGGGATGCCCGCTTGGTCTCGATGTCGCCGGGAAAGAGCAGCGTCACCCGCAAGGAGCCCTCCTCCCCAACGCCGTCTCGCAGCCGATAGAGCGTCACTTGCAGAGGTCCGGGCAGCTCGGTCTGGGCGTGGTTCGGTCGCCGAGGCGGAATCTCTGGCTCGGGAAGCGTTGGTGCCGTATCCCGCACCCACTGCTCACCCGTCCTCGCCAAGTGGTCTGGGTCGCCTCGAACTCCGGCGGCTGCCCCCAGGTCAACGCTTGAAGGTGTAGTAGCCAGGGAGAGGCAGGCTGAGGGGCCCGAATCGCGAGGGGAAACCCTCAAAGAGCTGACGCATCCTCACGTTGTCCAGGGTCTGGGAGGGGTAGGCCTGGAGCAGATCTTGTGCTCAACCGCCACGGCGCCAACGTCGTCATGGCCGATCATGTCGACAGCTTCAGTGTTTCAGTACGCTCGCCCTCGTCCGGATAGCCGTCCACTACAAACTCACAACCTGCCCGGCGACGGGCGAGCGCTTGAGCTGCCACGAGGCAGACGGCCCGCTCATGATCCTCATTCGCCACCGTCTCAGTATCTCCCGCTTCCAGTTCCGCCGGAAGAGTCACGGCCTGGATGTACGGTCGGTTCGTGACCAATGTGCCCGACTGGCTGGCAGCGCTCGCCATTTTGGTGCCATCCCTCACTGGTCTCGGCGGGTATTCGCTTGCCAGCCGCGATGGCGGAGGCGCGGGATCGCCGCACCGCCGAACAAGACACCGAGATCAGGCGAACGGAGTTGGCTGAGCGGTTGGACGAGCGCAAACACACTTCCAGCTCAACCTGCTCCTGGAGCTGCAGGACGTTTTGCAGCGTCAAATCCGCGCCACCGCCAAAGTGTTGCTGCAGGACCAGAACACCCTCCGCGAGCAGGGGCAGCTCGTCCGACTGCCGACCGAGCTTGACCGGGACTCCTACGACTCCGGAGTGGAACTCAGCCGTCTGCGTGTTCGGGTCCTTGACGACACGCTAGCGATGAACTCGACGCCTTTCACGACTTCACGTCGGGCCTTGAGGTCTCGGCTCTCGTGCTCAAAGACGTTCCTGCAGAAGAGGCGATACGCCGCCTTGAAGCCCATATGCGGGAACTTGGAGACGGCTACATCGCGGCCAACGGTTCTCTCGGTGCGCTTGTTCGCAGCGAGCTGGGCAGGAGTCCCGATGGGGCACACGCCTAGGGCGCACGAATCTATTCAGGAAGTCAGGAAGAG